>CAWBTB010000024.1:0-445840 GCA_963791605.1 uncultured Actinomycetota bacterium | reverse complement strand
CGGATCCCGGAGGCCTTCTGGAAGGGGTCTGGACTCAGAAGTCCATGCCGCCGGACGGGTCGCCCATCGGAGCGGCGGCCTTCTCCGGCTTGTCGGCCACGACCACCTCGGTGGTGAGGAACAGGCCGGCGATCGACGCGGCGTTCTGCAGCGCCGAGCGGGTGACCTTGGCCGGGTCGATGATGCCCGCGGAGAACATGTCGCACGTACTCGCCGGTCGCGGCGTTCAGGCCGTGCCCGATCGGGAGCTCGGAGACCTTGTGCGCGACGACGCCCGGCTCGAGACCGGCGTTGAGCGCGATCTGCTTCAGCGGAGCCTCGATCGCGACGCGCACGATGTTCGCACCGGTCGCCTCGTCGCCCGTGAGCTCGAGACCCGCGAGGGCCTTCGCGCCGGACTGGATCAGCGCGACGCCGCCACCGGCGACGATGCCCTCCTCGACGGCCGCCTTCGCGTTGCGGACGGCGTCCTCGATGCGGTGCTTGCGCTCCTTGAGCTCGACCTCGGTGGCCGCGCCCGCCTTGATGACGGCGACGCCGCCGGCGAGCTTGGCGAGGCGCTCCTGCAGCTTCTCGCGGTCGTAGTCGCTGTCGGTGTTCTCGATCTCGCGACGGATCTGGGTGACGCGGCCGGCGATCTGCTCGGCGTCGCCGGCACCCTCGACGATCGTGGTCTCGTCCTTGGTGACGATGACCTTGCGCGCACGGCCCAGCAGGTCGAGGGTCGCGTTCTCGAGCTTGAGGCCGACCTCCTCGGTGATGACCGTGCCGCCGGTGAGGATCGCGATGTCCTGCAGCTGCGCCTTGCGGCGGTCGCCGAAGCCCGGGCGCCTTGACGGCGACGGACTTGAAGATGCCGCGGATCTTGTTCAGCACCAGGGTCGCAAGGGCTTCGCCCTCGACGTCCTCGGCGATGATGACGAGCTCCTTGCCGTCCTGGATCACCTTGTCGACGATCGGCAGAAGATCCTTGATGTTCGAGATCTTCTGGTTCGCGATGAGGATGTACGGGTCCTCGAAGACCGCCTCCTGGCGCTCCGGGTCCGTGACGAAGTACGGGTTCAGGTAGCCCTTGTCGAAGCGCATGCCCTCGGTGAGCTCGAGCTCGGTGCCGAAGGTCTGGGACTCCTCGACGGTGACCACGCCCTCCTTGCCCACCTTGTCGATGGCCTCGGCGATGAGCTCGCCGATCTCCGTGTCGGCGGCCGAGATCGACGCGGTCGCGGCGATCTGCTCCTTGGAGTCGATCTCCTTGGCGGAGGCGAGCAGCTCGGCGGTGATGGCGGCGACGGCCTTCTCGATGCCCTTCTTCAGGCTGATCGGGTCGGCACCGGCGGCCACGTTGCGCAGGCCCTCGCGGACGAGCGCCTGGGCGAGCACGGTCGCGGTGGTGGTGCCGTCTCCGGCGACGTCGTCGGTCTTCTTCGCGACCTCCTTGACGAGCTCCGCGCCGATCTTCTCGTACGGGTCGTCGAGCTCGATCTCCTTGGCGATGGACACGCCGTCGTTCGTGATCGTGGGGGCGCCCCACTTCTTCTCGAGCACGACGTTGCGGCCACGCGGGCCGAGGGTCACCTTGACCGCGTCGGCCAGGATGTTCAGGCCGCGCTCGAGGCCGCGGCGGGCCTCCTCATCGAAAGCGATGATCTTTGCCATGAGTACTGTCGTCCCTCCTGGACGTAGACATTGGGTTTAGCACTCAGATCAGTCGAGTGCTAAACCCAGTCTGGCACTCGACCCCTGAGAGTGCAAGCCGCCGGAGGGCGCCGGGAGGTCAGCCCGCCGAGCCGTCCCCGAGGTGTCCGCCGGCGTCGGCTCGGCGGTCGGCGCGTTCTTGGCGAGGTCGAGGCCCAGCACGACGGTGAGCTGCTTCTGATCGGGCACCACGTCGTTCGCGTACACGTCGCTCTGCGCGACCTTGGTCGCCCCGATCAGCGCCGCGAGCGCCTCCGCGCGCCGGCTTGTCCGCGGGGGTCTGGTAGTACACGGTCGTGGTCGTGAAGTCCTGCTTGTCCGCGTCGGCCGCGGCCACCGCGGCGGCCGGGAATCCGGCGTTCACGAGGGTGTCGCGGGTCGCCGTCGCGAAGTCCCGTCGCCGTGGTCCCGTTCAGCACGAACACGGCGTAGGAGGTGTCCAGTGCCGGCTTGGTGGCCGTGGCGTCGGCGAGGCCGTCGGGACCGGGCGCCGCGCCGAAGCTGATCTTGTCCATGGCGACCATCGCCCCGAAGATGCCGACCGCCGATGAGCACCACGGTCGCGACGGCGGCCCAGAGCAGCACGAACCATCCGTGCATTCCGGGGTTCTCGGCACGGTGGGCGCCGACGCGTCCCTGCGAATGCGGGATCACGTCGAATCGGTCGCGTGCGGATTCAGGCATTCCACGATGTTATCCGGCGCGGCCCTGCGGATCGCTCCACGCCGGGCGCGCTCGCGCAGGCGCGGCGCGCCTCCGCACGGCGGACGCCGGTCAGCCCGCGGACGCGGCGGTGCGCTCCGCGCGGCGCGCGCCGCCTCGTCCCGGATGCGGCGCAGCCGACGCACCAGCAGCGGATCCTGCGGCCAGTGCCGGCTCCGTGTCGATCACCCGGTCCAGCAGCTGGTAGTAGCGCGCCGGGGTCAGCTGCAGCTCGGCGCGGATCGCCTCCTCCTTGGCGCTGGAGTGCCCGGGCCGGCGCGACTCGAAGGCGAGGATCACCCGGTCGCGGTCGCTGAGGAGGTCGGTCACCCGATCAGCGTACGTCCGCGATCGGCCCGCGCCGCGGCGGCGCGCGGCGCCGACGACGCCGCCGGCCCGGGTTCGCGGGAGAATGGATCCGAACCCCGGGAGGATCCATGTCGCACCCCGTGACCAAGACCGATGCCGAGTGGCGGGCCGAGCTCGCCCCGCAGCAGTTCGCCGTGCTGCGCGAAGCCGCGACCGAGCGCCCGTGGACCGGCGAGCTGCTCGACGAGAACCGCGCAGGGCTGTACACCTGCGGCGCGTGCGGAGCGGAGCTGTTCCGCAGCGGCACCAAGTTCGACTCCGGCTGCGGCTGGCCGAGCTTCTACGAGTCGGTCCGGCCCGAGGCGGTCGAGCTGATCGAGGACACCACGCCTCGGGATGGTGCGCACCGAGGTCCGCTGCGCGAACTGCGGATCGCACCTCGGGCACGTGTTCCCCGACGGCTTCGGCACCCCGACCGGCGATCGGTACTGCATGAACTCGATCGCGCTCTCGTTCCAGCCCGACGCGGCCCATCCGGACGACAGCGGCGCATGAGCGCCCGCTCGAGGCCGTCCGCGCCCGGCAGTCCTGGTCGAAGGTCACCCCCGAGGCCCCGAGCCGCGAGGAGCTGCTGCCCCTCATCGCCGCCGCCGGACGCGTGGCCGACCACTCCGTCGCTGCAGCCGTGGCGGCTCATCGAGCTGCGCGGCGAGGATCGCGTGCGCCTGGGCCGGGCCATCTCGGTCGTGCGCGGCGACCGGGATCCGTCCGACGAAGCCGCTGCGGGCCTCGCTGCTGATCGCCGTGGTGGCCAGCTACCGGCCGAGCGACAAGGTGCCGCGCTGGGAGCAGGAGGCCGTCGCCTCCGGGCGTCGCGCACATGCTCAGCCTGCTGCTGGACGAGGCCGGCTGGGGCGTCATCTGGCGCACCGGCGACTACACCCGCAGCCCCGAGGTCGCGACCCTGCACGGGCTCGGCCCGGACGAGGCGCTGCTCGGCTGGCTCTACGTGGGCGGCAAGCCGAGCCGCTCCCCCGGCAGCCGCCGGCCCGTCGACGCCGAGCCCGCTGCTCACCGCCCTGCCGCGCTGACCGGCGCCTCCGGGCTCCGGCGGACACGGATCCGGCTACGCGGACGTGCGAAGGACCCGCCGCCGCCACGGCAGCGCGACCAGCACCGACAGCACCGCCGCCAGCACCATCAGGACGACCTGCCACGGCGCCGGCCCCGACGCCGGCGGCCAGACCACGTCGATGAGCACCGAGACGACGAGCTGACCGAGCACCGCGCCCAGGCCCATCAGCAGCACGCCCGTCCGCGCCACGATCATCACGCCGAGCAGGATGTAGGCGGCGCCGAGCAGTCCGCCGAGGTAGAGCCAGAGATCGCCGGGGAACGCCACCGGGAACGGCGCGGGTCGCGCCGCGGACGAGCATGCTGACGCCCGCCGCGAGGGCGAGAACGAGGACCCCGCCGAGGAAGCTCATGAACGTCGCGCCGAGCGGCGACGCGATGCGCTGCCCGAGCCGTCCGTTCACGGCCGACTGGAACGCGATCCCCGCGCCGGTCAGGAACGGCAGCACGAGCATCCACAGCGGCGCACGGGCCAGCACGTCGCCGCCGAGCGAGACGCCCACGGCCAGGAGCGCGAAGAGCCCGCCGAGCAGCCGGCCGGGCGTGATCGCGACGACCCCGGCCGGGCCGAACCCGACCCTGTCCAGCAGCAATGCGTGCAGCGTCTGCCCGGCGACGACGCCGACCGTGAACAGCGCGACCCCGAGGATGCCCGCGACCAGGCCCTGCGTGGAGACCGTGAGAGCACCGCACGCACCGCCGAGCAGCATCCACCACGGCGCGCGACCGGTGCGGATCCCGCTCCAGAGCCGCGCGACGCCGGCGCGACCGGACCGGGTGAGGAGCACCGGCACGCAGAGCAGCACCAGGCCGACGGCGAACGACACGAGGCCGGCCAGGATGCCGTTGTGGATGCGCACCCCGAGCTGGCCGTTCACCCGTGCCTGGATCGCCGTCATCGCGCCGATCGCGACGGCCCCGGCGAGAGCGAGCAGGGCCGCTCCGCGCCCGCCCGTCGGCTCCCGATCCGTCACCGTCCGAGCCTACCGGCGGACGGGATCCCGACCGAAGTGCGTACAGCAACGCCGGTCCCCGTTCCTGCCCCGGATTCCCAGGGCACGACACCTATGGCACCGCGCACCATCGACCGACTACTGTCGGTGTCACTCGGCCCTGTCCGAGGCCTGGGGAGGTCGCCGTGAACGTCGCGTTGATCGATGACCACGACATCGTCGCGGTCGCCGTCCAGGGCGTCGTGTCTCGGATCGAAGGTCTGGAGTTCGTCGGCTCCGCCGGTACTGTCGAGGATCTTCTCGATGCGCATCCGGATATCGACGTTGCCGTGCTGGACCTGCGCCTGGCCGACGGATCCTCTCCTGTCGCGAATGTCGAACGCCTCATCGCCGCGGGCGCGCGCGTACTCGTGCTGACGTCAGGTGAGAATCCGTATCTGATCCGGTCGGTGGCGAAGAGCCCGATCCTCGGCCTGGTACGCAAGTCGGCGCCGCTCCCCGTGCTGGTCGAGACACTCGTGAAGGTAGCGTCCGGCGAGATGGAACTGTCGACGGAGTGGGCGTCGGCGATCTCAACCGATCCTGAGCTCGACGCGGCTCGGCTGAGCGGGCAGGAGCAGCGGGTGCTGACCCTGTTCGCCCGCGGGGTGAAGGCGCAGGCCGTGGCCTATGACCTCGGGATCACCGTGCACACCGTCGACGACTACGTGCGACGGATCCGCGCGAAGTACGCGCAGATCGGTCGCCCCGCCTACGACAAGGTCGACCTGTACCGTCGAGCGATCGAAGACGGCTTCCTCCCACTGCCCATGGTCTGAGGCGCCAGACCAAATGGCCGCGGTCACCGCGACGGAGTCCGAAACCGGGCAGAGGTTCGCATCGCGTCGCCTGTACCGCTTGCTTTCGCTGTCGCTGAGCATCACGACCCTGCTGATGCTGATCGCTCTGGCGCCCGTCGTCCCCGATCAAGTGTTCGTCGTCGGCACGGGGTATTCCCTCCTGGCGATCGGTGTCATCGGCGCTCCCGCGGTTGTCGCACTTGCGCTGTTCCGCACCGCGCCAATCCGTGCTCTGCGCAGGATCTGGCGCCTGCAGGCGATCGGTATGCTGCTGCTCTACTCGGCGATCCCCTTCGTCCTGATCCACGGACGGATTCCGGCCGGCCCCAACTCGTTCTGGATGTTCGAGGTGGAGACGATCGCGGGCTGCGCCGCAGTGCTGGCGTGGAACGTCAGAACACTGATCGCGTACGTGCTCGCGATCCAGCTGATCATGTTCACAGTCGGGATCTTCTTCGGAGCAGGATCGCTCACCGGTCCCGTTGCGGGGGACGCCGCCCGCAACCTGGTGACGATGGCGATGTTCACCTCGCTCGCCATCGCCTTGTTGCGGGCAGGACGGCTGCTGGACGCCACCGTGGATGGCGCGATCGCCGATGCCGCCCGCACTGCGCGCGACGAGGTCGCGCGAGCGGGACGGCGAACCGTGGAGATGCTCGTCCACGACCGGATCATCGTGGCACTGCTCGCCTACGCGTCGGGTGCGGAACCGTTACGATCCGCGGCCGAGGCGCGCGCCGCGCTCACCTCGATGAAGGCGGAGCCCACGGCGGGGGCCGGCTCCGTGGACTCCGCACTCAGCCCACGCGCTTTGGCCTGGGATCTGCAAGCCCTCACAACGCAGCTCGATGCACGCACGCACTTCGAGTACACCATCGAGGGCGCGGATCCCCTGCCCGCAATCGTGTGCGCCGCCGTCATCGAAGCGCTTTCCGAAGCGCTGCGCAACAGCATCCGACATGCCCCTGGCGAGGCGGTGGTGTCCCGTGCAGTTCGCGCCACAGTCACCTCGGACCGGGTTGAAGTCCTCGTGCTCGACGACGGCGCGGGCTTCGATCCCTCGGCCGTCGGACCTGCGCGACTGGGGATCGCACACGGGATCATCCGCCGGATGGAGAGCGTTCCCGGCGGCGGCGCGGAAGTGCGTAGCAGGATCGGTTATGGCACGATGGTCTCGCTGTACTGGAGACGCAGATCAGCCCGCGGCACTTGTTCGATCGAGACCGACAGCTCGCGCGGATCCCCGAGGACGACATCGGTCGATTTCTCGGCTTCTTCGGGCGCGGGCCTTGGGCGCTCTACGTGCTCTGCGTGGCAAGCTTCAGCTACATGGCGCTTGTGCTCGGCGGCCCCTCCGGCCGCAGCGCCTCCGGCATCGCCGTGCTGCTGCTCGCCTTCGCGATGCTGCTTCTCATCGTGTTTCCAAGCCCGACCCCGCTGCCGCTGAGCCGCACGATCCCGATCGTCGTGGCGATCCCGATGATCACCGCCGTCATCACCTGGCAGCAGCCGTACTTCGATCGTCCGCCGCGATACGACTCCTGGGAGTTGGCGCTGTGCGACCTGATGGAGTTCTGTCTGGTGATCCGCGGCCGCTATCTTGCCGGCTGGATCGGATCCGTCCTCTTGCAAGGCATCGTCTGCCTGTGGAGCACGATCGTCAGCGGTACCCCGTGGTATGGCTTCTCGTTCGTCTACACTCAGGCCTTCCCACTGCTCGCAGTGACCGTGTTCGCGCTCGGCCTGCACCGCACAGCGCGACAGATCGCGATCCATCGTGCCGCCGAACGGGAACGCACCGACGAGGAGACTCGACGCGCTTCGAGCGGCCAGGAGATCGAGGCCGAACTCAGCGTCGTCCGCGAACTCGCCGGCCCTGTGCTCGAGGAGATCGCGGCGGGGCGAGGCCCGGAGCGTTCCACGGTCCGCAGCCTCGAAGCCGCCCTTCGCGACATGATCCGCGGGCACTCTCGCAACCGAACCGCTGGTCACGACCTTGCGTGTCGTCCGTGAACGCGGGGCCGACATCACCGTGCTCGATGACCTCGGCGACGACGAGACTCTCTCCCCCGCGGAGCGCCAGGAAATCGTCACGTGGTCCGCGGCGCAGATCGCCCGCGCCCCAGGATCCGACCTCACTCTTCGCCTGTCCATCGAGCGCAGAACCCCACGGTGACGCTCTCGTCCGACGGCTCGCCCGTTGCGGAGTACTCGTCAGCACGCGGTAAGTCGGCAGGCTGACGCCACACCTGTGGGCATGCCCCGGAAAGACGGGGCGTGTCGGTCGTCGCCCGCCTCGCCAGACTGGTCGGGTCGCGCAACAGATCGACCGGAGACGAGGCATGGTGTCGGAAGTGCAAGCGCCGAGCGCGCAGGAGCAGGCCAGGACGCACAGCGTCGACTCGTTCGCCGCCGCACTCCGGGCGCTCCGCCGCCAGGCCGGCGAGCCGACCCTCGTGGCTCTCAGCGCGCAAACCGGTGTCTCGAAAGCGTGATCTCCGAGGCTTTCTCTCTGGCCGCGCTCTGCCGTCGGAGCGCACTGTGTTCCATCTGGTCAGGGTTCTGGGCGGCGACCCGGACAGCTGGCTCGCACAGCGCGGCGCGCTCGATCCGCGGCGCTCGATGCCGGCCAGCGTTCCTGCGTCGCTCGAGGGCGTGTCGACGGGTGTGGAGACGGTCTCCACCGAGCCCCTCGTCCAGGGGTTTGCCTCACGCGTCTGGAGGCTGCACCCGCGGGTCGTTCTTGCCACGACTGCGGCCTTCAGCGCCATCATGACGAGCATGATCTGGCTTCTCGTCGAGACCCGCTGAAGGCCCGAAGAAGCTTGCCCCGAAAACACGTGGCTACCCCGATCACTCGCGCAAACGCCACAGTGGCGGCATGAACCCGAACCCGTTAGCCGCAGATGGCGTACAAGAGTGGCGACTCGAGTCAGCACCCGACGCCGCCGGGGCACTGATGGACATCACGGATCGCTTCGTCGACGCGATGACTCGGACGACCGAACTCGTCGACTACGACCAGGACTACGCACAATCCGTCTCTCGCACGTACCGGGAGAACGCCGATGCTCTCGCCCCGCTCGTGCACGGCTCCGAGCAGCCGGATCTCGCGTTCCTCGCGATCGTGCTGGACGGCAACACTCCACGGATGGCTCTTCGGCGCGCTGATGCCCGACCGGCTGCTGCTGGTCTGGGAGTACGGGATCGTCTCGAGCAAGCACGGTTCCGCCGTGATCCCGTACAGCGCGATCCGGCAGGTCCAGTTCATGCCGGAGTCGAATGACCCCCGGCACGGTGGCAATCCGATAATTCGCTTGAGCACCCAGTTCGAGGAGCGTCGATTCCTCATCCCGCCCCGCGGCAAGATCATCGGAGCGGCGATCCACGACCGCGTGCGAACGGCGGCTTCCGCGCCCGATTGCCTCCTGGTCGCGGTGAGCGCCACCCAACCCACGACCACAGCTTCGGATGAGCGCGCTCTCGCCGATCCTGAAACTCCCCCCACGACCCTCGCAGAGATCGCGACCCGCAGGCCAGATCTCGGCGCTTCGCTGGCCGCACATCCGCAGGCCTATCCCGAGCTCTTGCAGTGGCTTTCCACGTATGGCGATGACGCTGCCAGAGCGCCCGCCTCCGCACGCCTCGCCGGCCAACTGGCTCCGGCCGCCCCGGCTCAGCCCGCTGCACCGCCCGACGTCGACGTTGCCGCGGTCATGGATCCGGGCACCGACCCGGCCGCTCTCGCGGCGATCGCCACTCGGCGCCCCGACCTTGACGCGGCCATCGCCGCACATCCCAATGCCTACGATGGGTTGCGCGAGTGGCTGGTGGCACGGCAAACGTTCGTCACACGTTCACAGGAGGGAGCGTGAACACGCACCTCGCCGCATCTCGCCGCGCCCCGCGGGGGTGTCCCCCTCGATGCCACGCCGAACCTTCGGCGCCATCGTGGCGACCGCATTGCTGTTTCCCCTCGCAGCGTGCTCCTCGCTCGGCAGCTTCTCCATCGACGGTCTGTGGAAGTCGTCCGGCGGAACCATGATCGCGTTCCAACACGGATCGGCCAGCGCATCGCTGTTCGGCTTCAACGGTGGCCCTGACGGCACCTACCAGTTCTCCGGCAAGCAGTCGGATGGCAGCTACGAGCTTTACGGATCCCACCTCACCGGCGGCACGGTGGACTACCTCGTCACCGTTCAGGACGGCGACCACATCTCGCTCGCACTCCAGGGCGTGTCCTCATACGCGCCGAAGCAGTTGGTGCTGGAGCGCCAGTAGCGTTTCTCGCCGTATCGATCTTCTCGGTCGGGGCGGCGCTGCGGGAGAAACGAGAGCACAGCACGGACGTGCTCGTCCAGGATGATGTCGGTGACGATGAGCTGCGCCGTCGCTGCGGCTCGAACTGAGGTCTCGGTTGACGTTGCGAACATGATTTGCACACCGTTGCGGCCCTGCCTGTCGGTGCGCTCTGCCCGAGGCGGAAGTCGCTGGAGACGGCAGGATGTCCGTGCCCGGAGGTACGCTCCCCACATGTGCGCGAGCTACGGCCTGGATCCTCGGTTCAGGATCAGCAGTTGATCGAGGAGGCCGACACGAACTCTTGGAGGGGATCCGCGCCTGGGCGCGGAACAACGCCGACGAGGCGCTGCGCCCGACCGGCCGGAACATGCGCAACCTCAACCCGATCGTGGTGCCCGGCGAATCCGCGCCGGCACTGGAGCTCGGCTGGTGGGGTTCCTGATCGACGGCCGGCCGTCGCGGTTCCCGTCGATCAACACGCGCTCCGAACGGCTGCAGGATCGGCCCGGCGGGCTGCGCGGGCGGGCGATCGTGCCGGCCACGCGCTGGTTCGAGCTGCAGAAGCCGGCCGGGTCTGGCACGAGTTCGGTCTCGACGGCGCCCTGTTCGGCATGGCGGCGGTGACGCAGCGCGGCCGTGCCGAGGACGGATCCTGGTTCACCTGCTACTCGATCGTGATGCAGCCCGCCCCTGAGCGCCTGGCCGGGATCCACGACCGCATGCCGGTGCTGCTGCCCGCGTCGTTCGCCGCGACTGGCTGGCGGGCTCCCCCACCCGCGAGCTCATGGACGAGGCGCTGCTTGCCTCCTCCGACGCCACCCGCTGGGTCCAGACCGCATCGATGACGAGCGCGCCCTGACCGGGGATGGAGCCTCCTGCCGGACTCGAACCGGCCACCTGCGGTTTACAAGGCCGCTGCTCTACCAGATGAGCTAAGGAGGCGAGGAGTGGCCCGAGCCACTCCCAGCGTAGCAATTCGAATGCAGTCGGATCGCCGGGTCGGCGACGCCTACTTGGTCGCGGCGGGCGAGGGTGTGGGGACGGCGGTCGGCCCCGGCGTGCCGTAGTACGCGTCGCTGGCGACCGAGAGCACGAACTGGCTGAACTCGGCCGCGTCGGTCAGCGACCCCGCGTAGGCCTGACCGTTCACGACGATCGTCGGAGCGCCGGTCAGCACGAGCTTCTTCGAGCCGGGCAGCGGCCCGTCCAGCGCACGCGTGGTGGCGTCCTTCACCCAGGAGGCGTAGGAGCCCTGGACGATGCAGTCCTTCACGCCTCTTCTCGTCCTTCACGCCGCTCGACCGGCGAGCTCGGCGAGCTCCGCGTCGGACTTGCCGTCGCTGTCGAGCTTGGGCTGGTCGGTCAGCAGCGCGTGGTTGTACGCGTAGAACGCGTCCGGCTGCGCGGAGGCGACGCACGCCGCGGCCGAGGCGGCGCGCAGCGAGTACTTGGTGCCGTTGGAGTTCGCCGTCAGCAGCGCGACCGGGTGGTACGTGACCGTCGCCGCGTCCTGCTCGACCCAGGTGGCGAGCTGCTTCGCGTTCGCGCGCTCGAAGTCGCCGGCGCCGGGAGACAGGTAGTCGACGTAGACGTGGATGTCGACCGTGCCCGGCGGTGGCCGTGGGCGACGGGCGCGGTGACGCCGGACGCGACCGGGGCCGCCGTGCCGGCCGTGCTCGGGGTCGGCGAGGCTGTGGGCGCGGATCCGCTCCGCGCGGCGTCGAGGTCGGCCTTGGTCACGACAACGCCGTCGTCGTGCAGGTTCGAGGGCGTCATCGACGGCTTGGACACCGCGGATCCGACAGCCCAGGCCACGGCGCCGCCGGCGGCGCCGACCACGACGATCGCGATCAGCCCGATGATCACGCGGCGCAGGATGCGGGCGCGGGACTGCTGGGCGTTGACCTGCTGGGCCTTCTCCCTCACAGCCGCACGGGAGTGCGGGGGCGTGGGGACGTTCGGCGTTTCGTCGCTCGACATCGTTCCTCTTGATTCCCGGGGACGGGCATCCCCTGAGCGCCACTGCGGATACGCGCGGCGCGGCACGGATCCGATGCTAGCCAGGCAGGCTGAGAAATGCCCAGACGGGCGCTGGCCGCAACCTGCGAGCCGCCGCACGCTCGGCCGGTCGGATGCCGCCGGCACACGCCACCGCGTGGACCTCTCCACCCCCGCATGTCATACTGATCCCGGCCCGATGGCGGGCCACGGCGGCTCACCCCCGCCACTTCCTCACTACGGATCGTCCGGCACGTACCTGCCGGTGAAGGAGAACAACCATGGCAACCGTCACCTTCGACGACGCGACCCGTCTCTACCCCGGTGGCACCCGCCCCGCGGTCGACGCGCTCAACCTCGAGATCGCCGACGGCGAGTTCCTCGTGCTCGTCGGCCCCTCCGGCTGCGGCAAGTCCACGTCCCTGCGCATGCTCGCGGGCCTCGAAGAGGTCAACGACGGGCACATCTTCATCGGCGAGAAGCGACGTCACCGACATCCCGCCGAAGGACCGCGACATCGCGATGGTCTTCCAGAACTACGCGCTGTACCCGCACATGACCGTCGCCGAGAACATGGGCTTCGCGCTCAAGATCGCCGGCGTCAACAAGGACGAGCGCGCCCAGCGCGTGCTCGAGGCCGCGAAGCTGCTCGACCTCGAGCCGTACCTCGCCCGCAAGCCGAAGGCCCTCTCCGGTGGCCAGCGTCAGCGCGTCGCGATGGGCCGCGCGATCGTCCGTCAGCCGCAGGTGTTCCTCATGGACGAGCCGCTGTCGAACCTCGACGCCAAGCTCCGCGTGCAGACCCGCACGCAGATCGCGTCGCTGCAGCGCCGCCTCGGCGTCACCACCGTCTACGTCACGCACGACCAGACCGAGGCGCTGACCATGGGCGACCGGATCGCGGTGCTGAAGGACGGCATCCTGCAGCAGGTCGGCACCCCGCGCGACCTGTACGAGCAGCCCGAACAACGTGTTCGTCGCCGGCTTCATCGGCAGCCCCGCCATGAACCTGTTCACGGCCGACCTCGTCGAGGGCGGCGTCAAGTTCGGCGAGTACGCTCGTCCCGCTCGACGCGCGACAGTCCCCAGCGCGAACGGCAAGCAGGTCACCATCGGCGTGCGTCCCGAGGACCTCGAGGTCTCCACCACCGAGGGCGACGGCCTCCCGGTCGTCGTCGACCTCGTCGAGGAGCTCGGCGCGGACGGCTACCTCTACGGCCACGCCGACTCAACGGCCGGCGCACCGACATCGTCGCTCGCGTCGACGGCCGCTCGCACCCGAACGCCGGCGACACCGTCTACCTGCACCCCGAGCAGAACCACGCCCACGTGTTCGACGTGGAGTCCGGCGCCCGCCTCGCGGCTCGGTCGTCCCGCTGACCCGGCGTGACGCGGCGGACTCGTCCTCGCGCCGCGTCGCGTCTCCGGATCACTGCAGCGACGGCTCGAGGCTCCATGAACGACTCGCTCACCATCACCGCCGCGACCGTCGATCCCGGCCTGCTCGACCTGCCCTGGACCTCCCCCTCGAGGACTGGCCGACGGACGGCATCGCGGCGCTGCCGAAAGGCATCTCCCGGCACATCGTGCGCTTCGCGAACCTCTCGGGGTACGTCATCGCGGTGAAGGAGACCTCCGACCGAGCTCGCCCAGCGCGAGTACGACATGCTCCGGACGCTGCAGCGTCTGGAGGTGCCGTGCGTCGAGCCCGTCGCTGTGATCTCCGGCCGAACGACGAGAACGGCGCGGGCTCCAGCCCTGCTCGTCACCCGGCACCTGCGCTTCTCGCTGCCCTACCGCGCGCTCTTCTCGCAGACGCTGCGGCCCGACACGGCCACCCGTCTCGCGGACGCCCTCGCGCTGCTGCTCGTGCAGCTGCACATCATCGGCTTCTTCTGGGGCGACGTCTCGCTCTCGAACACCCTGTTCCGCCGCGACGCCGGCGCCTTCGCCGCCTACCTCGTCGACGCGGAGACCGGCAAGCTCTACCAGGGCGGCCTCTCGAAGGGCCAGCGCGAGAACGACCTCGAGATCGCGCGCGTGAACATCGCCGGCGAGCTGATGGACCTCGCCGCCGGCGGCCACGTCGACGAGGACCTCGATCCGCTCGTCACCAGCGAGACGGCATCGTCTCCCAGTACCGGATCGCTCTGGAACGAGCTGATGGGCCGGAGTCGTTCTCCTCCGCGGAGCGCTGGCGCATCAACGAGCGCGTCGACCGGCTCAACGCGCTCGGCTTCGACATCGAGGAGCTGTCGATCCGCACCGCGGCGGGCGGCACCGAGGTCGTCATCCAGCCGAAGGTCGTCGACGCCGGGCACCACACCCGCCGGCTGCTGCGGCTCACCGGGCTCGACGCCGAGGAGAACCAGGCCCGGCGCCTGCTGAACGACCTCGACCAGTGCCGGCCACGTTCCACGAAGCAGTGGGCCGACGAGGAGATGGCCGCGCACGAGTGGGTCACGCGCGTGTTCGAGCCGGTCATCCGGGCGATCCCCCGCGACCTGCGCGGCAAGCTCGAGCCCGCCGAGGTGTTCCACCAGGTGCTCGAGCACCGCTGGTTCATGTCCCAGGCCGAGGGGCGCGACGTGCCGCTCGCCGAGGCGCTCACCTCCTACATCGAGGACATCCTGCGCCACCGCCGCGACGAGGCGACCATCATCGGCCCGCCCACCGAGACGATGTCGCTGCCCGTGATCACCGGATCCGTTCCGCTCGACGACGAGGAACCCGAGCTCGACTGGCGCGACCTCGTCTGACCCCTCTTCGGCCGCGAGACTCCAACTGGGCGGCGAGACTGCGGTTCAGAGCTGCAGTCTCGCGGCGGAGATGGAGTCTCGCGGCGGAGATGGATCTCGCGCGGAGTGGAGTCTCGCGGTCAGGAGCGGATCGCTGGGGAGGGTCAGTAGCCGACGGCGAAGCGCTCGCGGCGGTGTGCGCCCTTCTCGATCTCGTCGACGAACGCGACGGCGTAGTCGGCGCCGGAGATGTAGGACTTGCCCTCCACATCCTCGACGAAGACCTCGCCGCCGTCGCGGTAGGCGCCGGTGCGCTCACCGGGGACCCATGCGCCGAACTCCTTCGGCGGGTGCACGTAGAACCAGTCGAGTCGCCTGGTCGGCGTCCTCGCAGGATCTCGAGCGCTTCGATGCCGAACTTCGCCTCGTGGCGGTACTCCTCCGGCACGCCCAGATCCCACAGACGCGGGCCGCCGGGAGCGCTCAGGCTACCCATCGCGCCGCCCACGACACCGAGCCGCGTCGGCGTTCCAGTGAGCGCGCCCATGAGCGCACGCACCGCGTCGAGGCCCGAATCGGTCATGTCCCCGCGCGGCGAGATGGCGGAGACGACCACGTCGGCGCCTGCGAACGTGTCTGCGAGCGACGCCACGTCCAGGACGTCTCCCTGCACGTACTCCACGCCGTCGATCCTGCTCTCCGGCTCCTTGCGCGAGACCGAGACCACCTCGTGTCCGCGCGCGGCCGCCTCTGCGGCGATGTGACCGCCGGCGTAGCCGGTGCCTCCGATGACGACGATGCGAGCCATGCACGTTCCTTTCGTTCCTGGACTGAGTACGAGTAGTGCAAGGTTCCGCCAGGCCGCGGATATTCCGCGGCGCTGAGGCCGAGCACATCCGGCCGGCCCTCGTGCGCTCCCGGTCATGCCCCTGGCAGGTCGATCTCGCCGCGCGCCGCGCGGTCGGGCATCAGCCCGGTGCGGCGGGTGCCCGCCGGGTCAGCCCTTGGCGGCCCGCGTGGTCGCGACCTGGTACAGGGCGACCGAGGCCGCGATCCCGGCGTTCAGCGACTCCGTGGCCGCGTTGATCGGGATCGACACGATCTGGTCGCAGGTCTCGGTGACCAGGCGCGACAGCCCCTTGCCCTCGGATCCGACGACGATCACGACCGGGCGGTCGGCGAGCTCGAGCGCCGGCAGCGAGACGTCGCCGCCGCCGTCGAGGCCGAGCACGAACACGCCCTGCTTCTTGAACTCCTTGAGCATGTTGCGTCAGGTTCGATGCGAGCGCGACCGGGATGCGCGCAGCCGCCCCGGCGCTGGTCTTCCAGGCGGCGGAGTTCACGCTCGCGGAGCGGCGCTGCGGCAGGATCACGCCGTGCCCGCCGAACGCGGCGGTCGAGCGGATGATCGCTCCGAGGTTGCGCGGATCCGTGATCCCGTCCAGCGCCACGAACAGCGGCGTCTGACCGCGATCGATCACCTGCTCCAGCAGGTCCTGCGGGTGCGCGTACTCGTACGGCGGCACCTTGAGCGCGACGCCCTGGTGCACGCCGTCGAAGCCGGCCATCCGGTCCAGCTCCTGGCCGCATCACCTCGAGCACCGGGATGTCGCGGTGCCGGGCGATCGCCAGCATCTCCTTGACCCGGTCGTCCATCTCCACGCGCTGCGCGATGTAGAGCGTGGTCGCGGGGATCTTGGTGCGCAGGGCCTCGAGCACGGAGTTGCGCCCCGTGACGGTCTCGGTGTCGTTCGAGGTCGCCGAGGAGGACACCCGGCGGTTCGGGTTCGAGTTCTGCGGCTTCTGCCTGGCCCCCGAGCCCGTCGAAGGGCGGCCCTTCCCGCCCGCGGCGGCGTAGCGCTCCTGGGCGGCCTTGCGCTTGCCGGCGACGTGCCAGGCGCGATCCTCGGCCTTCGGGGTGTGCCCGCGACCCTCGAGCGCCTTGCGACCGAGGCCGCCGGTGCCCTTGGTGGCGCCCTTCTTCTTGCTGTTGCCCGCTCCGGGGCGGCTCGGCTTAGCCATCGATGCTCCAATGAGTTCCGTCTGGAGTGTCCTCCAGGGTGATGCCCGCCGCGCTGATCGCATCTCGGATGCGATCAGCGGCGGGCCAGTCCTTGTCTGCGCGCGCCTGCGCGCGCTGCGCGATCAGTCGCCTGCACGAGGGCGTCGAGCGCGGTCGTGGTCCTCGTCGTCGGATCCGGACGCCTGCCATTCGGGGCCGAGCGGGTTGATCCCCAGCATCGTCGGTCATCGCCATGACCCCGCGAGACGTCCTGCTTCGCCGCCTCGAACTCCCCCGCGTCGAGCGCGCGTTGCCGGAGCGGATCGTGTCATGCAGCACGGCGAGCGCCTGCGGCACCGCCAGATCGTCGTCCATCGCCTCGCCGAACGCGGCCGGCAGCGCCTTCCTTGTCCTGCCGCCCAGCGGGGCCCGCCAGGCGCTCGTCCGCGCTCCAGGAACGCCCGGATCCGGCCCAGCGCCGCCTCCGCCTCGCCCACGACGAGTCGTGAGAGGTCGAGGGTCGAGCGGTAGTGCGCCGCGGCGAGGTAGTAGCGGACGACGAGCGGGTCGTGCTGCGGCGAGCACGTCGGCGGCGAGCGTGAAGTTGCCGAGCGACTTCGACATCTTCTGCCCGTCGACGGTCACCAGGCCGTTGTGCACCCAGTACCGCGCGAACGCGTCGCCGGCCGCGGTGGACTGGGCGAGCTCGTTCTCGTGGTGCGGGAAGCGCAGGTCGAGCCCGCCGCCGTGGATGTCGAACTCCGGGCCGAGGTAGCGGCGCGCCATCGCCGAGCACTCGATGTGCCAGCCCGGCCGCCCCGCGCCCCAGGGCGCATCCCAGATCGCGTCGGCGGGCTCCTCCGGCTTCGCGCCCTTCCAGAGCGCGAAGTCCTGCGGGCTGCGCTTGCCTCGCGGGTCCGCGTCCTCGGCGGCCTCCATCGCGTCGACGGACTGATGCGTGAGCTCGCCGTAGGACGGCCAGGAGCGCACGTCGAAGTAGACGTCGCCGGATCCATCGTCCGCCGGGTACGCGTGGCCGCGGTCGATGAGCCGCGCGATGAGCTCCTGCATCTGCGGGATCGAGGCTGTGGCGCGCGGCTCGTAGGTCGGCGGCCGGATCCCGACCGCCGCGTACGCGGCCGAGAACTCCAGCTCCATGCGGTACGCGAGCGCCCACCAGGGCTCGGCGTCCGTCGCGTTCGACGAGCACCTTGTCGTCGATGTCGGTGACGTTGCGCACGAACGTGACACGTGCGTAGCGGTGCTCCAGCCAGCGCCGCAGCAGGTCGAAGCTCAGCGCCGCCCGCACATGGCCGATGTGCGGCCCGGACTGCACAGTGGGTCCGCACACGTAGATCGTCACGTTCGAGGGATCGAGCGGGACGAAATCGCGCAGCTGCTGAGTGCGCGTGTCGTGGAGGCGGATCGTCACCGCTCAAGCCTACCGGGGCGACGCAGCGCGCTCCTGGGTGCGTCTATTTCTGCGAAACGGTCGCCTGGGGGCCGGTGAAGCGACCGTTTCGCAGAAATAGACGGAGAGGGGCGACCGCGCGGATCTCAGGGCCGCAGCAGGATCTTGCCCTCGCGCCCGGCACGCAGGTTGCCCTCCGACGCCTCCGCGATCCGGTCGAAGGGCAGGATCGCCGACACCGGCAGGGTGAGCACGCCGTCGCGGATCCGCTGCAGCAGCTCGCCGAACAGCGCGCCGCGCTGCGCGGCCGGCATCGCCGCGGCGACCTTGGAGCCCCAGAAGCCGCGCACGGTGAGCTGCTTGAAGATCACGTCGCCGGAGGAGATCCGCATGGTGGGCGACTGCATGGCGCCGAACACCACGAGCAGTCCGCCCTCGCCGAGCATCGCCGCGATCTGCCCGCTGCCCTCCCCGCCCACCGAATCGATGCCGGCCCGGATCGGGGCGCCTGCGGTGAGAGCGCGGACCTGATCCTGCCAATCCTCGGCGTCGGTCGCGACGACGTTCCGCACCCCCTGCGCGGCGAGCTCGGCGATCCCGTCCGCGCGGCGGACCAGGCTGACCGCGTGCACCCCGCGGGCGGCGGCGAGCTGGGCGACCATGCGGCCGACCGCGCCGTTCGCGGCGTTCTGGATCATCCAGTCCCCCGCCTCGAGGCCCAGCGAGTCGAGCACGCTGATCGCGCTGAACGGCATGGATCCGAGTTGCGCGGCCTGCTCGTCGGGGAGGTCGTCCGGCACCGGGATGAGCCCGGCGGCCGGGGCGAGCACGTACTCCGCCCAGGCGCCGAAGGCGCCGGCCGCCGTGACGCGGCGCCCGACGAGCGCCTGGTCCACGCCCTCGCCGACCGCATCCACCACGCCGACCGCCTCGGTGCCGGATCCGGCGGGCAGCTCGGGCTTGTACCCGTACAGTCCGCGCACCGTGAGCAGGTCGTGGTTGTGCACGGTCGCGAGCAGCACCCGCAGGCGCACCTGGCCGGGACCGGGCTCCGGCAGCGGCACCTCCTGCACCGACAGGACCTCGGCGGGATCCCCGAAGGAGGAGTGGACGAGTGCGCGCATGGAGGATCCTCTCGGCGTCTGCGGATCGGCGGCGGATGGCCGCGTCCTCCAGCGTAGGCACCTCGCGGGGTGCGGGACCCCGGATCCGGGGATCCGGCGACCGGCTCAGCGCACGCGCGTGCACGAGCGCGACAGCGGTGACCGCGATCCCCTCGCCCCGGCCGGGGAAACCCAGCCCGTCGGTCGTCGTCGCCGAGACCGCGACCGGCGCGCCGCCGAGCGCCGCCGACAGCGCCTGCTCGGCCTCGCTCGCGACGGGCGCTGAACCGCGGGCGGTTGCCCTGGAACTGCACGGAGACGTTGCCGATCGCGAATCCCGCCTCCGCGAGGATCTCGGCGGTGCGGGCGAGGAACACGTCGCCGTGCGCCCCCGCATACTCGGGGTGCGCGGTGCCGAAGTGCTGGCCGATGTCGCCGAGCCCCGCAGCTCCCAGCAGCGCGTCGACGATCGCGTGCGCGACCGCGTCGCCGTCGGAGTGCCCCTCCAGCGCGGGCTCCCCGGCCAGTCCAGGCCCGCGAGGCGGAGCGTCCCGCCCGCGGCGAAGGCGTGCACGTCGGTGCCGATCCCGATGCGCGGGACGGACGGGCCCCGAAGCTGCGGCGAGGATCATGCGGGCGCGCTCCAGGTCGTGCGGGGTGGTGATCTTGAAGGCTTCCTCGGATCCGCCGACGAACCGCACCGCTCCCCCGGCCGCGGCGAACAGCGCGGCGTCGTCGGTGTACTCGATGTCGCTCCTGGGCGGCCTGCGCGTACGCGGCGAGGAGCTCTGTGCGCAGGAACCCCTGGGGCGTCTGCGCGGCGATGAGTTCGGAGCGGTCCACCGGCGCGACGACCGCATCGCCGTCGACGCGTTTGAGCGTGTCCACCACGGCCAGCGCGGGGATCGCGCCGATGCCCGGTGCGACCCCCGCCGCCACGGCGCGGAACTGAGCGTCAGGGGTGAGCGCTCGGGCCGCGTCGTGCACGAGGACGATGTCGATGTCGTCGGGAAGCACGGCGAGTCCGGCTGCCACGGAGCGCTGCCGCGTGTCGCCGCCGTGCACGACCCTGGCGTCGCGCGCGCCCGCCATCCTCGCGGCGTGGTCCGCGAATCCCGCCGGCACGACGATGACCACGCGCGCGGGCGCGGCGGCGTACACGGCATCGAGCGCGTGCTGCAGGATCGCGCGACCGTCGACGTCGACGAACGCCTTGGGCGCACCCGCACCGAGCCGGGTGCCGGAGCCGGCGGCCACGACGATCACGGCGGTGCGCGCCAGGGGCGATCCTTGAGGCGCTTGAAGGGCTGTCACGCTCTCACGTTACCTTTTGTGCGGCTTCGCCGCCTCGACCACAGCATCTGGTTCGCCCATTCGGGAGGAGTTCTCACGCTGGGGAGGAGGAATTCGTCGTGAACCTCCTCCCCACGAAGAGTTCCCCTCCCGAACCGCCGATCCGCAGGCGCGAAGAAGGGGTGACTGCCCGTTGGCAGCCACCCCTTCTCCGGTGGATCTCAGGAGGCGAGGACCTCGTCGAGCATCGCTCCGGCCTTCTCCTCGTCGGTCTTCTCCGCGAGCGCGAGCTCGGAGGTGAGGATCTGACGGGCCTTGGCCAGCATGCGCTTCTCGCCCGCGGACAGGCCGCGGTCCTGATCCCGGCGCCACAGATCGCGAACGACCTCGCTGACCTTGATCACATCGCCCGAGGCGAGCTTCTCGAGGTTCGCCTTGTAGCGGCGCGACCAGTTGGTCGGCTCCTCTGTGAACGGGGCGCGGAGCACCTCGAAGACCTTGTCCAGGCCCTCCTGGCCGATCACGTCGCGCACGCCGACCAGGTCGACGTTCTCCGCAGGCACCTCGATGATGAGGTCTCCCTGCGTGACGTTCAGCTTCAGGTATCTCTTGGTCTCACCCTTGATCACGCGGTCCTTGACCTCGATGATCGTTGCGGCGCCGTGGTGCGGATAGACCACGGTCTCACCAACCTCAAAAAGCATAAAGTCGTGTCCTTTCGGCAACCTCCAGGATACCACAGCGGGCATGCGCTAAGGTTCGCGCCCCGGGCGCCGCACCTCTCCTGCTCCCCGCGCGCGACCAGGCGCGCAAGCGCACACACGGGCGGCGACGGATCCGTTCGCCGACGGCGCGTGCCCCTAGAATGGACCTGGATCGTCACGTGAAGCTTCCAGGAGGACCCGTGAAATCGCGCCTTGCTGCGTCCATCGCCCTCAGCGCCCTCGTCATCGTCGGCGCGACCGGGTGCGCCGGGATCACTCCGCAGGCGACCACCATCGACTACGCCGCCTCCGACGGCGCGAACGTCCCGAAGAGCGGCCCGATCGAGGTGCGCAACGCGTTCATCGTCGTCGACAAGGAGGGCACCGCCGGGAACCTGGTGGCGGGCCTCGTGAACACGACGTCGTCCGCGGCGACGATCCACATCACGATCGGCGACAGCGCGGGCCAGAGCGTCCGCGTCCCCGCGCAGAAGGCCGTGAGCCTGGGCGGCGACGCCGAGCGGCCGCTGCGCTTCGAGGGCATCGACGCCAAGGCCGGCACGACGGTCAAGGTCTACTTCCAGTCCGGCGACGCCGAGGGGATCAGCTACGAGATCCCCGTGCTCGACGGCACCCTCCCCTACTACTCGACGCTGGTGCCGACGCCCCAGCCCAGCTCCTCGATGACGCCGGCCGCGCCGGCCGTCGGCGCCGACGCCGACGGCGAGCGAGACCCCGGCCTCCTGATCGCGGACTGATCGAGAACGCCCCCGGATCCGCGCGCGGATCCGGGGCGCGCGTTCGCGTCGCGCGGGTGCCGCTCAGCCCTCGAAGCGGTAGCCGAGGCCGCGCACGGTGACGAGCATCACGCGGCTCCGACGGGTTCTGCTCGATCCGGGAGCGGATCCGCTTGATGTGCACGTCGAGCGTCTTGGTGTCGCCGAAGTAGTCGCTGCCCCACACCCGGTCGATCAGCTGGCCGCGGGTGAGCACCCGGCCGGAGTTGCGCATGCAGCACCTCGAGCAGCTCGAATTCCTTGAGCGGCATATTGATCACGGCGCCGTCGACGGCGACCGTGTGCCGGTCGATGTCGACGCGTGACCCTGCCGCCGGCTCGAGGATCCGCTCGTCGAGGTCCTCCTCCGCCTGCACCACGCCGGCGCAGCACCGCGCGCATGCGGGCGAGCAGCTCGCGGCGACGAGTACGGCTTGGTGACGTAGTCGTCGGCGCCGAGCTCGAGCCCGACCACGATGTCCACCTCGGAGTCCTTCGCGGTGAGCATGATGATCGGCACGGCCGAGCGTGGTGCGGATCTGCCGGCACACCTCGGTGCCTGGCATGCCGGGCAGCATCAGGTCGAGCAGCACGATGTCGGCGCCGCTCTCGCGGAACAGCGGCGAGCGCGGTCGGGCCGTCCTCGGCGATCTCGACCTCGTATCCCTCGCGGCGCAGCAGATACGCGAGCGGGTCGGCGAGATCGGGTTCGTCTTCGACGAGGAGGATGCGGGTCATACGAGTTCTCCGGTATCGGTGCGGACGGCGTCCGCGGTCGTCGTGCGGCTCGCGGCGGCGCTGCCGGCCGCGCGCTTCCTGTCCTTCTTCTGCTTCTTGTCCTTCTTCTTGCGCACGCCGCGTCCTCCTGCCCCTCGGGTCGGGGATCTGCGGCAGGCGCATCGTGAAGGTGGATCCGCGACCCGGACGCGACCAGAGCCGCACCTCGCCGCCGTGGCGCTGCGTCGGCGTGCTTCACGATGCGACAGCCCGAGCCCGGTGCCGCCGGTGCGGCGGGAGCGGGCCTCGTCGGCGCGGTAGAAGCGCTCGAAGATCGCGCTCGCGGTCGGACTCGTCGATGCCGATGCCCTGGTCGGCCACCGAGATCTCCACGACGCCGTCCTCGGCGCGCACGCCGACGCCCACGCGGGATCCGCGCGGCGAGTACACGATCGCGTTCGCGATGAGGTTGCCGACGGCCTCGATGAGGATCTGCGCATCGCCGCGCACCCACGCGCCGCGGTCCCCGCCGCGGGTCAGCTCGACCCCGGCGGACGCCGCCTGCACGGCGTGCGCCTCGACGCTCGCGGCGACCACCTCGTCGATCGACACGGCGTCGAACTCGCCCAGTCCGTCCGCGGACTGCAGCCGGGACAGGCTCATGATCCGCCCGGTGAGCTGGCCGAGACGCGCGGCCTCGGCCTGGATCCGGGTGGCGAAGCGCGCGCACCTGCGCGGGATCGTCGGCGGCCGACTCGATCGCCTCGGCGAGCAGGCTGACCGCCCCGACCGGCGTCTTCAGCTCGTGGCTGGTGTTCGCCACGAAGTCGCGTGCGCATCTGGTCCAGGCGCTCCTGCTCGGTCACATCGCGGATGATCAGCAGGCCCAGCCGCGGGCCGATCCAGCTCGCCCTGGCCGCGACCAGGCGCGGGCTCGAGGTTGCCGGCCTCCGCGAGCCAGCCGCAGCGTGCTGCGTCTCGGATCCGCCCTCGCGCACCGAGCGCATCAGCTGACGCAGTTCCGGGTTCTCCAGCGTCGCCCCGATCTCGATCCCGAACCGCGACGCCGCCGGCGAGGCCGCGATCACCAGGCCCGACGAGTCCACCGCGCAGGCGGCGTCGTCCATCGCGGCGAGCACATCCGTCGAGCCCGTCCGGCAGCTCGGCGGATGCCTGCTCCCGGGCCGACGATCCTGGCACGCCATGCGGCGACGATCATCGCCGCGATGCCCGCGCCGATCGCCACGCCCAGACCCAGGGCGAGCAGGGCGAGCAGAGTGCTGTCCATGCTCACCAGCGTAGAGGTCGTTCACCCCCGGATCCGCTCGGGTTCCGGACCTGCCGAGGCCCACGGCGCACTACTATTCACGAGCAGGGCACCAACCGTTAACCTTCGGCGCAGACAATCGCCTCGTGCGTGTCCGGAGCGGTGCGCAAGCATCGTCCCGTGCTCGGCCAGCGGGTCGCCGTGCGTCCCGCGCGGGGCCGCCAGAACGAAAGGTGCGCAGCCATGCGCGAAGTCTTCCACCAGTCCCTCGAGGACCTGCAGGACCCGGCTCGTCGAGATCGCCGACCTCGTGGCCGTGTCCATCGAGAAGGCCACCCGCTCGTTCGCGACCAGCGACGTCGCGCTGGCCGAGGAGGTCATCGCCGACGACGCCAAGATCGACGAGCTCGCGGTCGCCCTCGACGAGCAGGCGATCGAGATCCTCGCCCGCCAGCAGCCGGTCGCCCGCGACCTGCGCATCGTGGTCACCGCGCTGCGCGTGAGCGCGTCGCTCGAGCGCATGGGCGACATGTCCGAGCACATCGCGCAGCTCGCCCGGCTGCCGCTTCCCGGAGCGCGCCATCCCGAAGGGCCTGAAGAGCACGTTCACCCGGATGGGCGAGCTGGACGTCGAGATCGCGCGCACCCTGTCCGAGCTGCTGCGCACGCAGGACCTGCGCTTCGCCGACGCGATCCGCAATGCGGACGACGACGTGGACGAGCTGCACGCCAACGTCTTCGACAAGGTCCTCAGCGACAACTGGAAGGGCGAGGCCGGCGCGACCGTCGACGCCACCCTGGCCAGCCGCTACCACGAGCGCTTCGCCGACCACGCGGTCGCCGTCGCGAAGAAGGTCGTCTACCTGGCGACGGGCGACTGGGCCGTCGCCGAGGAGGACATCGCACTCGCCGTCGAGGCGCAGGCCGAGGCGGATCGGAGCCGGTCTGCCTGATCCGGCCTCGATCCGGTCCGCGAGACCGCCCGTCCGTCGCGAGACGTGGGTCTCACCGCGGCTGAGGAGCCGGAGGCTACTTCTTGCCCTGGTTGGCGACGGCGGCGGCGCCGGCGGCGGCGGCCTCGGGGTCGAGGTAGCGGCCGGGGCCGGTCGGGCACGTTGTTCGTCGTCGAGCTCGTAGACGAGCGGGATGCCGGTGGGGATGTTCAGCTCGGCGATGTCGTCGTCGCTGATGCCCTCGAGGTGCTTCACGAGGCCGCGCAGCGAGTTGCCGTGCGCGGTGACGAGCACGGTCTTGCCGGCCTCGAGGTCGGGGACGATCGCGCTCTCCCAGTACGGCAGCAGGCGATCGATCACGAGCTTGAGCGACTCGGTGCGGGGCACCTCGCCGTCGATCCCGGCGTAGCGCGGGTCGTTCACCTGGCTGAACTCGCTGTCGTCGGCGAGGGGCGGCGGCGGCACGTCGAAGGAGCGGCGCCACAGCTGGAACTGCTCGGGACCGAACTCCTCGAGCGTCTGCGCCTTGTCCTTGCCCTGCAGCGCGCCGTAGTGGCGCTCGTTGAGGCGCCACGAGCGGGTGACCGGGATCCACAGCCGGTCGGCGGCGTCGAGCGCGATGTTCGCGGTCTGGATCGCGCGGCTGAGCAGCGAGGTGTGCAGCACGTCGGGCAGGATCCCGGACTCGGCGAGCAGCTCGCCGCCGCGGCGGGCCTCGTTCTCGCCCTGCTCGGTCAGGCGGACGTCCACCCATCCGGTGAACAGGTTCAGTTCGTTCCACTCGCTCTGGCCGTGGCGGAGCAGGATGAGAGTGCGGGTCATGCTCTCAGCCTACGGCGTGCGCGTCGTCGGTCAGAAGCCGGGCGACGCCGCATGACGACCGCGCCGCGCCGGCCGGAGCGGGCAGGATGGATCCATGGCGTCCTCTCCGCTCGGCCGGCCCACCCGCGGCACCACCGGCACCAACCGGCTGCGCCGCAACGACCGCTGGATCGCCGCCTCCCCCGCGTTCCGGAACGCCGCGGATCCGCTGGTCGTCGATCTCGGCTTCGGCGCCAGCGGGGTGACCGCGTTCGAGCTCGCGGCCCGGCTCGTGCGCGTGCGCGCCGATGCCGAAGTGCTCGGGCTCGAGCTGGATCCGGCGCGCGTCGCCACGGCGCAGGCGCAGCTCGCCGAGCTGCGCGCCGGCGCCGGGCACTTCCCCGCCGACCTGAACGTGTCGTTCGCGCGCGGCGGGTTCGAGGTGCCGCTGCCGGCCGGCCGGCGCCCCGCGGTGATCCGCGCGATGAACGTGCTGCGCCAGTACGACGAGGCCGATGTGCCGGACGCCTGGGCGCGGATGGCGTCGCGCCTCGCGCCCGGCGGCCTGCTCGTCGAGGGCACCTGCGACGAGATCGGCCGGATCGCGAGCTTCGTCGACGTGGATCCCGGCGGCGTCCCGCAGCGGCTCACGATCTCGCTCCGCCTCGCGGATCTGGACCGGCCCGTCGATCGTCGCCGAGCGGCTGCCGAAGGCGCTCATCCACCACAACGTGCCGGGCGAGCGGATCCATGCGCTGCTGGCCGACCTCGATCGCGAGTGGGAGCGCGCGGCGCCGCTGTCGACGTTCGGCGCGACGCAGCGCTTCCTCGCCGCCGTCGGCGCGCTCCGCGCCGCCGGCCGCCCCGTGCTCGGCACGCGCGCCCGCTGGCGCCTCGGCGAGCTCACCGTGCCGTGGAGCGCGGTCGCGCCGCGCTAGAGCTCCGGGAACTCCGCCCCGGTCAGGCGCAGCAGCGGCCGCGCCTTCACGACGGTCTCGGCGTACTCCTCGTCCGGGTCCGAGAGCGAGACGATCGCGCCGCCGACGCCGTAGTCGATTCCCCCGGGGCCGGAGACGAGCGTGCGGATGACGACGCTGAGATCGACCGCGCCGTCGAACGAGAAGCACCCGAGCGCACCGCTGTACAGTCCGCGCGGCCCGCCCTCCAGCCCGTCCAGGATCGCCATGGTGCGCAGCTTCGGCGCCCCCGTCATGGACCCGGGCGGGAAGGCCGCGCGCACGCACGAGACCGGCGCTCGCGGCGAGCCGGGAGCGCACGGTGCTGACCAGCTGATGCACGGTCGCGTAGCTCTCGATCCGGAACAGCCCGTCCACGTGCACGGATCCGAGCTCCGCGGTGCGGCCGAGATCGTGCCGCACCAGGTCCACGATCATCAGGTTCTCGGCGCGGTCCTTCTCGGCTCCCGGCGAGCTCGGCGCGGATCCGCGCGTCCTCCTCCGGCGTGAGCGCCGCGCGGACGGGTGCCCTTGATCGGGCTCGACTCCACGGCGCCGTCGGCCGTGATGCGCAGGAACCGCTCCGGCGAGGTGCTCAGCACGCTCACCCCGGCGATGCGCAGGAACGCGCCGAACGGTGCCGGGTTCTGCGCCCGCAGCGCGAGGTACGCGGCGAGCGGATCGACCGCGCTCCTTCGCCGTGCAGCATGTTCGTGAGGCACGCCTCGTAGGTCTCCCCCGCGGCGATCTGCTCCTGCGCCTGCGGCGATCAGCCGCAGATAGCCGGCGCGGGAGTGCCGCGCGGTGAGGGCCACGCGGGGTTCCGGACCGGGTGTTCGGGAGCCGGGTGTTCGGGCGACGCGCCCTCGGGAGCCGCATCCTCGAGCGCGAGGATCTGCGCGGCGATCCGGTCGATCCAGTCCGCGTCGTCCAGGGCGAGGAGGTGGACGACGCCCTCGTCGCGGTCGATCACGAGCGCGCTGTCGAGGCGGACCATCATCGCGTCCGGCGTCGCGGCATGCCGGGCGTGCGGCGACCCGCACTCCGCGCGCAGCTCGTAGCCGAGCGCGCCGACCCAGCCCAGCGCGAACGGCAGGTCGCCGGGCACGACCACGGTCTCGGCGAGCTCGGCCTCCAGCCAGTCGAAGAAGCCGCTGCGCAGCACGCGCTCCTCGCCGCCGCCGCGCACGGTGACGGTGCCTGCCTGCACGTCGGCGGTGGCCGTGACCAGATCGTCTCCCCCGCCCAGGATCGAGTACCGCGCCCGCGGATCCCCCGGCCGGTTCCCGTCCAGCCACACGGCCTGCGCGGCTCCGCCGAACAGGCCCGTGAACAACTGCGCCGGGTCGTGCCGCAGCGGCAGCGTCCGGCGCAGGATCGGCTGCGCGGCGTGCCGCACCGGGATCGGCGTCCCCTCCGGCGCGTCGGCGGGGACGGGCCGCCGACGCTGTTCCCGGGCCATCGCGACGAAGTTCGCCATCATGCGCGTCCCGTCGGGGGTGCCGATCGATTCGGGGTGGAACTGCACGCCCCACAGCGGCAGGTCGCGGTGCCGCAGGCCCATGATCACGCCGTCGTCCGCGCGAGCGGTGATCACGAGTTCGTCCGGCACCTCGTCGACCATGAGCGAGTGGTAGCGCACGACCTCGAGCGGCGACGGCAGCCCCCGGAACGGACCGGTGCCGTCATGCGTCACCGGCGAGGGCCTGCCGTGCCGCGGCTCCGGCGCGCGCCGCACCGCAGCCCCGAACGCGTGGGCGAGGCCCTGATGACCGAGGCATACGCCGAGCAGCGGGATGCTCCGTTCTGCGCAGATCCGGATCACGGCCGCGCAGATCCCGAAGTCCGCCTCGACCCGCGGATCCCCGGGCCCCGGCGAGATGATCACCGCGTCGTACGCGTCGAGGGCGTCGGAATCCCAGCCGCCTGCGGGGCCGGGATCGTCGTTGTGCACCACGACCGGCGGCTGTCCCGCGCACGCCGCGATCTGGTGCACGAGGTTGTACGTGAACGAGTCGTAGTTGTCGATCAGCAGCGTCCGCAGCGGCCGCTGCACCGCCGTCATCGCCGGTGCGCTCGGGTGGGCCACGGGGTCAGCGGGCGTCGGATGCGCCGGCCCTGCGGGGGTCCGGCGCGGACGGCCGACGTGACAGCCGGGTCAGGCGCGGCACGTCCGCCGTGGCGCCGGCGTCGGCCGGGACGATGACCTCCTGCGCCGCGGCGACGTCGCCGTCGGGGGTGCGCACGATCAGGTCGCCGATCGGGGCACGACGGGAGAGGATCGCGAGCGCGATCGGCCCGAGCTCGTGGTGGCGCGCGGCCGACGTGATCCGGCCGACCTCCTCCGCGTCCTCGGCACCGGCCGCACGTGCGAGCACCGGCGCCCCCGGCGCGGGGAGCAGGTCATCGCTGCCGTCGAGGTGCAGCGCGACGATCCGCCGCGGCGGGTGACCCAGATTGTGCACCTTGGCGACGGTCTCCTGCCCGCGGTAGCAGCCCTTGTCCAGGTGCACCGCGGTGCGGATCCAGTCCGTCTCATGCGGCAGCGAGCGCTCGTCGACCTCGGCGGACCAGCGCGGGCGCCAGGCGGCGATGCGCAGCGCCTCCGCCGCGAGAGCCCCGGCCCAGACCGCGTCGGGGTCCGCAGCGAGCGCAGCGGCGCTCGCCTCGTCCAGCACCGCCGTGCGCCAGTGGTAGCCGGCGCCGGGGTGCTCCGCGCCGAGGTGGTACTGATGCCCGCCGGGCTGGACCTGCGGCCAGGGGTCGGTCCAGATCAGTGCGACGTCGTTCGGCGCGAGTGCGATGCGCTCTGCGCGCTGCTCCGCGTCGCCGCCGGCGAAGAAGCCGATCACGACGAGCTCGGCGCGCACCGCGACCGTCACGTCGGCGCGGAACACCATGCGCTGCAGCCACGTCGCGAGCGGCGCCGCGTCGGCCGCGTCCGCAAGGAGCCAGGTCGAGCGCGCCGTCCTCGAACACCGCGGCGACGTGCTCGACGCGGCCCTGCGGATCCAGCACGAGAAGCTCGGTGCTCTGCCCCGCGCCGAGCCGTGCCACGGACTGCGAGCGTGATCGAGTCGAGCCAGGTGAGCCGCTCGGAACCGGTCAGCTCGATCACGGTCCGGTCTCCGAGAGGCGCGAGTGCGGCCCCGCGCTCCAGCGCGCGCTGCTCGCGGATGGGATCCCCGAAGTGCAGCACGACGCCGCGCGGCGTCGTCCACGACCGCGCCGGGAAGGGTGGCGAATGCGGACACGGTCAGACCTTGGCCAGGCGGGCGGAGGCGTGCGAGCGCAGCTGCGTGCCGAGCGCGGCGATGTCCCACGCCCAGAGCAGGTGGCCGTCCACGAGCCCGTACATGCGCGACGCCGCACCGTATTCCTTGGTGCCGGCAGCCCGCACGATCGCGTCGGTGGCGATGTCGACGCGCGGACCGTCGATGCGCCCCAGGTACAGCTCCAGCACGCCGTCCGAGTGCGCGATCGAGACCTCGATGGGGAATCCGCCCTCGTCCAGTCGCAACGCCTCGACGTCGTCGACCGTGCGGGACGCTGCCCGCGTCTCGCGGGGAGGAAGCAGGGCGGGGCCCGGATCCTCCGGCCCGGAGGGACGCGCCAGGCGCCAGAAGCCGGTCTCGGCGACGAGCGCGAGCGGCTCGCCGTCCTCCGGCGTGAACGTCGCGGTCGCGGCGTAGTTCAGGAACGGTCCGCCGTCGTGGCTGAAGCTCACGCGATGCGCGAACTCGCCGGCGTAGCGGATCGACTCGCCGTCGGGGTCGGAGACCTCGTAGTCGATGACGCCGGTGCCCTCCCAGACACCGAGCAGCCACGACAGCGGCACGATGTCGGCGGGCAGGTCCGAGGGCAGATCGAGCACGGGCGGCCCTCTCTTTCAGGGTACGTGCGGTCGACGGGCGCCGATCAGCGCTGACCGCGGAACAGGTTCACCAGAACGGCCCCCGCGCAGAAGGCGATCGCGAGCCCCGCCAGTGCCAGCAGGCCGACGAAGAAGAGTTCGAGCGCGACGATGTCCATGCCATCACTCTAATCGGTCCGCGGCTCTGCTCGGCGTGCGCAACCGGCACGTCCGGCACGCGGGCGCGGGATCAGACCGAGTACAGCGACGCGACGCCGAAGCCGACCGAGATCACGCCCATCACGAGCAGCGCACCCAGGCTTCCGGCCGCCACCCGCAGGATGAAGCCGTGCGTCTCCGCACGGATCAGCTGCACCCCGAAGGACAGCAGCACGCAGATGCCGAAGCCGATGATGTACCAGGTCATCAGGGCGGCGTCCGGGGCGAAGATGCCGATCAGGATCGCTCCGACCGCAGCCACGGCCCAGGTGACGACGAGACCCACGAGGGGACTGCGCGGGGCGAGTGCGGGATCGGCTGCCATGCGCCCATTCTGTCCCATGGACGCGGTGGCGGTATCGCGCTGAGTAGAATGGCGCGCAGGAAAGGATCCCGCTTGGCGCAATTGCTGGTGCTGACCTCGTCTCCCGCCGCGGAGCCGGTCCTGCCCGCCCTGGAACTGCTCAGCCACCGGGTCCGCATCATCCCCGCACAGCCCGCCGAGCTGGTCACCGCGCCCGACGCGGACGTCGTGATCGTCGACGCGCGCGCCGATCTCGTCGCCGCGAAGTCGCTGTGCACCCTGATCCGCACCACCGGCCTGCGCGGCCCGCTCCTGCTGGTCGTGACCGAGGGCGGCATGAGCGCGGTCAGCGGAGAGTGGCGGATCGACGACGTGCTCCTGCGCGACGCCGGGCCCGCCGAGATCGATGCGAGGATCCGTCTCGCGCTGTCGCGCGAGGAGTCCGCCGCGGAGCCGGTCAGGGTGCAGACCTCCGGCCTGACGATCGACGAGCAGTCCTACTCGGCGAAGCTGCGCGGCAGCCCGCTGGATCTCACGTACAAGGAGTTCCAGCTGCTGCACTTCCTCGCCACGCACCCGTCACGGGTGTTCACGCGGGAGCAGCTGCTCAGCGAGGTGTGGGGATACGACTACTTCGGCGGCACCCGCACGGTCGACGTGCACGTGCGGCGGCTGCGCGCCAAGCTCGGCGACCAGGAGCAGATCATCGGCACCGTGCGCAATGTCGGCTACCGCTTCAACGTCGATGAGGACGAGAACCGCCCGGTCTCCCCCGGCGCCCGCTGATCCATCGCGCGTCCCGCCGTTCACACGGGCGTCGCGCTCCGGTGCTTAGATGTACGCATGATCGATCCCGCACTGGCTGATTCCGGTCTCGGCGACGCCGAGGACGACGACTTCGACGAACTCGTCGAGCCGAGCGATTCGCTGCTCCCCGACAATCGCTACCTGGACCGCGAGCTGAGCTGGCTGGCGTTCAACCAGCGCGTGCTGGAGCTCGCCGAGGACGAGACCCTGCCGACGCTGGAGCGCGCGAACTTCCTGGCGATCTTCGCGAGCAACCTGGACGAGTTCTTCATGGTGCGCGTCGCCGGCCTGAAGCGGCGGATCCTGACGGGCCTCGCCGTGCCCACCAACGTGGGCCGCGCCCCGTCCGACGTGCTCGCGGACATCTCCGCCGAGGCGCACAAGCTGCAGCTGCGGCACGCGCACGCGTGGACCACGCTGGTCCGCCCCGATCTCGCGGGCGCCGGCATCTCGGTCGTCGACTGGGACGACCTCGACGGCGAAGCCAAGGCCGAGCTGACCGACTACTTCCAGACCAACGTGTTCCCGGTGCTGATGCCGCTGGCCGTCGACCCGGCGCACCCGTTCCCGTACATCTCCGGGTCTGTCGCTGAACCTCGCCATCCGGATCCGCAACGCCCGCACCGGCCGCCAGGAGTTCGCGCGGCTCAAGGTGCCGCCGATGCTGCCGCGCTTCGTCGAGGTCCCCGGATCCGAGGGCGCGCAGCGCTTCATCCGGCTCGAGGAGCTCATCGCCAACCACCTCGACGACCTGTTCCCCGGCATGGAGATCCTCGATCACCACGCGTTCCGGCTCACCCGCAACGAGGACGTGGAGATCGAGGAGGACGAGATCGGAGAACCTCATCCAGGCGCTCGAGGCGCGAGCTGCTGCGCCGCCGGTTCGGTCCGCCGATCCGGCTCGAGATCACCGACGACATGGACGACGTGACGCTCGACCTGCTCCTCTCCGAGCTCGACATCACCGATCAGGAGGTCTACCGCCTCCCCGGCCCGCTCGACCTGCGCGGCCTGTTCGACCTGTCCCGGATCGACCGTCCCGATCTGCACTACCCGCCGCACGTGCCCACCACGGCGGTGGCGTTCAAGCCCGGCGCGAACGAGCGGATCGACATCTTCAAGGCGATCGCGCAAGGCGGACGTGCTGGTGCACCACCCGTACGAGTCGTTCACGACCAGCGTGCGTGGCGTTCCTGGAGCAGGCGGCGCGCGGATCCGCACGTGCTCGCCATCAAGCAGACCCTGTACCGCACCTCGGGCGACAGCCCGATCGTCGCAGGCGCTGATCGACGCCGCCGAGTCCGGCAAGCAGGTGCTCGCGCTCGTCGAGGTGAAGGCGCGCTTCGACGAGGCGAACAACATCGTCTGGGCGCGCAAGCTCGAGAAGGCCGGCGTGCACGTCGTGTACGGCCTGGTCGGACTGAAGACGCACTGCAAGCTCGTCAACGTCATCCGCGAGGAGGACGGCGTGCTGCGCAGCTACAGCCACATCGGCACCGGCAACTACAACCCGAAGACCAGCCGCATCTACGAGGACTTCGGCCTGTTCACCAGCCGACGCCGCAGGTCGGCAAGGACCTCACCCGGCTGTTCAACGAGCTCAGCGGCTACGCGATCGAGAAGAAGTTCAAGCGCCTGCTCGTCGCCCCGCTGCACCTGCGCAAGGGGCTGCTCCGGCGCATCGAGAAGGAGCGGCAGAACGCGCTGGACGGCAAGCCGGCGCACATCCGCATCAAGGTCAACTCGCTGGTCGACGAGGCAGATCATCGACGCGCTGTACCGGGCGAGCGCCGCCGGGGTCCCCGTCGAGGTGTGGGTGCGCGGCATCTGCAGCCTGCGCTCGGACCTGCCGGGCGTCACCGACAACATCACCGTGCGGTCGATCCTCGGCCGCTATCTGGAGCACTCCCGGATCTTCGCGTTCCACAACGACGGCGATCCGCAGGTGTTCATCGGCAGCGCCGACATGATGCACCGCAACCTCGACCGCCGCGTCGAGGCGCTGGTGCGGGTCACGGATCCTGCCCACGTCGACGAGCTGCTGGCCTTCTTCGACCTCGCCCTCTCGCCCGAGACCACGTCCTGGCATCTCGGCGAGGACGGCGAATGGACCCGACGCGCGTTCCACGACGACGGCACGCCGCTGATCGACCTGCAGGATCGGACCATGTCCGACATCCAGAAGCGCCGGCGGGCCAGGGCGGTCCGATGACGGCCGGCGCGTTCGGTCCGGGCACCGCCACCGCGGACACCACGGGGACCACGGTCGTCGCCGACCGTCCGGACCGTGCGGTCTACGCGGCCGGCGGCCTCGTCTGGCGCGTCGTGGAGGACAAGGTCAGGATCCTGCTGATCCACCGCACCAAGTACCGCGACGTGACCCTGCCCAAGGGCAAGGTCGACCCGGGCGAGATGCTCGCCGAGACCGCCGTGCGCGAGATCTTCGAGGAGACCGGCATCCGGGTGGCGCTCGGCGCGCCCGTCGGCGTCTCCCGGTACACGATGGCGAACCGCAAGCAGAAGGTCGTGCACTACTGGGCGGCGGAGGCCACCGACGAGGCCGTGCGCGCCTCGGTCTTCGTGCCGAACCGCGAGATCGCCGCCCTCGAGTGGGTGAGCGTGAAGAAGGCGCGCGCCCGGCTCAGCTATCCGGTCGACGTCGAGATCCTGGACGCGTTCGCGAAGCTCGTCGCGGACGGCGCGCTGCGCACGTTCCCGCTGATCGTGCTGCGGCACGCGAAGGCCGCGAACCGCGGCGTCTGGCTCGGATCCGACGCCTCGCGGCCGCTCACCCCGCGCGGACGGGCGCAGGCCGACGCGATCGTCGGCCCGCTGCGCGCGTTCGGTGTGCAGAAGATCGTCTCCAGCGACGCGCGACGCTGCGTGGAGACGGTCAAGCCGCTGGCTGCGTCGCTCGGCCTCAAGATCACCCGGACGCCCCTGCTCAGCCAGGACGCCTGGGAGGAGGGCGAAGCGGATCCGCGCAAGGTCATCGGCAAGCGGGTCCGCGCGGGGAAGGCGAGCATCCTGTGCAGCCACGGCCCCGTGCTGCCGGACATCCTCCGCGAGATCGCCCTCGCCACCGGCACGCTGCAGGGTTCCTATCTCGGCAGCGCCTCCGCGCTCGAGGTCGGCGCCTTCAGCGTCGTGCACCTCAGCGCCACGCACCCCGGATCCGGCATCATCTCGATCGAGACGCACCTGCCCAAGATCTGACCGGGTGGCAGATCGGCGTTCACCGCCTGTTCACCTTCGATCTTTGATCGCGTAATGGACGACGCCTATCGTCTGGCGTGGCCCTGCACCAGGGCGCACCCGACACAGCGAAGGACTTACATAGTGAAGCTCAACCGCATCACCACGCTCGGCGCCGCCGGCGTGCTCGCCGCGATCGCGCTGGCGGGTTGTTCTGCGACGCCCAGCAGCACGAGCACCGGCTCCTCCTCGGCGTCCTCGGCATCGAGCGCCATCACCTCCCAGGTCGACGCCTCGCTGACCGGCACGATCACCTCGGGCGGCTCCAGCGCCCAGGCGAACGCGCAGGCCGCATGGACCGCGGCGTACAACGCCCAGGTCAAGGGCGTCACCGTCAACTACGACAAGTCGCAGGGCTCCGGGGGCGGCGTCACCAACTTCCTCAGCGGCGCCTACGACTTCGCCGGATCCGACTCGCCGCTGAACGCGGAGCAGACCACGTCGTCCAAGGCGCTGTGCACCACCGGCGGCATCAACATCCCCGTATACCTCGACGGCGTCGCCGTCGTCTTCAACGTCCCGGGCGTGACCGACCTGAAGCTCAGCGGCGAGACGATCGCCAAGATCTTCGCCCTGAAGATCACCGACTGGTCCGACCCGGCGATCGCCAAGGACAACGGCAAGGCGCTTCCCGCCGGCAAGATCACCACCGTCGCGCGCTCGGACGGATCCGGCACCACCGCGAACTTCACCAACTACCTGACCGGCACGCAGTCCGCGGTGTGGACCTATCCCGCGGGCAAGGACTGGCCGGTCGAAGGCGACGTCTCGAAGCAGAAGGGCGGCTCGGGCGTGGTGCAGGCCGTGGAGGCCGGCACCGGCACCATCGGCTACGCCGACCACTCCGCGATCGGCAAGCTCGCGAGCGTCGCGATCCTGCAGGACGGCAAGGCCGTTCCGTTCAGCGCGGACGCCGTCTCGAAGACGTTCGAGGTCGCCGCGGTGGATGCGTCCAACGGCATCGCCGGGGACCTCTCGAAGAAGTTCGACTACTCGAAGCTGACCGCCGAGACCTACCCGATCCCGCTGGTCTCCTACGCCGTCGCGTGCAGCACCTTCAAGACCGCGGCGCAGGCCACCCTGGTGAAGTCGTACATCGGCTTCATCGACAGCACGATCGGCCAGAAGGTCGCCGTGAAGAACGCCGGTGCGGCACCGCTGCCGGACTCGGTCCTCAAGGCGGCTCAGGAGTCGCTCGCGACCATCAAGTAAGTGGTTCGCCCAGTCCGGATCGGTTCTGCGGAACCGATCCGGACTGGGCGGGGCAGCCGCCCGGGCGGAGGCCGAGTCCGGTGCCGGCCCGATCACCTCTCCTGCCACCGGCCGGAGCACAGAGAAAGACGCGCACATGCGAGATGAAGAGTGGGACCGTGGCTGAAGTCGCGCAGAGTGGTGACGCGACCGCCGTCGATTCCGGCAGGCTCGTCGGCAAGCGGCGCGTGGGAGACCGGTTCTTCCTGGGCCTGTCGACGACGGCCGCCGCGTCGATCATGGTCATCCTCGCCGGCGTCGCGATCTTCCTGATCCTGAAGGGCCTGCCCGCCATCACGGCGAACTGGGACAGCGACAAGGACCTCGCCGGCTATCAGAACAAGCACTGGGGCAGCTTCTGGAACTACGTCGCCCCGCTGCTCTGGGGCAGCATCTGGTCGGCGCTGATCGCGCTCGTGCTGGGCGCCCCCGTCGCCATCGGCATCGCGCTGTTCATCTCGCACTACGCGCCGCGCCGGCTCGCCAGCGCACTCGCGTACGTGGTCGACCTGCTCGCGGCGGTGCCGTCGATCGTCTTCGGCCTGTGGGGCGTCATCGTGATGCGTCCGTTCCTGCTGCCGCTCGCCGACTTCCTCAACCGCTACCTGGGCTGGATCCCGCTCTTCCAAGGGCCCGTCTCGAGCACCGGCTCCACCATCGCTCGCCGGCGGGGTCGTGCTCGCGGTGATGATCCTGCCGATCGTCACCGCCCTCACCCGGGAGATCTTCCTGCAGACGCCCCGGCTGAACGAGGAGGCCGCACTGGCGCTCGGCGCGACGCGCTGGGAGATGATCCGCCTGGCCGTCTTCCCGTATGCCCGCAGCGGCATGGTCTCCGCGATCCTGCTCGGCCTCGGTCGCGCGCTCGGCGAGACCATGGCGATCGCCCTGATCATCTCGCCGTCGCTGCTGTTCTCGGTCGCCCTGCTCACCGACGGCTACAACTCGCAGACGATCGCCGCGAACATCGCGCTGAACTTCCCCATCGCCACCGACGTGCAGCGGTCCGCTCTGATCGGCACCGGCCTGATGCTCTTCGTCGTCTCGCTGGCGGTCAACATGATCGCCCGCGGCATCCTCGGTCGTTCCGATCGCAGGACGCGCACGTCTCCGAAGATCGGAAAGCGCGTATGAGCGCCGCCATCCCCACTCCCCCCGCTCCGACGGCGCAGCCGATGAATCTCACCAGCGGTCAGCTGCCGCGATGGATCGAGCCGGCACTCGCGATCGGGACCGCTGTCGTCGTCGCGGCCGTGCTCCTGGTGCTGCAGAAGTTCAATCCAGCGGTGTGGCTCGTGCTCATCGCCGTGTTCTATCTGATCGCGATCGGAGTCGGATCCGCGATCGTGGAGGGCCGCCGCAAGGCCGTCGACCGCATCGTGCGCGGGCTCGTGATCTGTGCGTTCGTGCTCGCGGTGGCGCCGCTGATCTCCACGCTCTGGACCGTCGTGGCCCAGGGTCTCCGGGTGCTCAGCTGGGACTTCGTCACCAAGGTCGGCGGCAACGTGTTCGACCCGAACACGCTCGCCGTGACGAACACGCCCGGCGCCCTGCAGGCCGTCGTCGGCACACTGATCATCACCGGGATCGCCGCCGTGATCTCGGTGCCGATCGGCATCCTGGCCGCGGTCTACCTGACCGAGTACGCGCAGCCGAACAATCCGATGCGTCGCACCATCACGTTCCTCGTCGACGTCATGACCGGCATCCCCTCGATCGTCGCCGGCCTGTTCGCGTTCTCGCTGTTCGCGCTCATCGTCGGCCCGAAGGCGTTCAGCGGCTTCTCCGCGTCGATCGCGCTCTGCGTGCTGATGATCCCGATCGTGATCCGCTCCACCGAGGAGATGATCCGGCTGGTGCCGAACGAGCTCCGCGAGGCGTCGCTCGCGCTCGGCGTGCCCCGTGCGACGACCATCATCAAGGTCGTGCTCCGCACGGCCGCGAGCGGCATCGTGACCGGCGTCGTGCTCGCCGTGGCCCGCGTGATCGGCGAGACGGCGCCCATCTTCATCGCCGCGAGCTTCACGGACAACTTCAACGCGAACCCGTTCGACGGTCCCATGCAGACCCTGCCGGTCATGGCCTATACGGCATACAGTTTCCCGGGCAAGGACATCGACGCGTCGCAGGCGCAGGCCTGGGGCGCCGCCCTGCTGCTGGTCATCGTCGTCGTCATCTTCAACCTCATCGCTCGGATCGTCGCGAAGGCATTCGCGCCGAAGAGTCGCTAACTCAGGAAGGCACGCAGCGTGTCCAAGAGCATCGAAGTCAATGATCTGAACGTCTACTACGGCGATTTCCTCGCCGTGGAAGGTGTGTCGATGAACATCGAGCCCCGCACCGTGACGGCCTTCATCGGCCCGTCCGGCTGCGGAAAGTCGACCTTCCTGCGCACCCTCAACCGGATGCACGAGGTGATCCCGGGCGCGACCGTCCAGGGCAGCGTGTACATCGACGGCGAAGACCTGTACGCCCCCGGTGTCGACCCGGTGCTGGTGCGGCGCCAGGTGGGCATGGTGTTCCAGCGGCCGAACCCGTTCCCCACCATGTCGATCAAGGAGAACGTGCTCGCGGGCGTCCGCCTGAACAACAAGCGGATCTCGGCCTCGGACGCGAACGACCTCGTGGAGAAGTCGCTGCGCGGCGCGAACCTGTGGAACGAGGTGAAGGACCGTCTCGACAAGCCGGGCGCGGGGCTCTCCGGAGGCCAGCAGCAGCGTCTCTGCATCGCCCGGACGATCGCGGTGTCTCCGCAGGTCGTGCTGATGGACGAGCCCTGCTCGGCCCTCGACCCGATCTCGACCTTCGCGATCGAGGAGCTCATCACCGAGCTCAAGAACGAGTTCACGATCGTCATCGTGACCCACAACATGCAGCAGGCCTCGCGCGTGAGCGACAAGACGGCGTTCTTCAACATCGCGGGCACGGGCAAGCCCGGCAAGCTCATCGAGTACGCCGACACGGCGACGATCTTCACTTCGCCCAAGGAGCAGGCGACCGAGGACTACGTCTCCGGCCGCTTCGGATGACCCGTGTCGGGCACTCCCGGCGCACACCACGAGAAACCACTTCCTGCATGAGACACCACGCAGGAAGTGGTTTCTCGTGCAGGATCTGGTTTCTCGCGGAACCTGTAGCGGTCAGTCGCGCGGTGCGAGCAGGTAGGCGTTCAGGGCGGCGGTGAACACCGGATCCATGGAGAGGCCGGTATCGTCGATCGCTGTGATCGGGGCGGCGAGGCGCACGCTGGAGACGAGCCACGCCTGGTCCGCCCGGGGGAGGTCCGCCGTGGGGACCGTGTCGTAGGCCGTGGAGAATCCGAGCTCCTCCAGGTGCGCGAAGAGGCTGATCTGGGTGGTGCCCTGCAGGATCCCGCCGTGCGGCGCCGGCGTGACGAAGCGGTCGCCGAAGCGCAGGATGAGGGACGCCGTGGGTGCCTCCAGCACGACGCCGTCGGTCGTGACGAAGATCGCATCGTCCGCGCCGCGACGATGCGCTTCGCGCAGCGCGGCCATGTTCACGGCGTAGGAGAGGGTCTTCGCGCCCAGCAGCAGCCACGGTGCGCGTTCGGCCGCGCCGCTGTCGTATCCGCGGTCGAGCGTGACGACGCGGATCCCGTTCGTGCGCGCGTTCGTGAAGTCGCCCGCCGGAGCCGCGGTGACCCAGGCCGTCGGGGCGGGCCCGTGGTCGACCCCGCGGCTGAGGATGAGCTTGATCACGCTCTCCCCTGCTCCGCACTGCGCCGCGGCGATGCCGATCGCCTCGCGCCACTGGGCGAGGTTCGGATCGGGCAGCGCGCACAGCTGCGCCGAGTGCGCGAGCCGCTGCAGGTGCGGCTCGACCTCCTGCGCGTGTCCGTCGACGACGCCGATCGACTCGAAGACGCCGTCGCCGCGCTGGGTGCTGAGCTCTCCCACGCTGAGGGCCGGCGCGGAGGCGTCCACGACCGTGAACGTGGACGAATAGTCGGCTCTGGCCTCGGCGGCGGGCTCGATCATCAGCGCGAATCGGCGATCCATGCTCCGAGCCTAGGGCGTCGACAACACGCCCGATGTCGGGGCCACCGGGAATACCCCCGGCCCCGACGCGTTACACTGGTTCGGCCGGGCCGCATAACCCCGGGCTCCATTTTTCGCCGCTGCGAGCGGCCTTCCGCCGAGAGGCGTTCTTGCGGCCCGGCTTCTTCGTATCCGCCGATCCGCTCAGGTCAGCGCCCCTTCGCGCCACGCTCCGGCAGAGGCGGCGAGGTCCTGCGCATAAGTGCTCAGCCGTGCGGCGCGGGTGGTCAGTTCGCTGGCCCGATCCGGTTCGGTCGGATCGTAGTCGTCGGCGACATGCGTCGCTCCGGACGCCTGCACGCGGCAGAAGGCCGCGGCGCGCTCCAGCGCCACGGCGAAGTCCCCGGAGAACGCGCCGCGCAGGATCGTGTCGATCAGCGCTACCAGTTCGGAGGGCCCGGCGGGGACCGGAGCCCCGGCGACGAGCGCGTCGACCGACGGCAGTTCCACACGTCCGCGTTCGTGCAGGAGCGCGGCCAGCAGCGGATCCGTGTGGATCGATGCCTGCAGCAGATACAGCCGCCACAGGGAACCGGGCAGCGACACGGCAGGGCTCTTCGCCCACAGCTCCGCGACCTCGTCGATGCCGTGCTCGCTGGCGTAGGCGACGAGCCGCTCCGCACTCACGCCGCTGTCGTCCGCGCGCACCCGCGCCAGCAGCGCCGACGCGGTGGCGTGCGCCATCCGCGTCCGCTCGGCCGGATCATGGGATCCGAGCAGATTGTCGAACGTCTCCGGAGGAAGGCGGACGGGGCGGTGGAAAGGTGCGGGCACCGCCCCAGGGTACGCGCGGTTCCGGCGCAGGGCATCCAGCCGCGACCGTTAGACTCGGAGCACGGGCCTCTAGCTCAGTTGGCAGAGCATCGGACTTCAACACAATAGGAGCGCCTCGGAGGAAACTCCGGGGATGACACCACTCAAAGTCGGGGAACCCTTCCTGGGAGACCAGTTGGCGATCCCGAGCCAAGCCGGACGAGTCCGGAAGGTGTAGAGACTGGACGGGTGGCACCTACAGCGCAAGCCAGGGTGAAGGGACAGTCCAGACCACGAACGCCCAGCGGGCGGCGGCGAAAGCCGAAGTGGCAGGTTAATCCGCGGGTCGAGGGTTCGAGCCCCTCGGGGCCCACCGTTGCGTATGGCCCGGTCGTTGCGACCGGGCCATACGCGTCCGGCGATGCCGGATCGGGTTGAACGCCGACGATCGGAGTCGCTATGGACATCACACCGAGACGGATCATCGCGCTGGAGCCGGACGAGGTGTTCGTGTTCGGCTCGAACGCGGAGGGCGCGCACGGCGGCGGCGCGGCCCTGATCGCGTACGAGCAGTTCGGCGCGGTCTGGGGCGAGGGACACGGACACCACGGACAGAGCTACGCGATCGACACGATGAGCGGGCTCGACGAACTGGCGGCCGAAGCGCGGCGCTTCCTCGACTACGCGCGGGCGCACCCCGAACTGAGGTTCCTGCTCACGCCGGTCGGCTGCGGGATCGCCGGCTACACGCCCGCACAGGTCGCACCGATGTTCCACGGCGTTCCCGCCAACGTGACGCTGCCGGAGTCGTTCGTCCCGTATCTCGCATCCTGACGCGACCGGCGCGGCGCCGGTCGGCCCACCCGATCAGATCCCGAGGCTGCCGAGCAGCTCCCGCACGCGCGCCTCGATGTCGTCCCTCACGCCGCGGACGAACTCCGGATCCCGCCCTGCGGGATCCGCGAGCTCCCAGTCCTCGTAGCGCTTGCCGGGGAAGATCGGGCAGGCGTCGCCGCAGCCCATCGTGATCACGGCGTCGGCCTCGCGGACGTCTTCGGTGCGCAGCAGCTGCGGCACCGCGGCGGTGATATCGATCCCCTTCTCCGCCATCACCGCGACGGCCGCGGGATTGATCCGCTCCCCCGGCTCGGATCCGCCCGAGCGCACCTCGACGCGATCGCCGCCGAGAGCCCGGGCGAACCCGGCAGCCATCTGCGAGCGGCCCGCGTTGTGCACGCAGACGAAAAGGATCAGGGGCGTGCGCGTCATGGTACCGACTCTAGTCGCGCGGATCCGGGAGCGGAGCGCCCGCCTGGCGCGCGAACAGCGCGATCGCCCGCCGGCATCGGCGAGCGAGATGCTGCCGCCCGCGACGATGTGCAGGCCGTACGCATCCTCCAGGGCGACGAAGTTCATCGCGACGTCGCCGATCGGCCCGCTGAGCGCGAAATCGCCGCTCGCCACCCCTGCCTCGAGGATCCGCCGATACAGCGCGAGCTGCTCCCCGTAGAGACGCTGCACGAGCTCGTCGTGCAGCGGCGACTTGCCGGCGAGCACGTCGAACTCGTAGAGCAGGCGCATGAGCGCGTCGTCCGGACCGCTCGGGAGCCCCGCGCGGATCGCGATCGCCAGCTGCTCGGGCGGGTGCTCCGCCTGCGCGACCAGCGCCTCGCGCTCCTGGCCGACCCGGCGTCTGCCCGCGGCGTGCGCCTCGACCAGGATCGCATCCAGATCGTCGTAGTAGTACAGCAGCGCCCCGCGCGTGACGCCGACCTGGTTCGCGACGTCCGTCAGGGAGAGGTTGCGCAGGCCGTGCTCTGCGGCGGCGTCGAGCGCCGCGTCGACGACCTCGCGCCGGCGCTGCTCCTGGGTGCTGGGGCGTGCCATGAAGCCAGTATCGCATCGTTTCTTGACATCTGAGTGAATTAATTCATACTTGAGTCAAAGAACTCGCGGATCCCTCCGCCCGACGACGCAGGAGCACCGGCATGGCTGTCGACACCCTCTACACCGGCGGACGCGTCCGCACCTTCGATCCCGACCTCCCGTGGGCCGAGGCCGTCGGGGTCACCGGCGATCGGATCAGCTACGTCGGCAGCGCCGCGGACGCCCCCGCCGCCCAGCACACGGTCGAGCTGGAGGGCCGCCTGGTCACCCCGGGCGTCGCCGACACGCACAACCACCTGCTGCTGGGATACGACGACCTCGCGGTCAGCCTCGACCAGGTGCAGAGCCTCGATGTGGTGCGTGCCCGCATCGGCGCCTTCGCCGAGGCGCACCCCGATCTGGAGTGGATCTGCGCGGAGAACGCGCTGTACTCGGTCGTGGAGGACCGCCGCCCGAACGCGGACGACCTGGCCGGCGTCACCGACCGGCCGGTGTTCATCACGACCTACGACCAGCACTCCGTGTGGCTGAACCGTCCCGCCCTGGCGAAGCTGGGGATCCTGAACGGCGGGGACATCGCGTGGGGCAACCCCGAGATCGACCGCACGACCGGCGAGCCCACCGGCTGGGTGACCGACTTCTACACCAGCGCGATGACCGTCGACGGGCTCGCCGAGCTGCAGCGCGACATCCCGATGTACTCCCCGGACCGCCGCTACCGGAAGATCGTGAACAGCCTCGACATGGCCGCGCGGTTCGGGATCACGACCGTGGTCGAGCCGCAGGTGCCGCTCGCCGAGCTGCCGCTGTTCGCCCGCGCCGAGCGCGAGGGCAGGCTCACGTCCCGCACGATCGCGGCGATCTATCACCCGGTCGGCGCGGACGGCGACTTCCGCACCCGGATCACGGAGGCGATCCGGGACACCCCGCAGCACGACCGGTTCCGCCTCGGCATGGTCAAGCTGTACGCCGACGACGTGATCGAGCCGCACACCGCGGCGATGCTCGAGGACTACGCGAACCGCCCGGGCCACCGCGGACACACCAGCCTGGAGCCGCTCGAGTTCACGAAGCTGTTCGTCGAGCTCGACCGCCTCGGATACCAGGTGCACACGCATGCGACCGGGGACTGGGGGATCCGGCTCACCCTGGACTCGATCGAGGCCGCGCGCCGCACGAACGGCGCACGCGACGCCCGGCACGGCATCGTGCACGTCGAGTGCCTGGCACCGGAGGACCTCCCCCGGTTCCGCGACCTGGGCGTCGTCGCCGCGATGCAGCCCCGGCACGCCTCGCCTGACCTCGTCGCCGGCACCTGGATGGAGAACGTCGGCGAGGCCCGCTGGGACCGCGCCTGGCGGTTCCGCTCGATGATCGAGTCCGGCGCCCGCGTCACGTTCTCCAGCGACTGGCAGGTGGGCGAGATGGATCCGCTCGTCGGCGTCTACAGCGCGATGACCCGCGCCCGCCTCGACGGCGGCGATGCCTGGACCGTCGGACGAGCGCCTCGACCTCGACCGCACGCTCGAGGCGTACACGAAGGGCGGCGCGGGCGCGTTCCACCACGAAGATGCGCTCGGCATGCTCCGCACCGGATACCTGGCCGATCTCGTGGTCTGGTCCGGGGACCTGTACGCGATGGAGCCGGCCGAGATCCTGCAGCAGCGCGCCGATGTCACCGTCGTCGGCGGAACCGCGATTCACGACGCCCGCGGCGAGGCGGGCGGTGTCGCAGCCGCGGCGACCGTGCAGGATCCAGGCGGCGCCGGCCAGAGCTGCGGCGAGCCGGCCGGGGATCACGGGCACTCGCACGCGCACTGAGGACGAACCCACCCGCGGGCCTGAACACCCGTCTATTTCTGCCGAACGGTCGCCTGTGCGGGGCTCAGGCGACCGTTCGGCAGAAATAGACGGGCATCGACGGGGCGTGCGCCGGTCGCGGTCAGACCGCGGCCGGCTCCGTGAGTTCGGCGAGCTTCTGCACCGTGCGCAGGTTGCGGGCCGTGCCGGCGACCCCGAGCGCCTTGTCGAGCACCGGACGGGTGAGCTTGGATGTGTGCACACCGCCCGCATAGTCGATCCAGAGGTCCGCGCCGCGCAGCGCGATCCGCTCCCCCGGCTGCAGCCGCTCGGTCAGCACTTCGATCGCGTCCGCCCGCGGCTCGCCCTCGAGGAACATCGCGTGCAGCATCTTGTCGGCCGCGTCCGGGAACGGGTGCTCCGCGACGGCCCGGACGAGCTCCTCATGCGTGCGCAGGATCACCGGCGTGTCCACGCCGAACGTGTCGTGGATGAGGGCCCGTACGGCGGCGCACCCGGCATCGTGGTCGGCGGGCACATCGCAGATGACGTTCCCGCTCGCGATGTACGTGGTCACCGGGCCGTACACCCCCTGCGCGCCCAGCAGGGCCCGCAGCTCGGCCATCGGCACGCGGTTGTTCCCGCCCACGTTCACGGCGCGCAGCAGCAGCGCACAGCGTTCGGCGGTCATTCCGCGGTGCCGTCCTCGTGCTGCTCCGCGCCCTGCTCCGCGCCCCCCTCCGCACCGGCGAGCTCCGCGCCGGCGAGCTCCGCGCCGGCGTGCGCGAGCTCGGCCAGGGCGGCGGCGCTCGATTCCGGGCCGACGCCCGCCACCAGGTCGGTGCGGATCCGCACGTGCACGCCGTGCGCGATCGCATCCACGGCCGAGGCCCGCACGCAATGGTCCGTCGCGATCCCCACCACATCGGCCGTGAGCACGCCGTGCGCGGAGAGGATCCCGGCGACCGTCTCGCCCGCCTCCGTGACCCCCTCGAACATGGAGTAGGCGGGCTTGCCCTGCCCCTTGAACACGTGATGCGTGATCGACGCGGTGTCCAGCAGCGGGTCGTACTCGGCGCCGGGTGTCCCCTCGACGCAGTGCACGGGCCAGGTGTCGACGTAATCCGGTTCGGCGGAGAAGTGCCCGCCGTTGTCGCCGCTCGCGTCGTGCCAGTCCCGCGAGGCGATCACGAGGTCGTAGTCGGCGGCGTGCGCGTGCAGCAGCGCGCTGATCCCGGAGGCCACGGCGTCCCCTCCGGCGACGGCGAGCGCGCCGCCCTCGGTGAAGTCGTTCTGGACGTCGACGATCAGCAGAGCCCGAGTCATGCTCCGAGCGTACGCCGAAACGATGGAACCCCCTCCGGGGAGGGGGTTCGTGGTCGAGCCGCCCAAGGGAATCGAACCCTTGACCTTCTCATTACGAGTGAGATGCTCTGCCGACTGAGCTAGGGCGGCGCACACCCCGGAGGATGCGCATGCGGACGAACCGCACGATCAACGATCTTACCCTGTCCCGGAGAGTGCCGCGAACCACGCGCCACCCCCGCCGCGGTTACCGCAGCGGTTACCCGCAGCGGATCCCGCTCTTGGCCGGCACGGTGCCGTCCACGAAGTACGCGTCCACGGCGTCGTCCACGCAGGAGTTGCCCTTGTTGTAGCCGGTGTGCCCCTCGCCGACGCGCGTGATCAGCACACCGCCCTCGAGCTGCTTGGCCAGCGACACCGCCCAGGCGTAGGGCGTGGCAGGGTCGTTCGTGGTGCCGACGACGAGGATCGGGCCGGATCCCGCCGCGGCGATCTTGCCGCGCTTGCCGCTCGGCGGGTACGGCCACTGGTCGCAGACGTTCGCGCCGTCCCAGTACGGGGCGACGATCGGCGCCTCGGCCTTGATCTTCGCCTGGGACGCTGCCTTCGCCGCGGCGTCGTCGTCCTTCGGATAGTCCATGCAGTTGTACGCGTCGAACGCCTCGGTGGAGTTGTCGGCGTAGCTGCCGTCCTGGCGCCCGTTGTACGAATCGGCGAGCTGGAAGGCGACCGACGGGTCACCCTTCAGCACGGCGGTCAGCGACTGGGTCAGGTACGACCAGCTGTCCTGCGAGTACAGCGCGACGACGATCGAGGTCATCAGCGTGTCCGCACCGAGCACGCGTCCGTCGCTGTTCTTCTGCGGGGAGCGGTCGACGCTCGCCAGCAGCGCCCCGAGATCGCTCATCGCCTCGTCGACGGTGCCCTGGAACGGGCACTTCTTGCCCTTGAGGCAGTCGGTCATGTACGCCTTCAGCGCCGACTCGAAGCCCAGCGCCTGCGTCGTGCTCACGTCGAGGTTGGAGACCGACGGATCCAGCGCACCGTCGAGCACGAGGTGCCCGACCCGCTTCGGGTAGAGCTCGGCGTACGTCGCGCCCAGGAACGTGCCGTATGAGTAGCCGAGGTAGTTCAGCTTCTTGTCGCCGAGCACTCCGCGCAGCAGATCCATGTCGCGCGCGGAGTTCACGGTGGTGATGAAGGGCAGGATGCCGTTGCTGTTCTGCTCGCACGCGTCGGCGAAGCGCTTGTTGGCGGCGTTCTGCTCGCTCTTCCACTGATCCGTGCCGCGGGTGCCGGCGGGGATCGTGTAGAGATAGTCGTCCATCTGCTTCGCGTCGAAGCACTTCACCGCGGTCGACGAGCCGACTCCGCGCGGATCGAAGCCGATCACGTCGTAGTTCTTGATCAGCGTCGGGCTGACCGCGAAGTCGAGGCTCGACTTGATCAGATCCAGGCCGCTCGCGCCCGGCCCGCCGGGGTTGGTGAGCAGGGATCCCTTCGCGGTGCCGGTCGCACGATGGCGTACCACGGCGAGGTCGATGGACGCCTGCGACGGGTTCTCCCAGTCCAGCGGCGCCTTCACCGTGGTGCACTCCATGCCCGAACCGCAGGAGGACCAGCTCAGCTTCTGGCCGTAGAAGGACTGCAGCTCGGGTGAGATGCCCGACGTGTCCGGTGACGCCACGGGGCCGTGGGACGTGCTCTCCGCCGGAATCATCGAGTACAGGCAGCCGGAGAGCGCGACAGCCGCGACGGCCAGGCCCGCCACGAGTGCGATGAGGCGGCGCCGGAGCGGAGCGACGGGGGTGTTCTTCACGATGTCCTCCCGCTCGTGACCGTCACGAGCAAGCTCTCGAGGGCGAGCGCCGGCGCGACATTGCGCTCCAGCGATTCCCTGGTCTGGGCGAGATGGTCCAGCACGACGAGGGTGCGCTCGGGCTCCCACGCGGCGGCCACAGCGGCGAGTTCAGCGGACAGCTCGCGGTTGATGAGGCTGTCGTCGCGACCGAACTGCAGCATGACCACGTCACGGAACAGCGATTGCAGGTCGGTGAGCACGCGGTCGAGGCCGTCGCGCACACTGCGCTTGGCGCGCTGCTTCTGATCATCTTCGAGCGCATTGACCTGCGAGCGCACGGCCGGCGGCACCGCCTGCCCCTCCGCGATCCCGACGGTGCGCAGCAGCGAGCGGCGCTCGGCGTCGTCCCGTTCGGCGGTGAGCGCCTTCGCGTCGTCGGTGGCGGCCTGCACGATCTGCCCGGCGACCTCGACCGCGTCGCTCACCCCGCGGGCGCCCAGCACGGCACGCAGGGTCTGCTCACGGCGGGCGCGCGCGGAGTCATCCGTCGCGAGCCGCTGCGCCATGCCGATGTGACGCTGCGCGTGCCGTGCCGCCTGCTCGGCCACCGCGGGATCCGCACCGGTGCGACGCACGATCAGCTCGGCGACCGCGGCGACGTCGGGCTCGCGCAGGCGCAACGAGCGCACCCGGGAGCGGATGGTCGGCAGCAGATCGGCTTCGCTCGGCGCGCACAGGATCCACACCGTCTGCTCCGGCGGCTCCTCGAGGGCCTTGAGCAGCACGTTCGAGGTGCGCTCGGTCATGCGATCCGCGTCTTCGACGATCATGACGCGGTACCGGCCGCCGGACGGGCCGAAGTAGGAGCGTTCCACGAGCGCGCGGGCCTCGGCGATCGTGATGATCACCTTCTCGGTGCGCAGCACTGTGACATCCGGGTGGGTGCCGGCGAGCACCTGTCGCATGGTGGCTTCGTCGTCCGGTCCGTCGGCGATCAGTGCCGCGGCGAACGCGGTCGCGAGCGTGGACCGGCCGGACCCTGGGGGCCCTGTGATGAGCCAGGCGTGCGCGAGTGCGCTGGGATCGTCGACCGCGGTGCGCAGTGCTTCGACGGCGGCATCCTGCCCCCACACGTCCGTCCAGGGGAACGGAGCGAGGACGGTGGCGGACATAGGGCAAGCCTAACGGTGGGGCCCGACAAGACCGGACGTCGTCCGAGGCATCCAGCTCTCCTTGGGGCCGTTGAGCGCCCTTCGACAGGCTCAGGGACCGCGACGAAGGAGCAGCGAGACGAAACGCGGTTCTCCCGAGGAAGCGGCGTTTCGTCTCGGTCGTCGCTGGCGCTCCGTCCTCGCTCAACGACCCCAGAGAGAGACTCGGTCGTCGCTGGCGCTCCGTCCTCGCTCAACGACCCCAGAGAGAGAGGTCAGAGCAACGCGGCGACGCGGCTGCGCACTGCGTCCGCGATGGCGGCGGGATCCTGCGCCGCATCGATCACCAGGAAGCGCTCGGGCTCCGCGTCGGCGAGCGCGAGGAACGCCTCGCGCACCCGGGCATGGAAGTCCTCCCGCTCCGCCTCGAGCCGGTCGAACGGCTTGTCCGCCGAGTCCAGTCGGCGACGCGCCGTGGCGGGATCCAGGTCGAGCAGGACGGTCAGATCCGGCAGGGCGCCCTCGGTCGCCCACACCGACAGGTCGCGCACCTCGCCGGCGTCGAGGATCCGCCCGGCGCCCTGATAGGCGACGGAGGAGTCGAGGTAGCGGTCCTGGATCACGATCTCGCCGCGGTCGAGCGCGGGGCCCACGACGGTGGCGACATGATGCGCCCGGTCGGCGGCGTACAGCAGGGCCTCGGCGCGCGGGGCGATGTCGCCGCGATGATGCAGCACGATGTCGCGGATGAGGACGCCGACCTCGGATCCGCCCGGCTCGCGCGTGCGCAGGGTCGCACGGCCCCGCGCATGGAGCCATTCCTCCAGCAGCGCGGCCTGGGTCGTCTTTCCCGAGCCGTCGCCGCCCTCGAGCGTGATCCAGAGGCCGCGGCCTGCGCTCACGCCCCGGCCTGCTTCTTCGCGGCGTTCGCCGCACGGGTCGCCGCCGCCTTCTTCGCGGCGGCGGAACGTGCGGCCGCCTTCGCGGCGTCGGTCGGCGCCTTCTTCGCGGGTGCCTTCTTCGCCGGCGCCTTGCCGGCGCTGCTCTTGGTCGCGGCGGCCTTGGCCGGAGCCTTCTTCGTGGCGGTCGTGCGAGTGCCGCGCTTGGGAGCCGGTCCCTTCGCACGCTTGTCGGCGAGCATCTGCACGGCGATCTCGAACGTGACGTCGGCCGGGGTCTGACCGCGCGGAATGGTCACGTTCGTCTCGCCGTCGGTGACGTACGCGCCGAACCGGCCGTCGCGGATCCGGATGGGCTTGCCGCTGACCGGGTCGGCCTCGAACTCGGCGAGCGCGCTGGACGCCCGGCGCGCGCCGTACTTCGGCTGCGCGTAGATCGCGAGCGCCTGCTCGAGGGTGACGTCGAAGATCTGCTGCTCGCTCTCCAGCGAGCGCGAGTCGGCGCCCTTCTTGAGATAGGGCCCGAACCGCCCGTTCTGCGCGGTGATCTCCTCGCCGGACTCGGGATCGGCCCCGACCACGCGGGGCAGGTCGAGCAGCTGGAGCGCGGTGCCGAGGTCGATCGTGTCCACCGACATGGAGCGGAACAGCGAGGCGGTGCGCGGCTTGGGCGCCGCTTCCTTCTTCGCCCCGCGCTTCTTCGGTCCCTGAGCCTGTCGAAGGGTGGGTGCTTCGACAGGCTCAGCAACCGACACGACCTCGCCCGTTGCCTCGTCGACCTGGTCGTCGTCGGAGACCGGGTCGTTCTCCTGCACGTACGGGCCGAAGCGTCCGTCCTTGACGACGACGATCTTGCCGGTATCCGGGTTCTCCCCGAGCACGCGGTCGCCCGCGACCGGCGCGTCGATGAGCTCCTGCGCCTTGGCGGCCGTGAGCTCGTCGGGGGCGAGATCCTCCGGCACGTTCACGATGCGCGGCTTCGCCTCCGGGTTCGCCGGATCCGCGACCTCGAGGTACGGCCCGTACTTGCCGAAGCGCAGCGTCGCGGTGTCGGTGATCCGCGTCGCGTTCAGCGCACGCGCGTCGATCTCGCCCACGTTGTCGACCACCTGACGCAGGCCCACCTGCGTGTCGGAGCCGAAGTAGAAGGAGTGCAGCCACTCGATCCGCTTCTGCTCGCCACGGGCGATCGCGTCGAGGTCGTCCTCGAGCGCGGCGGTGAAGTCGTAGTCGATCAGGTCGGCGAAGTGCTCCTCCAGGAGACGCACGACACTGAACGCCATCCACGTCGGTACCAGGGCCTGGCCGCGCTTGGTCGCGTAGCCGCGATCCATCACCGTCCCGATGATGCTGGCGAACGTGGAGGGACGCCCGATCCCGTGCTCTTCGAGCGCCTTCACCAGCGACGCCTCGGTGTAGCGCGGCTTCGGGGTGGTGCGGTGCGGCTTCGCGTCGGCGTCCGAAACTCCGAGAACATCGCCGACCGAGACGGCCGGGAGCGACTGGTTCTCGGCGGCATCGGCATCGCTGCGGCGCTCGTCCCTGCCCTCCTCGTAGGCCTCCAGGAAGCCCTTGAAGGTGTAGACGGTGCCGGAGGCGGTGAACTCCGCATTGCGTCCGTCGGCGGCGACTGCGAGGGTGACCGTCGTGGTCTCGTACTTCGCGTCGGACATCTGGCTCGCGACGGTGCGCTTCCAGATCAGGTCGTAGAGGCGCTGCTCTTCGCGGTCGAGCTGCGAGGACACCGACGACGGCTTGCGGAACTGCTCCCCCGACGGACGGATCGCCTCGTGCGCCTCTTGCGCGTTCTTGCTCTTCGACTTGTAGACGCGGGGCTTGAGGGGCACCGCGGCGTCGCCGTAGAGGGCGACCGCCTGCGACCGGGCCGCCTGCACCGCCTGGGTGCTGAGCGCGGTCGAGTCGGTGCGCATATAGGTGATGAAGCCCTTCTCGTAGAGACGCTGGGCGACGCTCATCGCCTGCTTCGCGCTCATCGAGAGCTTGCGTCCCGCCTCCTGCTGCAGCGTGGAGGTCGTGAACGGTGCATACGGGCTGCGGGTTCCGGGCTTCGCCTCGACCTTGGTGACGGTGCCGGATCCGACGGCGTCGACGGCCGCGGCGAGTGCCGTCGCCGCCTTCTCGTCGAGGATGACGACGGCCTTCTTCAGCGCGCCCTTGTCGTCGAAGTCGGTTCCGCGGGCGATGGCCCCGCCGTCCAGACGCACGAGGCGCACGCTGAAGGAGGTGGCCCCAGAGCCCGTCAAAGGGGCGGAAGCGCGGGCGTCGACGTCCCAGTACTCGGCGGAGGTGAACGCCATGCGCTCGCGCTCCCGGTCGACGATCATGCGGGTCGCGGCGGACTGCACGCGCCCCGCGGACAGGCCGGACTTGACCTTGTACCAGAGCACCGGCGAGACGTCCCAGCCGTACAGCCGGTCGAGGATGCGGCGCGTCTCCTGCGCGTCGACGAGGGCGAAGTCGAGCTCGCGGGTGTTGTCGACCGCGGCCTGGATCGCGTCCTTCGTGATCTCGTGGAACACCATGCGCCGGTACGGGACCTTCGGCTTCAGCGTCTCCAGCAGATGCCACGCGATGGCCTCGCCCTCGCGATCCTCATCGGTGGCGAGCAGGAGCTCGTCGGCATTCTTCAGCGCGCGTTTGAGTTCGGCGACGGTCTTGGTCTTGCGATCCGAGACGACGTAGTACGGATCGAAGTCGTGATCGACGTCGATGGAGTACTTGCCGTACGCCTGCTTGTCCGCCGCGGGGATGTCCTTCTTGTCGGCCAGGTCACGGATGTGCCCCACCGAGCTGAGCACCTCGAAGCCGTCGCCGAGATAGCCCTGGATGGACCTCATCTTCGTCGGGGACTCGACGATGACAAGCTTCTTGCCTTGCGCCACGGGAGCGTCCTTTCGTCGAAGCACACCATACACACCGCGCTGGAGTGGAGGACTCAGCCGGTCATCCGTCGCCCGCAGGATGTTCGGGTGGTCCTGCACGGGAGGCGGCGACGGCCGGGAATCCAGCGTACGCCGCCGAGACGCGCACACGGACCATGAGTCCGTCCACCCGGCAATCGTCCAGTCCCGCGCCGTGCGCTGCGGCAACGCGCGCGGCGAGCGCGCACGGATCCTCCTCGACCGGGACCGCACCGCTGGCCGCATCCGCGGCGGCGAGGGCGGCGGCATCGGCCGCCGCCGCCACCCGCTGGGATGCCGCACCGGCACCGCCGACCATCGCCGCGCCGAGCGCGAGGGTTCCCGCCACGGCGATGCCGCCGAGCGCGAGCGCCGTGCCGCCCATCACCGTCCGCCGTCGAGCGCGCAGCTCGTCGCGCGGATCGGCACGGCGATGCCGCCGAGGATCCGCGCCTCGGCGGACGCCGTGACGCACACGAGGTCGTCCGAGCGGCTGACCGCCAGCCCCGCGGCGGGATCCGCGCGGGCGACGGCGGCACCTGCGCCTCCGGCATCATCGCCCCGGCCGAGGATCCGGGCCGCATCGGCCACGGCGTCCTGCAGCGACACCATCCGCAAACCTGCGCCGAGCACGCCGACGCCGAGCAGCAGCGTGAGCACGACGACCGGGAGGGCGACGGCGAGTTCCGCCGTCGCGGAACCGCGCTCCCGATCGCACGCCCCGCCCCGCCAGAGGGCCGGACGGCGACCGGGAACACGTGGGATCCTCATGCCACCGTCAGCGCACGCCGCACGAGATCGGTGAGGATCCCGCGCACCTCATCGCTGCGCATGATGACGACCAACAGGCCGGCGAAGGCGACCGCCGCCATCGTCGCGATCGCGTACTCCGCGGTCGCCGCTCCGCTGTCGTCACCGAACAGTTTCGCGGCCCGGCGGCCGGTCAGTGCGGGCAGGACGCCTCCTGCGGAACGCTGCTCCTTCTGATTCATGGTGTTCCTTCTCTCTCTCGGGGTTCGGCGGCTCCCGGACGGGCGCCGCACGATTCAGGCGAACGGCAACGGCGTGGTTGCCAGCACGCTGAGGATCAGGGGCGCGACTCCGAGCAGGACGAACGCCGGCAGCGTGCAGACGCCGAGCGGAAGCAGGAGCCGGGAGGACAGCTTCGCCGCGCCTTTCCGTCCGGACGTGCGGGCGTCTCGTCTGGCCCGGATCGCCTCGGCGCGCAGCAGTTCCACGGCCGGCACGCCCGCGCTGGCGGAGAGCCGCAGCACGCGCGCGATGGATCCGTCCGCGTCGGCATCGGCTGCGGCTGCTCCGCCGTCGCCGATGGCGTCCGGTCCGAGCTCCTCGGCGACCAGGCGCACGGCGCGCGGGATCGCCGTGCCGCCGCTGAGCGCCACGACGAGCAGCTCGGCACGGATCCCGGGGATCACCGGGGCCGGGCGAGCCCGACGCACCAGCGTTCTGGTCCAGGCTCGCGCGAGCAGCAGCAGGGCGAGGCCCGCCGTCAGGCAGACCCAACCCGCCGGCTGAGTGACCAGCACGGTCATCGTGTCGAAACCGAGCGCCGTGCCGAGCAGCAGGCCGACCAGAGGCAGCCACAGCATGAGCCGGGCCGTTCCCGCGGGTTCGGCCAGGGCGACCTCCACCTCGTCGCGGATGTCCCCGGCGCCCTCGAGGGCTGCGGCGATCGCCCGGAGCACTTCGCCGAGCGGCGCGCCGACCGTGGCGGCGATGCGCCACGCGGCGGCGACCGTCGTCCAGACGCCGCCCTGGGCGCGGACGGCTTCGATGAGATCCCGTCCGCGGTCCAGTTCGGCGACCACGGCGGCGGCCTCGCCCACTCCGCTCTCGGCGAGATGGCGCCAGGCCGCCGGGGGCGCCGCTCCCGCCTGCAGCAGCACGGCCAGCGTCCGCACCCGGGAGGCGACTTCCGACTCGGACGGCGCAGGCACCGGACGCAACCGGATCCGGCCGATCCGCCGCCGCCCGCCCCTCACCACGGCCGCACCTCCTCGATCCCGAGGTGCTCCTCGTCCAGCCGCAGCGCACCCGCCTGCGCGAGCCGGCGGATCCCCGATCGTTCCCGCACCAGGTGCAGCACGTACGCGAACGCGCTCACCGCCTGCCGGGCGAGCGCCGGCGGATCCATGCCGGCCAGTGCGCCGAGCGCCTCCAGGCGTGCGGGCACGTCGGCCAGCCCGCTGGCGTGCAGCGTCCCCGCACCGCCGTCATGCCCGGTGTTCAACGCGGTGAGCAGGTCGCGGATCTCCTCGCCACGGCACTCCCCCACGATCAGCCGGTCGGGTCGCATCCGCAGCGACTCCCGCACGAGCCGTGCGACGGAGATCGCACCAGCGCCTTCGAGGTTGGGCTGGCGCGCCTCGAGCGACACGTGATGCGGATGCCGCGGATGCAGCTCGGCGACGTCCTCGATGGTCACGATCCGCTCGTCGTGCGGCACATGTGCGAGCAGAGCGGCGAGCATGGTCGTCTTGCCGGTTCCGGTGCCGCCCGTGATCAGCACGTTCTGCCGCGCGCGCACCACGCCCTCCAGCCAGGCCCGCTGCGCACCGTCGACGGCGCGCAGGCGGACGAGGTCGTCGAGATCGGCCGCGCGCACCCGCGGGATCCGCACCGACACCGCCGTGCCGGAGGTCGCGACCGGCGCGAGCACGGCGTGCACGCGCACCCCGGACGCGAGGCGCACATCCACGCACGGCGCCTGGTCGTCGAGGTGGCGCCCGCCCAGCGCGATGAGCCGCACCGCCAGCTCCCGCACCTCGCGCTCGGATGCGCTCCACCCCGGAACCGGCTCGGCCCCCGCGCCGCGATCGACGAAGAGGCCGTCTGCCCCGTTCAGGAACAGGTCCGTGACCCGAGGGTCGGCGGTGTGCGCGGCGAGGTCGCCGAACGCGGGATCCAGGTGGAGATGCTCGGCGGCATCCGCGGATCCGCGGGGGACGATCACGAAGGGCGAGGCCATGCGCCGACGCTATGCAGACGGCCCGGCGCGTGGGGGTGCGCCTTCGCAACCGGTGCGGAACCGGACGCGGGAGCAGGCTGTGCGGAACGAGCACGAGCCGCCGTTCCGCGGCGAGCGCGGAAGGAGAAGGGCGGCATCCCACGGGGGGAATGGGATGCCGCCCGAAGCGCGGAGCGACGCAGGGGGTTCGTCGCTGCCGCAGAAGCCGGAATCGATTGATCGGCCGACGGCAAGTGTACGCAAGAAAGAGTGCCGCGCAAAACAGGATCCACTACCGACTTCCGGCGGTATTGGTGGACGATGGGCAGAGCTAGATTCGCGATGTCGTGCGCCTCGCCACGATGCACCGCCCGCCGCAAAGGAGCGCCTCCTCATCATGAGCAGTCAGATCGAACACGTCTTCGATGAGACCCGGGTCTTCCCGCCCTCCCCGCAGTTCGCCGCCTCCGCCGTTGCACAGCCCGAGCTCTACTCGGAGGCCGCCGTGGACCGTGACGCCTTCTGGGCGGAGCAGGCCCGCGCGCTGCACTGGCACACGCCGTTCACCGAGGTCCTGGACTGGTCCACCCCGCCGTTCGCGAAGTGGTTCGCCGACGGCGAGCTGAACGTCGCCTACAACTGCCTCGACCGTCACGTCGACGCAGGCCACGGCGACCGGGTCGCTCTGCTCTGGGAGGGCGAGCCGGGCGACGAGCGCCGGATCACTTACGCCGAGCTCACCGAGGAGGTCAAGCGCGTCGCGAACGTCCTGGAGGGCTTCGGCGTGGGGCGTGGCGACCGCGTCGCGATCTACCTGCCGATGATCCCCGAGGCCGTGGCCTCGATGCTCGCCGTCGCGCGCATCGGCGCGATCCACTCGGTCGTGTTCGGCGGGTTCAGCGCCGACAGCCTGCGCTCCCGGATCGACGACGCGGGCGCCAAGGTCGTCATCACCGCCGACGGCGGATACCGCAAGGGCAACGTCTCGGCGCTCAAGCCCGCGGTCGACCAGGCTCTCGCCGACCGCGGAGAGGGCGAGCAGCGCACCGTCGAGCACGTCCTCGTCGTCCGGCGCGGTGGCAACGAGGTGGAGTGGACCGAGGGCCGCGACGTCTGGTACCACGACGCCGTCCCCGCCGCCTCCGCCGACCACGTCGCGCAGGCGTTCCCCGCCGAGAACCCGCTGTTCATCCTGTACACCTCCGGCACCACCGGCAAGCCGAAGGGCATCCTGCACACCTCGGGCGGCTATCTCACGCAGGCCGCGTACACGCACCGGAACGTGTTCGACCTGCGCCCCGAGAGCGACGTGTTCTGGTGCACCGCCGACATCGGCTGGATCACGGGGCACAGCTACGTCGCTTACGGCCCGCTCGCCAACGGCGCCACGCAGGTGATGTACGAGGGCACCCCCGACACCCCGCACCCCGGGCGCTGGTGGGAGATCATCCAGAAGTACGGCGTGACGATCTTCTACACCGCGCCGACCGCGATCCGCTCGTTCATGAAGTCGGGCCGCGCGATCCCGAACCAGTACGACCTGTCCAGCATCCGGCTGCTCGGCTCGGTGGGCGAGCCGATCAACCCGGAGGCGTGGATCTGGTACCGCGACGTGATCGGCGGCGACAGGGCTCCCATCGTGGACACCTGGTGGCAGACCGAGACCGGCGCGATCATGGTCTCGCCGCTGCCCGGAATCACCGCGACGAAGCCCGGATCCGCGCAGGTGCCACTCCCCGGCATCTCGATCGACGTGGTCGACGACGACGGCCTGCCGGTCGGGATCGGCGGGGGCGGGCTGCTCGCGATCACGAAGCCCTGGCCGAGCATGCTGCGCGGCATCTGGGGCGACCCGGAACGGTTCGTCGAGACGTACTGGGAGAAGTTCGCGAAGCAGGGCTACTACTTCGCCGGCGACGGAGCACGCCTGGACGAGGACGGCGACCTGTGGCTGCTGGGCCGCGTGGACGACGTGATGAACGTGTCGGGGCACCGGCTCTCCACCGCGGAGATCGAGTCGGCGCTGGTCGCGCACGAGGCCACCGCCGAGGCCGCCGTCGTGGGCGCCTCCGATGAGACGACCGGGCAGGCCGTGGTCGCCTTCGTGATCATCAAGGAGAGCTACCTGGCGCAGCACTCCCCCGAGGGCCTGGCGCAGCTGCTGCGGGGCTGGGTCGGCGAGCAGATCGGCCCGATCGCCCGCCCCCGCGACGTCTACATCGTCGGCGAGCTGCCGAAGACCCGCTCGGGCAAGATCATGCGCCGCCTGCTGCGCGATGTCGCCGAGGGCCGCGAGGTCGGCGACACCACGACGCTGGCCGACACCGCCGTGATGAGCGTGATCTCGGCCCAGGTGAAGTAGCCCGTTCCGGATACGACGAGACCCCCGGATCCGGTCCCTGAGCTTGTCGAAGGGCCCGGATCCGGGGGTCTCGCGTGGCGTGCGATCAAGCGAGCGTGAAGGTGACCTCGACCTCGACCGGGCTGTCCAGCGGCAGCACGGCCACGCCGACGGCGGCGCGCACATGGCGGCCGGCGTCGCCGAAGATCTCGCCGAGCGCCTCGCTGGCGCCGTTGATGACGCCGGGCTGGCCGGAGAAGGACGGATCCGAGGCCACGAAGCCGCCCACGCGGAGCACGCCGCCCAGGCGGTCCACGCCGCCGGCCGCGTCCGCCGCCGCCGCGATCGCGTTCAGCGCACAGGTGCGGGCGAGCGCCTTGGCGTCATCCGCAGAGACTTCCGATCCCACCTTCCCGGTCGCGGAGAGGGATCCGGACACGAACGGCAGCTGGCCGGAGGTGTACACCAGGCCGTCGTGCACGCGTGCGGGCACGTAGGCGGCCACGGGGGCTGCGACGGAAGGGAGCTCGATGCCGAGTTCGGCGAGGCGGGCGCTGACGGTCATGCTCATTCTCCTTCGAACTGACGCGCGGCTTCTGCCGCGGCGTCGAGGCCGGTGTTCGCCGTCGCAGCCGCGCCGACCGGTCGCTTGAGGTACGCCACGAGCCCGCCCTCCGGGCCGGTCACGACCTGGACCAGTTCCCAGCCCTGCTTGCCCCAGTTGTTCAGGATCGCGGCGGTGTTGTGGATCAGCAGCGGCGTGGTGAGGTATTCCCACGTGGTCATGGCACTCCCGGTGGACGGAGACGCACACGCAGGCGCGTCGAAGTTGGCGTTCAGGGAACTCCCCTACGATCAAGCGTATGCCTACGACCAAACGCACGCTCACCGGTGTGCTCAGCGGCCTGGCCGGCCTCGTCGGCCTCAGCGTCGTCGCCGGTGTGCTCGTGACGGCCACCGTCACTCCGGTGTTCGCCGTCACCGGCGCCGCGGCCACCCAGTCGATCGACCTGTTCGAGAACCTCCCCTCGAACCTGACCGTCGACCGGCCGATGCAGCCGACCACGATCTACGCGAACGATGCCGCCGGGCAGCCCCAGGTGATGGCGCGGTTCTTCGACCAGAACCGGATCCCGGTCAACTACACCCAGGTCACGCCCGTGCTGTACGACGCACTGCTGTCGAGCGAGGACAAGAACTTCTACTCGCACGGCGGTGTCGACCTGGTCGGCACCCTGAAGGCGGTCGTCGGCAACGTGAGCGGATCCTCCACCAACGGCGGATCCTCGATCAGCCAGCAGTACGTGAAGAACGTGCTGCTGCAGGAGTGCGAGCAGGGCGTCTCGCTGGACGACAAGAAGCGCGACCAGAAGCTCAACCAGTGCTGGCTGGACGCGGCGTCGACGGTCGGCAGCAAGGGCATCGCCCGCAAGCTGCAGGAGATCCGCTACGCGACCGCGATCGAGAAGAAGTACTCCAAGAACGACATCCTGATCGGCTATCTGAATCTCGCGAACTTCGGCGGCACGACCTACGGCATCGAGGCCGCCGCGAACCGCTACTTCGGCGTCTCCGCTGCGAACCTGTCACTCGCGCAGGCGGCGACCCTGGCCGGCATGGTGCAGAACCCGAACGCGTTCCGCATCGACGAGCCGGGCGGCACGTACGACTGCGACAAGGACGGCAACAACTGCAAGAACTCCGCCAAGGACGGCTACAAGGACACCCTCACGCGCCGTAACTACGTGCTGTACCGCATGCAGGCGAACGGCAAGATCACGGAAGCGGACTACAAGGCGGCCAAGGCCGAGCCGATCACGCCGAACATCCAGACGCCGTCCCAGGGCTGCACCGCCGCCGCGGGCAACGCCTACTTCTGTCAGTACGTGAAGGAGACGCTCAAGAACGACAAGTCGCTGGACGGCGTTCTCGGCTCGAGTCCGGCGGATCGCCAGGACAAGCTCCTCCGCGGCGGCCTCAACGTGTACACCTCGCTCTCCGCACCGCTGCAGCAGGCCTCGCTGCAGGCGATGGCGGACAACACCACGCCGACGATCGAAGGCATGGAGTTCGGCGCGGCCGCGGTGAACGTCGAGGCGTCGAGCGGACGGGTCCTCGCCCTCACCCAGAACACGATCTTCAACGAGGATCAGTCCGCCGGGGCGGGACAGACCGCCCTGGTCTACGCCGCCGACTCCGCTCATGGCAACTCCATCGGTTTCTCGGTCGGATCGACGTACAAGGTGTTCACGCTCATCGACTGGCTCGAGAAGGGGCACTCCCTCAAGGAGACGGTGGACGGAAACATCAAGCGGCAGACGATGCACTGCGGTTCGCAGTCGATTCCGATGACCTCGGACGTCGCGAACTTCCAGAACCAGCGCGGCTACGTCGGCACTCCGATGCAGTTCACCGCCGCCTCGCTGAACAGCGGCTTCCTCGCCATGGCGGCGAAGCTCGACCTCTGCGACATCAACAAGGTCGCTCAGCGCATGGGCGTGCATCTCGGCGACGGCGGCAGCGTGACCGACGAGAACGTCCCCTTCAACGTCCTCGGCGACAAGAACATCGCGCCGCTCGACATGGCGTCCGTGTACGCCACGATCGGCAACAAGGGGGTCCGCTGCGACCCGCACGCGATCGACAAGGTCACCGGGCCGGACGGCTCCGAGCTCAAGCTTCCGCCGACGACCTGCACCCAGGTCATCCAGCCGGACATCGCGGCGACGGCCGCCTACGCGCTGCAGGGCGTCATGGCCGGGAACGGCACCGGTTCTCGCGCCAACCCGGGCGACGGCACCCCGCTGATCGGCAAGACCGGTACGCACAACAACGCGCAGACGATGCTGATGGAGTCCAGCACCAGGGTCGCCACCGGCGTCTGGGTCGGGCAGTCCACCGGCGACGTCGACATCAACGACTTCTCCACTCAGGGCACCGACGTACCGAACATCCGCTACGCCCTGGGCAGGGAGATCCAGGGTGCGGCGGACGAACTCTACGGCAGTGACGACTTCCCGCCGCCGACACAGACGCTGATCAAGCAGTCGTACACGAACATGCCGAGCGTGATCGGCATGACCGTGGACCAGGCGACGCAGACCCTCGAGGGCGTCGGCTTCTCGGTCAGCGTGGGTCCGGCAGTGGCGAGCAACCTGCCGACCGACCAGATCGCGGCGCAGGATCCCGGCCCCGGTCAGGTCGTCACCGGCAGCACCGTGACGATCTCGCCGAGCAACGGCCAGGCCTCCGCGGTGCCCAACGTGGTCGGCATGACCATGGGCGACGCCGCGAACGCGCTGCAGAAGGCTGGGTTCCAGGCCGCGAAGGGCAGCTGCGCGATCGGCAACGGCGACGACACGGGCACGGTCTCGGCCTCGGCCCCCGCGGCGAACACGGTCGCCCCGAAGGGCTCGACGGTCACGCTGAACTACGTGAAGAAGATCTGCTCGTAGTGGCTTCTTCTCGCATCACTCGTCCGGCCCTCATCGCACTCGGTACGGTGGGGGCCGCCGGTGTCGCGGCGGCGACCTGGGGCATCGGGATCGAGCGCTACCTGTTCACGCTGCGGCACGCGACCGCCCGGTCGCTGCCGGCAGGATCCCGCCCGATCCGGATCCTGCACGTCTCGGATGCGCACATGGCGCCCTGGCAGCACCGCAAGCAGCGCTGGCTCGCCTCGCTCGCCGGACTCCGCCCCGATCTCGTCGTGAACACCGGCGACAACCTCGGCCACGAGCGCGGACTCGAGGGCATCCGTGCCGCGTTCGCGCCGTTCGCGGGCGTGCCCGGGGTGTTCGTGCACGGCTCGAACGACGTGCACGCCCCGTCGCCGCGCAATCCGTTCCGCTACTTCATGGGTCCGTCGGCCCGGGTCGCGGCGGCGCCGAAGCTGGACACCGAGGCGATGGATCGCTTCTTCACGGATGAGCTCGGCTGGGTGGATCTGAACAACGGCGCGGCGACGATGACGGTGGCCGGCGAACGGGTCGACGTGTTCGGCGTCGACGACGCGCATCGCGGCTGGGACGACCTGGACGAGCTGCCGCCCGCGATCGACGGCCTGGGTCCCCGTCCGGCCGGCGTGCCGGTGCTGGGTGTCACGCATGCGCCCTACCAGCGCGTACTGAACGCGTTCACCGACCTCGGCGCGGACGCGATCCTCGGCGGCCACACGCACGGCGGCCAGGTGTGCATCCCCGGATTCGGCGCGATCGTCGCGAATTGCGACATCCCGCTGAAGCAGGCGAAAGGCCTGAGCTCGTGGACCCACGCCGGACGCAGCGTGCCGCTGAACGTGAGCGCCGGCTGCGGTCATTCGATCTACGCGCCGATCCGCTTCGCCTGCCGCCCCGAGGCGACGCTGCTCACGCTGCTGCCCCGGGCGTGACCTCCGCCACGCGCGGGATCCCTCCTCGATTCGCCCCTGAGCCGGTCACCGTATAGACTTGAACGGTTGTCGCGGGGTGTGGCGCAGCTTGGTAGCGCGCTTCGTTCGGGACGAAGAGGCCGCAGGTTCAAATCCTGTCACCCCGACAGCACGAGAGGGATCGACCCACCGGGTCGGTCCCTCTTCTCATTCCCCCGGAGGCCCGACGCCCCTCCCAGACACGCCCTCTAAGCTGGGAAGGCTATGACGACGCCCCGCCTGGTCGCCTTCGACCTCGACGACACCCTCGCCCCCTCCAAGAGCGCGATCGATCCGCGCATCGCCGCGCTGCTGCTCGCACTGGCCGAGCACGTGGAGGTCGCGATCATCTCCGGCGGCAACGAGGAGCAGTTCCGTACCCAGGTCGTCGCCAAGCTCAGCTCCGCCGACCCGGCGACCCTGCGGCGGATCCACCTGCTGCCCACCTGCGGCACCCGCTACCTGCACTACGACGGCACCGGGTTCTCCCTCCTCTACGCACACGACCTGACCGACGCGCAGAAGACCGCGGCGCTCACCGCGCTCGAGGAGGAGGCCGGACGCCTGGGCCTCTGGGAGAGCGAGACCTGGGGGCCGATCCTGGAGGATCGCGGCTCGCAGATCACGTTCTCGGCCCTCGGCCAGAAGGCCCCGCACGACGCGAAGAAGGCATGGGATCCGGACGGATCGCGCCGCGCCGCCCTGCGCGAAGCGGTCGCCCCGCGGGTGCCCGAACTCGAGGTGCGCTCGGGCGGATCCACCTCGATCGACATCACCCACGGGGGCATCGACAAGGCCTACGGCATGACCGAACTCGCGGCCCGCACCGGCATCCCGTTCGCGGAGATGCTGTTCTACGGCGACCGGCTGGATGAGGACGGCAACGACTACCCGGTGAAGGCCCTCGGCGTGCCCTGCGTGGCCGTGCAGGGCTGGGAGGACACGGCGGACCACCTCGACGCGCTGCTCTCCTCCTGGGATCGTTGAGCGAGGACGGAGTCGGTCCCTGAGCCCGTCGAAGGGGCGACGACCGAGACGATGCCCGCGTTTCGTCTCGCTCCTCCTGCGTCGGTGCTCGCTCAACGACCCCGGGGACGGACCTCGCTCAACGACGCAGCCACCGGCACCATCCTGGTGAGCTGGGTCACGTGGCGGGGCTCGAGCTCGGCGAGCGACGAGACACCGAGCAGGCGCATGGTGCGCTCGATCTCGCCGCGCAGGATCGCGATCGTGCGGTCGACCCCGCGGCGCCCGCCCGCCATCAGCCCGTACAGGTAGGCGCGGCCGATCAGCGTGAAGTCGGCGCCGAGCGCCACAGACGCGACGATGTCGGCGCCGTTCATGATGCCGGTGTCGACCATGACCGTGAAGTCCTCGCCGACGGCCCGGCGCACCTGCGGCAGCAGACGGAACGGGATCGGCGCGCGGTCGAGCTGGCGTCCGCCGTGGTTGGACAGCACGATGCCGTCCACGCCGTGCGTGTCCTTGAGCCGCACGGCGTCCTCGACGGTCTGCACGCCCTTCACGACGAGCTTGCCCGGCCAGATCCCGCGGATCACGTCGAGGTCGTCGTAGCCGATCGTGGGATCCATCGCCGCGTCCAGCATCTCGCCGACCGTGCCGCCGGTCGTCGTCAGCGAGGCGAATTCGAGCTTCGGCGTGGTGAGGAAGTCGATCCACCACCACGGCCGCGGGATCGCGTTGAGGATCGTTCCGAGCGTCAGCTGCGGCGGGATCGAGAAGCCGTTGCGCTTGTCGCGCAACCGCGCGCCGGCGACCGGGGTGTCGACCGTGAACATGAGCGTGTCGAAGCCGGCCTCGGCGGCGCGGCGGGTGAGTCCGTAGGAGATCTCGCGGTCGCGCATGACGTACAGCTGGAACCAGTTCCGCCCGGGAATCGGTCCCCGAGGCTCTCGAAGGGTGCTCTCCTTGACATCCTCGATCGACGTGGTGCCGAGCGTGGACAGCGTGAACGGGATCCCGGCGGCCGCGGCGGCTCCGGCGCCGGCGACCTCGCCCTCGGTCTGCATCAGGCGCGTGAAGCCGGTCGGCGCGATGCCGAACGGCAGCGCGCTCGGCCCGCCCAGGATCGTCGTCGACGTGTCCAGCTCGGGCGCCGGCGCGAGGATCCCCGGGTGGAACTCGACGTCTTCGAACGCCTGCCGGGCGCGGGCCAGGGACAGCTCCCCCTCGGCCGCGCCGTCGGTGTAGTCGAAAGCCGCCTTCGGAGTGCGCCGTTTCGCGATCTTGCGCAGATCCGAGATCGTCAGGGCGCCCTCCAGACGGCGCTTCGTGCCGTCGAGTTCCGGGGCCTTGAACTGCATCAGCTCGAAGATCTCGGCGGGCTTGGGGAGCTGGCGCTGCACCATCTCAGGGTCCTTCCGTTCGGGGAGTCGTGTCGCCGTCGCCGGCCAGGCCGGTCGCGGCGTAGTAGCCGGTGATGTGGTCGCGCACCAGAGCGGCCGCGGCGTCGGCGCTGCCCTCGTCGATCGCGCGGACGATGTCGCGATGCTCGGCGCGCAGCCGATCCGCCATGCGCGGCCAGTCCGCGATCTGGGCGGATCCGGTCAGCACATACGATTCGATGGCGTCGCGGAGGCCTGTCATCATCGCGGCCACGACGGCGTTGCCGCTCGCCTCGGCGAGGGCGAGGTGCAGTTGCGCATCGAGGGCGAGGAAGTGCGCAGGGTCGAGGTCGGCATCCATGGCGTCGAGGATCCGGTGGGCGCCCGCCGTGTCGCGCTCCCCCTCCGCGAGGGCGGTGACGACCGCCTGCTCCAGGATCAACCGGGTCCCGACGACGTCGGCGATCGGGAAACCCTGCGCGGCGACCTGGAGCCTCAGCAGCGCGGACAGGCCCCCTCCCGGCGCGGCGATGACGATGGCGCCGGACTGCGGCCCGGATCCGGTCCCGGTGCGGATCAGCCCCATCACCTCGAGCACCCGGATCGCCTCACGCACGCTGGAGCGGCCGACGCCGAGGGAGGCGGCGAGGTCGCGCTCCGAGGGCAGCCGGTCCCCCGGGCCGAGCGTGCCGTCGAGCAACCGCTGCTCGATGTGCTGCAGCACCGTGCGCCAGGTGCGCGACGGTGCGTCGCCGGATCCGGACATCCCGCCTCCTGTGGTCTGACCACAGCTTAGGCGGTGTGGTCAGACCACGCAAGGGCGCCCGCTCTCCAGGGGTCGTTGAGCGACACTCTCTCGGGGTCGTTGAACGGGCGCTCTCCCGGGGTCGTTGAGCGACACTCTCTCCGGGGTCGTTGAACGGGCGCTCTCCCGGGGTCGTTGAGCGAGCACCGACGAAGGAGGAGCGAGACGAAACGGTGATCCGCGGGACACGGCGTTTCGTCTCGGTCGCCTTCGGCGTCCTCGCTCAACGACCCAGAGGGAGGGCGGTCGCCTCCGGCGTCCTCGCTCAACGACCCAGAGGGAGGGCGGTCGCCTCCGGCGTCCTCGCTCAACGACCCCAGGGGGAGGCCGTCAGCCCAGGCGGCCGCCGGACTCCTGCAGGTAGCAGTGTCCGCAGAGCGACTCGTAGGCGACCGGTCCCTGAGCCTGTCGAAGGGCGCCGTCGATCGCGACCTGATCGCCGTCGAACACGAACCGATCCCCGATCCGGCGGCCGTTGAACACGGCCTTGCGTCCGCAGCGGCAGATCGTCTTCAGCTCCTCGAGCGTGTGCGCGATCGCGAGCAGCCGGCCGGATCCCGGGAACGCGTGCGTGCGGAAGTCGTTGCGGATCCCGTACGCGAGCACCGGGATGTCGTCCTCGACCGCGACGCGGAACAGGTCGTCGATCTGCTCCGGCGTGAGGAACTGCGCCTCGTCCACGAGCAGGCACGCCACGTCGTTCCCGGTGCGCCGGACGCGCTCGCGCTCGAGGTGGAACAGCGCCCGCGCGCCATCGCCCGCGCCGATCAGGAAGTCGACCTCGCGGGTCATCCCGAGACGGCTCTCGACCTGCGAGGCACCCTTGGTGTCGATCGCGGGCTTGGCGAGCAGCACGTGCTGGCCGCGCTCCTCGTAGTTGTAGGCGGCCTGCAGCAACGACGTGGACTTGCCGGAGTTCATCGCCCCGTAGCGGAAGTAGAGCTTGGCCACGGCGCGCTCTCAGGCGGTCAGATCGAGCGTCTTCGCGGTGGCCGTCATCGATGCGCGTGCATCGGCCGCATCGTCGTTCAGCTTCTCACCGAGTGTCGGGATGAGCTCCTGCAGCTTCGGCTCCCACGCGGCGTACTGCTCCGGGAAGCAGCGCTGCAGCACGTCGAGCATGATCGGCACGGCCGTGGACGCACCCGGCGAAGCGCCGAGGAGCCCTGCGATGGATCCGTCGGCGGCGGCGACGACTTCGGTGCCGAACTGCAGCTTGCCGCCCTTCATCACCTGCGCACGCTGCCCGGCCTGCAACAGCTCCCAGTCCTCGTCCTGCGCGGTGGGCACGAACTCGCGGAGCGTGTCGACCTTCTTGCGGTGCGTCTTCAGAAGCTCGCTCACGAGGTACTTGATGAGGTCGACGTTGGTGACCGCGACCTTGAGCATGCTGCCCAGGTTGTGCGGGCGCACCTGCGTGACGATGTCGAGCATCCCGCCCTGCTTCAGGAACTTCGGGCTGAACGTCGCGAACGGCCCGAACAGCAGGCTCGTCTCGCCGTCGACGACACGGGTGTCCAGGTGCGGCACCGACATCGGGGGTGCGCCCACCGGCGCCTGCGAGTAGACCTTCGCCTGATGCTTGGCGACGATGGCCGGGTTCGAGGTCTTCAGCCACTGCCCGCCGATCGGGAAGCAGCCGTACCCCTTGATCTCGGAGATCCCGGATCCCTGCAGCAGCTTGAGCGCCCAGCCGCCCGCACCGACGAAGACGAAGCGGGCCTTGATCTCGTTGGGCGTGGCGCCGATGCCGTTGCGGTACTTGACGAGCCAGGTGCCGTCCTTCTGCTTCTTGAGCTTGCGGACCTCGTGGTTGGTCAGCAGGGTGAAGTTGCCGTCCTCGGTGAGGTGGTCGAAGAGCTGGCGGGTGAGGGATCCGAAGTCCACATCGGTGCCGCTCGGCACACGGGTCGCGGCGAACGGCTCGCCCTTGCGCCGCTGTTCCATGAGAAGCGGCGCCCACTGGTTGATGACGCGGGAGTCCTCGCTGAATTCGATCCCGGCGAACAGCGGCTGATCCTTGAGGATCTCGTAGCGCCGGCGCAGGTAGTCGACGTCCTTCTGGCCGCGCACGAACGTCATGTGCGGGGTGGAGTTGATGAAAGTCGTCGGCGCGTCGAGCACGCCGCGGTCGATCAGCGTCGACCACAGCTGGCGGCTGAGCTGGAACTGCTCGTTGATCCCGATCGCCTTTCCCGGGTCGAGCGCGCCGTTCTTGCCCTCGGGCATGTAGTTCAGCTCGCACAGGGCGGCATGCCCCGTACCCGCGTTGTTCCACGCGTTCGAGCTCTCCTCGGCCACCTCGCTCAGACGCTCGAAGGCCACGACCTTCCAGTCGGGCTGCAGTTCGCGGAGCAGGGTTCCCAGGGTGGCGCTCATGATGCCACCGCCGATGAGGACGACGTCGACGGATTCAGTCACCGGATCAGTCTAGTTCGCCGCGGAGTCGCTGAAATTCGCCGCGGCGTCCATCCGGCCATCGATATTCGCCGTGACGGAGATCAGGCCCCGAGGCGGTCGGATCCGGCTCCAGGGTCGTTGAGCGAGCACCGACGAAGGAGGCGCGAGACGAAACGCGGCATTCCCGCGTGAAGGCGCGTTTCGTCTCGGTCGGCTCCGCGTCCTCGCTCAACGTCCCCGGATCGCGAGGTGTTTCAGGCCCCGAGGCGGTCGGATCCGGCTCCGGGGTCGTTGAGCGAGCACCGACGAAGGAGGCGCGAGACGAAACGCGGCATTCCCGCGTGAAGGCGCGTTTCGTCTCGGTCGGCTCCGCCGTCCTCGCTCAACGTCCCCGGATCGCGAGGTGTTTCCGGCCCCGAGGCGGTCGGATCCGGCTCCGGGGTCGCTGAGCGAGCACCGACGAAGGAGGCGCGAGACGAAACGCGGCATTCCCGCGTGAAGGCGCGTTTCGTCACTTCGCCTCGCTGCGCTCGCTCAGTGCGGCGCTCGGTCGGCTCCGCCGTCCTCGCTCAACGTCCCCGGATCGCGAGGTGTTTCAGGCCCCGAGGCGGGCCGCGACGAGCTCGGCGACCTGGACGGCGTTGAGAGCCGCACCCTTGCGCAGGTTGTCGTTGCTGATGAACAGCACGAGGCCCTTGCCCTCGGGGGCGGACTGGTCGGCGCGGATCCGGCCGACGTAGCTCGGATCCTTGCCCGCCGCGTACAACGGGGTGGGGACTTCTTCGACGACGACGCCGGGGGCGGCGGCGAGCACCTCGTACGCGCGCTCCGGGGTGATGTCGGCCGCGAACTCGGCGTTGATCGAGAGCGAGTGCCCGGTGAAGACCGGCACGCGCACGCAGGTCCCGGCGACGCGCAGGTCGGGCAGGCCGAGGATCTTGCGGCTCTCGTTGCGGAGCTTCTTCTCCTCGTCGGTCTCGTTCAGGCCGTCGTCGACGACGGATCCGGCGAGCGGGATGACGTCGAACGCGATCGGGGCGACGTACTTCTCGGGCTGCGGGAAGTCGATCGAGGATCCGTCGTGCACGAGGCGCAGGGTGTCGCCCTGCGCGAGCACGCCCTCGACCTGGCCGAGCAGCTCCTGCGCGCCGGCGAGACCGGATCCGCTCACCGCCTGGTAAGTGCTCACGATCAGGCGCTCGAGGCCCGCCTCGGCGTGCAGCGCCTTGAGCACCGGCATCGCGGCCATGGTGGTGCAGTTCGGGTTCGCGATGATGCCCTTGGGCGGGTTCACGATCGCCTCGGGGTTGACCTCGCTGACGACCAGCGGCACCTCGGGATCCATCCGCCAGGCGCTGGAGTTGTCGATGACCGTGGCTCCGGCCGCGGCGAAGCGGGGCGCGTAGGCGCGGCTCGCCGTGGCGCCGGCGGAGAACAGCGCGATCTCGACGCCCGCCGGATCCGCGGTCTCGACGTCCTCCACGATCACCGGGATGCCGCCGAAGTCGATGGCGGTTCCGGCGGAACGGGCCGAGGCGAACAGTCGCAGCTCGCGGATCGGGAAGGAGCGCTCCGCGAGGATGTCGCGCATCACGGTGCCCACCTGGCCGGTGGCGCCGACGATGGCGACGGAGAATCCTGAATCGGAGATGCGGGTCATGAGGGTTCCTTGGCGTCGAGCAGTGAGGCGTGCAAGGCGAAGGCGCGGTCGCCGGGTACGGCGGAGCGTTCCGCGCCTGGCGCCGGTGTCAGGGTGTGGGCGATTCTACCGGGTCCGTCCGGGTGGCCGCGGTCTCGGCCCCACCGCCTGCCGCGCTCCCGTCGCGAAATCTGTCGCTATGCGGCCGCCATAACGACAGATTTCGCGACGGGAGCAGGGGGTTCCGACGATTTGTGCGACGGGAACGGCGGGCGGGACGGGCACGGCGGGCGGGACGGGAAGGGCGGGCGGGGCGGGAGGGCGATCGGGTCCGTCCCGGTCAGCGGCCGGTGCCGGCGGCGACGACGGCTTCGACCTCGCCGTCCAGGCCGTACGCGGCATGCACCACGCGGGCGGCGTCGGCGAGCTCGTCGCCGCGGACGACGACCGAGATCCGGATCTCCGAGGTGGAGATCATCTCGAGGTTCACGCCGGCGTGCGAAAGCGCCTCGAAGAGGATCGCGGAGACGCCCGAGTGCGTGCGCATGCCCGCCCCGACGACCGAGAGCTTGCCGATCTGGTCGTCGTGCAGGAGGCTCTCGAAGCCGACCTCCGCCTGCTCGGCGGCGAGCGCCTTGAGCGCCGCGGTGGCGTCGGACTTGGGCAGCGTGAAGGAGATGTCGGTGCGCCCCGTGGACGCGGCCGACACGTTCTGCACGATCATGTCGACGTTCGCACCGGACTTCGCGACGATCTTGAAGATCTCGGCGGCCTTGCCCGGCACGTCCGGCACGCCGGCGACCGTGACCTTGGCCTGGCTGAGGTCGGTGGCGACACCGGCGACGATCGGCTCTTCCATGACTTCTCCCTTGGATTCGCGGGGGTTCTTCATGCCCTCGCCCAGAACGTAGGTGCCCTCGTTCGCCGTGAAGGTCGAACGGGCGTGGATCAGGACGCCGTGGCGGCGCGCATACTCGACCGCGCGGATGTACAGCACCTTGGCGCCGTTCGCGGCGAGCTCCAGCATCTCCTCGCTCGACACGTGCGAGAGCTTGTGCGCGAGCGGGACCACGCGCGGATCCGCCGTGAAGATGCCGTCGACGTCGCTGTAGATCTCGCAGACGTCGGCGTCGAGCGCCGCGGCGAGCGCGACGGCCGTGGTGTCGGATCCGCCGCGACCGAGGGTGGTGATGTCCTGCGTGTCGTGGTTGATGCCCTGGAAACCGGCCACGATGACGATCGCGCCCTCGTCGAGCGCCTCGCGCAGGCGCGTCGGCTTCACCTCGACGATGCGCGCGGATCCGTGCCGGCTGTCGGTGCGCATGCCGGCCTGCGGCCCGGTGAACGAGCGGGCGTCGAAGCCCATCGAGTGGATCGCCATCGCCAGCAGCGCCATCGAGATGCGCTCGCCGCTGGAGAGCAGCATGTCGAGCTCGCGCGGAGCCGGGATCGGAGCGACCTGCGCGGCCAGGTCGAGCAGCTCGTCGGTGGTGTCTCCCATCGCGCTCACCGCCACGACGACGTCATGACCGGCGCGCCGGGTGTCGACGATGCGCTTCGCGACGCGCTTGATGCTCTCTGCGTTCGCGACGGACGAGCCGCCGTACTTCTGCACGATGAGGGCCACGGATCACTCCTGGGGATGCCGGCGCCGGGGTCGGCGCACCACCGGCCATTCTACGATCGCGGTCCATGCCGGCGCTGGTATGTGACGGGCGGACCTCACGTCCTTGGGGGACGTTGAGCGAGGACGGAGCGCAGCGACGACCGAGACGAAACGCGGTGTACTGCAGGATGGCCGCGTTTCGTCTCGCGCCGACTTCGTCGGTGCTCGCTCAACGACCCCGGGAGGGGCGCTCGCTCACGACCCGGGCAGGGTGCTCGCTCAACGACCCCGGGAGGGGTGCTCGCTCGCGGACCGGACGCGGGTCAGAGCAGGCCGCTGCGGCGGGCCGCGGAGACGGCGCCGGTGCGGCTGTCGGCGCCGAGTTTGTCGAGCAGGTGCACGACGTGGGTCTTCACGGTCGCCTCGCTGACGAACAGGGTCGCGGCGATCTCGCGGTTGCTGAGCCCCTCCGCGACGAGCGCGAGGACCTCTCCCTCACGCGCGGTGAGCGCGACGCGAGGCGCGCGCAGGGCCGCGACGAGCCGCGCGTCCCCGCCGGGCGTGAGCACCGCGGATCCCGCCGCGGCATCCACGATCGCGCGGGAGATGACCTCGACGCCGACCTCCTTCAGCAGATAGCCGGCCGCGCCGGCCTCGACCGCGCGCACGATCTGCGCGTCGTGGTCGAACGTCGTGAGGATCAGCACGGCCGGCGCGCCCGGGAGCGCCCGCAGCGCGGCGGTCGTGGCCACGCCGTCCATCCCATCGCCGAGGCGCAGGTCGCAGAGCACCACGTCGGGGCGCAGTTCGCGCGCTGCCTCGACCGCCTCCTCGCCGGTGCCGGCCTCCGCGAGCACCTCGAACCCGCGGGCCTCGACGACCGCGCGGATCCCCGCCCGGACGATCGGATGGTCGTCGACGATGAGGAGCCGGATCCTCATGCCCGTCCCCTCGCCGGCGGCAGCATCGCCTCGCTCCGTGCAGGTGGCAGCGTCGCCTTGATGCTGGTGCCCTCCCCTGGCGCGCTGCTGATGGCGAGGTCGCCGCCGCCCTCGCGCATCCGCGAGCGCATCGCGGCCAGTCCGTACGACGCGTCCGAGGGCCGGGCTGCCGCATCGAACCCGACACCGTCGTCGGTGACTGTCAGACGCACGGATCCGCCGTCCGCCTCGAGCGCGACCTCGACCGCCTGCGCCCTGGCGTGCTGACGGACGTTCGCGAGCGCAGACTGGGCGACCCGCAGGAACGCCACCTCGGTCGGCGTGGACAGCACGGGGAGCTCCGGATCCACCTGCAACCGCACGGCGATGCCGACGTCGTCGTGCAGGGCGTCGAGCATGCGGGCGAGGGCGGCGGCGAGGGCGGACTCGTCGAGGGCGGCGGGCGCGAGGGCGGCCACGATCCGACGCAGCTCGGTGAGGGAATGCTGGGCGAGCTCCTCGATCTGCACGACGTTCCTGGGGCGGGGGCTCTGCGCGCTCGGACGATCCGGATCCTCGATCCGGGAGAGCAGGACGATCGTGCTGAGCTCCTGCGCGATCGTGTCGTGCAGGTCGCGGGCCAGCCGGGTGCGCTCGCGGGTCGCGCCGGCCTCGCGCTGGCTGGCGGCGAGCTCGTCATGCAGGCGCTCGGCCTCGTGCTGGGCACGCAGCAGCGAGTCGATCAGGCGTTCCCGCTCCGCGCCGTCGCGGAGCATGGCGTCGTAGCCGAGCGAGACAGCGTAGGCGAAGCCGCCGCCGACCAGCGGGCCGATCAGGTGCGCGAGTGTGGTCCCCGGCTGCACCCCATCGGGATGCAGGATCGGTGCGACGATCGAGGCGGTGAGCACCGCGACGACGAACAGCGGCGACCACGGCAGCCGCAGCACGTGCCCGGCGAGCAGCAGCAGCGGGAACGCCAGCCACACGAACTCCGGGGACAGCACGAGCATCCCGATCCAGACCGCGAAGAGCCCGAGCATCCACCAGCCCGCGGCCCGTCTGTGCGAGAACCCGGCGCCCGCGCCGTACCAGGCGAGGTAGACGGCCGCGGCGAGCAGCACGGGCAGCAGGTCGCCTTCGATCCCCGCCCGCACGGTCGTCACGATGACGAGCACCACCGTGATCAGGTGCAGTGCGAAGCGGGCGCCGCGCAGCATCCGCCATCGGGCGGAGTCGGGCGCAGTCGCGGTCATCCTCCGATTCTCCCGGGTCGGCGACCCGCCCGCCCTGTCGCGACTCTCGATCCTTCGATGGATGTGCTCCCGGTTCCGTGGCAGGAGGCCGACCGCGTGACGAACTCCGCTCCCTCCTCCGCGCAGGGCTACGAGGACGGCGTCAGCGGCCAGCTCGGCCTGGTGCACACGCATCTGCGCGCGCTCGGCGCGCTCGTCATGCTGATCGCTCTGGCCCTGGAGAAGGAGTTCCGGCTCTCGGCGAGGCGGTTGTTCCGCTCGCCCCCGCTGCGGGCGGAACGGGTTCACCCGTGGCCGCGACGGCGGCCGGGTCGACAGGCGTCCGGGGGCGCAGCCGCCCGCCCGTTCCCGCGAACCAGCAGCCGGCGATCACCAGCGGGAACCCGATCAGCAGGCCCGGGGTGAGCGGCTCGGCGAGCACGAGGGCACCGAGGAGGATCGCGATGACCGGGTTGACATAGGTGAACAGCGGCGCGCGGACCGGGCCGACCTCCTTGATGAGGGCGAAGAAGACCAGGAACGCGGCCGCGGTGCACACCACGGCGAGACCGACGAGCGCCGCGATCGACGGCACGGTCGGCACCGTGTGCGGGGTGAGCAGCGCGACCGGGAGGTACAGGATCCCGATGAAGAGCAGGGCGAGCGTGATGGTGCCGAGCGAGGGCACGTGCCCGAGCTTGCGCGCGACGATGAACGGGGCCGTCGCGTAGAGCACGGCGACCAGCAGAACCTCCCCGGCGGCGAAGAAGTCGACCTTTCCGCCGAACAGCCCGGGGCCTGCGACCACGACGCCCACGCCGGCGAATCCGACGAGCAGGCCGATCAGGCGGGCGGGCGCGAGCACGCCGCGATCCCCGCCGCCGAGCGCGATCAGCGCCGCGAACAGCGGCACCGTCGCCACCAGGAGCCCGGTCAGCCCTGACGGCAGCGACTGCTCGGCGCTGCCGAGCAGCAGGAACGGCCCCGCCATCTCGACCAGCCCGAAGGCGAGCACCCAGGGCCAGTGCTTCCAGGCGGCCCTGAGGGCGCCGGTGCGGATCGCGAACGGCAGCAGTAGGAGCGCGGCGAGCAGCGTGCGCCCCGCGACGACCGCCGGCGGTGAGAACGACTCCACCGCGACGCGGATGAGCAGGTACGGAACGCCCCAGAGCAGGCACATCGCCCCGAAGAGCAGCCAGCCGCGGCGGCTGAAGCCGGTACCGCTCACAGGACGCGCCGGCCTTCGAAGGCGCGGCCGAGCGTCACCTCGTCGGCGTACTCCAGATCGCCGCCGACGGGCAGGCCGGACGCGAGACGCGAGACCGTGATCTGCATCGTGGTGAGCAGGCGGCTGAGGTAGCTCGCGGTCGCTTCGCCCTCGAGGTTGGGATTGGTCGCGAGGATCACCTCCTGCACGGTCCCGTCGGCGAGTCGGGTCATCAGCTGGGCGATGCGCAGATCGTCCGGGCCGATGCCGGCGATCGGGCTGATCGCGCCGCCGAGAACGTGGTAGAGCCCGCGGAACTCACGGGTGCGTTCGATGGCCGCGACGTCCTTGGCGTCCTCGACGACGCAGATGAGCGCCGGGTTGCGGCGTGGGTCGCGGCAGATCGCGCAGCGCTCCTGCTCTGCGACGTTGCCGCAGATCTCGCAGAACCGCACCCGCTCGCGCACATCGCGCAGCAGCTCGGCGAGCCGCTGCACGTCGAAGGAGGGAGTCTGCAGGATGTGGAACGTGATGCGCTGAGCGGACTTCGGCCCGATGCCCGGCAGGCGGCCGAACTCGTCGATCAGCTCCTGGACGATGCCGTCGTACATCTACATGGACCTCGTCTGTCTCAGGGGAGCGTCGCGGCTCATTGGAATCGTGTCTGGGGTTCGTACGGCTCTTCGCGCAGGAACGTGGCGCCGAGCACCTGACGGACCACGGCCTCGCCGTAGCGCTGCACGCCGGGCGCGCCTGAGCGCGGTGATCGGGCCGGCGCAGCGGCGGCGGCCGGCACGGGGCGCGCGGCCGGTGCGGCGGTTGTCGTCCGTGCGGGCGGAGCCTCCCGCCGCGACCGCGACGGCGGACGCGCCACGGAAGGATCCGGGATCCGCATCGGGACCTGGAGCGTCCGCATCGTCCGGGAACGGCGGCTCGTCGTCCAGCACGTCGCCGTCATGTCCCGGCTCGTACCAGCCGGATGCGGGCATGGCCTCGACGTCGGCAGGCTCCTCGTCGACGGGGAACTGCGCCGTGCGCGGTGCGGCCGTCGCGACCGGGGCGGAGGGGGCTTCGGCCGGGATCGCGGAGGCGGGCTGCGGCGCGCTCTGCGGGATCGAGGCGACGGCCCACTCGGTGACCGCGGTGGCGGCGACCGGAGTCGCATCGCCGCGCTCGGCCGGAGCGGCGGGAGAGGAGGGGCGCGGGGCCTTCCCGCCCTCTGCTAACTTCCGCTCGGGGGCCTCCGTGGGCAGCGGGGCGGGCAGATACTTGACCTTGACCCCCAGCTCGGCCTCGATCGCCGTACGCAGGTGGTCGGACGGTCCGTCGCCGGGGGTCGTGCCTTTGAACCGTGCCACGTCATTCGGGCCGGGGAAGCCGAGCGTGAGCACCTCGGTGTCGGCGGCGAACGCGAGCGGCTGCACCGCGGTGACCACGAGCCAGGATCCGCGGCTGAGCTTCTCGAGCCGGCCGAGCACCACGGGCCAGACCGCGCGGATCCGCTCGATGTCGACAGGACCGGAGGTCGGCTCCGTCTCCGCAGCGGGTGCCGCGGTATCGGGGCCGTTGAGCGAGGACGGCGAAGCCGACCGGGACGAAACGCCGTCAGGAGCAGCGACCGGAGCGCGGGCTGCAGTGGGGGCGGTCGCGACCGGTGCGGCTGCGACCGGTGCGGGTGCCGGCGCGGCGACAGGCGCCACGACGGGGGCGGACTCCGCTCCCGCGGCCAGCGCGGTCAGCACGCGGGCCACGAGCAGCTCGAGGTGCAGGCGCGGGGACGTCGCCCCCGACATGTCGTCGAGCGCGGAGCTGACCAGGTCTGCCGCGCGCGAGAGCCGCGCTCCGCCGAACGTCGCCGCCTGCGCCCGCATGCGGGCCAGCTCGTCCTCGGGGACGCCGCGCAGCACGGCGGAGGCGCCGTCGCCGACTGCGGCGATCACGATCAGATCGCGCAGCCGCTCCAGCAGGTCGTCGACGAAGCGGCGCGGATCCTGGCCGGTCTGCACCACCCGGTCGATCGCCGGGAAGGCGGATCCCGCATCGCCCGCGGCGAGCGCGTCGACGATCTCGTCGAGCAGCGCCGCGTGCGTGTAGCCGAGCAGCGCGACCGCGCGCTCGTACGTGACCTCCACGGTGCCGGAGCTCGCGGATGGGTCGGATCCGGCGATGAGCTGGTCGAGCAGCGACAGGGTGTCGCGCGGCGATCCGCCGCCGGCCCGCACCACGAGCGGCAGCACCCCTTGCGCGACCGCCACGCCTTCCTCCACGCACAGCTTCTCGACGTACTCGAGCATCGGGGCGGGCGGCACCAGCCGGAACGGGTAGTGGTGCGTGCGGGAACGGATCGTGCCGAGCACCTTCTCGGGCTCGGTCGTCGCGAAGATGAACTTGATGTGCGCGGGCGGCTCCTCGACGAGCTTCAACAGCGCGTTGAACCCCTGCGGCGTCACCATGTGCGCCTCGTCCAGGATGAAGATCTTGAACCGGTCGCGGCTGGGCGCGAAGGTCGCCCGCTCGCGCAGGTCGCGGGCGTCATCGACGCCGTTATGACTGGCCGCGTCGATCTCGACGACGTCGAGGGATCCGCCGCCGTCGCGGGACAGCTCGACGCAGCTCGGGCAGACGCCGCAGGGCACGTCGGTCGGGCCCTCGGCGCAGTTCAGGCAGCGCGCCAGGATGCGCGCCGACGTGGTCTTGCCGCAACCGCGCGGCCCGGAGAACAGATAGGCGTGGCCGACGCGATCGCCGCGCAGCGCCGTCATGAGCGGATCGGTCACCTGCGACTGCCCGATCATCTCCCCGAAGGTCTCCGGCCGGTAGCGGCGATACAGGGCTGTGCTCACCCGACAAGCCTAGAGCGTGCCACGGACATTCGGGTCGGGCCGTCTCCGCGCGGGGCTCCAGCCCCTCCGCCGTGAGATCCGCTGGAGCGACAGCCCGGAACGGACGTACCCTGGGGAGAGGAGGTGGACGATGACGCAGGTGGAAGCAGGCGACCGGATCCGCATCCACGGCCGGGTGGTCGGCGGTGCCGAGCGGACCGGCGTGGTCCTCGAGGTCCGTGGCGGGCTCCTCGTCGTGCGCTACGACGACGGGCACGAGGCGGTGCTGGCACCCGGAAGCGATTGCGAGATCAGCACGGCGTCCCGGGAATAGCCCGCGCCGCGGCCCACTCCCGGGACGCGGGCTACTCCCCCGATTCCGCGATGTAGCCGACGATCGGGATCGCCGAGGTCGTCGGCACGGTCGGCGACAGGATCGTGCCGTCCTCCCGGCGAGAGTGGGATCCGAACTCGGGGCGGCCGGGGATCACCGGACCCTGATGTGCGAGCGGCACCCGGGCCGGCGCCGCGACGGCGGCGGTCCACGTCCGGCCGCGGACCGAGAACTCGACCGGGTCGCCGGAGCGGACGTCGACGCGCAACTCTCCCGCGGTGACGGTGACCTGCAGCGCGGATCCGTGCCACTGCAGCGCGAACGACAGCTCGGGCCACTCGACGGGCAGCCGGGGGTCGAAGCTGAGCTCGCCGTCATAGTCGCGCATGCCGCCGAAGCCGCTGACCAGCGCAGTCCACACGCCGCCGGCGGAGGCGACGTGCACCCCGTCGGAGGCGTTGTGGTGCAGGTCCCCGAGGTCGACGAAGATCGCGTGCTCGAAGTACTCGTGCGCGAGATCCTGGTACCCCACCTCCGCCGCGAGAATCGACTGCACGACCGCGGACAGCGTCGAGTCGCCCGTGGTCAGCGGGTCGTAGTACTCGAAGTCGGCGAGTTTCTCGGCCTCGCTGAAGTGGTTGCCCTGCAGGAACAGCGCGAGCACGACGTCGGCCTGCTTCAGCACCTGGAACCGGTAGATCACCAGCGGGTGGAAGTGCAGCAGCAGCGGGCGCTGCTCGGGGGGCGTGTTCGGCAGATCCCACACCTCGCGCTCCAGGAACAGCGAGTCCTGCGGGTGGATCCCGAGGGCCGAGCTGAACGGGATGTCCATCGCGTCCGCGGCGCGCTCCCACTGCTCCACCTCGGAGGCCTCGATCCCGAGCCGCTCCACGGCCGCGTCGTACGCCTCGGGTGCGTCCTCCGCCATCTCCCGGACCACGCGGGCGGCGAGACGGAGGTTGTAGCGGGCCATCACGTTCGTGAACAGGTTGTCGTTCACGACGGTCGTGTACTCGTCCGGTCCGGTCACGCCGTGGATGTGGAAAGTGTCGACGCCGCCGGCGCTGCGCCAGAAGCCGAGCGTCGTCCACATCCGCGCGGTCTCCACCGCGATGTCGACGCCCTCCCGGTACAGGAATTCATCGTCACCGGTGGCGCGCACGTACTTGCCGACCGCATAGCTCACGTCGGCGTTGATGTGGTACTGCGCGGTGCCCGCGGCGTAGTAGGCCGAGGCCTCCTCGCCGTTGATCGTGCGCCAGGGGAAGAGGGCTCCGCCCTCGTTCAGCTGGTTGGCGCGCCGCCGCGAAGCCGGCAGCATGTGCACGCGGGCGCGCAGCGCGTTGCGGGCGAACTGCGGCGAGGTGTAGGTGAGGAACGGCAGCACGTAGATCTCGGTGTCCCAGAAGTAGTGCCCGCCGTACCCGGATCCGGACACGCCCTTCGCGGACACCCCTGCACCGTCGGCGCGCGCCGATGCCTGGGCGATCTGGAACAGGCACCAGCGCGTCGCCTGCTGCAGCGCAGGCTGCCCCGCGATGCGCACATCCGAACGCTCCCAGAACGCGCTCAGCCACGCCGACTGCTTGGCGAACTGCGCCTCGACGCCCTCGACCTTCGCGCGGTCCAGGGTGCGGCGGCAGCGGTCGATGAGTTCGCGCGCCGGCACGCCGCGCGAGGTGTGATAGCTGACGACCTTCGTCACCCTCGTCGGCACCCCGGCCTTCGCCTGCACGCGGAACACGTTCTTGGCGATGTCCGGCTCCACCAGCCGTCGCGCCGTGTACTCGTTCGCGGTCTCGACGATGTGATCCGCGACGACGGCCAGCGTCATGCCCGAGTTCGTGACGCGATACGCCAGCGCCGAGCGCTCGCCGTCCTGCCAGTACTCGGCGGGCTGCAGCACCCGGTCGCCGATCTGCTCCGCCTTGCGCGGGTCGAATCCGGCCTTCTCGCCCGGCGATCCCGCCGCCATCGACGGCACGCCGCCGTACACGTCCTCGCCGTCCTGGCGGTTGATCAGCTGGCACGAGATCGTCACCGGGGCGTCCGCGTTCTCCACGGTCACCTCCAGGCGCAGCACCGCCAGATGCCGCTCCTCGAACGACACGATCCGCTCGTCGCGGATCCGCACGCGCTTGCCCGACGGTGTCTCCCACAGCACCTCGCGCTCCAGCACGCCGGTGCGGAAGTCGAGCGAGCGGCGGTACTCGCGCACATCCGCCTCGTCGAAGCTCAGCGGTTCGTCGTCGACGTACACGCGCATGACCTTCGCGTCGGGTGCGTTCACGATGGTCTGGCCGACCTCGGCGAACCCGAACGCCTGCTCCGCGTGCCGGATCTTCCAGGTCTCGTGCAGCCCGTTGATGAACGTGCCGTGCTCGTGCGCGAGGCGCCCCTCGATGTGGTTGCCGCGCAGGCCCAGGTAGCCGTTGCCGAGCCCCATCAGCGTCTCGGACACACCGGAATCCGCGTGCGAGTACCGGGTCTCGACGAGTCGCCAGGGGTCGACGGGGAAGAGGTCGCGATCGATCATGCAGTGATCTCCGTAGGGGTGGTCAGGGAAGGAATCGGGCGAGGTCGTCCACGACGATCGTCGCGCCGTGGGTGAGGAGGTTCTCGGATCCGGTGCCGCGATCGACGCCGATCACGGTGCCGTAGCCCGCGGCCGCGGCCGATGCGACGCCGCTCGTGGCGTCCTCGACGGCGACGGCGGCAGCCGGGTCGACACCTACGCGCTCGGCGCCGACGCGGAACACGTCGGGCGCGGGCTTGGAGGCCAGGTGCTCGCGCTCGGCGACGACGCCGTCCACGACGACGGTGAAGAAGTCGCGGATGCCGGCGGTCGCCAGCACCTCCTCGGCGTTCTTCGAGCTGGACACGACGGCCATCGGCACGCCCGCGGCCTTCAGCTCCTCGAGCAGCGCGAGCGATCCCGGGTACGGTGCGATGCCGTCCCGGCGCAGCGCCTCGCTGAACGCGACGTTCTTGCGGTTGCCGATGCCGCAGATGGTGTCGGTCTCCGGGTCGTCGCCGACGGATCCCCACGAGATCTCGACGTTGCGGCTGTGCAGAAGGCTGGCGACGCCGTCATAGCGCTTCTTGCCGTCGACGTAGGCGAAGTAGTCCTCATCGGTGTACGCCGGCTCGATCCCCCACTGCATGAACACCTCGTCGAACACTGCCTGCCATGCGTGCATGTGCACCTCGGCGGTCGGCGTCAGCACGCCGTCCAGGTCGAACAGCACTGCAGCGGCGCGACGCAGATCGGGGAGGTCGGCGGGGGTATCGGGCACGGCGGAGCCTCCGGGTGGCTGGAACGGGATCGTACGGATCGGCACGTCGGGGTGCCACCCGCTCAAGGTTAGTGCGATGGTGCGCCCCGCGGGAAGACGCCGGGCGGCTCCGGCACGCGAAAGGCGGGCTGGCGCACCGCCGGGGATCAGCAGAACGACGCGACCTTCTCCGCCGCCGCGACCGGGGGCCGGAGCGGGTCGGCCGGAGGCAAAGAAAAGACCCTCCGCGCACCCGGCAGAGCCCGGTTACCCTTGCTGCGTTTCCGCCCTGGGGGAGTTGGCCTGGGTGCCGTCACGCGGAGAGCCGAGGATCAGTCTACCCGAGGTCGCGCGCGGAGCCGGACGGCCGCGCGGCTTCACCCGTCCCGCCCACAGTCCGCTCCCCCGCGTTACGATCGACAAGCGGGCGCACCGCGGCGCCCGGCGAGAGGGACGCATGCACGCCACCGACACCGCACAGGCCGCCCACGAGACCGTCGACGCCGACGGGTTCGCGCGCCGCACCGGCGCGATCCTGGACTCGATCACCGAGGTGATCGACGGCAAGGACGACGCGATCCGCAGCGCCCTGATCTGCCTGCTCGCCCAGGGCCACCTCCTGGTCGAGGATGTGCCGGGCGTCGGCAAGACGATGCTCGCCCGAGCGCTCGCGGCCAGCATCGACGCGACCGTGCGGCGGATCCAGTTCACCCCCGACCTGCTGCCCGGCGACATCACGGGGGTGAGCGTCTACAACCCGGTCGCGCAGGAGTTCGAGTTCAAGCCGGGCGCGGTGTTCGCGCACATCGTGATCGCGGACGAGATCAACCGCTCCTCCCCCAAGACGCAGTCCGCGCTGCTGGAGGCGATGGAGGAGGGCCAGGTCACGGTCGACGGCACCTCCCGCGCGCTGCCGGATCCGTTCCTCGTGGTCGCCACGCAGAACCCGCTCGAGATGGAGGGGACCTACGCGCTGCCGGAGGCGCAGCGCGACCGGTTCATGATGCGGATCTCGATGGGCTACCCGGACGCGGCCGCCGAGACCCTGATGCTGCGCCAGCGCGACGTGGCCAACCCGCTGGACGCGATCCGGCCGGTGCAGCGCGCCGCCGACGTGCGCGCGCTGATCGGCTGGGCCCGGTCCGTGCACGTCGCCCCGGCGCTCGAGGAGTACGCGGTCGCCCTGTCTCAGGCCACGCGCAGCGATCCCAACCTGCACCTGGGCGCGAGCCCCCGCGCGACCCTGCAGCTCGTGCGGGCCGCGAAGGTGCAGGCGGCCCTGGACGGCCGCGACTTCGTCCTCCCGGACGACCTCACCGCGCTCCTGCCCGCCGTGTTCGCGCACCGGCTGATCGCCGCGCGCGGCCTGCATCGCGCCGGCGCCCGCCCGATCGAGGCGGCGCTGGAGGGCATCGTCCGGCGCATCCCCGTCCCGGTCGGCCCGCCGCGGTGAGCCGCTCGGTCGCGGAACCGGCACCCGGCAGGCGGATGACCGCACGCGGGGTGTCGGCGCTGCTGACCGGGATCGCCCTGGTCATCGCCGCGAACGTGCTGGCATCTCCGGTGCTGCTCGCCGTGGCCGTGCTGCTGTTCGCGATGCTGATCCTGTCGGCGCTCGTCGTGTTCGCACCCCGCCGCCGCGGGACGGTCAGCCGCACGGTCGCGTCCGACCTGCTCACCGTCGGCGACGACACCACGGTGCGGGTACGGGTCGACGTGCGCACGATCCTCGCCGTGCCGGTCGGCCGGTGGCACGATCAGCTGCCGCCGGCCGTGCACGGATCCTCCTCCGGGCCGTTCCCGCCCGAGTCGCGGGAGCGCGTGGCCGGCGGCGTCGCCCTGACGATGATCTACACGATCGGCGGAGCACGGCGGGGGCTCGCGTCGCTCGGCCCGCTCCAGCTCACCACGACGGATCCGTTCGGCCTGTTCCGGCGCACCGACGAGCTCGGCGACCCGACCCCGATCACGATCGTGCCGGCCGTGCTCCCGCTGCCCCGGCTCGCCGACCGCACCGGCAGAGCGGGCGGCACCGCACAGACCTCCTCGCACCGGCTGGGACAAGGATCCGACAACCTCTCGCCGCGGCGCTACGTGCCGGGGGATTCGATGCGGCGGATCCACTGGCGCGCCACTGCGCACCGCGGCGACCTGATGGTGCGGCAGGAGGAGCAGGAGTCGAGTCCCGACGCGCTCGTCGTGCTGGATCGCGCCGGCACGCGCTGGACCGCGCCGGGCGGCGTCGGCGACGTCGGCTTCGACCGCGCCGTCACCGCCTGCGCGTCGATCGCGATGCACCTCGTCGACCACGGTTTCGCGGTCGACGTGGTCGACGCGACCGGAGTGCTCATCGGACGGCTGCGCGGGGCGGAGGACGAGCGCGACGGGCTGCTCGTCGCGCTCGCCGGCACCGCGCCGCGCACCGGGGAGCGGGACGCCGGGCTCCCCGCGGCGAGCGAGGGGCACACCGTCGGACCCCTGGTCTTGATCACGGGCGCGCTCGACCCTGCCGATGCGAGCACCCTGTCGCACGGCGGCGCCGCCACGCCGATCCTGCTCGCGACGGCTCCGGAGGCCGGGGCGTTGTCCGCGGCCGCGTCGCTGGGCTGGCACACGGCGACGCTCGGGGACGATCCGGCCGTCGCCTGGTCGGACGCCGGGGCGCAGGAGGAGCCCGCGGATGCCGGCAGGTGAGCTCAGCGCCTATGGCGGACCGGAGCGGGAGCGCGGCGGCTACGCCGGCCCGGTCGCGGCAGCCGCGCTCAGCGCGCTCGGCATGTTCGTGGCGGTGTGGCCGCTCAGCGCGGTCGTACAACCCGGAGCATGGAGCGCGGGCGCGGTCGCGGTCGCCGGATCCGTGATCCTCACCGCCCTCGTCGTACGGACCCTCACCCGGCGCGGCCCGGCCTGGCTCACCCTGCCCGTGGTCCCGTTGCTCCAGCTGGTCGCCGGCTCGATCGCGCTCGCGGTGTTCACATCGAAGCAGGTCGGCAGGGGGGGCTTGCTCCCCACGCCCGACGTCATCGGCAGGATCGACGCGCTGATCCCGGCGGCGGCCGAGCAGATCCGCTCCGGCGTCGCGCCCCTCGCGTCCACTCCCGCCGTGGCCGTGGCGGTCGCCGTCGCGACCGGGATGCTCGCGCTCGTGCTGGACCTCGTGCTGGTCGCCCTGCGCACCCCGCTCGTCGCGGCGGTCCTGCTCGCGGCGGTCGGGGCGGTGCCGTCGATCGTGGTGCCCGGCAGGCTGAACCCCGTGTGGTTCGTCGCGCTCGCCGTCGTGATCGTGCTGTTCCTGCATGTGCGGTTCGCCCCGCCGGGATCCGGCCGCGCGGGTGCGGCCCGGCGCGTCGCACCGCCCGTGCGCTCCCGCTCGGTCACGACTGCCGCGGTGGGCGCGTGCGCCGTCGTCGCCGCCCTCGTGGTCTCCCCGCTGCTGCCGCTCTCGGCCTCGGGCATCGGCACGGGCGGAGGCACGACGACGCTGAACGCCACGCTGGCGCTGGGGCAGGATCTGCGTCGCCCCTCCCCCGTCACGGCGCTCACGCTGATCAGCGACGACGGCACCGCCCCGTACCTGCGCATCGCGACGCTGTCGACGTTCGACGGCAGCCAGTGGCAGCCGGACCATCCCGCCACGATCCCGCTCGCGCAGGGACTCGGCGCGGTGACCGTGCCCAAGAGCATCGCCACGCACAGCACCCGCACGACCATCCGCACCACCGGCATCGCGGGTGCATGGCTGCCGGTGCCGTACCAGGCGACGGCGGTGCGGGGCGTCGACGGCAACTGGGTCGCAGCCCGCGACAACCGCACCGTGGTGGCCGCGAACGCCGACGCCGCGGATCAGAACTACACGATCGACACGACCGCGGTGGTGCCGACACTCGCGCAGATCCGCGCCTCGACGGCCTCCGGATCCGATGCGCCCGCCGCGCTGCGCGCGCTGCCCAAGGACATGCCGGAGGTGATCGCCGCGGACGCCGCTTCCGTGGTGGGCGGATCCGACACCGACTACGACCGGCTGATCGCGCTGCAGACCTGGTTCCGCGCCGGGTTCCGGTATTCGCTCGCGACGCCCGTCGCGGACGGCTTCGACGGCACGAACGTCCAGGCGGTCGCGCGGTTCCTCAGCGTGCGCGAGGGGTACTGCGTGCACTTCGCGGGCGCGTTCGCGCTCATGGCGCGCTCCCTCGGTATGCCGGCCCGGATCGTGGTCGGCTATCTGCCCGGCACGTCGACGGATCGCCGCTCGGACGACGGCAAGGTCGTGTTCGAGGTGGGCACCGACCAGCTGCATTCCTGGCCGGAGGTGTACTTCGCCGGCATCGGCTGGGTGCCGTTCGAGCCGACCGCGACCCGCGGCGTGCCGACCGGGTTCGTCGATTCGGCCGGCAGCGGATCCGGAACGGATCCGACGGCCACGCCCGGCGCCACGCCGCAGCCCACCTCGACGGCGAGCGCGAAGGATCCGAACCGGCCCGACATCCCGAACGCCGGGGCCGCCGGGTCCTCCACCGCACGGCTGAACCCCGTCCCGGTGCTGTGGACGATCATGGTCCTCGTCGTCGTACTGCTGATCCCGGCCGCGGTCCGCCGGGTGCAGGCCGCACGTCGGACCCGCCGGGCAGCGGGCGGGGACGCCCTGGCCGCCTGGGATGAGCTGCGCGCGATCCTGCAGGATCTGGGGCTGCCCGCACCCGACTCGGAGACCCCGCGCGCCCGCGGAGCCCGGCTCGTGCGCGAACGCGGTGCCGATGCGGACGCCGTGGCGATCCTCGTGCGCGCTGTGGAGCGCGCGAGCTACGTCCGCCCCGGCGAGGCGAGAACCGCACCCGACCTGCGGCCGGCTCTCGGCACGATCCGGAGGGGTCTGCGCGAGCACGTGTCCGGGCGTTCCCGGATCGCGGCGCTGCTCGCCCCCCGCTCCCTGCTGGGCGCCCGGCTCCTGGCGACGTCGACCGGCTGACCGCGCTGCGGTGCCACCAGCGCAGCCCATGGTCGATCCCGAAGCCCACGCCCACCGCGAAGGCTCTTTGACCCCCCTGCACCGCCCCCACCCCCTCGCAGATGCGTCGCCACGAGGGGGTCCTGGCGCTCAGAGGGGGTGACGGCGCGAGACCCGTCGCTCACGCACGCAGCGCGAGCGGTTCAGACGGCGGCCGCGTGCTCCACGCACGGCACCGCGACGCAGTCCACGCACACGACGGCCTGATGCCGGCACGACGAGTCGGGGCAGTTCGCGGTGCGGCTCGTGGCCGCGCCGCACCGGACGCAGGCCCCGATCACGGCCGGGTGATCGCTGAAGTCCACGGATCCGCGGCCGTCGAACACGTACAGCGATCCCTCCCAGAGGCCGTCGTCGCCGTACTCCTCGCCGTAGCGCACGATCCCGCCGTCGAGCTGGTACACCTCGCCGAACCCGCGCGAGCGCATCAGGCCGGACAGCACCTCGCAGCGGATCCCGCCGGTGCAGTAGGTCACGACCGGGCGGCCCTTGAGGTCGTCGTATGCCCCGGAGTCGAGCAGCCCGACGAAGTCGCGCGTCGTCTCGGCGTCCGGCACCACGGCTCCGCGGAACCGTCCGATCTGCGCCTCCAGGGCGTTGCGGCCGTCGAAGAAGACCACCTCGTCGCCGCGCTCGGCGACCAGCTCGTGCAACCCGGCCGGACTCAGCCGGGCGCCGCCGCCGACCACGCCGTGCTCGTCGACCCGAAGCTCACCCGGAGCTCCGAACGACACGATCTCGTCGCGCACCTTCACGCTGAGCTTCGGGAAATCGAGGCTGAACCCGTCGCCGTCGACGGCCGTGCCCTCGCTCCACTTCACGTCCGCGTCGCGGAACGGGGCGTAGGCGCGGAACGAGCGCAGCCACTTCTTCACCGCCGGCACGTCGCCGCCGAGAGTGCCGTTGATGCCGTGCTCGGAGATCAGGATCCGCCCGCGCAGGCGCAGCGCATCGCACAGGTCGCGCTGCCAGAGCCGGATCGCCTCGGGATCCTTCAACGGCGCGAACGCATAGAACAGCACGATCTTCGGGGTGGGCACCCAGAGATCCTAGTTCGCCCGCGACCGCCGCCGGGCCCAGGATCCCGCCGCCTCGCTGGAGAGCGCGAGCAGCGCGAGGCACTGCAGCGACGCGGAGAGCAGCGTTCCGTTGAACCCGAGCGCGGCGTTGCCGTCGAGGTAGTCGATCGCGGTGGAGAACACGCCGATCGCGAGCAGCACCATCAGGATCGCCCGGGAGCGGCGGCCCCGGCGCAGTACGAACCACGCCATCAGCAGCTGCGCGATCGAGATGAGCGCCACGAACCCGAGGACACTCAGCAGCAGCGCGGCCTCGTAGGGCAGCCCCTCGTCGAGGATCCGCCGAACGCTCGCGTCGGTCGCCGCGCCCACGATCATGCTGATCAGCTCGATCAGGCCGCCGAGCACGACCACGCCGACCGCGAAGAAGATCGCCAGCGGTGCGCGCCGCATCGAGCGCTCGGCCGTGGTGCGCAGCGACTCGCCGCGGCCCTCGTCCGGCCGCCGCGCCGCGGGATCCGCGTCGGCGGATCCCGCTCCCACCGAGACCGCCCTGACGTCGAGGATGGGCAGGTGCCCGTCGGTGATGAACCGGTCCCCGCCGCCATTGCGGGAGTGGTAGCCGGTGGTGAAGTCCGGCAGATCGCGGATGCGCACGGCGGGATCCGCCTCGCGCGCGCTCTGCACCACGAAGTCGCGTTCGATGTCGGTGTTCTCGTCGATCCGATGCGTGACCTGCAGCGTGAACAGGCTCAGCCCCACGTCGGTGTCGTACGTGCCCGCGCCGAGCCAGTCGGCGTGCGCGCCGCCGGGCAGCAGCCACCCGGGAGGGCAGTGCCAGAAGCGCACGTGGTGGCGCTGCTTCGGATTGCCGGCCACCTCCTGCTGGTACGCGACGTCGTGCCGGCGTCCGAACAGCATGAGCGGCGACACGGGGGCGGTCGGATAGCTGCGCCGGGTCAGGGTCGAGGCGATGATCCCCCAGGTCGAGGCAGCGGTGATCTCGTCGGCGCGGTGCCATCCCGCCCGGATCATCACGGTGTCGAGCTGCTCGGCGGATCCGTCCACGCCGAGGTTGACCGGGTCGCCGAGCAGCCCGTCCGCGGTGCGCGTGCGGCCGAAGAAGTAGTCGGGCACGTACAGGTCGCTCAGCAGCCGGTGCAGTCGCGGAAGCACCAGGTACGCCATGATCGCCCACACGGGCAGGAACAGCAGCACCGACCACGGGTACCGGAAGCCCTGAATGGCGATGATGACCGCGAGCCAGACGGCGGAGGCGGCACCGATGAGGAACGCGATCCGGTCGAACACCGTGGCGGACGGCAGCGGCTGCTGCATCTGCAGCGCCCACCTGCGCCGGGACGGATGCTGCTCGTCGACGGGCGTCGCCTCGCTGCTGGTCCCCTCGGGGCCGGATCCCTCAGTGCCGGTCACGGCGCGCCTCTCCTTCGCGGTCGCTCCTCATCCTGGCACGCGGCGCCGGCGGACACCTCCTGTCCGGGAGCGCACGCGGGATCGGATAGGATGGTCAGGTTGTACTCCTGGTGACGTGTCCGAGCGGCCGAAGGAGCACGCTTGGAAAGCGTGTGTTGTGCAAGCAACCGCGGGTTCGAATCCCGCCGTCACCGCCAACGTGAAGCGCTGCCCCGAGATCCACGGGGCAGCGCTTCTTCCGTCTCAGGCGGCGGGGATCCTCAGGCGGCGGGGATCCGGATGCCGTACGTCGTACTGCCCTCGCCCGAAGCGAGCCGGGTGAACCCGAGACGCTCGTAGAACGCTCCGGCGGCGGCGTTGTCGGCGTTCATGCCGAGGTGCAGTCCGGGCACGCCGCGGCGACCGAGCTCCGCGAGCAGCGTGTCGATGAGCCGGCGGCCGAGGCCCTGCCCCTGGGTCTCCGGGAGCAGGTCGATGTGCAGATGCGCGGGGTACGCGGCCACGATCGCGTCCTCGGGCGGCGCCATCCGGTCGCCGTAGCCGAGGAAGCGGTCCTGTGCCGTCGGCTCCGCCGCTCCGGACCGGCGGTACCGCTGCACGCGGGACGGCCACCACTCGTCGCGGAACCACGCCGCGAACGCGTTCGTGTCGTCTGTGGCCACGACGTAGCCGACCACACGCTCATCGTCCGACTGCACGACCCAGCACAGCCCGGGGTCGCGCACACCGTAGGGCGCCGCGAACAGATCGCCCCAGAGCGCATCGTCCTCGAGCATGCCCGTCGCATCCCCGCCGACGTCCGCGGTCTTCACGCACACGTCGTACAGGCCGGCGACGTCGGCGGCACGGTAGGGGCGGATCTGCGCCACTGCGGGCTCCTCTGCATCGGCGGATCCGATCAGCCTAGCGATCGGGTCCGTGCCGGGGAGCGCCGCCCGTGCCTGGGCCGGCGCGGTCCGCCTCCGCGTCCTCGCCGGGCATCCCGGCCGGTCCGACCCAGCGCCACAGCACCGCCGCGGTGAGGAGCGCCACGCCTGCGCCGAGGAGCGCTCCGCCCACCGTGTCGCTGAACCAGTGCACGCTCAGCACGGTGCGCGAGAAGCCCATCGCGACGACCCACACCGCGCCGCCGACCGCGGTCGCGAGCTGCGGGAACAGGAACCACAGCACGACGGCGACCGTCGCCGCGTTCGCCGTGTGCCCGGAGGGATAGGATCCGAAATCCGAGGCGATCAGCAGGTCCCCGGGTCGCGGCCGCCCCAGCAGGTGCTTGATGAGCTGCACCAGGGCCGCGCTCGAGACGAAGACGATCAGCGCGTAGACCGACGCCCGCCAGCCTCGCAGCAGTCCGATCAGGGCGATTCCCAGCGGCACCACGAACGTCGCGAACCAGCCGCCGCCGAGGAAGTTCATGACCAGCGCGAACCCGACGAGCGGGCCGGACCGCCACTCCCCCATCTCCAGGTTCCAGGCCTCGTCCCACGACACGATGAGCCCGGGGCTCAGGACGATGAGGGCGCCGAGCACCGCGGCGACCAGGACGGCGCAGACCCCGGCGCTGAGGGCGAACCGTCGTGTCATCCGGCCATTGTCTCCCGGATCCGTCCCTGAGCCCGCATCCGGCCCCTGAGCCCCGCATCCGGTCCCTGAGCGCGGATCCGGTCCCTGAGCCTGTCGAAGGGCCCGGATCCACGGCGCGTCGCTTCGACAGGCTCAGCGACCGAAACGGGCTCAGCGACCGACCAGGCTCAGCGACCGAAACGGGCTCAGGGACCGAACGGGCTCAGCCCTTCGTCGCGCCGGCCAGCAGGCCGCGCACGAAGAAGCGCTGCAGCGCGAAGAACACGATGAGCGGGACGATGATCGAGATGAACGTTCCCGCCGACTGCAGGAACCACTGGTTTCCCCACGTTCCGGACAGGGAGTTCAGCGTCTGGGTCAGCGGCAGCGACGACTCCGGGGCGAAGATCGTGGCCACGAGCAGATCGTTCCAGACCCAGAGGAACTGGAAGATGCCGAACGACGCGATCGCAGGCATCGCCAGCGGCAGGATGATCGTGAAGAAGATCTGCCCGTGCCCCGCGCCGTCCACCCGTGCTGCCTCGACGACCTCGCCGGGGATCTCCGCGATGAAGTTGTGCAGCATGAAGATCGCCAGCGGCATCGCGAAGATCGCGTGCGCGATCCACACCGTCGCGAAGCTGTGGTCCACATCGCGCAACTCGAGCCCAGGGAAGATCTGCGTGCCGAACAGCGTGAGCCCGCGTGAGAACAGCGACAGCAGCGGCACCAGGGCCATCTGGATCGGCACGATCTGCAGTGCGAACACGAACACGAACACGAGGTTCTTGCCCTTGAAGTCCATCCACGCGAAGCCGTAGGCGGCGAGCGAGGCGATGAAGATCGGGATCACCGTCGCCGGGATGGTGATCGCCAGCGAATTGATGAACGACGCGCCCAGGGTCAGCGCGGTGCCGCCCGAGGTGAGCGCTTCGGCGTAGTTCTGCAGCGTGAACGACGGGTTCACGAACACGGTCCACCAGCCGGTGCTGTTCGAGTCCGCTCCGGGCCGGAACGAGGTCACGAACAGGCCGAAGGTCGGGATCGTCCAGAAGATCGCGATGATCACGGCCGCGATCGTGGCGCCCTTGGAGGTGAGCCGCTTCTGCGCGGTCGCCTCGTTGCGGCGGGTGTCCCGCTCGACCTGGCGCTTGGTGCGGTTGTCGGTGACGACCGCCTGTGTCGCACTCATCAGCGGATCTCCCTCTGCTTGGCCATCTGACGGGCGTTGTAGACGATCAGCGGCAGGACGAACAGGAACAGCACGACGGCCAGCGCCGAGGAGTGCCCGTAGCTCTGGAACCGCTGCTGCTGGTTCACCATCTCGAAGCCCAGCACCGTGCTGTTCGCACGGCCGCCGGTCATCACCGCGACGATGTCGTACACCTTCAGGGAAGCGATCGTGATCGTGGTCAGCACGACGATCAGCGAGGAGCGGATCCCCGGAACGGTCACGTTGCGGAACCGATCCCAGGCGTTCGCGCCGTCCAGCGACGCCGCCTCGAGCTGCTCCGTCGGCACGGCCTTGATCGCCGCCGACAGGATCACCATCGCGAACCCGGTCTGCGTCCAGATGAACACGATCAGCAGGCAGACGGTGTTGACCAGGGGCGTGGTGTCCAGCCAGGACACCGGCTTGCCTCCGAACAACGTCGCGACCGCGTTCAGCAGGCCGATCTGGGCGCCCTGGCGGTAGTCGTAGATGAACTTCCAGATGATGCCGGCGCCGACGAACGAGATGGCGACCGGCATGAACACGAACACCTTGAGGATCTTCTCGCCGCGCGCCCGGTCGATGAACACGGCGTAGGCGAGGCCGAAGACGGTCGACACGATCGGGGCGATCAGCGCCCAGATCAGCGTGTTGATCACCGACCAGAACCCCTCGGGGTTGGTGAACACCCACAGGTAGTTGTCCAGCGCGACGAAGTCCTTGCTGGTCTTGTCGAAGAACGACTGGATCACGGTGCTCACGGCGGGGTAGATGAGACCGACGACGAGCAGGATCGAGGCAGGCGCCATGAACAGCACCAGCTGCACCGTGTACCCGGCGCCTTCTCGCGCCCGGTAGTCCGCGAAGAACAGCAGACCGCCGGCGATCAGCGCGATCGCCATCACGTAGATCACGGCGTTCTGGTACGGCCGCAGCAGCATGAACGCCAGCACCGGAATCACGAAGCACGCGACCAGGCGCAGCCAGAAGTAGCCCTTGCCGTGGCGCGGTGCGTACTCGATGAGCAGCAGCAGGATCCCGGCGACGACGGCGAAGACGACGAGCACGATGGGGATCTGCACCAGCGGGTTCATCCCGCCGATCCAGACGAAGAAGCTCCTCAGCGAGAAGCCGAGGCTGGTAGGCGCCGGGCTCTCCGGAGAAGGACTCACCAGGAGGGCGAGGAAGACCCCGATGATCGCGATGGCGCCGACGATCATCGCCCCTATCGTGACGGATCGGGAGGCGGTCGTGCGACCGGATCGGGTGGATGCGGTCGCCGTGCGATCGGATCGCTTGGATTCGGTCGTTGTGGTCTGCGACATGTGGACCCCCTTCTGGGTTCGCCGTCGAACTCTGCCAGGACCTGCCCGCGAGGGACCGCGGGGCCGTCCGCATCGGCGGACGAGCCCCGCAGCCCTCTCAGGTCGTGCTCAGACTAGTTCTTGTAACCGGCCTGGATGTCGCTCAGCACCTGGTCGGTCGGCTTCCCGTCGATCCAGCTGACCATGCCCTTCCAGAACGAGCCGGATCCGACGGTGGCCGGCATCAGGTCGGAGGCGTCGAAACGCAGCGTGGTCTTCGGATCCTGCAGCGTCTTCATCGCGTCCTGCAGGAACGGGCTGGAGGCCAGCGACGCGTCTGCGTTCTTGTTCGCGGAGATGACGCCGCCCAGCTTGACCCGGGCGTTCGCGAAGTCCTTGGACGACATGAACTCGAGCACCTTCTTGGTCGCTGCGCTGTCGGTGAAGCCGGCGACGAACTCACCGCCACCCTCGATCGTGTTCTCGCCCGCCTTCACGCCGGGGAGCACGAACGCGTACACGTCGCCGTCGGAGGCGACCTTGGGCGCCGCTCCGGCCTTGGTCTTCACGTCGAGGAAGTTCGACGAGAGGAACGAGGCCTGGTGCGTCATCGCGCAGGTGCCGTCGGCGACCTTGGCCGCGACATCCGCGAATGCGGTCGAGTTGATGCTCTTCACGTCGCCGAAGCCCGCGTTGACGTACTTCGGGTCGAGCAGGATCGTGCCGACGGCGTCGAACGCCTGCTTGATCTGCGGGTCGGTGAACTTCACGGAGCCGGCGACCCACTTGTCGTAGACGTCGGTCCCGCTCTGGCGCAGGACCAGGTCCTCGATCCAGTCGGTGCCCGGCCACCCGGACGCGTCACCCGACGCGAAGCCCGCGCACCACGGCGCCTGGCCGGTCTTCTCCTGGATCGTCTTGGTCAGCGTGAGCAGCTCGTCCCACGTCTTCGGAACCTCGACGCCCCACTCCTTGAACTTCGCCGGCGAGTACCAGACGTAGCCCTTGACGTTGGCGAGCATCGGCGCAGCGTAGAACTTGCCGTCGATGGTGCCGTAGGTCTTCCAGTCCTTCGACCAGTTCTTGTCGACATTGGCCGAGACCTCGGCGGGTGCCGTCTTGACCTGGCCGGTGCCGACCAGGCTCTTCAGCAGGCCGGGCTGCGGAACGATCGCGATGTCGGGCGCGCTGCCGCCGGAGACCTTGGTGACGATGTTTCCCTCGAAGCTCTTGTCACCGGTGTAGACGACCTTGATGCCGGTGTCCTTGGTGAACTGATCGAAGGACTTGTTCAGCTGGTCCGCCTCGGTTCCCGTGATGCCGCCGGAGATCTTGACCGTCTGGCCTTTGCCGGACGTGTCGCCACCGGACGAGCCGCTGCCTTCGGCACACCCCGCGAGTGCGAGGCCCGAGACTGCGAGTAGCGCCAGCGGTGCCAGCAGGCGACGTCGCTGAGACATTCCCATACGTTTCTCCTTTGAATCGCGCGGGGACTGGTTTCCCCATGCTGGAGGTTCCTCTCAGGAACCGCTTCCAGCCGACACTAATGACCTTCACACCCTCCCCGCAACGTCAGCGGGGTCACAACTGCATAACCGCCGATCGCGCGGGGACCCTTTTGGGAGCGCTTTCAGGAAACCGGTTCCAGAAAAGCCCCTGGATCGCTAGGGTGAGGGAATCGTTTCGAGGAGGAGCCGTGACGGGGATCGTCGATGTCGCGTTGCGGGCGGGGGTCGCGAAGTCGACGGCCAGTCGCGCACTGAGCGGGAACGGCTACGTCTCCGCCGCGACCAGAGAGCGCGTCGAGCGCGCCGCCCGGGAGCTCGCGTACGCCGCGCATTCCAGCGCGTCCAGTCTCGCCACCGGGCGCACGTCCACGATCGGCGTGATCATGCCGATGGCCGACCGCTGGTACTTCGCCGAGCTTCTCAGCGGTGTGCAGCAGGCGCTCATCGACGACGGGCTGGATCTCAGCCTCTACGGGGGCACCGAGGGCAGCGCGGAACGTGCGCGGATGCTGGACCACGCGCTCGCCGGGCGACGCTTCGACGGAATCATCGCGGTGTGCCTGCAGCCGGGCGCGCACGAGCTCGAACGCCTCGCCGGAACGGGGCTGCCCCTCGTCTCCGTCGGACCGTTCCCGGAACGCGCCGACACGGTCACGATCGACGACGCCGCCGCCGCCCGGGTCGCGACAGAGCATCTGATCGACCTCGGCCACGAAGACATCGCGTTCCTCGGCGACGTGCCGGACGCGGACCAGTTCAGCTTCGGAGAGCGCAAGCGGCTGGACGGCTACTGCCAGGCGATGATCGCCGCGGGGCTCGAACACCGGATCCGCCCTGTGCCCACCCGGTCCACGATCCCGGAGGCGTTCGCGACCTCGGCCGCCCTGCTCGCGGATCGACGCCACCGCCCGACCGCGATCGCCGCCGTGTGCGACGAGGCGGCGATCGGAGCGATCATCGCGGCGCAGCGCCTCGGCATCGGAGTGCCCAGCGAGCTGAGCGTGACGGGCGTCGATGACCACCGCTACGCCGAGATGTTCAGCCTGACCACGATCCGGCAGTTCCCCCAGCAGCAGGGCGCCGAAGCCGTCCGGCTGCTCCGCGCGCGTATGCAGGATCCGGGAGCGCCGCTCGAGCACGTGATCTCACCGGTCTCGCTGGTCGCGCGCGCCTCGACCGCGGCGCCGCGCGCCGACTCCCGCTGACACGCACGAAGGCCCCGGGAGAACCCGGGGCCTTCGCAGAGCGTCGTGGAACGCGATTACTTGAGGGTGACCGTCGCGCCGGCGGCCTCGAGGGCCTCCTTGGCCTTCTCGGCGGCCTCCTTGTTGGCGCCCTCCAGGACGGCCTTCGGGGCACCGTCGACGACGGCCTTGGCCTCGCCGAGGCCGAGCGAGGTGAGCTCGCGGACCGTCTTGATGACCTGGATCTTCTTGTCGCCCGCGGCCTCGAGGATGACGTCGAAGGAGTCCTTCTCCTCGACCTCTTCGACAGCGGCGCCGCCGGCGCCGGCAACGGCGACGGGAGCAGCAGCGGTGACGTCGAACTTCTCCTCGAACGCCTTCACGAACTCGCTGAGCTCGACAAGGGTCAGACCAGCGAACTGGTCGAGCAGCTCCTCAGTGGTGAGCTTCGCCATGATGTTTCTCCTAATAGATGGGGTTTGTGGGGTGAAGACCGGTCGGGGCTCAGGCAGCCGCGGCGGTCTCCAGCTTCTCGCGGAGAGCGTCGATGGTGGCCGCAGCCTTGCCCATCGTCGCCTTCATCATTCCCGCGGCCTTCGCCAGCAGAACCTCGCGGCTCTCCAGGGAGGCGTACTTGTTGACCTCGTCGGCACTGAGGGGGTTGCCCTCGAAGATGCCGCCCTTGATCACGAGAAGCGGGTTCGCCTTGGCGAAGTCACGCAGAGCCTTGGCGGTGGCGACGAAGTCACCGTGCACGAAGGCCACGGCCGACGGACCCTTGAGGTCCTCGTCCAGTGCCGTGATCCCCGCGTTGTTCGCGGCGATCTTGGTCAGCGTGTTCTTCACCACGGCGTAGCTCGCGTCCTGACGGATGCTGTTGCGCAGCTGCTTGAGCTGGGCGACCGTCAGACCGCGGTACTCGGTCAGCAGGACGGCGTTCGAGTTCTCGAAGTTCTTCGTGAGCTCGACGACCGATGCATCCTTCTGCGCCATGGTCACTCCTTGATGGGTACGGGGCGCTCCACGGCGGTGGAGCACCGGCCTCGACCGCCGCACGACTGCGGGCAAAGAAAAACGCTCCGGCGCAAGCGCACGGAGCGGGAGATCCAGGATCCTGGACGAATCGTTCGTGTCACCTGCGCGGGCCTCTGCTCAGCAGTGCTTCGATCGCCCTGCGCTCACGCACACGACGATGACCGGCGGTCTTCGGTTGACCCCAGCGTACGGCATCGGTCCGGATCCCCCAAATCGCGCAGCCTCCCGGCTGGCGGCCCGATCGTCGTGACCCCGTGAGTGCACGACGTGTTGTCGAGTGCACGGTCTGTCGACGCAACGCGGGCGTGCACTCGGCAGCACCCCGTGCACTCGGCGAATCCGAGCCGGTCACGGAGCTGCGATCCCGAACGCCGCCAGCCTCCGCCCGAGCGATCGTGCCGTCTGGATGTGTTCGGACCCCCAGCGCGCGAACCGAGACTGTGTCGTTCCGCGGATCCAGTCTTCCCGTCTCTTCTCGTCAAAGAGCACCTGCTCCAGCGTCTTACCCGACCGCATCGCCTCGTCGAAGTACTTGTCCTTGCCGTCGAACTCGCCGAAGCCGTCGACGTCGGCGAACCGGAAGTCGACATAGTACGTCGTCCCGTCCGGTCCCGGCACGGGGGCCTGCAGCACGGGGCGCGCGAAACCCAGACGGTGCAGCTGCAGTCTGCTGACGCTCTCGCCCGGCAGCTGCGCTCGGCCGTCGCTGAAGTCCGCCACCCAGCGCGCCTGACGTATCCCCCGCGATCCCGTGGCGTTCGCCACGCGCTCCTGCAGTCCGCGTCGCCACGACACCACGGAATCCATGTCCCACTCCCGCAGTCGTTCACCCATCGTCCGTTCCGCCGCGTCGGCGAGCGAGACCGCGGCGGAGAGCGGCAGTGCCCCGATCAGGTCGAACACGGTGCGACTGAGCGATGTGGCGCGGATCCCGTCGACGATGGCGATGTCGTCGGCCGGCAGATCGGCGACATGGCGCTTCACATCAGGAACGCTCGAGATCCGCGCGGACGGTTCCATCGTCATGTGCACCCACACGCAGTCGATCCGGTACAGCGGCAGCCTCCACAGCACCGCCGCGGAACTGTGCGACATCACCGCACCGCCGGTGGCATCCCGCGCCACGGCGATCACATGCGCCCGATGGCGCTCCTCCGGTTTCAGCGATGCATAGTCCCCCGCCGCGATATACCAGCCGCGCCGGATGCGGAAGAGCACGCCCCGTCGCACCGCGTCGGCGATGCGACGATCCGTCCAGCCGTTCAGGACCAGGTCGTTCCGCGACCGGACCAGATGCTCCAGCAGGGGCGGGTGTACAGGAGGGATGGCAAGGAGTGATGTCATCCTTCAGCGTGATGCGGTCCAGACGCGCCGCGGGGTGCGATCCTGCAATCCGTGCACAACCCGGCCATCGGCGCAACTGTGCGGAATCACCCGGGACCATCTGGGCGCGTATCCGGGCGGCGCCTTCGGCGACAGCACGAATACCCGCGGGAACGCCGAGGCGACAGGGCGAATGCACGGGATCCTGCCGAGTGCACCGGAACTTCGCGTCAACACGCCGTGCAGTGGGCAGGAGTCCGTGCATTCGGGGACGCGGTGGCGACCCGACAGCCGCCGCGCTGGCACCCGGTCACTGGCACACGGTCACCGGCACGCTGCAACCCCGACGTCCGGCGTGCCAGGCCATGCGCGTCGGACGTCGGAGGTAGCCTCGATGAGTGACCCCGGAACTCGAAGCGCGCATCGTCGCCGACTCGCGCGACCGGGTCGCCTGGCTGCGGGCTCGGGCGCGCGGGATCACCGCGACCGATGTCGCCGGGCTCACCAGCGACGGCTCGATCGCCCGGGCCGCCGACGCCAAGCTCGGCGCGGGTCCGCGGTTCGCGGGCAACGCCTACACCGACCACGGGCGCAGGCGCGAACCCGAGATCGCGGCGTGGGTTGCCGCGACGCACGGGATCATGCCGTCGTCCGCCCTGTTCCGCGCCGAGGTCGAGTCGCGGCATCTGGCCACGCCGGACGGCATCCTGCAGGATCCGACCGGGCGGGTCACCCTCGCCGAGATCAAGACGACCAACAAGTCGTGGCGCGGGATCCCGCGCACCTACCTGCGTCAGGTGTGGTGGCAGCAGCACGTTCTCGGCGCGGAGCGGACGCTGTTCGTCTGGGAGGAGCACTCCGACTTCCAGCCCGTGCACGACGAGCCGCACTGCGTGTGGATCGACCGCGACGAACGCGAGATCGAGACGCTCGTAGGCCTCGCCACCCGCCTCATCGACGAGCTGTACCAGCGCACCACCGGGCGCACTCCCCCGGCCCGCGCGCCTCAGGCGACGGAGAGCCGTCGCGAGGCGCTGCGCGAACGCGACATGTTCCGGGCCCTCGCGCTCGCGGACTGACTATCACGGCCTCCCTGCCGCTGCGAGCGCTCAGGTGCCATTGGCGATAACGCACGTCGTCGCGCCCAGGCCCAGTATCGGGTACGTGACCGTCACGGTCGACGATGTCTGGGACGTCCAGACGACGCTTCCCGGAGTCGTCCACTGCGTCACCACGGCGACGGTGAAACTGCCGCCGAGGCTGGCGACGATCCCGCCGACCAAGCCGGCGATGAGTCCACGAGTGAATGTCGCCGTGTACACGGTTCCCGCCCTCGTGACGGACGGCGCCGCCGCCGATCCGTTGATGGTCCACTTCGAGACAGTCTTCACGGTGTCGGTGTAGGGGACAGTTGTCCATTGCCATTTCACTTGCAAGACATCCCCGCCCACCACCACGGACAGAGGATGCACACAGGTGGTCGCCGGACTCTGGAGCTGCGGTGGAACCAGCCGCAGGGCGGTGAGCTGCGCGCCCGAAGTGAACTCCGTGTCCGTGAAGGCCGCGTCGGTCTGACGCGGCTGGGGCAGCGACAGCACCGCCACGCAGGCGAGCGCCACCATCACCGCGAGCATGCGTCGGAGCGATCGGCGGCGGATGCGACCGTTCATCCGTCCTCGCCGCCCTTGCGCCACCGCACGGCGAGAAGCAATACCACGGCCCCGCCGACCAGCACTCCCCCCACGACGACGAGAGCGACGGGCATGGATCCGCCCGTCGCCGACAGAACCGCCGAGGCGCCAGGGCCCGTCTCGATGCTGTCGCCGAAGCCGTCCGCGTGGACCCGGATCTCCGTTGATCCGCGCAGGTCCTCGTCCGTCGCGGGCACCCGCACGTCGATTCTCAGATGCGCAACGGCGTCCGCCGGCATCGCGTCCAGCTCGGCGGTTCGACCGTCCAGAGGAACGGGCCAGCCGGTGCGCAGCGTGCGCGCTCCCGTCGGGCAGGTCTCCCCCTGCCAGGCCTGACCGCACAGCCGCACGTCGACGTCCAGCCCGATCGCGCCGGTGGCGCTCACCCCGAGCCGAACGGACCCCGGGCTCGGCGCGTCGGCGCTGACCGCCAGATCCCAGCGCACCTCGTCACCGGGTCCCATCGCGGCGGCGATCCGCCAATCGGCGGTCGAATCGATCCGCAGATATCTGCCCTGCACCGTCTCGGTCGTGGGTGCGGCACCCGCGGACGCCGGCACGGCGACGGTCACGATCGCCCCGAGCAGGACGGCGAGTACGACGGTCCCGATGCGAGAGGTCATCACGGACCCGCTCCGGGATCCTGCCCGCTCGCGACGCCTGTCCGTCCCCGTCCCGCACGCCGCTCGCGCGGCCAGAACGCCCAGACGACCAGCGCCGTCGCACCGAGAGTGAGCCCGCCGAGCACGAACGGGTTTCCGAGTGCCACGATGACGGGTGCCAGGCCCGGGACAGCCAACCGTACGATCCGCACGGTCGAGACCGGGTAGGGCGCAGTGTCGTCCATCGCATTCGCGTCGCCTCGGAGCGTGAGCAGACGCTCGGACGGCGAGGAGCCGGCCGCGACGTGTCGGACCCGGTGCGTCACGGGGAGAAGCCCCGGGCGATCGACCGTGACGACATCACCGACGTGGACCTGCGCGGCGGGGATCTTCTGCACCACGGCGACGGATCCGGTCGGGATCGTCGGGGCCATGGAGCCGGTACGGAACATGATCAGGGTGATCTGGGCCGTGAACGCGAGGATCACCAGCACGATGCAGATCAATCCCGCCAGCGCCGCGGTCCAGAGGAGGATCTCGCCGAGCAGACCTCGCACGGAGGCACGCCGGGCGGCGTTCGCCGTCGCCTCGTGCGGTCTGCTCCGCTCGCCTGGCGCGCCGCGTCGCCGGGGCGGCGGTCGGCTCATCCCGTGGCGCCTGCTTCGTCGAACTCCCGCTCATTGCGTCCTCCTCCCCTTCATCATGCGCGCAGCATCCGCCGTGCGCGCGACCCTGCTCGATCAGGTCGATGTCGCGACGAACTGCCAGGCCGGCGACAGCGTCTGCCCTTGCGCGCCGTTGCCGGTGTTCGACGGCAGCGTCACGGCGAAGCAGTAGTTCACCTGGTTCCCCCCGTTGGCCGTGAGCGCTTGCGATGCCGCTGCGCTGGTGGTGAGCACCACGTCCGTGCTTCCGGCGCCGGCGACGACGTCCGTGCCGCCGCCGAAGGTTGCCGAAGTGCAGGTCGTTCCGGCAATGCTGCGCACCCGGTACATCAGGAACGCACCGAGCCCGGTGCTGTTGGCGGCGTTCGCCTGCAACTGCACCGACCCGGCCACCGACGGATTGATCGTCTTGACGCTGAACAGCGCGTAGGCGGTGTTTCCCGGCGCCATCGCGGCGATCTGTCCCCCGGTGATCTGAAACGACAGGGCCGCGGCAGGTGTCGACGGGGTTCCTCCGGGATTGTGGTCCGTGAAGGTGGCGCCGTCCGTGGCTCCGACGATGCCGAACGCGCCCGCCTTGAATGTCGCGGTCGTGTACTCCGCGTCATTCCACGACGCGAGGGTCGCTCCGGCTCCGATGCCGAGCACGATCCCTCCGGCCAGGACAGCGCGGACCCGGTGCAGCAGGAGCCGGCGGGCGCGACGATGACGACGCTCCAGCCGGTGCTGTGACCTTGTGGAGCCCTTCGGCGTCGGTGAGGTCGTCACGAGGACGGTCTCGACCTGCTCAATTCGAGGTCGCCTGGAACGACCAGGTCGCGGTGGCCGTGCCGCCGGGGACGAGCGTCGCCTGGCTGGCTGCGGTGATCACGAAGCACAGCTGCGCTGCGGTACCCGCCACCGTCGGCGGCGTGCCCTTGGTGAGCGCGACGCTCGGCCCGCCCGCGGCGAACGTGCTCAGGTTCGCGCCCGAAGTGACGAGCGTGCCCGACGTGGCCGAGGCGTCGCAGGTGGCGGCCGGCGCGATCGAGTACACCGAATATGCGATGTGGGTGGCGTTCGTGCCCGAGGCCGTGAGGCCGGACGCCACGAAGGTCGCGTTGTTCGTGGTGGTCTTGTCGAGGCGCACCCAGAACGGTGCGTAGACGATGTCGCCCGGGGAGAGGTTGCTGAACGGCGCCGTGAAGCTCAGCGTCGCGGCCGTACCCGTGGTCGCGTGCTCGGCGAAGCCGGTCGTCGCGGAGGTGGTCGAACCCTCGAGGTTGAACGAGCCGGCCGTGAACGTCCCGGTCGCGAACTCGGAGTCGTTCCAGGCGGCGAGGGTGATCGCTGCGCCGACCCCGAGCACGAGTCCTCCCGCGAGCACAGCGAGGATCTTGCGTCGAGTGCGGGTGGATCCGGAAGGCGTGGCGGTCATGATCGTCCTCAATGTCAGAGCAGCTCTTGACTTCAGCCTGCATTCCGACATATCAATATGCAAGGACGTTGACCCGTTCTTGAGCTTGGCTTCACCGACCCTTGAGGGTGCGGCTCGGTGCGCCCCCGAGATGGTCCCCTCGCCATGGGGATCCGGCTCCGTGTCGGCGCTCCCCGATCACTCCACGGGCGCGAGGGCGATCACGGCGCCCAGGGCATCACGATGCACGGCCATCGCCGGCCCCGCGGCGTCGACGAGCACCCCGGTCATCTCCGGGTTCTGCGCGAGGACGGTGCCGATCTGCTCGGCACTGAACGGCAGCGGCTGATCGCCGCGGCCCAGGGCGATGACCTCGAGCGGGTGGCTGAACAGCTGCAGGTAGCGCTCGCCGTCCGCCGTGTGCGCCTCGGCCACGCCGAACTGCCCGTCGCCGTCGGCCGCGCTGACCGCCACCCACACCCGGGCGGTGGTGAGCGCCTCGGCCACGCGCGCCTCGGAGTCCGCGTCCCGGGGAGCGGCGAGCAGGGCCTTGATCGCGAACGTCGGGTCGGCCTCCTCGAGGGCCTTCTGCAGAACCTCGACCGGGAAGACCACGCGGTGCGCGCCGGAGGCGTTGTCGATGATGAGGCCGGCGAACGGCCCGTCGATCACCTGCTGGTAGACCGCCTGCACCGGCTGCACGACGGCGGACGTCTCGGACGGATCCTCCTCGCTCTGCTGCACCGAATCGCGCACGGCGCTCGCCGCGCTGAACGCGAGCATGAACGAGTTCTCGCCGTCGTTGACGACCGCGACCGACAGCGGCTTGCCCGCCTTGATCTGCTCGCCCGCGTCGCCGTGCACACGCAGGAACAGGTTGCCCTGCAGCGACTGCCGGAGCACGCCGAGCAGCTCGGCCTGGCTCGGATCGTCCCCCAGCATCGCGAGTGCTTCACGGAGCAGAACGTTGTCGGGCATTCCGGGGATGGATTCCGTCTGCGCGGGCGGGTCGGCCGGAGCGAGCGGCAGCGGCGGACGCCCGGAGGGGATCCCCCCGGGTGAGGCCTGCGCGACGGGCGCCTCGTCCACGATCGGGTCGATCAGGTCGTGACCGGGCTCCGGGGTCTCGGCGGGAGCCTCGACCTCGGGCCCCGCAGGCGTTCCGAGGCCGCGGAAGGCCTGCACGGACACGTTCACCGCGGGGACATTCACGACGGGCGCGTCGTCGGCGGCGGGTTCGGCCGGCGCTGCCTTCTCGGCGGGAGCGGACTCCGGCGTGACGAGGTCGTCCTGGTTCTTGCGGCGCGAGAAAATGCCCATTGCTTCAGCCTATTCCCTGACGCTTTTGCTCGTGCATTCCGGGCGGGCGTCGCTGCTCGCTCAACGACCCCGAATACGCCCTCTCGGGTCGTTGAGCGAGGACAGAGCGCAGCGACGACCGAGACGAAACGCGGTCTCCCGCGGATCACCACGTTTCGTCTCGCGACTCCTACGTCGCTGCTCGCTCAACGACCCCGAATACGCCCCCTCGGGTCGTTGAGCGAGGACGGAGCGCAGCGACGACCGAGACGAAACGCGGTCTCCCGCGGATCACCACGTTTCGTCTCGCGACTCCTACGTCGCTGCTCGCTCAACGACCCCGAATACGCCCCCTCGGGTCGTTGAGCGAGGACGGAGCGTAGCGACGACCGAGACGAAACGCAGTCTCCATAGGATCACGGCGTTTCGACTCGCGGCTCCTTCGTCGCTGCTCGCTCAACGACCCCGAATACGCCCCCTCTGGTCGTTGAGCGAGGACGGAGCGTAGCGACGACCGAGACGAAACGCGGTCTCCATAGGATCACGGCGTTTCGACTCGCGGCTCCTTCGTCGCTGCTCGCTCAACGACCCCGAATACGCCCCCTCTGGGGTCGTTGAGCGAGGACGAAGCGTAGCGACGACCGAGACGAAACGCGGTTTCCTGGGAAGGACTGCCTTTCGTCTCGCTGCTCCTTCGTCGCTGCTCGCTCAACGATCCCGGATTGGCGCGCTCAGATCTTCTGGATCGGCGCGATCTTCACCAGAAGCTTCTTCTGCCCGGCCGTGTCGAAGCGCACGTGCGCGATCCGCTTGGCGCCCTCGCCCGTGATCGCCTCGACCCGGCCCTCGCCGAAGTCGTCGTGGCGGATCCGGTCACCGGCGTTCAGCTCGAGATCGCCGTTGTCGCGCACCTTCGCGGTCACCCGGTTGGGGAACCTGTCCATCGCGGTGGACAGCGGCTTCAGCCCGGTTCCTGAGCCTGTCGAAGGGCGGCGCGGCAGCTCGCGGGCGGCAAACCGGTCGCCGGATCCGCCGAAGCCGCCGGTGCCGGGGCGGCGCGCGTTGAGCGCACGGGACTGGGTGCCGCCGCGAGAGTTCACATCTCCCGGCGACTGCCGCCAGTCGATGAGGTCGGCCGGGATCTCCTGCAGGAACCTGCTCGGCATCGCGACCGTCACCTCGCCGAACTGGGCACGGGTCATCGCGAGCGAGAGGTGCAGGCGCTTGCGGGCGCGCGTGATGCCGACGTAGAACAGGCGCCGCTCCTCCTGCGGGCCCCCGGGCTCGTTCGCCGAGATCCGGTGCGGGATGAGGTCCTCCTCGACGCCCGTCACGAACACGGCATCGAACTCGAGCCCCTTCGCCGTGTGCATCGTCATGAGCGACACCACGCCCGACTCGTCGTCCAGGTCGTCCGCGTCGGAGACGAGCGCGACCTCCGTGAGGAAGTCCGAGATCGTGCCCTCCGGGTTGTTCCGGGCGAAGTCGCGGGTGACGGCGATCAGCTCGTCGAGGTTCTCCAGGCGGGCCTCGTCCTGCGGGTCACGGCTGGCGCGCAGCGCGTCCATGTAGCCGCTCTTCTGCAGCAGCAGCGTCAGGCCCTCGGCGACCGCGGTCGGCGGCGCCACCTCGCCCGAGGCGGGCAGCATGATCTCCGTCGCCTCGCGCAGCACCGCGTCCAGCTGCGCGATCGACGCCTGCAGCTTCGGCCCGACGCCGAGCTGTCCGGGGTGGGCGAGGGCGTCGCGGAAGCTGAGACCGTGCTCCTCCGCGAAGTGCGCGATCGAGGTCTCGGTGACGTCGCCGATGCCGCGTCGCGGCTTGTTCAGGATCCGCCGCACCGACATCTCGTCGGCCGGGTTCGCGACGGCGACGAGGTAGGCCATCGCGTCCTTGATCTCGGCGCGCTCGTAGAACTTCGTGCCGCCCATGATCTTGTACGGCACGGCCGAGCGGATGAAGATCTCCTCCAGCGCGCGCGACTGCGAGTTGGTGCGATAGAACACCGCCATCTCGCCGTAGGGCATGCCGGCCCGGCGCAGCGCCTCGATCTCATCGGCGACGAACTGCGCCTCGTCGTGCTGCGAGTAGCCGGTGAAGCCGACGATCGCGTGCCCCGCGCCCTTGTCGCTCCAGAGCTTCTTGTCCTTGCGGTCGAAGTTGTTGCCGATCACCGCGTTGGCGGCGGACAGGATGTTCTGCGTGGAGCGATAGTTCTGCTCGAGCAGCACGACCTTGGCGCCGGGGAAGTCGCGCTCGAACTCGCTGATGTTGCGGATGTCGGCGCCGCGGAAGGCGTAGATCGACTGGTCGGAGTCGCCGACGACCGTGAGCGCGGCCCCGGGCTCGGCGCCCGCCGCCCCGGTCCCTGAGCCCGTCGAAGGGTCGGGCTCGAAGATCATCATGCCGTTCGAGGCATACGGCTCCGGCGCGGTCCCTGAGCCTGTCGAAGGGCCCTGGACCGGCCGGGTGAGCTCGTGGATGAGGGCGTACTGGGCCGCGTTGGTGTCCTGGTACTCGTCCACGAGGATGTGCCGGAACCGGCGCCGGTAGGTGTCCGCGATCTGCGGGAAGGCGCGGAACAGGTACACCGTCTGCCCGATCAGATCGTCGAAGTCGAAGGCGTTCGCCTTCTGCAGCTGCCGCTGGTAGTCGGCGAACACCTCGACGAAGACGCGCTCGGCCGGATCCGACATGTTCGCCTGCCGCGCGAAGGACTCGGCGTCCTGCAGTTCGTTCTTGAGCTTCGAGATCCGGGACTGCATCGCGGCGGGGGTGTACCCGTATGCGTCGGCCTCGTGATCCTTCACGAGCCGCTTGATCAGGGCGCGCGAGTCGCCGGAGTCGTAGATCGTGAACGACTTCGTGAACCCGAACTGCTCGGCCTCGCGGCGCAGGATCCGCACGCACGCGGAGTGGAACGTGGAGATCCACATGCCGCGCGCGGAATCCCCGACCAGTTGCACCACGCGCTCGCGCATCTCCCCTGCGGCCTTGTTCGTGAACGTGATCGCGAGGATCTGGCTGGGCCACGCCTCGCGCTGGCGCAGCAGCAGCGCGATGCGCCGGGTGAGCACGCTGGTCTTGCCCGACCCCGCACCGGCCACGATGAGCAGCGCCTGCCCGCGATAGGTGACGGCGTCGAGCTGCTGTGGGTTGAGGCCTGCGAGCAGGTCGTCCGTAGACGCGGCGGAAGGGCCGGACCCTTCGACAGGCTCAGGGGCCAGCGGGAGGATGACGGGGGCAGGGGCTTCGCTCATGACCTTACGAGTCTAGATCCGGCAGCCGACATCGATCCGGGGACAGCCGGGGTCGTTGAGCGAGCAGCGACGAAGGAGCAGCGCGACGAAACGCCGTGATCCTCTGCGGGAGACCGCGTTTCGTCTCGGTCGTCGCTGCGCTCCGTCCTCGCTCAACGACCCCGAGGGGGCGTATTCGGGGTCGTTGAGCGAGCAGCGACGAAGGAGCAGCGAGACGAAACGCGGCGATCCCGCGGGAAACCGCGTTTCGTCTCGGTCGTCGCTGCGCTCCGTCCTCGCTCAACGACCCCGAAGGGGGCGTATCCGAGGTCGTTGAGCGAGCAGCGACGAAGGAGCAGCGAGACGAAACGCGGTCCTCCCCAGGAAACGGCGTTTCGTCTCGGTCGTCGCTGGCGCTCCGTCCTCGCTCAACGACCCCGAGGGGGCGCAGCGACGCAGGAGCAGCGAGACGAAACGCCGCCATCCCAGGGAACACCGCGTTTCGTCTCGGGCGTCGCTGGCGCTCCGTCCTCGCTCAACGACCTCAGCCGTGCTGGAACCAGGTGGTCTTCCAGTCCGTGTAGTTGTCCAGCGCGTGCCGGGACAGGTCGCGGCCGAAGCCGGACTGGCGGAAGCCGCCGAACGGCGTGGTCAGCCCCAGCGCGTCGACCGTGTTCACCGAGACGGTTCCCGCGACGAGCGCCTCGGACACGCGATGCGCCCGGCCGAGGTCGTTGGTCCACAGCGACGCGGCGAGCCCGTAGTCGGTCGCGTTGGCGAGACGCACCGCCTCGTCCTCCGTGTCGAAGGCCAGCACGGCCACGAGCGGACCGAACACCTCGGACCGGTGCAGGTCGTGGTCGGCGCCGAGGCCGGTCACGATCGCCGGGCCGCAGGTACGCGTCGGATCCGGTGATCGTGACGCGCTCACCGCCCGCGACCAGATCGCCGTCGGCCGCGGCCCGCGCGATCGCCGCAGCCACCTCGTCGGCGTGCGCGCGGCTGATCAGGCTGCCGTTGCCCTCGTCGCCCGCGAGCGGATCGCTCGGTTCGTACGCCTGCGCGACGCGCCGCGAGCAGCGCGACGAATTCGTCGTGCGCGGCGCGCTGCACCAGGATCCGCGAGTTCGCCGAGCACACCTGGCCCTGGTTGTAGAACGCGCCGAACGCGGCCTTCGCGGCCGCGGTCTGGAAGGTCGGCGTCGGCGAAGATCACGTTCGAGCTCTTCCCGCCGGCCTCCAGCGCGACGCGCTTCATGTTGGAGCTGCCGGCGTCGATCATGAGCTGCTTGGCCACCGCGGTGGATCCCGTGAATGCGAGCACGTCGATGTCCGGGTGGCGCGCGATCCGGTTGCCCACCGTGGAACCGCGCCCCGGCACGACGTTGAGCACGCCCGCGGGGATCCCCGCCTCGAGGGCGAGATCGGCGAGCCGCAGCGCGGTCAGCGAGGTCTCGGCGGCGGGCTTGTGCACGACGCTGTTGCCGGAGGCGAGCGCGGGCGCCAGCTTCCACGCGGCGATCTCGAGAGGGTAGTTCCACGGCGTGATCGCGCCGACGACACCGAGCGGCACCCGGCGCACGAGCGCCGTGGATCCCGGCGGCGTCGCGGGGATCTCGTCGTAGCGCTTGTCGGCGAGCTCGCCGTACCAGCGGAACGTCTCGGCCGCGCCCGGCACATCCACCGTCAGGGTCTGCGCGATCGGCTTGCCCGAGTCCAGCGTCTCCAGCAGCGCCAGCTCCTCGAGGTGCGCCATCATCAGGTCGGCGAGGCGGATCAGCGCCTTGCCCGCGCTCGGCGGCCCCGATCCGGCTCCAGGTGCCCGCCTCGAACACGCGCCGGGCGTGCGCGACCGCGCGATCCACGTCGCGCTCGGTGCCGGCGGCGAGATCGGCGATGCGCGCCAGCGACCCGGGGCTCGTGCACGGTCAGGGTCGCGCCGTCGTGCGCGTCCGACCCGGCGCCCGTCGATCACGGCCCTGCCCGTCGATGCGCGAGCTCGCGGCTGCGCGCGGTCCAGTCGATGGCGGTCATTCCTGCTCCTTCTGAGGTCGGCGGATCCGTCGGAGTCCGCGGCGCCGAACACGTCGATCGCGGTCCACGCCATCAGCGACCGCGGCGTCGAGCAGCGCGCCTTCGGCGGCGGCGCCGACGCAGGCCTCCGCGAACTCCTTCTGGTGGTTGCGCGTACGGCAGCGAGCCGACCCCGATGTACGGGTGGATCGCGGGCACGACCTGCGAGACGTTGCCCATGTCGGTCGACGCCCGGTTCATCGCGCCCGGCGACCGTCGGGTCGGCGAACACGCGCCCGCGCGCGAGCGCGTTGCGCGATGTACGCGGCGAGCGCGCGCTCGTCGGTGCGGAACTCGGCAGTACGGCTTGCTCTCGGGCGTGATCGTGAACGTCGGCGCCGGTGGCGAGCGCGCCGGCCTCGAAGCAGCGGTTCACGCGCTCCTCGAGCACGGCGAGCTCGGCGAGCGAGTTCGCGCGCACGTACCAGCGGCCCTCCGTGCGCTCCGGGATCGCGTTCGGCGCGTATCCGCCGACCGTCTGGATCGCCGTGCACCCGGGTGTCGGCGCGGCAGCTGCTGGCGGAGCAGGCCGATCGCGACCTGCGCGACGACGAACGCGTCGTTCGCGTTGACGCCCTCGCTCCGGGTAGGCGCCGGCGTGCGCGGCACTTGCCGTCGTACGCGATGTGGCAGTGCGCCACGGCGAACGGGCGCGCCTCGGCGACGTCGCACCGGCGGCCGGATGCGCCATCATCGCGAGGTCGAGATCGCGGAACGCGCCGCCCTCGATCAGCTCGATCTTGCCGCCGCCGCCCTCCTCGGCGGGCGTGCCGTACACCCGCACGGTGAGCCCGAGCTCGTCGGCGAGCGGGCGAGCGCGAGCGCGGCGCCGACGGCGGTCGCCGCGATCAGGTTGTGGCCGCAGGCGTGCCCGAGCCCGGGCAGCGCGTCGTACTCGGCCATCAGGCCGACCACGACCGGGCCGGTGCCCGCCTCGGCGAGCAGGGCGGTCGGCAGCCCGAGGTACGCCGGGGGTCACCCGGAATCCGGCCTCGGCGAGCGCCTCGCCCACCCGGGCCGCGGCGCGGTGCTCCTGCCAGCCGAGCTCGGGGTCGGCGTGCAGGGCCTCGGAGAGGCCGATCAGGCGCGCGCCGGGCGGACTCGACCGCCGCATCCGCGGTCGCTTCAGGGCGGCTCGCTGCGTTTCGTCAGCTCCTCCTCCGTCGCTGCTCGCTCAACGTCCGGGAGGGGGCGCGAGGGCCGATCACTCATCGCCGGGCACCCCGTACGACGGCGCCGCGGACGGGTCGATCCCGCAGGTGACGTAGTCGTCGCGCTGCGGCAGCCAGAGGTCGAGCAGCGCGCCGAGCTCGGCGATCGGATCCGCTCGGTCCAGTCCACGCGCAGGTCGGTGACCCGCCAGCCCGCGTCGCGCACGACCGAGAGCCCGGCGGAGTGCACCGGCCCCTCCTCGCCGCCCGCGGCGATCGCGGCGCGCATCGCGGCCAGCAGCCGCGCCTCGAGGTCGCCGGTCGCGGCGCCGAACGCCTCGACCATGAGCCGCGGGATCCGCTCCGGACGGCGAGCATGTTGCCGCCCGCCGCGACGCCGTCGCCGATCGCGTGCCCGACGATGCCGAGCGCACGGCCGCCGGAGTGCGCCGCGGCGCCCCCGTGCCGCGTCGACGACCAGCAGCTGCCGGTAGCCGATGTGCGGCGTCTCGGCGGCGACCGCGTCCACGGCCTCCGTCGGCGCGACGCCCCGTCGCGCAGCCGGTCGAGCAGCACCGGGCCCGAGCCGCGGGTCGGTGATGTTCTGCGAGTTCACGGCGCCGACGCCGTCGGCCAGGTGCACGCAGCGCGCGGCGACCGCCGGGCGACGACGAGCGTGATGGCCGATCCGAACGCGCCGGTCCCGTCGCGCGCGACGATGGAGAACGTCATCGCGCACGCCTCTCGCCGCACTGGCGGCCGGCGTGCTGATCACCGCGGTCGCGTCGATCTCGACGAGCCACTCCGGGCGGGCGAGCGCGCTCACCACGAGCCCGGTCGAGACCGGGAAGACGCCCTTCAGCCAGCGGCCCATCACGCGGTACACGGTCTCGCGGTAGCGCGGGTCGATGAGGTAGACGACGACCTTGACGATGTCCTCGAGCGAGGATGCCGGCCTCCTCGAGCAGCATGCGCGATGTTCGCCATCGCCTTCTCGGCCTGCGCCTCGACGTCGCCGATGCCGACCGACTCGCGGGTGTCGAGATCCTGGCCGATCTGGCCGCGCAGGTAGACGACGCCCGTTCGCGACGACCGCCTGGCACAGGTCGTTGTCGAGGTTCTGCTCGGGGTAGGTGTCCTTGGTGTTGAACGGGCGGATTCGGGTGTGCGTGGGCATCAGCGGGCTCCGGTCGTGGCGAGTGCGGCGGATTCGGTCGTGGCGTTCGGCGGCGTGCGCGGACGGACGGTAGGCGTCGTAGCCGCGCTGGATGCCGATCTGGTCGGCGACGTAGTCGGCGTCGTGCCACACGCCCCAGAGGAAGCTGGAGCCGCGGCGGGACTGCCAGGGCAGGCCGAGGAAGTAGACGCCCGGCTCGGCGGCGACGCCGCGCTGGTGCCGCGGGCGGCCGCGCTCGTCGAACGTGTCGACCTGCAGCCAGCCGTAGTCGAGGGCGAAGCCGGTCGCCCAGACGATCGTGGTGATGCCGGCGGCGGCGAGGTCGAGCTCGAGGATCGGGTCCGTCACGCAGGCCGGATCCGGGCCGAGCACCCGGGCCTCCGGCTCCTCCGGCAGGTCGAGGCCGTTGCGGCGCACGTACGCGTCGGCCTCGTCGAGCACGGACAGGTAGTTCGCGTCGCCCTGCGCGATGTTCTGCGCGAGGTCCGGGGCGAACGCCATCACGCCCGTCCCGGTACGCGCCGGTCCGCCCGAGCAGCGTGATCCCGGTCGCCGCGAGCGCGCGGAAATCGACCGTGTGGCCGCCGCGGGCGCCGCTCACCGCGATCGTCACGTGCTCCGCGCCGGCGGGCGGAGTGGCCATGTCCCACTTGCCGAGCACGCCCAGCCACCAGCAGAAGTCGCGGTCCGCGGTAGCGGCGCGGCGGGCGGTCGTGCGGGCCGACCGAGAGGTACACCTCGCGCCCGGCGCGGCGCAGCTCGTCGGCGATCTGCACGCCGGAGGATCCGGCGCCGACGACGAGCACGCCACCGTCCGGCAGCTGCTCCGGGTTGCGGTAGTCGCTCGAGTGCAGCTGGTGGATCCCGCGCGGCCGCCGGCACCACGGCGGGGATCACCGGGCGCTGGAACGGGCCGGTCGCGGCCACCACGAAGCGGGCGTCGATCTCGCCGGCGCTGGTCGTGACGCGGAAGCCGGGCCGGCCCTCGTGCGGGCGCACCGACTGCACCTCGACGCCGGTGCGGATCGGGGCGCCGACCTGCTCCGCGTAGGCCACGAGGTAGTCGGCGACCTGCTCCTTGGCCGCGAACGCGTCGGGGTCGAGGTCGAACTCCCGGCCGGGGAACCGGTCGTGCCAGGCGGGACCGTTCGCGACCAGCGAGTCCCAGCGCCCGGAGCGCCAGCGCTCGGCGATCCGGTCGCCGCTCCAGCACGACGTGCGGCGATGCCCGCGCGGGTCAGGTGCTCGCTCATCGCGATGCCGGCCTGGCCGCCGCCGACGACGACGACCTCGGTCTGCTCGATCGACATCGGATTCTCCTTGTTCGTCACGTCCGTCTTCGTCATCCGGCTCAGCACCGGCAGCCTTCGCCGCCGTGGCAGCCGTGGGCTGCGGGCGAGGGCGGCACATCCAGCGCCGGGTTCCGGTCGAAGAAGCCCGTCGGCTTGAGCGTGAAGCCGGTGTAGTCGACCGGCATGATCGGCCAGTCCTCGGTGCGCGGGAAGTGCGTCAGCCCGAAGCTGTGCCACAGCACGATGTCCTCGCCGTCGATGCCGCGGTCGGCCTGCGATGTACTCCGGCGAGCCCTGGACTGCCTACGCTCTGGTTCACGAAGTCGCCGGCCGGGTAGCGCTCGTCCTCGTCGAACCGGGTCACCCACAGGTGCTCGGTGGCGAAGGCGGCGCGCCGCGCGATCGAGGAGTAGATCCGCCGCGGCCAGGGTCGGCTGCCCCTCCGGGAACAGCGTGTACGCGACGGGCTCGCCGACCACGTTCGTCTTCTCGGTGTTGACGATCTCCCAGACCCGGCCGACGGATCCGTCCGCCTTGCGGCGCGCGTCGGACTCGGTGCCGAGCACCGTGCGGGAGCGGCTGAACGCGTTGCCGTGCGGGTTGCCCGGGCCGATCGGCAGGCGCTTCAGCGTCGAGCTCGTCGCACGGCGTTGCTCTCGCCGTCGACGGCCATGTCCAGCCGGGCGCAGAACATGTGCTGGTGGTAGGGCGCGGCCAGCCCTGGCGCGATCCGCGAGGCGTACGGGTAGTCGCCTTCCGGGTAGCGGGCCGGTGAACACGATGCCGGTCGCCTTCGCCTCGAACTGGATCGTGCCGTCCAGATACAAGTACCAGTAGAAGCCGTAGTCGTAGTTGCCGACCGTGGTGAAGAAGCTCACCACGAGGCGGCGCTGCCGGCGGGCTGGACTTGTGGCTCGCCCACTCGTCGGTGTGCTTCCAGAGCAGGCCGAAGTCCTCCTCGTGGATGCAGATCGCCTTCGCTGATCTCGCGCGGGTTGCCGAAGTCGTCGGCGACCACGGGCGACAGGTAGGTGATCTCGCCCAGGCAGTCGCAGCCGAGCTCGAGCGAGTTCGCGTCGCGGCCGACCAGGTACTCGCCGGTGTCGAAGTAGTTCTGCCAGGAGCGGTACGGGCGCGGGTCGCCGTAGGGCACCACCATCTCGGCGATCGAGGCGCGGTCGATGATCGAGCGCCGGCGTGCCGCGGTCGTCGAACCCGATCTGGCTGCAGCACCAGGCCTTCGCGGGCGTCGAATCCGACGTGCAGGTCCCACTTCTGCCAGCGCAGCACGTTGCCCGTCGAGCGTGAAGCTCGGCCCCTCCGGCTGCGTGATCACGATCGGCTTCAGGTCGGTGCGCAGCGGCCCGGTCAGCTCCGGATCCTCGAAGTTCCCGTTCGTGAGCGGGATCTCCGCGGGCCCGTCGTCGATGATCCGCACCACGCGGCGCTCGATCATGTCGACGAACGCGACCAGCTGGTCGACCGGGTGCCCCCAGGCGTAGTCGTGCGCGTCGCGCTGCACGAACGCGAGACCGCGCAGCAGCCGGCGCCCCTGCTCGCCCTCGTAGTCGAAGATGCCCGCCGAGAGCGGCGCGACCCGGACGTCGTCGGGAGCGAGTCCGCGCGTCGCGAGGGCCGCGCGCCAGCCCTCGTCGGCGGCGAGGATCGACTCGATCACCTCGAATTCCTCGATCAGCACGGGCGCCTGGCCAACCAGCGTCGGGTCGATCTCGACCGCCGCGACGGTCTCCCCCGCGGTCAGGTCGACGATGAGGTCCATCGTCTCTCCGGTGCCGGTGTCGAGCAGGATCGCGCGGGCGCGTCGGTGCGGCGCCGAGGACGGATCGCGCAGCTCTGCCTTGGCGGGCTCCTTCAGGCCGAGGTACGCGACGCGGACGCGCTCGCCGAGCCGACCCTCCGCGACGAGGTGATCGCGGACCGCGGTGATCTCCGCGGCGCTCAGCGCGTCGAGCGGGTGCGGGCCGCCCGGTGCGGGGCGGTCGATGAGGTCGATGTCGATGGTCATGTCGTTCTCTCTCCTCGCGTCTTGCCGCGCGCTCAGGCGCTCGTCACGGTGGAACGGCCACGGGTCCGTTCGACCAGGTAGGCGACCACCGCGAGGACGGTGATCACGATCAGGGTTCCGACGGTGAACAGCTCGAACACGCCGCGGTCCACACCCCAGATGTCGGTGAAGTCGTATTTCACGCCGAGCAGACCCTCCAGCGTGCCGGGGAACACGGCGACCCAGGAGCCGAGCAGCACCCACAGGTAGATCACGACCGTGCAGATCCACAGGCCCGCGGTGCCGCCGGGAATGCGGAACGGGCGGGCCACATCCGGGTACTTGCGGCGCAGCACGATCACGGTCGGGAAGATCATCAGGTACGACAGCAGCAGCGTCGAGATGGCCACGGTCAGCACGACCGTGAACACCGCCGCGGCGCTCCCGTTGAGCAGCAGGGTCGCGGCGACGCAGAACACCGTGGCGACGACGCCGGAGAGCAGGTTCATCCGCACCGGCGTGCCCAGGCGCTCGGAGAACTTCCCGAAGTAGCGGAAGAAGGCACCGTCCGCGCCGGCGGCGGCCTGCACCCGGTCGGAGGCGATCATCCAGGCGCTCGCCTGGGTCAGCACGATGAAGACGAACAGCACTGCCGCGATCAGCATGAGCGGCTGCGCTGCGGGGCCGTAGATCGTGAAGACCTCCTTGAACGCGTCCAGCAGTCCGCTCGCCCCCTGCACCTTCTCGGCCGGCAGCACGGCGAGGATCGCGAAGATCGGCACCAGGTAGCACAGGATCGAGACCAGCCCGGAGATGGCGACCGCCTTGGGCACATCCTTCTGCGGATCGCGCATCTCCTCGGCGGCGCCGTTCGGCGCCTCGAACCCGACGACCGCGAACAGGATCACCGGGGTGACCGCGAGGAATCCGCCGACCGTCGGCGAGAAGTCGCCCGCGGCGTAGCCGTGCACACCGTTCTTGAGCGCGTACAGCACCACGGTGACGACGAAGACGACCAGCAGCGCCACCTTGACGACGCCGCCCGCCGCGACGATGTGCTTGCCGTACTGCAGTCCGATGATGGCGGTGGCGATCGCGACCCAGATGAAGAGCAGCTTGAAGACGTAGTCGCCGACGCTGCCCGAGGGCATCGGGGAGATGTACGCGTCCCAGGTGGCGGCGGCGATGAACACCAGGGATCCGCCCATCCACAGCGGGTTGGTGATCCAGTACAGCATCGTGGAGATCGCGGCCGCGAACTTGCCGAAGGCGAGACGCACCCAGACGAACGGGCCGCCCTCGCTCGTGGAACGTGCTGCCGAGCTCGGCGACCACGAGCGCGTACGGGAACAGGAACGTCAGACGCCGATCACCAGCGTCCAGGTGAACGCCTGCGCTCCGCCGCCCGGCGGCGATCTGCGCGACCGTGTCGATCGCGATGATCGCGCTGATCGACAGCAGGATGATGTCGATCCGGCTCAGCGTCTTGCGGAAGTGCTGGGTTCGGATGTCGGATGTCTCGATGTCCAGGGCACTCATGAGGGTCCTCTTGTCCGGGTTCCGGGGAACGACGATGCGGGTCGGTGTCGCTGGACAGAAGCCTGATCCCCCGCGGGTCATCTATCAAGTAGTCTCAACTGAAGCGCTGCATCTCTTTTGCAGATGCAGCGCTCCGGCGAAACACCGCCGAAACCTCGGACGGCAGGAGCGCGCGATGACGAAGCGGACCGACGTCACGCTCACCCAGCTGCGCTACTTCATCGAGGCGGCCGCACACCTGTCCATGACCCGTGCGGCGGAGGAGCTGTTCGTCGCGCAGTCGGCGGTGTCCAGCGCGATCGCGCAGCTCGAGCAGCAGGTGGGCACGCAGCTGTTCGTCCGGCAGCGCTCCCGGGGCCTCGCACTGACCCCGTCGGGGCAGCAGTTCCTGGGCGACGCTCGCGCGATCCTGCTCAATCTGGACGAGGCGCTCGACACCGCGCGCGGGATCGACAACCAGGTGCGTGGCAGGATCCGGATCGGGTGCTTCGTCACGCTCGCCCCGTTCCTGCTGCCGGCGATCATCAGCCGCGTGCGTGCCGCGCACCCTCACCTCGACATCGAGGTCGACGAGCTCGACGCCGACGAGTCGCGCGCCGCGCTGCGCAACGGACGGGTGGAACTGCTGATCGGGTACGATTTCGGGTTCGGCAACGACGTGCGCACCACGGTCCTCTCGGACTCCCCGCCGCATGTCATCCTCTCGGCGGGGCATCCGCTCGCCTCCTCGGAGCAGATCTACCTGCGCGAACTGGACGGCCAGCCGATGGTCCTGCTCGACCTGCCGCACAGCCGCGACTACTTCCTCGGGATCCTCGCCGGTGCCGGCCTGCACGCAGAGATCCGGCACCGCTCGATGAACTACGAGACCGTGCGCGCGTTCGTCGCGCACGGTCATGGCTTCTCGATCCTGAATCAGCACCCGATGCACGATCTCAGCTACGACGGGGAGCAGGTCGTCGCCCGTCCGATCGCCGACGACGTGCCGTCCCTGCCCGTCGTGCTCGCGTCCATGCGCACCCTGCGCCCGACCGCGCGCGCCCGTGCCGTCGGCGACATCGCCGCGATCGTCACGGCGGAGACGCTGCAGGCCTGAAGTTTCGCCGGTGTGTCCTGCGGACACCGCATCCATTCTTCTGATCCGCTTGCGCTGTTCCGCCTATCCGGGCGATGCGACGCACGGCGCTCACGGCCGTTACCCGGCAGGCACCTCCCAGAGCAGTCCGGGGAAGCGCGCGAAGTCGCGGTCGAACGTCACCCACGTCGCTCCCTGCTCGATCGCCAGGGCCGCGTGCGCGGCATCGCTGACGAGACTCCCCCGAGCGTCGGCCTCCGTGCACAGCCTGGAGAAGATGTCCCAGTGCTGCGGGCCCGGGTGCACGTCCGTGACCTCCGGGTTCGAGCGCAGAACCTGGACCTGAGCGAGCGCATCCGCGAGCGGTGTCGGATCGACGAAGATCCTGCGATGGGTCACGATCCGGACGAATCCGCTCGCGACCGCGCTGGAGAGCCCGACTCCCCCGCGGGCGACCACCGCTCCTCGCAGCCAGTCCTCCGCGACCGCATGATGCGGATGATCACGGCGAAAGGCCGCAACGAGCACGTTCACGTCCGGAATCCTCATCCTCGGCTCCGCTGCGACGCCCGTGGCGGATTTCGCACGGTTCGTGCAGTGACGTCGTCCTCGCCGAGGAGATCCTCGAGCGCGGCGTTGTCATCGAGGTCCACACCAGGGCGCACCCCGCTTCCTCCGGACGGCGGAGACAGGAACACATCGGCCTTGGCGCGCGCCGGCCGTCGTGCACCGTCCGCGAGCGCGGCACGCAGTGCCTCCTCGAAGAAGGAAGTGACGGTCCGGTCCTCGGCGCGAGCGCGGTTCTTCACCTGGCGGTACAACTCGTCGGGGAGGATGACCGTGGTGCGCATGCATATCAGCATACTCTTTGATATGTCGATATGTCTGGCGAGCCGGAGCCGGGATCAGCGATCACTCGCCGAAGAACTCGGCCCCGAGGTCGGCGTGGTCCACGAACACGCCATCGACGCCGGTCGCGGCGATCCGCGCCCACTCGGCCTGGTAGTCGCCGAACTCGGCGAGGGCGCCGCTGGTGCGGAACCGCTCGTCCAGGAACGCGTTCTCGGGCCGGCAGGTCCAGGTGAACACGGCGAGTCCGCGCTCGTGCGCCCGGGCGACGAGCCCGGCGCCGTCTGTCTCGAGCAGGATTCGCTTGTCGACGCTGATGCCGTCCATCACCGCCGCCAGCGCGTCCAGACCGCCGGGAGTGAGCGCCTCCGCGTACGTGCTCGCCGCGTCGCCGTCGCGCGCGACGAGATCAGCCGGGGCACCGTCCGCCTCGAGCAGGAAGACGTACTGCGCACGGATGCCGCGGGAGCGCAGGTCGTCGAGCACCGACCTCTCGAACGATTCGATCCAGAGCGCATGTGCGCCGTCGTCCCAGCCGGCGTCGCGCAGGTCGAGTTCCACGAGCGCGGCGAGATCGTGCCCGATCGTGCCGAAGTACGACGCGTGCTTGATCTCCAGGACCAGTCCGATCTCACGATCGTGCAGCACGGATCCCTCGGCGACGAGTTCCAGCAGGTCCGTCAGCCGCAGGATCGGCTCGGAGTCGTCGTGCGCCGCGGATCCGGGGCGAATCTCCGGCAGCCGCTCGCGGCAGCGCAGGGTGCTGAGCTCGGTCCAGGTGAAGTCCTCCGTGAACCAGCCGGTGAGGTCCTCGCCGTCGATCCGCTTCGTCGTCCGCCGATCCGAGAACTCCGGATGATCGGCGACGTCGGTGGTCCCGGAGATCTCGTTCTCGTGCCGGACGACCAGGACGCCGTCGCGGGTGGCGACCACATCCGGCTCGACGGCGTCGACTCCCAACGCGAAGGCGAGGCGGTACGACGAGGCCGCGTGCTCCGGCCGATAGCCGGGAGCACCGCGATGGCCGACGATCAGAGGAGTGCCGTGAGGGGTCCGCCGGGTCACGCTCATAGCGTACGTCAGTGCCGATGGCAGGATCCGCCGCTATCGTAGAAGGAAGATGACCACCACTTCTGAGGAGTGAGGCCGACCATGAGCAACTTCGCGTTCAACAACCCGGCGTTCAAGCAGCAGGATCCGCGCGCCGTCGCGACCTATCCCGGGGGCCCGCAGGCGGGCGCCCAGAACGGGCAGTACGCGCCGCCGCCGCCCGCCGGGCAGTTCGCCGGCGCCCAGCAGGCCGCCGTCAACGCCCACCTCGAGGGGATGTACACGGCCCCGTCGGCCGGCTCCCTCGAGACCAACCGGATGACCGTCGAGGACACCGTGTGGAAGACCGCCGGCCTGTTCGGCATCCTCCTCGTGTTCGCCGTGATCGGCTGGTTCTTCACGCTGAACGGCTTCGCGCTCCCGGACAGCACCGACCCGTACGTCAAGTCCGCGGCGATGAGCCACATCGCGCTCTGGCCGTGGCTGGTGGGTGCGCTCGGCGGATTCGTGCTCGCCATGGTCGTGAGCTTCACCTCGCGCAAGAAGGTGCGCCCCGCGCTCATCTTCGCCTACGCGGCCTTCGAGGGTCTGTTCGTCGGCGGCATCTCCGCCTTCTTCGAGGTGCTCTGGCCCGGGATCGTCATGCAGGCGACGCTCGCCACGGTCGCCGTGGTCGCCGTGACGCTGGCCCTGTTCGCGAGCGGCAAGGTGCGCGCCTCGGCGAAGATGACCAAGATCGTGATGATCGCGATGCTCGGCTACCTGGTGTTCTCGCTGCTGAACGTCGGTCTGATGCTGTTCAACGTGCTGCCGAAGGACCAGATGTTCGGCCTGTACAGCGCCAAGGTCGCCGGTATCCCGCTCGGCCTCATCATCGGCGTGCTCGTCGTGTTCCTCGCGGCGTATTCGCTCGTGATGGACTTCGACCAGGTGCAGCAGGGCGTGCGCAACGGCGCCCCCCGTCAGTACGGCTGGCTCGGCGGCTTCGGCATCATGGTCACCGTGGTGTGGCTGTACGTCGAGATCCTGCGCATGATCGCGATCGCCCGCAGCAACTAGACACGGCTCGGGTCAATGCCGCGCAGCGGCGTTGACGCGAGATCGTGTCTAGGTTGAGCGAGCACCGGCGCCAGCCGGAGCGAGAGGAAACCTCAGGCAACGACGAAGGCCGCTCTCCTCGGAGGGCGGCCTTCGTCGTTCCCGGCACACGTCCCCCTCGGCGGAAGGATCGGCTCAGCCGCGCGCCTTCTGCTCGAGCAGGGCGCGCTCGCGGTCGTTGCCGGCGAGGGCCGCGGCGGTCGCGAACTCGGAGCGCGCCTCCTCCTCACGGCCGAGACGCCGCAGAAGCTCACCCCGGGTCGCGGGCAGCAGGTGGTACCCGCGCAGTGCGCCGTCGGCGACGAGGGCGTCCAGGATCCGCAGCGCCGACGCCGGCCCGGTCGCCATCGCGACGGCCGCCGCGCGGTTCAGCTCCACGACGGGCGAGGGCGCGATCCGGCCCAGCGCCTCGTACAGCAGCACGATGCGGTCCCAGTCCGTCTCCTCGACCGACGCGGCCACCGCATGGCACTCGGCGATGGCAGCCTGCAGCGCATAGGCGCCGCGCCCCCTCCCGAAGGAATCGGCGCGGGCCAGCGCCGCCCGGCCGCGCGCGATCCGGCTGCGATCCCACAGCCCGCGGTCCTGATCGGCGAGCAGGATCGGATCCCCGTTCGCGTCGGTCCGGGCAGGAAAGCGTGCGGCGGTGAGCTCCATGAGCGCCAGCAGCGCCGTGTGCGTCCGGTTCCCGCGGCACGAGCGCCGCCAGCACCCTGGCCAGCCGGATCGCTTCCCGGCCGAGATCGGGACGGAGCCACTCCTCCCCCGCCGTCGCCGCGTGCGCCTCGTTGAACACCAGGTACAGCACGCCCAGCACCGCTCCCAGCCGGTCCGCGAACTCCTCGCGCGGAGGGACTTCGAACGGCGCGCGCGCTGCGGCAAGGGTCTTCTTCGCCCGCACGATCCGCTGCTGCACGGTCGCCGTCGGCACCAGGAAGGCGCGGGCGATCTGCTCGGTGGACAGTCCGCCCACGACCCGCAGCGTCAGCGCCACCCTCGCCTCGCGGGAGAGCACCGGGTGGCAGGCGATGAAGACGAGCCGCAGCACGTCGTCGTCGATCGCGTCGGGGTCCCAGGGCGGCGCGTCCAGGGCGGCGTCCTGCTCCCGCTCCAGATCGTGCGCGATCACGGCCAGGCGGTCGTCGTAGCGCTCGCGGCGCCGCCACCCGTCGATCGCGCGGCGCTTGGCGACCGCGGTCAGCCAGGCGGCCGGATTGGCCGGCACGCCGTCCCGCGGCCACTGCGCGAGCGCCTCCAGCGAGGGCGTCCTGGGCGAGATCCTCGGCCTGGCCGAAGTCACCGGTGAACCGGGTGAGCGTCGCCACGATCTTCGCGGACTCGATCCGCCAGACCGCGGCGACGGTGCGCTCCACGGAGGAGCCCGCCGTCGCCGCGGTGCCGGATCCTGTTCCGGTGGTCACGTCACTCGGCGGAGCGCGCCGCCGCCTCCTCGCGCCAGCCGGCCTCCTTCTGGATCCACTCGTTGTCGGCCGGGAAGTCCTCCATCTCGGTGACCCGGCGCACCTCGAGGGACGACCCGGCGCCGAGCGGCGCGCGCTTGGCCCACTCCGCCGCCTCCTCGCGCGTGGATACCTCGATGATCCAGAAGCCGTTGAACAGCTCCTTCGTCTCGCCGTAGGGGCCGTCGGTGACCAGCGGAGCCTCGGCCGAGAAGTCGACGACGAACCCCTCGGACGCGTCCGTCAGCCCCTCGCCGGCGAGCAGCACGCCCGCCTTGATCATCGACTCGTTGTACTTGCCCATCGCCTCGATGACCTGCTCGAACGGGATGTCCTTGAAGGCTTCCACGCCCTCGTCGGTCGCGCGCATGATCAGCATGAACTTCATGGTCTCTATCTCCTCATCGGGGTCGTGTCTCGACCCTCTCACTGAAGACGTCGAACGAGAAGACGCCGGATCGACACCTGCTCGAAGATTCTTCAGAAGATTTCTAGACTCCGGGTGTGGACAGCTCAGAATCCGCTCGTCGCCGAGATCCGATCCGCCCTGCGCGATGCCGCGGATCCTGCCCTCGCGCCCGGACAGCAGGCGTACATGAAGTCCGTCGATGCCGTTCCTCGGGGTGCGGGTTCCGGAGGTGCGCCGACTCACCCGCGCGGTCGCGCACGGCATCGCGGACGCCGTTGTGCTGCGGGAGGCGGCGCTCGCACTGTGGCGGAAGGCCGACGTACCGCGAGGAGCGATACGCCGCGCAGGCGCTGATGGCGTCGCGTGCGCTCCGAGGTCGCCTCGACGTGCTGGACGTGCACGAGGAGATGATCCGCACCGGCGCCTGGTGGGATCACGTCGATGAGGTCGCGCATCGCCTGGCCGAACTGCTCGACGCCCACCCCGCGGAGCTGGCTGTCGAGCTGCGGGTCTGGGCCGATGACGGGGACTTCTGGATCCGGCGGGCGGCGATCATCGCGCAGCTCCAGCGCAAGGACTCCACCGACCGCGATCTGCTGACTGCGGCGATCGAGGCCAGCATCGGAGAGGGCGAGTTCTTCCTCCGCAAGGCGATCGGCTGGGCGCTGCGCGACTTCGCCCGCACGGATCCCGATTGGGTGCGCGCATTCGTCGATGCCCACCCCGGCCTCTCGCCGCTGAGCCGTCGCGAGGCGCTCAAGCACCTGGTCTGAGGCGACCGCCTGGACCCTGCGCGGCGATGACGGATCCTCATGCACGGACGCCGGAGATCTGCAGGACCTCGGAGCGATTCGCGACTTCCTCCGAAGTAGTGCGAATATCCGAGGGTGGGGCACACGGAAATGCGGCTCAGCCCGGCGAGACCGGATACAACGTCAACGGGCTGATCTCGGCGAGGAAGGTGAAGTCGCGATCGTTCTGCAACAGCGGCACGTCGAGCCGTATCGCCACGGCAGCGATGAGGCAATCGACCTGGGCGCGGATCGGATGACCATTCGCCTTGGACGCCCGGTAGAGCTGTGCCGCACTACGGAAGTCCTCGGCCGGATCGAGGGGGATGTGCGGAAGACCGTTCACGAGGTTTTCTATCAGTGCCAGTTCGCGCGCGTTACGGGGCCCCGCAAGAAGCTCCATGATGACGGGTTCCGTCAGACGAAGATCGGCACCCTCTTCGATGAGGCGGCGCATGTGCCCCACTACCGGCGTCGGCACGTCTCTCGCGTACGCGATCCATGCCGACGTATCGGCGAGGATCACTGCTCGCCCTCGACGTCACTCTCCGCGACGAGCTCCTCGTGGGAAGCATCCCACATCCAGGACCGGTCGCTGCGCATTTCGTCGAGGTCACCGCTCCACCCGATGCCCTGCAGGCCGAGCAGGAACTCCTTGGTCAGTGGCACGCCGACGAGGCGGCGCAACGCGAAGTTCACCGCCTCCTTCTTCGTCGGCAGGTTGTAACGATGCATCGCCGCGCGGACGAGGTCGTCGTCGATGTCGATGTTCGTGCGCGTCATACACCAACGATACACCTCGCATGCACAACCCTCCCTCCGAGCACGAAGAAGGGCACGGACCGGAGCCCGCGCCCTTCTTCGCATCACGGCAGAGCCGTCACTCCCACTCGATGGTCGCCGGCGGCTTCGACGTGACATCGAGCACCACGCGGTTGACCTCGCTCACCTCGTTCGTGATGCGGTTCGAGATCTTGGCGAGCACGTCGTACGGCAGCCGCGTCCAGTCGGCGGTCATCGCGTCCTCGCTGGACACGGGCCGCAGCACGACCGGGTGACCGTAGGTGCGGCCGTCGCCCTGCACGCCCACCGAGCGCACGTCGGCGAGCAGCACGACAGGGCACTGCCAGATCGTCTGGTCCAGCCCGGCGAGCGAGAGCTCCTCGCGGGCGATCGCGTCGGCGTCGCGCAGGATCTCCAGGCGCTCGCGGGTGACCTCGCCGATGATCCGGATCCCGAGACCGGGGCCGGGGAACGGCTGGCGTCCGACGATCGCCTCGGGGATCCCGAGTTCGCGGCCGATCGCGCGCACCTCGTCCTTGAACAGGGTGCGCAGCGGCTCGATGAGGTCGAAGTCGAGGTCGTCCGGGAGACCGCCGACGTTGTGGTGCGACTTGATGTTCGCGGTGCCGGATCCGCCGCCGGACTCGACGACGTCGGGGTACAGCGTGCCCTGCACCAGGAACTTGACCTTCTCTCCGGACGCCTTCGCCTCTTCGACGAGGTCGCGCTGCACCTGCTCGAACGCGCGGATGAACTCGCGGCCGATGATCTTGCGCTTCGTCTCCGGATCCGTCACGCCGGCGAGGTGGCCGAGGAACGTGTCGGCCGCGTCGACCGTGATCAGGCGCACGCCGGTCGAGGCCACGTAGTCGCGCTCCACCTGCTCGCGCTCGCCCTTGCGGAGCAGGCCGTGGTCGACGAAGACCGCGGTGAGCTGGTCGCCGATCGCCTTGTGCACGAGGGCCGTGGACACCGCGGAATCGACGCCGCCGGACATCGCGGAGATCACCCGGGCATCGCCCACCTGGGCGCGGATCCGCTCGACCTGCTCGGCGATCAAGTTGCCGCTGTTCCAGTCGGCAGGCAGGCCCGCGCCCTTGTGCAGGAAGTTCTCGATGATCTCCTGGCCGTGGTCGGAGTGCTTCACCTCGGGGTGCCACTGCACGCCGTAGAAGCGGCGCTGCTCATCGGCGAACGCGGCGACGGGCGTGGCCGGCGTGGAGGCGAGCACCTCGAAGCCCGCGGGAGCCTGCGCGACCTGGTCACCGTGGCTCATCCACACGTTCTGCTCCGCCGGCTGGCCGCCGAGCAGGGTGGAATCGTTGATCGGGATCATCGCGTCGGTGGCGCCGTACTCGCGCAGCCCCGTGTTGGCGACCTCGCCACCGAGCGTGCGCGCCATGTACTGGAAGCCGTAGCAGATGCCCAGCGTCGGGACACCGAGGTCGAACACGGCCGGATCCAGCTGCGGCGCCCCCTCCTCGTACACCGAGGACGGACCGCCGGAGAGGATCAGCGCGACGGGGTTGCGGGCGGCGATCTCGGCGGCGGTCGCGGTGTGCGGCACGATCTCGCTGTAGACGCCGGCCTCGCGCACGCGGCGGGCGATCAGCTGGGCGTACTGCGCGCCGAAGTCGACGACGAGCGCGGGGCGCTGCTCGGTGTCGGGGGTGTTGTCGGTCAACGGGCACCTTCCGTGGCGGGAGTGGTCGAAGGATTGGAATCGGTCCCTGAGCCCGCAGCCCCGGTCCCTGAGCCCGCAGCCCCGGTCCCTGAGCCCGCAGCCCCGGTCCCTGAGCCCGTCGAAGGGTCCTCGCGCTTCGAGAGATACGCCTTCACCTCGCGTGCGACGCGAATCTCCATGATGAACGACAGGAACGGCACGACGCCGCCGAGGGCGAGCAGGATGAAGCGCAGGAACGGCCAGCGCATCAGGCTCCACACCCGGAAGCACGCGAACAGGTACACGACGTAGAACCAGCCGTGCGCGACGAGGATCCCCATCGACAGGTTCAGCCCGTTGCCGGTGGACTCGAGCCCGCCCTTGACGCCCTCGACGACCGGCGCGAACCAGAGGAATCCGCCGGACCCGCCCGCGAAGAGCTCGAGGTGGATCGGGGTGTATTTGAGGATCATCTCCGTGACGAGCAGCAGGAGCATGACTCCGGTGATCACGGAGGCGATCTGGTAGAACCTGAGCGCCCCGCGGATGGCAGGGAAGCTCGCGGGTTTCGGTTCGGGCATGCGTCCAGTCTAATCGCCGGTTCGGTGGCCCTTTCCTGTGCCCGGCCATGCCGGCCACCCCCTCCCACGCACGATCACAACCTCCGGCCCCCTTGCACAGGACAACGGAGGCCGCCGGGCGAACCCGACGGCCTCCGCGTGTCACAGGGGGACGATCAGCCGAAGAGGCCCTTCAGCAGATCCCACAGCCAGCCCAGGATCGAGCCGATCACGCCGCCGCTGTGGCCGTTGCCGCGGCTCACGTGCACGGTCGTGGTGACTGCATTCCCGTCGGCCTGGGTGACCGCCAGGGTGTACTTGTCCGGCTGCGTGCTCTTCGGCACGACGGGCGCTGCGGTGAACGCGCCATCCGCGCCGACCTTGGCCGTGCCGAGCGCGACGACCACGCCCTTCTTGCCGCGCAGTTCGAGCGTCACGGTCTGGCCCGGCGTGAAGTGCGCGCCGCGGATCGCCAGAGCCGACCCCGCCTGCACCTTGCCGTCACCGCCAACCTGGATCGTGCCCTGGAAGGGCCCGGTCTGACCGGCGATCGTGATCGGCAGGTCCACGGCGGTGCCGGTTCCGGCGACCGCGACGTGCAGGGCCTGCGCGCCGCTCACGCCCTGCGGGATCGTGAACGTCAGGGTCGCCTTCCCTGCCTCGTCGAACGCGTCCAGCGTCATGGCCGGATCCACCGCCGAGGTCGCGAGGGCGGTTCCGCCGAGCGAGACGGTGACGTCGCCCGGAGCCTTCTCCCCCGCGGTGAACGCGAGCGAGCTGAGCTGCAGGGTGACGGTGTCGCCGGCCTTGTAGCCGTCGGCACCCGCGGCCGGCGAGAGCACCGCACCGATCCCGCGCTGGGCGAGATCCGGCGTCGCGGTCTTGTGCGCCGCGAACCAGTCCACCATCGACTGCAGGTCGACCTTGCCCGTGTCCTTCTTGTCGGTGCCCTTCGCGAAGGTGAGGAAGCTGTCCCCGCCCGCCGCGAGGAACGCGTTCGCCGCGACCGTGTAGGTCGCCGACGGGTCGACCGGCTTCCCGTTGAGCGTGATCCCGGTGATGTGCGCCCCCGGCGCCGCGGCCGGGTCGTACGTGTAGATCAGCTCCTTCGAGACGCCGAGCTTCAGGAACGGCCTGGCCGCACCCGCCGGCTGCCACTGCTCCTCGAGCACGCTCTTCAGCTGGGCTCCGGTGAGCTTCAGCGTCATCAGCGTGTTGGCGAACGGCTGCACCGTCGCGGCCTCCCGGTAGGTGACGTTGCCCGCCGGATCGGACGCCCCCGTCGACGCGTAGGTCAGGTTGGCTCGCAGACCGCCGGGGTTCATCAGGGCGACGTCGGCACCGGTCGACCACTTCTGCACGTCGGCCACGAAGTTGCCCAGGGTGGACTCGCCACCGCGGTTCTCGGTCTTGCCGTCGCTCTGGCGCGCCCGGTTGAAGTCGGCCGTGATGTCGCCGAGCTTGACCGCGCCCAGCTCGTCGGCCTTCTTCTTGGCCGCGTCCACGATCGCCTGCACCGCCGGGTCGGCCGGGAAGGCCGGCTTGCCGCCCACGGTGAGGGGCTTGATCTCATTCGTGATCGAGAGCAGCTTCTTCGAGGCCGGATCGACCTTGATGTCCATCAGGCCCAGGTTCTCGCCGTACTGACCGGCGGAGACCACCGGGCGGCCGTCGATCACGTGGTTGTACGCCAGGTGCGTGTGCGCCGAGACGATGGCGTTGACGTCCTTGGTGACGCCGTTCACGATCTCGCCGAGGCGCGACTCGGGCGTGATGCTGGCCACGTCGGTCGTCGTGGCGCCCTCGTGCACGAGCAGGATGATCACGTCCGCCTCGCCGTTGGACGGATCCCCGTCCTTCAGCTGCGTGGCGACCTTGTTCACCGAGTCGGGGATGCTGCGGACCTCGAGGCCCTTCATCCCGTCCGGCGAGACGAGGGTCGGCAGATCCTCGGTGACCGCCCCGATGAAGCCCACCTTGATGCCCTGCACGTCCTTCACCCAGGCCGGGGTGAGCGCGGGCTCTCCGGTCGCGGTGAGGAACACGTTGGAGCTCAGGTAGGTCCAGTCCGCGCGTTTCTGCACGCGATCGCGGAGGTCGGCGTAGCCCTGGTCGAACTCGTGGTTGCCCGCCGCGCTCACGTCGAGACCGGCCGCGTTGAGCGCGTCGATCGTCGGGTTGTCCTGCTGGATGAAGGACGTGAACGTCGAGGCGCCGATGAGGTCGCCCGCGGCCGCGAAGATCGTGTTCGGATTCTGCGCCCGGATCTGCTCGACGGCTCCGGCGAGCACCGCGGCACCGGCGGCGGCGCCGTCGGCCTCGATGCGACCGTGGAAGTCGTTGATCGTCGCGACGTCGATGTCGACCGGATCCGCCGCTCCCTTGACGCCGACCAGGATCGGGTCGTGGTCGCTCGCACGGTACGGCGTGCCGGCCTCGGTGGATCCGAACGCGTAGCCGCGGTCGCTCCACTCCGGCGAGTTGATGTTCCACACCGCGGCGCCGGTGATCGCCTTCGCCGCGGACGGCGACGCGATCACGTGGTCGAGGGATCCGAGCTCGCCGTCGAACGAGTACGTGTACTGGCCCGCAGCGAACGTCGGCTCGACGTCGGTCCACCCGGCCTGGGCGAACACGTCGATCGGGTCCTCCTTGCCGTAGGCGTTGAAGTCGCCGACGAGGAAGACGTCGCCGCTGCCGGAGCTCTTCTGGACGTCCTTCGCGAACGCCAGCTCGGCCTTCGCCTGCGCGACGCGATCGGCGTTGAAGAAGCCCTGGCCGTCGGCGGGCTCTGCGCCCGCGCCCGTGGGCGGCGACTTCGACTTCAGGTGCGTCGTGATGAGCGACAGCACCCGGCCGGCCGACGTCTGGAACGTCTGCGCGATGGGCTCGCGGGCGTTGCCCCACACGGTCTCGTCGATCACGGTGGACGCGTCGCCCTTGAGCGTGACGGACGCCTTCTTGTAGATGATCGCCGTGGTGATCGCGTCGGTGATCGCCGGGTTGCTGAGCGCCTTCGGAGTGCGCACGTAGTCCCAGACATCGGCACCCGCGGCGTCGTTGAGCGCGCCGACGAGGTTCTGCAGCGGGGCGTCGAGCGCGAGGCCGAACTTCGGACCGTTCTCGACCTCCATGAGACCGACGACATCGGCGCCGAGGCCGTTGATCGCCGCGACGGTCTTGGAGCGCTGGATCTGGAACTGCTCCGCCGTCTTCGCGCCGCGCGCGTTCGGGTCCTCGCTCGACAGCGTCGTGAAGAAGTTGTAGACGTTGAACGACGCCACCTTCACGTCTCCGCCGACCGCCGCAGGGGCCGCAGGGCGCGGGTTCTCGGCGCCGAACGTCGGCTTGTGCGACGCGTCGCTCGTGCTGTCGATCGGCACGACCGGCTGCAGTCGCCAGTCGCCGAAGCCGTACTGCAGGATCTCGCCCTCGGCCGGGAAGTTCACGGAGTCGCCGTTGCGGACGACCGTGTCCTTCGTGAAGTACGGCTGGTCGCCGGTGTGCGCCTTGTTGCTGATCTGCAGCGACCATCCGTCGTCGAGCAGGATCCGCTTCGCAAGGTTCTGCGCGGTGATCGCGTCGGCGCCGGGACCCGGCCGGGCGAGCTCCGTGGCCTTCACGTTGAGCGAGCCCGCGTTCAGCCACAGGGTGCCGTAGTTGTAGAGCTGGTGGCTGGAGGCGAGCCGATAGCTTCCGGCCGGCGATACGAGCATGTTCTCGTACGCCTCGCGGTCCGCGCCCAGCACGGAGTCGGGCAGCGCGACGGGTGCGGGCACGCCAACGCCCGCGGTGATCACGGCGACGTCGCCGACGGCGGCGGGCGTGATCTGGGTCTGACCGCTGAACTCGGAGACCTTGCCGGTGACCGACACGAGGTCGCCGATCGCGGCGGCCGGGGCGAGCGTGTTCAGGTAGACGAAGATGCCGTCCGAGGCGCCCGCGGTCTTGACGTCGCCGCCGGTGCCCTGCGTCTGGACGACGATGCCCTTGTAACCGCCGGTGCGGTAATCGGCGGTGACGACGCCCTGCACGGTGACCGTCTGATCGACGAACGGCGAGACGTCCGTCGTCCCCTGCACCTCGGCGATGGTCCTGGTGCCGTCCGGGCCCTGCGTCGGCGTGGGCGTCGGAGTCGGGGTGGGGGTCGGTGTGGGATCGGGGGTCGGTGTGGGATCGGGGTCCGGACCCGGACCGGAGTCCTTCGAGTTCGTCGGCGTGATGGCGTCCGAGAGCGCGAAGTCCGCGGCGTTGGCGTCGGTGTCGGCACCGGCGGTGCGATTCAGAGACCGGACGTCGGTGTTGCCCGCGGGCGCGGCCGCGGGCGATCCCTCGAACGTGTTCGAGGTGCCGTAGCCGAGCAGGTCGATGACATCGGGGCTGCCGGCGACGGATCCCGTGGGCAGCGCGATCGCGGAGGTGCCCTTGACGAGCGCGAGCGTGCCGGTGGTGCCGCTCGGGTTCAGGCCGCCGGTGGCGTCCGGCGCGGGCAGCGCGGCGCCGTTCGCGCCGTTGCTGCCCCCCTGCACCAGGTAGTAACCGTGTGCGGGGATGGATCCGGCCAGCGTCACGACGCCCGAGGCGTTTCCGGTGCCCGTCGCGGAACGGTACTGGATCGACGTGTTGTCGAGCGCGATCGCGGCGTCGGTCGGGTTGTAGAGCTCGACGAACTTGTTCGTGAACGCGGCGCCGGCGCTGCCGCCCGACAGGTACGCCTCGTTGATCACCACCCCCGTGCCGGCGGTGTTCGCGAAGGCCGGCACGGCGACCAGCGAGCCGAAGCCCAGAGCGGTCGCGGTGGTCAGGACGAGCGCGCAGAGGCGGGCTCCGCCGCGGCGGGGAGCGGGTGTGCGGTGCGCGACGGGAACGGCGCGGTTCTCGTCGTCGGGGACGGGCGTCATCGGTGCAGTCTCCTCGGAAAGGGATGGGCGAGCCCGTGTGGGACCGCCGACACCGCCGCCCGGCGCGGACGGCGGCATACCCCCTGACCATAAGCGAGGCTATGGACATTCTTCAAGGAGCTTATGGATCCTCTGGGAGCTGTTCACCCGCTGGATACGGGATCGTCACGGTTCCGCGCACGAACGCGCGGAAACAGCTCCTTCATTGCTCACAAGAGCACGGGATCCGGTCAGGCCGTTCCCGTGTCGGTGCGCGGCTCGACGGCGCGTTCCTCGAACTCCTCCACCTCGCGCTCCCAGGCGTCCTTCGCGAGCCGGTACCAGAGGTAGAACGCGAAGCCCGCGAACACCGCCCACTCGATCGCGTAGAAGATGTTCAGCCAGTTGATCGGCGACTGCTGCACCGGGGCGGGCGACGAGATCGCGACGAGTCCTCCGAGGGGCTTCTGCGCGGCCAGATACGGCCGGTACACGTTCAGCTCGCGGGTGTCGTGCCAGAAGCCGAGCAGAGCGGCCGGAGACATGCGATCCATCCGTCGCGGCTGGTCCTGCGGCGGGGCGACCGCGCCCTCGTCGGAGATGAGACGTCCGGTGAGCCTCACGACGGATCCGTCGGCGGTCTTCTCGAGACGTTGCGCCGCCGCCTTCGCCGCGGCCTCGTCCGGGGCCCAGCCGATCGCGACGGCGAGCGAGGTCGGCTGCGCGGCGCCCGCGATCCGCAGCTGCCCGGTCACCCAGTACCCCTCCACGTTGTCGTTGAATCGCGAGGACACGATCAGGAAGTCGCCGGGAACCCACGAGCCGCTGGCCTCGGTGCGCTGACCGACGAGCGGCGCGTCGAGGTACTCCCCCGGTTTGACGACCTGGTCCAGCGTCTTCACGCTCTCGGTCAGATCGGGCGGCGGCGGGTTGGAGTCGATCGCCCGGCCGAGCTGCCACTGCCCGAGCCAGGCGAAGACGCCGGCCACGACGAGGCAGAGCAGCAGCATGGCGATCCAGCGTCCGCGCAGCATGACCTCGCGCAGGGTCGGCGGGAAGTCCGGGGTGTCGGACACCGGCGAGGAGGGCGTGGCAGAGGTCAAGAGAGCGAACGGATCAGGAGCGCAAGCGGATCAGGACTCGTACGGCGAGAGGACGACCTCGACGCGCTGGAACTCCTTGAGGTCGGAGTATCCGGTGGTCGCCATCGACTTGCGCAGCGCTCCGATGAGATTCGCCGTGCCGTCGGCGACCGGGGCGGGCCCGTACAGGATCTCCTCGAGCGTCGCGACGCCGCCGACCTCGACGCGGCGCCCGCGCGGCAGCTTCGCGTGATGAGCCTCGGGACCCCAGTGGAAACCCCGGCCGGGTGCGTCGGTGGCGCGGGCCAGGGCGACGCCGAGCATGACCGCGTCGGCGCCCGTGGCGAGGGCCTTGACGATGTCACCCGAAGTGCCCACGCCGCCGTCGGCGATCACGTGCACGTAGCGGCCGCCCGACTCGTCGAGGTAGTCGCGCCGCGCGGCGGCGACGTCGGAGACCGCGGTGGCCATCGGCGCGTGGATCCCGAGGACGGCGCGGGTCGTGGACGCCGCGCCGCCGCCGAAGCCGACGAGCACACCCGCGGCGCCCGTGCGCATGAGGTGCAGGGCCGCGGTGTAGGTCGCAGCCCCGCCGACGATCACCGGGACGTCGAGGTCGTAGATGAACTTCTTCAGGTTGAGCGGCTCGGCGACGCTCGAGACGTGCTCGGCGGAGACGGTGGTGCCGCGGATCACGAACAGGTCGACCCCGGCCTCGACGACGGTCTGGTACAGCTCCTGGGTGCGCTGGGGCGTGAGAGATCCGGCGACCGTCACGCCCGCCTCGCGGATCTCCGCGAGGCGGCGCTTGATCAGCTCGGGCTTGATCGGCTCCGCATACAGCTGCTGCATGCGGGTGGTCGCGGTGCGCTCGTCGAGGCCGGCGATCTCGTCGAGCAGCGGCTCCGGATCCTCGTACCGCGTCCACAGGCCCTCGAGGTCGAGCACGCCGAGCCCGCCGAGCCGGCCGAGTTCGATCGCCGTGCGCGGACTGATCACCGAGTCCATCGGGGCGCCCAGCACCGGGATCTCGAACGGGAAGGCGTCGATGGTCCACGCGGTGGACACGTCCTCCGGGTTGCGGGTGCGCCGTGAGGGCACGACCGCGATGTCGTCGAACGTGTATGCGCGGCGCGCGCGCTTGCCTCGGCCGAGCTCGATCTCCTGAGTCACGCGTCCAGACTACCCGGGCCGGCTTTGCGGTCCCGCTCCGACGGTGAGCACCCGGCTCAGCGGATCTGGATGACCCGCTCCGACTCGCCCCAGGCACGATCTGCGGTGAGGACGGGGACGTCCAGGCGATCCGCGAGCGCACGGCAGAGCCGATCCCCGAGCGAGAGTCCCGAACCGCGGCGCCACAGAGCCGCTGCGCGCTCCGCGTCGGCAAGGGTGACCGGCTCGATGCGCAGGTCATAGCTGAGCAACCAGGCTCGGGCCGCGTTCCAGTCGGCTCCGGCTGCCGGCACCTTCTGCGCGATCTCCGCCCAGTTCGCAGCCCCGACGATCCCTCCGCGCACAAGCTCGACCTCGACCCGATCGGACCCCGGCCCTCCGTGCAGGAACGCGATCAGTGCCGACGCGTCGAAGACGATCACGCCATGTCCTCCTCGCGAGCCGCCGCTCGACGTTCCCGCAGCAGGTCGCCGACCGGATCCGCATCGGCCAGTTGCTCACGAACCCTGCGCATGAGCTGATCGCGAGTCGCGAGAATCACACCCGTCGGTGTTTCGATGAAGAGCAACGGGGTCCCCTGCTCCCAGTGCTGCTTTGCCCGCAGCTCGGCAGGCACGACAAGTCGCCCGCGATCTCCCATCGCTGCCATGAATGTGGTACTCATGCTCTCAAAATACCACTGGGGTCTGCGGAGTGGGCAACCGCTCGGCGCACGGATCACCCGGCGCTCGGGTCACGGCGAGCACTGTGCCCTCGAACCGCGCGAGCGCGCCCTCGAGCGCCTCGGCCGATTCGATGTCGAGGTTGTCGGTGGGTTCGTCGAGCAGCAGCAGGGTGGCGCCCGAGAGCTCCAGCAGCAGCACCTGGAACCGGGCCTGCTGACCGCCCGAGAGCTGGTCGAACGCCTGCTGCGCCTGGCGCACCAGGCCGTACCGGAAGGGTCAGGCGGCGTATCGCCCCGAGGCGATCGCGCGGGCGCGCTTCTTCTCCGCCTCCTCCTCGCGGTTCTTCGGCGGCACGGTCGCGACCAGATCGTTCAGCAGGTGCTGCGTGAGGTGCGCGATCTCGGCGACGGCGTGGTCGAACGCCTCCTGGTTGGCCTTGGACGGCTTGGTCGTCCCGGCGATCTTGCGCACGTACTGGAGGGCTGCGGCGTGCACTTCGTCCGAGGTGGCGGCGGGTTCGAAGTTGTGGAGGGTGTGGATGTTCCGGCACATGCCGAACACGCTACGCCGGCGCTCCGACACGCGAAACCCGCGACGGTCCACTCCGATCCTGGCGGCGCCTCGATCCGTGTTCACCGGTCAGGCCGATCCCGCGGCCGAACGCCCCAGCCGGATCCGATCGTCCTGGCCTGACCTCCTTGACCGCGAGACTGCGTCTCCGCGACGAGACAGCACGGCAGTCGTGCTGTCTCGTCGCCCCGTTGCAGTCTCGCGGTCAGGGAGGCATGGCGGAGGGCCCGGAACCGAGGGATCCGAGGCCTGCGCTGGACGAGGTCAGCGCTTGTAGTTCGGGGCCTCGACGACGATCTGCACATCGTGCGGGTGCGACTCCTTGAGGCCCGCCGCCGTGATGCGGACGAACTTGCCGCGGGTCTTCAGCTCCTCGATCGTGCGCGCACCGACGTAGAACATCGACTGGCGCAGGCCGCCGACGAGCTGGTACGCCACGGCCGAGACGGGGCCGCGGTACGGCACCTGGCCCTCGATCCCCTCGGGGATGAGCTTGTCGTCGCTGGGCACGTCGGCCTGGAAGTAGCGGTCCTTCGAGTACGAGGTCTGCTTGCCGCGGGTCTGCATCGCGCCGAGGGATCCCATGCCGCGGTACAGCTTGAACTGCTTGCCGCCCTGGAACACGATCTCCCCCGGCGACTCATCGGTGCCGGCCAGGAGGGATCCGAGCATCACGGCGTCGGCACCGGCGACGAGCGCCTTGGCGATGTCTCCGGAGTACTGCAGGCCGCCGTCGGCGATCACCGGAACCCCCGCAGGGCGCGCGGCGAGCGAGGCCTCGTAGACCGCGGTGACCTGCGGCACGCCGACGCCGGCGACGATGCGGGTGGTGCAGATCGAACCGGGGCCGACGCCGACCTTCACGGCGTCCACGCCCGCGTCGATGAGCGCCTGCGCGCCCTCGCGGGTCGCGACGTTGCCGCCGATGATGTCGATGTGCGCGAAGGACGGATCCGCCTTGAGCCGCTGGACGAGATCGATCACGCCCTGGGACTGACCGTTGGCGGTGTCGACGACGAGCACGTCCACACCCTTGTCGCGCAGCGCCTCGGCGCGCTCCCACGCGTCGCCGAAGAAGCCGATCGCAGCGCCCACGCGGAGGCGGCCCTGGTCGTCCTTCGTGGCGAGCGGGTACTTCTCGCTCTTGTCGAAGTCCTTGATCGTGATGAGTCCGGCGAGCTTGCCCTCGTCGTCGATGAGCGGCAGCTTCTCGACGCGGTGCTTCGCGAACAGGGCGATGACCTGTTCGGCGGCGACGCCGACCGGGGCGGTGACGAGGCCCTCGCTGGTCATCACGTCGCGCGCGAGCGTGGTCTGCTTCGCGGATCCGGAGATGAAGCGCATGTCACGGTTCGTGACGATGCCGAGCAGGTGGCCCTCGGGATCCACCACCGGGAGCCCGGAGATGCGGTACTTCGCGCACAGGGCGTCGACCTCGGCGATCGTCGCGTCGGGCGTCGTGGTGATCGGATCCGTGATCATGCCGGACTCGCTGCGCTTGACGCGGTCGACCTGCGCCGCCTGATCCGCGATGGAGAGGTTGCGGTGCAGGATCCCGATGCCGCCCTCGCGCGCCATCGCGATCGCCATGCGCGCCTCGGTGACGGTGTCCATCGCGCTGGAGAGCAGCGGCGTGGCGACGGAGATGCGCCGCGTCACCCGGGACGAGGTGTCGGCCTCGCTCGGGATCACGTCGGTGTGCCCCGGCAGAAGCAGAACGTCATCGTAGGTCAATCCGACAAAGCCGAACGGGTCGTGCTGCTCCATGGGCTGCGGGGCTCCTCTTCCTTGCGCGCGTGTACCGAGTCTAAGCGCCGCGGAGAGGGCCGCGGTCGCTGAGCCTGTCGAAGCGCCCAGGAGCGTGCGTCAGGGCACGGGGATCGTGTCGGTCCCCGTGGTCACGACGGACCGCGACCGGCCGGCGGCGAGGACCAGGTCCACGAGGAACACTCCGACGGCGACCCAGACGATCACGAAGCCGATCCAGCGCGTCGCCGGCATCGCCTCGTGCTCGATCAGCACCCCGAACAGGAACTGCATGATCGGGGTGATGAACTGGATCGTCCCGATCGCGACCAGCCCGATCCGCCGCGTCCCGGCCGCGAACAGCAGCAGCGGCACTGCCGTCGCCACCCCGGCGAAGGCGAGGAGGGAGGCGTGCAGCGCCCCGTGCGCGCCCATCGTCAGGCCCGAGGTCACCCCGACCGCGATCAGCTGCACGACGGCGACCGGCAGCAGCCAGAAGGATTCGAGCGTGAGGCCGCTGATCGCGTCGACGGCAGGCCCGATCTGCTTCTTGACCAGCCCGTAGATGCCGAACGAGGCCGTCAGCGACAGGGCCACCCAGGGGAACCTCCCGTACGCGAACACGATCACCAGCACCGCACTGGACGCGATCCCGATCGCCACCCACTGCAGCACGCGGATCCGCTCGCGCAGGATGAAGAAGCCGAGCAGCATCGTCGTGATCGGGTTGATGAAGTAGCCCAGCGCCGTCTCGACGATGTTGCCGTTCAGCGTGGCGAGCACGAAGACCTGCCAGTTGATGTAGATCAGCACGCCGGCGAGGGCTGTGAGCGCGAGCAGCCGCGGTTGCCGCATGATCGCGAGCAGCGGCCTCCAGCCTCGCGTGATCGCGAGCAGGATCAGGCAGAACACGAACGAGAGCGCGACCCGCCAGGCGACGAGCTCCCACGGGCCGGTGGGCGCGAGCAGCAGGAAGTACAGCGGCAGCACACCCCAGAGCAGATACGCCCCGATCGCCGAGGCGACGCCGATGGTCTGTGCGCTGCGCGGGGTGGTGATCACCGATCCACCCTAGTGCCGGGCCATCGGATCCGCCGCGCCGGGGCGAGGACGGGCGTCGCGGAGGGGCGAGTACGGGCGTCGTGCGAGGCAGCGCGGGGACGACGAAGGCCCGGATGCGGAAGCATCCGGGCCTTCGTCAGAGTGCGGGTGCGCTCAGCGCACGACCACCGCGAGCACGTCGCGAGCCGACAGCACGAGGAACTCCTCGGCGCCGAACTTCACCTCGGTGCCGCCGTACTTGCTGTAGAGCACGCGGTCGCCGACGGCGACGTCGAGCGGGACGCGGTTGCCGTTGTCGTCGATGCGGCCGGGGCCCACGGCCACGACCTCGCCCTCCTGGGGCTTCTCCTTGGCGGTGTCAGGGATGACCAGGCCACTCGCGGTGGTCTGCTCGGCCTCGACCTGCTTGATGACGATGCGGTCCTCGAGCGGCTTGATGGAAACCGACACGGTCTACCTCTTTCTTGAAGACTGGTTAGCACCCTCGGCCCGAGAGTGCTAACCCCAGTTTAGGCACATCGCTGGCACTCATGCAATGCGAGTGCCAGCGCATCGGTCGTGGCTTCGTCGATGCGAGACCGGAATACCCTGGAGCGCGTGGACATGAGCGAACTGCGCACCCTGCTGACGCCCGAGGCGCTGCGCGCGCTGGACGGGATCGGCGCGATCGAGTCCACGGACGCCGCGGCCAGGACGGTCATGCGGATGCGGGCAGCCGGGCACTCCCCCGAGTTCGTCTCGGCCGTGGTCGGGCAGGCCCGGCTGCGCACGAAGGCGACGGCGAAGTTCGGTGAGTTCGCGGATCGCATGCTGTTCACGCGCGCCGGTCTGGAGCAGGCCACCCGGCTCGGCGTCGCGGCCCGGCATGCGGGGCGGATGCGCAGTGCCGGGATCACGCACGTGTCGGATCTCGGCTGCGGGATCGGCGGCGACGCGCTCGCGTTCGCGGGGGCGGGGATCCGGGTCACCGCGGTCGACGCCGACGAGGTGACGTCCGCACTGGCCGCGTACAACCTCGCCCCGTTCGGATCCGACGTGGAGGTGCGGCACGGGCTCGCGGAGGACCATGCGCCCGCCGTGCGGAACCCCGTTTCGTCTCGGTCGCCTGCGGCGTCCTCGCTCAACGACCCCGAAAGCCAGTCGCCGCGGCGTCCTCGCTCAACGACCCCGAAAGCCAGCCGCCAGCCGCGTCCTCGCTCAACGACCCCCAAGGTCCGTCCGCGGCGGTGTGGCTGGATCCGGCGCGACGCACCTCCGGACACTCCGAGACCCGCCGGGTCGCGGCGGGCGACTACTCCCCCTCACTGGACTGGGCGTTCGCGCTCGCCGAGCGGATCCCGACCGGGATCAAGCTCGGCCCGGCGCACGACCGCGACGCGATCCCCGCCGACGTGGAGGCGCAGTGGGTGAGCGCGGACGGCGACGTGGTCGAGCTCGTGCTGTGGTCGGGGATCCTGGCCCGCGCAGGCGTGCGCCGCGCCGCACTGGTGATCCGCGGCGACCGCGCACACGAGCTGACCGCCGCCGCGGACACCGAGGACGCCGTGGTCCGCCCCCTCGGCGCCTATCTGCACGAGCCGGACGGGGCCGTGATCCGGGCCCGTCTGATCGGAGATCTCGCGCGCAGCCTCGACGCCGGCATGCTCGATCCGCACATCGCCTATCTCACCTCCGACGCCCCCGCCGACAGCCCGTTCGCCGCGTCGTTCCGCGTGCGCGAAGTGCTGCCGATGAACCAGAAGGCGATCGGATCCGCGCTGAAGAAGGCCGGGATCGGGCGCCTGGAGATCAAGAAGCGCGGTGTGGACGTGGATCCGGCCGCCTTCCGCACGAAGCTCGCGCTGCGCGGAACGGCCGAGGCGACGCTGATCCTGGTGCGCCTCGGCGACAAGCGGCACGCGATCCTCGCCGACCGGGTGTGAGCGGGTCCGAGCCGCTCAGCCCGTCGGCTGCGGGCCGAACAGCGGCTGGGATGTCATCGGCTTCTCCGTGATCACGAGATACGACGACGAGTAGATCGGGTTCCACATCTCCGCACGGGCGCTCGGCCGGTCGCCGGACGCGCGCAGATCCAGGCTCAGCATCGCCCGGTCGTCACCGCTTGCGGGGTTGATCCCAGGCAGTGCGCTGCCGGGATCCGCGCAGCTCATGCGCAGGTCGGGATCTTCGACGATCAAGCACTGCTCGTTCTCGATCGTGTACCCCAGCCAGATGATCAGACCCCGCCAGTGCGCGGCCAGGCTGACATGGGTGAGGTTCTTCTCGCTGCGGATCCTCTCCGCTGTCCTGCCCTCGGCGTCGGTGATCCCGCGGTCGGTCTGCGTGAAGTACTCCATCCGCTGCAGTACGCCGACGGGCAGCCCGTTCGACGAGACCAGCAGGTAGCCCACGTACGTCACCTGCGCACCGTTGGCCGCGGGTGACGGGTCGGCACCCGTGGTCGCCGCCTGGGACACGACCTGCAACGGCTGGTCGCGGAGCGCATCGGCGCGACGGCACTCGCTCTGCGTCGGCCCCATGTCCAGGATCAGGCAGCGGATCCCTCCCCGTGCGCTCGTCGCGGTCCACAGCAGCGCGGCTGGGTCCCGGTCGAGCAGAATGAGGGATCCCGCGTCGTAGTCGCCGCCGGCGAGGACCGCGTCACGGCGGACCACCTCGGCATCGTGCAGAGCGATACCGACGTCGGGGTCGCGCGGGATCGCGAAGCCGATCCCCACGCCGATCAGGAGGATCGCGGCGATTCCGCCGAGCAGGTAGCGAGGCCGTTTCCAGCGCCCCGTCGCGATCCGGGCGACGATCGCGGCGCGCAGCCGTGCGATCGGGCGGGGCGCCGCGGCCTCCGGGTCTGGTGCCGCGCCGTCCGGAGCCCCCGGGGTGCGGGGGGCGGCGCGGGTCCCTTCGACAGGCTCAGGGACCGGGGAAGGGCCAGGGACCGGGGAGGGGGCCGGAACCGAGGCGGCGCGGGTCCCTTCGACAGGCTCAGGGACCGGAATGCGGCGGGTCCCTTCGACAGGCTCAGGGACCGGGGTGGCGGGGGCGGGAAGCGACGTCGCGCGCAGCTCGGCGAGGCGGGCGGCCTCGGCGACGGTCAGCCCGGTCCCATCCCTGCCGTAGGCGCGGCGCTCCAGGTCGCGGCGCTCACGATCCTCCGCCGTCATCCGCCGCTATCCGAACCAGCCGAACCGGTAGGCGGCCCAGACCAGCCAGCCCGCGCTGTAGAGGGTGGCGACCAGACCGAGCACGAGTGCCCAGATCGACATGGCGCGGTTCTCCCGGGGCCGGCGCAGCGACATGACCGCCGCGATCACCGAGATGACCGCGACCGGGATCCCCCATCCCACGAACAGCGACGCGAACAGTGCGACGATCGCCGACAGCAGCGCCCACGGCGCCAGGCGGGGCTCGTCCACCGGGATCGCCCCGGTGCCGACGGTCGGCTCCCAGGCCGTGTCCTGCACGACGGATCCCTCGTTGTCGAGCTGCGGGCCGCTCGCGACGCCCACCGGGGTCGGCGCGGTCGGCAGTCGATGGTACCGATCCGGATCCGTCTCGTGCGCGGCCATCATCCGGCCTCGGCGGGGAGCTCGGCCACCTGGATCTCGGTCACCGGCAGGGTCGAATCCGCGCCGAAGTCCAACGTCGACGGACGCCGGCCCGAGGCGATCAGCTCGGCGGCGAGCGCGGCGATCATGGCGCCGTTGTCTGTGCACAGCGAGAGCGGCGGAATCCGCACGGTCACCCCCGCCGCGGCCGCGCGCTCGAGGGCGACCTCGCGCAGCCGGCGGTTCGCGATCACCCCGCCGCCGAGCAGCAGCCGGGGAACACCGAGGTCGGCGCAGGCGGCGAGCGCCTTGGTCACCAGCACGTCGACAACGGCCTCGCGGAAGCTCGCGGCCACATCGGCGACCGGAATTCCAGCAGAACCCGGTTCGTGCCTTTCGACAGGCTCAGGGACCGGTCGAAGGAGCTCGCGCTCGATCCAGCGCGCCACCGCCGTCTTCAGCCCGGAGAAGGAGAAGTCGTAGCGGTGCTTCTCCAGATCGGAGGCACGGGACAGCCCGCGCGGGAACCGGATCGCCGCGGGATCCCCCGTGGCGGCGGCGCGGTCGATCTCGGGTCCCCCGGGGTAGGGCAGGCCGAGGAGTCGCGCGACCTTGTCGAAGGCCTCTCCCGCCGCGTCGTCCACGGTCTCGCCGAGGAGCTCGACGTCGGTGGTGAGGTCGCGCACATGCAGCAGAGACGTATGCCCGCCCGAGACGAGCAGGGCGATCGTGGGGTACTCGAGCGGATCCGAGTCCGGCGTGAGGATGTCGGCCGCGATGTGCCCGACGAGGTGGTTCACGGCGTAGAGCGGCTTGCCGAGCGCGACCGCGAGCCCCTTGGCTGCGCCGATGCCGACCATGAGCGCCCCGGCGAGCCCCGGACCGCTCGTCACGGCGACGGCGTCCAGATCCTCCAGGCGCACCCCGGCCTCGGCGAGCGCCTGTTCGATCGACGGCTGCAGCTCCTCCAGGTGCGCGCGCGCGGCGACCTCGGGCACGACTCCGCCGTAACGGGCGTGCTCGGCCATGCTGGAGGCGATCGTGTTGGACAGCAGCGTGCGTCCGCGGACGATCCCGATCCCGGTCTCGTCGCAGCTGGTCTCGATGCCGAGGACGAGGGGCTGATCGCTCATTCGGATCCTCCCCGGCGCTCCGGCTCGCGGTCGGCTCGCTGCACCCAGCCGACCAGATCCAGCCGCATGATGACCGCGTCGACGTCGTCGGGCTGGTAGTAGCCGGCGCGGCGGCCGATCTCGGTGAAGCCCTCCGACGCGTACAGGCCCTCCGCGACGGGGTTGTCGGCGCGCACCTCGAGGAACACCTCGCGTGCGCCGCGCTCGGCGGCCTCGGCGAGCAGCGCCCGCAGCAGCGTCCTGCCCCGCCCGGATCCGCGATGCGCGGCGTCGAGCGCGATGGTCTGGATGTCGCTGTCGGCGGATCCGGCGAGCGCCCGCACGCCGCCGTACCCGACGATGAGCTCGCCGGCGCCCGACGGCTCGACGTCGACGACGTAGCGGCCGTGCGGGCTGGCGAGCTCGGCGGCCATCATCTCGGCGCTCCACGCGTCGGTCGGGAACGAGCGGCGCTCGATGGTCATGATCGCGTCCAGATCGGCGCCGGTGGCGGTGCGGATCACAGGCTCACCCGCTTCGGGGCGACCGGGGGACGGGCGTCCGGCGCACGCAGATAGAGCGGCTCGGACCCGGTGAGCGTGCGTCCGGCGGCGAGAGCGCGGCGGGCCACGCGCGCAAGAGCTGCGCCGGAAAGGGCGGTGACCTCGATGCGGCGCAGGGCGCCGAGGCGGGCGTCGACCTGGTCGCGGGGAACCAGCACGGTGTCGACAACGGGGTGCGGGATCCCGTCGACGTCGATCCCCTCGTACACGGTCACCGCGGTCTCGCGGCGGCGGGCGTCGGTCAGGATCGCGAACGGCTCCGCCGGCGCCTCCCCCTCGATGACGGCGAGGGCCGCGGCGTGATGACTGGGCACGGCGATCACCGGGATCCCCCGCCCCAGCGCGAATGCGCGAGCGGCTGCGATGCCGATGCGCAGGCCCGTGAACGGACCCGGACCCATGCCCGCGGCGACGTGCGAGATGGGATCCTGCCCGACTGCTCCGGCCGCCTCGGCGAGCACCTGCTCGAGCAGCGTGCCGATCACCTCAGCGTGGCCCAGCGGTTGCGTGCTCGATGCCTCGGCGAGCGCCCGTCCACCGCGGCCGATCAGCCCGACGGCCGTGCCCAGAGAGGTGTCGACGCCCAGAATCACTCCTCCAGGGTAGCCGTCGGTTCCTCCGATGCGCGCTCCCATCGGTCGCCGCCACGGTCGCGGGCCAACTCGGCTGCCGCCGCGGCCGCTCGGGACATGCCGTCGAGATCGTAGTCCGCGGTGACTGCCCAGGCCCAGCCGACGCTCGCCGAGACCCGCACGGATGCGCGCGGGCCGGCATCCTCGATCGTGGACACGCGCTCGAGCAGTACGCGCAGGCGATGCCGCACCGCCTCGTCGCCACCCTGGATCAGTGCCAGCGCCTGGGCGTCGGAGACCCGCACCAGGTCGGCCGCGGCCGGCAGCGCGTCCCGTACGTGCTGGTAGAATGCGTCGACGATGCTCGCGAACACGACCGCCCCCGAGGCCTGCAGCAGATCGGCGGGGTCGTCCAGACGGATGTCGAACAGCGCCCACCCCGACTCGCCCTGGTGGCCGGCTCTGGCGAGTCGCGCGCGCAGCGCATCCCGCCCGTCCTGCTCGGCGACAGGGCTCAGCCGCCCGTGCAGCAGCGCTTCGCCGCGCACGAGCAGCACGATCGTGATCGCCGCGCACACGCTGGTGAGCTGGATCCCCACGCCGTTGATGTCGCGGAGCATGCTGAGCTCGTCCCCCGGCGCGGATCCGACGCCTGCGATCGCCGCGATCACCCCGAACACCGCGACCACGACGAACGCCGAGGAGATCAGAGCGAGCGGCATGATCACGTCGCGCACGCGGATCCTGAGCCGGAACAGCTCCCACGCGGACAACCCGGCGAACACGGCAGCGCCGGAGAAGACCGCTCGGAACACGGTCGGATACGCGTCCGTGTTCGAGCTCAGCACGAGGGCGGTCGGAGCGGCGACGATGAACAGCATCGCCGCCCCCCAGAGCGGCCGCTTGCCGGCGTAGAAGCGCAGGCCGACCCACAGCAGCGGTTCGAAGCACACGATGAGGCCGGAGGACATCGCCCGCAGCTCCGGGCTGTCGAACTGGGTCGCAGCCACCCACAGGTACGTGGCGATCATCGCCACCCCGAACCCGGCCGACCAGGTCACCGTCGCCCGGCTCGGACGCGGCAGCAGTGCCAGCCCGAACACCACCGCCGTGGCCAGGGTGACGAGCGCGATCAGCGTCGCCGACGGGTTCACGATGATGCCGTTGGGGCCGGCGAGATGCATCATGCGGCGGGGATCCTCTCTGCTCGGCGCGGGAAGCGCAGGCGCATGCGGGTGCCCTGACCCAGTTCGCTCTGCACGTCGATCGTTCCGCCGTGCGCGGTCACGATGTCCTGCACGACCACCATCCCGAGCCCGGTACCGGGGATGCCGCTGAGCGCCGCACGCTCGGAGCGGAAGTAGGGCTGGAACAGCCGTTCCAGATCGGCCGGGCTCATCCCGGACCCGGTGTCCTCGATCGTGAGCTCGGCGAGTCCGTCCGGGGTCGTGTCGAGCGTGACCCGGACGGATCCTCCGGCGCCGGTGTACTTGACGGCGTTGCTGAGCAGGTTGTCGATCGCTTGGCGGAGCCGGAACGCATCGCCGTAGATCAGCAGCGTCGCGGTTCCCGACACCTCGACCTGCAGCCGGTTCGCCGTGGCCGTGGGCAGGAAGGACGACACGGACGCCTGCACCAGCGCACGCAGATCGACCGGTTCCGAGAGCACCCTGGCCCGCGGGCGGGACGCGTCGAGCGCCGTGGACACCAGAGAATGCATGCGCTCTCCGGCGCTGGCCACGATGCGCAGCTGGTCCGCAGCACGAGGGGGAAGGTCTTCGCGCTCGAGCAGCAGCTCGACGTGCCCGACGATGGCGGTGAGCGGGTTGCGCAGCTCGTGGGTGAGGATCGCGGACATCATGCGCCGCTCCTGCGCCAGTTCCAGCACGGCCGTGACATCGTCGATCATGACGAGCGCGACCGCCCCCTCGCCGAAGTCGCTCGCGATCGGCTGGGTGCGCACCTCCAGCGCTCGCCAGGCACCGTCCGCGTCATAGAGCCAGACCCGCTCGCCGGTCAGTGCCTCGCCGCGTGCGGCGCGGGCCAGCACGGTCCGGTCCACCGCGATCGGCTCGCCCTCGCGATCGTCGTACTCCACCGCCGGCGCGGGCAGTGCACCGCCGAAAGCGCCCCACCCGTACAGGCGCCGGTACGCGTCGTTCATCTTGAGGATCCCGCCGTCGGCGGCGACCGCCACGAGAGCCAGGTCGAGGGCGTCGATGATCTGGGTGACCCGGCGCTCGTGGGTCTGCGCCCGGCGTGCGGCCTGGTTGATCTGCTCCGAACGCCGCCGCAGCAGGCGGCGCGCGGCCCGGGAGCGACGCATGCCCATACGGATCGCGGTGCCGAGGAATCCGAGCGCGAGCGCCGTGATGAGCGCGCGCAGCACGATGTCGGTGATGATTCCCGTCTGGCTGCCGACGGTGAGCAGGCTGATCGCGCTGAGCGCGATCCCGCCCACCACCGCGCTCATCGTGTAGTAGGTCGCGATCCAGGTGATCGGGATCACCCAGAGGAAGCTGAGCCGGATGTCCGGTGCCTGCGTGGTCAGGCCGATCGCAACGATGTCCGTCAACGGCACGACGAGCACCCCGGCGGCGGGGATCCGGCCCCAGGGCAGCAGCAGCACGATGATCGTGGTGAGCATCGCGAGCAGCAGGCCCGCGGTGAACAGCGGCGTCGCGAACACGCTCGGCTTCAGCGCTGCGACGAGCACCGCCACCGCGACGACCGTTCCGCTGAAGATGAGCTGCCACCGCCAGATCGATGCCCTGCGCGACACTGCTCACCTCCTTGCTCAACTCTTCCGCAAGGTTATCCAAAGAGCGGCTGAAGGCACTCGCCTCGCCGTACGCGGCCTCGTATTCTGCTGAATGGAAGGCGACCACCTCCGATGGACCCTTCGCCTCGCCCCCCGAGACGCGGGATCCTCCGGGGGTGTCGCCTTCCTCCCGCCACAGCGCCGGACCCGTAAAACGGCGCTCGAACGGGGAACGCCGGCGCAGGATGGGGCCTGCTCCGCCTGCGAGAAGAACGGGCTCGCAGAAGCAAGAAGCACGTCAGTCTGGGGCTGAGGTGCCGCCGCTGTGCGGGGTGAGGCGATAGCCCACCCCGCGCACGGTTTCGATGTAGCGCGGTTCGGCTGTGCTGTCGCCGATCTTGCGGCGCAGGTTCGCCATGTGCGCCTCGATCGCGCGCCTGTCCGACTCGGTGACGGTGTACGCGGGCCCGAACCCGTCGCCGCGCAGCACGACCGCCAGATCGGACTTGCTGCGCACTCTGCGCTTGGATTCGAGCAGCGTCGCCAGCAGCGCGAACTCCGTCGGCGTGAGCTCGATCTCCTGCTGGGCCACCAGCACGGTGTGCGTCACGGGGTCGAGGCTGATGTCGCGGTGCGCGTGCCAATGCCCGGCGGTGGCCGTGCGCGCGGCCGCGGCGCCGGGCGGGATCGTCGCGGCGGGGTTGCGCGCCGGGACGGATCCGGCGGACGTGCCGGATCCGGAGTGCATCGTGCGGGCGGGAGCGATCGGCGGTACCGCGCGCGGTCGCCGCAGCAGCGCCTCGATCCTGGCGCGCAGCTCGCGCGGGCGGAACGGCTTGACCAGGTACTCGTCCGCCCCCGAGGTCAGCCCGAGCACCACGTCGGACTCCTCGCCGAGAGCCGAGAGCATGATGATGAAGGTCGCGCTCGTCGCACGGATCCGTCGCGCCGCCTCGAAGCCGTCGATGCCGGGCAGGTTGATGTCGAGCGTGGTGATGACCGGGTCGTGCTCGGCGACGGCGACGACGCCCTCGATGCCGGATCCGGCCAGGACGGTGCGGAATCCCGCGGCACGGAACACCTCGTCCAGCAGGGAGCGGACATCCGGATCGTCCTCGACGATCACCGCGGTCTTCGTCGTGAGTGCGTTCTCGGTCATTTCCGGTTCTTCATTCCGTGCACGGCGCCCCGCGTACGGGCCCCCCTGAACCCGAATCCTATCGGGACGGACCGTCGGCGAATGACACCGTGGCGGAACCGCGGCCGGACCCGGCGCGGGTGATGGTCACGACGCGGGGGGCGTCGGCATCGAGCTCGTCATCGGGAGCGTCCTCGGCTCCCGCGCCCACCGGACGCTCCAGTTCCACGTCCCACCACGCGTCGGCGAGATCTTCGGCCATGCCGCGCCCCCACTCGACGACGACCACCGATCCCGGCACGTCGACGTCGAGGTCGTCGAGCTCCGCGGCGGATCCGAGCCGGTACGCGTCGACGTGCACGAGCGGCGCGCGCCCGACCAGCGAAGGGTGCGTGCGCGCGATCACGAAGGTGGGGCTCTGCACGGGGCCGCGCACGCCGAGGCCCTCTGCGAGCCCGCGTGTGAAGGTGGTCTTGCCGGCGCCGAGCGGACCGGTGAGGATCAGCACGTCGCCGGCAGCCAGGTCCGCGCCGATCGCGCGGCCGAGCTCCTCCATGGCGTCCGCCGTGGCCACCTCGTGGCGTCCGGCGAGGAGATCCAGCGCCGTCACGACACGCTCCTCCGCGGCACGCGGGAGCCGATCCTGGTCACGATCTCGTAGTCGATCGTGCCGGCGGCGCGCGCCCAGTCCGCCGCCGACGGCAGACCGAGCGTGGGATCGCCGAACAGCACCGCCTCGTCGCCGACCGCGACCGGGGCGTCGCCGACATCGACGACGAACTGGTCCATCGCGATCCGTCCGGCGACGGCGAAGCGCCTCCCGCCGATCTGCACCGGCCCCCGCCCGGACGCCTGCCGCGGTACCCCGTCGGCGTAGCCGAGCGGCACGAGCGCGAGCGTGGTCTCCGCGTCGGTGCGGTGGTCGTAGCCGTAGGAGACCCCGGTGCCGGCCGGAACCCGGCGGACGGCGGCGACCGCGCCGCGCAGGGTCATCGCCGGGCGCAGGCCCAGATCGGCCGAGCTGCGATCGTCGAAGGGGCTCAGTCCGTACAGTCCGATCCCGACGCGGACCGCGTCGAGCCGGGTCTCCGGGAGGTCGATGGCCGCGGCGGTCGCGGCGAGATGGCGGACCTCCGGGCGGATCCCGAACGCCTCGGCCGCCGCGCACGCGCTCTGGAACGCGGCGAGTGCGACGAGGTCGTCCGTTGCGGACGCGTTGGAGAGGTGGCTGAACAGCCCGACGACGCGGATCCGCCCGATCCGCTCCAGCCGTGCGGCCTCGGCGAGCACGCGCTCGGCGTCCGCGGGGGCGATCCCGTTGCGGCTCAGCCCGGTCTCGAACTTCAGGTGCACCGCCATCGGATCCCGCCCGGATCCCGCCGCCGCGGCGGCCTCGAGCTGGGCGAACGACGAGATCCCGAGCTCGATCCCGGCCTCGGCGGCGTCGTCGAACCGACGATCCGGCGCGTGCAGCCAGGCCATGATGCGGGCGTGCACGCCCTGCCGCCGCAGCTCGAGCGCCTCCTCCACCGACGTGACGCCGAGCCTGGTCGCTCCGCCGGCGAGCACGGCCACGGCGGCCTCTGCCGCCCCGTGCCCGTAGGCGTTCGCCTTCACGACGCCGATCACGTCGACGCCGGTGAGCCGGCGCAGGTGCCGGGTGTTGTCGCTGATCGCGTCGAGGTCGATCGTCGCCTCGCGGAACGGGGCCGTCATCCTGCCCCGCCTTCGGCCGCGGATCCATCGTCCTCGTTCGCGGTGCTGCGCGTCGACCCCCTCCTCGCGTCAGGACCCCCCGCCAGCGGCGCAGCTGCGAGGGGGTCTTGATGACTCGGGGGGGTGATCGTGTCCGGCGGCGCCGCGGCTCCCGGCGTGCCCTCGAGCACGACCTGCGCGGCGGCGATCCCGGCATCGTGGCTCATCGAGAGGTGCAGAGCCGTGACGCCGCGAGCCCTGACCACCTCAGCCGTCGACCCGGACAGCACGAAGTACGGGCGCCCGGACGGCTCGGACGCGATCTCGATCTCGGTCCAGTGCACGCCGTCGGATCCGCCCAGCGCCTTGATCAACGCCTCCTTCGCCGCGTATCGCGCGGCCAGCGACGCAAGGCGCAGGCTCTGCTCCGACGGTGCGAACAACCGCTGCATCAGGCGGGGCGTGCGGCTCATCGTGCGCTCGAACCGCGCGATGTCCACGAGGTCGATGCCGGTGCCGATGATCACCGATTCAGCCTAGCGGGACCGGATCCGCCGCCCGCGCGGCCTCATTCCACCGTGACGGACTTGGCCAGGTTGCGCGGCTGGTCGACGTCGAGGCCCTTCGCGGTGGCGAGGGCCATCGCGAAGATCTGCAGCGGAACCACCGCGAGGATCGGCTCGAACAGGGCGCCGGCGAGCGGGATCCGGATCACCTCGTCGGCGAATGGCAGCACGGCCGCGTCGCCCTCCTCCGCGATCACGATGACGCGGGCGCCGCGGGCGCGGATCTCCTGGATGTTGGAGACGACCTTGGCGTGCAGCAGCGCGGAGTGCCGCGGCGACGGCACCAGCACGAACACGGGCTGACCGGGCTCGATGAGCGCGATCGGGCCGTGCTTGAGCTCGCCGGCGGCGAAGCCCTCCGCGTGGATGTACGAGATCTCCTTGAGCTTGAGCGCGCCTTCGAGGGCGATCGGGTAGCCCACGTGCCGGCCGAGGAACAGCACCGACCGGGTGTCGGCCATCCAGCCGGCCAGCTGCGACACGCGCTCCTGCTCGGCGTCGAGCACATCGTCGATCTTGGCGGGAAGGTTCTCCAGCTCCACGACGGCGGCGGCCCCCTCGGCGGCGGGGAGGGATCCGCGCACGCGGCCCACGTGCAGGCCGAGCAGCAGGAGCGCCGTGATCTGCGCCACGAACGCCTTGGTCGAGGCGACCGCGACCTCCGGCCCGGCGTGCGTGTAGACCACGGCGTCGGACTCGCGCGGGATCGTCGCGCCCTGCGTGTTGCAGATGGAGAGCGTGCGTGCCCCGCGTTCGCGGGCGTACTTGACCGCCATCAGCGTGTCCATGGTCTCGCCGGACTGGCTGATCGAGATGACCAGCGTGTTCTCGCCGATCACGGGGTCGCGGTAGCGGAACTCGTGCGCGAGCTCGACGTCGGCGGGGATCCGCGCCCACTGCTCGATCGCGTACTTGCCGACCAGTGCGGCGTACGCGGCGGTGCCGCACGCGGTGATGATCACGCGGTCGATGCCGCGGAACAGGTCGTCCAGCCCGTCCAGTTCTGGGATGACCACGGCGCCGTCCTTGATGCGCCCGCGGATCGTGTTCGCGACGGCCTCCGGCTGCTCCGCGACCTCCTTGGCCATGAAGCTCGGCCAGCCGCCCTTGTCGGCCGCGTCGGCGTCCCAGGACACCTCGAACGGCTCCGAGACGACGGGGCTGCCGGCGAAATCGGTGACGGTGACGGCGTCGGGGGTGATCGCGACGATCTCGTCCTGGCCGATCGCGAGCGCGCGGCGGGTGTGCTCCACGAACGCGGCCACATCGGATCCGAGGAAGTTCTCGCCCTCGCCGAGCCCGATCACGAGCGGCGAGTTGCGGCGCGCGGCGACCACGAGGCCGGGCTCGTCCTGGTGGACGGCGAGCAGCGTGAACGCCCCCTCGAGGCGGTTCACGACGGCGCGGAACGCCTCCTGCAGGTCGCCGGTGCGGCGGTGCTCGCGACCGATCAGGGCGGCGGCGACCTCGGTGTCCGTCTCGCTGCGGAAGGTCACGCCCTCGGCCTCGAGTTCGGCGCGGAGCGCGGCGAAGTTCTCGATGATGCCGTTGTGGATCAGCGCGAGCCTGTCATCGTCGGCGAGGTGCGGATGCGCGTTCGCATCGGTCGGGCCGCCGTGCGTCGCCCACCGGGTGTGCCCGATGCCGGTCGTGCCGTCGGCGAGGGGGGATTCGGCGAGCGAGTCGCGCAGCGCCTGCAGCTTGCCGGCCTTCTTGCGCATGCCGAGGGATCCCGACTCGTCGATCACGGCGATGCCGGCCGAGTCGTATCCGCGGTACTCCAGACGGGCGAGACCCGCGAGCAGGATGTCCTGGCTGGGGCGGCGCCCCACGTATCCGACGATTCCACACATGGATTCCAGGGTACGGGCCGATTTATGCGCGGGTCCTGTACGAATTTCCGCGCCCGTCTCGGGCGAGAACGGTCAGGAGGGCGTGTTCCCCTCGTCGCCCACGGCTGCGGGCTCGCCGTCGGGCGCGGCCGGATCCGCATACTGCGCACGCAGAGCGGCGAGCGCGCGATCGGCGCCCTCCGCATCCCCGAGGGATTCCGCCGCACGTCCCGCGGCTTCCGCGAGCAGCCCGAAGATCATCTCCGAGAGGAGGGTCTCGTCGGTCCTGCCGGACGCCGGCGACAGTTCGGCCGGGGCTGCGAGCAGGGATTCGAGGAACGCCCGCACGCCGTCCGCGAGGGCTCCGCCCGGGAGCATGACGTCGATGTCGCCCAGATCGAGCCCGCTCTCATCGAGCCTCTCCCGCGGCATCCAGGCGCCCACCAGCGTGCCGGTGCCCCGCGTGACGGTGCGCAGCGGACGGTCGCGGTGCAGGAAGCAGAAGGTGCCGGGCGAGATGATCCGCACCGCACCGTCCGGCGTGTACAGCGTGAACGGAGCATCCGCCACGATCACACCGGCGACTGCTTCCTCTTCCGCTGTGCGGCACCACGCCCATCGTTCGCCGAGGTCGAACGCATAGCGCGCGGCGACCATGGTGCCCCGCTGCAGCGTCGTCAGCGGATGCTGCGGCGACTCCTGCTCCTCCCCCAGAGGGCGCAGAAGACGTGTGATCTGTGCGGCAATCCCCATTACCGGCCTCCCCGTCCTGCACGACGCCGCACCGCGCGGCGAGCGTACAACGGCAAGACAGTAGGCGGCGAACATATGAAGCGCCTGAACAAACCTCCACGACGTCAGAGCTTGCGCAGCAGCACCGATTCCACCGCGTGCGAGGCACCCTTGTTCAGCACGAGCGTGGCACGATGCCGCGTCGGCATCACGTTCTCGATGAGGTTCGGCAGGTTGATCTCGTTCCAGTACCCCATGGCCGTGGTGACCGCCTCCTCGTCGGTGAGGTGCGCGAACACGTTGAAGTACGACGACGGGTTCGTGAACGCCCCCTGCCGCAGCGCCAGGAATCGGTCGACGTACCACTGCGCGATGTGGTCGAGCTCGGCGTCGACGAAGATCGAGAAGTCGAACAGGTCGCTCACCGCGACATCGTTCGGGGCGGGCGGGGGCTGCAGCACGTTCAGCCCTTCGACGATGACGACGTCGGGACGCCGCACGACGACGTGCGCATCGGGGACGATGTCGTACCGGATGTGCGAGTAGAACGGCGCCCGCACCTCGACCGCCCCGCTCTTCACCTTCGTGAGGAACTCGATCAGCGCGCGCCGGTCGTACGACTCCGGGAAGCCCTTGCGGTCCATGATCCCGCGCCGCTCGAGTTCGGCGTTCGGGTACAGGAAGCCGTCGGTGGTGACGAGCTCGACACGGGGCGTGCCGGGCCAGCGGCTCATCAGCTCGCGCAGCAGACGCGCGATGGTCGACTTGCCGACCGCGACGGATCCGGCCACGCCGACGACGAACGGCGTCGTCGCGTCGTCCTCGCGGAGGAACTGGCTGGTCGCCTCGCCGAGCCGCTTCGTGGATGTCGCGTACAGGCTGAGCAGCCGGCTCAGCGGCAGATACACCTCTTTGACCTCGGTCGGGTCGAGCCGGTCACCGAGGCCCCGGATCTCGACCACCTCGGTCTCGCTGAGCGGCTGGTCGAGGTCGGCGGCCAGACGCGCCCAGTCCGCGCGGTCGATGCGGCGGTACGGGGACAGCGACGCCAGAGGATCGGGGCTCACGCGCTCCATCGTATCGGCGGGGCGCGCGGGTCCCGCGGCGAGTAGTCTCTCCTCCGTGCGCCTCGGAGTCCTCGACATCGGATCCAACACCGTCCATCTGCTCGCAGCCGACGTCCACCCCGGCGGCCGGCCGCTGGCGACCACGAGCGATCGCACCGTGCTGCGGCTGATGCGCTTCCTCACCCCGTCCGGGGCGATCTCCGAGGACGGCGTGCAGGCGCTCGAGGCCGCCGTCGCACAAGCCCGCCGCGTCGCCGCCGAGGAGCGTGTGGACGCGCTGCTCGCCACGGCCACCAGCGCCGTGCGCGAGGCGGCGAACGGACCTGCGGTCATCGCCCGCGTCGAGCGCGCGCTCGGCCAGCCGCTGCAGGTGCTGGACGGCGAGACCGAGGCCCGGCTGACGTTCCTCGCCGTGCGCCGCTGGTTCGGCTGGGCAGCGGGGCGGATCCAGCTGTTCGACATCGGCGGCGGATCGCTCGAACTCGCTGCCGGATCCGAGGAGCTGCCGGATCTCGCCGCCTCCGTGCCGCTCGGCGCCGGACGCCTCACCGTGCAGTTCCTCCCCGATGATCCGCCCGGAGAAGCGGCGGTGGAGCGCCTGCGCGCGCATGCCGCCGAGATGATCGCCCCGGTCGCCGCACGGTTCTCCGCGCTGCCCCGACCGGATCGCGTCGTCGGGTCCTCCAAGGCGATCCGGTCGCTGGCCCGGCTGGCCGGCCACCCGGGCCCTTCGACGGGCTCAGGGACCGGATCGCGGACGGGCTCAGGGCCGGATCGCGGACGGGCTCAGGGACCGGATCGCGGACGGGCTCGGGGACCGGATCGCGCACGGGCTCGGGGACCGGATCGCGGACGGGCTCGGGGACCGACGGGTTCGAGCGGATGCTGCTGCCGCGCGACGCGCTGGGATCCTGGATCCCCCGCCTCGCCCGGCTGCCCGCGTCGGCCCGCCAGGAGCTGCCCGGGATCACGCCGGACCGCACGTTCCAGATCGTCGCCGCGGCCGTCTCCCTGCACACGGCCATGACCGCGATGGGCGTCGACGAGCTCGAGGTGTCCCCGTGGGCGCTGCGCGAGGGCGTGCTGCTGCGCTACATCGAGGATCGGGCGCACGAAGGCTGAGCCCGTTCTGCGGATGCGTGCGGGGCCGCACCGCCCCCTACCCTGGTGTGATGACCGACCCGACGGAAGCCGGCGCACCGCGCGGCGATTCGCCGACGCCGCTCAGCCGACGGGAACTCCGGCGGCGCCGCGACGCCGCCGCCCCTGACCCGTCTGGCAACCTCTCCTTCGGATCGCTGGCCGGCATGTTCGCCGAGTCGGAGGCACCGGTCTCCGCGCAGCCCACCGTGCTCACGGTCTGCACGGGGAACATCTGCCGATCGCCGCTCGCCGAGACGCTGCTGCGCACCCGGCTCGCCGCCCTCGGTCTGCGCGTGCACAGCGCGGGCACGCACGGCGTGGTCGGCGCGGCCATGACGGAACCGGCGCAGCAGCTCGCCCGTGCGCACGGGGTCGATCCGTCGCAGGCGTCGGCGCACCGCGCCCGCCTGCTCACCGAGCCGCTGCTGGACGACGCCGATCTCATCCTCACGATGACGGCCGAGCAGCGCGACTTCGCGGTGCAGCTGCTGCCGCGCCGGCTGCACCGGATCTTCCCGGTGCGCGAGTTCGCACGGCTCGCGCAATCGCTCGCCGACACCGAGTTGCGCGGCATCGCCGACGCCGCGGGCACGGATCCGCGAGCGCGCCTGGTCGCGGTCGTCGAAGCCGTCGCGGAGCGTCGCGGTGTCGTGCCGGCGCGACGCGACGACGAGGACGTGATCGACCCGTACCGCCGATCGTCCGCCGTGTACGCGCAGTCCGCCGCGCAGATGCTGCCGGGGCTGGACGAGGCCGAGCGCGTGGTCGTGACCGCGCTCGGCTGAGCATGCCGCACCTCGTTCTTGCCCGGGTTCGGAGGGCGATAGCATGGCGGCACCCACGTACGAAAGCGTCCTCCCCCTCGTGTCCCCATCCTCGACCGCCCGCCTGCTGGAAAGCCACCTCGGTCTGACCTCGCATCATGCAGGCCTGATCACCGCGCGTGTGTTCCGGTCGATCCTGGTCAGCGTGCACCGCCCCCAGGCGCCGCGCTGGACGTGGCGGACCGACGTGGACCCTGCGGATCCGCGCGCGGTGGTGCTGTTCCCCAGCGGCGAGGGCCGGGACGGATCCGCGCTGCCGATCGGGATCTTCGTCCCCCCGCGGGCAGCTCACACGATCGAATGGACCCGCGCGACCGAGGTGGTCGCCGTATGGGTGCCGGAGGACACGCTGCGCGAGTTCCTGAACGACGCACCTCTGCGCCCCATCGCCCTGCGCCCGACGCCCATGGTGTCGGCGTTCCGGGCGTTCACCCTCGCCGTCGCCCGCAACGCCGAGGAGAACTCGTCGATCTCGCGCTACGCGATCGAACGGCTGCTCGCCGAGATGGTCTTCGGCGCACTGCTGGAGATCCACTCGGCGACGCTTCCGGAACGCGGCCACGCGTCCGTGGTGGACCGCGCACGCTCGGCGATGCTGATCCACCGCGACGACCCGGATTTCTCCATCGCCGAGCTCGCCGCCGAGCTGCATGTGTCGCTGCGGCACCTGCAACGGGAATTCGCGCGCACCGGCACGACGCCCGGCGACGCCCTGCGCCGAATTCGCGTGGAACTGGCCGAGTCCCTGCTCGGCAACCCCGACTACGCCGTGCTGACGATCGAGGAGATCGCGACGCACTCGGGATTCTCCAGCGCGCTGCAGCTGCGCCGTGCGCTGCGCGCGGAGGGGCTGCCCGCCCCGACCGTGCTCCGCCCGCCGTCCCGCTGAACCACGTCGCGGGATCACCCCGTTTCGTCTCGCTGCTCCTCCGTCGCGATCCCTGAGCCTGTCGAAGGGCGCTCAACGACCCCGGAAATCAGCTCCGGCGCGTGAGTACCCGCGCCTCCGCGAGCCGGTCCAGCGCGGCGACGACCAGGTCGCGCGGATCCCCCTCTGCGGGCTGCCCGAAATGCGCGATCACGTCGTCGACGATCTCATCCGTGCGCCGGCCGGCGCGCAGCGAATCCCAGATGACGGGTGCGATGCCGTCGAGCACGTGCACCCAGCGGTGCGCGAGGACGACCACGCGATCGCCGCAGCGGATCGCATCGGTCACCCCCGAGAGGTCGAACTCGGGGTGCTCTTCCTCGATCCCGGCGCTCGCCCACTGCTCGTGTACACGATCGTGGTCGAACAGCGCGGGGACCAGCGCCGGCACCGTGGCCGCGTCGGGATAGGTCAGCCGTACCACGCCGCCGATCCGGTCGCACAGCATCGCGAGCGTCTGCAGCGGGCGGGGCAGCTCGGCCAGGTAACTCATCTGCGGGGCGATCTCCGCGATCGCCTCGGGGAACGCCAGCGCCTCGACGGCGGGCGCAGGACGCTCCGCATCGCGGTTCAGCAGCACCAGGGCACCGAGCCGCAGCGGCACGTCCGGAACCGGCAGGAGCCCGGCGGCACCGGGGGCGACCTGCTCCTTCGCCCGTCCGGGGCGCACCACCGAGAGCGGCTTGCGGTACGGACTCACGGCCAGGTCGGCATCCACGCCGATGGTCTCGTCGGACACGTAGCCGTAGTGCGCGCCGAGCGCCCGGCTGAGGGTCGTCTTGCCGCGGCCGGACGGCCCGACGAAGGCGGCGACCCGCCCCTCCGGATCCGCGATCCCGCAGGCGTGGAACATGGCGAGCTCGCCGCTGCGCCGCGCCAGCGCGGCGAGGGTCACGCGCACGGTCAGCGACTCCACGAGGGACTCGAGATCGTCCTGCGTCGCGACCTCGATCACCTCGCAGGTCTCGGGCGCCGGCGCGTCCGGCAGCAGAGCGCCCGCCCACGATCGGCGGATCTCCTCGGCGGTGCCGGCCGGGAACCCGTCGGCGAACTCGATCCGGACCCTCACCCCGAACGCGCTCACCGCGAATGGGGCGAGCGCACCGGCAGCGGTCACCTCGACTCCGCGGTCTCCCGGCGACGGCTGGTCGTCACTTCGCCGGTCGGCAGCCCCTGGTCGTCGTCGGAGCGGTAGTAGTCGCCGTGATACTGGTAGCCGTAGTAGGCCGCTCCGCTGCCGCGGCGCGGCACGCGGTTCAGCACGACGCCGAGCGGCCGGGCACCGGCGCGCTCGAGGTTGCCGAGCGCCTTGCTCAGCACTTCGTACTTGGTCTTGCCGACCGTGCCGACGACGATCGCGCCGTCGGCGCTGTGCGTGAGCACGGCGGCGTCGGTGACCGGGATGAGGGGAGGCGCGTCGATGATGACGATGGCCTCGCGGGCGATCGACTTCAGCAGTTCGCGCATGCGGGTGGATCCGAGCACTTCGCTCGGGTTCGGCGGAACCTTGCCGGCGGTCACCACGAGCAGCTGACCGTTGCCGAAGCGCTGGGCGACCTCGGCGATGGTCGCGCGCCCGGCGAGGACGTCGGAGATGCCGGCGCCCCGGGGCAGACCGAACACGGTGTCGACCATCGGACGGCGCAGATCGCCGTCGATGAGGACGACGGGCTGACCGCTCGAGGCGAGCGTCACGGCGAGGTTGGAGGCGATCGTCGACTTCCCGTCACCGGGAAGAGGGCTGGTCACGACGATGATGCGGGGCGGGTTGTCGACGTCCATGTACTGGATGTTCGTGCGCAGCTCGCGCATGGCCTCGGCGATGCCGAACAGGTGCGCGCTCTCGCTGGAGCGGCTGGTGCCGCCGTCGAACGGGAGCAGGCGGTTGGCCGCCGTGAACGTCTTCTCGTCGGGGATGGTACCCACCACGGGGACGCCGGTCTCGCGCTCGACCTGCTCGACCGAGCGGATCCGGCGGTCCAGCGTGTAGCGCAGCAGGCCGTAGCCGACCGCGATCGCGAGACCGATGAGCGCGCCAAGGGCGAGCGCGAGCCGGGTGTTCGGCGACGACGGCGAGTCGGGAAGGAGCGCGGAATCGACCGGGCTGAGGTAGACGGCGCCCTTCTTGGCCGGATCGCCGGTCTCCAGCCGGTTGACCTCCGAGCCCATCGAGCGCACCCACGCCTCGGCGATGTCGCGCGCCTTCTCGGGGGAGCCGGCCCCGGCCGTGACCTTCAGCGTGGTCGTGTCGACGGTGTTGGTGACCGTCACGTCCTTCACGAGCTGATCGGGCGTGGTGCCGAGGTGCAGTTCTTCGATGACCCCGTCGGCCACCGCGCGGGACTGCCCGAGCGCGGCGTAGGTCTTGACCCGGCCCGATGCCAGCGAAGTGCCGACCATGGCCGAGCTGACATCGGAGGTGCCGGCGGACGAAGCGGCCGCCTGAACGATCGCGGAGGCGTCCGCGGAATAGACCTTGGGCTGCAGCAGAGTCCACCCGAAGGCGACGACGACGCCGAGCAGTGTGATCAGCACCATTCCGAGCCAGTGCGCGCGGAACACCCGCAGATACTCGCGCAGATCCATACGGGCGGTGCCCCCTCGCTCATTCACCCAGCGGGGCGATGTCCCGAATTGCTTGATTTTGATGGTACCGGCATGCGTTTTTCACGAAGCACACCCGTGAAGGAGCGTCCGAGCGTGTGCCGGGACGCCCCTTCTGATTACGGTGCGCGTCAGAGGATGCCGGCGCCGACCGGGACGTCGATGGTGCTGGAGCTGGTGAACGTCTTGCCGTTCAGCAGCACCGTGAGCGTGACGGGGAAGCTGCCCAGCAGACCGATGCTGGCCAGGTCGTGCGTACCCACGAGACCGAACTCGACGGGGACGTTCAGCGTCCCGTCGGATGCGACGGTGACGTTGCGAGTGCCCGTCCAGGTGGTGTTCGGGAAGCCGAACGTGGCGTTCGGGTAGTTGAACGAACGCTCACCCGCCGGCGTGGTGACACCGTCGACCGAATACACTCCGAACCCGCGCGCACGCCCGAGGGTCAGATTGATGCCGCTGGGCTGTCCGACCGTGATCGTGACCGTTGCGGCACCCGTCAGCGCGCCCGCGCCGTTCGTGACCGTGTACTGCGTCGGCACGGTGACCAGCGCGTTCGCCGTGATGACCGTCGCCGTGTCGAGGACGTGCAGGCCGAGCAGCGCCGTGGTGCTGCCGTTCCAGGCGATGCTCGCGTTGTTCACCGATGCGGCGGCCAGCGGGGTGGCCGCCGCCACTGCGATGACGGGAACCGACCACGCGGCGCCCTTGAGAACGGTGCGCCGTTCGACGTTCTTGATCTCACTCATTGATGCTCCTCCGATGCCTCCGTGGCGGACTTGGGGACGTCGCCACGCGAACTGGCTCCCATGCTGGCCGGGTCGGTCCGGGCGTCGCGGGGGCCGCGTCGCGTTCTGATCGCCACCTGTCGCATTCCGCTCAGGGAACTCTCAGGAAGGCATGATGGATCCATGACCGCAGACGCCACCGCCGCCCGGCGGGCTCCGGAACGGCCGCGGTGGCGTCGCGTCACCGGCAGCTTCCTGTTCCAGCTGGGCGCGGCGTTCGTGGTGTTCGGGCTGATCCTGTCGTTCGTGGCGAAGCCGTACTGGGTTCCGTCGGGCTCGATGGAGCAGACCCTGCAGGTCGGCGACCGGGTGCTGGTCGACCGGCTCGCGTTCATCGGAGGAGGTGCGCCGCGCACCGGCGACGTCGTCGTGTTCGACGCCGGACCCGAATGGTCCGCGACTCCGCCCTCGACGGAGAATCCGGTCAAGACGGCGCTGCGCTGGCTGGGTGAGGTCACGGGATTCGGTCCGTCCGGCCCGCACACGCTGATCAAGCGCGTGATCGCCGGCCCCGGCCAGACGGTGCGATGCTGCTCGGCGGACGGCCGCCTGGTGATCGATGGCAGGCCGCTGGACGAGACGTACGTGTTCCAGGACCTCCCCTTCGTCGCCGGCACGCTCGACTGCACGACCACGCCCGCATCCCCCCGCTGCCTGCCCGAGGTGACCGTCCCGAAAGGCTCCTATCTGGTGATGGGCGACCACCGCTCGAACTCGTCGGACGGTGCCGTGAACTGCCGCGGGCACACCGCACCGGATGCGAGCTGCTGGCGCTGGGCGCGCTCGGAGGAGATCGTCGGCAGGGCCGTGGTGGTCCTCTGGCCGGTCGCCCGGTGGTCGGGGCTGTAGCCGCCGCGCGACGAACGATCAGCGACCCGCAAGCCGGAGGTACCGGTTCGGGGCGAGCTCTTCCGCCAGAGCCCGCGATCCGCTAGAGTCACAACGTTCGCACCGTTCGTCTGCGAATCCCGGCCGTATGGGAACGGCGGGAGAACACTCCGATGTGGGATCGGAGTGGTGGACGACACCGAGGGGTCGGTTGTGCGTGCACCCCGTTCGCGGTTTTGCGAGCGGTCTGGGGAAAAAGCACTGGGGAAGGCAATGACGCACTGGGGACTGCGTTTTACCGTGGCTTGTGGAGCCTCGACGTGACTTCCGTCGAAGAGGCTGTCGGCCTCGCACGCAAGGGAATTCACGTACCGGCGCCTGCATTGCATGCGACCGGCACCGTCGTCGATGCCGCGGCCGTTTCGCCGCGAGCCTCCGCGACGCTCTCGCAACGGCGGGACTGGGAGCGCCGCTATCGCGGGCGCCTGCAGCTGGGCGATGCGGCGATCCTGCTGTGCTGCGTGGCCGCCGGCGCCGTCGTCGAGATCCTGATCGGCGCACCCGCGCCGGTGGTCGCTCTGCGTGGCCTTCTGCTCGGCGCGCTGTGGATGGCGCTGCTCGGCGTGCTGCACTCCCGCGAGGCCGCGATGTCCGGCACGCGCCTCGAAGAGGCCAAGGCGATCGTGCACGCCACGGCCCTGTCCTTCGGCGTCGTCGCCATCGCGGAGGTCGTCCTCGCCTGGGAGGGCATGCGGCCGACCATACTCATCGGTCTTCCGCTGGGCATGGCGGGCCTGCTGCTCGGGCGCGGTCTGGCGCGGCACCGTCTGCAGGTCGAGCGCAGGGACGGCCGTTCCGCCTCCCGCGCTCTCGTCGTCGGCAACCGCGCCGACGTGGAAGACGCGATCCGGGCGCTGCTCCCGGCGGAGAAGTCCGGCTACAGGGTCGTTGGGGCGACCCTGCTAGACGGCAACGCGCGCGATCTCCTGATCGGAGACGTGCGGATCCCGGTGTTCGGCAACGCGATCACGGTGGGGACCGTGGCCGCACAGCTGGGCACCGACACGGTCGTCGTGGCGAGCCGTCCGGATGGGGATCCGGAGTTCGTCAAGCGGCTGAGCTGGCGATTGGAGGGCACAGCCGCCGAGCTCGTGCTCTCCAATCGTCTGCCTGACGTCGCCGGCTCCCGGTTGTCCTTCTCGGCCGTGGACGGGCTGCCGCTGATCCGGATGCGGATGCAGGACTACCAGGGCGTGCGGCACCTGTTCAAGCGCATCGTGGACGTTCTGGTGGCGGCGCTGGCCCTCACCCCGATCGCGATGCTCACACCGGTGCTGGCTCTGCTGATCAAGCTCGATTCGCCCGGACCGGTGTTCTTCCTGCAGGAGCGGGTGGGCCGCGACGGCCGCACGTTCCGGATGGTGAAGTTCCGCTCCATGCACACCGATGCGGAGCGGCAGCTCGCGGCGCTGAGGGCGCAGAACCAGGGCGCGGGGCTGCTCTTCAAGATGAAGGAGGATCCCCGGGTGACCCGGGCCGGACGGGTGCTGCGCAAGCTCTCGCTCGACGAACTCCCCCAGTTCTGGAACGTGCTCATCGGCGACATGAGCGTGGTCGGACCGCGCCCGCCGCTGCCCCGGGAGGTGGCGGAGTACCAAGGGGACACTTTCCGCCGCCTGTACGTCAAGCCCGGCATCACGGGGCTCTGGCAGGTGTCGGGGCGCAGCGACCTGTCCTGGGAGGAGAGCGTGCGCCTCGACCTGCGCTACGTCGAGAACTGGTCCGTCGCGGACGACCTGCACATCATGATGCGCACCGCGAAGGTGATGGTCCAGCCGACCGGCGCTTACTGAAACCGCTTCGGGCACCCCGTCGTGCCCGTCACAGACCGGACCCGCGACCAGGCCTCCCGTCGTCATCATGTGCTCTTCCTCCCCCAGAGCACGGCGAACCCTGGCCGCGGGTCCTTGGGGCATGAGAACATCAGAGCAGTGACCGTGGTCCGGGGAGGACCACGGCTGGGGATCACGGTGCACGGGACCGAGGGGAGGCCACGACGATGTCCGACGAGACGCGCAAGCCCGGGCTGACGCCCGCGATGAAGATCGCGATCGGGGCCGTCGGGGTGCTGGTGGTCGGCGGGATCGTTGCGGCGGCCGTGTTCGCGAGCATGGGCGCGCCAGGGCACGGCGACGCGGGCGGAGCATCGACATCGGGCCCGTCGGCGACGAGGGGCGCGACGCCGGGACCTCATCCGGGCGCGACGCCGGCCCCCGGATCTGAGGTGCCGCCGCCGGCCGCCGCGACGAACGGTTCACCACCGGCCCCGGCACCGCCTACGGCAGCTTCGCCGCTGGTCTCCGCCCCCCTGCCGGAATCGGGATCACGTGACGACGGCGTGGTCGACGGGTACCCCACCGACATCGCAGGGCCCATGGACGGCTCGTCCGTCCGCTTCACCTCGATCGCCGTCCAGGACACGGTGATGCAGATCAGCCTCACGGCCGCGACGACCGACATCCCGGACGATATCCGCGCCCACTACCGCGCAGTCTGGAGCGGCCTCGGGCTGACGGAGCAGCCGACGGCGGACGGGACCACCACGTTCGCGGGCCCATACGCCTCGCTCACTCTGAGCTTCGCATCGTCCGGCACCGGCGACCGGTATGTGGTGTACGGCGTCCTCAGGACGCAGTGAGGCGGCCGTGTACATCTCGTTCTCGAACAAGCCCGCCGCCGAGGAATCCGACGCCGCACCACGGCGCGGCCTGCGCACCGTCTCGTCGACGGTCGTCGCCTTCGGGATCGTGTCGATGCTCACCGACATCTCCTCGGAGTCGATCACGGCGATCCTGCCGCTCTACGTCACGGCCTACCTGGGACTCTCGACCATCGCGTTCGGCTTCCTCGACGGGCTCTACCAGGGGATCAGCGCGCTGGTGCGGATCGCCGGCGGGTACACCTCCGACCGCGTGGGCCGGCCGAAGTGGGTCGCGTTCGTCGGGTACGCCGTCGCCGCCGTCGCGCGAGTCGGGCTGCTGTTCGCGTCGGGGTTCACGGCGCTGACCCTCGTGATCTCCGCCGACCGCATCGGCAAAGGCATCCGCACCGCGCCGCGCGACGCGGTGATCACCGCCGCCTCGCGCCCGGAGGACCTCGGCGTCTCCTTCGGCGTGCATCGCACCCTGGACAACATCGGAGCCGCGGTCGGCCCGCTCCTCGCCTTCCTCATCCTGCTGCTGATCCCGAACGGCTACGGCACGATCTTCCTCGCCTCGCTCGCCTTCGCGGTGATCGGGGTGATGATCCTCGGCCTGTTCGTGCCGAACGTGCGCACGGGTCCGGTGCTCGCCCCGGCGAGCCGGCGCGACGGCGCGGCGAGCGGCCCGCGTCCGAAGTTCGACTGGGCGACGGTGGTGTCCGGGCCGATGCGCCGAGTGCTCGCCGCGGCCGGGATCCTCGGCCTGCTGACCATCGGCGACGGCTTCATCTACCTCGTGCTGCAGGCGCGCAGCGACTTCGCGGCCCAGTGGTTCCCGCTCATGTACGTCGGCACCAACATCGCCTTCCTGGGCCTGGCGATCCCGCTCGGACGTCTGGCCGACCGCGTCGGACGAGCCCGCGTCTTCGTGCTCGGGCATCTCGGGCTGCTCGCCGCCTACGTGATCGCGGTGCTGCCCCTGCAGGATGTCGTGGCCACACTGCTCTGCCTGCTCTTCCTCGGTGCGTTCTACGCCGCCACCGATGGCGTCCTCGCCGCGCTGGCCGCCCAGCTGACCACTCCGGAGACGCACGGCACCGGGATCGCGGCCGCGCAGACCGTGGTCGCGATCGCACGCTTCCTGTCGGCCGCGGGCTTCGGCATCCTCTGGTACGCACTGGGGCGCGAGATCTCGCTGTTTCTCGTCGCCGGTGCTCTGGTCGTCGCGATCCCGCTCATCGCGGTGCTGCTGCGCCCGTTCCTGTCGGCTCGACGCGATCCGGAGCCTGCGCCGTGAGCACGAGGGGCAAATGGGTGCTCATCCTCGTCGTCTCAGTGCTCGCACTGGGCGCTACCACGGCGGTCGGCCTCTCCGCCTGGTCGCAGTATCAGCGCCAGCAGGACGCGCCTTCGGCGGTCGGCACGGCAGCACCGGGCACGGCGGTCACCGGGGTGCGCATCGTGTTCCGCAACACCGCGGTGGGACAGGGATACGGACACGTCGCCGTCGTCCCGCTCGCGCACCCGGGCGCCGCCCGCAGCATCCTGGACCTGGCCTGCGATCGGGTCGCCGCGACCGCCTCCGCGCTCTCCTGCCTGTCCTCCGAGCGCAGCATCACCCCCACGTATGCGGCCCGCGTCTACGACGCGACCGGTGACGAGAAGCGCTCGGAATGGGCTCTGCCCGGCGTTCCCAGCCGTACCCGCTTCTCGCCGGACGGATCGCTGGTCGCGACGACCTCGTTCGTGAGCGGCCATGCCTATGCGGCGGTCGGCTTCTCGACCGACACCGAGATCCGCCGGGTCTCCGACGGCACCGCGGTCCCGCCGCTGGAGACCTGGACCCTGCTCATCGACGGGCAGCCGACGGCTCCGCTCGACCGCAACTACTGGGGGGTGACGTTCATCGACGACGACACGTTCTACGCCACCGTCGGGTTGACGACGGCAGGACGCACGTATCTGGTCAAGGGCGACATCGCGACGCGCACCATGACGTCCGTGCTCGACACCGTCGAGTGCCCTTCGCTGTCACCGGACGGCACGCGGATCGCCTTCAAGCGCGTGACCAGCGGCTCGGGTCCGACCGTGCACTGGACGCCGGCCGTGTACGACATCGCCTCCGGGAAGGTCACCGTGCTCACGGTCGAGAAGCGCAGCGTCGACGACCAGATCGTCTGGCGCGACGACGCCACCCTGCTCTACGGCCTGCCGAACGCGACCCCCGGCGACTCCGACGTGTGGGCGGTGCCCGCCGACGGCGGCAGAGCCCCTGCCGTGCTGATCCCGCACGCCTGGTCGCCCACGGTGGTGACCCCGTGACCGCGGCGGAGGACGGCGTCCGCATGGTCAGCGTGATCATCGCGGCGCACGACGAGGAGGCGGTGATCGGCCGGTGCCTCGATGCGCTGACACCCGCGGCACAGGGCGTGCCGCTGCAGATCATCGTCAGCGCCAACGGCTGCTCGGATGCGACGGCGGAGATCGCGCGATCCCACGGGGCGCTGGTCATCGAGCGGGGCGAACCCGGCAAGCCAGGAGCGCTCAACGCCGCCGAACGCGTCGCGGAGGGGTTCCCCCGGGTCTACCTCGACGCGGACATCGTGCCGCCGGCGGGCGCGATCGCAGCGCTCGCGGGTGCACTCGACGAGCGCGCAGGGGTGCTCGCGACGATGCCGGTCCGGCAAGTCGTCACCGCAGGGCGCCCCTGGCCGGTGCGCGCCTACTTCCGGATCAACCAGCGCCTTCCCGTCTTCCGCACGGGTCTGTTCGGGAGAGGGCTGATCGTCGTCTCCGAGGCGGGCCGCGCCCGCTTCGACCGCTTCCCGGAGATGACCGCGGACGACCTGTTCCTGGATGCGCGGTTCTCCCAGGCCGAGAAGCGCGAGGTTCCCGAGGTCGTGGTGCAGGTCGAGTCCCCGCGGACCACGGCCGACCTGCTGCGTCGCCTGGTCCGGGTGCGCCGGGGCAACGCCGAGATGCGGCACGCCGCGCAAGCCCTGGGCGGAGCACCGATCCGCTCCGCCGACCGCTGGTCGTGGCTCCGGGACGTCGTGCTGCACGACCTGCGCCTGGCGCCGGACGCGGTCGCCTACGTCGCGATCACGATGCTCGCCGGCGTCCGCGCCCGGCGCAGCACGAGCGGCGACTGGGGCCGTGACGAGAGCACCCGCTCCGCGCCGCCGGAGCGGAACGAGGAGGCACGCGCCTGATGAGGATCCATCTCTGCTTCCACGGGATCGGGACGCTGCGCCGCGAACGCGAGCCCGGAGAGGCGCACTACTGGGTGACCGAGGACCTCTTCCTCCGCGTCATGGATCTGCTTCCCGGCCGGGACGACGTCGACCTCAGCTTCGACGACGGCAACCGCTCCGACGCGGAGATCGCCCTGCCCGCAATGCAGGAGCGAGGCCTGCACGGCACCTTCTTCGCGCTCGCCGGCCGGCTGGACGACCCGGACAGCCTGGATGCGGACGCCCTCAGGCGGCTGCGCGCTGCGGACATGCGGATCGGCACGCACGGGTGGGCGCACATCCCCTGGCGAGGCCTGGACGCGCACGACGCGCGACGCGAGCTGATCGACGCGCGCACCGTGCTCGAGGAGGCGTCGGGGGCGCCGATCCGCGAGGCCGCACTGCCGCTCGGACGTTACGACCGCCGACTGCTGCGACGCCTGCGCACGGCGCGCTACGAGCGGGTCTTCACGAGCGACCGGCTGCCCGCGGGCGAGCGTTCCTGGCTGAGTCCGCGGTACAGCGTCGGCGCGGGCGACACCCTCGACTCCGTACGCAGGATCCTCGGGCATCGCCCCGGCCCGGGCGATGCTGTGCGCCTCGCCAAGAGCGCAGTGAAGCGAATGCGCTGACATGCGGACACGCGGAGGAAGCACTGCGGGCGGCCCCTCCGAGTGGAACCGGCAGGCATACCGGCATACCGGGAGTGTCCTGGCAATCCGGCAGTATTCCGCCACGGTCGGACGATACTGTCTTGACCCATTCGTTATGTTGCAGTTCCCGATCTGTGACGTCCCTCATCGAAACACCGGTTAATATGCCCTCCCCCAATCCCCCTGTCCGCACGCGCGTCCGCTCCCACCGGACGCGCCTCATGCTGGTCGCCGCGGCCGCGGCGATCCTGACGGTGGTCGGCACGGCCACCGCCGTCGCCGCGCAGAACTCCCCGACGTCGGCGAGCCCGTCCACCGGGATGTTCTCCGACACGATGACCCCCACCAATCCCGCCGAGAAGGATCCGCTGTCGGTCGAACTCGGCATCCGTTTCACCCCCGACCGCTCGGGCACCGTCACCGCCCTGCAGTACTACCAGGGCCGCACGGCCGACGACGTCACCTCGGCGACCCTGTGGTCTGCCGACGGCACGGTCCTCGCGCGCACCTCCTTCGCCGCGTCCGACGCCGTGGGCTGGCGGACGATCCCGCTTGACACGCCCGTGCGGCTCAGCGCGGACACCACGTACGTCGCGTCCTACACCGCACCGCACGGCGGATACGCGGTGAGCGAGAACGACCTGACCGCAGCGCAGCAGGTGAACGGCTTCCGTCTCGACGCCGGCGCCGGCGTGTACCGCTACGGCGACGGCGACTCGGTGCCGGACCAGACCTACCGGGGCTCGAACTATCTCGTCGACGTCGTCTTCACCCCGTCGAGCCGCTCGCGGTGGCACGGGCAGCCCGGAACGCCGGCGCCGAGTTCCACCCCGGAACCGACGCAGACCCCGGAGCCGACGACGACGCCGACCCCCACGACCACCCCGACTCCTAAGCCCACGACCACCCCGACCCCGGAGCCGACGACGACGCAGACGCCTCCCCCGGTGTCGAGCACCGGCTGCGTCGGCAGCCCGAACACCCCCGGCGGCGCCGACCCGTGGGGCGGCTGCTGGCCCGGCCCGCAGAACACCGGCTACCCGCACGGCCTGCCCGGTGACACGCGCGCACCCGTGACGCTGACCACGTACACCGGCCCGACGACCATCACCAGCTGCGGCGTGGTGATCGACTCGAAGATCGTGAACGACACGATCATCGTGCAGGCCGGCAACGGCACGACCTCGAAGGACACGCCCTGCGTGACCATCAAGAACTCGCTCGTGAAGGGCGTGATCTACAGCGAGCAGGCCAGCTACGGACCCGTCGTCATCCAAGACACCGAGGTGCACCCCTCCGACCTGCCGTGGTGGGAGAACATCGGCCGCAGCAACTTCTTCGCCTATCGCGTCAACTCCCACGGCGGAGAGGGCGTCATCAAGTGCGACACGCACTGCGAGGCCGCGGACAACTGGGTGCACGGCATGCAGCTGGGCGGCTCGTACCACTACAACGCGTTCGGCGGCAACGGGACGAGCGACTTCCGCATCCTGCACAACTACGCCAGCTGCGGCGACTGGGAGAGCGTGTCCAACCCCGACGGCGACGCCGGCTGCTCCGCGGTGATCGGGTTCTACGGCGACTACGCGCCGATCCAGAACATCACGATCGACCGGAACTACCTGGCGTCGACGTTCGACATGAGCGCCGCCCGGGTGAACACGCAGGCCGGGTACTGCCTGAACCCGGGCTACTACCCGGGCAAGCCGTTCCCCGACACCCGCAACCTGACGGTCACGAACAACGTGTTCGCCCGTGGCGGGTCCGGCAAGTGCGGCGTGTTCGGCCCGACGAACAGCCTGAACGGGATCGGCGCCCTGAACGGCAACATCTGGCAGTCCAACCGCTACAGCGACGGCACGGCGATCTCGCGCTCCGAGGAGTGACCGCGTTCAGCGCGGGATGAGCCGATCCCCCAGCCCCAGCACGTCAGGGCGCTCCGATGGTCTCAGGAGCGCCCTGACCGCTGCCCAGGAGCGTCCGCGTCCGAACACGCCGCGGCGCACCTCGACGCCGACGCTGAGCCAGAAGTACAGCGCCCCTCGGACGGGTCCGCTGCGGCGGCGGTACAGCCGGATCCGGTTCAGGATCTTCATCACGTGCGTCGTGGAGCTCTCCCCGGAGCCGCCCCCGATGTGCACCGCGCCGGCGTCGGGCGTGTAGCGCGTCGCCCAGCCGGCGTCCGCGGCACGCAGGCTGAGATCCGTCTCCTCCGAGTACAGGAAGAACGACTCGTCCATCCCGGCGAGCGCGGCGTAACAGGCGGAGTCGACCAGCAGGATCGCACCGACCGCCCAGTCCACGTCGTGCTCGGTCGTGTACTCGGCGGGATCCTCGATCCGCTCCGCGAAGGCCGGCCACTGCGTGAAGCTCAGCCCGCCGACCCGGCCCAGTGTCGGCCCGCGCCGCAGGGTGGGGGAGAGCGAGCCGTCGTCCTCGCGCACGCGCGGCGCGACGATCCCGACGCCAGGGCGGTCGAGCACCGCGAGCATGCGCGGCACGGCGTCCGCATCGAGGGCGGCGTCGGGGTTCAGGATCAGGATCGCCCTGGCCCGCGGCGAGGCGGCCACCGCACGGTTCATGCCCGCGGCATACCCGTCGTTCGTGGAGCGCACCACCGTGCAGTCGTCGCGCGCGTCGAGGATCTCGAGCGTGCGGTCTGTGGATCCGTTGTCCACCACGACCACGGAGCCGGTCGCGCCGCCGAGGGCCGCGGGCACGCTGTCCAGCAGCTCGGCGACATGCTCCTCGCTGTTGTAGGTCACCACGACGACGGCAACATCCACGCTCACGCGATCATCGTAGCGACACCGTCCGCCCCGTGCCGCGCTTCCTGCTCTCCGGAGACGGATTCGCCGCCCGCGGGAGTGCCGGTCTCGCATAGGATCGAGATGTGACGACGCCGCCACCGAAGCGCTCAACCGGCCGACGCGCCCCGGTGTCGATCGTGTGCGTGTACAACGATGCGCCCGTGCTCGCCTCCTGTCTGCAGCGGTCCGTCGAGGCGCAGGCCGCCGACGCCCCGCAGACCGAGCTGATCGCCGTCGACAATCGCGGGAACCGGTTCTCCTCCGCGGGCGCCGCACTCAACGACGGCGCGCGCCGGGCGCGCAACGACGTCGTCGTGTTCGTGCACCAGGACGTGGTGCTGCACTCGCTGCCCGCCCTGGAGGAGGCGGCGGCCGAGCTCCTGGATGCCGTGGACATCGGCATCATGGGCGCGGTCGGCATCGACGGCGGCAAGCGCATCATCGGGCGGATCCGCGACCGCATCGTGCGCATCGGCGCGCCCGCGCCCGCGCCCCGCGACGTGGACACCCTCGACGAGGTGCTGCTGATGGCGACGCGGGCGCAGCTGCTCGCCGAACCGCTGTCGGAGGATCCGCTGCTCGCCTGGCACGCCTACGGCGTCGAGTACGCGCTGCGGATGCGGCGGGCGGGGCGCAGAGCAGTCGCGCGCGACATCCCGCTCACGCACAACAGCCTGAGCACGAACCTCGCCAAGCTCGACCTCGCCCACCGCCATGTCGGCGATACCTATCCCGAGCTGCTGCCGATCCAGACCACGTGCGGCACCGTGTACCGGGACGGCGTCGCCGACGCGCTCGCGCAGGGACTGCGCCGGTTCCGCAGCGCGCGGATCTGGTGGGGCGAGTCGCGGGTCGCCCGCGGGGTGCACCGGATCAGCCCGGGCAGCGAGCAGGTCTTCGCCGACATCCGCATGCTCATCGACGACGTGCTCGAGCGCTCCGGCATGCGATCGCTGCACGTGATCGATCTCGACCCCGAGGCCACCGCCCTGCACGCCGAGGATCTCTCCCGCTTCGACCGCCCGTTCTCGGTGTCGACCGCCGACGCAGACGGGGCTCGTGCGGCGATCGCCGCCCGCAAGCCGGACGAGCTGATCTTCCTGGCCGGCCTCTCCGACGACACCCAGGCCGCGCTGTCGCCGTTCGGCGCGCAGCCGCACGTGCTCGGCAATTCGGGGTCCACCGGCCGGTGGGCGCTGATCGGCGCGGACGCCGACCGGCTCACCCCGCTCTGGCCGTCCCGGCGCAACCGCCCCCTTCCCGGGTTCGCCTGAGGCGGCGAGGGCGATGGGATCGCGGATGGGGACGCGACGGGCGCGGAGCGCGGCGGCACTGTGGGGCGGCCTGATCCTGCTCACCGACCTGCTGCCGCCGCGGGTGCGGTACGGCTATGTGCACCGCTTCACGCGCACCGCGTTCCTGCGCCCGCTTCCCGCATTGCGCGCGCTTCCGGTCGAGCCCGTCGATTCGGGCGCGGGCGAAGGGCCGGCGGGGCCCGTCGATGCGCAGAGCCCCTCGGGCGCCCCGGTCCGGTGCCTGCTCGTCGCGGACAGCCTCGACATCGGCGGCATCGGCACGGTCATCGAGATGCTCGCGACGGGACTGGCGGAGCACGGCGTGGATCCGGTCGTGCTGTGCCCGGAGGACGGGGCGCGGGCCGCACGCCTGCGGAGTGCGGGCATCGAGGTGCTGATCGCGGCGGACACGGCGACCGCCCGTGAAGCGATCCTGCGCGCACGCCCGGACGTCATCCAGCTGCACAGCGCTCCCCCGCAGCTCGAGCGCGCGGCGCTGGACAGCCCGCATCCGCTGATCCCCGTGATGCACAACACCGAGATCCATTTCACCCGAGCCCGCTGGGCGCGGTTCGCGTCTCTCATGGCGCGGTCCGTGCATGCGGTGGCGGTGAGCGAGACGGTGGGCGCGTTCCACCGGCGCCGCATCGGCGACGGCACCCCGGTCACGGTCGTCCCGAACGGCTCACCCGCCGTGCCCACCCCCACGCCCGCGCAGCGCCGGCGCGCCAGGGCCGCGCTCTCCGAGGCCGTCGGGGCCCCGATCGGCGACGACGTCGTGTTCGTGTGCCTTGCCCGCTACGACGCGCAGAAGAACACAGCGGGACTGATCGCGGCGTTCGCGACGGCGATCGAGCGCGGCGTCGCGCCGGTACGCCTGGTCTGGGCGGGCGATCCCTCGGATGCGGCGGAGGTGCGCCGTGCGGACGCGTTGCGGCGGTGCTCACCGGCCGCGGATCGGATCCACCTGCTGGGCAATTCCGATGCACAGGCACTGCTGGCCGCCGCGGACGCCTTCGTGCTGGACTCGTTCTTCGAGGGCTGGCCCATGGCGGCGACCGAGGCGGCGGCCATCGGCCTGCCCCTCGTCCTCAGCGACGTGGGCGGTGCGCGCGAGCTGGTGGCGCGGGACCCCGCCCGCTCGGTGCTCGTGCCCAACGCGACCGGTGCGGCCGATCTCGTGAGCGACGCCCGGGTGCGCACGGCCCGCCGGCGCTCCGCCGCTCAGCCGAACGCCGAGGCACTGGGGGCCGCGGTGGCCGGCATCGCGGCGACCGTGCTCGCGGAACGGGCGGGGGCGGCGCGGGCTGCGGCGGACGATCCGGATCGCGGCGGCGTGCAGGCCATGCGCGCCGCGCATGCCGCGGTGATCCGGGACGCCGCGCGCACGGGGGCCCGAGCGGGACAGGAGGCGCGTATAGGATCCGCATCCGCGGCGCCCGTCCCGCCGCGCGCGGGGAGCAGCACGTGACCGGCGCCGAGCTCGTGCCGATCACGGCATCGGAGGCGGGGGCCGCGGCCGCGTTCCTGCATGCGGAGCTGAACCCGGACGTGTCCGCGGCCGCCTGGACCGCGCTGCTGAGTCCGCCGTGGCCGGATGCGGGGCCGGACAGCGGCGTGCTGTTGCGCGACGGCGACCGCGTGGTGGGCGTCTACGCCGCGGTGCGCTCGGTGCGCAATGTCGACGGCGCGCCGGTCGCGCTCTGCAACCTCGCCGCCTTCTGCGTGCTCGAGGACTACCGCATGCACAGCGTGCGCATGATCCGCGCCCTGCTGAAGCAGCGCGGCGTGCAGTTCACCGACCTCTCCCCCAGCGGCAACGTCGTCGCGATGAACGAACGGCTCGGCTTCTCCCGGCTCGACACGGCGACGCGCCTGGTGCTGAACCCGCCCGCCGTGCCACACCGCGGCGTCCGGCTCAGCAGCGATCCCGAGGTGCTCGCCGCGGTGCTGCAGGGCGACGACGCGCGGGTGCACCGCGACCACCGGCACGCCGCGGCCGCCCGTCATCTGCTCGTGCAGCGCGGCGACCGGTACGCGTATCTGGTGTACCGCGCGCACTCCCTGAAGCGGCTCCGCCTGTTCGCGCTGCCGCTCTACGCCGGCGGCGACCGTGCCCTGCTCGAAGCCGAATGGGGTGCAGTGCGCGCGCACCTGCTGCGGCACGACCGGCTCCCGTTCACGCTCGCGGAGCGGCGCCTGCTGGGCTTCACCCGCGGGCTCGGCCGCACCATGCGCGCGCCTCGCGCGCGCATGGTGCGCGGGACCGGAGTGGATCCCGCCGACCTCGACTACCTGTACAGCGAGCTGGCCCTGATCGAGTGGTGACGATCAGCGGGTAGCCGCTGCGGCCGTCTTCCCGTCGACGAACGCGACCAGGGAACCCACGGTCTCGAACAGCTCGGCGCCGAACTCGTCGTCGTCGATCGTGATGCCGAAGCGGTCCTCGAGGGCCCCGACGAGCGCGACCACGCCGAACGAGTCGAGCTCGGGCAGCGCGCCGAACAGCGCCGTTGCGGGCTGCAGGTCCTCCGGGCTCTGCGTCAGGTCGAGGGCGTCGATGAGGACCTCGCGCACGGCGGTCAGGGTGTCGGCGGTCATGGTTTCTCCTTCGGGTGGGGATTCGGTTTCGGGTGGAATTCGGTTTCGGGTGACAGGCGATCAGACGAGGACTTCGCCGGGAGCCGGGTGCCCGAGGAACGCGGTCGGGCTCGCGGTCAGCCCGTACGCGCCCTGCTGGAAGATCACGACCAGGTCGTCGATCTCAGCATCTGCGGGCAGCGGGATCCCGTCGGCGAGCAGATCCAGCGGGGTGCACAGGCATCCGACTACGGACATCTCGTGGTCCGCCGTCTCCGCGATGCGGCTGCCGAGCGCAACGGGATAATTGCGCCGGATGGCCTGGCCGAAGTTGCCGGAGGCGGCGAGCTGGTGATGCATGCCGCCGTCGACGACGAGGAAGGTGCGCCCGCGGGACACCTTGCGGTCCACGACCCGGGTCACGTACACGCCGCACTCGCCCACCAGGAACCGGCCGAGCTCGATCACCGGACTCGCCTCACCGAAGCGCTCGGCGATCGGCCCGTCCACGAGCCGCGCGAGGTTCTCCGCGACCGCCCCCAGATCGAGCCGGGTGTCGCGCTCGGTGTACGGGATGCCGAAGCCGCCGCCCAGGTTGAGGTAGCGCAGCGGCCGGGGCAGGAACCCGGACAGCTGGGTGACCAGATCCACCGTCCTGCTCTGCGCCTCCGCGATGATCTCGGCGTTGAGGTTCTGCGAGCCGGCGAACACGTGGAAGCCGAGGATGTCGGCTCCGCCTCCGAACGTGCGGAGCAGATCGGGCACCTGCTCGGCGTCGATGCCGAACTGCTGCGGGCCGCCGCCCATGCGCATGCCGGATCCCTTCACCGCGAAGTCCGGGTTCACGCGGATCGCGACCCGCGGCTCGACCCCGAGCTCCTCCCCCGCGGCGAGGACCCGGTGCAGCTCGGTCGGCGACTCGATCTCGACGATGATGCCGGCCGCGACCGCCTGGCGGATCTCCGCCGGCGTCTTGCCGGGGCCGGCGAAGCTCACGCGCTCGGGGCGGATCCCGGTGTCCAGCGCATGCTGCATCTCTCCCGCGGACGCGACGTCGATCCGGTCCACCCGCGTCGCGAGGTGCTGCACCACCGCGGGCATCGGATTGGCCTTCATCGCATAGCTCAGCTCGACGCGCGCCGGCAGCATGTCGCGGAGCAGGTCGACCCGTGCGTCGAGCAGAGCCCGGTCGTACGCGAAGAACGGCGTCGATCCGACCCGCGCCGCCAGCAGGCTCAGCGGCCGGCCGCCGACGCGCAGCTCGCCGTCCACGGTCCCGAACGCGTCGATGTGCTCCTGCACGTTCATGACGACACCTCCTTCTTGATGCGGGTGCGGTCGAACTTGCCGTTCGGCGACCGCGGCAGATCGGCGCGGATGTCCACCCACGCCGGCAGCATGTAGGCGGGCAGCACCGGGCGCAGTGCGGCGACGAGCGCCGCGGCCTCGAGCGGCCCGGTCGCGGCTGTCACGACCAGGACGATGCGCTGTCCGAGTGCGGGATCCTCGACGCCGACCGCGACCACATCGCGGACGAGGCCGGTGCCGTACACCGCCTCCTCCAGCTCGGTCGGGCTGATCCGGTAGCCGGAGGTCTTGATCATGTCGTCGCGGCGCCCCACGAACGACAGGAAGCCCTCCGCGTCGGCCACGACGGTGTCGCCCGACCACACCGCCAGCTCGGGGGCGCGCCACTCCTCGGCCGGACGGCGCAGCGGCCGGAAACGCTCCGCAGTGCGTTCCGGATCGTTCCAGTAGCCCAGCGCGACCAGGGCGCCGCGGTGCACGAGCTCGCCCTCCTCTCCCGGCGCGCACGGGGTGCCGTCGGGGCGCAGCACGAGGATCTCCGCGTCCGGGATCGCCTTGCCGATCGAGTCGGGACGGCGGTCGACCTCGGCCGGATCCAGATACGTCGAACGGAACGCCTCGGTGAGCCCGTACATGAGGTACGGGTCGGCCTCGGTGAACAGCTCGCGCAGCCGCGTCAGCGTGGGCCGGGGCATCCGCCCGCCCGTGTTCGCCCAGTACCGGATCCGCCGTGCCGCCTCCTCCGGCCAGTCCACGCCCGCGAGCTGCAGCCAGAGCGGCGCGACGCAGGTCAGCCCCGTCACGCCGTACTGCACGCACGCCTTGGGCACGTCGCGCGGGAGGAGGTAGTTCATCAGCACGCAGTGCGCCCCGACCGCGAATGCCGTGGTCACCTGGCTGAGCCCCGCGTCGAAGCTCAGCGGCAGCACGCTGAGGATCACGTCGTCCGCGGTGTTGTGCAGATACGTGCTGACGCTCTCCGCGCCGGCGATGAGGTTGCGGTGACTGAGCACCACGCCCTTCGGCCGTCCGGTGCTGCCGGAGGTGTACAGGATCGCGGCAGGGTCGATGTCGATCGTCCCGGGATCCGACGGCGCCGCACCGGGCGGTATCGGCGGCGCCCAGGCGTGCACGCTGTGATCGCCCGCCGGCGCGGGGGCCGTGTCCCCGACGACGAGGACGTGCTCGACGACCGACCCCGCGAGCGCCTCCGCGAGCGCGGGCAGGCGGTCGGCGGACGTGAGCAGGAACCGCGCGCCGCTGTCGGCCAGGATATGGCCGACCTGCGCGGCCTTGAGCACGTGGTTGATCGGGACGAACAGGCCCCCCGCCGCGGATGCGCCGAACAGCGCTGCGACGGTCTCCAGCCGCTTCTCCAGGTAGATCGCGACCCGGTCGCCGCGGTGCAGGCCCCGCTCCTGCAGTTGGACGGCGACGGCCTGCGCCGCAGCCCAGGCCTCGGCATAGCTCTGCGTCTCGGACTTGTAGGTCACTGCCGGGGCGTCCGGAGCGACGGCGGCCCGTTCGGCGAGCAGGTCGTGTATGTGCGTGCGCATCGGGTTCCTCGTCAGGCCCCGCCTGCCGACGCGCTGCGCGCCGGAGGCAGGTCGGTGGGCGGCGCCTCGGAGATCTCCGGGCGCGCGGTGTACCGCATCGACGTGGTGAGCACCTCGTCTGCGGCGGCGATCGAGCGCATCGAAGCCGTCAGCCCGATCATCAGGAACAGCAGTCCCGCCGACATCGGGAACGACAGCCCGTCGAAGAACGCGAACAGCACCGCGATCGTGACGAGGCAGGCCGCGAACGCGCGGCTCATCGACTTCGTGTCCTGGAACGACGAGTGCCCGCTGGCCCACACCGAGCTGCCGATGGCGGCGAGCACCATGCCGCCCAGGCACAGGGTGCCGAGGACGCCCAGCTCGACGGTGAGCAGCACCCAGGCGTCGTCGAAGATGTAGTACCGCGGCAGGAACGTGCCGAACCCCTGCCCGATCCAGGGCGAGGACGACAGGAACTCGGGCACTCGGGCGAGCGCCGCCGTGCGGGACTGGGTGCTGGGATCGTTGGACGCCCCGGCGAAGAGATTCACGATCGTCCCGAACATGCCGGGGATCAGCGCGAACACCGCCATCGCGATGATCGCGCCGCCGACCCCGATCATCCAGCGATACGCCGTGGGGATGGCCGGGAGCAGGGCCACGATCGCGACGGCGAGGCCGATGATCGCCGAACGCGACACGGCGACCAGCGAGGCCAGCAGGATGAGCCCGACGGCGAGCCACCACCAGCCCGCGTTGCGGGAGGGTGTGGAGCGGAATCCCTTGTTGACCGCGGCGGTGATCGCCAGCGGCAGGGCCGCGACCACGACGGTGCCGTATTCGAGCGGGTGGATCGCCGTGCCGGAGGCGCGCGTGAACGACCCTCGCGTCGCCGCGTCGGTCGCCTCGATCGCAAGCCCCGGGATGGAGGCGGTCCAGTCCAGCAGGGTCTGACCGGAGAAGAACTGCGCCAGGCCGAGCGCGGCGAGCGCCGCCCCGGCGATCGCCAGTCGCCGCACGAGCACGGCCGCGTCGTCGTAGGTGCGGATCCCGTCCATGGCGACCAGAAGCACGCCGCTCCAGGAGGCGAGTCGCAGCAGGGCCGTCGTCGCAGGGCTGATCTGGTCGGCCGGCTGCCCGCGCAGCATAGCCGCCGCGAAGCTCACCAGCACCACGACGATGAACGCCATGAACAGCCAGCGCAGCGGCTGCCGGACCGCCCGGGTGTCGAGCGCCCTCGCCTGCAACCGCGTCAGCAGCCACCAGAACAGCAGCACCAGCCCCCACAGCAGAGACGGGCGCCCGAGGCTGCCGAGGGCCGAGATCGACACGTTCGACGGGATCGCGACCAGCAGCACGAGGTACACCGTGAGCATCGTCGCCGCGTTCGCCCCGCCGCGACGCTCGGTGGATCCGTGCGTGTCGGCGGAGATCGGGCGCGCCCGGGATCCGGCGAGCAGGCTCATCGGCGCCTCGCGACACGGTGGTGGGCCCGGCTGCGCGCCGCCCCGACGCTCTCCCCTCGGTCCGACGCCCGCTCGTCCGCTTCGGCGGTCGCGTCCTCCGGATCAGCCGCACCGTCCGTGTCCGGCTCGCCGTCGCCGCCCTCGTCCGTGCCGTCGAGGGCGATGACGGGTTCGTCGACGGACCCCCCGGCGGCGGTCACGGGCTCCGGCTGAGGCTCGATCGGCTCGGTGTCGCCCTGATCCTCTGCGGGGTCGCTCTCGGCGGACCGATCATCGGGCGCGGCGAGCGCGTCGTCCTCCGAGGCGGGCTGCACCGCCGTCTTCCGCTTGCGCGTCGCGCCCTTGCGCTCGGCACGCTTGCCCCGGCGACCGGCCTTGTGCGCGCGCCGGGCCAGACCTTCGACCAGGCTCGCGAGGACGAGCGTGAACACGGCGATGCCGAGGACGACCCCGCCGGTGAGCAGGATCCGGTTCTTCTGCTGCAGGGTGCTCGTGCGATCGAGCGTGAGCGTCGAGACCGAGATGCGGTCCTTGGCCGCCACCTTCTGCTGAGTCTGCAGCCGGTCCAGCTCCACCGCTGTCTGGGCGACGGCGGCCTTCAGCACCTGTTCGGTCGCCGCATCGGTCTTGCCGGTGACGGTGATCTGGACGACGGGCCCCGCCACGGTCGGGTCGCGCTCCACGAGCACCTCGGTGCCCGGGTAGTCCTTGACCAGCGGCCCGACCACCTCATCGGAGCGCATCACGCGTACGACGATGTCGGCCGCCTGGGTGAGTCCGCCGAGGAACAGATACGGGTTCGTGGTGCCGACCGGGATGATGCCCACACCGGGCAGCAGGAGCTGGGTGGACGTGCGCACGTGTCCCGGTTGCACGGTCGCGTAGGTGCCGAGCCCTGCTACGAGCGCGAGAATGATCCCCGGCAGCACGATGTACCACCGTCGGGCGAATCCCCTCATGGTGTCTGCGATGTTCATGCGAAGCGGCCTCCTGTCCGCGGGGCCGGACCGAGCGCAGCTGCCCTTCGCAGGGCCCTCCTCCTGCGCCAGGACCGGATGGATCGGTCGACGATGACCGCCGCCGAGCAGCCGATGATGAGACCGGCGAGCGCCATGGCCGACCCCGCGAGGATGAGCTCGCTCCGACCGGGCGTGATGTGCTGGATGTCCGTGCTCAGCGGCTCGACGTGCGCTGTGATGCGATCGGACTCCGCCGTGATCGTCGCTGCCTGCTGCTCCGCGGCGACGTCCATGACCTGTTTCAGCGCCTCCTGCTGGTGCTCGTACACCCACTGATAGGTGCGTCCGACGATCTGGATGTCGATGGTGGCGGAGGGGAAGTTCGTGATCCACTGGTTGCCGCCGTTGCGCAGCGAGACCATGATCCCCTGGCGCACCCCCGCGCCGTAGTACGGGGCGTTCGCATCGGAGAAGGTCAGCACCGGCTTGCCCTGATTGATGGAGGTGGCGACGGCGCCGGCGAACGCGATGATGCTGAGATCACCGACTCCGCTCTCGGGCAGCAGGGTCGAGCGAGCCGGGAGCGTGAAGGTGATCGTGGTCCGCGTGGAGTAGGTGCCGCCGTCCTCGTGGAAGAGGTAGGTCAGGCCCGCGAACACCAGAAGGATCGCGAACAGGACATAGAAGCGCCTCCCGATCGCGGACAGGATCTCCCGAACCGTCACGCGTCCCCCTCCTCCCGCCGCCAGCATAACGTCAGGCCTGACGACGGGGCCATCGTCGGCGATCATCTGCGCAACCGAGCCTTGAGCGCCTGCATGCCGTCCTTGCCGAGGGCGGCGATCGCCATCCGCCGCAGGGTCGCCCGTGCCGTGTCCCGCGTCCACCGCGCGGGGGCCACGAGAAGCCGGTCCCCGGCGATGCGCACGGCGCCCGGAGGCTCGACGTCCTGCAGCAGTCCGGGGAACAACGCCGACCAGCGCTGCGCGGAGACCAGGCGCCCCCGCACCCGGTTGCTGACGTTCTCGCCGTGCACGACCTGCAGCCACCCGGGTTCGCCGTCGAGCTCGACGACCGGCATGGAGCGCCCCAGCATGATGTGCCAGTCGTCCCACGATGTACGCGCGCCCTCCCACGGCTCTGCCACGGAGCAGAACGCGTTGGCCGGATCGTGGCGGAGGTACACGCGGTTCCCGTGCACGATGAGCCCGTTCGCGACGTATACGGCACGCCGGTCGGTGAAGTCGACCGCTGCCTGCAGTCGACGGACGAAGTCCACCGCCACGCCGTCGTCGTTGTCGATGTTCGTCGTCAGCACCATGCCGTCTCGGTTGACGGCGAGAGCCTGCAGATCGGACACGAGCACGGGCGTGGGGACCTCGGCACGGAACCTCGGTATGAACAGCCCGCGCTCGACATACGGCTCGATGGCGCGCTTCAGCCAGTCCGGGCTCTCCGGATCGAAGTAGATGACCCAGGTGAAGTCCTGCGTGGATTGCGCAATGACAGACGGGGCGCAGTAGCGCTCGAACAGGGACCACCGGTTCGTGAGCCAGCTCTCGCTCGCGCGGATCCGCGCCTCGACACCCCCTGTCGGGAGATTGAACCGCGTGAGCAGGAAGTGATCCAGCCTTGTACTGGTCATCAGGGACCTCGTCGTTCGCGGAGGAAGCGGTCGAGCGCCCGGTCGTCGTCGAGCGGGACGTAGCGTCGCCCCTGCGCATCCGTCTCGGCACCCTTCCCTACCGCCGGCACTGCGGGAACGGGCCGGGAGAATCCGGTGAGCTCGTCGAACACCTGCACATAGGCCTCGGCCTGCGGTCGCCAGTCGAGAACCTGCGCGACCCGAGCACGAGCTCTCCTGCCGATGGCGACACGCCGCGCCGGGTCGTCGACGAGCGCCTCGACCGCGTCCGCGAAGGCCGCGATGTCACCCGACGGGACGTAGAGCACGCAGTCCTCGCCCGAGACACGGGTCTCGACGAGGTCGAACGATACCGAGGGCAGCCCGTACGCCATGTACTCCATCGTCTTGTTCATCGTCGACACGTCGTTGAGCGGCGTCTTCAGGTCCGGACTCAGCCCGACATCCGCAGCGCTCAGGTGCTCCGCGATCGCCGTGCGGTCTACCCGGCCGGTGAACACGACGTGGTCGTCGAGACCGAGCGCCCTGGCCTGCCTGCGCAGATCGTCCAGGCAGTCGCCGAAGCCGAGCAGGGTGGCGCGGATATCCGCACGCCCGCGCCGGTGCACGAGCTCGTCCATCACCAGGAGCACCTGGTCCACACCGTCCTGCGGGCCCATGATGCCGAGGTAGGCCAGGTTCGCCGTGCCCTCGGGATGCGGATGCTGCGGATAGATCGGACGCATCTGCTCGGTGTCCGGACCGCTGCGCACGATGGTGACGTGACGCGGATCCAGACCGCCGCGTCGCACGGCCACGGACTTGTAGGACTCATTGGTCGAGATGACGCGATCCGCGGTGCGGAAGGTGCGTCGCTCGAGCCAGCGCAGCCCCATGTACTCGAGCTTCTTGAGCAGGCGCGTCGGGCGTCCGAACCGGGAGAGGAAGAGCTCGGGATTGAGGTCGTGGTGATCGAAGACGAAGCGCACGCCGAACGGCCGCCACAGCAAGGCCAGCAACCAGTAGGTGTCGGGCGGATTGCAGGCCTGGATCACGTCGAACCGGGCGCGTCGGCGCGCCGCCAGCGACAGCCACGCCGTGCGGACCCAGCTGTACGCGAACTCCCAGGCGAACCCGAGCAGCCCTCTGGCCTCGGGCGCAGGCCGGTACTTGTAGATCTCGACGCCGTCGATCCGCTGACGGGCGGGGTCGCCGGGGCCCTTGGGGCAGATGACGCTGACCCGGTAGCCGCGTGCGACCAGCGCCTGACACTCCAGCCAGACCCTGCGGTCCAGCGGGACCGGAAGGTTCTGGACGATGATCAGGATGCTCGGCGGCCTCCGGGTCGTACGCCTCATGATCCGTTCCTTTCCGCGTGCGATGACGCCCATTTCGCGAAGGGGAGCCTGGTCCCCAGCTTGCTCCTCGCCACGAGCGCGACGAGGTCGTCGACCACGTCACGCGCGCGGAGCAGGGTGATGCCGAGGTGTGCCACGGTCACGGTGAAGCCGACGGCGAGCACGGTGAGAGGTCCCGGCCAGGACGCGGTGAGAATGCTCACGCCCCAGCCGAGCGCGCCGGACACGCCGACCGCGATGAGGAGGTAGCCGAACGGGCCAGTGACCACGCGCAGGGGAGATCGGATCTCGCGCGCCACCATGAACCAGCGCACGACCGTCGCCACGACCGCGACCACCAGGAAGCCCCAGGCGATCGCCTCCAGCCCCCAGCGGACCGTGAAGATCGTCGCTCCGAGCGTGAGCGCGTCGATGATGAGCGCGTAGACGAGCCAGACACCGGGCTTGCCCAGTCCGTAGTAGAGGCCGTGGTCGAGCCAGGCACCGACCGAGAGCACTCCCGCGATCGCGAGGATCTGTGCGACGCGGGAGCTCTGCGCCCACCCCGAGCCGAACAGGATCGGCACGAGCTGCGGGGCGGAGACCGCCACGAACGTGAGCGGCAGCGAAAGCGCGGCGTAGGTCAGTTTAAGCGCGCGCAGATAGGCGGACCGCAGGCGATCGGTCGACTCGCGCACCCGGGCGAATGCCACGTTCGTGACCGGCACGATCGCGCTGCCGGTCAGATCCTGCACCACCTGCACCAGCCGCTGCGCGACGTTCATGTAGCCGAGCGCCGCGACGCCGAGCACGTTCGAGGTCACGGCCGCTTCGGCGGCCACGCGCAGCATCGCGACGAATTCGACGCCGAGCACCTGGGTGCCGAACCGCGCCATCGCCTTGAGATCGGAGAACGACATCAGGCGCCGCGGGTGCCACCGCACGGTGATCCAGCTGAGCACAGTCGTGACCAGCGGAGCGACCAGCGACTGCGCGACCAGCGCCCACACGCCGAAGCCGGCGAGCGCCATCACCACGGCGACGGCCTGAGCGATCAGCGCGGCCGTCGCCGACTGCCCCGCGATCACGCCGAAGCGCATCTCCCGCCGCAGGATCGACAGCGGCACCGAGCCGAACGCGGTCAGCACCACCCACAGCGACAGCGCCTGGATGACCGGCACCACCTTGGGATCGGCGAAGGCGAGCCCGAGCACGGGCGCGAGCACGAACATGATCGCGCACAGCACCACCCCCGCCGAGATCGAGAACCAGAACGCGGTGCTCAGCAACCGGTCGTTGGTCCGATCCACCTGCACGATGTACGCCGCGAAACCGAGGTCGGCGAGCAGGAAGAAGAACGGCAGCACCGTGGAGGCGGCGGCGACCGTGCCGAAATCGGCAGGGCCGAGCAGCCGGGTCAGCAGCGCGATCGTGAAGAATCCGAAGAGCCGGGTCACCCAGCGCTGGGCGGTCAGCCAGATCACGCCGGAGGTGGCGCGACGGCCCACGTCCGACGGCTCTTGACCTACGGGCTCGACCGCAGCGATGGTCTCGACTTCGGGGACCTCGAACGGCGAAGGGACCTCCGGCTGCTGCCGATCCGGCGGGTGGCCGCTCATGAGCCGTCCGCCATCGGCGTCACTGCGCGGCTCCGGCGCGGTCGGCGCAGCCGCCGTGCCAGCTTGGAGCGCAGGATCGCGCCCTCGGACGGAAGGTCGGCGATCCAGTTCGACCGTGCGGGCGCGGACACCGTCTCCCGGTAGATCTCCGCCTGTCGCCGCGCCATCGCCTCAAGCCCGAAGGAGCGCTCGGCGAAGGCGCGACCGAAGGCGCCGAGCTCGGCACGGCGGGCGTCGTCCGGCAGCAGAGCCGCGACGATTCCCGCCAGGTGGGCGGACGGATCCGCGATCCGCTCCGGGCTCCAGAAGCTCGCCCGGGCGAGTGCGTCCGCGCTGCGCTCATCGAACAGGCCGGACCACGCCGTGAAGCCCTGCACGATCAGCGGCTTGCCGAACGCCAGCGACCGAGCCGCGGAGGCGCCCATGCCGATCATGATGTCGGCGGCTGTGTAGGCAGGGGCAGGGTCGAGGAGCGCGCCGGTGAACACCACGGCGTCCCGCCCGGCAGCCGTGTTGACCCGGCGGGCGGAGGCATGCAGCGACTCGCGCGCCTCGCCGTCGCCGACGACGACGAGCGTCGCACCGCTTCCGGCCAGCGCGCGCATCGCCTCGATGGCCGCACCGATCGGTTCGAGCTTGGTGTTCTGATCGAATCGGCTCACGATCACCAGCAGCGGCGCATCGGAGAGCCCGTACTCGCGGCGGAACGCCTCCGCGCCGGGAAGGTCGGGGCGATCGCGCGCGAGGTCGACCGGCGGACGCACGAGGTGGGTGCGGCCCGGGCGGTCGCGCAGCCCGTCGAGCAGGTCGCCGGTGCCGACGATGAGCGGCATGTGCCGCTTGACCGCGGGCATGACCTCCATCTCGTAGACCGTCTGCAGCCACGGGATCCGTCCGAGACGGCCTGCGCCCCAGTAGGCGGCCCTGGCCCCTCCGCCCCAGGAGCCGTACACGTGCAGGAGATCCGCGGAGAACCTGTCCGCGATCTGTTCGACCTGACGCGCTCGCGCCCACTGACTCTGCGCCGGGTCGTACAGTTCGACGTCGAGACCGTGCCGGTCGATGACCTCGATCAGCGAGGGCCGCCCGGGGGCGAGCGTGTCCCGCGTGCCCACGATGAGCGAGCGCACTCCGGACGACCGCAGTGCCGCGGCGAGATCGACCGCGTTCAACTGCGTTCCGCCGAGTTCCAGATGGTTGACGTGCACCAGCACGCGAAGTTCTGTCGGATTCACGTCGCCACCTCCCCGTGGACATGATCGCTGTGGTGCGGGGGACGCACCCGTTCCTCCCCTGACGATGTCACGAGCTACGGAGCGGGCACCACCTCGGCATCGACGAAGTAGGACGCGGAGTTGTACGACGAGGCCGGCATCCCGCCGTTCGGAGCGTAGAGGTAGCGGCCGTTGCTGCCACCCGGCGCCGTGAGGATGCCGCGCGTCATATCCGAGGCGAAGTAGCCGCCCGTGAACGAGAACTTGCCGTTCGGGTCGAAGACCGAGACCAGATAGGTCTGGCCCGGGGTCACCGCCACCGGCGTCGACAGCTGGGCGGTCTGCCACCCGCTCGCAGTCTCGTTGGAGAACGTCACCTGCGCCAGCGCCTGCCCGGCCGGCGACCAGAGCGTCCCACGGTGGGTGCCCGAGTTGCCGGTCTCCTTGTAGAAGCGGATCGCGGTGACCTGGGCGTTCTGCGCGACCGTGAACGCCGTGCCTACCTCGACAGGGGTGCCGTCTGCGGTGGTGGGCGCGGCCGGAGTCTCGTTGCCGAAGAACGTCTGCGGCGTCGCCGCCCCGCTCTGCTGCGCCGTGCGGAACGACCAGGTACCGGCCACTGTGCCGCCGAGCTTCGCCGTCACGGTGTACGTCGTCAGATAGCCGAGGCTCGCCTGCGGGGTGAAGGTCAGCGTGTGCGTCGACGCGACGTACGAGGTCGCTCCCGCGACCGCGCCGCCGGGACCGGCGACCTCGATGGTCGGCGACTTGCCCGCCACATCCTGATCGAAGGAGACCGACGCGGTCGTGCCGACGTCCACCGCAGTGGCTCCGTTGGCGGGGGTGGTCGCGGTGACGACCGGATCGGCCACGAACTCCACGTCGACGAAGTAGCTCGTCGAGTTCCAGGACGCGTTCGGCATCACGCCGCCGGATCCGTAGCGGTACAGCCCGTTGCCGGGCGACAACGCGGTGAGCGGTCCGCTCGTCACGGGCGACGTGAACACCTGCGGCGTGTAGGCGTAGCCGCCGCGCGGGGCGAGGTACGAGATCGTGTAGGTCGAGCCCGGGTCGATGTGCACCGGCGTCGAGAACGAAGCGCGCTGCCATCCAGTGCCGGTCTCGCCCGTGAACGTGACCTGCGCGAGCTGCTGACCGCTCGGACCCCAGAGCGTGCCGACGTGCGTGCCGGTGTTGCCGGATCCCTTGTAGAAGCGGACACCCGTCACGGATCCGGGGGCCGACGTCGTGAACGACAGGCCCAGCTCGACCGACGAAGTGTCGCCCGTCGCACTCGACACCTGCGGCGTCTGCCCGTTGAAGAACATGTGGGTGAGCGTCGTCCCGTCACCGGCCACGCTGAACGACCACCCGGTGTCCTGCGCCGCCGCGCCGTTGGTGCCGACGACGCCGGTCAGGCTCGTGGCGACCAGCGCACCGGCCGGCAGCGGGTTCTGCGGCGTGAAGGTCGCTGTCTTCGCGTCGCTCGACAGCGCCCAGGCTCCGGCGACCGCCGTGCCGTCCGCGGTGACCGTTCCGGTGAATCCGGTGGCGATCGCCGAGCTGAACACCGCCGAGATCGTCGTGCCGGGTGCGGCGTTGTTCGAGCCCACGGCCGGTGACGTGCTCAGCACCGTCGGCGGCGCGGCCGCCTTGGTGAAGGAGACGTCCGCGAAGTAGCTGCTCGACGTCGTCGAGGTCGGCGCGCCGGAAGAGTACGTGAACACTCCGCCGTTGGGGGCGACATGGATCGGGCCCCGCTGGACCGCTGTCGAGAAGGCGCCGGGATCGACCGCGTACCCGCCCTGAGGCGCGCTGTACCCGACGGTGTACTGCTGGTTCGCGGCGAGCGTCACCGGCGAGGAGAAGGTGGCCTGCTGCCAGCCGGAGGTGGACTCGTTCGTGAACGTCGCCGAGGCGAGCAGCGTGCCGTCCGCAGCCCACAGCGATCCTGTGCGCGTACCGACTGCTCCCGCACCCTTGAAGTAGCGCACGCCGGTGGCCTTCCCGGCCACGTCGACGGTGAAACGCGTGCCGAGGGTGACCGGGGTCGCATCGCCGGCGAGCGGCAGCGCCGGGCGCGCGCTCTCCGGGTAAAGCGTGCACGGGCAGACACCTTCCGGCAGGTCGGCCGCCTGCGTGGTGAACGACCACGTCGACGTCGAGTCCAGCCCGATGCCGTTCGCATCCGTCGCGGAGACGGCGACCGTGTAGCGGGTCGACGCGCTGAGGGCCGCCGAGGGCGTGAAGCTCGCCGTGCGGGTGGCGTCGGCGTAGCCCGCCGTGCCGCCCACGACCGCGCCGGACGGGTCCTTGACCGTGAATACGACGGTCGTGGAACTCACGGAGCGGGAGAACTGCGCCGAGATCGGTCCCGTCAGGCTCGCGCTCGAGGATCCGTCGACGGGGTTGATCGGCGAGACCTTGATGAGCGACTTGTCGATCTTCTCGAACAGAGCATCCACGTAGTAGTTCGCCTCGTGGAATGTCCCGGTCGGGAAGGTGCCCATGGAGCCGAAGACACCGGGCGCGTTCGCGCCGACCCCGCTCGCGACGGTGAGGGGCGTGCTGGGGCGGGCACGGTACGGCCAGTAGATCTCGTCATACGAATAGTGGCCGCTCGGTGCCGAGTAGGAGATCGTGTATTTCGCACCCGCGGTGACGGCCACCGCCGAGAAGAAGGTCGCGGCCTGCCATCCGCTGGCGCTCTCGTTCGTGAACGTGACGGTCGCGAGGCGCTTCCCCGTGGCGTCCCAGAGGGAACCGGTGTGCGTGCCCGAGTTCCCCGTTCCCTTGTAGAACCGAACACCGGTGATGAAACCGTCGGACGCGGGGCTGAACCGCAGTCCCAGCTCCACCGCGCCGGGGTCGGACGACGCTGGCGTCTTGGGCACTGCGGATCCGAACACCGAGGCGGGGCCGGACACCGTGAGATTGCGGGTCGTGCCCGTCGCCGAGAAGTTGCCGCTGTCGTCGATGCCGCGAGCCAGGATGGTCGCCGCGGAGAGTCCCTGCTGCACATACGTGTACGTCCACTGCGTCCGGCCGGTCGCGGAATGCCAGGTCGTGCCGCCATCCGTGGAGACCTCGACCCCCGCGACCTGGCCGCCGACGTCGCTGGCCGTGCCGGTGACGGTGACGGTGCTGCCCTGCACCTCGGCCTGTCCCTCGGTGGGCGATGTGATGACGGTGGTCGGCGGCGTCGTGTCGGTCGTCTTGACCGCGGCCGTGAGCCCCGACATCAGGGTGGCGGGCTGAGCGCCCATGTCGGCGAGCAGGTTCACCTGGGCCTGCTGCATCCGGGAGTCCGCGGGAGCGCCGTTGCCATCGTGGGTCTGATCCAGACCCCAGCCCCACTGGACGCTGCCGGCGGCGAACACCAGCGCGCCGCTGGCGGCCTTGTACATGGAGATGTGGTGCACGGTGGTGCCCGGCACGACCGTGTTCCCGTAGTCGGTCAGATACTCGGCGGTCGGTCCCGTGGTCGTCGACATGGTGACCAGGCCCTGCGGCTGGAAGCCGTTGTCGGTGACCTCGTCGGATTCGTAACCCACCGTGTGCGGGGCGAGTTGCGCGGAGGCACCCGACGCCAGCGAGGCCAGCGACGTGTTGCGCCAGATCCGCAGCTTGCCTTCGTCGCTGTTGACGGTGACAGGCAGATCAGAGTTGTTGACGTAGTACATGGTCCCGGTGAGCGCGTTCTCCGGAATCCCGGCACCCTGTGCCGCGGTGGCGAAGCGCGGATCTCGCCACGTACCCGTCCACTCGGTTGCCGGGTCGATCTTTCCGTTCGCCCACGTCTCCTTGTAGGTGACCAGCGTCCGGTAAGGGGTGCTCGCGCCGTCGACGGACGGTTCGTAGCGGGTGTGCCAGTACACCTCGTTGCCGGTGAGGAACTGCAGGTTCACCCCGGCGTCCCGCGCGGCCGTCACGTTCGCCCGCTGCGCCGCCGACCAGTACTCGTCGTGGCCGACCGACAGGAACACCTTGTGGTTCAGCAGTTCGGCGCCGTGCCGATCGGAATCGACGCCGGCGAGATAGCTCGTGTCGTAGCCGTTGCGCTCGAGGAAGCGCACCGTGGCGAACTCGCTGGAGAAGTAGAAGTCGCGGCCGCCCTGCCAGTTGCGCGTCGCGAAGGGCCTGTTGTAGCTCAGCTTGAAGGCGCGGCCGGGGCCGCCGCCCTGGTAGAAGCTCGACCCGCCGTAGGTGTTGTAGGCCTGCCAGGTCGGGTCGGAGGTCTGGAACACGACGTCGGAGTGGTTGCCGTCGTTGCGCACGACGAAGATGATGTGGCTCTGGCCCCCGGTGTCCTTCCGGGTCAGCAGCGCGATGTAGACGCCGGAGACCGCGGTGGACGGAACGTTCCAGGAGGACGAGACGCCCCAGGTGCCGCAGTCGTACAACTCGGTGGTCTGGTCCGAGATGCACTGCGGCTGGGTCTGCGGCAGCGTCGCCGTGACCGGGACGGTCTGGATGAACCGGGCACCGAGGCCCTGGTACCAGCCGGTGCGGTAGATGTCGACGGTGTACGCCTTGGCGTTCGTGTCGATCTTGAAGTCGATCCTGGCACCCGCGTTCACGCTGATGTCGGTCGCGAAGCCTTGGATGCTCGGGTCACCGGCACCACTGATGTCCCACACGCTGGGATTCGTGCCCGGCTTCGAGTTCTCGCACACGATGGGATTGATCGTCGGCCCGCAGGAGCTTCCCGCGGCCGTCGCCGATTGCGGCGAACCGACGGCGATCAGCGAGCTCGCGACGACGCTCAGCGCCGCGACGAGTACGAAGGCGCGCCATCCGCGCCGGCGCGTACGGGTACGCGTGTCCCCAGTTGTGTCCATCTTCCAGTCCCCAGTTCAAGTGAGGAAGTCCGCCCCAGCGAACTCGGCTCCCCACGTCCGACCCGTGGTCCGGGGCGAGGAAACGCGCACCGGTATTTCGGGTCTCGCCCCGGAGTCTAGCGCGAAGTCGGCCGTTTGCGACAGACTCATCTTCGAGAAGACCCGGGGCTGGGCCGAAACGTGCGCGCCTCTTCACACCTCCGAGAGGTGATCGGCCACTTCAGGAGGAAGCGACACATGAGACTCTCCGTCATCGGATGCGGCTATCTGGGGGCCGTGCACGCGGCAGCCATGGCCTCGATCGGGCACGAGGTGATCGGCATCGACGTCGACGCCCGCAAGATCGAGGCGCTCGCGGAAGGCCGGGCGCCGATCTTCGAACCCGGGCTGCCCGAGCTGCTCGTGAACGCGGTCGGCGACGGATCCCTGCGCTTCTCCACCGACATCGCCGATGCCGCCGGCAGCGACGTGCACTTCGTCACGGTCGGAACCCCGCAGCTCCCGGGGGCGCACGGAGCGGATCTGCGGTTCGTGCGTGCAGCGTTCGCCTCGCTGCAGCCGTATCTGCGCAGCGGCGACGTCGTCGCAGGCAAGTCCACGGTGCCCGTGGGCACCGCCGCCGAGCTGGCCGGCGCCGTGCACGAGGCCGGGGCCGCCCTGGTGTGGAATCCGGAGTTCCTCCGCGAGGGATGGGCGGTGCAGGACACTGTCGAACCGGACCGGATCGTGGTGGGCGTTCCGCCCGGGCCGGCCGGCGAGCGCGCGGCCGACGTGCTGCGCCGCGTCTACCACCCGGCTCTCGCCGCCGGCACGCCGTACCTCGTCATGGACTACGCGACCGCCGAGCTCGTCAAGGTCTCCGCGAACGCGTTCCTCGCGACGAAGATCTCGTTCATCAACGCGATGGCCGAGATCGCCGAGGCGACCGGTGCGGACGTGACGCAGCTGGCCGACGCGCTCGGGCACGACTCCCGGATCGGCCGCCGGTTCCTGGGAGCCGGCATCGGCTTCGGCGGCGGCTGCCTGCCCAAGGACATCCGCGCGTTCGCCGCCAGGGCCGAGGAGCTCGGCCTCCGCGATTCGGTCGCGTTCCTGCGCGAGGTCGACGCGATCAACCTGCGCCGTCGCGATCGCGCCGTGCAGCTCGTGCTCGAGGAGACCGGTGGATCCGTCGTGGGCAAGAGGGTCGCCGTGCTCGGTGCGGCGTTCAAGCCGTTCAGCGACGATGTGCGCGACTCCCCCGCCCTCGACGTGGCGGTGCGCCTGCACGGCCTCGGCGCCCGCGTCGTCGTCACGGATCCGCAAGCGGTGCCGAACGCGCGTGCTCTGCACCCGCAGCTGACCTACACGGACTCTCGGGACGAGGCGCTGCGCGACGCCGACGTGCTGGTCGTCGTGACCGAGTGGGACGAGTACCGACGGCAGATGTCGCCCGAGGACGTGGCGGAGCTCACCGACGGGCGCATCGTGATCGACGGCCGCAACTGCCTCGATGCCGCCCAATGGCGCGCGGCCGGGTGGCGCTATCGCGGTCTGGGTCGACCCTGAGCGTCGACGGCTCCGCTCCGGGAGTCCGGATCCGGCATCTCGCTCAGGTCCACCCCACCCCGGTCCCTGAGCCTGTCGAAGGGCCCGAAACCGATCCCCTGCGCCCGCCCGGTCCCTGAGCCTGTCGAAGGGCCCGGAACTGATCCCGTGCGCCACCCCGGTCCCTGAGCCTGTCGAAGGGCCCGGAACTGATCCCGTGCGCCACCCCGGTCCCTGAGCCTGTCGAAGGGCCCGGAACTGATCCCGTGCGCCACCCCGGTCCCTGAGCCTGTCGAAGGGCCCGGGGCCGATCCCGTGCGCCACCCCGGTCCCTGAGCCTGTCGAAGGGCCCGGGGCCGATCCCGTGCGCCACCCCGGTCCCTGAGCCTGTCGAAGGGCCCGGGGCCGATCCCGTGCGCCACCCCGGTCCCTGAGCCTGTCGAAGGGCCCGGGGCCGATCCCGTGCGCCACCCCGGTCCCTGAGCCTGTCGAAGGGCCCGGGGCCGATCCCGTGCGCCCGCTCGGCTCAGGTGATGCCGGATCAGGTGGTCGGCGATCGCGAGCGAGCTGGTCGCGGCGGGCGACGGTGCGTTGCGCAGCAGCGCGACGGCACCCACCTGGGCCAGGATGTCCGAGCTTTCGTCGAGTGTGAGTCTCGGATCCGTTCCTCGCATGGTGATGTAAGGTTACATCATGCAGCGGACTCAGATTTCCCTCACGAGTGAGGAGCGCAGCCTTCTCGACGCCGAGGCCGCGCGCACGGGTCGCTCGATCTCGGCCCTGATTCGAGACGCGGTGACGATCGTGTACAGCCCTGCACGAGACGACGCCGCGGATCGCCGGGCGATCCAGACGGCGCTCGGCGCCTGGGAGCCCCGCACCGCCGAAGGAGCGGAGATCGATGGCGCGGAGTATGTCGACCGGCTCCGATCCGGCCGTCGGCTCGATGGGACGGCCGCACGATGACGGTCCTCGTCGACACCTCGATCGTGATCGATGTGCTCCGGGGAGACGCCGCGGCGGCGCGCATTCTGTCCGGCGCGCTCGAGCCCGGCCCTCTGCATGCGAGCGAGATAGTCCGGCTCGAGGTACTGGCGGGAATGCGAGCACACGAGGAATCGCGAACTCGAGCGCTGCTCGACATCTTCACCTGGCACCCGCTTGATGCGAAGGTCGCCGAGATCGCGGGCGAGCTGGGGCGCGAGTGGCTCCCGGGCAATCGCGGCATCGACGCGGCAGACCTTGCGATCGCAGCCACCGCGATTGCGCTCGACGCGGGGCTGCTCACACGGAACGTGAAGCACTTCCCGATGTTCGCGGACCTGTCGGCACCCTACTGAGCTGCGCAATTTTGCCGCGAGAGCGCCATGCCGTAAGCTTTCCCCTTGGTGTGCGATCACTGCTGGTCGTACACGCGAACGTGAGCCCTCCACTGGCGTGTTCCTCTCCCCCTCCGACAAGCTCGGGGCCGGAGGGAACCACCCCGGAGTGGGATTCACGAACTTCTCCGTTCGAATCAAGAAAGCAGCACTATCGTGACGCGCACCTACACCCCGAAGGCCGGGCAGATCCAGCGTGATTGGGTCGTCATCGACGCCACCGACGTCGTTCTCGGCCGCCTCGCCTCGCACGCCGCAGCGCTCCTGCGCGGCAAGCACAAGGCCACCTTCGCGAACCACCTCGACTCGGGTGACTTCGTCATCATCGTGAACGCCGACAAGGTCGCGCTCACCGGTCAGAAGCTCCAGAAGAAGATCGCCTACCGCCACTCCGGTTACCCGGGCGGGCTCAAGGCCGTCGCCTACTCCGAGCTGCTCGAGAAGAACCCGGTCCGCGCTGTGGAGAAGGCCATCCGCGGCATGCTCCCGAAGAACAGCCTCGGCCGCCAGCAGCTGGCCAAGCTCAAGGTCTACACCGGCTCCGAGCACCCGCACGCCGCTCAGCAGCCGAAGACGTACACCCTCGACCAGGTCGCCCAGTAAGCGCCGTTTACGAATAAGGACATACTCGTGGCTGACATCCAGGACACCACCGACTTCCCGCAGAACTTCAGCACCTCGTCCCCTGAGGCCGAGGCTGTCGAGGCTGCACCCCGCCCCGTGCTCAGCGTCCCCGGCGCCGCCGTGGGCCGCCGCAAGCAGGCCATCGCCCGCGTGCGCCTCGTCCCCGGCGCCGGCACCATCACGGTGAACGGCCGCACGCTCGAGGACTACTTCCCGAACAAGCTGCACCAGCAGCTGATCAACGACCCGTTCACCGTGCTGAGCCTCGCAGGCGCTTACGACGTGATCGCCCGCATCTCCGGCGGCGGCCCCTCGGGCCAGGCCGGCGCGCTGCGTCTCGGCATCGCCCGTGCGCTGAACGAGATCGACGCCGAGAACAACCGCCCGACCCTGAAGAAGGCCGGCTTCCTCTCGCGCGACGCTCGCGTGAAGGAGCGCAAGAAGGCCGGTCTCAAGAAGGCCCGCAAGGCGCCTCAGTACTCGAAGCGCTAAGCCCTACAGTCCCTCTATGGCTCTGTTCGGTACCGACGGGGTGAGGGGGCTGGCCAACGGCCCCCTCACCGCCGATATCGCGCTCACCCTGGCCCAGGCGACAGCTGTCGTCCTGGGCCAGGGCCGTATTGCCGAGGCTCGCAAGGCCGCCGGCAAGCGCCTCACCGCCGTGGTCGCCCGCGACCCGCGGATCTCGGGGCACTTCCTCAGCGCCGCCGTCGAGGCGGGCCTCGCCTCCTCCGGCGTCGACGTGCTCGATGCCGGAACGCTGCCGACCCCGGCCGCGGCGTTCCTCATCGCCGACATCGACGCCGACTTCGGCGTCATGATCTCGGCGTCGCACAACCCGGCGCCCGACAACGGCATCAAGATCTTCGCCCGCGGCGGCGTCAAGCTGCCCGATGAGGTCGAGCAGCGCATCGAAGCCGCCATGAGCGGCGAGATGCTGCGTCCCACCGGCGCCGACGTGGGCCGGGTGAGCCGGTTCTCCGACGCCGAGGACCGCTACGTCATGCACCTGCTGACCACGCTGCCGCACCGCCTGGACGGCCTTCACGTCGTGCTCGACTGCGCGAACGGCGCCGCCAGCGGCGCCTCGCCCGAAGCGTTCACCAACGCCGGCGCCCGCGTCACCGTGATCGGTGCGGATCCGGACGGGATCAACATCAACGACGGCGTCGGATCCACGCACCTCGACAAGCTCGCCGCCGAGGTCGTGCGCACCGGCGCCGACATCGGCATCGCGCACGACGGTGACGCCGACCGCTGTCTCGCGGTCGACGCGGATGGCGCGATCGTCGACGGCGACCAGATCATGGCGATCCTCGCGGTCGCGATGAAGGCTCGCGGCCGCCTTGCGCAGGACACCCTCGTCGCCACAGTGATGAGCAACCTCGGCCTGCACGTCGCCATGCGCGAAAACGGCATCACCGTGCGCCAGACCGCGGTCGGCGACCGGTACGTGCTCGAGGACATGAACAGCGGCGGCTACTCGCTGGGCGGCGAGCAGTCGGGTCACGTCATCATGAGCGACTACGCGACCACGGGCGACGGAGTGCTCACCGGGCTGCACCTGGTGGCCGAGATGGCGCGCCAGAAGAAGACCATGGCCGAGCTCGCCTCGATCATGACCGTCTACCCGCAGATCCTCGTGAACGTCAAGGGCGTCGACCGCACCAGGACCGATGACGAGGTCGTGCAGAAGGCCGTGCTGGCCGTGGCGGCCGAGCTCGGCGACACCGGTCGCGTGCTGCTGCGCCCGTCCGGCACGGAGCAGCTCGTGCGGGTCATGGTCGAGGCCGCCGACGAGGCATCCGCCCACGAGTACGCGCACCAGCTCGCCGAGGTCGTGCGTGAGCGGCTCGCGCTCTGAGACCGAGATCAGGGCGGTGCCAGGGCAGCCTCGGCTGCGCCAGGCGCTGCCCTGGCTGCTCGTGTACGGCGTCGCACTCGCACTGATCGCGTTCTGGCCTCAGCACGTCGATCAGGGAGCGGGGTTCCTGCTGAACCGGATCACGCGGCTCTTCCCGCTCCTCACCTACACCCGCATCGAGTTCGGCACGAACATCCTGCTGTTCGTGCCGCTCGGGATCCTGCTGGCGATCCTGCTCCCCCGCGGTCGCTACCTGATCGCGCCGGCCGGGTTCCTGGTCTCGCTCACGATCGAGTCCTGCCAGGGGCTGTTCCTGGCCGGACGTACCGCCAGCATCTCCGACCTCATCGCCAACACGGCGGGTGTCTGCGTCGGTCTGATCGCCGTGGAGCTGGCCGGCGCGATCCGCCGCCGGGCACGCAGCCGGACCGACGAAGCACCCCGACGGAATGTCGGCGCGATCTGACCGCTCCGATGGCGTCTGACGTCGGTCCGCTGAACGGGCGCTCGATAGAATCTGTGAGATTGCTGTAAGGCTCCACTCCACCTCGGGCGCCGGAAGGCACCTGGCGGGAGGGTCGAGCGGGATGTCTGTAGAAGAGCGCTGCAGCGCACCCACGGCGCGGCACGTATTCACGTCAACCGGCTGGCAGCGCCGCTACGCTCATCGCCTGGTGATCACCGACTTGTTCATCGTGGTCGCGGTCGTGTTCGGCACCCAGGCCGGCTGGCTCGGCTTCACCGGCCAGGATGTCGTCGGCCTGACCATCCTGGACTATTCGGGGCTTTCTATCGTCCTCGTGCTGGCGTGGATGTCGGTGCTGGCGATCTATGACACCCGCAGTCCTCGCGTGATCGGCTACGACACCGCCGAGTACCGGGCGATCGTCAGCGGCGCCGTCCGCCTCTTCGGCGCGTTCGCGATCATCTCCTACCTGCTCCAGGCCAGCGTCTCGCGCGGATACATCCTGATCAGCTTCCCGCTGGGCGTGATCGCCCTGATCGTCGGACGCCGGATGTGGCGCAGCTGGTTGCACGGTCAGCGTCAGGTCGGACAGATGGTGTCGCGGGTGCTGCTGGTCGGCGACGGTGCAGCGAACCTCCGGATCCATTCCGAACTGATGAAGAACCCGGAGACGGGCTATGTCGTCGTCGGCGCGTGCACGGCGGCATCCGATGACACCACGCGGCTCGGCTCCACCGATGTGCCCGTCTTCGGCAGCATCGACGACGTTCCGCGCGCACTCGAGATCTGCGGCGCCGACACGGTGCTCGTCTCCAGCGAGAGCGGCCTGCCCGCCGACCGCGTCCGCGAGCTCAGCTGGCAACTCGAGGCCGGGCAGCAGCACCTCATCATGGCGCCGAACCTCACCGACATCGGCGGTCCGCGGATCCACATGCGCCCGGTCGCCGGACTTGCGCTGATGCACGTGGAGACACCCAAATACACCGGACCGCAGGTCGTCGCGAAGCGCGCCTTCGATGCCCTCGGCTCCGCTGTGCTCATCGCGCTGCTGTCCCCCGTGCTCCTGACGATCGCCTTCCTGGTGAAGGCGACGAGCCCGGGCCCCGTGCTCTACGGGCAGGAGCGGGTGGGCATGAACGGCACGCCGTTCAGGATGATGAAGTTCCGCTCGATGGTCGTGGACGCCGACGTGCAGCTCTCCTCGCTGCTCGCCGAACAGGGCCGCTCCGACGCCCCCCTGTTCAAGGTCGAGAACGATCCGCGTATCACTCGAGTCGGCCGGGTGCTGCGCAAGTTCTCGCTCGACGAGCTGCCCCAGCTCTTCAACGTGCTCCTGGGCACGATGAGCCTCGTGGGACCACGCCCTCAGCGCGACGGCGAAGTCGCGCTCTACGACGATGCGGCTCAGCGCCGGCTCATCGTCAAACCGGGCATGAGCGGGCTGTGGCAGGTGAGCGGCCGGTCGGCGCTCACCTGGGAGGACGCAATCCGTCTCGATCTGTACTACGTGGAGAACTGGTCGCTCACAGGAGATCTGAACATCCTGTTCCGCACGTTCCGGGCGGTCTTCGCGCCGGGCGCGACCGCGCACTGAGCGTCGTTCTCGTAGGGAAATGAAGGTTATGTCAGCGCCAGGGCTCGACTCGACGTCGGGAGAAGAACGCACAATGGGCCTGTCGGTGATCGGATGCGGACAACCGGGCGCCGTGCACGCCGCCGCGATGGCGAACGGCGGCCGGTGGACGAACGTCGGGGCGGGGCGGCCGTGATCGTCATCAATGGCCGGTTCATGACACAGCGTCTCACCGGGGTCCAGCGGTATGCGCGAGGGATCACTCGCGAGCTGCTCGCGACGAGGGACGACGTCGAAGTCCTCGTTCCCCGGAACGCAGCCATCCGCGATGACTATTCCGACATCATTGCGACCCGGTATGGACGTCTCACCGGACACGCGTGGGAGCAGGTCTCTCTTCCGCGCTACGCGGCAGCGAACGCGCGGCTGCTTCTCAATCTGGGCAGCACGGGCCCCGCGTTCTTGTCCCGGCAGGTGGTCACGAACCATGACATCACCTACGTCCGGCATCCGGCGAGCTTCGCGCCGTCCTTCCGCCTGCTCTACCGCATGCTGACGCCGGTGCTGCTTCGCCGGGCCGCGCACATCATCACGGTCAGCGAGTTCTCGAAACGCGAGATCTCCTCCTTCTTCGGCATCCCCGAGACGAAGTTCAGCGTCGTCCCGAATGCGACGGACTCGAGCTTCACGCCAGGCTCTCCCCGTCGCACGGATCCTTATCTGCTCGCCGTCTCTTCGCCCAGTTCGCACAAGAACTTCGGGCGGCTCCTCGACGCCTACGCACGAATCGGCACGGCAGCGCGCCCGAGGCTGGTCATCGCGGGAAGCACCGCGCCGGCTCTCGTCCGGCCCGAATTCGCGAACCAGCCCGGGGTCGATTTCGTCGGTCGGGTCGATGACGAGGAACTGCTGGCTCTCTACCGCGGCGCGAGCGCCTTCATCTTCCCGTCTCTCTACGAGGGTTTCGGGATCCCGCCGTTGGAGGCCCAGGCATGCGGGGTACCGGTACTCGCCGCCGACATCCCTGCGGCGCGCGAAGTGCTCGCGGACTCCGCCCGCTACTTCGATCCGACGTCGGTCGAGGACATCGCCCGAGCGATCCGCGACGCGGCTCAGCTGACCGGACCTCGACGGGAGGCTCTCATCGAGTCGGGGCTGCAGAACGCGCAGCGCTTCTCGTGGGCGAATTCCGCACGAGAAGTCGGGGCCATCCTGGACGGCCTGCCGGCACCTCGCACCGGGGATCGCGAGGTCGCCCGATGAAGCGCTGCCTCGTCATCGGCGGCAACGGTTTCGTCGGCAGTCACGTGGTCGACCAGCTGGTCCGGCAGGGGCATGAGGTCGGCGTCTACGACCGTTTCTCGGAGAACGCGACACGATACGAGTCCCTCGGCGTGCGTCGGCATGTCGGCGACTTCCTGGACACCGAAGCAGTCGAGCAGGCCGTACGGAACTATCAAGTGGTCTATCACCTGATGACGACCACGACCCCGGCCACGGCCAACTCCGATCCGCTGCTCGATATCCGGACCAACGTGGTGGGCTCGGTCGGGCTGCTTCGCGCAGCCGTCGCGGCGGAGGTCGAGCACTTCTACTTCGCATCGTCCGGGGGAACGATCTACGGCACGGTCCCGGACCGGCCCGCGCGGGAGGACGATCCCACGGTGCCGATCTCCCCCTATGGAATCGGCAAGCTCGCGATCGAACGGTACCTCGAGTTCTACCAGGTCACGACAGGCATGCAGACGACGTCCTTCCGGATCTCGAATGCGTTCGGCACCCGGCAGAACCCGCTCCGGCCCCAGGGCGTGATCCCGATCTTCCTCCGCGCCCTCCTCGACGGGCGACCCCTCCAGGTGCTCGGGGACGGCTCGATGGCACGCGACTACATCTATGTCGAAGACGTGGCGCGCGCGGTGACGCGGCCGCTCGCAGGTGGGGGCACCCACGACGCCTACAACATCGGATCCGGTATCGCCACGACGGTGAACGAGGTGATCGACCTCATCCGCGAGGTCACGCGGCGTGAGGTCGAGACGACCTGCACGCCTGCGCCTTCCACGTTCGTCGATCGCGTGGCCCTCGATACGAGCCGATACCGCGCCGACTTCGGCGACCTGATCGATGTCGATCTCCGAGACGGGATCGCACGGACCTGGGAGGCAGTGAGCCGACGATGAGAGTACTGCACATCACGGAGTCGTTCGCGAGCGGTGTCCTCACCTTCATCGACGACGTCACGCGTGCCCAGGCCGCGGAAGGGCTCGAACCGCACGTGCTGTACGCGACCCGCCCGGACAGCCCCTCGCGTACCGAGATCGAGGCGCGCTTCGCGCCTGGCGTGACGCTACACGGCGCCATCGAAGGCAGGGCCGGTCTGCCGACGATGCTGGCGCTGGCCCGCGCCATTCGCCGGCTGGCCAAGGGGCAGGATTTCGATGCCATCCACCTGCACTCCTCACGGGCCGGCCTCCTCGGTCGCCTCGTACTCCTGCCCGCGAGGAACAAGGTGTTCTACTCGCCCCACGGCTTCCCGTTCCTCCGCCTCAACACGGCGGCGGTCTTTCGCCGGCTCACGCGGACGGTCGAACGAACGCTCGCCCCGGTAGGCTCACTCGTCGTCACGTCGAGCAGCGAGGTCGAGATCGCGCGGACGGATCTGCGCGCCCCTTCCGTCCACTACCTGCAATCCGGTGTCCCGGCCGACTCGATCGTCCCTCGGAGCCTGCCCGACAACGCCCGTCCACGAGTGATCATGATTGCCCGGATGGTCTACCAGAAGGCGCCGTGGAGGTTCGCCCGGATCGCTACCGAGCTTTCGGCGCTCGCAGACTTCATCTGGGTCGGCGGCGACCGGAGCGGCACCGAGCAATGGATCGGCGATGCACCCGTGCAGGTCATCGACTGGATGACACCCGCAGATCTCGCCGACTTCGTCGCCTCCGCCGACATCCTGCTCTTCCCGACGTTGTGGGAGGGCTTCTCGCTGAGCCTGGTCCAAGCCCAGGCGGCGGGCCTCCCCGCCGTGACGAGCGATGTGGTCGGCAACCGCGATGCCGTCCTGCACGGGGTGACGGGCTTCGTCTGCGAAACCGAAGAGGAGATGGTCGAGGCGACTCGACGGCTGATCGAGAGCCCGACGTTGCGGCAGGCGATGTCGCAGGCAGCGCAGGCGCGGGTCCGAACACAGTTCATCAACGATCGCATGGGAAGCGACACCCGCGAGATCTACCGGCGCGCCGGCCGGTCGGCTCCCGAGCGCACCCTGAATCCCACCGGCATCGCCTCGTGAGCGGCAGAAGTGTTCCGATGATCTTCCTCGATCATTCGGCGACTCCAGGCGGCGGCCAGCTCTCGGCGCTGCGACTTCTTCCTCGATTGACCGCGATCACAGCGCATGCGGTCTACGTGACCGGCGGCCCGCTCGCGGCGCAGATGCAGGACGACGGCGTCCCGTGCGAGACCCTGTTCCCGGACGACGCCGGATATAAGCCGTGGAAAGCACCCGTCTATGCCGCGCGACTGCATCGATGGCTCCGCAATGCCCCGGACGACGCTCCGATCATCGCGCTCAGCACGGCGGCGGCTCAGGTCCTGTCCCTGCTGCCGGGCTCGGACCGGAGGCGCGTGCTCCGACTCAGCGAAGATCTTGCTCGGTTCGCGAGCAAGGGATGGAAGAGTTGGCTCTACTTCGGCTGGGTGTTCCGGCGTTTCGATGGGTTCATCGTCAATAGCAGGTGGACGGCGACCACTATCCCGTCATCGCTCGCGGACATTCCGGTTCGCGTGGCGTACCCGCTGTCCGGCGCGCGGCCGCAGGCAGAAAGGACGACAGCGATCCTCGCGACCACGCAGGTCCGGATTGCATGTTTCAGCCGGCCTGTGCACTGGAAGGGACTCGACATCGCGATCCACGCCGTCGATATGCTTCACTCGCAGGGATACGACGTGTCCCTGACCGTCTTCGGCGGCAGCTGGCAGTCGGACGACGACGATCAGGAACGACTCCGTGCGCTCGCGGCCGACGCCGCAGCGCCGGTCGCCTTCGCCGGGCACGTGGACGACGTGTTGCAGGAGATGGGGCAGGTGGACGTGGTCGTGCTGCCGTCGCGCCTCCCGGAACCCTACGGTCAGGTGACCGCGCAGGCGCTCTCCGCAGGTTGCCTCACCGTCGTCTCCGCCCACGGCGGTTCCCTCGAGCTCGTCGAAGACGGCGTGACCGGCCTGACCTTCACCAGCGAGGATGCCGACGACCTGGCGCGGATCCTCGCAGCGGCGCTCGATGATCGCGAGCGCAGCCGGGCCATCGCCCGCGCCGGCACCGATTTCGTCCGGCGCCGCACCGACGACACTCTCACGCAGGCGTTCGAGCATGCGCTTCGGGAGCTCTCGTGAGCGCGCTCGCCATGGCGGCGCTGATCATCTCAGGCGTCCTGACGCTGTGGGGACTCGTCGCACCCCAGGAGAAGGCGCTCCCCCGCGCGATGGGCGTGACGGTCTCCCTGTACATCCTGATCCCGTCTTTCGGTCCTCCGCGCATGATCACCGCGATCCCGCTCCTGGCCTCGATCCTGCTGTTCGGTCTGGCCATGCTGCGCACTCCGGCACCCCAGGTGAGGCACACAGGCACCCTGCTCATCGTGGTCTTCGTCGTGTTCTATTCCGCGACGTGGATCTCGAACGACTCGATCCAGTCGCTCGGCCTCATCGCCGCCCGGGTGCTCTCCCTCGTCCTGGTCGCGATCGCCGCCGTGCGGTTGCGGAACCAGGAACAGCCTGCGGCGATCATCGCGATCCTCGCGTTCGTGCCGGTCGAAGCCGTTCTGACTCTGCTCGAGCAGGCGAAGATCGTGCCGTACGTCTGGGCCCGCGACGAGACGAGCACCTATCTCGACATCGCGAACCGCCAGAACGAGCTCGCTGCCTTCCTGCCGGGGCGGTCCATGGGAACGTTCGCACACCCCATCCTGCTCGGGACCTACGCGGCTGTGGCCGTCGTCCTGTGCATCCTCGCGTTCGCCGCGACCCGTCGTCCGGGCTATCTGCTGCTGGCGGTCACCGCGGCCGGGACCCTCGTGCTTTCGGGGACGCGCAGCGCCGCCGCCGCCGCGATCGTCGCGATCGTGCTCTGGTTGCTGCTGCGCCCGGGCCGGCAGTTGCTGCTGAAGACGCTGCTGTGCGTCGGCGTCGCGATCGCGGCCCTCAACTTCGACACGGTGATGGCGAAGCTGTTCAACAGCACCATCGTCGGATCGGTGTCGTACGTGCACCGCACGCGTGTGCTGTCCTCCGTTCCGAACCTGCTGGCCAGGGACGATCTGACCTGGCTCTTCGGGTCGGGTGCCGGCCGGATTCAAGGGCTGTTCGACACCGGGGTCGTGTCCGGATACGGAACCTACCTGTTCTTCGACAACATGTACGTGTGCCTGCTCGCCGTGTCGGGGGTCGTCGGCCTCGCGCTGTTCGCCGCCGTGGCGATTCGCGCACTCTTCATCGGCGACGGCACGAGTCGCATCATTTTGATCCTGATTCTCGTCATGATGGCCAGCTTCGACACGCTCACCTGGAACTTCAGCTTCCTGCTGACCGTCCTCGCTCTGGGATCCGGACTGGCGCTCCCCGGTCGAAAAGCCCGCCCCGCGACGCCGACCGGTGCTGCTGACCTGCCCGAACCGACGACACGGCACCGCGCGCACGCGTCGATCTCATCTCCCGGGACGAGGCCACCCCGATGACTTCCGCGCCCTTGACCGTGGTCACCGTCACGTACGGCGACCGTCGCGACCTTCTCAGCGACACGTTGAATTCGGTCATCATCGAACCGCAGGCGCGGATCGTCGTCGTGTCCAATGGCAGCTCACCGCAGACCCTGCGCATGCTCGATGACTTCGACGCGGCTCACCCGCGCGTGCTGGAGCGGATCGACCTACCCGAGAATCACGGGTCCGCCGAGGCCTTCGCCCGCGCCCTCGAGCGGGCATACGACATCGGCGCTCCCGTCCTGATCCTCGACGACGACAACCCGATCGACGCGGACGTGCTGCGGGATCTCCGCCGACTCGCGACGGTGGCGGAACGGACGACCGACACGCCGCTGGGATTGGTGGTGCACCGGCCGGTGAACGCCGCGCAGCGCGCGATCATCGACGGAACTCCGGCGTCCCGGGTCTTCGCGGAGCTGACCCCCGGCGCGTTCCACGGATTCGATCTCGGCTCCAGGCTTCGAGCTCGTCTCACGCGAGGCGGGTGCCCGGCAGACCCCATCGTCCGCTGGAAGTCGGACGACCGGACCTTCCATGGCCGGCGCATTCCTGTCGCCATGTGGGGCGGCGTGTATCTGACATCGAAGGCGGTGGCGATCCGAGCACTGCCCAACCCGGAACTCGTCCTCTACGGCGACGACAACGATTTCTCACGCGCCTTCCGCGAGAGGAAGGGCGAGCTCTTCCTGGTGGAGGAGCTCACCATCCGCGACACCGACGTCTGGCGCCCCGCGACGGATCGGCGACGCACGTGGCGTTCGCGTTTCCCGTCGACGTTCCGCACGCCCGACGCGAAGGTCTGGCGACTCCAGTACCTGTTCCGCAACCAGGCCTATCTGAGCGCTCGCCAGGCCCGCATCAGTGTCGCCGCACGCATGAGACTCGCCGTCAACGCCACGATCCGCATCACCGCTGTCGCTCTCCTCGCCCTCCTCGCGGGACGGCCTGTGCTGGCCTGGCGGCTGACGGGTGCGTCGATCGCCGGACTTCGGGGCCGCCTCGGACGGACCTATCCACTCCCATGACCATGAACCTTCGGCCCAAGCGGATCCGGCTGTGAGGCGCATCATCGGTCGCCTCGGCGGGTTCGCCGCGAACGGGGTCGTGACGGGCCTCGCGACTCTGCTGTCGATCACGCTGATCCTGAGTCTGCATGGACCGGGCGAATGGTCCACGTTCGCGGTCGCGCAGGCTGCGGGTCTGCTGCTCGCCGTCCTGGTGGGATTCGGCTGGGCCGTGATCGGGCCCGCGACCATCGCCCCGCTGACCCCCGCCGACCGCACGCGTGAGTACACCGTGGCAGTCTGGGTCCGCGTCGCGATCTTCGTCCTTCTCGTCGGCATGACCGCTCTGCTCTGGGCGTGCGGTCTGCTCACCGGCGTGGAGTCCTATCTGCCCGTCGCTCTCGCGTACGCATCCTCGGGCTTCTCGTCGCTGTGGTTCTACGTGGGAACAGGGCAGGCCTGGGCGTCCTTCTTCCGTGATGCGCTCCCCCGCGCGGCGGCCAGCGTCATCGCGCCCCTTGCTGCCCTGGGCGGACCACCGCAGCTGATCCTGGGAGCGGTGATCTTCGCGGGGAACGCGACAGCACTCATCGCGTCGTGGACATTCGTGCGCTCGAGCGATACGTCACGCAAGCCCTGGCTCCCGACCCGGATCGACGTCCGAAGCTCCGTCGCGAAGCAATGGCACGGGCTCGTGAGCGGGGGGATCTCGTCCGTCTACATGACCCTGCCCACCGTCGTGGTGGGCGCCATGATTCCGACGGCGGCCGGCCTGTTCGCCCTCGGAGACAAGTTCGTCAAACTCACCAGCACGGCGATCCTCCCTCTGACTCAGGTGCTGCAGGGCTGGGTCCCGCGCGGATCGGCGGCCGAGCGATCCGCGCGGGTGCGCCGTGCGCTGGCCGTGGCGACGATCGCGGGGCTGGCCGCGGGCCTGGTCCTCGCGGTCTTCTCGCCGCTGGCCGCGCGGATCCTGTCGTCGGGGCAGATCGCACTGGACTGGCATCTGAGCGTGCCGATGGGCGTCATCCTGATGAGCACGCTGGTAACCCAGGTCGCGGGGACCGGGTGCCTCGGCGCCTACCAGGACTATCGCGCGATCGCGCAGAGTGCGGCGCTCGGGGCCGCGCTGGGGTTGCCGGTGCTGCTCATCGGAACCCGCATCTTCGGCGCGCCGGGTGCCATGTGGTCGATCGTGATCGCGGAGGTCGCCGTGCTCGGATACCAGATCCTGGCGTTGCGCAAGCACCTCCGCATGGATCGCCACGGACCGGGCTGACTCACGCTCCGATCGGCCGCCGCGGACCGCCCTCGCCGAATGAGGTGAGGGTTCGATCCAGCAGAGCCGCCATCGCGGCGTCCGTGAAGGGCGCCGCACTCGATGTCCCGGCCCCACCGAGGCGGGAGACCTCGGACGGATCTCTGGCGAGTTCATCGAGGGCCCCCGCCAGGGCGCGCGCATCTCGCGTGTGGCGTCAAGAGACCGTTCACCCGGTGTCGGATCAGTTCCTTCGCCCCGCCCCCGTCAGTGGCGATGACGGCGAGGCCGGCATGAAGGGCCTGAACGATGACCTGCCCGAACGGCTCCGGCCTGATCGAGCAGTGCGCCAGTACGTCGTGCTTCTGCAGGAGCCCTGCGACGTCGTCGACATGTCCGAGGAACCTGACCGGAAGGTTCTTTCGTCTCACGATCTCCTCCAGCCCCCGCGCGTAGCCGTTCGACGAGAAGTGCGCAGCTCCGGCGATCGTGACCTCGATCCGCTCCAGCGACTCGGCCGGCAATTGCGCAACAGCGGCGATGAGAACGTGGACGCCTTTCCACTCCTCCAATCGGCTGAGCGACAACACCCGCAGCGGCCTGTCCGGGACCCGGCCCTGCCGGCGCTCCGGTGGCGAATCCTCGATCCCGGACATCGTGTACACCAGCGACAGCGGCACCCTGCGCAGGTTCGACGGCACCGATCGCGCTGTCCATTCGCTGTTCGCCAGGAACCCCTGATAGGTGGGCAGCAACAGCCTGGCGATGACCGCGCGTTTCCAGCCGGGCATACTCGCCCTGCTCAGATCCTCGTGCAGATATGCCAGGAACACCGCACCCCGATGACCGGCCAGAGCCGCGAGGTTCGTGATGTGACGACCGTTCGCGACGACCACATCGTTCTCTTCGCGGGCCGCACGAACGAGTCGGCGGGTCGCGGGGATGCGGTGGAGGCGCTTGTCGCCGTCCACCATGACCTCGATTCCGAGCGCGCGGGCCTCGCTCGCAAGCCAGCCGTCCTGCAGCAGATAGAGACGGTGCTCGTGCGTTCCGCTCTGGCGAAGGTAGCGCAGCAGCCCCAGTTGGCCACCACCCGGTGACGAGCTGTACTCCAGCCAACCGATGCGCATCCCCGTGCCCCCGCTCGCTTCTCCGACCGCGTCGGAAGAACCCGCCCCGGCCAGGTTCGGTCCCTCCGTACCGGTGAGCGTCTGCCCGAGGATACGAGACGAGCCGGACGGACGCACCTGCGTTCGCCGAGTTCGTTTTCCCAGCACACACGAGCTTATGCCACCTCGCGGCGCTCGATGTGAGAGCGGATTCCGCTGCCCTCTTACGGAGGTTCCCGGCGCGAGCTGCGCCGGCTCCGCCACTATGGTCGAATCAACGGATCCGATCTCCAGGAACGGGAAGCATGACCTCGACGTTCGCGCTGTCCGCAGGCAATGACCTTGCGCACGCGCTGATGGCGCACCTCGCGGGGGAGTCCGGGATCCGTGTGCTTTCGATCAAGGGCTTCGTATCCGATCGTTACTGTCTGCGCGAGCCGCGCGTGGCCGCGGACGCCGATGTCCTGGTCGACCCGGCGCGTTTCGAAGACTTCTGCGCCCTGCTCAACCGATACGGCTGGCGTCTTCGGCATGAACGACCCGTGCCTTCCCTCATGGAGCCGCATTCGGTCACCTACATCCACGACCACTGGCCCAATGACATCGACGCCCATGTCTATTTTCCGGGCTTCTTCGGGCCGCCGGCGGACGCATTCGATGTCCTGTGGTCCTCCCGCACCACCATGACGGTCGCCGAGACCGCGGTCTCGGTCCCGTCACGCGCGGGCGCGGCAGTGATCGCCGCCCTGCACGCGCTGCGATACACGCATTCCAGCCGGCATGCAGACGAGCTCACCGGCCTCAAGCAGATCCTCGTCGACGACTTCACGGACGCGGAGCGGGAGGAGTTCGTCGGAATCGCCCGAGCCGGCGGCGCACTGTGGGTGCTGGGCGAAGTGCTCGCCGAGATCGGCGTTGGCGAGGAAACCGATGCGACCTCCGCGCAGATTCTGCTCTGGAAGACGAATCGCGCGACGATCGAAGACGGCGCGGCCGTCTCGTGGCTCGCCGCGATGCGCACCGAACGCTGGTACCGCAGGCCCGGTGTGATCCTCAACGCGATCTGGATCTCCCGGGCGGATATCCCCCGCAACGATCCGAGCACGTTCCCCACTGCTCGCGAGGCCTGGCGCCACCGCAGCATGCGATGGCGCCGTGGAAGCGTTGCGCTCGTGCACTACCTCCGCCTGCGCATGAAGGGCCGCAGCGGGCGCCGATAGGCTGACGGCGTGGGAGCATCGGGGGACGACGGCTGGCGCATCGCCGACGCCGTCGCGTGGACGACCAGCGACGATGACATCGTCGCGCTCGACCTCCGCTCGCCCTCCGCGCGCCCGCTCACGTTCGGGCGGTCGGCGGCATATGTCTGGGAGGAACTGGCCCTGCGCGGTCCGATCACCGCCGACGCCCTGGTTCAGAAGATCGCGGAGGCGTATGGGGTGGGTGAAGAGGTCGTCCGCGATGACCTCGTCGATCTGCTCGGCACGCTGCGCGACAACAACCTGATCACGCGCGATCCCGCCGACGACGCGACGAACACCGGATCCTGAGCCGCCCCGCTTCACCAGTACTGTGGAACACCGCGCGGTGCATCCTCAGTCCCCTTCCCTACAATCGAGCTGTGACCTCCCGACGCGACGCTCGTGCCACCGGCCAGACCGCCGACGCCGCCTCCCCTTCCGGTGCCGGCGAACGCCGCGCGTCGTCGACGTCGTCGGACAAGCACGGCAAGCCCCGCCGCCCTCTCCTGAAGAGCGCCCGCTTCTGGGTCCCGATCTCGATCCTGCTCGTGCTCATCGCGGCCGCGATCGCCGGGGGGATCGCCGCTAAGCACCTGTACGACCAGGCGATGTCGGCGAAGTCCGATCTCGACAAGGCGATCCCGCTCGTCGACCAGGTGCAGAAGAGCATGCTCGCGGGGGATCCGGCGAGCGCCAAGGCCACGGTCGCGCAGATCTCCGCCCTCACCGCCTCCGCGCGAGAAGAAGACCAGCGGCACCCTCTGGAGAAATTCGGAGTGGCTGCCCGTCGCCGGTCCCAACCTGGTCGCCGTGCGCGTCGTGGCCGCATCCGTGAACACACTGGTGCAGGAGGCCGTGTCTCCGCTGACCGCGATCGACCTGAACGCGCTCATGCCGAAGGACGGCGCGATCGACGTCAAGAACCTCTCCGACCTCGCCGGCCGGGTCGACGCCGCCGACAAGAGCATGAAGACGATCCAGGCGCACCTCGCCAAGCTCGACCGCTCCGCGCTCATCCCGCAGGTCTCCAGCGGCGTGACCAAGCTCGACTCCGCGATCGCCCGGATCGAGCCGATCCTGACCCCGGCGCACAATGCGCTCACGATCCTGCCGAAGGCCCTGGGCGCGGATGGTCCGCAGCACTACCTGCTGATCTTCCAGAACAACGCCGAGTCGCGCGGAACGGGCGGCAACCCCGCCGCGATCGCCCTGCTCACGGCGGAGAACGGCAAGATCTCGCTCACGCAGCAGGCAGCCTCCGGCAACTTCATCAACGGTCGTCCGGATCCGATCATCGCGCTCAACCCCGAGACGCAGGCGCTGTACGGCACCAAGATCGGGCGCTACATCCAGGATTCGACGCTCTCCCCCGACTTCAGCGAGACCGCGCAGATCGTACGCGCCTTCTGGGCGGAATCGTTCGGCACCCCCGTCGACGCGGTCGCATCGATGGATCCGGTCGCCCTCAGCTACCTGCTCAAGGCGATCGGACCCGTCACGATGCCCGGATTCGGCGTCGTGCTCACCGCCGACAACGCGGTGCCTGTGCTGCTCAATCAGGTCTATGCCGACTATCCCGACCCGGCCGTGCAGGACGCCTTCTTCGCCACCGCAGCGCAGAGCGTGTTCGAGGCGCTGCTGACCACGCACGCCGATCCGAAAGCCCTGCTGAACGCCCTCGTGCAGGCGGCGAACGAGGGGCGTCTGATGTACTCGCCCAGCGACAAGGCGCAGGCCGACCTGCTCGCCGGAACCCCGGTGGGCGGCAACATGCCCACGGACAACACCAAGACGACCGACCTCGGCGTCTACATCGACGACGTCACCGAGGGCAAGCTCGACTACTACATGCAGATGGGCATCGCTGCCAAGAGCACCCAGTGCCAGAAGGACGCCGCCCCCACCTTCACGAGCACGGTGACGCTGCAGAACACGCTCGACCCGGCCGCCGTGCCCGGCCTGCCCGGATACATCTCCCCGGGGCACTACTTCCCGAAGGGCGACGTGTCGACGGACACCTACCTGTACGGTCCGGTCGGCTCCTCGCTGCAGAGCGTGACCGTGAACGGAGAGCCGATGGCCGCGTCCGGTCAGCCGCATCTGGGCCGCACCGCGGTGAAAGTGAACGTGCAGACGCAGCCCGGCCAGACCGCCACCATCACGGCGACGTTCACGGCTCCAGCAGGCGCGTTCGGCCCGCTCGAGGTGCGGCACACTCCGATGGTCAAACCGACGCCCGTCACGATCGACACCCCGGGATGCGCTCCGGCGAAGTAGCCCTGCGCCAGGTCCCCACAGGCAGCCGGAGGCGCGAACTTTCCACCGATCGTATGACGGCGCTCCCACCGCCGGCAGCGGCGGCTACGCTCCTGGAAAGCCCGCCGCCGAACGGGCAGAATTGGGGGCATGTACATGTCGGTCGAGACCCTGACGATCGTGCTCAGCGCGATCGGCATCGTCGTGACCCTCGGCAGCGGCACGTTCGCCGGAATGGCGTGGATGGTCCGTCGCATGGACGGGATCGAAACCCGCGCGGTTGCCCGAGCGCAGCGTACCGACGACCGCCTGGACGCGTTCCGCACCGAGCTCAAGGCCGAAATCGGCGACCTGCGTGCCGAGCTCAAGGCCGACATCGGCGAACTCCGCACCGAACTCAAGGCCGACATCGGCGAACTCCGCACTGAACTCAAGGCCGACATCGGCGAACTCCGCGCCGAACTCAAGGCGGATATCGCCGATTGGCCGATATCGGCGAACTCCGCGCCGAACTCAAGACGGAGATCGGCAGCGGGCGCGCCGAGCTCAAGACGGAGATCGGCAGCGGGCGCGCCGAGCTCAAGACCGACATCGGCGGCCTGCGTGCCGAGGTCGCCGACGTCAAACGTGAACTCACCGAAGTGAAGGTGGCGGTCGCCCGCTGGGAGGGGCCGCCACGGCACCTCAGCATGGCGCGCTGATCCTCTCCGGCGACGTCCCACCACGACTTCGCCGAGGAGACCGGCTTCGTCGGCGACGCGCCTACTTCGGGTGCGCGGTCACCAGGATCGGCAGATGGTCGGAGTCGCCCTGCGGGAGCGTGCGCACCGACTCGACGACGAACCCTGAGGCCGCGGCGAAATCGTAGAACCCGCGGAACACCCGGTATCTCGTGTACGTGTGCTGGTCGCTCATGACCAGTTCGTAACCGACGTCGCGCATGTGCTCGGAGAGCCGCTCCTTGAACACCGGGTAGTTGAAGTCGCCGACGATGAGCTGCGGCAGCCCCCAGCCGAGTTCGGACAGTTCGGCGAGCGCGGCGCGGATCTGGTCACGGCGCAGCGCGTTGCGCGCGGTCAGCGGCGCGGCGTGCAGGGACGCGACGAGGAGATCCCGCCCCGCGTCGATGTCGCGCAGGCGCACCCCGAGCAGCCGCTCGTGTGCGGGGCGCAGCACCCGATCGTGCAGCGACTTCTTCACCGACACCGCGGCCGATATCGATGAGGCTGTACGCGCTGGCCCGGTAGTAGATCGCGAGTCCCAGGCGGTTCTGCAAGGTGGTGTGCGCGAGCACCAGTCCACCGGCGGTCTCCGGGAGCGAGGCCGTGTCCCCTTCCTGCAGGCACAGCACGTCGGGGTCATGGGCCTCGACGAGTTCGACGAGCTCATGCACCGCGCGATGCTTGCGCAGGTTGTAGGAGATGATCCGCACGGGTCCACCGTACCTGCGTGGAGGCCGCGGCCCTGGATCCGCCCTGGAGTTCACCGGGTCCAGGGAGCGAGGAGCCGGATCCGCGGCCCGTCGCGCACACCCTCGGGAGGAGAACTCGCGGTCGGGCGGTAAGAGCCGGGTCGATCCTCCGCCCGAGACGAAGATCTCCTCCCGCCGAGGCGCCGAAGAGCGCCGGATCAGCCGTCCAGGTCCCGCCTGTTGCGGGTCTGCTCCGCCCGCGCGGCGAGCAGGTCATCCGCGGGGTATCCGACCTCGGTCAAGGTCAGCCCGCGCGCGGCCAGCACCTTGAACGCACTCGTACGGGTCGAGCTCATCGCGCAGTCTCGTCAGATCGGCAACCTCGAGCCGTCCCTCCCCCACCGCCGCGCAGGCCCCGACCAGGGCGCGCACCATGCTGTGGCAGAACGCGTCGGCCCTGACCTCGGCGACGAGCACGCCGGTCGAGTCGCGGATCCAGCGGTAGTCGAGCAGGGTGCGGATCGTGGTCGCCTCCTCCCGCGGCTTGCAGTAGGCGGCGAAGTCGTGCAGGCCGATCAGCGTGCGGGCGGCCTCGTCCATGGCGCGCTCGTCGAGGGCTGCGCGGATGGTGGTGGTGTCGTGGCGCAGCAGCGGGTCGTAGCCGGCACGGGCGTCGGCCAGCCGGTAGCGGTAGCGCCGCCACACCGCCGAGAAGCGCGCGTCGAACCCCTCCGGCGCACGGCAGGTGCGGCTGACCGTGACGTCCGGGTACTGGCCGAGCACGCCGTTCATCCGGCGCGCGAGGCTCCCGGCAGGATCCGGCGCCGCGCGGCCGTTCCGGGTCGCCACGCGGGACCACTGCTGCTCGTCGAGGTCGACGTGCGCCACCTGCCCCGTCGCGTGCACGCCGGCGTCCGTGCGCCCCGCCACGACGAGCCGAGGGCCGGATCCGGTCGCGGCGTCCTCACCCGCGGAAGGGCCGGCGGAGGGGCCGACGATGCGGGCCAGCGCCTGCTCGATCGTGCCCTGCACGGTGCGCAGTCCCGGCTGCTTCGCCCAGCCCCGGAAGTGGGTGCCGTCGTAGGCGATGTCGAGACGGATGCGCACGGATCCAGGGTACCCAGTCCTCTTCCGCTCACTGGTCGCATATTGTCGTTCTCACGACCGCTTCACCGCAATTCGCGACCAGCGAATGGCGGACACGGTCCGCAGGGTCGCACCACAAGAGCGAGGCACGACGGATCCACCGGTCCGGCTGAGAATGCCTGACACTCAGTCCCATTTCGTGCGACACTGAATCGCAAGCGGCGGCGGGCCCCACCGTACGCGACCGAGATCGAAGGAGATCCCATGGTCAGCAGCACGTTCCCGGATGTGGAGATCCCCGCGGTCCCGGTGCACGAGTATCTGTTCGGCGATCTGGCCGAGCACGACTTGGATCGGGTCGCTCTCATCGACGGCATGAGCGGCGCCGAGACCACCTACCGCCAGCTCGTCGGCCAGATCGACCTCTTCGCCGGAGCGCTCGCGGCGCGCGGCATCGGCGTCGGCGACGCGGTCGGCCTGCTCTGCCCGAACGTGCCCGCCTTCGCGACGGTGTTCCACGGGATCCTCCGCGCGGGAGCCACGGCGACGACGATCAACGCTCTGTACACGGCGGAGGAGATCGCGGGCCAGCTGCGCGACGCCTCCGCGTTCTGGCTGATCACGGTCAGCGCGCTGCTGCCGCAGGCGCAGGCCGCCGCGGATGAGCTCGGGCTCCCCGCCGATCAGCTCATCGTGCTCGACGGCGCGCGAGGGCCACCCGTCGCTGCGCGACCTGCTCTCCGAGGGCCACCACGCGCCCGTGGTGACGTTCGACCCGGCCACGCATGTGGCGGTGCTGCCGTACTCCTCCGGTACGACCGGGCGCCCCAAGGGCGTCATGCTCACGCACCGGAACCTCGTCGCCAACGTCGCGCAGAGCGCGGTGTCGATCCGCCTCAGCGACGACGACCGCGTGCTCGCGGTGCTGCCCTTCTTCCACATCTACGGCATGACCGTGCTGCTGAACCTCGCCGTGCGCCTGCGCGCCACCCTCGTCACGATGCCGAAGTTCGACCTTGTCGAGTTCCTGCGCATCGTCGCAGAGCAGCGCACCAGCTGGCTGTTCATCGCTCCGCCGATCGCCGTCGCCCTCGCCAAGCATCCGCTCGTCGCCCAGTACGACATGAGCGCGGTCAAGGTCGTGTTCTCGGGAGCAGCTCCCCTCGACGGAGTGCTCGCCGGCGCTGTCGCCGAGCGGCTGGACTGCACCGTGCGGCAGGGCTACGGCATGACCGAGACCAGCCCGGTCACGCACTCGATCCCGGTGGACCGCGACGACATCGACCTCTCCTCCATCGGCCTGCTGCTGGCGAACACCGAGGCGCGGCTGCTCGCCGAGGACGGATCCGACATTGCCGCTCCTGCCGATGGCCCGAGCGCGCCGGGCGAGCTGCTGATCCGCGGGCCGCAGGTCATGAAGGGGTATCTGAACCGCCCCGACGCGACCGCCGACATGCTCGACGCCGACGGCTGGCTGCACACCGGGCGATGTCGCGACGATGACGGCCGAGGGCGTGTTCCGGATCGTGGACCGTCTCAAGGAGCTCATCAAGTACAAGGGCTACCAGGTCGCCCCTGCCGTGCTCGAGGCCGTGCTGCTGGAGCACCCGGCGATCGCCGACGCGGCCGTGATCGGCGCGCTCGACGAGGACGGCCAGGAGGTGCCGAAGGCGTTCGTGGTGCTGCAGCCGGGCGCCGAGCTCGACGCCGAGGGCGTGATGGCGCACGTCGCCGCACATGTCGCCCCGCACGAGAAGGTGCGGATCGTGGAGTTCATCGACCGGATCCCGAAGTCGAGCTCCGGCAAGATCCTGCGCAAGGATCTCCGCGCGCGGCCGCAGGGGTGAGCCGCTTCCGATTCAATCGGTCGGCGACGGCGGATCCGGTGCGCCGGAACACCACGTAGTGGTACAGCACGAAGCGCACCAGGACGATGATCGCGATGCTGGCGAGGTTGATGACGTTGACCAGCACGGGACCAGGGCCGTGCCCGGTGAGGCCCTGCACGATGTCGGCACCGAGCCACACGATGCCCGCTCCGAGCAGGGTGCAGACGAGGTTGACCGCGAGGAACAGCACGATCTCGGCGACCCGGCCACGGCGATCCCGGCCCTTGAACGCCCACTCGCGGTTGCCGAAGTACGCGTTCACCAGCGCGACCAGCGAGGCTGCCACCTTGGCGACGACGAGATCCCAGCCGAAGGCGTAGACGAAGAGGTTGAACGCGCCGACCTCGATCAGGGTGCTGAGCCCGCCGACGATGAGGAAGCGGGTGCCGACCCCGGCGAGACGGCGCAACCGGGAACGGCGATCCATAGCCCCACTAGACTACCCGGGGAAGGCGCGGCCCGTGACGCCTCCCCCCGTGAGCAAGAGGTTCGAGTGCAGTACGCCCACCTGGCCGTCGTGATGCCGGCATACAACGAAGCCGAGGGCATCGGCGGTTTCATCGACGAGATCCGCACCGCCGTCGCCCCGCTCGCGGAGCGCGTGACGTTCGTCGTCGCGGACGACCGCTCCACCGACGGCACCGTCGCCGCCCTCGTCGGCGCGGACGACGTCGACGTCGAGACCCAGCCCGCCAACCGCGGGCACGGGCCGACCGCCCTCGCCGCGTACCGCGTGGGCCTCGCCCTGACCCCCGACGCGCTCGTGCACGTCGACGGAGACGGGCAGTTCCTCGGATCCGACATCGCCGCGGCCGTCCGCGCCCTCGCGTCCACCGGCGCGGACGTCGTACACGGCGTCCGCCGCGACCGCACCGACGCGTGGTACCGCCGCGGCTGACCGCCTGCGTGCGCCTGCTCATCGCGATCGCCGTCGGCCGCGGGATCCCGGACGTGAACACCCCCTTGCGGGCGTACCGGCCCGACGCCGTGCGGATGCTCCTGGGCGCGGTGCCGAGCGACGCGCTGGTGCCGCACGTGCACTTCTCGCTCGCCGAGGTGCGCGGGGGCCTCGGGGTCCGCTATCTGCGTGTGCGCAGCATCCCGCGCCGCGGCGCCTCCGCGAGCGGCACGATGTGGGGCACCCTCGCGCGCCCGTCGCTGCCGCCGAGGAGGCTCGTGCTGTTCGCGCGTGATGCGCTGCGCGAGGTGTGGTGCTGGTCGCTGCGCCCCGGTGCACCGCTGCGCGGAGTCGCGTTCACGATCGAGTCCGGCGCAGGACCGACCCGGTCATGACCCGGCGCCTCACGGGAACCGCTGTTCTGGATCCTGCTCGCCGCCCTGCTCGTGGCGAACGGGATCGTGATGTGGCACAGCCTGACCGTGCTGCGGTTCTGGGAGGACGAGGCGTTCAACCTCACCGTCCCGCGAAACCTGCTCGCCGGCCTCGGCTACACGAGCGACGGCACGCTGTCCGGGTCCACGCTGACGCCGTTCGACCCGCGGATCTCGACCGGTCCCGTGGTGCTGCTGCCGGTCGCGGCCGTGCTGGCGACGGGCATCGATCCGGTGATCGGCGCGCGCCTCGTGCCGCTCGCGCTACTGGGTGCTGCTGCTGGCCGGACTCGGGATCCTCGGCCGCCGCCTGGCCGGACGCTTCGGCGCGCTGCTCGCGGTCGCACTGCCGCTCGCGTTCGACACGGCCGGCAGCGTGTCCCCGATCCAGGGCCCCGCCGATCTGCTCGGAGAGATCGCGGCCGCCGCCGGGATCGTGTGGGCGCTCATCGTGCTCCCCCGCAGGGCGTGGCTCGCCGGCCTGCTGCTCGGCCTCGCCGTGCAGGCGAAGCTCATCGCACTGCTCGCGCTGCCCGCGTTCGCGGTCGCGCTGTTCCTGCTCACTCCGCGCGGGCCGTTCCGCGCGCGCCTGGTCGCGACGCTGCGGCGCGGGATCCTGCCGCTGATGCTCGCGGCCGCGCCGACGCTGCTGATGGAGCTGCATCGCGTTCGTCTCGATGGGCACCGGTTACCTCCGGCATGTGCGCGCGATGGGCGGATTCCTGCTCAGCGGCGGACAGCACATCACGCCGACCACGGTGCCGGAGAAGCTCGGCGACGCTGGCGGGCGCCTGGTTCGTGCCGTGGTGGCTGGTCGCGCTCGCCACCGTGCTCGCCGCCGCCGTCGTCGTGCTCGCCGCGTTCGGGTCGCGGGATCACGACCAGGTCGGCGAGGATCGGGATCCGCAGCTGCTCGCGCTGGGCGTCGGATCCGCCGTGGGCCTGCTCGCGTTCGTCGGCTGGTGGGCGCAGGCCGCCCAGCTGCCGCTGTGGGTGCGCCACCCCTCGGTCGGCATCTTCGCGTTCGCCCCGATCCTGGCGGCGATCACTGTGCGGGCCGTGGCTGCCCTGTGGCGCCGGCACGGCCCGATGCCCGCCCGCGTGTCCGTTCGCGCCCTGGCGGTGGCCTCTGCCGCTGTTCTGACCCTGGTGCTGGGCGGAGGCGCCGCCGGTGACGCGCTGCGCGCCGTGCGGCCGCCGACCGTGCAGACCCTCGCCGAGCAGCGCGCCGCCGTCGCCCCCCTCGCCGACTGGGTACGGCAGAACGACGTCGACTGGCTGGCCGCCTGGCCGTGGGGCTGGCCGGTGTCGTCCGTGGTCCTGACCGGCGCGCACGTCGGGCTCTTCGACGCCCCGGCGATGCAGGGCACGCGGATCCTCACCTCCGACGCCTGCGCCGGCGGATCCCCCCTCGTCTCCGCGTCGGGCGTCAACATCTGCCCGGCACCCTGACGCACGGACCCCGGTCGGGCGCTGACGAGGACGTCGCGAACCGGGGCAACGACGAAGCCCGCCGTCCCGGTGAGGGGACGACGGGCTTCGAGACGATGCGATGAGGGCCTTACTCGGCCTTCTCCTCCGCGGCGGTCTCCTCGGCCGGAGCCTCGGCAGCCTCGACGACGTCGGCCTCGGCGGGGGTCTCGACGACCTCCTCCACGACCTCCTCGACGGGTGCGTCGACCGGCTCAGCCGCGGCCTTGGCGGCGGCCGGCTTCGCGGCAGCCTTCTTCACCTTGGGGGTGACGGGCTCGAGGACGAGCTCGATCACGGCCATGGGGGCGTTGTCGCCCTTGCGGTTGCCGACCTTGGTGATGCGGGTGTAGCCGCCCTCACGCTCCGCGACGAGCGGCGCGATCTCGGCGAACAGGATGTGCGTCGCCTCCTTGTTGCTGCGCAGCACCGTGAGGACACGGCGACGGGCGTGCAGGTCGCCGCGCTTGGCGAAGGTGACGAGCCGCTCGGCCAGCGGACGCAGGCGCTTGGCCTTGGTCTCGGTGGTCTTGATCGACTTGTGAACGAACAGCTGAGCGGCGAGGTTCGCGAGCAGCAGACGCTCGTGGGCCGGACCGCCTCCGAGGCGGGGACCCTTGGTGGGCTTAGGCATTGTTGTTACTCCTGGATCGGAAAGGGTCGGGGATCAGAAGGACTCGTCTTCGGAGCCGCCGTAGAAGTGGGCGCCGTCGAAACCGGGCACCGAATCCTTCAGCGACAGGCCGAGCGAGACGAGCTTGTCGCGCACCTCGTCCACCGACTTCTGTCCGAAATTGCGGATGTTCATGAGCTGCGTCTCCGAGAGGGCGACGAGCTCGGACACCGTGTTGATGCCTTCGCGCTTGAGGCAGTTGTACGAGCGGACCGACAGATCGAGATCCTCGATCGGCATCGACAGCTCGTTCGAGAGCACGGCCTCGACCGGCGCGGGGCCGATCTCGATGCCCTCGGCCTCGACGTTCAGCTCGCGGGCGAGGCCGAACAGCTCGGTCAGCGTGCGACCGGCCGACGCGACGGCGTCGCGCGGGACGATCGAGTTCTTCGTCTCGACGTCCAGCACGAGCTTGTCGAAGTCGGTGCGCTCGCCGGCGCGGGTGGCGTCGACGCGGTAGCTGACCTTGAGCACGGGCGAGTAGATCGAGTCGATCGGGATCTGGCCGGCCTCGGCGTACTCGCTGCGGTTCTGCGCCGCGGAGACGTAGCCGCGGCCGCGCTCGATGGTGAGCTCGAGCTCGAACTTGGCGGTGTCGTTGAGCGTCGCGATGACCAGCTCGGGGTTGTGCACCTCGACGCCGGCCGGAGCGGAGATGTCCGCCGCGGTGACCTCACCGGCGCCCGTCTTGCGCAGGTACGCGGTGATCGGCTCGTCGCGCTCGCGAGGAGACGACCAGCTGCTTGATGTTCAGGATGATCTCGGTGACATCCTCCTTCACACCGGGGATGGTGCTGAACTCGTGGAGAACGCCGTCGATGCGGACGCTGGTGACGGCCGCGCCGGGGATCGAGGAGAGCAGGCTGCGACGCAGCGCGTTGCCGATCGTGTAACCGAAACCGGGCTCGAGCGGCTCGATGATGAACCGGCTGCGGTTCTCGGAGATCTTTTCCTCGGTGAGAGTGGGACGCTGTGCGATGAGCACTGTGTGTTCCTTTCGATCACGTGCCCGCTATATGACACGTGGGTGATGAGGTCTTGAGTTGTGGGAAGAACGCGGGCGAGGATCCCCGGTCTGCGAATCGAAGCCGAGGATCCTCAGAGAGCGTCAGACGCGGCGGCGCTTCGGCGGACGGCAGCCGTTGTGCGCCTGCGGCGTCACATCCTGGATCGAACCGACCTCGAGGCCGGCGGCCTGCAGCGAGCGGATCGCGGTCTCGCGGCCGGAGCCCGGACCCTTCACGAGGACGTCGACCTTCTTCACGCCGTGCTCGGCGGCCTGACGGGCGGCCGACTCGGCAGCCATGCCCGCGGCGTACGGGGTGGACTTGCGCGAGCCCTTGAAGCCCACGCCACCGGACGAGGCCCAGGCGATGACCGCGCCAGACGGGTCGGTGATCGAGACGATCGTGTTGTTGAACGTCGACTTGATGTGGGCCTGGCCCAGCGCGATGTTCTTCTTTTCCTTGCGGCGCGGCTTGCGCGCGGCGGCCTTGGGTGCAGCCATGAAAGTGTTCTCCTATTCCCTGGCCGCTTAGCGGGCCTTCTTCTTGCCGGCGACGGTGCGCTTCGGACCCTTGCGGGTGCGCGCGTTCGTCTTGGTGCGCTGACCGCGGACCGGCAGGCCACGACGGTGACGGATGCCCTCGTAGGAGCCGATCTCGACCTTGCGGCGGATGTCGGCGGCGACCTCGCGACGGAGGTCACCCTCCACCTTGTAGGTGCCTTCGATGTAGTCGCGGAGGGCGACGAGCTGGTCGTCGGTGAGGTCCTTGACCCGGATCGACTCGTCGATCTCGGTGGCCTTGAGGATCTCGACGGAACGGGTGCTGCCGATTCCGTAGATGTACGTGAGGGCGATCACCACGCGCTTGTCGCGCGGGATGTCGACGCCGGCAAGACGTGCCATGCGGTAACTCCTGGAGTTGTTGTGGAGGTGTGGAGCAGGATCGGTGCCCGGGCCTCCGCCCGAGGTGTCCCCCGCTCGCGCGGGTTCTGATCCTGCCGTTGTGGTTTTCGGTCGTGTCTCGGGGTCGTTGAGCGAGGACGCGCAGCGACCGAGACGAAACGCGGTCCGATGTTCAGTTGTTCTTGCAAGGAGGTTTCGACTCGCTCGCCTTCGGCGTCCTCGCTCAACCTTGAGCCGCGAGCGCATCAAGGCGGCTGCGCCGCCGTGATCCGCTCCGGCTCAACCCTGGCGCTGCTTGTGGCGCGGGTTGCTCTTGCAGATCACCATGACGCGGCCGTGGCGGCGGATCACCTTGCAGTGGTCGCAGATCGGCTTGACGCTGGGGTTGACCTTCATGTTGTTTCCTTATCGCTGTCTTCGTACCGACTCCGGTCCCTGCCCTTCGACAAGCTCAGGGACCAGGATGGAGACGGTCGTTACTTCTCGACCGGTCTAGCGGTAGCGGTAGACGATGCGACCGCGCGTGAGGTCGTAGGGCGAGAGCTCCACGACGACGCGATCCTCGGGGATGATGCGGATGTAGTTCTGCCGCATCTTGCCGGAGATCGTTGCAAGGACCTTGTGTCCGTTGCTGAGCTCAACGCGGAACATCGCGTTGGGCAGCGCCTCGGAAATCACGCCCTCGATCTCGATGACACCGTCTTTCTTAGCCATAGCCTCGCTGACGCTTCTGCAGACCGGTCGATCTGCGGTGGTTGGGTGGTGGTGGTGCTCGCGGGTCCGGACACGCCGGACCAAGGCGCAAAGCACCAAAGATCTATGGTAGTCCGGATCCGCGGTTCGGGCAAATGCTGCCGCTCACTGGCCGGGCTGCACGCCGTTCTTGGTGAGGATCTCGTTGATCTTCGAGATGTCGCCGTTCTGCAGGTCGAGGCGCTTGCCGTTGATGCTCGATCGTGGGCGTGCCCTGGATCTTGTGAGCGGTGGCCTGCGCGGCCGGATACTTGACGTACGTGCCGGCCTTGATGCACGCGGCTCGCCTTGTCCGCGCCGACCTGCTTCGCGTAGTCGGAGAGCTGCGCGTCGGTGAGGCCGGGGTGTTCTCGGCCGGCTGGTTCGTGAACAGCACGTTCAGGTAGTCCAGGAACCGGCTCGGGTCGTGCTCCTCCGCCACGCAGTACGTCGGCAGCGCCTGCGCGGGACGAGTAGTTCGTGCGCGGCCGAGATACCGGTCCAGGATCGCGATCGGGTGGTACTTCGAGCGTGATCTTGCCGTCCTTGGCCAGCGCCTGGATCTGCGCGCCGTAGCCTGTCCTCGAAGTACTTGCAGATGGGGCACTGGAAGTCGACGAACACGGCGACCTTGTCCTTCTCCGTCGCCGATCGTCACGCACCGGTGTCGGAGTTGATGATCGAGCTTGGGCGCGGCGCCCGGGTCGGTCGCCTTGTTGTTCAGCCACACGACCACGCCGACGAGTGCGAGAGCACGACGACGACGGCGGCGGTGATCCCGATGACGAACCCGTTGGTCCTGCCCTTGGCAGCGGCCATTGCACTTCCATTCTGTCCGACCTGCGCCGGAGGGCAGGTGCTGAAGCCTGACGCCGGGAGCCAGGCCCGGACCGTTCCATCCTGCCAGTTCCCGCCTGTGCCCCGCGTGAGAGCACCCCGCCGTTCCGGCCGATCCCGCGAGAAACCAGATTCTGCATGAGACACCACGTCAGGCATGGTGTCTCGCGCAGGAACTGGTTTCTCGCCCCGGATCCGGGTGCCTCACGTCGGATCCGCTCGGTCCGCACAGGAGCGGCCTCGCGGAGGTTGTCCACGGATTGCACGAACCCGCGGATGCGCCGTGCGTGCGGCGACGACGATGTGATCATGCCGCTTCTGCTCTCCGACCGTGCCGCACTGGCCTCTCCCCTGCCGCTGGTGACCTCCGCGGAGAGCCGCCGTCTGGGGATCCGCGTCACCGCCGCGACGCATGCCCGGGTGCGTTCCGGAATCTATGCGCCACGCGCGGCCTATCTGAAGCTGAAGCCGTGGGAGCGCTACGCCGCGCGCGTGCACGCCTTCGCCCGAGACCATCCTGATGCCGTTCTGTGCCTGGAGTCGGCCGCCGTCGCCTGGGGACTCCCCTGCTTCGGCGAGACGCGCGATATCCACGTGTTCGATCCGGATCGCAGCCGCTCGCGTCGCTTCGGCGACGTGTGCGTGCACACGAGCGGGCATGAGCGCACGCTCGAGCGGCAGGGACCGCTGCTGTGCACCTCGATGATCGACACGGTGGTCGACCTCAGCCGGCTCGCCCCTCCGGCCGAAGCTCTCGCCGTCGTGGATGCCGCCATCTCCCGGCGACAGGGCGGGAGTCTGATCCTCGCGCAGATCCGCGATCACGCCTCTTCGCAGTCGACGACACGCGGATCCGCCCAGCAGCGCTGGCTCTGGCAGCGCGCAGACGGGCGCTCGGAGTCGCCAGGCGAGAGCCTCAGCCGCGCCGCCATCGAGTGGTGCGGGTTCGAGGATCCTGAGCTCCAGCACGAGTTCTTCTACGAGCACGTGGTCGACCGTGTCGACTTCCACTTCGCGTCGGTCCGCGCGATCGGCGAGAGCGACGGCTGGGGAAAGTACGACCTCAAGAACGCCGAGAAGGCGGCGGCGCACCTCAAGGACGAGAAGCGCCGTGAGGACCGCCTGCGCCGGCACGGACACCCGTTCGCACGCTGGGATCTGGGCGATGTCTGGCGCCTCACGCCGCTGCAGCGGGCCTTGTCGGCGGTGGGGGTGCCGCTGGTGCGTTCGCCGCAGCCGGCGATGCTCGCGACACTCCGCACCCGGCCCCGCGCCGCACTGACGGAGCGTGGGAAACCAGATCCTGCATGAGACACCACGTCAGGGCATGGTTTCTCATGCAGGAAGTGGTTTCTCGCTGGAGCCGCGCGTCGCCTCCGCCCGGGACGCGCCGCCTGGCGCCGCGGGGACGCGACTACGCGACGGGAACCGGGGTGATGCCGAAGGGGGCGAGGCCGGCGGCGCCGCCGTCCTCGGCCGTCAGCACCCAGATGCCGTCGTCGTGCAGGGCGACGCTGTGCTCCCAGTGCGAGCCGTCGGATCCGTCGACCGTGGTGACGGTCCAGTCGTCGTCCTCGACGTAGGTCTTGTCCGACCCGGCGGTGACCATCGGCTCGATCGCGAGCACCAGCCCGGGGCGCACCTCGGCGCCGCGGTCGGGCGTGCGGTAGTTGAACAGGCTCGGCGCCTCGTGCATCTTGCGGCCGATGCCGTGACCGACGTACTCGCGCAGGATCCCGTAGCTGGTGCGCCACGGCGCTGGGACCCGCGCCGAGGATGTGGTCCTCGATGGCAGCGCTGATGTCGCCCAGGTGCGTCGCCGTGGCCATCGCGGCGACGCCGGCCCACATCGAGCCCTCGGTGACGATCGGACAGCGCCGAGCGCGCGGCGACGAGCTCCGGCTGCGCCCTCGTCCGGCACGACGACGGAGATCGCGCTGTCGCCGTTCCAGCCGCGGAACTGCGCGCCGCAGTCGATCGAGACGATGTCGCCGGGGTGCAGCACGCGCGCACCGGGGATCCCGTGCACGACCTGGTCGTTCACCGAGATGCAGGTCGTGTGGCGGTAGCCGCGCACGAGCTTGAAGTTCGACTCCGCACCGCGATCCCGGATCACGCGCTCGGCGATCGCGTCGAGCTCGCCCGTGGTGATGCCGGGACGCACCGCCGCCCGCACGGCAGACAGCGCGGCGGCCGTGATCCGGCCGGGTTCGACCATCGCCTCGAGCTGGGCGCGGCTCTTGTAGATCGAACGGCGGAACGCCACGTCAGACCGCAGCCGTGCGCACGAGTCCGCGCGCCTCGAGCGCCGCGAAGATGCGCTCGGTGATCTCGTCGAGACCGCCGACGCCGTCGATCCGGTCGACGATCCCCTTGACGCCGTACGCGTCGAGGATCGGCGCCGTCTCGCGCTCGTAGATGTCCAGCCGGTGTCGCGATGCCCTCGTCGGTGTCGTCGGCAGCGGCCCTGTTCCCTCGGCACGCACGCTTCAGCCGCGCGCAGACCTCCTCGCGGGGCACGTCGAGCAGGATCACGGCGTCGAGCGCCGCGTCCTGCTCGGCCGAGGAACTCGTCCAGCTGCGCGACCTGCGCCGCGTTGCGGGGGTAGCCGTCGAGCAGGAAGCCGTTCTCGGCATCCGGCTGCGACAGCCGGTCGCGCACCAGCGCGCCGGTCAGCTCGTCGGAGACGAGGTCGCCGGCCTGGAGGATCGCGGTGACCTGCTTGCCGAGCTCGGTGCCCGCCTTGATGTTCGCGCGGAAGATGTCGCCGGTGGAGACGACGGGAATGCCGTAGGCCTCCGCGATCCGCACGCCCTGCGTGCCCTTGCCGGAGCCCTGCGGACCGACGATCAGAAGGCGTGCAGAGTTCAGTGCGGATGCCGTCATCGGAGAAGCCCTTCGTAGTGTCGCTGCTGCAGCTGCGCGTCGATCTGCTTCACCGTCTCCAGTCCGACGCCGACGATGATCAGGATCGAGGCCCCGCCGAACGGGAAGTTCTGGTTCGCGCCCACCGTGGCCAGCGCGATCAACGGGACGAGCGCGATCAGGCCGAGGTAGAGCGATCCGGGCAGGGTGATGCGGGTGAGCACGTAGTCGAGATACTCGGCGGTCGGACGGCCCGCACGGATGCCGGGGATGAAGCCGCCGTACTTCTTCATGTTGTCGGCGACCTCGACCGGGTTGAACGTGATCGCGACGTAGAAGTAGGTGAAGCCGATGATCAGCAGGAAGTACGTGATCATGTAGATCGGGTGGTCGCCCTTGACGAAGTACGTCATGATCCAGGTCGCCCACGCCGGGAGGCGTCTTGCCGTCCTGCGGGATGTTGAACTGCGCGACGAGCATCGGGATGTACAGCAGCGACGAGGCGAAGATGACCGGGATCACGCCCGCCATGTTCACCTTGATCGGGATGTAGGTGTTGGTGCCGCCGTAAGTGCGCCGGCCCACCATCCGCTTCGCGTACTGCACCGGGATCCGACGCTGCGACTGCTCGATGAAGACGACGAGCGACATCACGACGATGCCGACGACCAGCACCAGCAGGAAGACCTCGAAGCCGCGGGTCTGCCAGATGCTCCACATCGCGCCGGGGAAGGTCGCGGCGATCGAGGTGAAGATCAGCAGCGACATGCCGTTGCCGATGCCCTTCTCGGTGACCAGCTCGGCGAACCACATGATCAGGCCGGTGCCGGCGGTCAGCGTGACGATCATGAGCAGCTGCGCCCACCACACGTCGTTGGTGAGCAGCTGCTTGCAGGCGGCGACGCTGGTCGGGCCGAACAGCTGACCGCTGCGGGCGACCGTGACGAGAGTCGTGGACTGCAGCAGCGCGAGCGCGATGGTCAGGTAGCGCGTGTACTGCGTGAGCCTGGCCTGGCCGGCCTGGCCCTCCTTGTGCAGCGTCTCGAAGTGCGGGATCACCACGCGCAGCAGCTGCGTGATGATCGTGGCCGTGATGTACGGCATCACGCCCGAGGGCGAAGATCGACAGCTTCAGCAGCGCGCCGCCGGAGAACAGGTTGACGAGCCCGAGCAGGCCTTCGGTGCCGGCGTTCGCCGCGAGGCACTCCGTGACGTTCGGGAAGCTCACGAACGGCGCCGGGATGGTGGATCCGAGGCGGTAGACGGCGATGATCGCGATCGTGAAGCCGATCTTGCGACGCAGATCCGGCGTGCGGAAGATCCGCGCGATGGCGCTAAACAAAAGCTTGCCTCCTGAAGGGGATGACCGTCTGAGAACGGACAGTCTTGACCCAGGGTAACGCAAGAGGGGCCGGAGAAATCTCCGGCCCCTCTCGGCGAGTGCTACTTGACGGATCCGCCGGCGGCGACGATCTTCTGCTCCGCAGAGCCGGAGACCTTGTCGACCGACACGGTCAGCGCCACGGCGATGTCGCCGTTGCCCAGGACCTTGACCTTCTCGTTCTTGCGGACCGCGCCCTTGGCCACGAGGTCGGCGACGGTCACGTCCCCGCCCTTCGGGTAGAGCTCGGCGAGCTTCTCCAGGTTCACGACCTGGTACTCGACGCGGAACGGGTTCTTGAAGCCGCGCAGCTTCGGGGTGCGCATGTGCAGCGGCATCTGCCCACCCTCGAAACCGACGCGAACCGTGTTGCGGGCCTTGGTGCCCTTGGTGCCACGACCGGCGGTCTTGCCCTTGGAGCCCTCACCGCGACCCACGCGGGTCTTCGCGGTGTTGGCGCCGGGGACCGGACGCAGGTGGTGCACCTTCAGGACGCCGGGACGGGAGACCGTGGTCTCCTCGGCCTTCTTGGCGGCCGGCTTCTTGGCGGCGGTCTTCGTGGCCGCTTCCTTCTTCTCAGCCATTAGTCGATCTCCTCAACTGTGACGAGGTGAGCGACCGCGCGGACGTAGCCGCGGGTCTGGGCGTCGTCGGGACGGACGACCGAGTCGCCGATCCGCTTGAGGCCGAGCGAACGCAGCGTGTCGCGCTGGTTCTGCTTCTCACTCACCTTGGACTTGACCTGCGTGACCTTGAGGCGCGCAGCCATCAGGCACCTGCCTTCTGCGCAGCGATGGCCTCGGCCTCTGCGCGGACGAGACGCGCCGGGGCGACCTGGTCGAACTCGAGGCCGCGACGCGCGGCGACCGCACGGGGCTCCTCGAGCTGCTTCAGGGCCGCGACCGTCGCGTGCACGATGTTGATCGTGTTCGACGAGCCGAGCGACTTCGACAGCACGTCGTGGATACCGGCGCACTCGAGCACGGCGCGGACCGGACCACCGGCGATAACACCGGTACCGGCAGCGGCCGGACGCAGCAGCACGACGCCGGCAGCGGCCTCGCCCTGCACCGGGTGCGGGATGGTGCTACGCGGAGCGCGGCACGCGGAAGAAGTTGCGCTTGGCCTCCTCGACACCCTTCGAGATGGCGAGCGGGACCTCGCGGGCCTTGCCGTAGCCGACGCCCACGAGACCGTTGCCATCGCCCACCACGACGAGCGCGGTGAAGCTGAAGCGGCGGCCGCCCTTGACGACCTTCGACACGCGGTTGATGGTCACCACGCGCTCGAGGAACTGGTTGTCCCCGCGATCGCGCGAGTTGCGGTCGCGACCGCCCTGGCCGCGGTCACGGCCACCACGGCCGCCGCGGCGCTCATCGCGCTGCGGAGCCTCGGTGCCGGCCGCGTTCTCGGCGGCGGGAGCCGTCTCGGTCACTTCGTTCTCCTTGATGTCACTCACAGTGCCAGCCCCCCTTCACGGGCGCCATCGGCGATGGCCGCGACGCGACCGGCGTACCGGTTGCCACCGCGGTCGAACACGGCCTCCGAGACACCGGCGGCCTTCGCACGCTCGGCGACGAGCTCGCCGACCTTGCGCGCCTTGGCCGTCTTGTCACCGTCGAACGCGCGCAGGTCGGTCTCGAGGGTGGAGGCGGAGGCCACGGTGTGGCCCTTGCTGTCGTCCACGAGCTGCACGAAGACGTGACGGGCAGAGCGGGTGACGACGAGGCGCGGACGCGCCTCGGTGCCCGACGACCTTCTTGCGAAGGCGGGCGTGACGACGCGAACGGGCGTCGGACTTCGACTGTAATCGCCATGGTTACTTACCACTCTTTCCGGCCTTGCGACGCACGACCTCGCCGGCGTAACGCACACCCTTGCCCTTGTACGGCTCGGGCTTGCGGATCTTGCGGATGTTCGCAGCCGCCTCGCCGACGGCCTGCTTCGAGATGCCGCTGACGGTGAGCTTGTTGTTGCCCTCGACCGTCAGGGTGATACCGGCGGGCGGGTCGATCAGGACCGGGTGCGAGAAGCCGAGGGCGAACTCGACGGAGCTGCCCTTCTGCTGCACGCGGTAACCGGTGCCGACGACCTCGAGGCCCTTGGTGTAGCCCTGGGTCACGCCGATGATGTCGTTGCTGATGAGGGTGCGGGTCAGGCCGTGCAGCGAACGCGAAGCGCGCTCGTCGTCCGGGCGGGTGACGAGAACCTGGTTCTCCTCGACCGACACCTCGATGGGAGAGGCCACGGTGAGCGCGAGCTCGCCCTTGGGGCCCTTCACCGAGACCTCGCGGCCGTCGACCGAAACGGTCACGCCCGCGGGGATCTCGATGGGAAGTCGTCCAATACGCGACATTTCAGATCACCACACGTAGGCGAGAACTTCTCCGCCCACGCCCTTCTGCTCTGCCTGACGGTCCGTGAGGAGCCCGGAGGAGGTGGACAGGATCGCGACGCCGAGGCCGCCGAGCACCTTGGGGAGCTCCGTCGACTTCGCGTACACGCGGAGGCCGGGCTTCGAGACGCGCTTGATGCCGGCGATCGACCGCTCGCGGTTCGGGCCGTACTTCAGCTCGATCGTGAGGTTCTTCCCGACGCGGGCGTCGGCGACCTCCCAGCCGGCGATGTAGCCCTCCTGCTGGAGGATCTCGGCGATGTGGGTCTTGAGCTTGCTCGACGGCAGGGTCACGGAATCGTGATGCGCCGAGTTCGCGTTGCGCAGACGGGTCAGCAGATCTGCGACCGGGTCTGTCATCGTCATAGTTGTCTTCTTTCGTTCATGAGGTTCCGGCTGCCGTTACACGGCAGACGGCCTGCGATGGGAGCACGCAATTTTCAATTGTACGTCACGCACGACACGCCTCTCGGCCGTTGAGCGAGCGAAGCGAGACGAAACGCGGCGATCCCGTCGGGAACCGCGTTTCGTCTCGGTGCTTCGCTCCTCGCTCAACGACCGAGAAGCACGGTGTGTCAGGCCTGTGCGTCGGCCGACTTGAACGGGAAGCCGAGGTGACGCAGCAGCGCGCGGCCCTCGTCGTCGTTCTTCGCCGTGGTGACGACGGTGATGTCGAAACCGCGGACCCGGTCGATGCGGTCCTGGTCGATCTCGTGGAACACGCTCTGCTCCGTGAGACCGAAGGTGTAGTTGCCGTTGCCGTCGAACTGCTTGTCGCTCAGACCGCGGAAGTCGCGGATGCGGGGCAGCGCGAGGTTCACGAGGCGGTCCACGAACTCCCAGGCGCGGTCGCCGCGCAGGGTGACGTGCGCGCCGATGGGCTGGCCCTCGCGCAGCTTGAACTGCGCGATGGACTTGCGGGCCTTCGTGACGATCGGCTTCTGGCCGGTGATCTTGGTGAGGTCGTCGACCGCACCATCGATCACCTTGGAGTCGCGCGCCGCCTCACCGACACCGGTGTTGACGACGACCTTGACCAGGCCGGGGATCTGCATGACGTTCTCGTAGCCGAACTCGTCCTGCAGGGCCTTCTTGATCTCGTTGTTGTACTTCGCCTTCAGGCGGGGCTGCACCTTGACAGCACCCGCAGCGTCAGTAGCCGCCATCAGAGGTCCTTACCGCTCTTCTTCGCGTAGCGCACGCGGACCGTGCGCTTCACGCCGTCCTTGACCTGCTCCTCGACGCGGTGACCGACACGGGTCGGCTTCTTCGTCTCGGGGTCGACCAGGGCGACGTTCGAGATGTGGATGGGGGCCTCGATGGTCTCGATGCCGCCCGTCTTGGTGCCGCGCTGCGTCTGACCGACGCGGGTGTGCTTGGTGACGTAGTTCACGCCCTCGACGATCACGCGGTTCTGCTCGACGAGGATCTCGAGGACCTTGCCCTGCTTGCCGCGGTCGCCGCCCTTGTCCTGCTTGCGGCCGGAGATGACCTGAACCAGGTCACCCTTCTTGATGTTCGCCATGAGTTACAGCACCTCCGGGGCGAGCGAGACGATCTTCATGAACTTCTTGTCACGGAGCTCACGACCGACCGGACCGAAGATGCGGGTGCCGCGGGGCTCCCCGTCGTTCTTCAGGATCACGGCGGCGTTCTCGTCGAACTTGATGTACGAGCCGTCGGGACGGCGGGTCTGCTTCACGGTGCGGACGATGACGGCCTTGACGACGTCACCCTTCTTCACGTTCCCACCGGGGATCGCGTCCTTCACCGTGGCGACGATGATGTCGCCCACGCCGGCGTAGCGGCGGCTGGAGCCGCCGAGCACGCGGATGGTGAGCAGCTCCTTGGCGCCGGTGTTGTCGGCGACCTTGAGTCGGGACTCGGTCTGGATCACTTTGCCTTCTCCAGGATCTCCACCAGACGCCAGCGCTTGGTGGCGCTCAGCGGGCGGGTCTCGTTGATGAGAACGAGGTCGCCGATGCCGGCGGTGTTGTTCTCGTCGTGCGCCTTGACCTTGGTCGTACGGCGGATGACCTTGCCGTACAGCGGGTGCTTCACGCGGTCCTCGACCTCGACGACGATGGTCTTGTCCATCTTGTCGCTGACGACGTAGCCGCGGCGCGACTTGCGGTAACCGCGGGCGTCGGCGTCGCGCACGTCGTGCGAGACGACCTCGCCTCTGCGGCTCGGCAGCAGCCTTCTTCTCAGCCATTACTCGGCCTCCTCCTTCGGCGCGTCGGCCTCATCGGCCTTCTTCGCCTTTGCCTTGGACGCCTTCTTGGCCGGAGCCTCGACCGGAGCGGGCGTCGCACGGATGCCCAGCTCGCGCTCGCGGATCACGGTGTACAGGCGCGCGATGTCGCGCTTGACGGCGCGGATGCGGCCGTGGCTCTCCAGCTGGCCGGTGGCCGACTGGAAACGGAGGTTGAACAGCTCCTCCTTGGCCTTGCGCAGCTCCTCGACGAGGCGCTGGTCTTCGAACGTGTCGAGCTCGGTCACACCGAGCTCCTTGGTGCCGATCGCCATTACGCGTCGCCCTCCTCGCGCTTGATGATGCGTGCCTTGAGCGGCAGCTTGTGAATGGCACGGGTCAGTGCCTCACGAGCGAGCTGCTCGTTGACACCCGCGACCTCGAACAGGACGCGACCCGGCTTGACGTTGGCGACCCACCACTCGGGCGAACCCTTACCGGAACCCATGCGGGTCTCGGCCGGCTTCTTCGTGAGCGGACGGTCGGGGTAGATGTTGATCCACACCTTTCCACCGCGCTTGATGTGACGCGTCATCGCGATACGAGCGGACTCGATCTGACGGTTGGTCACGTACGCGGAGGTGAGGGCCTGGATGCCGAACTCACCGAAGGACACCTTCGTGCCACCGGTGGCAGCGCCGTCCCGCTTGGGGTGGTGCTGCTTGCGGAACTTGACCTTGCGAGGGATAAGCATCAGACAGACGCTCCTTCCGCCATCGGGTGCGTCGTTGCGCGGGCCGCGGCGGCGGTCGCCACCACGGTCGCGGGACGGCTTCTGGTTGGCCTGCTCGCGAGCGAGCTCCTTGTTGGTGAGGTCGCCCTTGTAGATCCAGACCTTCACGCCGATGCGGCCGAAGGTGGTCTTGGCCTCGTAGAAGCCGTAGTCGATGTTCGCGCGCAGCGTGTGCAGCGGCACACGACCCTCGCGGTAGAACTCCGACCGGCTCATCTCCGCGCCGCCGAGGCGGCCCGAGACCTGGATCCGGATGCCCTTGGCGCCGGCGCGCTGGGCACCCTGGAGGCCCTTGCGCATGGCGCGACGGAACGCGACGCGAGCAGAGAGCTGCTCGGCGATGCCCTGGGCGACGAGCTGAGCGTCGGCCTCGGGGTTCTTCACCTCGAGGATGTTCAGCTGGATCTGCTTGCCCGTGAGCTTCTCGAGGTCGCCACGGATGCGCTCCGCCTCGGCGCCGCGGCGGCCGATGACGATGCCGGGACGCGCGGTGTGGATGTCCACACGCACGCGGTCACGGGTCCGCTCGATCTCGATGTTGCTCACGCCGGCGCGGTCGAGCTGCGTCTGCAGGAGCTTGCGGATCCGGATGTCCTCGGCCACGTAGTCGGCGTAGCGCTGACCCGGCTTGGTCGAGTCGGAGAACCACCGGGACACGTGGTCCGTGGTGATGCCGAGGCGGAAGCCGTACGGGTTTACCTTCTGTCCCATTACTTGCTCGCCTTCTGCTTGTCGGCCGCTGAGCCCGTCGAAGCGGCGGGGGTGGCCAGCACGACCGTGATGTGGCTCGTGCGCTTCTTGATCTGGAACGCGCGACCCTGGGCACGGGGCTGGAAACGCTTCAGCGTCGTCCCCTCGTCCACGAAGGCGTTCTTCACGTACAGGTCCTGCTCGTCGAGGTACTCGCCGTCGCGTCGGCCTTCACCTGAGCGTTCGCCATGGCGGAGTGCACGAGCTTGTAGATCGGCTCGGATGCGCTCTGCGGCGCGAACTTCAGGATGGCGAGGGCCTCCTGGCGGCCTGCTTGCCCTTGATGAGCGTCGACGACACGACGAGCCTTCTGAGGGGTCACGCGGATGTGCTTCACGCGTGCGATGGACTCCACCATTTCTCTCCTCCTCTATCTCTTTCCAGACGCCCCCGCGTCAGCGGCGGCGGCCCTTCTTGTCGTCCTTCACGTGGCCGCGGAAGGTGCGGGTGGGCGCGAACTCGCCGAGCTTGTGGCCGACCATGGACTCGGACACGAACACGGGGATGTGCTTGCGTCCGTCGTGCACGGCGATGGTGTGTCCCAGCATGGCGGGGATGATCATCGACCGGCGCGACCAGGTCTTGATGACGTTCTTGCTGCCGGCTTCGTTCTGCACGACCACCTTGCGAAGCAGGTGCTCGTCGACGAAGGGGCCCTTCTTAAGACTGCGAGGCATCTTCTCTTACTCCTACTTGCGCTTCTTGCCAGCGTTACGGCGACGCACGATGTACTTGTCGCTTTCCTTGTTGGCGTGACGGGTGCGTCCCTCCGCCTGGCCCCACGGGCTGACGGGGTGACGTCCACCGGACGTCTTGCCCTCACCACCACCGTGCGGGTGGTCGACCGGGTTCATGGCGACACCGCGGACGGTCGGGCGGATGCCCTTCCAGCGCGTTGCGGCCGGCCTTGCCCCAGTTGATGTTCGACTGCTCGGCGTTGCCGACCTCGCCGATCGTCGCGCGGCAGCGCGCGTCGACGTTGCGGATCTCGCCCGAGGGCAGACGCAGCTGCGCGTACGGGCCGTCCTTCGCGACCAGACGCACGGAGGCGCCGGCCGAACGGGCCATCTTCGCGCCGCCGCCGGGCTGGAGCTCGATCGCGTGGATGACGGTACCGGTCGGGATGTTCTTCAGCGGCAGGTTGTTGCCCGGCTTGATGTCGGCCGAGCGCCCGACTCGACGACGTCGCCCTGCTTCAGCTTGTTCGGCGCGATGATGTAGCGCTTCGTGCCGTCGACGAAGTGCAGCAGCGCGATGCGCGCGGTGCGGTTGGGGTCGTACTCGATGTGAGCGACCTTGGCGTTGACGCCGTCCTTGTCATTGCGACGGAAGTCGATGACGCGGTACTGGCGCTTGTGGCCACCACCGATGTGACGGGTCGTGATGCGGCCCTGGTTGTTGCGGCCACCGGTCTTGCTGCAGCGGGCGGAGCAGCGACTTCTCCGGCGTCGATCGGGTGATCTCGGCGAAGTCGGCCACCGACGAGCCGCGGCGACCCGGGGTCGTGGGCTTGTACTTGCGAATAGCCATGTTCTGTCCTTATCCCCCGGTCAGTTCGACTGCCGTGAAGATGTCGATGGTGCCCGACTTCAGAGCGACGATCGCGCGCTTGGTGTCCTTGCGCTTGCCGGTGCCGAACCGGGTGCGGCGCGCCTTGCCGACGCGGTTGATCGTGTTGACGCTGGCGACCTTGACGTCGAAGATCTTCTCGATGGCGAGCTTGATCTCGGTCTTCGAGGCGCGCGGGTCCACCAGGAAGGTGTACTTGCCCTCATCGATCAGGCCGTAGCTCTTCTCGGAGACGACGGGCTTCAGGATGATGTCGCGCGGATCCTTGTTCGCGGCGGCGGCCAGGATGCTTGTCGCTCATGCCGAGACCTCCTCGGTTGCGCCGGACTTCTGCGCGACGAACGCGTCGAAGGCGGCCTTGGTGAAGACGATGTCGTCGGAGTTGACCACGTCGTAGGCGTTGAGCTGGTCGAAGTACAGCACGTGCACACCGGCCAGGTTGCGGACGCTCAGGGCGGTCAGGTCGTCGTCGCGGTCGATGACCACGAGGACGTTCTTGCCCGGGAGCGCCGTTCAGGAACGCGGCGGCCGTCTTGGTGGACGGCTTGCCCTCGATGCCGAAGGACTCGACGACGTGCAGGCGCTCACCGCGGAAGCGGTCGCTCAGCGCACCCAGCAGGGCGGCGGCGATCATCTTCTTGGGGGTGCGCTGCGAGTAGTCGCGCGGCTTCGGGCCGTGGACGATGCCACCACCGGTCATGTGCGGCGCGCGGATCGAGCCCTGACGGGCGTTACCCGTGCCCTTCTGCTTGAAGGGCTTGCGGCCGGCGCCGGAGACCTCACCACGACGCTTGGTCGAGTGGGTGCCCTGGCGTGCCGCGGCGAGCTGCGCGACGACGACCTGGTGGATCAGCGGAACGTTGGTCTTGGCGTCGAAGATCGCGGCGGGGGCGTCGACCGTACCGGTCTTCTTGCCGCCGGCGAACACGTCGAGCGTCAGAGTGGTGTCAGCCATGGGACTCAGGCACCCTTCACTGCGTTGCGGACGTAGACGATGCGGCCGCGCGCACCGGGGACGGCGCCCTTGACGAGCAGCAGACCCTTCTCGGCGTCGACGGCGTGCACCGTGAGGTTGAGGACGGTGACGCGCTCGCCACCCATGCGACCGGCCATGCGCATGCCCTTGAAGACACGGCTCGGGGTCGAGGAAGCACCGATCGAGCCGGGCTTGCGGTGGTTGCGGTGCGAACCGTGCGAGGCGGAGACGCCCTTGAAGTTGTGGCGCTTCATGACACCGGCGAAGCCCTTGCCCTTGCTGGTGCCGACGACGTCGACCAGCTGGCCGGCCTCGAAGGTGCCGTCGACGGTGAGCTCCTGGCCCAGCGTGTAGTCGCCGGCGTCCGCGGTGCGGATCTCGGTGACGTGACGGCGCGGGGTGACACCCGCCGCCTCGAAGTGCTTGACGAGCGGGCTGGGTGACCTTGCGCGGGTCGATCTGACCGGCCGCGATCTGCACGGCGTTGTAGCCGTCCTTCTCGGGGGTGCGGATCTGGGTGACCACGTTCGGAGCCAGCTCGATGACGGTGACCGGGATGAGCTTGCCGTTCTCGTTCCAGACCTGGGTCATGCCGAGCTTGGTGCCGAGCAGGCCCTTGGAAATCTTTGCGTTGATGTCGACCATCGTGATCCCCTTACAGCTTGATCTCGATGTTGACGTCAGCAGGAAGGTCGAGACGCATGAGCGAGTCCACGGCCTTCGGCGTCGGGTCGACGATGTCGATCAGACGCTTGTGGGTGCGCATCTCGAAGTGCTCGCGGCTGTCCTTGTACTTGTGGGGCGACCGGATGACGCACACGACGTTCTTCTCGGTCGGAAGCGGCACCGGGCCGACGACGGTCGCGCCCGCACGGGTCACGGTGTCGACGATCTTGCGGGCCGACGTGTCGATGACCTCGTGGTCATACGACTTCAGGCGAATGCGGATCTTCTGTCCCGCCATTGTCTGCTCTCTCTCATTAAGCGTCGTACCTGCCCGGACCGGGTGATCCGGGGGCATTGGACGCGCGACGGCGCGTTCTGCGCCTTCGCACTCCTTCTTCGGGCCCATCTCGCGGATCCGAGGATCCGGTCCCTGAGCCTGTCGAAGGGGCGCACCACTGTTCTGCTGTCAGCCCGGGGCCTCGCGACCCGCGGAAGCCGACCCCCGCACATGGCGGGGCCTCGGTGAAGAGGTGTCGGTTGTCTGTTCTGCTGCCCGCGGCCCAGATCCCTGCGCGCCTCCCGGAAGAAGGACGCCGTCTGTGCACTGCCTGGCAGTGATCCGGCACGCTCGAGACGCGCACCGGAATGTGGAACCTCACTAGTCTACGTGCAGCCCGGGCGTGTCGCAAACTCGGGCGTGTCGCCCCTGCGGCTCGGCGTGTCGTGGTTCGGGGGCGTGAAGGCTCAACCCGAGTGCGGCCCCGAGGCGTGCGCGAGCGATTCGGCAACGGTGTGCGCAGCCGACGCGATCCGCGAGAACGCTTCCCGGTGCGCGCTCTCATCGCGCCGGTATGGATCCGGGATGTCGTCGAGCTCCGACGCTCGACGCACTTGCCGGGCGATGCTCACCGCATCGGTGAGCGCGAGCAGCGGATTGCTGTCGCCGAGGTCGGGATCGAGCCCCCTCACGATGTCGCGAATACCGTCAGCGTGAACGTCCTCCGCGTTGCCGCGGGCGCGAGCGCCAACACCTCATCACGCTGCGCCCTCGTCGCGGTCAGCACGAGGTCCGCCTCCTCGGCGTAAGCGCGCTCGAACATCCGCGCACGATGCGCGAGACAGGTCGTATCCGCGCTCCGCGGAGATCCGCTGCATCGTGCTCGTCAGCCGCGCTCCCGACGAGCGCGGTGAGGCCGCTGCTCGTCACGGTCGCGGTAACGCCTGACCCGACGCAACTCGGCGCGCAACACCTCTTCCGCGGCCGGGGAGCGGCAAATGTTGCCCGCACAGACCATGTGCACCGTTAGCGGTCGCGTCGTGGCACCTCGGTGCGCTGCCAGCGGCGCGACCGCCTCTGGTGCGTCGAAGAAGGCGCTGAGCTCTGAGCTGAGCCGGCCCGACGTGCTTCGCGATCGTGCCCGCAGACGGCGCCGGCCGCCGAGGGGCGCGTCAGCGCTCATCCATCACGAACCGGCTCTCGCGTTCGCCGGATGCCCGCTGACGCCCCGCCGTCCCCTGGCCGGACGACACGTAGCTGTAGCCGCCGCCGTAATAGCCGTAGCCGAAGCTGTCCCGACCCTTGACGGGGATCCGGTTGATCACAGCGCCGAGCGCGGTGGCGCCTGCCTTGGTCCAGGTTTGAGAGCGCCTTGCCCAGCTCGTCGACATGCGTCTGCCCGGCGCGCACCACGACGATCGCCCCGTCGCTCTGGCGCGCCAGGATCGCCCCGTCGGTGACCGGAAGCAGCGGAGGAGCATCGATGAGGACGATCGCGTGCTCGCTCAACGTCTGCAGCAGTTCGTGCATCACGTTGGTACCGACCAGCTCGCTCGGGTTCGGCGGCACCATACCCGCCGGCAGCAGATACAGATTCTTGTGATGGGCAGACCGTTGCAGCACTTCCCCGATGCGGGCATTGCCGATGAGCACGTCGGTCAGGCCGGACGTCGGCGGCAACCCGAAGATGCGCGCGACCGTGGGCCGGCGCAAGTCACCGTCGACGAGCACGACGCGCTTGCCGGACTCGGCTATCGTCAGCGCCAGATTCGCAGCCACCGTCGACTTCCCGTCGCCGGGCACGGGGCTGGTCAGGACGATGATCTTCGGCGGATGATCCACATGCAGGAACTGGATGTTGGTGCGCATCTCGCGCAACGCCTCCGCGAACCGCAGATGCTCGTTGTCGGCTCGGGCACTGGACGTGGTGATCAGGTTCCTTCCGCCCTTGGCGAAGTTCTGATCGAGCGGGAGCGTGCCGACCACCGAGATTTCGTAAGTGCTCTCGATGCTCTCCGCCGAGCGGATCCGCTTGTCCAGAGTCGTTCGCACAAGCGCTGACCCGACGCCCAGTGCGGCCCCGATCAGCGCGCCCAGCGCAAGATTCAGCTTCAGATTGGGCGAGGCCGGCGAATCCGGCAGCACCGCGCTGTCTCCCGGAACGAGCGCGGCCGTGGCTCACGTTGTCGTTCGCTGGCCGGCGCACCCCCGGCATCAGCCAGCAGTTCTCCGCTTTCCACCTTGTGCACCTCTGCGGCCAGCGCGCGGATCCACGCGTTCGCGAGATCCTGAGCCTGTTTCGGCGTCGACGCACGCGCGGTGATGCGTAGCGTCACCGTGTTGAGCGGCACGGTTGCCGTGATCTGCTCGACGAGCGACCTGGGGCGTGGTCTTGAGACCGAGCTCCGCGATCACCGACTTCGGCCACCGTACGGTTTTTCGCCATCTCGACGTAGGATGTCGCCCGCGATTTGGCGTAGGAATCGCCCAACGTTGCACTGGCTGCCACGACCGTTGCCCTGCGAGAGGACGAATCCGCTCGCGTCGGCCTGATACACGTTCGGCATCATCGCCGTGACGCCGAAGGCCACAGCCGAGCCCGAGCACGATGCAAGCCACGATCGACCAGCCAGTTTCGACGCAGAATGCGCCCATAGTCTTCGAGGTTCATCTACTGGGCCTTCGGTGCGCAAGGGACATGCACGTCGACGGATCGCGCACGCGAGAGAGCGGCCCTGCGCTGGATCAGCCGACGTTCAGGCTGGATTCTCGGCCCGGATCGGGACGCTTCCTCAAGGACCGGGACGCACGGCGATCGGCTACCGCGCGAACCCGACGCTTCAAAATATCACCCCGTTCGTGTCCGCTACAAACACCAGCGCGCTCGTCCGAGGTGCGACGCCAGATAACCAGTGCACTTCCCAGCCGACCCGCGCACACGACGAGGGCGGGGCGCCGCAGCGCCCCGCCCTCGCGGAGATCGTCAGAGGACGAGCGGGATCACTCCGTTGCCGACGGACTTGTCCAGGTTGTCGCGGATGCCCTCGATCTGCCCGGCCGCGCCCGGTGCGACCTTCTTGGCGAGGTCCGCGGCTCCGTCCAGAATCTTGTCGCTGATCCCCTCGGCCTGCTCGCTGTGCAGGACCTCGTCGATCTTCTCCTTGTTCTCCTCGAAGAACTCCTTGCCCTTGTTCACCGCGTCGTTGATGGCGTCTCCGAAACCCATGGGTTCCCCTCCCTTGATCGGCGGCCGGCGAGTCGGCCGCACACCGCCCTATTCTTGCCGGTCGGCGGCCGGGAGCGGAACCCGCGAGCGAGCCCGGGAAACGACACAGGGGCCGGACCCGAAGGCCCGACCCCTGTGCGTGGAAGCAGATGCTTACTTGACGACCTTGGTCACCGTGCCGGCGCCGACGGTGCGGCCACCCTCACGGATCGCGAAGCCGAGGCCCTCCTCCATGGCGATCGGCTGGATCAGCTCGACCGACATGTCGGTGGTGTCGCCGGGCATGACCATCTCGGTGCCCTCGGGCAGCGTGATGACGCCGGTGACGTCGGTGGTACGGAAGTAGAACTGCGGGCGGTAGTTCGTGTAGAACGGGTTGTGGCGGCCACCCTCGTCCTTGGACAGGATGTACGCGGTGCCCTCGAAGTCGGTGTGCGGGGTGATCGAACCCGGCTTCACGACGACCTGGCCGCGCTCGACGTCCTCGCGCTTGGTGCCACGCAGCAGAAGACCGCAGTTCTCGCCGGCCCACGCCTCGTCGAGCTGCTTGTGGAACATCTCGATACCCGTGACCGTGGTCTTCTGCGTCGGGCGGATGCCGACGATCTCGACCTCGGAGTTGATCGCGAGGGTGCCGCGCTCGGCGCGACCGGTGACGACCGTGCCACGACCGGTGATCGTGAAGACGTCCTCGATCGGCATCAGGAACGGCTTGTCCTTGTCGCGGATCGGGTCCGGGATGGACTCGTCGACGGCGTCCATCAGGTCGACGATCGACTCGACCCACTTCTCGTCGCCCTCGAGAGCCTTCAGGCCCGAGACGCGCACGACCGGAGCGTTGTCGCCGTCGAAGTCCTGGCTGGCGAGCAGCTCGCGGACCTCGAGCTCGACGAGCTCCAGGATCTCCTCGTCGTCGACCATGTCGGCCTTGTTCAGCGCGACGAGCAGGTACGGCACGCCGACCTGCTTGGCGAGCAGAACGTGCTCACGGGTCTGAGCCATCGGGCCGTCGGTGGCGGCGACCACGAGGATCGCGCCGTCCATCTGAGCGGCACCGGTGATCATGTTCTTGATGTAGTCGGCGTGACCGGGCGCGTCGACGTGCGCGTAGTGACGCTTCGGGGTCTCGTACTCGACGTGCGAGATGTTGATCGTGATGCCGCGCTGACGCTCCTCAGGAGCCGAGTCGATCGACGCGAAGTCGCGCTGAACGTTGGTGGCCGACGGGTACTTGTCGGCGAGCACCTTCGAGATCGCGGCGGTGAGCGTGGTCTTGCCGTGGTCGACGTGACCGATCGTTCCGATGTTCACGTGCGGCTTGGTCCGCTCGAACTTGGCCTTAGCCACTGGGTCCTCCTCAGGACGTCATGTAGGGGTGCCGGTCACCGGATTGTGACCGTTTCCCTACGGGTTCAGATTCTCAGTTTAGTAGAGAGACGATGTGAAGTTGTCTGAGTGCCTGGCGGATCCGGATCCCCTTCGCGTTTCGTCTCGGTCGCGCTTCGCGCGTCCTCGCTCAACGACCGGGTTGCGGATCCGCCAGGCTCCTAGGGCTTACTCGCCCTTGGTCTTCTGGACGATCTCGTCGGCCACCGCGCGCGGGACCTCGGCGTAGCTGTCGAACTCCATCGAGTAGACGGCACGGCCCGAGGTCTTCGAGCGCAGGTCGCCGATGTAGCCGAACATCTCGGACAGCGGGACCGACGCGCGCACGACCTTGACGCCCTGGGCGTCCTCCATCGACTGGATCTGGCCGCGACGCGAGTTCAGGTCGCCGATGACGTCGCCCATGTACTCCTCGGGAGTACGCACCTCGACCGCCATGAGCGGCTCGAGCAGCACGGGGTTCGCGCGACGAGCGGCCTCCTTGAAGCCCATCGATCCCGCGATCTTGAACGCCATCTCCGAGGAGTCGACGTCGTGCGCCGCACCGTCCACGATCGTCGCCTTGACGCCGACCATCGGGTAGCCGGCGAGCACGCCGACGTTCATCGCGTCCTGGAAGCCGGAGTCGATCGATCCGATGTACTCGCGCGGGATGCGGCCACCGGTGACCGCGTTCACGAACTCGTACGTCTTCTCGGCCGTCGAGCTCGAGGGGCTCGATCGTGAACTGGATCTTGGCGAACTGGCCGGATCCACCCGTCTGCTTCTTGTGCGTGTAGTCGTGCTTCTCGACGGCCTTCTTGATCGTCTCGCGGTACGCCACCTGCGGCTTGCCGACGTTCGCCTCGACCTTGAACTCGCGCTTCATGCGGTCGACGAGGATGTCGAGGTGCAGCTCGCCCATGCCCTTGATGGTCGTCTGACCGGTCTCGGGGTTCAGCTCGGTGCGGAAGGTCGGGTCCTCCTCGGCCAGCTTCTGGATCGCGGTGCCCAGCTTCTCCTGGTCGGCCTTGGTCTTCGGCTCGATGGCGACCTCGATGACCGGCTCCGGGAACGTCATCGACTCGAGGACGACGGGCTGCGCGGGGTCGGCCAGGGTGTCACCGGTGGTGGTGTCCTTCAGGCCGATGACGGCGTAGATGTTGCCCGCGGTGAGCGAGTCGACCGGGTTCTCCTTGTTGGCGTGCATCTGGAAGATCTTCCCGATGCGCTCCTTCTTGCCCTTGGTCGAGTTGATGACCTGCGCACCCGAGTCGAGGTGACCCGAGTAGACGCGCACGTAGGTGAGGCGACCGAAGAACGGGTGCACCGCGACCTTGAACGCGAGCGCGGCGAACGGGTCGTTGGCGTCGGGGTGACGCTCGATGACCTTCTCCTCGTCCTTGGGGTCGTGCGCCTCGATGGCGGGCACGTCCAGGGGCGAGGGCAGGTAGTCGATGACCGCGTCGAGCATCGGCTGCACGCCGCGGTTCTTGAACGCCGAGCCGCAGAGCACCGGGTAGAGCTGCGAGTCGACGGTGAGCTTGCGGATCGCGCCCTTGATCTCGGCGACCGTGAGCTCCTCGCCGCCGAAGTACTTCTCCAGCAGCGCGTCGTCCGACTCGGCGACGGTCTCGAGCAGCGCGTGGCGGTACTCGTCGGCCTTGTCCTTGAGGTCGGCGGGGATCTCCTGCACCTCGTACTTGGCGCCCATGGTCACGTCGCCCTTGGCGTCGCCGGGCCAGACCAGCGCGCGCATCTCGACGAGGTCGATGACGCCGACGAAGTCGTTCTCCGCGCCGATCGGAAGCTGCAGCACGAGCGGCTTGGCGCCGAGGCGGTTCACGATGGTGTCGACCGTGTAGTAGAAGTCGGCGCCGAGCTTGTCCATCTTGTTGACGAAGCAGATGCGCGGGACGTTGTACTTGTCGGCCTGACGCCACACCGTCTCGGACTGGGGCTCGACGCCCTCCTTGCCGTCGAACACGGCGACCGCGCCGTCGAGCACGCGGAGCGAGCGCTCCACCTCGACGGTGAAGTCGACGTGACCGGGCGTGTCGATGATGTTGATCTGGTGCTTGTCCCAGAAGCAGGTCACGGCGGCGGACGTGATCGTGATGCCGCGCTCCTTCTCCTGCTCCATCCAGTCGGTCGTCGAGGCGCCGTCGTGGGTCTCACCGATCTTGTGGTTCACACCCGTGTAGAACAGAATGCGCTCGGTGGTGGTGGTCTTGCCGGCATCGATGTGCGCCATGATGCCGATGTTGCGGACCTTGCTCAGGTCGGTGAGCACGTCTTGTGCCACGGGGAGTTTTCCTTGTCTTCTTGCTGCCGTTATGCGGCGAAGTGAAGTTGAGGTGCCGGGATCGGATCCTGCGCGCCCTTCGACAGGCTCAGGGTCCGCAGGATCCGATTCCGGCGGGACTGGCTGATTACCAGCGGTAGTGCGCGAACGCGCGGTTCGACTCGGCCATCTTGTGGGTGTCCTCGCGGCGCTTGACCGCGGCACCCAGGCCGTTCGAGGCGTCCAGGATCTCGTTCTGGAGACGCTCGGTCATGGTCTTCTCACGACGGCTCTTCGCGTAGCTCACGAGCCAACGGAGGGCGAGGGTGTTCGCGCGGTGCGGCTTCACCTCGACCGGGACCTGGTAGGTCGAGCCGCCGACGCGGCGGCTGCGGACCTCGAGGGTCGGGCGCACGTTGTCGAGCGCCTTCTTCAGGGTGGCGACGGCGTCCTGGCCGTTCTTCGCCTCGACGCCGGAGAGGGCGCCGTAGACGATCGACTCGGCGAGCGACTTCTTGCCGTCGACGAGGATCTTGTTCACCAGGGAGGTGACGATCGGAGCGCCGTAGACCGGGTCGTTGACAACGGGGCGCTTGGGGGCGGGGCCCTTACGAGGCATCTAACTCAACCCTTCTTCGCGCCGTAGCGGGAACGAGCCTGCTTACGGTTCTTGACTGCCTGGGTGTCCAGGGCGCCACGGACGATCTTGTAACGGACACCGGGGAGGTCCTTGACACGACCACCGCGCACGAGCACCAGCGAGTGCTCCTGCAGGTTGTGGCCCTCACCGGGGATGTACGCGGTGACCTCGGTACCGTTGCGGAGCTTCACACGAGCGACCTTGCGCATCGCCGAGTTCGGCTTCTTCGGGGTGGTGGTGTACACGCGGGTGCACACGCCGGCCTGCTGCGGGTTCGACTTCAGGGCGGGCGCCTTGGTCTTGGAGACCTTCGGCGAACGACCCTTGCGAACCAACTGCTGAATAGTTGGCACTGCTTCTCCTTGTTGTGCTGCACGGTGACAGCGTGATGGGGTTCACATCAGACCCGCCCGCACGCCGAAACCGGCGTGCGTGTGATGGTGGGTATGCCGTGGGGGCGGAACCGGCGAGTGCCGGTGCCCGTGTGCGCGCGTCAAGACACGCGCATACCCGTCCAATGGTAATGCGGCGTAACGCCCCGGTCAAATGCGGTGGCTCGGCCCCGTGCCCCGGATCAGCGCAGGTCGCGCAGTCGCGCGGTCATCGGGGCGTGCTCGGCCCGGCGCTCCGCGGTCGCCGCGATGATGAGCAGCACCGCCCCGATCAGCGCGAGCGTGATCCACCACGGCATCGACTCGATCCCCCGGCCGATCTGCACCGCGAAGACGAACACGTTCTCGATCGGCAGCACGACCAGTCCGATCAGGAACGGCGCGGCCAGTCGCCCGGTGGCGCCGGCTAGGATCGCGACCAGCGCGAGCACCATGACCAGGATCGCCCGCCAGGTGAGCGGATCCGTGAACGTGGAGACGACCGAGGCGAGCATCGTGACGACGATGCCGGGCGCGAGCAGGCTCCAGGATCCGCGGGCGCCGGCCGGCCACGCGTTCAGCGCGCGCCACCAGCTCGGCGGGGCGGCCCGATCCGACCGGTCGGCGGCTGCGGCGACGGCGCCGGGCCCGCCCAGGGCTCCGGCCGCCAGCAGCGCGAGTCCGAGCGGGAGCGAGAACCACTCCACCCTGAGGTCTCGCGGGCTCCAGGCCACGACCGCGGTCACGAACGCGACCGCGAACAGGAACCAGACCGGGGGCAGGGTCGTCCCGCCTTGCACCGCACCGCGGGCCGCGCACAGCATCGCCCCGAGCAGCAGCAGGGCGAGTGCCCACATGCCCCAGATCGAGAACCAGTCGCGGGCGATGGCCGGCCAGACGCCGATCGCGCCCGCGAGCACGGCGGGGGCGAGCAGCCACCGCGATGCGCGGATCCGGTCGTCCAGGACGACGGCGCGCACCGCCCGCGCGGCGGCGGCCATCCCCGCCGCCCCCGCCGCGCTGACGCCCAGGCAGAACAGGAACAGCCCGGCGCCCCGCGGCGGGACCGCCATCACCGCGGCCGCGCCGTGGCCCCGCGCGATCAGCAGCGCCTGCGCCGGTCCGGCGAGTCCCGCCACCATCGCGGCCACGGCGAACCACGCGGAGACGGGCCGCAGTCGGCGCAGGGCCACGGAGCCTCCGCCCGCGATGCGCCGGCCGAGCACTCCGACCGCGAGCGACAGGATCCCGCTCGCGGCGACGAGCCCGACGGTGCGCGGCACTGAACGCGCGTCCCCCGCACCGACGAGCAGCAGCACGGGCAGGATCGCGAGGGCGAGCCCCGAGACCGCGGGCACCGTGGACGGCCGCCCGCGCAGCGCCTGCACGACGCCGAGGACGACCAGGGCGACGGCGGGTGGCAGCAGGTACGCCTCCGCCGGCTCGATCCCGAGCGAGGCCCACGCGCTCCACAGCGCGCCGGTCGCCGCGACCGCGGCCACCGCGCGGAGATGGCGGCGGCCCGTGGTCGCCGCGGCGACGGCCGCTCCCGCCGACAGCAGCGCCAGCACCGCACAGGCCGTGCCGAAGCCCGCGGCCTCCCGCACGACCGCGAGCAGCACCGCGAGCGCCCCGGTCAGCAGCGCCGAGGCCTCGATCGCGCTCTGCACGCGCATCGCGAGGATCCGCCCGAGCCCGCGGGCGGTGAGCGCGCGCCGGATCCGCGCCGTGCCCGCGAGCGCCACCGCGACGAGAGCCGCGATCAGCGGCAGCACGACCGGCGAGGCGCTCATCGGCAGCAGCTGGGCCCCGAGGCACAGCACGGTCACCGCGAGCGCGGGCACCACCACGGCCGCCGCGAACAGCCGCACCGCCGCGGTCAGCCCCGCGCGACGGGTCCCGGTCAGCAGCGTTGCGAGCAGCGCGGCGGTCGCGGTCGGCAGCGCGGTCCAGCCGCTGCGCTCGACGAGCACCTGAGCCACGCCGAGCGCGAACGGCACCGCGGCGACGACCAGCATCGCCTGCCAGGACCGGGCGCCGACGCGCGGCATCACGGTGGCGACGGCGAGTACGAGCAGGCCCGCGGTCGCCGTGAGGCTGAGCAGTGCGACGCCGCCGAGGCCGGCGAGCGCGAGCGTCTCGGACACCAGCACCAGCGCATAGCCGAATCCTGCCGCGACCAGCGGGAAGCGCCACGCCGCGGGCAGGGCTCCCCCGAGCACGAACGCCGCGGCCAGGGTCGCCATCCCCGCGGCCGGCATCACGGCCGGGTCCTCGGATCCGATCATCGCGGACAGCACGACGGCTGCGAGCGCGGCGATCAGCAGCAGGGTCCGGGCCGCGCCGGAGTGCCACGCGCGTGCGTCGGGGCTCAGGGTCCGCACCCGCAGCACTGTCGCGACCGCGCATCCGAGCAGCAGCGCGATCCGTGCGACGAGCGGGAGCAGCGCGGACGCACCGACGGCGAGGACCGCGAGCGACCCCGGGGCGATCGCGACCGTCCCGAGCATGCTGCGGAGGACGGGGTGCACACGGCTCCCGGCCAGGCGCGCGCAGGCACCGAGCGCCAGCGCACCGATCGCCAGGCTGCACAGCAGCGCCCAGCCGAGCGCCGACGGCATGGACGAGGCCCCGGTCGCGACGGCGCCGGCGGAGCCGCGGCCGATCAGCCGGGCGAGCGCGGATCCTCCTGTCACCAGGGCGAACATCGTCCCCGGCATCAGTGCCACGACGAGCACGCCCAGCGCACCGCCGATCACGGCCCCGCGCCGAGCGCTGCCCGGCAGCGGCAGCACCGCGCCGAGGAGCACGAGCCCGGCGCCCACCCCGGTCGCGCAGACGACCACGAACCAGGCGAAGGCCATACCGGGCACCGCGCTCAGCACGACGAGCACCGGGGCGCCCGCCCCGGCCACACCGGCGACCACGCTCCAGGCGACCGCTGCCCCGTTCCTCGTCGCGAGCAGCGCGTGCACGGCGACCAGCACCGCCGCGAGCGCCAGCACCGGCATGCTCTCCCCGGACAACAGCGGATTCGCCGCGCTCATGACCAGCACGATCCCGATCGCCACGCCCTGCGCCGCGATGAGGGATCCGCGCTCTGCCGCGAACCGATTCTCGACGACATGCGCTGCACCGAGGCGGGGCAGCACCGCCACCTCCGCGAGCGCGACGAAGGCGACGCCGAGGAAGCCGAGCAGGACGCCGTCGCCGGTCCCCAGGGCGCCCCCGAGCATGGCCGGGACCGCCGCGATGCCCAGCGTCGCCGCCCACAGCCAGATCCTCAGTCCGGTGCGCCGGGCGAGGAGCAGCAGCGCCACCGATGCGATCGCAGTGAGCACCGCCGCGACGAACCAGGAGGTGAGCACCGGCGCCAGCACCGTCGCGGCGGTCTGCACGCTCAGCGCGCCGAAGACGAGCGCGAGCCCGCCGACCGTCTCGGCGGAGAACCGGAGGCCGCGGCGCGCCAGGAGCACGCCTCCGCCCAGGAACAGCGCGCCGGTCGCCGCGACGATCGCGCCGCGCACACCCTGCGCCAGATCGGGGGTGAAGAAGCTGAACACGATCGCGGCGATGCCGAAGAGCCCCGCCCCGGCCACCGACAGCACGGACTGCAATGGCGCACTGTCCTCCGCGGCGGGCACCGGGCGCACCGCGTCCACCGCAACCGGCACGGCGGGTGCGACCGCGGATCCGCGCACGTGCGCGGGGATGCCGTGCCCGCCACCGCTCCCCTGCTGCGCGCCCGCGATCGCGCGGGCGGCGTCGTGCGCGAGACCCGCGACGATCCGCTCCCGGTGCTCCAGCGCGACCGCCGCGACCTGCGAGACCCGCCGCAGCAGTTGCGCGTCCGGTCCGTCGAGCGCGGCGCTGCACTGCGCGCAACGCGCCCCGGTGATCGTCGTGCCGCAGACCGGGCAGTGCGCGTCGTCACGCAACCGGTCGATCGCCGCCGTCCAGGGCGCGGCGCCCGCGCCGCTCATCGCGATTCCCCGCCTTCCGGGATCCAGCGCAGCACGTCGCCGGGCTGGCACTCCAGCACACGGCAGATCGCATCGAGCGTCGTGAACCGCACCGCCTTCGCCCTGCCGTTCTTCAGCACCGCGACGTTCGCGGGAGTGATGCCGATCGCGTCGGCGAAATCCTGCACGCTCATCTTCTTCTTCGCGAGCTGCACGTCCAGATCGATCACGATCGGCATCAGACCACCTCGGACAGATCCTGCTCGAGCTCCAGCGCCTTGCGCAGCAGACCGCGGAGCACGACGACGAGCAGCGAGAGCGCGATCCCGATGACGATCCCGAGCACGCCCAGCAGCAGGACCGACGGATTCACGGCGCGACCGACGAGGAGCACGACGAGGGCCGCGGCGATGAGCACGGCGGAGGACGCCATCGCCGCCATGATGACGTCGACGTAGCGGAACGCGTGGGTGCTGAAGATCCGGTCCTCGCGCACCAGCGACAGCAGCCGCCACACGCACACCAGCACGATCTCGATCAGCAGCATCAGCAGGATCCCGCCGACGATGCCGGGGATCGTGAGGTAGCCGAGGTCGGGATTGCGCTCCGCCGTCAGCAGCGCGACGCCCGGGACCAGGAAGACCTGGGACGCCACCAGCAGGATGAGCAGCACGACGATGAGCGCCTTGAGCGCGGCGGTGATCCGGGGTTGCATGACGCTCCTATCGAAAAGCGATCCGTATCTATCGAAAAACGATAGTACACACCGCACGACGGTGCCACCTTCCGGGCGACCGGGCCTCCCCCGATCAGGCGGAGCCGATCCTCAGAGCGTGGCGGGGCCGATCCTCAGAGCGTGTCGGGGTCGAACGGGGAGTCCAGCGCCTGGGTCAGCTCCGCGAGCATGGCCTCGATCTGCGGCTCCACGTATTCCGAGATCGCCGCCTGCACCCGCAGCCGGTGCCGCAGCAGCAGCCCGCAGATCTCCCGCCCCACGACGTTGGCGTAGTCGTCGGCCAGGGCGACCTCACGGCGCAGAGCGGCTTTGGCCTCCTCGCCGAGCGGGGGCAGCGGCGGCAGCTCGCCGGCGTCCTCGTCGGCCATGCCGGCGATCGTGAACAGGAACGGCGCACCCGGCACCGGATCCGGATCCAGCGGCATGCCTTCGTATTCGGGCTCGAGATCCTCGGTGGGCCGGTACGCCCTGGCGCGGTTGCGCGCGGCCTGCTGGTCCAGCTCGCCCTGCAGCATGGGCAGGTTGCGGGCCGTGTACTCCGCCACCGAGTGATCGACGATCGTCTTGATCCGCGTCGACAGCCCGTGCTGCACCCCGTGCGGCACGTTCGCGCCGATGCCCGCGGCCGACAGGACCGGCGAGCCGAGGCAGCGCCGACAGGGAGCGACCCGCCCGCGGTGCGTGGACGGCTCCCAGCGCGGCACCCAGCGCAGCCACGCCTCCACGGCCTGGTCCACCTGGGTCTCCAGCGAGCGCTCCACGCCACCAGCGTACGGCGCCGACACGCCCGGGCGGACGCGGCGCGCGAATCCGTTACTCGTCCTCGTCCTTCTTCTCCCACGGCCAGCGCGGGGCGCGCGCGCCGGTGCGGCGCAGTGCGATCGCGACCCACGCGGCGATGAGGGCGGCGACGACGATCACGGCGCTGGATCCGCCGAGCACGAGCTGACCGGCCGCCGCGGTGGCGCGCACGGCACCGGACCCCTCCGACACGGCGGTCCCCCACACCCCGCCGAGGTGCGCGAGAGCCGCGGCGAGCGCCAGGAACACGCTCGAGACGAACGAGGGGCGGACCTCGGCGAGCACGACGCGCAGTGCGAGCGCGAACACGACCGCCGCGAGCCCCATGCCGACGACCCCGGGCAGCTGGCCCAGCTGCTGCACCGAGATGATGTCGTGCTCCGAGAGCAGGCTGAGCACGCCGAGCCCCATGATCGACAGCGCGAAGAACGACACCACGCCGATCGCCCAGGCGAGGACAGGCGGAACCCCCGCGCGCCGGGGCTCGCGGGGGTCCTGCGTCGAAGCGTTCGTGATGATCTCCCTGTGGGAGGAGGCGATGCCGCCTACCGCGGCAGTTGAGGACCGGCCTCGAGGACGCGCTCGTACTCGAGCTGCGCCTTCTCGTTCTGCACGGTGCGGCGCGCGCCGGTCCGCGCCGCCCAGGCGCCGAACCAGATGGTGAGTTCGCGGCCGAAGATGAACGCGGCGATCGCGAGCGGAGCGAGCAGCTGTGCGTTCGCAGTGTCGGCGAGTTCGGAGGTGCCGAGCTTCCAGAACTCCACGGATCCGATCGCACCGAGGATGTGCCCGGCGTAGGCGAAGGCGCCGACGATGATGCCGAAGACCACCCAGAAGCCCCAGCGGCCGCGGTTGATGATGGCGCCGAGCAGCCAGAAGCCGATCGCGAACAGCGCCACCGGCAGCCAGAGACCCGCGCTGAGCACCTGGTGCTGCAGGAACGTGCCGATGCTGTCGGATGCGACCTTGCCGTTCAGGGCGGCGATGCCGAGCGCCGTGCCCAGGTACAGCACGGCGAAGCTGAGCGCGGCGAGCAGGCCGATCCCGAAGATCGCGCCGCGGTTGCCGCGCTCGCGCGGCGCCTCCGGCGCCTGCACGAAGATCGGCAGCGGCGCGGCCTCCTCGACGATCGTCGTCGGCGCGAGCACCTGCGTCTCCGCGACCGCCTCCGGCGTGGGCCGGGCGGTGGATCCGATCACCGTCGCCTGCGCGAGGCTCTCCTCGCGGCTCTGTTCGCGCTGCGGCGTGAACGTGCCGCCGAACGTGCCGGGGTAGGAGGCCTCGGCCTCCTCGAACGCGGCCAGGTCGGGATCCGCGCCGGGCACGGCGTCCTTCTTCGCGGCACCCGCCTCGACGGTCGTCGCGGCGTCGGCGGTCGTCGCGTCGGCGGTCCCCTCTGCGGCGCGGGCGGCCTCTTCCAGCGCCTCATTCGCGCTCTGGGCGACGGCTGCGTGATCGGGTGCGGCGTCCGCCGCCCTCTCGGGCTCGACGGCAGGCTCGACGGCGCCGTCGACGGGCACAGCGGCCACGGCGTCGTCGACGTCGTGCGCCTGCTCCGGCTTCGAAACCTCGTGGTCACTCATGGGAGCTCCTCAATCCGGGTACGGTCCTTCGAGGTTAGCTCCGGGATCCGGCCGGGTAGCGGAGGCGTGCCGAAAAGTGCCGAGGCGCTCACTGCCCGGCGGACGCCAGCACACCCGCGACATAGTGCAGCATGACTGGCCCCATAGGCGCAGCCAGGTAGAACAGCCCTGCCACGACGCCGGCGCAGAGCACGCCGACGAACCAGGCGATCGCCGTGTTACGTCCCCCGATGCGTGCCATTCTTCGAGCTTAGGAGCGAGGGGGATCCTGCCCGCCTCGGCACGCGGAGCACGGTGCACACCCGTCGCGGCGGTCGTTCACCATCGCCCGGCTATTGTCATGCTGTGACCGAATCCCCCACCGCCACGCATCCCCTCGCGCTCGCCCCGGTGACCGCGCCGCCGAGTACTGCGGATGCCTTCGTGGAACATTTCCTGAACAACCTCAACTTCGAGCGGGGCGTCGCCCTGTCGGCGTCGAGCGCGAACGACCGGTACTTCGCGCTGGCGCACACCGTGCGCGACTACCTGATGGCGCGGTGGCTGGAGGATCTGCGCCGCCAGAAGCAGACGCAGGCGAAGGGCGTCTGCTACCTCTCCGCCGAGTACCTGCTGGGCCGGCAGCTCGACAACAACCTGCTCGCGAGCGGGCTGACCGAGATCGCCGAGGCGGCGCTCGCCTCCTGCGGAGTCAGCCTTGACGAGCTCCGCGCGCAGGAGGTCGAGCCGGGTCTCGGCAACGGCGGCCTCGGGCGCCTGGCCGCGTGTTTCGTGGACTCCCTGGCCACCCTGGGCGTGCCGAGCATCGGCTACGGGATCCGCTACGAGTACGGCATGTTCCGGCAGACGTTCGTGGACGGCCAGCAGGTCGAGCAGCCCGACGCCTGGCTCACGCTCGGCTCGCCCTGGGAGTTCCCGCACCCGGAGGCCGCCCAGACGGTCCCCTTCGGCGGCGCCACCGAGACGTACGACGACGACGGCGTGTCGCGCACCCGCTGGATCCCCGCCTGGAACGTCCAGGCCGTGCCGTACAACTACATGGTCCCCGGGTTCCAGAACGGCCGGGTGAACACGCTCCGGCTGTGGAGCGCGAAGGCGACGAACGCGTTCGATCTGCGCATCTTCAACTCCGGCGACTACGAGGAGGCCGTGCGCGCGCAGACGTTCGCGGAGAACATCTCCAAGGTGCTGTACCCGGAGGATTCCACCGCGCAGGGCAAGGAGCTGCGGCTGCAGCAGCAGTACTTCTTCGTCGCGGCATCGATCCACGACTTCCTCGACAACATGCTCGCCGACGGCTTCGATCTCACGGAGCTGCCCGAGCGGGTGATCTTCCAGCTCAACGACACCCACCCCGTGATCGCCGTGCCCGAGTTCATGCGGGTCCTCGTCGACGAGAAGAAGATGGACTGGGACGCCGCCTGGGCGATCACCCGGCAGTGCTTCGCCTACACCTGCCACACCCTGCTGCCCGAGGCCCTCGAGGTGTGGCCCGTGGAGCTGCTGGGCCGGCTGCTGCCCCGTCATCTGGAGATCATCTACCGGATCAACGACGAGTTCCTGGCCGAGGTGCGCGAACGCTTCGGCGACGACGAGATGCGGATCCGCAACATGTCGATCATCGCCGAGCATCCGGTCCGGTCCGTGCGGATGGCGTACCTCGCCACCGTCGCCGGCGCGAAGGTGAACGGTGTCGCCGAGCTGCACTCGCAGCTGCTGCGCGACAAGGTGCTGAACGACTTCGACGTCTTCTTCCCCGGAAAGTTCACCAACGTCACCAACGGCGTCACCCCCCGCCGGTTCCTCCGGCTGGCGAACCCGGAGCTGTCGGCGCTGATCACCGACGCGATCGGCGACGGCTGGGTGACCGACCTGGAGCGCCTCCGCGAGCTGGAGCCGTTCGCCGAGGACGCCGGCGTTCCGCACGGCGTTCGCGGACGTGAAGGCGGCGAACAAGCGCCGTCTGAACGAGGTGCTGCGCGCCCGCGACGGCTTCGAGGTGAGCGACGGACATCTGCTCGACGTGATGGTCAAGCGGCTGCACGAGTACAAGCGGCAGCTGCTCAAGCTGCTGCACGTCGTGAGCACGTACGAGAGCGTCGCGTCGGGTCGTGTGGCCGCCGCGGACCTCACGCCGCGCACGGTGATCTTCGGGGCGAAGGCCGCCCCCGGTTATGTGATGGCCAAGCGGATCATCCACCTGATCAACGCGGTCGGATCCGTCGTGAACGCCGACGCTCGGCTCGAGGGGCGTCTCAAGCTCATCTTCCCGCCGAACTACAACGTCACCCTCGCGGAGCGCGTGATCCCGGCGGCCGACCTCAGCGAGCAGATCTCCCTCGCCGGCAAGGAAGCATCCGGCACCGGCAACATGAAATTCGCCCTCAACGGCGCGCTCACGATCGGCACCGACGACGGCGCCAACGTCGAGATCCGCGAACTCGTCGGCGACGACAACTTCTTCCTCTTCGGGATGACCGAACCCGACGTCGAGAAGCTCACCGCCACCGGCTACCGGCCCAGCGACTTCTACCAGGCCGACCCGCAGCTGCGCGCCGCGATCGACCTGATCGCCTCCGGCGCGTTCTCCGGCGGCGACCGCTCCGTCTTCGAACCCGTCGTGTCCAACCTGCTCTACGAGGACCGGTTCATGGTGCTCGCCGACTTCGCCGCCTACATGGCCGCACAGCAGCGCGTCGACGCCGCCTACGCCGACCAGGACCAGTGGACCCACGCCGCGATCCTCAACGTCGCCCGCACCGGATTCTTCTCCTCCGACCGCTCCATCCGCGACTACATCGACCGCATCTGGCACACCCCGCCAACCCTCTGAGCGAACCGGCCGATCGCTGCGTTCTGCCTGCGCCACACACCGCACACCGCACCACACACAAGGAGCTCGACATGGGTGCACCCGAGACCGTGATCGACGAGCTGCCCCCGAGCGACGCTCTCCTGGCCCTCGCCGACGCCTACGGCATCTCCACCAGCTACTGGTCGTTCTTCGGTGAGCACGTGAATGTTCCGGCGTCCACGCTCCGCGCCCTGCTCGGGGCGATGGGCGTGGACGCCTCGGACGAGGACGCCGCTCTCCGTGCCCGCCGGGAGCGCCCCTGGATCCGGGTCGTGCCGGACTCGCTGGTGGTGCGGCAGGGTACGGGCGACCTGGTCGTGCACCTGGCGGAGGGTCAACAGGTGCAGCTGCAGCTGGTGCTCGAAGACGGCGCCGAACGGGACCTCGCCCTCCCCGACGACGCCGCCGAGACGCAGACCGTGGCGGGAGTCGCCCGGCGTCGTCTCATCGTGCGGCTTCCGCCCGACCTCCCGCTCGGCTGGCACACGATCCGTGCCGAGGTCTCCGCGGAGGACGGCTCGCGCCGGCCCCGGGTGACGACGTGCTCTCTCATCGTCACGCCGCACCGCCTCGAGGCGCCCCCGAGCCGAGAGGCCAACAAGGGCCGCGCGTGGGGACTGATGGCGCAGCTCTACTCGGTCCGCTCCCGCTCGTCGTGGGGCATGGGAGACTTCGCCGATCTGGCCGGCCTCGCCTCCGTCGCCGGCGCGCAGGGCGCCGACTTCCTGCTGATCAACCCGATCCACGCCGCGGAGGTGGTCGCGCCGATCGAGCCCTCCCCCTACCTCCCGGCGAGCCGCCGGTTCATCGCCCCGCTCTACGTGCAGCCCGAGCGGATTCCCGAGGCGGCCGGCCTGGCTCCGGCCGACCAGGCGCTGCTGCAGAGCCTCAAGGCGCCGCTCGCGGCGCTCGACGACACCGACGACCTCATCGACCGCGACACGGTCTGGGTCGCGAAGAGGGCCGCACTGGAGACGATCTTCGGTGCGGGGCTCGCCGCCGACCGCCGTGCGTCGCTCGACGTGTTCATCGCCCGGGAGGGGCGAGCGCTGCAGGACTTCGCGCTCTGGTGCGCCCTCGAAGAGCACTTCGCCGGGATCCCGCAGGCGGATCGCCCCGACGGGTGGCACGATCTCGGCTCGCCCCTGATCGCCGCGCTTCGCGAGCAGCTCGCTGAACGCGTCGACTTCCACGTCTGGCTGCAGTGGATCGCCGACGCGCAGCTCGCCGACGCGCAGGCCGCCGCGCTCGACGCCGGGATGCGGATCGGCGTGATGCACGACCTCGCGGTCGGGGTGCACCCGCTCGGCGCAGACGTGTGGTCGCACCCCGAGACGTATGCGTCCTGGGTGACGGTCGGCGCGCCGCCGGACATGTACAACCAGCAGGGTCAGGACTGGTCGCAGCCGCCGTGGCTGCCGGACGCCCTCGCCGCACAGGGGTACCGGCCGCTGCGGGATCTGCTGCGGGGACTCCTGCAGCACGCCGGCGCGCTGCGCGTGGACCACATCATCGGCCTGTTCCGGCTGTGGTGGATCCCCGCCGGTTCCGGATCCACCGCGGGCACCTACGTCCGCTACGACCACGAGGCGATGATCGGCGTGCTGCTGCTGGAAGCGCAGCGCGCCGGTGCCGTGATCATCGGCGAGGATCTGGGCAACGTCGAGCCCTGGGTGCGCGAGTACCTGGCCGAGCGCGGCGTCCTCGGCACCTCGGTGCTGTGGTTCGAGAACGACGAGGACGGCCCGCGGCAGCCGGAGAACTACCGTCAGGGAGTTCTCGCGACCGTCACCACGCACGACCTGCCGCCCACCGCCGGTTATCTGGCCGGTGAGCACGTCGAACTCCGCGACCGGCTCGGGCTGCTCGAGCGTGCGGTCGACGAGGAGCGGGCGATCGCCGAACGGGAGCGCGAGACGATGCTGCAGCGGCTGCGGGATCGCTGGATCCTCGCACCGGAGGCGACCGAGGAGGACATCGTCATCGCCCTGCACCGCTATCTCGGATCCGCCCCGTCGCTGCTGCTCGGCGTCGCGCTGGTGGATGCCGTGGGCGAGCGTCGCGCGCAGAACCAGCCCGGCACCTACCGCGAGTACCCGAACTGGCGCGTGCCGCTCGCGGATCCGGACGGACGGCCGGTGCTCCTGGACGACCTCGCGAAGAACGGTCGCTTCACCCGGCTCGCTCAGGCGGTCAACGACGCGCTCACGTGGTGATTCCGCCCCCGACGAGCCCCTGACCCGCTTGCCATGCTTACCCGCTCGCTACACTTCCTCTATGGCTGAAAGCTCATTCGACATCGTTTCCAAGGTGGATCGGCAGGAGGCCGACAACGCACTCAACCAGGCCCGCAAGGAGATCGAGCAGCGTTACGACTTCAAGGGGGTCGGCGCCTCGATCGCGTGGAGCGGCGAGAAGATCGTGATCGTCGCGAACTCCGCCGAGCGCGCGAACGCGGTGCTCGACGTGTTCCAGTCCAAGCTGATCAAGCGCGGCATCTCGCTGAAGAGCCTCGAGTCCGGCGAGCCGGCCCCCAGCGGCAAGGAGTTCCGCATCGAGTCGACCCTCAAGGAGGGCATCAGTTCCGAGAACGCGAAGAAGATCGGCAAGATCATCCGCGACGAGGGCCCCAAGTCGGTCAAGTCGCAGATCCAGGGCGACGAGCTGCGCGTGCAGTCCAAGAGCCGCGACGACCTGCAGGCCGTGATCGCGCTGCTGAAGGGATCCGACCTGGATCTCGATCTGCAGTTCATCAACTTCCGGTAGTCCGGACAGGCGCCTCGCTCCGGCGGCGCCTGTCGATCGGCCGCCCCTTCGATCGTCATATCCCTGAAGGACGAACCGACTTCCGAAGGGACACATCATGGACAGCACCCACATCACCGGCGTCCGCACGGTCAGCATCCCCGTGGACGATCAGGACGCTGCGCTGCGCTTCTACCGCGGCCTCGGCTTCGCCGTGCTGCGCGACATGCCGACGCCGACCGGGCGGTGGATCGAGCTCTCGCCGGGCCGGGGGAACGTGATCCTCACCCTCGAGCGTGCAGAACCCGGCGTCCGCCGCGGCCCGATCGGGATCCGCTTCACGTCGGACGACGTCGACGCGGCCCACGCGGCGATGACCGCGGACGGGATCGACGTCGACGAGATCCTGCGCTGGCCCGGCGTGCCCGCCATGTTCGCGTTCCGCGACCCGGACGGCAACGCCTTCTCCCTCACCGGCCCCGACGCGGCCGGCCGAGACGAGGCTGACCCCGACCAGGCGAAGGGATCCGGCGATGAGTGAGATCGGCCCCCTCGACATCACGTTCGCCGCGGTTCTCGGACGCGTGCGGGAGGGCGACACGTGGATCTGCGTGCAGTTGCCGGACTCCGCGGCGATCTTCGGCACGCGGGGGCTCGTCAAAGTGTCCGGCACCGTCGACGATCGCCCTTTCGACGGTGCGTTCATGGCACTCGGGGATGGCACCCACAAGCTCCCGGTCTCCGCCGCGATCCGACGTGCGATCGGCAAAGACGAGGGCGATGAGGTGACCGTCCACCTGTCCCGACGCCGCAGCTGACCGGTTCCGGCCGCCCACTCCACGGCGCGCCGGCACGGACTCCGCACCGATATTTGGGGTTGCCGGGCGCGAGGTGCGATAGTGCTGTTCTGGGGAAAACTACTTTGGGGGTAGTCATGAACGGCAACGTTCCGGTGACCCCTGCGTCTCGCACGCAGGTCGGGGTCACGAAACAACTCCTCGCGGAGGAGGTCTATCAGCGCGTCGGCGCGTCGATCATCGACGGCACGCTGCCGCCGGGGCACCGGATCCGGGACGCCGATCTCGCCGCGCAGTTCAGCGTCTCGCGCATGCCGATCCGGGAGGCGCTGCAGCGCCTGGAGCGGATCGGCCTGGTCGAGATGTACCCGAGCCGCTACACGCAGGTGACCGAGGTGTCTCCTGCGCTGACCGCGAAGACTCGCGAGTTCACCGGGTACGTCGGCGGCGCGATCGCCGCGCTCGCCGTGCCCCGGCTGAACCAGGACGAGCGCGCCGAGGCCGCGCAGCGCGCACTGGCCGTCACCGACGCCCTCGATGACCCGGCCGCCGTCTCGGCGGCCCGCCAGGAACTCCTCCGGTACCTGTCCGAGCACAGCGAGAACGACATCTTCCGCTCCGTCCTGGAGGAGATGAGCATGCTGATCTCGCGCAATCTGCGGCCGTGGTCGCTGAGCACCGCGGAGGCGGATCGCATGCGCACGGTGCACGAACAGCTCGCGGAGGCGATCCTGATCGGCGACGGGGCCGCCGCCGAGCGTCTGGTCCGCGCGATGCACCTGGTGGACTGAACGCTACCCCGCCCGCCGGGCCCGCCGCGCCCGGCGGTCCGCTGCGGACCAGGCGTCGACCCAGCGCCCGAGACGCGCGTAGGCGTCTTCGCGGGCCTCGTGCCGCGACAGGAAGACGTCGTGCAGGGCACCGTCGATCCGCTCGATCGTGACCGACGGACCGAGCTTGAGGGCGGCACGGGCGATGTCGTCGACGATGAGCACGCTGTCCGCGCGGGTGAGGTCGTCCGACCAGGTCGTGGGATAGGCGCTGCGGGCCGAGAGCAGCACGCACACGGGAACCGGGATCCGGATCCCGGCGGCGATCTTCGCGTGCCCCGCGAGGATCGCGTGCAACCAGCCCGCGTGGACCGCCATCGTCTGCTCCGGCCGCCACTGCAGGTTCACCGCCATCGGGTCTGCCGGATCCGCCGCCTCGTTCTGCGCGCGCGTGTAGAAACCGAGGTCGACCTGCGGCGCCCGCTCCAGCGGATGGCGCCGCGCCTGCAGCCCGACCAGGGGCGCGATGGTCTCGCGGGTGAAGCGCGGCAGCTGGAACTCCAGCCACGGGCTGTTCAGGATCACCGCCGACGCGACGCCCGGGTTGCGGGCCGCCCACAGGCTGAGGATCAGGCCGCCGGTCGAATGGCCGAGCAGTACCAGCCGGCGCCCGGCGGCGCTCGCCGCCGGCCTGCATCACGGCGAGCGCGGCCGCGATGTCCTGGTCGTATGCTCGCGAGGTCGGAGATGTAGCCCGGGGTCTGACCCGGCCGCAGGCTCCGGCCGTACTTGCGCAGGTCGAGGGCGAAGAACCGGGCGCCGCGGCCGGTCCAGAACCGCGCGAGCCGCTTCTGGAAGAAGTAGTCCGACCAGCCGTGCACGTACAGCACGTCCGTGTCGGCGAGCTCGCGCGCATCGCCTGGTCCCAGAGCCCATCGAAGGGCCCGCTGCCAGGCGCTCCGGCGCGGCAGCGCGCGCACGAGCGTCGCGACCACCTCGCCCTCGTCATCCGACCCGAGCGGCAGTGTGAGCTGCTCGAACTCGTCGCCGAGGACGTCCGGCGCCCAGGCGGGCGTCTCCGCGACGGGGGTCATACGCGTCAGGCTAGCGGGTGACGAGTGGCGCGGTTGGTCGTTCCGGGCCCTTCGACAGGCTCAGGGACCGGAACAACGGCGTCACTCGCCCCGCGAGATGCGGACCATCTCCTCGCGCGGCACGACCTTGATGCGGGCGCGCTCCTCGGGTGCTCCCAGCGCGATCTCGTGCTCGTCCAGGCGGTGCCAGCCCTCCAGGTCGGTCCAGCGCACGCCCGCGCTCGGCGAGCAGAGCGGGGATCGCGGCCTCGGAGGGATCCTCCGGCTGCCACCAGGATGCCCTGGTCGTTGATGATGTGGCGCACGGTCTCCATCGCGTCGGACTTGGTGTGCCCGATCAGGCCGACCGGGCCGCGCTTGATCCAGCCGGTCGCGTAGATCGCCGGGCACGCGCTGGTTGGAGTCCTTCGCGAGCACCTGGCCCTCGCGGTTCGGGATCACGCCGTGCTTCTTGTCGAACGGCACGCCGTGCAGCGGCGAGCCGAAGTAGCCGACCGCGCGGTAGAGCGCCTGGATCGGCACCTCGCGCATCTCGCCGGTGCCGACCGCTCCGCCGGTGCCGTCGGGACGGGTGCGCTCGTAGACGAGCGCGGCGACTCGGCCGGCGTCGTCGGTGCGGACCTCGACCGGGCGCGCCCAGAAGTGCAGGTGCAGCCGGCGCGACGCGGATCCGCCCGCGTTGTTCACCGAATCGCGCTTGCGCCAGGACTGCAGCACCCGGTCGATGACCATGACCTGCTTGTTGCTGGCGATCGCGTCGCGGGAGGCGTCGTCGTAGTCGAAGTCCTCGTCGTAGACGACCATGTCGACGTCGCGCAGCTCGCCGAGCTCGCGCAGCTCGAGCGGCGTGAACTTCACCTGCGCGGGGCCGCGGCGGCCGAACACGTGCACGTCGGTGACGGCCGAGTCCTTCATGCCCTCGTACACGTTCGCCGGGATCTCGGTGACGAGCAGGTCCTCGGCGTGCTTGGCGAGCATGCGCGACACGTCGAGCGCCACGTTGCCGTTGCCGATCACCGCGACCGACGCGGCGTCCAGCGGCCATTCGCGCGGCACGTCGGGGTGGCCGTCGAACCAGCTCACGAAGTCGGCGGCGCCGTAGGATCCGATCGCGTCGACGCCGGGGATGTCCAGGCCGGCTGTCGCGGAGCGCACCGGTCGCGAAGATCACGGCGTTGTAGTGCTGCTTCAGGTCGTCGAGGGTGATGTCGGTGCCGAAGTGCACGTTGCCGAACAGCCGGATGTCGCCGCGGTCGAGCACGTCGCGCAGCGCCGTGATGATGCCCTTGATGCGCGGGTGGTCGGGGGCGACGCCGTAGCGGACCAGGCCGTACGGCGCGGGCAGATGCTCGAACAGGTCGATCGAGACGTCGAAGCGCCGTTCGGCCTTCAGCAGGATGTCGGCGGCGTAGATGCCGGCGGGGCCGGCACCGACGATGGCAAGCCTGAGCTTGGTCATGGGGATCCTTTCGGCAGCGCGGCGTCAGCTGCTGCGGTCGGCGAGAGACTGTGCGAACCGGGTCAGCGCCTCGCGCACCGCCCCCTTCGGCAGCACGTCGAGCTCGTCGATCGCGCCCTGGGTCCAGCTCCGGGCGAGATCGAGGGTCTTCGCGGTGACGGCGTGGTCGCGCAGGCGGGCGAGGGCGTCATCGAGGATCGCGGGATCCTCGCCCGCGGCGATCCGCGCCACGCCCTCATCGATCTCCGCAGACAGCGCGACCGACTCCGCGTCGGTCTCGACGCCGAGCAGCAGCGACGGCATCGTCGGCACGCCCGCACGCAGATCCGTGCCGGGCACCTTGCCGGTGTCCTCGGGCTTGGCGGACAGGTCGATCACGTCGTCGAGCAGCTGGAACGCCACGCCGACCTTCTCGCCGAAGCTGCGCAGCGGCTCCTCGTACTCCGCGGGAGCGCCGGAGAAGATCACGCCGGCCTGCGTGGCCGCGGCGATGAGGGATCCGGTCTTGTCCGCGAGCACCTGGATGTAGAACGCGATCGGGTCGTCGCCCTGCTGCGGGCCGACCGTCTCGTGCATCTGCCCGAGGACGAGGCGCTCGAAGGTGTCGGCCTGCAGCCGGATCGCGCGATCGCCGTGTCCGGACATCAGCTTGAGCGCACGGGAGAACAGGATGTCGCCGGTGAGGATCGCGACGTTGTTGCCCCACACCGCGTGCGCGGCGGGCACGCCGCGACGGCGATCCGCGCCGTCCATCACGTCGTCGTGGTACAGCGAGCCGAGGTGGGTGAGCTCGAGCGCCTTCGCGATGTCGACGACCGCGGGCAGGTTGCCGCCGCCGAGCTGCGCGGTGAGCAGTGCGAGGACGGGGCGCACGCGCTTGCCGCCGGCGTCGTACAGGTAGCGGCTGGTGGCGTCGGCGAGCGAGTCCGCGACGTGCAGATCCTCGGCCAGACCCTGCTCGACGAGGTCGAGGCCGGCCTCCACCTCCCGGGCGAGCTTGCGCGCGGACGGACCCACGAACACGCGGTCGCTGAAACCGAGACGGCTCGCGAGGCGCGAACCCGTGGCGGCGGGGCTCGAAGTCACATGTTCCAGCCTACCTGCGAACTCCGGGGCCGTTGAGCGCCCTTCGACAGGCTCAGGGACCCGACGAAGCAGCGAGACGAAACGCCGTGGTCGGCTCAGCGCGACGAAGGAGCAGCAGCGCGCCCCCCCGGGGTCGTTGAGCGAGCAGCGACGAAGGAGCAGCGAGACGAAACGCCGTGATCCGCGGGAAACCGCGTTTCGTCTCGGTCGCCTCCGGCGTCCTCGCTCAACGACCCCGGAAAGTTTCGTCTCGGTCACCCCCGGGGCCGTTGAGCGCCCTTCGACAGGCTCAGGGACCGCGACGAAGGAGCAGCGCCCGCCCCCTGGGGCCGTTGAGCGCCCTTCGACAGGCTCAGGGACCGCGACGAAGGAGCAGCGAGACGAAACGCCGTGATCCGCGGGAAACCGCGTTTCGTCTCGGTCGCCTCCGGCGTCCTCGCTCAACGACCCCGGAAAGTTTCGTCTCGGTCACCCCCGGGGCCGTTGAGCGCCCTTCGACAGGCTCAGGGACCGACGAAGGAGCAGCACCCGCCCCCGGGGTCGTTGAGCGAGCAGCGACGAAGGAGCAGCGAGACGAAACGCCGTGATCCGCGGGAAACCGCGTTTCGTCTCGGTCGCCTCCGGCGTCCTCGCTCAACGACCCCGGAAAGTTTCGTCTCGGTCGCCTGCGCCGTCCTCGCTCAACGACCCCGGAAATGGGCCCTGCGTCTCAGCCCCGCGGCTTGCGCCCGCGGTGCAGGGCGACGATGCCGAACGACAGGTTGCGCCAGGCGACGTCGATCCAGCCGGCCTCGCGCATCCACACGGCGAGCGTGCGCTGGTCGGGCCACGCCCGGATCGACTCGTTCAGGTAGTCGTAGGCCTCGCCGTTGGTGCCGGCGAGGCGCGCCACGCGCGGCAGCACCTGGGCGTTGTAGAGCTTGTAGAAGCCGCGCAGCAGCTTCGCCGGCGGCGTGGAGAACTCGTTGATCACGATGCGGCCGCCCGGCTTGGTGACGCGGAACAACTCGGCGAGCGCCTTCTTCGGATCCTGCACGTTGCGCAGGCTGTACGACATCGTGACCGCGTCGAACTCGTCGTCGCCGAACGGGAGGTTCATCGCGTCGGCCTGCACGAAGCTGAGGTTGCGCAGATCGCCGTGCCGGCGGCGGCCCTCCTCGAGCATCCCGGGCGAGAAGTCCGCGGCGACGACCTCGGCCCCGCTGGCTGCCAGGGACGCCGACGAGGACGCCGTCCCCGCACCCAGGTCGAGGATCCGCTCGCCCTTCTTCGGCGCCACCGCGCGGGTGGTCGCGGCCCGCCAGAGCGCGTCGTTGCCGACCGTCATCACCGTGTTGGTGCGGTCGTAGCCTGCCGCGACCTGGTCGAACATCCCGATGACGCGGGAGGGATCCTTGCCGAGGTCGGCGCGGTTGGGCTCGTTCGCTGTCACCCGCCCAGCCTACGCGCGCGGCGGCAGTCCCAGCGCCTCGAGCCGGTCCAGCCAGACGTCGGCCGTCGCGTCGTCGAACGGCTCCTGCTGCGCGCGCACGCGCTGCTCGAGATCGACGGCGAGCGCGAGCAGGTGCTCCTGCACCTCGGCCGGGTAGCCGTACTGCACCCGGTGCTCGTCCCACTCGTCCACGTCGTCCAGCCAGGTGCCGCGCTCCCCCTCGATGCGCACGACGTCGAGATCCATGTCGATCCCGGTGAACAGCAGCGGATCCGGGCTCCCGTCGGCGGCGCCGGCGTGCACGTCCCAGGCGAGGTCGATGTAGATGCGCATGCCCTTGGGGTGGTCCCGGTTCACGGTGAGCGCGTAGTCGCCGCTCGGCGGCACCAGCGTCACGTTGGGTCCGTGCGTCACGAAGGAGCGGCCCGGTCGCTCGCTCCGCCACCCCGCCGGCTGACCCACCCAGTCGCCCCAGGTGTCGGATCCGAGCCAGACGCACTCGTGCCGCCAGTGCGTCGATCCGTCCCACTTGCGCCACTGGAAGACGATCTCCGTACCCGGTTCCGGCCGCTCTGCACTCACGCTGACACTCTAGGCGGGGCGTCGGACGGCGACGGCCTGCCCGGCTCTCGACGGGCCGAGCCGGCCCGCAGACGCAATAGGCTGGATCCGTGAGTGCCGGCCTGGTCGTGGAGACGCGAGAGATCGATCCCGCCACCGACCTCCTGGCCTACGCCGATCCGTCGGATCCGCGGGCGTGGCTGCGACGCGGAGACGGGATCGTCGCCGCGGGATCCGGCACCGCTCGCGTGGTGCGCGTCGCCGCCGGCGACGAACCCCGGGCCGCTGCGCTGAGCCGCGCCTGGGAGCAGATCTGCGCCTCGGCGTCGATCGACGACCCGCTGCACCAGCCGGGGACCGGACTCGTCGCGTTCGCCGCGCTCGTGTTCGACGAGGCCTCCACGGCCGACAGCGTGCTCATCGTGCCGCGCACGATCGTCGGCAGCCACGGCGGGCGCGCCTGGATCACCCGGATCGCCGAGGCCGACGGCACCGGCGGGGCGGAGCCCGGTCCGACCGCGTTCGGCCCGCACTGGGCGGGGACGCTCGGACCCGGTGCGCTGACCGCGCCGGGATATCAGGCCTCGGTGCGCCGGGCCCTGTCCGCGATCGCGGAGGGCCGGTACGACAAGGTCGTGCTCGCCCGCGATCTCATGGGGTCGGTGCCGGCGGGATCCGACCTGCGCCGGCTCGTGCGCGCGCTGAGCACCGGCTATCCGGACACCTGGGCGTTCGCCGTCGACGGCCTCATCGGCGCCAGCCCGGAGACCCTGGTCACCGTGCAGGACGGCGCGGTCAGCGCGCGCGTGCTCGCCGGCACCACGGCACGCGGCGCCGATGCGGTGACCGACGCCCGCGCGGCGGCGGCGCTGGCGGACAGCCCCAAGGACAACGACGAGCACGCGTTCGCGGTGCGCAGCGTAGTGGCCTCCCTCGTCCCGCACACCACCGCGCTCGACGCCGAGGGCGGCCCGTTCATCCTGGAGCTGCCGAACCTGTTCCACCTCGCGACCGACGTGCGCGCAGAACTCAGCGACGGCGCCTCCGCGCTCGATCTTGCCGCCGCCCTGCACCCGACCGCCGCCGTGGCCGGCACTCCGACCGACGTCGCGATCGCCGCGATCCGCGATCTCGAGCCGTTCGACCGCGGCCGCTACGCCGGGCCGGTCGGCTGGATCGACGCGCGCGGCAACGGCGAGTGGGCGATCGCGCTGCGCTGCGCCCAGTTCGGCGACGGCGGATCCGGATCCCCGATCCCGCTCACCGCCTATGCGGGAGCGGGGATCGTCGCCGGCAGCGACCCCGAGGCCGAGCTGCTGGAGACCCGGGTGAAGTTCCGCCCGATCGTCGACGCCCTGGCCTGATCGCGCGTCTCGATCGGTCAGCTCGCGGCGAGACGGGCCTTCTCGTGCCCCACGTCGTACCGGGCCTTCGGCCACTGCGGATCGATGTCCTGCAACGCCGCGAGCAGCAGCTCCTGCACGGCGAGCCGCGCGTACCACTTGCGGTTCGCCGGGATCACGTGCCAGGGAGCCTCGGGCGTCGACGTGCGCTCGAAGACGGTCTGGTAGGCCGCCATGTAGTCGTTCCAGAGCAGGCGCTCATCGGTGTCGCCCGGGTTGAACTTCCAGTGCTTCTCCGGGCGGTCCAGCCGCGCCATGAGCCGCGCCTTCTGCTCGTCCGGCGAGATGTGCAGCATGACCTTGACGATCCGGATCCCGGAGTCGGCGACGCGCTTCTCGAAGTCGACGATCGCCCCGTAGCGGCGCTCGATCTCCTCCGCCGGCGCGAGCTCGCGGACCCGCGCGATCAGCACGTCCTCGTAGTGCGAGCGGTCGAAGACGCCGATCAGGCCGTGCGCGGGCACGCGCTTCTCGATCCGCCAGAGGAAGTCGTGCGCGCGCTCCTCGGCGGTGGGCGCCTTGAACGCGGCGAGCGCGACGCCCTGCGGATCCACGCCGCCCACGACGTGCCGGACGATCCCGCCTTTGCCGGCCGAGTCCATCGCCTGCAGCACCAGCAGCACGCCGTCGCGGGTGCCGCCGTCGACGTGCTCGGCGAAGAGGCGCTCCTGCAGCTCGCCGAGCCGGCCGATGCCCTCGGCCAGGTCCCTCGCGCCCTCCGACTTGCCGCCGGTGTACCCGGGCGTCGCGTCGGCGTCCACGTCGGCGAGCCGGAACCCGGCGTCGACGCGGAGTGCTTCGGTGGCCGGATGCGTCCAGCGCGCTGCGTTGCTCATCCGCCCATCCTGCCCGACCGGCGGCTCAGCGATCCAGCGGCACCTCGATCACCTGGGGACCTGCGACCTCGGCGGCCAGGGCGCTCTCCAGCTCTGCCCGGGATCCGACACTCCGGTGGATCCAGCCGTACGCGGCGGCGAGCGGCGCGAACGCCACGGACTGCGGGGTGTAGAAGGCGCGGTCGAGGGCGTCGGATCCGGCCGTGGCCGCGACCTCGAGTCCGTCGAAGATCGTGCCGCCGCCGTCGTTGCCGACGACGACCTGGATCCGCGGTGCGGGCTCGTCGGCCGGGAGCAGGAGTGATCCGACGTCGTGCAGGAACGACAGGTCGCCGAGCAGCACCCGGGCCACCCCGGTCGCCCCGGCGGCCCTGGCCGCGGCCGCGATCCCGATCCCGGTCGCGATGGTGCCGTCGATCCCGGCGAGGCCGCGGTTGGCGTGCACCCGCACCCGGCTGCCCGGCAGCACCTGGTCAGCCACCCGGACGAGCCGGGAGGATCCGAACAGCAGCCGGTCGTCCGCGCCGGTCGCCGCCCACACCGCCTGCACGAGGCCGATCCGGTCGACGGGGCGGTCAAGAGCCGGTACCGCCGGCCACCGGATCCGCGGCGGGGCGGGTCCACTCGGCGAGCCAGGCGCCGTCGCCCGAGGGTTCCGTCACCGCGACCGCCGCGGCGTCGACCGCGGCGCCCGGAGAGGTCGAGCCGCTCCCCGCCGCGCCGCACCGCGATCACCTCGAGTTCGGCGCGGCGCAGCAGCGCGGCGACTTCGCGGCTGAGCGTGGGGTGGCCGAGCACGATCACCCGCTCGATGCGGCCGCCGAGTGCGGGGTCGCGCAGCCGCGCACGGTAGTCCGGGACGACGTGGCCGCCGAACCGGGCCCCGCTGACGATCTCGGCGATCAGCGGCCAGCCGCCCGCGCGGGCGATCCGCTCGGCGTCGTGGCCGGCGTCCGCGCCTGCGACGACCACCGTCCGCGGCCCCTGCGCGACCGGCAACGGCACTGCGACGGCCGGGCGCGGCGCAGATCCCGCGACCGCGCGGAGCGGATCCGGCAGCGCGCCGGACAGTGGCTCGCGCACCGGCAGATTCAGGTGCACCGGGCCGGCGACGCCCGCGAGGCCCTCCCCTGCCGCGCCCGTCGCTGCGGCCACGGCCTCTGCGGCGAGCGCCGAGAAGACCGCCGGATCCGCCTCTGAAGGAACAGGCGCGTCGACGCCGAGGCGCACCCACGCGCGGTACATGCCGGGCTGGATCGTGGCCTGGTTCGCGCCGACGCCACGCAGCTCGGGCGGCCGATCGGCGGTGAGCAGGATCATCGGGACGCCGGAGTGGAAGGCCTCCATCGCGGCGGGGAGATACCCCGCTGCCGCCGTACCGGACGTGCAGATCAGCGCGGCCGGAACCCCGGACTCGCGGGCGAGCCCGAGGGCCGTGAAGCCGGCGACGCGCTCGTCGACGCGGACGTGCACCCGAGCGGATCCGCTCCGGGCCAGCGCGACCGCGGCCAGCGCGAGCGACTGGGAGCGCGAGCCGGGTGAGAGCACCAGGTCGCGCACGCCGTTCTCGATGAGCCCGGTGAGCAGCCGCGCCGCCGCGTCGGATGCCGCAGAGGCGACGCCCGGGGTCTCCCGTGCCTCCGGCGCCTGCGGGCCCGGCCCGTGCTCGGCCGTCGGCGGCGACGGGGTGCCTGACCCGTGCGCGACCGTCACGGGCGCGGGCCGGGAGGGTCCGTGTCGCCGCGGTCGTCCAGCCGCGACAGCTCCTCCTCGAGCTCGCGGATCCTGCGCTCCTGCTCGGCGTCGCTGATCCGGTCCCGCTGCCGGACGGATCCCGGTTCGTCGTCGAGCGGAAGATAGCGCTCCGCCGCGGCGACGTGGCCCGGGCGGAGCCGGCCGAGCGCGAACCAGAGGATGGCGCCGATCACGGGGATCACGACCACGATCGCGATCCAGACGCCCTTGGGCACGCCGCGGTGCCGGCTCGCCGGTTGCACGATGCAGTCCACGATGCCGAACACCCAGAAGACCGCGGCCAGGAAGCCGCCGATCACAAGGAATCGCGCCACGGGTCCAGTCTAGGCGCGCGCGCCCCGCCCGAGCTCCGCCCCCGGGCTGTGCAGGGCATCGGCATAGCGCCCTCACAGCGGGTGCCGAACGCTCCCTCCTAGACTGGGCGGGTGAAACTTCCTCCCCTGCTCGTGTACTCGGTGCTGCGCCTGCTGGCGTTCCTCGTGCCGCTGGGGATCCTGTGGTTCTTCTTCCCGATCTTCCGCGAGTTCTGGTGGCTGGCGGTGCTGTTCGCCGCGTTGATCGGGATCAGCATCTCGCTGCTGTTCCTGCGCGCCCCGCTGTCCGAAGCCTCGCGGGCGATCTACGCCCGGCGCTCCGGGAGGACGGCCGAGGCGGCTCCGAGCGATGAGGACGTCGAGGACGCCGATGGGGCCGCGGAGGCCCCGGGCGGCGACAGCACGGACGAGAACGGGTCCCGTCACGCGGCCTGACCGCACCGCTTCACCTCACGCCCGCGAGAAACCATTTCCTGCATGAAACACATGTTCAGGCGTACTTTCTCATGCAGGAAGTGGTTTCTCGCCTCGGGTAGCCTCGACCTCGCAGTCTCGTCCCGTCTTCGTCGTCCGGCGAACGACCTCTGGAGGATCCTTGCTCGTCCTGCATGCCACGTGGTCGAAAGAGGCAGGGCTTCTGCTGTGGGCGGAGGACTCCTCGCTCCCGGTGACCAGCCCTAGCGAAGCCGTGCGTCGGGCGCGCGAGCATCCGTTCAGCGCCTCGGCCGCGCAGTTGCGCGCGCTCATCGGTGGCGAAGGCATCGTCGACGGCGAATCGACGCGTGCCGTCGTGCACGTGCCGTCACTGCGGCGCGCTCCGCTGGATTCGGCGGAACTGGTGCGGATTCAGCCACGTCCGGCCGGCAGGGTGGCACCCTCGCTGCTGACCTGGACGGTGCCGGCTATCGGGTTCGACCCGGCCCGTCTGGCACGGCAGCACGAGGATGTGGATGCAAGACCCGGCGCCTCCCTGCGCTTCGTGGCAGGGCTCGCCGAATTCGCCGACGACCTCGTCCGGCGCGGGCGTGTGCTGCCGTCCCTGTCCTGGACGGATGCCGCGCATGCACACTGGCGCGCCGCGCTGACCGGATCCGATGCCGTGCGCGCGCACGCGCTGATCTCGTCGATGCCGCCCTCGTTCCGGGCCGCGTCACCCGATGACGCTCCCAGCACACTGGGCACGGCGGTGCTGAACGAGCTGGTCGATGCCCGCGTCCGAGACCGCCTCACGACGTCGTTCCTGCCGCGGCGCCGCGGACGCAAGCCGGCCACGACTCCGACCGCGGAGGCGTGGCTGGACGCGTTGACGGGGACGGACAGCGTCATCCACGCAGATCCGGACGCGATCACCGACCTGCATGACCGCCTCGCCGAGTGGGACGGATTCGGCACCCACGATCCGGGTCCGGCGATGCTGGTGCTGCGCCTGACCGAGCCACCCGTCGCCGCCGTCGGCATCGTGCTCTCGGCGGAGCTCGCCGCAGGCCTGGACGAAGTCCTCCAGGAGGTGGGTGCAGCCGAGCCGGCCGGCTCCGAGACCACCGGAACCCCGGAACGATCCGCATCGGACTGGACCGTGCAGTTCCTGCTGCGGTCGCGCACCGACCCCAGCCTGCTGGTCGATGCCGCCGCCGTCTGGGGCGGCGACGGCGGCCTGGAGCGCTGGCTGCGCTCGCCTCGCGAGGTGCTGCTGAGCGAGCTCGCCCGGGCGCAGCGCGTCTACCCCGAGCTGGAACGCGCCCTGCGCGCCCCGCGCCCTGACGCGCTGACGCTCGACGTCGAGGGGGCGCACCGGTTCCTTGCGGAAGCCGCCGTCGCCCTCGACGAGGCGGGCGTCGAGGTGCAGCTTCCCGGCTGGTGGTCACGCAAGCGCCGGGTCGGGTTGCGGCTCTCGGCGACGCCGAGCGACGGCGACGAAGGGGAGGAAGGCTTCGACAGGTACAGCATCGCCGACTTCCGATGGGACCTCGCCCTCGGCGATCACGGGCTGACCGACGAGGAGATCGCCGCACTCGCGGCCGCGAAGGCGCCCCTGGTGCAACTGCGCGGCGAGTGGGTGGCCGTCGATCAGGATCGGCTGCGCCGGGGCATCGAATTCGTGAGCGCATACGGGAGCGGGCAGATGCCGGTGCGCCGGGTCATCGAGCTCGCGCTGAGCCACCCCGACGACACCGACCTGCCGCTGGAGCTCGACGAGATCGACGCCGGCGGCTGGCTGGGCGAGTTGTTGCAGGGCACCGCCTCCGTCGCCGACATCGCACCCCCGGATGGCTTCCTGGCGACCCTGCGGCCCTACCAACAGCGCGGGCTGTCCTGGCTGGCTTTCCTCGGCCGGCTCGGGTCTGGGCGGTGTGCTCGCCGACGACATGGGGCTCGGCAAGACCGTGCAGCTGCTGGCGCTGGGAGGCGACCTGCCGAGCGCGCACCGCGGACCGGCCCACCCTGCTGCTCTGCCCGATGTCGCTGGTCGGCAACTGGCAGCGGGAGGCGCGCCGCGGTTCACGCCGGAGCTGCGCGGTGCACGTGCACCACGGCGCGGACCGGGCGCGCGGGCGACGAACTCCGCGGCGCGACTCGCCGACGCCGACCTGGTCGTCACCACCTACGCGACGGCGCCGCGCGACATCGACGAGCTGCGCCGGATCCAGCTGGGACCGGGTCGTGCTGGACGAGGCGCAGGCCATCAAGAACGCCTGTCGCGAGCAGGCCAAGGCGGTGCGGCGACTGGATGCCGGCCGCACCGGATCGCGCTGACCGGCACCCCGGTGGAGAACCGGCTCGCCGAGCTGTGGTCGATCATGGACTTCGTCAACCCCGGGCTGCTCGGCGCGCCGAGCAGTTCCGCGACCGGTACGCCGATCCCGATCGAGCGGACGGCGACGACCGACGCCGCCGCAGCGGCTGCGCGCGGATCACCCGGCCGTTCGTGCTGCGCCGGCTGAAGACCGACCAGCCGATCATCGACGACCTGCCGGAGAAGCTCGAGATGAAGCAGTCTGTGCAACCTCACCGCCGAGCAGGCCTCGCTGTACCAGGCCGTGGTCGACGACATGCTGGAGCAGCATCGAGGACAGCCGAGGGGATCGAGCGGCGCGGGCTGGTGCTGGCCACGATGACCAAGCTCAAGCAGGTCTGCAACCATCCCGCCCAGCTGCTGCGACGACGGCTCGCGCATCGGCCGGCCGGTCCGGCAAGCTGGCCCGGCTCGAGGAGATCCTCGAGGAGGTCCTCGCCGAGGGCGACAAGGCGCTGCTGCTTCACCCAGTACGCCGAGTTCGGCGCGATGCTGCGGCCGCACCTGGCCGGCGCGGTTCGGCCGCGAGGTGCTGTTCCTGCACGGCGGCACGCCGCAGACCGGCGCGCGACGAGATGGTGGCGCGCTTCCAGGCCGACGACGGCCCGCCGCTCTTCCTGCTGTCGCTCAAGGCGGGCGGCACCGGGCTGAACCTGACCGCCGCCAACCATGTCGTGCACCTCGACCGGTGGTGGAATCCCGCGGTGGAGGACCAGGCCACCGACCGGGCCTTCCGCATCGGCCAGCGGCGCGACGTCCAGGTGCGCAAGTTCGTCTGCGTCGGCACGCTGGAGGAGCGGATCGACCGAGATGATCGAGGAGAAGAAGGCGCTGGCCGAGCTGGTCGTCGGCACCGGCGAGGGCTGGCTCACCGAGCTGTCCACCGGCGAGCTGCGCGAGCTGTTCGCGCTGTCGCGAGGAGGCCGTCGGTGAATAGCCGATTCGATTCGCCGTACTATCCGCCGTCGAAGCCCCGGGAAGCGGTCGGCGGGATCCGCGCGAAGTCCGCCCGCGGCGACGATCGGTCGACCTGGTGGTCCGCACGGTTCATCGACGTGCTCGAGTCCTCGGCATGGGCAGCCGGCTCACCCGCGGGCCGCAACTACGCACGCCGCGGGCAGGTGCTCTCGCTCGACTCGCTCCCGGTGTGGTGACGTCGGCGGTGCAGGGCATCCCGGACCCGGCCCTACCGCGTGCGCATCGGGGTGACCGCCTTCGGCAAGGGCGAGTGGGCGCTGATCGAGGAGCGTCTGCCCGCAGGACGCCTGGTTCGTCGCGCAGCTGCTGGCCGGGCGAGATGCCGCGCCGACATCGAGGCGCTCTTCGCCGACGCGGGGCTGCCGCTGTTCCCCGCCGCCTGGCCGAGCTCGTGCTGGACTGCTCCTGCCCCGACTGGGAGGTGCCGTGCAAGCACCTCGCCGCGGTCTTCTACCTGCTGGCCGAGCAGTTCGACGACGACCCGTTCCAGATCCTCGCCTGGCGGGGCGCGGCCGCGAAGAGCTGCTGGAGCGGCTGGACACCGCGCCGTCCCCGGCCGAGGACGCGGCACCGCTGGCCGAGCTGCTCGACGTGTTCTGGAATTCCCCCGCAACGTCGGGGCACGATCCCGGGCACGCGCCGACATCGCCGCTGCTGCCCCAGCTGCCCCCGCTCCCCTTGACCGTCCGCGGCACGTCCGTCCCGGATCTGCTGCGTCCCGCCTACGAGGCTCTCGCTGAGCCCGGCAGGACGGGAGGATCCGGGAGCGATCGGTTGCGGCGGTTACGATCGATACAGTTCTGCGTCGCCTCGGCGGTCGCGCCGCCGCCCCGGAAGGATCCCGATGTCCAACGCTCCCTCCGCCCGCACGCACGTCGAGGACCTGGCCGACTTCGTCGCCGCGTCGCCGTCCAGCTACCACGCCGCGGAGGAGGTCGCCCGGCGCCTGCAGGAGCAGGGTTTCACCCGCCTCGACGAGACCGAGGCCTGGCCCGCGCAGGCCGGCGGGCGCTTCGTCATCGTCCGCGACGGGGCCGCGATCGCCTGGGTCGTCCCGGCCGGCGCCACCGCGACGACGCCGGCGCACGTGCTCGGCGCGCACACCGACTCCCCCGGATTCAAGCTCAAGCCCCGCCCCACCACGGGGACGCGCGGCTGGCTGCAGGCCGCCGTCGAGGTCTACGGCGGACCGCTGCTGAACTCCTGGCTCGATCGCGAGCTGCGCCTCGCCGGGCGCCTCGCGCTCGCCGACGGACGGGTCGTGCTCGCGGCGACCGGGCCGCTGCTGCGGCTGCCGCAGCTCGCGATCCACCTCGACCGGGGCGTCAACAACGGCCTCGCACTCGACAAGCAGTACGAGACCCAGCCGGTGTGGGGCCTGGGCGATCCGCTGCAGGCGGACATCCTCGCCGAGCTCGCGGACGGCGCGGGCGTGGATCCGCTCGAGATCCGGGGCTTCGACATCGTCGTCGCCGACACGGCCCGCGGTGCGGTGTTCGGCAAGGACGACGCCTTCTTCGCGAGCGGGCGCCTCGACGACCTCGCCTCGGTGCACGCGGGCGTCGTCGCGCTGGGCGAGGTCGCCGCCCACGGCGATCCGGCCGCGATCGCGGTGCTCGCCGCCTTCGATCACGAGGAGCTCGGATCCGGATCCCGCTCGGGCGCCGCCGGCCCGATCCTCGAGGACGTGCTGGAGCGGATCTATGCCGGTCTCGGCGCGGACTCCACCGACGTGCACCGCGCCTACGCGGCCTCCTGGTGCCTGTCCAGCGACGTCGGGCATTCCGTGCACCCGAACTACGCGGGCAAGCACGACCCGGTCGTGCAGCCCGTGCTCGGCTCGGGCCCGATCCTGAAGCTCAACGCGAACCAGCGCTACGCGACCGACGCGGTGGGCGCCGCGGCCTGGTACGGCTGGTGCGACGCCGCAGGGGTCTACTCCCAGGAGTTCGTGTCGAACAACGACGTGCCGTGCGGATCCACGATCGGCCCGATCACCGCGACCCGCCTCGGCATCCGCACGGTCGACGTGGGCATCCCGATCCTGTCGATGCACTCCGCCCGCGAGCTCGCCGGCGTGAACGACCTGTACGACCTCGCCGCCGTCGCGAAGGCGTTCTTCGCCGCCTGAACCGAGCGGGCGTGCCCACGAACCACGGGACCGGGCCCTTCGACAGGCTCAGGGACCGGGACCGGGAGGCTCAGGGAAGCAGAACACGCCCGGATGACAGGTCGCCGATTTCGTATCGCGACGCGCGATCCGTGCCGGCCGGGACGGCGGTGCCAGGATGGAGGCAATCCGCGATCCCGCGGCTTCCCTCGGAGGCAGCACCATGTCCCGCACCGCACCCGACGCCCGGCCGGCAGCGCCCGCGCTGATCGAGAGCCGCGGCATCGAGATCATCCCCGAGTCCGAGCGCACCGCCCGGCCCCGTGACCTGTTCTGGCCGTGGTTCGCCGCGAACGTGTCGGTGTTCGGCATGTCGTACGGATCCTTCCTGCTCGGCTTCGGGATCTCGCTCTGGCAGGCGACCATGGTCGCGATCGTCGGGATCGTGGTCTCGTTCGCGCTGTGCGGACTGATCGCGATCGCGGGCAAGCGCGGTTCCGCGCCGACCATGGTGCTCTCCCGTGCCGCGTTCGGCGTGCAGGGGCAGAAGGTGCCCGGCATCGTGTCGTGGCTGACCTCGATCGGCTGGGAGACCTCGCTCACCATCACCGCCGTGCTCGCCACCACCACGGTGCTGCACGCGCTGGGCTGGGTCGGCAAGAGCGGCGATGTCGCGGTCAACCTCATCGCGACCGTGCTCGTCGCGGCGCTCATCGTGGGCGCGTCGGTGCTCGGCTATCACACGATCATGCGGCTGCAGTCGGTGCTCACCTGGCTCACCGGCGCCTGCACGATCCTGTTCCTGATCCTGACCTTCCCGAGCATCCACTGGGCGAAGGCGTTCGCGCACCCCGACGGCACGCTCGCACAGACGATCGGCGCCCTGGTGATGGTGATGACCGGGTTCGGCCTGGGCTGGATCAACATCGCCGCGGACTGGTCGCGCTATCAGAAGCGCACCGCGTCGGACGCGCAGATCGTCGCGTGGAACACGATCGGCGGTTCGGTCGCCCCCGTCGTGCTGGTGTTCTTCGGACTCCTGCTGGCCGGATCCGACGACACGCTCAGCGCGGCGGTCGGCGCGGATCCGATCGGCGCACTCGCGACCCTCCTGCCCGCCTGGGCGCTGTTCCCGTTCCTCATCGTCGCGATCCTCACGCTCGTCTCGGGTGCGGTGCTCGGCATCTACTCCTCGGGGCTCACGCTGCTGAGTCTCGGGATCCGGATCCCCCGCCCGGCGGCGGCCGCGGTCGACGGCGTGATCCTGACCATCGGGACGATCGTCGTGGTGTTCTTCGCGCAGAACTTCATCGGCCCGTTCCAGTCGTTCCTCCTCACGCTCGGCGTGCCGATGGCGGCCTGGGCCGGCATACTCATCGCCGACATCCTGCGGCGCCGCGGGGACTACGACGAGGAGGCGCTGTTCGACCCGCGCGGCCGCTACGGCGCCTGGGACGGCATCTCGATCGGAACGCTCATCGCCGCCTCCGTGATCGGCTGGGGCTTCGTGGTGAACACGTTCGCGGATGCCGCACCGTGGAACAACTGGCAGGGCTATCTGCTGTTCCTGATCGGCGGCAAGAACGGCGACTGGGCATTCGCCAACCTCGGGGTCTTCTTCGCGCTCGTGCTGGGCTTCGTCGTCACGTGGTTCGCGCGCGCCGGACGGATCCGCCGGCAGGAGCAGGCGTGAGTGAGCGTCCTCGCGCGTGCAGGGTCGGGTGACACCGGCGCTGCGGAACACTATCCTTGTGCGATGCCCCGCCTACTCGTACGCCGCCCGTCCCCGCGACTCGCCGAGGGAGAGATCACGCACATCGACCGCACGCCGATCGATGCCGAGCTGGCGCTGCGCCAGTGGGAGCAGTACGTCGACGTCTACCGCGGCCGCGGCTGGGAGGTCATCGACATCGACCCCGCCGACGCGCACCCCGACGGGGTGTTCGTCGAGGACACGGTCGTCATGTTCGGCGACCTCGCCGTGCTCACCCGCCCCGGTGCCGACTCCCGCCGCGGTGAGATCGACACGACCCGCGCCACCCTGGAGCGCACGGGCATCGCGTTCGTCGCGATCGACGCCCCGGGCACGCTCGACGGCGGGGACGTGCTCAAGGTCGGCCGCACGGTCTACGTCGGCCGGACGCTGCGCACGAACGCCGAGGGGATCGAGCAGCTGCGCGCCGCGCTCGCCCCGCGCGGCTGGACCGTCGTCGCCGTCGAGGTCACGAAGGTGCTGCATCTGAAGAGCGGCGTCACGGCTCTTCCGGACGGCACGGTGATCGGCTACGAGCCCCTCGTCGACGACCCCGCCGTCTATCCCACCTTCCTCCCCGTCCCCGAGGAGCACGGCACAGCCGTCGTGGTGCTCGACGAGGACACCGTGCTCATGTCCGCGGACGCGCCGCGCAGCGCTCAGCTGTTCCGCGACCGCGGCCTCACCGTGCTCACGACACCGATCAGCGAGTTCGAGAAGCTCGAGGGCTGCGTGACCTGCCTATCGGTGCGCGTCCGGGACTGAACCGGCCGCTCACCCCGAATCGGCTCAGCCCCGACTCGGATCAGCCCAGATCGGCTCACCCGCCTCGGCTCAGCCCAGTACCGCGGCGAGTGCCCGCCGGGCAAGGCCGGCCCGGTCGTCCGGCGCCCACTTCACGAGCGAGTGCGCGTTCATGCCGTCGACCATCGCGAGCAGCAGCCAGGCCGCCCCGTCGGCGCGCGCGGGCGTGATCTCGCCGGCGGCCACGCCGTCGGCGACGACCGCCTCCAGCTCCTGCTGCCACCGGTCCATCTCCGCACGCACCCGCGCGGCGAGGTCCTCGTTGCGGGCGCCTGCCGCCCAGGCCTGCACCCAGACCAGCGTGACGTCGTCGCGGTCGTCGTCCAGCAGCGTCCCGACGATCGCGGCGATGCGCGGACGCAGGCCGTGCACTCCGGCGGCCACCGCCATGACCTCCGCGCGCTCGTCCGACACGATCGCACCGAACACCTCGGCGACGAACGCGTCCATGCTGGGCCGGTAGTGCGCGACGAGCGCGGGCGCGACTCCGGCGCGGGCCGCGATCGTGCGCACCGTGAGCGGCGCGATCCCGGACTCCCGCGCGAGGGCGATCGCCGCCGCGCGGATCGCCTTCTCCCGCAGTTCCGGAGGCATCCGCCGCGGACGCGGGGTTGACGAGGTGTCCATGAAGCTATACCGTAGCGCTAGTTGATCGCGTGTTCAACAAGGACGCCGACCCGATGACGAGGAGCTCCGATGGCCTGGCGAATGCCCAGCGAGACCGCACCGCACGACCGCACCTGGATGGCGTTCCCCGCCGAGGGGGTCACCCTGGGCGACACCGACGCGCTGCGCGAGGAGGGCTACGCCACCTGGACCGCGGTCGCCCACGCCGTCGCCGAGTTCGAGCCGGTGTCGATCCTCGTGGATCCGTCCGAGCTGTCCCGCGCCCGGCGCATGCTGTCCTCCGACATCACGATCGTCGAGGCCCCGGTGGACGAGTTCTGGATGCGCGACTCCGGTCCCACGTTCGTGCTCGACGCGGATCGCCCGGGCGTCCTCGGCGCCGTGGACTGGGTCTTCAACGGCTGGGGCGCCCCGGAGTGGGCGCGCTGGCACGACGCCGCGCAGCACGCCCGCATCATCGCCGCCTACGCGGGCGCCGAGCTGGTCAGCTCCGCACTCGTGAACGAGGGCGGCGGGATCCACGTCGACGGCGAGGGCACCGTGCTGCTCACCGAGACCGTGCAGCTCGACCCGCGCCGCAACCCGTACCTGGACCGGCAGCGCGTGGAGGCCGAGATGCTCCGCACCATCGGCGCCACGCAGGCGGTCTGGCTGCCCCGCGGCCTCACCCGCGACTACGACGAATTCGGCACGAACGGCCACGTCGACATCGTCGCGACCATCCCCTCACCGGGACGGATCCTCCTGCACGCGCAGCAGGATCCGGAGCACCCCGACCACGCGGTCTCCGCCGCCCTGCGCGCGCACCTCGCGGAGCAGGTCGACGCAGCCGGCCGCCGGTTCGAGATCATCGACCTGCCCGCACCCGGAACCCTGCGCGACGAGGAGGGCTTCGTGGACTGGAGCTACGTCAACCACCTCGTCACGAACGACGGCGTCGTGGCCTGCGGGTTCGGCGACGAGCGCGCCGACGCGCAGGCCCGCGAGATCCTCGCCGACGCCTACCCCGGGCGCCGCGTGGTCACGGTGGACGCCCGCCCGCTGTTCGACCGCGGCGGCGGGATCCACTGCATCACGCAGCAGCAGCCCTCCCTCCCCTGAACCCGTCTATTTCTGCCGAACGGTCGCTTTGAGCGCCCCAAAGCGACACTTCGGCAGAAATAGACGGGCATGTCCCTGAAAGGCAGCGCCATGTTCGACGTCGTCGAGACCCCCATCGCCCGACTCCGCTCCGCTCTGGAGGCCGGCGAGACCACCGCGGTCGAGCTGGTGGACGCGTACCTCGCGCGGATCGAGGCCTATGACGCGCCGGGCACGGCGACCGCGTTGAACGCGGTGGTCGTGCGCAACCCCGAGGCCCGCGCCGAGGCGGCGGCGTCCGACGCGCGGCGGGCCCGCGGGGAGACCCTCGGTCCGCTGGACGGCATCCCGTACACCGCGAAGGACAGTTACCTCGTGAAGGGGCTGACCGCGGCGGCGGGATCGCCCGCGTTCGCGGAGCTCATCGCGCAGCGCGACGCGTTCACGATCGAGCGGCTGCGGGCGGGCGGGGCGATCTGCCTCGGCCTGACGAACATGCCGCCGATGGCGAACGGCGGCATGCAGCGCGGTGTGTACGGCCGCGCGGAGAGCCCGTACAACGCGGACTTCCTCACCGCGCCGTTCGCCTCCGGATCCTCGAACGGCTCCGGCACGGCGACCGCGGCGAGCTTCGCCGCGTTCGGGCTCGGCGAGGAGACCTGGTCGAGCGGCCGCGGCCCCGCCACGAACAACGCCCTGTGCGCGTACACGCCCTCCCGCGGCGTGATCTCGGTGCGCGGCAACTGGCCGCTCGTGCCCACGATGGACGTGGTCGTCCCGCACGCGCGGACCATGGCCGACCTGCTCGAGATCCTCGACGTGATCGTCGCCGACGACGCCGAGACCCGCGGCGACTTCTGGCGCGCGCAGCCGTGGATCCCGCTGCCGGCCGCGTCGAGCGTGCGCCCCGCGTCCTACCCCGCGCTCGCCGACGGCGCCGCGGCGGCGCTTGCGGGCGTGCGGATCGGGATCCCCCGGATGTACATCAACGCGGATCCGGACGCCGGCACGGCCGAGAAGCCCGGGATCGGCGGCCCGACCGGGCAGCGCATCGAGACGCGGGCCTCGATCCTGGGCCGCTGGGAGCAGGCGCGGGCGCGACCTCGAATCCGCCGGCGCGACCGTGGTCGAGGTCGACTTCCCCGTGGTGTCGAACTACGAGGGCGACCGCCCGGGTGCCCCGACGATCGCGACCCGGGGCCTCGTCACCCCCGAGTACCTCAAGCGGGAGATCGTCGACCTGTCGGCGTGGGGGTGGGACGACTTCCTGCAGGCCAACGGGGATCCCGCCCTGAACCACCTCGCGGACGTGGACGGCCGGACGATCTTCCCGCACCCCGCGGGGGCGCTGCCGGACCGCTACACCGGCTTCGACGACGACATCGCCGAGTACCCGGAGTGGGTGCGCGACAACCCCGACGCCACGATCGGGACGATCCCGGAGCTGGAGGACGGCCTGCGCGGGCTCGAGGAGACCCGCCGGATCGATCTCGAGGAGTGGATGGACGAGCTCGGCCTCGACGCGGTGGTGTTCCCCGCCGTCGCCGATGTGGGTCCCGCCGACATGGACGTGAACCCCGCCTCGGCGGACCTCGGCTGGCGCAACGGCACCTGGATCGCGAACGGCAACCTCGCCATGCGCCACCTCGGCATCCCGAGCGTGACGGTGCCGGCAGGGCTCATGGCCGACATCGGCATGCCGATCGGGCTGACCTTCATCGGCCGCGCCTACGACGACGCGAACCTGCTCCGCATCGGGGCGGGCTTCGAGGCGATCGGCACGGAGGGCGATCGCCGGGTGCCGCCGCCGCGCGCTCCGCGTCTCTGAGTCGCGGAGTGTGTCGGCAGATTTCACCCTCCCTTCTCTCCCGGTCGGCGCGGACGTAGCCTGAGCGAACCGATCCCGTGAGGAGACCACCGTGAACACGCCCCGCATCCGCCTTTCACCCCTCGAGGTGGCAGGACGAGCGGCGTGCATGTGCGATCACGGCGATGTGTGCTCCTCGTTCGCTCCCGGCCACGCGCTGCACCTGATCCAGTCGCGGCTCGCTGCGGCGACCGCGGCGGGTTGGGCGGATGCGATCGTCACCGCCGTCGACCGCGCAACGGGAGACATCCGGGTGCTGACTCTCGACGGCGAGGCGCTCGCGCTCTGGAACGCCGGCGGAGCCGCCCTCGAGGTCGAGCCGGGTCAGCCCGTCGCCGTGCACACCCGGTGGGACGTGCTCGCGATCGGGTCGCTCCGCTACAACGTCGCCCAGCTCTGAGTCGAACAGCTCTGAGTCGGACAGGTGCGGGTGCGTTCGGCGACCACCGCCCCGCACCCGCACCTGCTCACGCCCCGAGCTCGCGGATGAAGCCCTGCACGTGCTCCTGCAGCCGCAAGATGCGCAGCTCACGCGCGGCCTCGCGGTCGAAGCCCTCGTACGCGAGCGGAGGCAGCCGGCGCACGTTCTCGGAGCAGGCGAAATTCGCACAGATCAGCGTGCCGATCGTGTCGCCGTTGCGCCCCGCGGATCCGGCTCTGCGCGCGGCGAAGAACTGTACGTCGTTGCGCAGCGTCACGTCGTCGCACCACGAGCACTGCGCCCGGGCGGCCGTGCGCTGCTCCGCCTGCTGCAGCAGCACTCCGGCGACCGAGCCGTCGTCGGAGCGACGCGCCACGACGTAGGCCCGCCGCGGCATCCTGGGGTCGGACCAGCCGAGGAAGTCGAGCCGATCGAACTCGATGTCGGCGAACCCCGCGGGAAGGTTCAGGGAAGCGGCCTCCCTGCGGGAGGCGTTGAGGAAGCAAGCGCGGATCGCGCGCTCATCGATGGGAAGCATGTCTGTGCTCTCTGCCCGGGAGGGGCATCACGAGGTGGAAGCGTCCGCGAAAGCGCGGGCGAGAAGAGGCGGCCTGCCGAAACGCAGACCCGCGAGGACCGGCCGGGAACCCGGATCCGGACACGACGATAGCCCCGGTGAACCGCAGTCACCGGGCTGACGTCAGCCTCTGCCGCCGGCGCAGAACACGCCGGCGACCTCCTTCGACACCACGAGGGCGCTTCGCACGACAGGCATGCTTCGATCCTATGCCGCCCGATTCGCACCGGGCTCTCACGGAAGCCGGATCAGGCCGCCATGATCGATCCGCGCATCGCCGTGCACGCGTCCATGCACGCCTTGCAGGCGGCCGCGCACATCCGGCAGACCTCGCTGTGCCCCTCGTGCTTCATGCACATGTCCATGCAGAGCTGGCACATCGCCATGCACGCGTCGAGCATCGACATCATCACAGCCGGGGTCATCCCCTGCATGCGCATCATCGACCGCATCATCGTGTTGCACATGTCGGCGCAGTTCATGCAGGCCGGCGAGCAGTCCATCATCTGCGTCGAGCACACCGTACAGGCCTGTTCGCAGGCGGAACACGCGTCCATGCAGGCCTGCATGAGCGACATGTCCATCATCTCCATGCCGGGCATCATGCTGCCCTTCATCGAGTCCATCATCATCGCGTCCATCGAGAGCTCCTCGGTTCACCGGAAAGGCGGGCGAACCACCCGTCTGACGCCAGGGTAGACCCGCAGCGCCCGCCACGTCGATGCCCGATCTGGAACCCGCGGGCGCACGAAAAAAGGCCGCCCCGAAGGGCGGCCTTGAATCGTTCAGCTCCTGAAATGCAGAAAGGCCACCCTGCTTTGGGTGGCCTTTCTGGTAAAGGAAGTCCGGCGGTGTCCTACTCTCCCACAGGGTCCCCCCTGCAGTACCATCGGCGCTGTGAGGCTTAGCTTCCGGGTTCGGAATGTGACCGGGCGTTTCCCTCACGCTATGGCCGCCGAAACACTGTTGACGTGTCTCGAACAAGCACAAACATGATTGTTTGTTGTGTTCGCGGTTTCGACCGTACGTCGAGAACCACAAAGTGGACGCAAGCACCAGGAACGGTGATGTTATCAAGTCATCGGCTTATTAGTACCAGTCAGCTGCACACCTTGCGGTGCTTCCACATCTGGCCTATCAACCCAGTAGTCTGGCTGGGAGCCTCTCACCCGAAGGTATGGAAGTCTCATCTTGAGGCCGGCTTCCCGCTTAGATGCTTTCAGCGGTTATCCATCCCGAACGTAGCTAACCAGCGGTGCCCTTGGCAGGACAACTGGCACACCAGAGGTTCGTCCAACCCGGTCCTCTCGTACTAGGGTCAGATCCTCTCAAACTTCCTACGCGCGCAGCGGATAGGGACCGAACTGTCTCACGACGTTCTAAACCCAGCTCGCGTACCGCTTTAATGGGCGAACAGCCCAACCCTTGGGACCTACTCCAGCCCCAGGATGCGACGAGCCGACATCGAGGTGCCAAACCATGCCGTCGATATGGACTCTTGGGCAAGATCAGCCTGTTATCCCCGAGGTACCTTTTATCCGTTGAGCGACAGCGCTTCCACAAGCCACTGCCGGATCACTAGTCCCGACTTTCGTCCCTGCTCGACCTGTCAGTCTCACAGTCAAGCTCCCTTGTGCACTTACACTCGACACCTGATTGCCAACCAGGTTGAGGGAACCTTTGGGCGCCTCCGTTACTTTTTGGGAGGCAACCGCCCCAGTTAAACTACCCACCAGGCACTGTCCCTGAACCGGATCACGGTTCGAAGTTAGATATCCAGAGTGACCAGAGTGGTATTTCAACAATGACTCCACATGAACTGGCGTCCATGCTTCACAGTCTCCCACCTATCCTACACAAGCCACACCGAACACCAATACCAAGCTGTAGTAAAGGTCACGGGGTCTTTCCGTCCTGCTGCGCGTAACGAGCATCTTTACTCGTAATGCAATTTCGCCGAGTTCGCGGTTGAGACAGTTGGGAAGTCGTTACGCCATTCGTGCAGGTCGGAACTTACCCGACAAGGAATTTCGCTACCTTAGGATGGTTATAGTTACCACCGCCGTTTACTGGGGCTTAAATTCTCAGCTTCGCCTTACGGCTAACCGGTCCTCTTAACCTTCCAGCACCGGGCAGGCGTCAGTCCGTATACATCGTCTTGCGACTTGGCACGGACCTGTGTTTTTAGTAAACAGTCGCTACCCACTAGTCTCTGCGGCCACCACACCCTTTTCCACGCAAGGTGGTATAAGCGGATGGCCCCCCTTCTCCCGAAGTTACGGGGGCATTTTGCCGAGTTCCTTAACCACGATTCTCTCGATCTCCTTGGTATTCTCTACCTGACCACCTGAGTCGGTTTGGGGTACGGGCGGCTTGAACCTCGCGTCGATGCTTTTCTTGGCAGCATAGGATCACCCACTTTTTATCCGCATCGTGTCTCAGCCATGAGAACCGCGGATTTGCCTACGGTTCGGCCTACGCACTTGCACCAGGACAACCATCGCCTGGCTTGGGCTACCTTCCTGCGTCACACCTGTTAATACGCTCACTCCACCAGATGGGGTCGCATGCCTCCTCACGATCGTCCCCGAAGGGATCCCCGCGTCTCGGGATGCTTAGCACTCCTGATCTCGTGTGGGCGGTTCTTCGCCGGTACGGGAATATCAACCCGTTGTCCATCGACTACGCCTGTCGGCCTCGCCTTAGGTCCCGACTTACCCAGGGAAGATTAGCTTGACCCTGGAACCCTTGGTCTTCCGGAGGACGTGTTTCTCACACGTCTTTCGCTACTCATGCCTGCATTCTCACTCGTGTAGGCTCCACGGCTGGATCACTCCGCCGCTTCACTGCCACACGACGCTCTCCTACCCATCAACACGGCTGGACCACGAAGGCCTACCATTAATGTCAATGCCACAACTTCGGTGGCGTGCTTGAGCCCCGTTACATTGTCGGCGCGGAATCACTTGACCAGTGAGCTATTACGCACTCTTTCAAGGGTGGCTGCTTCTAAGCCAACCTCCTGGTTGTCACAGCAACTCCACATCCTTTCCCACTTAGCACGCGCTTAGGGACCTTAGATGGTGGTCTGGGTTGTTTCCCTCTCGACTATGAAGCTTATCCCCCACAGTCTCACTGCTGCGCTCTCACTTACCGGCATTCGGAGTTTGGCTGACGTCAGTAACCTTGTAGGGCCCATCGGCCATCCAGTAGCTCTACCTCCGGCAAGAAACACGCAACGCTGCACCTAAATGCATTTCGGAGAGAACCAGCTATCACGAAGTTTGATTGGCCTTTCACCCCTATCCACAGCTCATCCCCTCAGTTTTCAACCTAAGTGGGTTCGGCCCTCCACGACGTCTTACCGTCGCTTCAGCCTGGCCATGGATAGATCACTTCGCTTCGGGTCTAGGACACGCGACTGAATCGCCCTATTCAGACTCGCTTTCGCTACGGCTACCCCACACGGGTTAACCTCGCCACGTATCACTAACTCGCAGGCTCATTCTTCAAAAGGCACGCTGTCACCCCTACTAAGGAGGCTCCAACGGTTTGTAAGCAAACGGTTTCAGGTACTATTTCACTCCCCTCCCGGGGTACTTTTCACCTTTCCCTCACGGTACTTGTCCGCTATCGGTCATCTGGGAGTATTTAGGCTTATCAGGTGGTCCTGACAGATTCACACGGGATTTCACGGGCCCCGTGCTACTTGGGATACTCTCCACGCCAGAACACGCATTTCGACTACGGGGTTCGCACCCTCTATGACCCGCCTTTCAATGCGGTTCGTCTATACGCTTCTGTAACGTCGATCCTTCGGCAGAAGAATCCGGTGAGTCCCACAACCCCCAACGTGCAACACCTGCCGGCTATCACACACGCTAGGTTTAGCCTCTTCCGCTTTCGCTCGCCACTACTCACGGAATCACATGTTGTTTTCTCTTCCTGTGGGTACTGAGATGTTTCACTTCCCCACGTTCCCTCTACCCGCCCTATATATTCAGGCGGGAGTCACTAGGTCGGCACGCCGCCCAGCGGGGTTTCCCCATTCGGACACCCTCGGATCAAAACTCGCTTATCAGTTCCCCGAGGCTTATCGCAGATTGCTACGTCCTTCTTCGGCTCCAGATGCCAAGGCATCCACCGTTTGCTCTTAAAGACTTGAAATCACATGAGTTCATCAAAGAATCGGTGGACCCCGAAGGATCCAACTCGAAATTGACTAATGATCTTTAAGATCATCAAAACGACACAACCCGAAGGTCATGTCGAAGATGCTCGCGTCCACTGTGTAGTTCTCAAAGTACGGGCGGTCCCCGAACCAGCCACCGGACAAAACCGGAAACCAGAACAGGGCCAGAAGCACCAAATGTGTTCCCACATCCGGTCCCTCAGGACCCAACAGCGTGCAGGCGCCCCGCTCACCCACCCCCACGTTCCCACCAGACCCGAAGGCCCGACGTACTAACGGAGATCAGCTGCGCTGACACCATGTCAAATGTTCCACCCATGAGCTCCCAGCGAAGAACATATCGCCTCGATCTGGGTTCTGGACATCCGAAGAGTCAGATGCTCCTTAGAAAGGAGGTGATCCAGCCGCACCTTCCGGTACGGCTACCTTGTTACGACTTAGTCCTAATTACCGATCCCACCTTCGACGGCTCCCTCCACAAGGGTTAGGCCACCGGCTTCAGGTGTTACCGACTTTCATGACTTGACGGGCGGTGTGTACAAGACCCGGGAACGTATTCACCGCAGCGTTGCTGATCTGCGATTACTAGCGACTCCGACTTCATGTAGTCGAGTTGCAGACTACAATCCGAACTGGGACCGGCTTTTTGGGATTCGCTCCACCTCACGGTATTGCAGCCCTTTGTACCGGCCATTGTAGCATGCGTGAAGCCCAAGACATAAGGGGCATGATGATTTGACGTCATCCCCACCTTCCTCCGAGTTGACCCCGGCAGTATCCCATGAGTTCCCACCATTACGTGCTGGCAACATAGAACGAGGGTTGCGCTCGTTGCGGGACTTAACCCAACATCTCACGACACGAGCTGACGACAACCATGCACCACCTGTTCACCAGTGTCCAAAGAGTCCCGTATTTCTACGGTGTTCTGGTGTATGTCAAGCCTTGGTAAGGTTCTTCGCGTTGCATCGAATTAATCCGCATGCTCCGCCGCTTGTGCGGGTCCCCGTCAATTCCTTTGAGTTTTAGCCTTGCGGCCGTACTCCCCAGGCGGGGAACTTAATGCGTTAGCTGCGTCACGGAATCCGTGGAAAGGACCCCACAACTAGTTCCCAACGTTTACGGGGTGGACTACCAGGGTATCTAAGCCTGTTTGCTCCCCACCCTTTCGCTCCTCAGCGTCAGTTACGGCCCAGAGATCTGCCTTCGCCATCGGTGTTCCTCCTGATATCTGCGCATTCCACCGCTACACCAGGAATTCCAATCTCCCCTACCGCACTCTAGTCTGCCCGTACCCACTGCAGGCTGGGGGTTGAGCCCCCAGATTTCACAGCAGACGCGACAAACCGCCTACGAGCTCTTTACGCCCAATAATTCCGGATAACGCTTGCACCCTACGTATTACCGCGGCTGCTGGCACGTAGTTAGCCGGTGCTTTTTCTGCAGGTACCGTCACTCACGCTTCTTCCCTGCTAAAAGAGGTTTACAACCCGAAGGCCGTCATCCCTCACGCGGCGTTGCTGCATCAGGCTTCCGCCCATTGTGCAATATTCCCCACTGCTGCCTCCCGTAGGAGTCTGGGCCGTGTCTCAGTCCCAGTGTGGCCGGTCACCCTCTCAGGCCGGCTACCCGTCGACGCCTTGGTGAGCCATTACCTCACCAACAAGCTGATAGGCCGCGAGCCCATCCCCCACCAAAAAATCTTTCCAGACACTAACCATGCGGTTGCGTCTCGTATCCAGTATTAGACACCGTTTCCAGCGCTTATCCCAGAGTGAGGGGCAGGTTGCTCACGTGTTACTCACCCGTTCGCCACTAATCCAAGGTGCAAGCACCCCTTCATCGTTCGACTTGCATGTGTTAAGCACGCCGCCAGCGTTCATCCTGAGCCAGGATCAAACTCTCCGTAAAAGAAAAAAGCATACGACCACCGGGGAAAACCGGAACGCAGCGAGTTTGAAACTGACCAAAGAGACAAAATCAACTGACTTCATCCGAATGCCACCCTCCCGAAGAAGAATGGTCTTTGATCCAAAGGAATTTCTCAACCAGCCCGAAGACTGGACGAGGAATAAATTGGCATTTGACAAGTGCACGCTGTTGAGTTCTCAAGGATCGGATGCTCCTGCGTTCGGGCCTCTCGGCCTTCCCTTCAGGGCAACTTCTCTATTTTATCCGTGTCGCTCAGGCTGTCAAATCGACGCGCCGTGAGGATCAGAACCGGATCGGTTTCCTCGTTTCCGAGGCAACTTCTCTAGCCTAGCCCTCCCGGCCAGTGTGTCAAATCGACGATCCTGGCGGACGGTCACCCTTCGGGCGCACGCGCTCGATCCCGTCGCAAGGAGAACCTGCGAAGAGGAACCGGCTTCCGGAGAAGCTGGTGGGTGGTTGTTCGCCGCTTGGGGAGTCAGGCCTTCCGGCCCTTCGCTCTACCGCTTGGGGCGAACAAGTAATAAGTTACGCGGATCCGGCGGATCCGGCAACTCGAGGCATCCGCCCGGGCGTGTCGCGCGACGCTCCGCAGATGTTCACCCTCACGCCACGGGCAGCCTGCGCATACGATGCGGTCATGACAGCTGCGACGGCGCGGGCTGCGCTGGCCGGGTTCTGGGCGGCGCTCGGCGAGGATCCCTCCGACATCGAGGACATCGCGGCCGTCTCCGTGCCCCTGCCCGCACGGCTCCCCGTCGCGGAGCTGGCGTGGGCCGCGGTGCAGGCGGCGTCACTCGCGTTCGCGCGCATCGCCGGTGCCGCGCCGCAACGTCTTGACGGTACGCGCATCGCCGCCGCCTATCGCAGCGACCGCCACCTGCGCATCGACGGGGTCTCGCCCGGCTCATGGGCTCCGCTGTCGGGGTTCTGGCGCACCTCCGACGGCTGGGTGCGCACGCATGGGAACTACCCGTGGCACGCCGCCGCCCTGCTCCGCGCCTTGGGCCTCGTCGAGCCGTCAGCCGACGACGTCGCCGCGCGGCTGGCGACGATGCCGACCGCCGCCGCCTGTGCTGCGGTCGAGGCGCAGGGCGGTCTGTGCGTACCGGTGCATCCGGAGCGCGCCGCCGTGGACGCGGCCCTGCGGCTGGATCCGGTGGTCCGGCTCGACCCCATCGGTCGCAGTGCGCCGATCCCGCTGCCGTCGCCGACCGAGGCCGCACCGCTGCACGGCGTACGGGTGCTCGACCTCACCCGGGTGATCGCCGGCCCGGTGTGCACGCGGACCCTGGCTTTTGCCGGCGCCGACGTGCTGCGCATCGATCGGCCCGACCGACCGGAGTTCGGATGGCAGCATCTCGACACCGGTCATGGCAAGCGATCCGCCCTGCTCGACGCCGCCCGCGACCGCGACCGCCTTGATGCGTTGCTCGCGCACGCCGACGTCGTGGTGCTCGGTTACCGCCCCGACGGGCTCGCCCGGCTCGGCCTCTCTCCCGCGGCCCTGCACGCCGCGCATCCTCACCTCGTGGTGGCGAGCTTGTCGGCATGGGGATCGCCCGAGCGGCGCGGGTTCGACAGCCTGGTGCAGGCGGCCTCCGGGATCGCCTGGATCGAGTCCGCGTCCGGCGACGCCCCCGGGGTCTTGCCGGCCCAGGCTCTGGATCACACGGCCGGCTATCTGCTCGCCGCGGCGATTGCGACCGCCCTGCGGCGACGCGCGGTCCGGGGCGGAGGGTGGATCGCCGAGACTTCGCTGCGGCGGGTGGCGGCGGAGCTGCTCGCGCTCCCCCGGCATGCGGAGCCCGTCGGAGAGGCGCCGCCGACGGAGGCGGAGACGCAGGTGTTCGACGTCGCGGGCGCCGCGGTGCGTACGGTCGTGCCCGCCGTCGCCTGGTCGGGCGGATCGACGATGTTCGCGCCGCCGCGTCCGTGGGGCGGGGATCAGGCCGTCTGGCGCTGAGCGCCGCGGATCCGCAGCACCAGCACGAGCCCGAGCGAGAGCACCGCCCAGACCCCGCACGCGATCGGCAGAGAGCGATAAGCGAGATGCTGCACCGTGAACAGGGGCGTGATCGGGCCGTACAGCGCGAGCCCGACACCCACTGCGGCGACCAGCATCACCGGGAGCGACAGCCACCAGCTCAGCCGGATCGCGAGAGGCGCCGGATCCACCGGTCGCGGCGCGCGGCCGCGCAGCCAGAGCGCGCCGGCGATCGCGAGCACGATCACGCCGCCGATCCCGGATCCGTATTGCAGCCATTTGTAACCGAGCAGCGGACCCCAAGGCTCGTCGAGCGCGGGAATCAGCCGGATGCCGGCCCTTCCCTCGTGCGTGAACGCGTCCCAGACGATGTGCGTCACGACGCCCAGCGCGAGAGCGAGCACGAGCAGGATCACGCGCGCGACGGATCCGAAGGTCTCCTGGAGGGCGGCGCGCGGACCAGCGTCCCACTCCTGCGGGAGGCGTGCGCCGAGGAACCGCGGCGCGAGCAGACGGCACGCCGGCCGCAGCACCAGCCGCCACACCAGCAGCAGCGCTAGGGCGATCAGGGTGGTCACCGGGATCCAGCGCAGGTCGTGCGTGATCGTGTAATCGATGATCAGCCCGCGGGTGAGCGGCGTCCGCAAGAACAACGGCAGATCCGGCGTCATCGCACCGATCGCGACCGCCGCGGGCGCGAGCGGCGTACGGACGAACGGAAGCGCGACGATCGCGTGACTCGGCGTGAACGGCATGCCGCAACGCTATCGGGCACAGGATCCGGATTCACGCCCGTCCGGTGTTCCGACCCGGAAGGGCGGCGCCTGCCCGTCGACAGCAGGTCCGTCGACAGCAGGAAGGGCCGCTCACTGGTCGCGGATTGCGGGTTCGAAGCCTCGAAAGCCGCAATCCGCGACCAGTGAGCACACGTGGGGCGGCGGTCAGGCCGGGAGGAGCCCGGCGAGCGTCTTCTTGCCGCGGCGCAGCACGGAGACCCCGCCCGGGAGTCCGAGCGGAACCGTCGCGTCGTCGGCCCCGACACGCTCGCCGTCGACCGAGACGCCACCCTGGGCGATGGCGCGACGCGCTTCGGAGGCGCTGGAGACCAGACCGGTCGCGACGAGCGCGTCGACGACCGGGGATCCGGCGGCGACCGGCGCGTTCGGAAGCTCGTCCAGCGCGGTGCGCAGGGTCGCCGCGTCGAGCGCGGACAGGTCGCCCTGCCCGAACAGCGCCTCGGAGGCGGCGATCACCGCGGCAGCCGCGTCGATCCCGTGCACGGTCGCGACGACCTCGAGCGCGAGGCGCTTCTGCGCCGCGCGACGGAACGGCTCCGCCTCGACCAGCGCCGCATACTCCTCGATCTCGGCGCGGGTGAGGAAGGTGAACACCTTGAGCCGGTCGAGGACGTCGGCGTCGGCGGTGCCGAGCCAGAACTGGTACATCCGGTACGGGCTGCACATCTCGGCATCCAGCCAGATCGCGTTGCCCTCGCTCTTGCCGAACTTGGTGCCGTCGCTGTTGGTGATGAGCGGGGTGCCGATCGCGTGCACCGAGGTGCCCTCGACGCGGTGGATGAGATCCGTGCCGCTGGTGAGGTTGCCCCACTGGTCGCTTCCGCCGGTCTGCAGCACGCAGTCGTACTGCCGGTACAGCTCGAGGTAGTCGAGCCCCTGCAGGATCTGGTAGCTGAACTCGGTGTAGCTGATGCCGGCGTCGGAGTTCAGGCGCGCGGCGACCGCGTCCTTCTTCAGCATCGTCCCGACGCGGTAGTGCTTGCCGATCTCGCGCAGGAAGTCGATCGCGCTCAACGGCGCCGTCCAGTCGAGGTTGTTCACGATCCGCGCCGCGTTGTCGCCGTCGAAGCTGAGGTAGCGCTCCACCTGGGTGCGCAGCTTGCCCACCCACTCCTCGACGGTCTCCCGGGTGTTCAGCGTGCGCTCGGCCGTGGGGCGCGGATCGCCGACGAGGCCGGTGGATCCGCCGACCAGTCCGAGTGGTGTGTGCCCGGCGAGCTGCAGCCGGCGCATCGTGAGCAGCTGCACGAGGTTGCCGAGGTGCAGGCTCGGAGCGGTCGGGTCGAAGCCGCAGTAATACGTGATCGCGGGACCTGCGAGAAGGGCGCGCAGCGCCTCCGGATCCGTGGACACGTGGACGAGTCCGCGCCAGACCAGCTCGTCCCACACGTTTTCGAACGTGGGGTCGATCGCCGGTTCCGCGGTCGTCAGGGAAGGGTTCGACACCGGAAAAGGGTATCAGCGCGGACCGGTCCGATCCGCGGGGCCGGCGCTCCGAGCGCGTGACGCCCCCGCCAGCCCCGACACGGTTCCTGGTCCCGTCTGTCCGCGAGACTGCATCTCGGCGGCGAGACTGCAGCAATGTCATGCTGTCTCGCCGCGGAGATGCAGTCTCGCGGTCAAGGGGGCGGGGCGGGGCGACCGGTACGCTGGAGGCGTGTTGGGAACGCGCGCGGGTCGCACGTACCGGGGCCTCATCGCCGCCCTGGTCGCGACGTTCGTCGCCTCCGTCTCCCACTCGGTCGCCGACGGGGCGCCCGCCCCGCTGATCGGGATCGTGCTCGCGCTCGTGTTCGCAGTGCCGGTCTGCATCGCGCTCGCGGGCCGGACGCTGTCCTGGGGGCGGCTGTCGATCGCGGTGGCGGCGAGCCAGTTCGCGTTCCACGGCCTTCTGCTCATCGGGGTCGGATCGGGATCCGGATCCGACACGCAGACCCTCGGAACGCACCTGCACGGTGCCGATCTCGCCGGCGCGCTCGGCACCACGTCCCTCGCGGCCGCCGGACACCCGGATCACGCGCAGCCTGCGATGTGGGTCGCGCACGCGATCGCGGCGGTGCTCACCGTGCTCGCGCTGGGACGCGGCGAGCAGGCGATCCGCGCCCTGCTCGAGCTGACCGGCTGGAACCTCGTCGCTGTGCTGCTGAGCGGGAGCCCGCTCCCGGTGCGCCGCGCACAGCCCGCGCCGCGCACCGCCGTGCCGGTCCTCCGTTCCCGGTTCGCGCTGACCGTCGTGCAGAGGAGGGGTCCGCCGCTCGCGGCCTGACTCCCTTCTCCCCGCACCGCACGGGCGACTCCTCTCGCGCGCCCACGGTGCATCCACGACCACCGAAAGAAACCTCCATGCGAAACACCACCCTCTCCCGCGCGCTCATCGGCCTCGCCGCCGGCGCCGCGCTCGCACTCGTCGCCCCGCTCGCGGCCTCGGCCCACGTGACTCTGGCCCCGAACCAGGCCGCGGCAGGATCCTGGACGTACGTCACGTTCCGGGTGCCGAACGAATCCGCCTCGGCGAACACGGTCAAGCTCGACATCCACCTGCCCGCCGACACCCCCTTCACGAGCGTGAGCTTCCAGCCGACCGCCGGCTGGACCGGCACCGCCACCAAGACGGCGTTGAAGAAGCCGGTCGTCGTCGAGGGCAACACGATCAGCGAGGCCACCACCGAGATCACGTTCACGGCCGACGCCGGCGGAGTCGCACCGGGCCAGTTCCAGACCTTCACGCTGTCGCTCGGCCCCGTCCCGGACACCGGGCACATCGTGATCCCGGCGACGCAGACCTACTCCGACGGCAAGGTCGTGGAGTGGTCGGCCACGCCCGAGCAGGTCGCCACGGACGACACGCTCGAGCCCGCCCCGGTCGTGTGGGTGAACGACGCGCCCCCGGCCGACCACCACGGCGGCACCACCGCGACCACCGCACCGGCGGCGGCCAGCTCCGACGGCGGACAGGGCGGTCTCGCGCTCGGCCTGAGCATCGCGGCGCTCGTGGTCGCAGCCGGCGGCGCCCTCCTCGGCGGCTTCGCGCTGGGCCGGCGGAGGACCGGCGCGTGAGGATCCGGCACCGGCTCGCGGCGCTCGCCGCCGCGGCCGGCGTCGGGCTGGTCCTGGCGACCGCGGGCGCATCGGCGGCGAGCGCGCACGACACGCTCGAGCAGTCGGATCCGGCCGCGAACGCCACGGTCAAGACGCTCGACGCGGTGACGCTCACGTTCAGCGCCGATCCTCTCGGCGCGGACGGGGCGACCGTCATCCAGGTGATCGGGCCGGACCGGAAGTACTACGAGACCGCGTGCCCGGACCTGAACGGACCCGCCGTCTCCTCCCCGGTCGCGCTGGGCGTCGCGGGGACGTACGAGGTGCTGTGGCGCGTGGTGTCCTCCGACGGGCATCCGATCTCGGGAAGCTACACGTTCGCGTACGCGCCGGACGGATCCGCGACCGCGGCGACCGGATCCGCGACCGCGGCGACCGGATCCGCGACACCGAAATGCGGTCCTGCTTCCGCGCCGACCGCGCCGGCGGACGCACCAGCGGCCACGGCGGGCGACGACAGCGGCCTGTGGGTCGGACTCGGCATCGGCGCAGTCGTGCTGATCGGCGTGGGCATCGGCGCTGCCGTGCTCGCGCGCGGGCGTCGCCGGGAGGGCTGAACGCTCTCCGGGGTCGTTGGGCGGGACCGGCGCGTTTCGTCCACCCGGCTCCTTCGCCGCGGTCCCTGAGCCTGTCGAAGGGCGCTCAACGACCCCGAAGCGCTCACGCGACGACCCCGGGGCGCATCACGCCGTGTTGGCCGCCCACCACAGCAGCAGCGCGCCGCCGAGCGCGACGACCCAGCTGACCAGGCTGCCCACCAGGAAGTACTCGGCGCGGGCCCCGCTGGCACCGTCGCGGGAGATCTCCGGGAATCGCACGATGCCCTTCGCCGCGAGCATCGCCGCCAGCAGCGGGTACGCCGCGAACAGCGTGAGCAGCACCACGAGCACGCGCTCCAGCGGACCGATCAGCCGTCCGCCGCGGAAGCCCTGGTCTGCGCTGGGTGCGGGCGGCGTCGGCTCGGACGCCGTGGGCGTGCCCGGGTCGAGGGTCGGCGCAGGCACGAGTCCGTGTACCGCCTCGGCGCGAGGGCCGTCGCCGGGCGCGAGCTCGGCAGGAAGCTCGGCCTGCTCGCCGAGCAGCGCGGATCGCACGATCACGTTCCCGGTCTCCAGCAGCACCGCGAACACCCCGGCCGCGAGCAGGATCAGGTCGAAGCCGATCCGTCCCAGCGGCGTCGCGAGTCCGTGCGCGGGGAACAGTCCCGTCGCGTGGCGCGCGGGGATCAGGACGACGGCGAGCACGACCAGGACCGCGAGCAGGACAGCGGGCCAGAACGACAGCCGGGGCCTCCCCTCCAGCGGCAGCAGCCAGATCCACAGCGCGGCGACGACGATCCCGATCAGGGCGAACAGGTACGCGGCGCCCAGGATCCCGGCCGCCAGCACCAGCACGCCGGCCACGGCGATCCCGACCCAGAAGGCCGGGCCGCGCAGGAACCGACGCACGACGTCGGCGAGTCCGACGGCGAGCAGGACGAAGCCGGCGAGGATCATGCAGCCATCCTCCCCCCGGGCGCCGACAAACCGCACCCGCGAGGTCGGCACGGCGTGCGACTGCCGCTCCACGGCCCGGCTTCGCTCACCCGCAGCGGAACGGCCGCATCCGATGGGGATGCGGCCGTTCCGATCACGGCAGAGAGGAAGCTCAGGAGAACTGGCCGAGCTTGCCGAATTTCTCGGCGAGCAGGTAGTACACCGTGATGCGGCTCTTGGTGCGGTCCGCCTTCATCGTCTCCTTGACCTCGTCGAGCGCGGCGTCGAGCACGGCATCCGACTCTGTGAGGCCGAGCTTCTTCTTGAGGAAGTTGGTCTTGACGGTCTCGACCTCGTCCTTGTCCGAGAACGCGACGTACGCCGAGTCCTGGCTGCCCATCACGAGCCGGTAGGTCTTGAGCAGACCCTCGATCGCAGCATCGTCCGCGTCGGGACGGTAGATCTTGACGTCAGCGGCCCAGTCAGCCATGCGGGAACTCCTTCGTATCCGGCTCGGCCCAGATGCCGCGCTTGCCAGCGATCCTAGACGCGTAATCCTTGCAGGAACAGAAGGAACTCCGCGCGACCGCGACTTCGGCCGGCCGGCGCCCCGGCCGCACGCGTGCCTAGGCGGAGAAGTCCTCCGGGACCTCGAGCGGACGCCGCGAGAAGTACGCGTCGCGGGCCTTGCGATAGAACAGCAGCAGCGGGACGACGCCGATCACGATCAGCCCGAGGCCGAGGATGTTCACGACGGGCTCGTTGTTCGGGATCGACGAGAAGAAGATGTACATCATGAAGACCGCGCCGGCGAGGGGCCAGATGCCGATCAGGATGAGGTTCTTCAGCGACCGGAAGATCACCTTCCGGAATCCGATCACGACCGCGAGACCGGCGAGCGCGTAATAGAACGCGATCTGCAGCCCGATCGACGACACCGCCCAGCCGAGGATCTGGCCGACGCTGTCGCCGAAGACGTTCGCCAGCACGAACAGCAGCAGCGAGACGGCGACCACGACCAGCGTCGCGAACACGGGGGTCTTCCATCGGCGGTTGATCCGGCCGAACGCGAACGGGATGGTGCGGTCACGGCCCATCGCGAACAGCGTGCGGCTCACCTGCACGAGCGTGGTCTCGAGCGTCGCGATCGTGGAGAGCGCGACGGCGATGATCAGGATCTTTCCGCCGATGCCGGGCATGATGGCGTCGCCGAGCACGCTCAGCACGTTGCCGCTGTTCGCCTCGATGGTCTTGCCGGGCAGCATCACCAGAGTCGTCGTCGTGTAGACCTCGAACAGGATGAACACGATCACGATGCCCAGGATCCCCGCCATCCCGGTGGTCTTGTGCGCGTTCTTGGTCTCCTCGCCGAGGTTGGCGGTGACATCCCAGCCCCAGTAGTAGAAGGCCGCGATCAGGGCGGCCGACACGAACACGCCGGCGGCGGTCAGGTGGCCGAAGCCGAACCAGTCCCAGGAGAACGTCTCGCCGTGGTGGTAGGTGGTGATCGCCCGCGGGATCGCGACGACCGCGAACACCACCAGGATCCCCACCTCGATGATCGACATGATCCACTGCGCGCGCTCCGTCGTGTGCACGCCGAAGATCACCGCCGCGGCCATGACCAGGAACCACACGGATCCCACGAGCGTGACCAGCAGAGTGTTGTCCGCCTGGCCGGGAGCGAACAGCGCGACCGTCATCTGGCCGGCGGGCAGGGCCCCCGCCACCATGAACACGGTCGCGGAGATCACCAGCGCCCAGCCCGCGAAGAAGCCGAGCAGCGGGTGCAGGCCGCGAGCCACCCACGAGAACGACGCGCCGGCGTGGCTGTCGACCCTGGCCAGGTGGCTGAAGGCGAACGCGATACCGAGCATCGGGACGCCGCACCACAGCAGTGCGGCGGGAGCTCCGACGCCGGCGGCGCCGATCAGCAGCGCGGTGCTGGCCGCGATCGAGTATGCGGGTGCGCTGCCCGCGACGGCCATCAGCGTGGAGCCGGCCTTGGATACTCCGCCGGCCTGGAGGGCGTGTTCCTGGTAGTCGATCGCGCGGTTCAGAGACGTCTCAGTCTCCAGCGGGTTCCGGGTCATTTCTGTCCCCTGTCTCATCGTCGGGTATTGGGGGATGACAGAGGGACGCTAGCACCCCCGGGAACCCTGCGCCTAGAGCTGCAGGAGATCGTTGCGCGGATGTCTTCCCAGGCTATGGGTGGGCTGGGAACTTTACGGGCCGAATCCGCGGATTCCTGCGAGAAGCGCGATATATCCGTCGGGATCCGTTGCACGACAGACCGGACCCATTCGAGATCCGTGGAGAGCGCGCACGCCTCCGAAGAGCGGATCCGAGCTGTTCCGCGCTTCCGGGCCGCACCTCAGAACCAGGTCTCCACCGTGTCGACGATGAGCGGGTCGTCTGCGCCGGCGTCCGCGACGACGGGGATCAGCCGCCACTTGTCCAGCACGGTGCACGGGTGCGAGAGCCCGAGCCGGACGACGTCGCCGACCCGCAGCCGGTCGCCGCGGCCCGCCGCGAGGACGTCCTCGGACAGCCGCAGGAACAGGTGCTGGTCGTTCATCGCCGTCGCAGCGCTGCCGTCGAGCACGGCGTCGTCCTCCGGCCGGCCCGCGATGCGCTGAGCCGTCGGCAGTCCGTCGTCGAACGAGGCGTCGCGCCGGCCGCAGTCGAGCAGCGCCAGGCCCGGCTCGGGGCGGGAGAGGACCCGCGCCCACACGTGCATCGCGGAGCGGAACGGCTCATCGCCGATCACGCGGCCCATCGGGCTGATCCCTGCGTAGAAGCCGTCATCGTGGATCTGGAACGCACCGGAGCGCACGACCACATCCGCGTCCGCGCACCGCGGCGGCAGGATCACGCCCACCCGGTCGAAGTAGGCGCTGCCGCCGGCGGTCACGACCGGGCGCGCACCCGCGGGGTAGAGTCCGGCGTCGGCCAGCTCGCGGTGCAGCTCCGCGAGCGCGACGAGATAGGCGTCGACGCGGGCGATCGACGCGCGCGTGCCGTCATGCGCGAGCGCGCCCTCGTAGCCGCCGACCCCGGCGAGACCGAGCACGGGCGACGCGGCGATCGCCTCGGCGACCGCCCGCGCCGTGGCCCGGTTCCGTGCTCCCGTCCGGCCTCCCGCGCCGCCGAGTTCGACCAGCACCGGCAGCGGCCGGGCGGCATCGCCGAGCGCAGACGTCATCGCGTGCACGGCGTCGACGCCGTCGGCCCAGCACAGGATCTCGGTCTCGGGGTCTGCGGCCAGCTCGCCGGCGATCCAGCGCAGCCCGATCGGATCCACCACCTCGTTGGCGATCAGGATCCGGCGCACGCCGTGCGCGCGGGCCGCCTGCGCCTGCCACGCGCTGGCGAACGTGATCCCCCACGCACCCGCCTCGAGCAGGGCCTGCCAGAGGTCGGGGGCCATCGTGGTCTTCCCGTGCGGGGCGAGCTGCACGCCCGCGCCCTGCGCCCACGCGGTCATCAGGGCGACGTTGCGCTGCAGCGCGCCGCGGTCCAGGGTCAGCAGCGGCGTGGCGAAGTCGGAGAGCCGGGGCCCGGACGCCAGGAACTCCCCGATCGTGCGACCGTGCGCGGCGGGCGGGAAGGACTTGTCCCGTGCGGACAGCGTCGTGGCGGACGGCGGACGGAGGGCACTCGAAGAAGCATCCACCCGCTCATGATGTCATCGGGAGCGGCTGGGCCGCCGGGCTCACAGCTCGATCTGCGAGCCCATCACGATCACCCGATCGCGCGGCAGGCCGAAGTGGTCGCTCGCGTCGGTCGTGATGTGCGAGGCGGCGAGGAAGAGCCGCTTGCGCCAGAGCGCCATGCCGCCGCGGCGTCCCTCGCGCAGTTCGATCTTGGACAGGAAGTAGGTGGCCTTGTCCAGATCGAGCCAGCCCTGGGTCTTCTCCGGCGGGATGGCGCGCAGCGCGCGGGGCAGATCCGGCTTCTCCGCGTAGCCGAAGCGCGCGGAGATGTACAGGATCCCGTCGGTCGGGTCGCCCAGGTCATCGACCGTGCAGCGCCGCGACGACAGCACGCGCGGGATGTTCTGGATGTCGACGGACAGGATGATCACCCGCGCATGCCGGACGTGGTTGTGCTCGACGTTCGCGCGCAGCGCCAGCGGCGTCGTGGTTCCGCCCGGGTTCAGGAAGATCGCCGTGCCCGGCACCCGCTGCGCCAGCTTCGGATGCGTGCGCAGTTTGCGCACGAAATCCGTCAGCGATCCCTCCGCCTCGGAGCGGCGGGCGGTGATGAGCTCGCGACCGCGTTGCCAGGTCGTCATGATCGTGAACGCCGCGAGGCCGATCGCGAGCGGCAGCCAGGCGCCGTGCACGAACTTGGTCAGGTTGACGGCGAAGAAGAGCAGATCCACCGTGAGCAGCACGGCGGCGCCGATCCCGAGGATCCAGAGCGGGGTCTTCCAGCGCAGCCGGGCGAGGTAGAAGAACAGGATCGTCGTGATCGTGATCGTGCCGGTGACCGCCATCCCGTACGCGAACGCGAGCGACGCCGAACTGCGGAACGCGAACACGAGCGTGATCACCGAGACCATCAGCAGCCCGTTGATCCACGGCACGTAGACCTGCCCGTGCGTCTCGGAGGAGGTGTGCGCCACCCGCAGCCGCGGCAGGTAGCCCAGGCCCGCGGCCTGGGCGGCCACGGAGAACGCGCCGGAGATGACCGCCTGCGAGGCGATCACCGTCGCCGCCGTGGCGAGCACGACCAGCGCGATCCTGCCCCATTCCGGCGCCAGCAGGAAGAACGGCGCCGACAGGTTCGCCTTGTCCTGCAGCAGCAGCGCCCCCTGCCCGAGGTAGGTGAGCGCGCACGCGGGGAAGACGATGAACAGCCACGCCACCGAGATCGGCTTGCGCCCGAAATGCCCCATGTCGGCGTACAGCGCCTCGGCGCCCGTGACGGCCAGCACGACCGCCGCGAGCGCGAAGAACGCGATGTCGAAATGACCGGCCATGAACCCGATCGCATACGTCGGAAGCAGTGCCAGCAGGATCTGCGGGTCATGCAGGATCCCCCCGATTCCGAGCACCCCGACGACGGCGAACCAGACGACCATGATCGGGCCGAACAGCCGGCCCATCACCGCGCTGCCGTACTTCTGCACGAGGAACAGCATCAGCAGGATCGTCGCCGTGATCGGCACCACCCACTCCGCGAGGTCCGGGTTGATGACCTTGAGGCCCTCGACCGCGGACAGCACCGAGATCGCGGGCGTGATCATGCTGTCGCCGAGGAAGAGCGCGGCACCCAGCACGGCCAGGCCGGACAGCAGCGTGATCGTGCGGGTGCGCCCCTTGGGCGCCCAGCGCCGCAGCAGGGTCAGCAGCGCCATGATGCCGCCCTCTCCGTCGTTGTCCATCCGCATCGCCAGCAGCACGTACGTGACGGTGACGATCAGGATCACCGACCACACGATGAGCGACACGACGCCGTACAGGTTCTCGGTGGTCAGCGGCACCGGATGCGGGTCGTGCGGGTCGAACACCGTCTGCAGCGTGTAGATCGGGCTCGTGCCGATGTCGCCGAAGACGACGCCGAGAGCGCCGACGATGAGGGCGAGCCGGAGGGGGCTGCGCCCGGTTTTCGACACGACTGCCGCGAGGCTGTTCACAGACGAAGCCTAGAGCCCGGATCCGGCGGGATCGGACGCTCCTCACGGAATCCTCACGTGCCATGTCGAAGCCGCCCGGACGGGATCCTCCCTCCCCTCAGAAGCCGGAACGCCGGCCTCCGACCTGGGGTCGAAGGCCGGCGCGTCACCGGTGCGGACGGTTCAGCCCTTGCGGGGCGCCGTGACCGTGATGAGGGCCGCGGTGTTGTCCTGCATGGACTTCTTCACCGCGATGACGGTGCCGTAGCCCACGCCGGCGTCGGCGGGATTGCCGGTGCCGAGGGTGGTGAACCCGAGGTCCAGGCCGTACAGCCCGGTCGCCGGGGTGCCGTCGGGGTTCACCACGCGCGTGCTGTACGGCGCTCCGCCGACCGACGGCACGACCACCGAGGCGTCGCGCAGACGGTTGTAGAGCTGCCCGTCCCTGACCTCGAGACCGGCCACCCAGCCCTTGTCATCGGTGAAGGTGCTCACCGGCGGCAGGGGCGCGATGCTCGTGCACGCTTCGGTGTAGGACGCGTCGACCAGGCAGTCCTTGAACGCGTACGTCGGTTGCAGGCCGAACGCGGCGTTGGAGGACTGGGCGCGGCTGGAGATGTTCTTCAGCAGCGTCGGATCGAGCGCGGCCTCCGCGCCGGTGCGCCGCAGCGGGTCGAAGTGGCTGTCCACCAGCAGCAGGCCGCCCTTCGCGCCGTAGCTCGGCAGGCTGGTCAGGTTCGCCGTGACCTGGTTCGACTGGCCGTACGTGGTGTCCCGGTACCAGACCAGCGCGCCGGGCGCGTTGTACGCGACCTTCTCGACCTTCCACGCCTCGTCGCTGTACACCGTGGTGTAGCCGTACTTCAGGCCGTTGTCGAAGCCGTCGAGGTTGCGCCACTCGACCAGGTAGTACTGCGCCTTGATCTGCGTGCCGCTGTCCCGGGTCCAGCCGGTGCCCGCGGTGTCGGTGAACGTGCCGTCGGTGGCGGTCCAGCCGTTGTCGCCGGACTCCACGTCGTCGGTCCAGACGTCGGAGCCGCCTGCGGTCAGCGCGAAGTCGTCGGAGAACCAGCCGCGTTCCTCGAACGCCGCGTCGGTCGCCTGGCGCAGCCGGATCTGGATGTTCTGCCCGGCATACGCCGACAGGTCGATGTGGTCATGACGCCAGCCGTCGGTCGATCCGGTCAGACCGTACTTCTTGTTCCCGAAGTCGGCGAGGCGGCCGTTCGGATCCGCGTACCCGTCATCGGTCGAGACCAGTGCACCGGACTCGTCGTAGACCTTCTGCTCGGTCCAGGTGCTGCCGCCGTCGGCCGAGACCTCGACGAAGCCGTAGTCCCAGTCCTTCTCGATCACGTAGTCGTTCCACATCGAGAACGTCGCCCCGGCGGGAACGTTGTCGATCGAGCGGGTGAGCCGCGCGTCCGCCCAGCTCTGATCCGCGCCGGAGTACCACATCTCGGATCCGCTGTGCGGTTCGGCGAGCACGATCGTCTTGTCCGGCAGGTTGACCTTGATGCCGTCCTCGGTGCCCTTCTTGGGCCGCGAGGCCTGGCCCACCTTGATGGTCTTGGTGCCGTCGCCGGGGTTGACGACCTCGGGGTCGACCCAGCCGAGCACCCACTTGTCCCAGATGCCCATGTGCGTGGGCTGGGACTGGAAGATCGGGCCGGAGTGCGAGCCCGAGCTCATCAGGTCCCAGAAGTCGACGTCGGAGTTGCCCGCGTTCGACGTGTCGTACAGATCCGGCAGGCCCAGGTCGTGCCCGTACTCGTGCGCGAACACGCCCACGCCGGAGTTCTCCGGCTGCACGATGTAGTTCTGCACGGCGAATGCGGTGCCGGGGATCGGCGCGCCGCCTGCGACGTCGGACGAGTGCGCCCAGATCGCGTAGGTGCCCTCCTTGCCGCCGCCGCCGGACTTGTCCTCACCCGCGTGCACGAGCACGACGTGGTCGATGATGCCGTCGGGCTCGAGCAGATTGCCGTCGCCGTCCTTGTCGCCCTGGTCCTCGATGTCGTAATCGGCCCACGGGAAGCCGGGGTTCTGCTGCGCGAGCGCCGCCACGGCGTCGATGGGCAGCTGGCCCGGGCCGAGCGGGTTGTCCGGGTGGCCCTGCATGTCCTGCATGGGGCCGGCCTCGTAGGCGCCGGTCTCGGGGTTCAGGTGGCAGACCGTGGCGCCGTAGTACGCCTCGGAATGCGGCACGGTCACCCATGCGGTGGCCTGGCCGGTGACGGTGTACGCGCCGCGGGACATCTCCTCGTACATGTTCTTCATCGTGTTGCGGGAGATGTCGAACCCGGGCTTGCCGTCGAGGCCGGTGAGGTCGGTGCGCACCCGCTGGGTGATGCCCTTGTCCGAGAACAGCATGGTGTTGTAGAACTCGCTGGAGAAGTCGGGCACCCACATCGTGTTGTTGTCCTTGTGGGCCGCCGTGGCGGGGTTCGGGATCCCGTTGTGCAGGGTCGGGCCCTGCACGTCGCCCGGCTCGCAGTCCGTCGCCCCGAACGCCGTCGGGACCTGCAGGTTCGAGAAGTCCTCCGTACCGCCGAATTCGACCAGGATCGTGAGCAGTTTCGCCTGCTGGGTCGTCTTGGATTTCTTCAGGTTCTTCGGGCTCTTGCCTGTCTTCACGGACTTCGCCTCGGTCTTGGCGAGTTCCTTCGCCGCGACCGGGTTGCCCTGGGCGTGCTTCTGGTCGTTCTCCTTGGCACGTTCGAAGGCGGCGCCGCTGATCGCGCTGCGGAAGCTGGCACCACCGTTCGCGTCGGCGACCGCTTCGTCGTCGGACGCGTCCGTGAACGCCTCGGCGCGCGGCGCCACGTAGTTGATGTAGTGGTCATCGATCCCGGTCTTGGACGCGGCGGTGCTCGATGCGGCGTTCTCCGCCGTGTTCGAGGATGCCGTGTTCGAGGATGCCGGGTTCGAGGATGCCGTGTTCGACGGCGCTGCGGTCGCGGGCGCCGCGGTCGCGGGTATCGCGCCGAAGGTCGCCGCGCCGGCTGCCGCGAGCGCGAAGGCGGACGTCGTCGCCACAACACGCATGCGTGTGCGAGCGATGTGTTCAGACATTGCTTCTCCCTCCAGGCATCGCCGTGAGGGTTCCCGCGGCGATGCGGATGACGTGCACCGGTCAGGCGCACAGATACCAGCTTTACCGTGAAAACCCTATGCAAGGGAACTGAATCGCCTGAATATCGCAGAGATTCTTCGCGGACTGCCCCCGCGAAGAAGGGAGCACATCGCGCTTCCGAGGCGGGCGTCCGACCCCGAACGCGAGCGGGCGCCGGCCGGAAGACCCCGGACGACGCCCGCTCGTCACCCGCCCGGCTTCTGCCGCGCGCCCGGATGATTGCGAACGGTCAGCGCGACCGGCGGCGGGCGTTCACGACGGCGATCACGAGGAGCACGACGCCGACGACGAGCACGATCGGGCCGATGGTCGCCCACAGAGGCGAGCCGCTCATCGCCGACCCGCCCAGCACGTCGATGCCCTGCAGGGTCCACAGCAACCCGACGGCCGCGAGGACCACGCCCAAGACGACATACGGCCAGATCCGCTTCACACTCTCAGAATAGATCTGGTGCCGGGGCCGAGGGCCGCTGTCCGAGAACCCGCCGTCAGCGCTCCCTCGGTTATGCGCGCCACGAGTGCTCCGGTTCGAAGCCGAGGAGCGCACGGGCCTTGTCGATCGAGAGCAGCGTGGTGTTCACCCCGAGGTCGCCGCGGGTCTCGACTCCCGGAAACACCTCGGCGACGAGCTCCGCATTGGGGCGGGTCATCACCGTGTCCGCGGCGGCGATGATGTAGCGCTCGAAGCCGGGTTCGCGGCGTCCGCGTTCGATCGCCTTGAGCACGGCCTGCGCTCCGTCGCGGGCGTCGATGTAGCCCCACAGGTTCCACTTCCGCCGCAGCGGGTCGGCGTCGAACGAGGGGAACTCGGCGTAGTCCTCCGGATCCATCACGTTCGAGAAGCGCAGCGCCTGGATGGAGAGATCCGGATGCCAGCGCACCAGCTGGATGGCGAGTTGCTCCTCGAGGTGCTTCGACAGCGAGTAGGCGGACTCCGGGCGGGTGCAGTCCTCGTCCACGGGGATGTACGGGGGCGGCACGTCGAACGGGAGCCCGAGCAGCGTCTCGCTCGACGCGGTCACGATCGTCCGGACACCGGCGCGGATCGCCGCCCGCAGCACGTTGTACGTCCCCATCAGGTTGTTCTGGAAGGTGGTGACGTCCGGCAGGAGCCCAGGTGCCGGGATCGCCGCCAGATGCACGACCGCGTCGAATCCTCGGGGCTTCTCGTCGACTCCCATCAGCGCGTCGAGCGTCTGGCCATAGTCGGTGAGGTCGACCTGCACGAAGCCGGCGCCGCGCTCACCCGCCCGGTCAAGGTTGAGCACCTCGTGGCCCGCATCGCGGAGCACCCGGACGACGGTGCGGCCGAGCTTGCCCGACCCGCCGGTGACGGCGATCGTCATCCCGCTCATCGTCCTCCTCCGATCTTCCGGTGACGCTGAGCCCTCCCCGGCGCGCCGTAGGGGTAGTCGTCGGCCGGCGGCGCGCTGACCGCGGTCAGGCTCGCGAGCTGTTCCGGGTCGAGTTCGAGTGCGACCGCGCCCATGTTGTCGCGGAGCTGTTCGACCGATCGCGCACCCAGGATCACCGAGGTCACCGCCGGCTGCGCGCCCACCCAGGCCAGCGCGACCTGCGACGGCGACACGCCGTGCGCGTCCGCGATGCCGGTGAGGGTGTCGATGATCTGCCAGGTGCGCTCGCTCGCGTTCCGTTCGCTTCCACGCCTCCATGCCGCGCTCAGGATTCTCGCCGAGCCGGGTCGTCCCGGTCGGCGGAACGTCGCGCCGGTACTTTCCGGTCAGCCAGCCGCCGCCGAGCGGCGACCAGGGCAGCAGGCCGATGCCGGCGTCGAGTGCCGCAGGCACGATCTCGTGCTCGATGCCGCGCACCAGCAGGCTGTACTGCGGCTGCAGGGTGACGGGCGGGTTCCAGCCGTGCCGCTCGGCGAGCATGATCGCCTTGGTGAGCTGCCAGCCCGTGAAGTTCGAGAACCCGTAGTACCCGATCTTGCCCTGGCGGATCGCGTCGTCGAGGAATCGCAGCGTCTCCTCCAGGGGCGTGATCGGATCCCAGGCGTGCAGCTGGTACAGGTCGATGTGCTCCACGCCCAGGCGACGCAGCGAATCGTCCAGCGCCGTGCGCAGGTGCCGCCGGGATGTTCCGAGGTCGTTCGGCCCGGCGCCCATCGGGAACCGGCCCTTGGTCGCGATCACGACCTGCGCCGCCTCGGCGGGGTGCGCCGTGAGCCACCGGCCGATGATCTCCTCGCTGACGCCCGCGCTGTACACGTCCGCCGTGTCGATGAAGTTACCGCCGCCCGCGACGTAGGCGTCGAGGATGGCGTGCGACGTCGCCTCGTCCGCCTCGGCGCCGAAGGTCATGGTCCCGAGCGCCTGCTCGAAGACGACGGCGCCGCTGCGGCCCAGCGTGCGGTACGGAGTGCGGGTGGTGTCTGAGTTCGGTGTTGCGGTCATGAGGGGGACTCCGAGGTCTGATCGTCGATTCATCCACCGATCTCGTGGATCACGAGATTCAGCGGGACTGGTTCCACCGTACGATCAGCGTTTGTCATCTGTCGCCCCGAAACTGCGCACGATTCAGTTCGCCGACCAGCGCACCCGATCTGGACGGTGAACGCCGCCTGCACGCCGCGGGGCGAGCACTCCGCAAACGAAGAAGAACCCCTGCTGAGCAGGGGTTCTTCGTGGCGGTGACGGTGGGATTTGAACCCACGGTAGGGGGTTACCCTACACAACTTTTCGAGAGTTGCACCTTCGGCCGCTCGGACACGTCACCGCGGACAAGCTTACGCGACGGCGGGATCCAGCGCGAATCGGAGGCCCCGCGGACCGGATCCTGCCGAGTGCACCGGATCCTGCCGAGTGCACCGCGTAGCCGCGCGAACAACCGGTGCAGTCGGCAGGATCCCGTGCAGTGGCGCTCGGATCGAGGCCCGGCAGCGTCACCCGCCCGGCGACGTCACCAGCCCGCGGCGACCTCGGCGTGCGTGCGCAGGATCCCCTCGGTGGAGCCGGCGGGGGCGCGGCCGATGCCGCACTCGGTCGCGACGCCGAACTCGGAGACGTGCGCGGAGGCGGCGGCGATGCGGCGGTTCGCGCCCTCAGCGCCGTCCTCGCGGTGCACCAGGCCGAGGTACAGCTCGGTGCCCTCGGCCAGCGCGAGCGCGTCGAGCGGGGCGAAGTAGGCGTCGTCGTCGTGCTCGATCGGCACCGGCAGGTGCAGCCAGGTGACGGGGCGAACCGCGGCGGCGGCGACCGCATTCGCGTAGCGCACGAGTGCGCCGGCGTCGGCGGGCTCGAAGAAGTGCTTCTCCGCGGCGTCGCCGTAGCAGAGGTGCACACCGACCTCGACGTCGGTCGGCACGGCGTCGATGAGCGCGGCGAGACGCGAGACCAGGCCGTCGAACGGGTCGCCGGGCCACCATGCCTCCATCACCGTGCCGTAACCGGCCGCGCGTTCGATGATGCCCATCTCGCTCGCCACGTCCCACTGGATCGCGAGGTCGTCGTGCGGGACGGCCGCCAGGATCTCGTCGAGTTCGCGCAGGATCGCGGCCGTGTAGACCGGTTCGATCGCGGCGCGGTCGTCGCCGGAGAAGAAGGACGAGATCACGGCGAGCGGCGTGGGCAGCGACACCTGGAAGCGCACGCCGTCGTCGATCGCATCCTCGGCGCGCATCCGGGCGAACACGGCGTACGACTCCCGCGCGGCGGCGGCGTAGCCGAGCGCGGGCAGCACGATCGAACCGGCGTCGACACCGGCCGCGATCCGCAGCGGGCGGGCATCGAGTCCGGCGCCGAACGGGATCCGCTCCGCACCCACGCGTTCGATGCCCTCGGCCTCGCCCAGCACGTCGGGCTGGAACATGATCCAGTGGAAGCGGACGCCCACCTCACCGTCCGGGATCCGGCGCAGCCGCGGCCCGAGGATCGCGGCCGCGGTGCGCATCGTGGTCTCGGCATCGGCATAGTTGACGCTGCCCACCAGCAGCGCTCCCCGGGGGCTCGTCATACTCACCAGCGTAACGAAACGAGGGTGCGCACGCCCCGCCCGGCCAGGCTCCGACGGTGAAGGATCCGCGCCGCCGAAGCCCTGCGGATCAGGACGAACCGCCGGGCCCTTCTGCGACGAGCGTCGCCAGGTTGCGCAGCGACGCGCTGATGCCGGTGCGGTGATCGGCGGCGGAGATGCCGGGCGGCACGTCCTCCGCGCGGATCGTGACGAAGGATCCGCCCGCGGCCGGCTGCACCTCCCAGGTCAACCGCATGACGCCGGCGAAGGCGGGGTCCTCGGAGTCGAACACGGCCTCCTGCACGACCTTCGCCCCGTCCTCGAACTCGATGAAGACGCCCTCGACGACGTCCTCGGTGGGTGTGGTCTTGCCGCGCGTCCCGGCGGGGTCCCGGTACGACAGCGCGATGCGGTACCTGCCGCCGGGGCGGGCGTCGAACAGCAGGATCCGCCCGGTCATGCCGTCCGGCGGCAGCCAGCGGATCACGCGGTCGGGATCGATGAACGCCGCGTAGATCCGCGCCGGCGCCGCGGCGATGTGCATGCCGACCTCATCTGTGCGCCCCATGTCGTCACGCTACGCCGCGGAATCCGGATCCGCCACGGCTGGCGCGGGCGGCCTCAGGGTGCTAGGCGCGCGCTCAGATCGCGACCAGCCGGCCCGCATCCAGCCGCACGGTGCGATCGATCGTCCCGGCGGGCGGGGCGACGTGGGAGACCAGGATCACGGTCTGCGCACCCGCAGCGCCGAGCAGGTCGCGCAGCAGCGCGTCGGACGCCGCCGGATCCACGCCGGCGGTCGGCTCGTCGAGCACGAGCACTCCGAATCCGTGCAGGATCGCCCTGGCCAGGGCGATCCGCTGCGCCTGCCCGCCGGAGACGAGGGCGCCCCGCTCCCCCACTCGCGCGTCCAGGCCGCCGCGTTCGCGGACCCACGCGCCGAGCCCGACCCGGTCGAGCGCGTCGAGCAGTTCGGCATCGGTCGCGGTCTCGCGCGCGAACAGCAGGTTCTGCCGGATGTCCTCGTCGAAAAGCTGCGGATCCTGTTCGCACAGACCGACATGCCGGCGCAATTCGGGGCCGGAGACGCGACCGGCGTCGCCGTCGCCGATCCGGTACGAGCCGTCGAAGCGCAGGAAGCCGACGAGCACGGCCGCGAGCGTGGACTTGCCCGCGCCGCTGGATCCGGTGACGAGGATCCGCTCCCCCGGGGCGACATCGAGATCGAGGTCGTGCACGGCCGGGGCGGCGGATCCGGGCCACGAGGCGGTCACGCCGCGCAGGCGGAGCGGACCGTCGTCGATCCGTCCGTCCCCGTCGTCGCCGCGCACCTGCGCGGGAAGGTCCCGGGCAGCAGGGCGTGGATCCGCTCCGCACCGGCGCGCACCCCGCGCCAGGCGGATGCGGCCTGCGGCACCGCGGCGAACACGTCGAACACCGCCATCGGCAGCAGCACCGCCACCGCGAACCACGGCGCGTCGGCCGCGCCGCCGGCCTGACCAGGAGCGGCAACCGCGAGCGCCCAGATCGACGCCGCTCCGGCGGCAAGCGAGACGATCGCCGACGACAGCGCCTGGGCGAAGGCGGCCCGGGTGACGGTGCGCCGGAGCACGTCGTCCGCCGCGCGGATCCGCTCGCGCGCGACACCCTCGGCACCGTAGGCCTGCAGCACGTCCAGCGCCGTGAGCTCATCGACCAGCGCTCCCGCCAGTGCCGCACGGTCTCGGCTGAGCGCCCGCTCGGCCCGGCTTCCGGCGACACCGCCGAGCAGGACTGCTCCGGCCGTCGCGATCACGAGGCAGGCGGCGAGCGCGACGGCAGCCGACGGCGCGATGAGGGCGAGGATCCCGACCGACAGCACCGCCACGACGCCGCCGGTGAGCAGCGGCTGGACCACGCGCAGCGGCAGGTTCTGCAGGTTCTCCACGTCATCGACGAGCGCCGAGAGCACCGACCCGCGATCGGTGGATCCGAGGCCCGCGGGGGCGAACGGGGTGAGCCGGCGCACGACCGCGGCGCGCAGCTGCGCGAGGCGGCCGAGCGCGGCGTCGTGCCCGGCGAGCCGCTCCAGGTACCGGGTGACGGCGCGGGTCACGGCGAAGAAGCGCACGCCGACGATCGCGACCGAGAGCGGCACCAGGTCGTCGACGATCGACGCGCTGACGACGAGCCAGCCGCTCACGAGCAGCAACCCGACCGCGGCCGCCGCCGACACCACCCCGGCGAGCACCGCGGGAAGGAACCGCCGCGCGCGCGGCATCGCCATGCGCAGGATCCCGGCGACGGAGCCCGGCAGCTCCGGGATCGGATCCCGTTGCGCGTCGTCCGGATCGGGCGTCGTCCGATCCGGCGTCGTCCGATCCGGCGTCGTCCGATTGCTCCCGTCGCAAAAACTGTCGCTCTGAGGCGTCGATAGCGACAGTTTTTGCGACGGGAGCGGAAGTGGAACGACCGGAGGGATCGCCGATTCGGATCACCTGGTCGGCGATCGCGCGGGCGGACTCCCGGTGCGAGACGAGCAGCACGGTCGCTCCGGCATCCGCGGCGCGGCGGACGGCCCGCCACAGGCGCTCCTCGGTCGCCACGTCGAGGGCGCTCGAGGGCTCGTCGAGCGCGAGCACGCGGGCGCCGGATCCGAGCCGGTGCAGCGCGCGGGCCACCGCCACCCGCTGCGCCTGGCCGCCGGAGAGCCCCGCACCCTGCACGCCGAGTTCGTGGTCGGGATCCAGCTCGGCCGCGGCGGCGTCGGCGAGCGCGGCGCGCACTCTGTCGCCGTCCGGATGCGGGTCGCCGAGCGCCACGTTCGCCGCGATCGTGCCGCGGATCAGCCCCGGCCGCTGCCCGGCCCAAGCGAGCCAGTTCGTCGGATCCGGATCCGGCACACCGGCGACGCGCACCGTCCCGTCGTAGGCCGCCGCACCGCGGAGTGCGGCGAGCAGGCTGGACTTGCCGGATCCGCTGGGTCCCTCGATGAGCGTGACGGTGCCGGGATCTGCGGCGAAGCAGACGGGGGGAAGGGTCTGCTCCCCGTATCGCACGGCGAGATCGCTGAAGACCAGACGGGCGCCGGGACCGGTCGCTGAGCCCGTCGAAGCGCCTGACCCCGGCCAGGTCCCTTCGACAGGCTCAGGGACCGGAGGAGCCGCAGGGGCCGGGAGGAGGCGTGGGGTCCCTTCGACAGGCTCAGGGACCGGAGAAACAGGGGCCGCAGCCGGATCCTTCCAGGATCGCGAAGACGTCGTCGGTCGCGGCGACGCCCTCGGCCGCGGCGTGGAACTGCACGCCGACCTGGCGCAGCGGCAGGAAGGCCTCGGGGGCCAGCAGCAGCACGAACAGGCCGACGCCCAGGCTCAGCTCGCCGCCGAGCAGGCGCAGCCCGACCGAGACGGCGATGATCGCGACCGCGAGCGAGGAGAGCAGTTCGAGCGAGAAGCCGGAGAGGAACGAGTACCGCAGCACCCGCATGGTCTCGCGGCGGTACTGCTCGGAGGTCTCACGCATGCGCGCAGCCGCCCGCCGTTCCCGGCCGAACAGGCGCAGCGTCGCGAGCCCCTGCACGGTGTCCGCGAACCGGGCCGCGAGCGTCTGCAGCACGCGCAGCTGCGTGCGCTGCACTCCGCGCGTCGCGATCCCGATCAGGATCAGGAACAGCGGGATCAGCGGCAGCGTGACCAGCGCCGCGAGACCGCTCGGCCAGTCCTGCCCCCACATCACGGCGACGATCACCGGCGTCGCGATCGCGGTGAGCACCAGCTGCGGAATGTACCGGGAGAAGTACGGATCCAGGGCGTCCAGCCCGTGCCCCGCGGTCACGGCGATCGCCGTCCGGTTGCGTCCCGCGAGCCAGGCCGGTCCGCGACGGGCGATCGCGTCGATCAGGGCCATGCGCAGCTGCCGGCCGGTCTGCGCAGCCGCCCGCGCGCCCCAGGCCTCCGCGATCCACAGCAGCAGCGCGCGCACGACCACGACCGCGGCCAGCCAGGGGACGCCGCCGAGAGGCGATCGCCCGGCGGCGACCGCGGCGATACCCGCCGCGAGCAGCCCCGCGAACGCGATCGTGACCGCGGTCTGTCCGACCGCGATAGCGGCCGAGACGGCGAGATACACTCGCGCGGCCGGCGCCCACCGCAGCAGCCGCGGATCGACCGGCTTCATGCGTGCACCCTCACTCGGGGGTCGTTGAGCGAGCACCGCAAGACCCGCACCCCGGGGTCGTTGAGCGAGCACCGCAGGAGCGAGACGAAACGCGGCGATCCGAGGGCACCCCGCGTTTCGTCTCGGTCTCGCTGCGCTCGTCCTCGCTCAACGACCCCGGAGAGAGATCCTCGCTCAACGACCCCGGAGAGAGATCCTCGCTCAACGACCCCGAGGAGACGCCCTCGCTCAACGACACCGAGGCGCGCGTGGCCGGTCATGCGTGCGCGGGGGCGGCCTCGATCGCGACCCGGCGCACTCGCTTGCGGAACACCCAGTACGTCCACGCCTGGTAGGCCAGCACCAGGGGCATTGCGACGAGCGCCGTCCAGCTCATGATCTGCAGCGTGTACGGCGTGCTGGACGCGTTCTCGATCGTGAGCGAGTTCGCCGGATCCGTCGTCGACGGCAGCACGTTCGGGAACAATGCGGAGAACAGCATGAGCACCGCGGCGAAGATCACTATCGCACCTGAGGCGAAGGTCCAGCCGTCGAAGCCGCGCAGCGAGAAGATCATCGACACGACGAGGAACACGGCAGCCACCGCGCCGAACCCGATGACCGCCCAGAGCAGTGCCGGACCGGGCAGGGACCGCCGTCCCGCCGCGATCACGATCGTCCACACCACGGTCCCCGCCGCGGCGAGCAGCGCCGGCACGAACACGCGGCGCACCAGGCGGCGGGCTCGCTCGCGCACCGGGCCGTCGGTCTTCAGCGCCACGAAGTGCAGCCCGTGCAGGAAGAACAGCAGCAGCGTGGTCACGCCCACGAGCAGCCCGTACGGGTTCAGCAGATCGAACACCGTCCCGCGGAACACGTGGTGCGCGTCCAGCGCGACGCCCTGCACGATGTTGCCGAACGCGACTCCCCACAGGAACGCGGGCACGGCGGATCCGATCACGATCATGGTGTCGAAACGACGCTTCCAGCGGGGGTCGTCGCGCTGATGCCGGTACTCGAACGAGACGCCGCGCAGGATCAGCGCGAGCAGGATCACCAGTAGCGGCAGGTAGAAGCCGCTGAACAGCGAGGCGTACCACTCCGGGAAGGAGGCGAACAGGCAGGCGCCCGCCACGATCACCCAGGTCTCGTTGAGGTCCCAGATCGGGCCGATCGTGTTGATCACCTGCCGGCGCGACACCTCGTCGCTGTCTTTGCCGAAACCGCCGAGGAACGGCAGCGACATGCCGACGCCGAAGTCGAAGCCGTCGAGCACGAAGTAGCCGACGAAGAACGCGGCGACGATCCAGAACCAGAGGTGTGCGAGATCCATGTCCGTCTCCGTCCTAGTACACGACCGACGGGACCGGCGCGTCCTCGTCATGCGTCTCGGTGGTGTCGGGCCCCTTCTTCGCGGCCCGCACGATGAGCCCGACCTCGACGACTGCGAGCGCGGCGTAGATCGCGGTGAAGGAGATCAGCGAGATGAGCACCTCGACGCCGCTCACCCCCGGCGAGACCCCGTTCTTCGTCGTCATCAGGCTGAACACGATCCACGGCTGCCGGCCCATCTCGGTGAACACCCAGCCCACGATGTTGGCGCCCAGCGAGAGCGGGAACGACCAGATCGCGATCCGCCACATCCAGCGAGCGGGCGGCCGCTTCGCCCCCTTGCGCGTGATCCACAGCCCGACGAACGCGATGAACGCGTGCAGCACGCCGAGTCCGATCATCCAGCGGAACGCCCAGTACGTCACCCAGAGCACCGGGTGGAACTCGGTGAGGCCGGTGGTCGCGAACTTCTGCGCGTACAGCGCGTTCAGGTCGTTGATGCCCTCGACGCACCCGTTCAGGTCGTGCGTCGACAGGAACGCCAGCAGGTACGGCACCCGCAGCGACCAGATCTCGCCCGTGCCGTCGGGGGTGCCGATCGAGAACAGCGAGAACGAGGCGTTCGCCCCGCAGGCCGAGTTGAACATCGCCTCCGCCGCGGCCATCTTCATCGGCTGGGTGTGCACCATCGCGAGCCCCAGCTGGTCGCCCGTCAGGAACACCCCGGCGGTCGCGACGAGGATCCCCCACAGCCCGAACTTCAGCGAGATCCGCATCGTGTCGAGGTGCTGCCCGCGGGACACATGCCAGGCCGAGACCGAGATGACCACGCCGGTGGCGAGCATGAACGCGCCGAAGATCGTGTGCGGGAAGGCCGCGAGCGCGACCTGGTTGGTCAGCAGCGCCCAGACGTCGGTCAGCTCGGCGCGGTGGGCGGCCGCGTTGTACGTGTAGCCGACCGGGTTCTGCATGAACGCGTTGGCCGCGATGATGAAGTACGCCGACAGGATCGTGCCGATCGCGACGCCCCAGATCGTGAGCAGATGGATCCGCTTCGGCAGCTTGTCCCAGCCGAAGATCCACAGGCCGATGAAGGTCGCCTCGAGGAAGAACGCGAGCAGGCCCTCGAACGCGAGCGGGGCGCCGAACACGTCACCCACGAAGCGGGAGTAGTCCGACCAGTTCATGCCGAACTGGAACTCCTGCACGATGCCGGTGACGACGCCCATCGCGAAGTTGATCAGGAAGATCTTCGAGAAGAACCGGGTCAGATGCAGGTACTCGATCTTGCCGGTGCGCACCCACGCGGTCTGGAAGATCGCGGTGACCGTGGCCATGCCGATCGTGAGCGGCACGAACAGGTAGTGGTAGACCGTCGTCAGGCCGAACTGCCAGCGGGAGAGGACGAGCGGATCAAGCAGGTCCATGGTGCGATCTCCTCCGCGGGGTGGTGATGGGCCCGGCGCTGGCCATGACCCCATCGTCGCACCGCGCCCGCCCACGGCGACACCATTCGGGCGTGAATCGATGCGCCGGCGATAGGACCTTCGGATGGTCACCATTCGGCGATCGGATCGGCGCCTCGGCCGGCTTGGGGGGCCGGGGAGACCGGCCGATGGCCGCGGGTTCAGGCGGGTGGGCGCAGGTTCAGGCGGGTGGGCGCGGGTTCAGGCGGGTGGGCCCGGGTTCACTCGGGGGTCTGTGCGAGGGCGAGATCGGAGATCGCGGCGACCGCGGCGCGCACGTCCTCCGGCGTCCCTCCGGCACGACCGGCGACGAGCCCGGCGACGAAGGCGCTGAACGGGGCGGCGGGGCGGGCGACGCCGTTCGCGACGTCGCGGGCGAGGTCGAGGATCAGCGCGATCGGCACGTCCTCCGCCGCGAGCCCGAAGTGCTCGCGGAGGACAGCGGCCCACGCATCGAGCGCCTCCGGGGGAAGGGTGCGGTTGTTCTCGGTCATGAGCTCTCCTCCTTCTCGGCGCCGGCGGGGTTCCCGGCGCGGGCCGGGTTCCCGGCGCGGTCAGGCGTCTGGACGCGGGCGCGCTCCAGGTCGGCGGGGGTGTCGATGTCGGCCGTGATCCCATCCTCGTCCAGGATCCAGCGGATCGCGAGCCCTCCGAGAAGGGCCTGGCAGGAGGCGCCGTCTGCGACGCCCAGCGACGCGAGCGCGTCGCGCACGGACGCCGTGCGGTACGCACCTGAGAGCCATTGCGGTCGGTCCGCGGCGCGCAGCACGATCGCCTCCACGGCGTCCCCGGCCGTCGCGATCCCGGCGCACAGCCGGTGCACGACCGCTTCCGGACGCACGAGGTCGCCGGCCAGGAGCAGCACCCAGTCGGATCCGTCCAGCGCCTCGTGCGCGAACGCGGCGGCGATCCCGGCGACCGGGCCGCCGAACGGCGGATCCTCGCGCACCCAGACCAGACCCGAGTCGTCCAGCCGCGGCCCCGCCGCGAGGACCGGAGCGATCGCCACCGCGCTCAGCGCGGCACGGGTGCGACCCAGCAGCGTGTCGCCGGCGAGCGTGAGCAGGGGCTTGACCGCGCCATCCATACGGCGCGCCCTCCCGCCGACGAGCACGACCGCGGCGATGCCCGCCCCCGCCGTGCTCAGCTCAGCTCCAGCACGTCGAGCAGGTCGCCCTCGCGCACCTCGTCGACGTCGGCCGGCACGATCGCGTAGGCGGTGGCGCCGCCGAGCCCCACCGACAGGTGCGAACCGGATCCGCCGCGTGCGGCCGGAACGATCCGCCCGTCGGCATCGATCACGGCGGGCAGGTACTGTCGCCGCCCCGCCGGCGCGCGCCAGCCGGCGCCGGACGGCAACCGGCGCGGCGGGCGCTGCACGGGGCGGCCCTGCAGGCGCAGGAGCGCGGGGCGCACGAACACCTCGAACGACACGGCGGAGCTCACCGGGTTGCCCGGCAGGCCGAACAGCAGCATCCCCTCGGCGGTCGCGCCGAAGCCCTGCGGCTTGCCCGGCTGCATCGCGACGGCGACGAACTCCATCGCCCCCGCCAGGCTCTGCCGCACCGGCTCGTAGGCGCCCGCGCTGACCCCGCCGGAGAAGATGACGACATCGGCGCCGAGTTCGGCGGCGCGGGCGACGACCTCGGCCGGACCGTCGCCCTCGTCGCCGACGACCGTGCGCAGCACGACCTCCGCACCGGCCTCGGCGGCCAGCCCGGCGAGCAGCAGCGAGTTCGACTCCGGGATCTGCCCGCGCTCGAGCGGCGTTCCGGGCGGGACCAGCTCGGATCCGGTCGCGACGACCACGACACGCGGACGAGGGGCGACGGCGACCTCGGCGATCCCGACGGAGGCAAGAGCAGACAGCTGCCGCGGTCCGAGCAGTGTGCCGGCCTGCTGCACGATGGCGCCGGACTCGGCGTCGCCCCCGGCCCGGCGCACGTTCGCGCCCTCCGCCCGCGGCGCGCGCTGCACCACGGCGGTCTCGAGGGAGTCGGCGAGCCCGCCCGCGGTGTCCTCGAATGGCACGACCGTGTCGGCCTGCGCGGGCAGCGCCGCGCCGGTCATGATCCGCACCGCGCATCCGGGCGCGACCGGCGGATCCGCGGGGCTGCCGGCCGGAAGATCGCCGGTCACGCGCAGGGTCACCGGAGCGTCCTGCCGCGCACCCGCGACGTCCGCGAACCGCACCGCGAAGCCGTCCATCGCCGAGTTGTCGAAGACCGGCACCGGGTTCACCGCCCGGGCGTCCTCGGCGAGCGCACGCCCTGCCGCCTCCGCGAGCGGCACCGTCACCGCGGGCCGCGGGCGCACAGCCGCGAGCACCCGCTCGACCTGCTCCTCCACCGTGCGGTAGGTGCTGCCCTGGCTCATCGCGCTCCCTCGTCGTGTGCTTCCGAGGCTACTGCTCGCACGCGGTCGGGCTCGGCCGCCCGGCGGACCGCTCAGTGCTGGCCGGCCCATCGGCGTCGACGACGGCGGCCGCGACGACGGGGACGTCGGCGGCCCCGGCTAGCCTGAGTCCATGGCTTCCCGACGACCCGCGACCCCCGCATACGTCTGCACCGAGTGCGGCTGGACGACCGCGAAGTGGGTGGGCCGGTGCAGCGAGTGCCAGCAGTGGGGCACGGTCGCCGAGCAGGCCGCGCCGACCGGGATCGTGCGCCGGGTGGAGGCCGTCGCCCCCGCCGCGGGTCGCGGCGCCGCTGCCGATCACCGCGCTCACCTCGCTGGAGTCGCCGCGGCGCTCGAGCGGCGTGGCCGAGTTCGACCGCGTGCTCGGCGGCGGCATCGTGCCGGGCGCGGCGATCCTGCTGAGCGGCGAACCGGGCGTCGGCAAGTCGACGCTGCTGCTCGAGGTGGCCGCCGCGGCCGCCCGCACCGGGCCGGCGCGTGCTGTACGCGAGCGGCGAGGAGTCCACCGCGCAGGTGCGGCTGCGCGCCGAGCGCACCGGCGCCCTGCACGACGAGCTGTACCTGGCGGCCGAGACCGATCTCGGCACGATCCTCGGGCACATCGACGAGGTCTCCCCCGAGCTCGTGATCGTCGACTCGGTGCAGACCGTCGCCTCCGCGCTGTCCGAGGGCGCCGCCGGCCAGCCCGCGCAGGTGCGCGAGGTCGCCGTCGGCGCTGATCCGCGTCGCCAAGGACCGCGGCCTGCCGATCGTCATCGTCGGCCACGTCACGAAGGACGGTCAGGTCGCCGGCCCCCGGATCCTGGAGCACCTCGTCGACGTCGTCTGCCATTTCGAGGGCGACCGGCAGACCTCGCTGCGGTTCATCCGCGCGCTCAAGAACCGGTTCGGGCCGACCGACGAGGTCGGCTGCTTCGAGATGACCGGATCCGGGATCGCCGAGGTGCCGGATCCGTCGAGCCTGTTCCTGTCCGCGCGGGCGCCCCGAGCCGGGCACGTGCGTCGCGATCGCCCTCGAGGGCCGGCGGGCGATGCCGGTCGAGGTGCAGGCGCTCACCATCTCGCACGCAGGCGCCGAACCCGCGCCGGGTCGTGAACGGGCTGGACGCGTCCCGCGTCGCGATGGTGCTCGCCGTGCTGGAGCGGCGCGCCGGGATCAGGACGAGCGACAAGGACGTGTACGTCTCGACCGTGGGCGGGGTGCGCTTCACCGAACCGGCCGCCGATCTCGCGATCGCGATCGCGGTGGCCGGATCCCTCACGAACATCGCCGTGCCGCGCACGCTCGCCGCGGTCGGCGAACTGAGCCTGGCCGGCGAGGTGCGCCCGGTCACGCAGGCGGGCCAGCGCAGGTCCGAGGCGTCCCGGCTGGGCTACGCCCACGTCGTGGACGACCGCTCCGCGACGCTGCAGGGAGCGCTCGACGACATCAAGGCGCACAGCGCACCGCGCCGCCTGGAGCAGGAGATCCCGGCGTTCTGACGATCGCTCGAGGCCGACGCCCGACGTCAGGCCTCCGAGCGCGCGGAGCAGCTCCTCCGGCGGCGCCTGCATCGGGTGCGGGCCGGCGATGTCGAGGAACACCGTGGTGATCACTCGCGATGCGCGGTGAGGAACGAGCGCAGCCAGGCCGGCGAGTAGATGCCCGACGCCGGGCGGCAGATTGGCGGGCTTGTGCGTCGCATCGCTGAACAGCAGCAGCGCGACATCCCCGGTCGCCGGATCGCGGTAGGTCCACACCTCGCCGCCGTCGAGCGGGTTGTCCCTCGCGCCGGGACGGATCAGCGGGACCACGGTGTTGCCGTTGCGCAGCGCCAGGGCGACGGCGGCCATGTCCTGCTTCTGCAGCGCCTGCGCGAGCGCCTCGGAACGGAACTGCTCGGGCGCGGGAGCCTTCTTCTTCGCCTTCTTCACGGCCATCGCTCCAGCATAGGAGAGGACCTTCTCGGTCATCGCTTGGGGACAGATGAGCGAGAAGGTCCTCTAGGCCTCCGGAGACGGGCGACGATGCGCTGGGGACGCTGGGATGTCGATGCCACTGGGGATGGCGACCCGTCTGAGATCTCGAAGACCGTAACCCATGGTATCCCAAACTGATCCCGCTGGCGACGGATTCCGTCAATTGAGCAGGAATTGCACCGATGCGGCGCTTTCGAACCCGCCGATCGAGACTCGCAGCCGATAGGCGGCCCCGCCGCCGGGCGCACGCTGCCGATCCGTCGCGCTGCAGGTGTCCACGCTCGAGCGCGTGCGATCCCAGACGACCGGCGCGGAGCTCGTCACGGTGGCGCCCGCCTTGATCGTCTGGATCGCGTCGCTCGGGTTCTCCTGGCAGTCGGTGGAGCGCCACCAGGTGTCGCTGCCGCTCGTGATCGTGAACACCTGCTTCGTGGTGCCGACGTTCATCGTGCAGTCCTTGGCGCTGCTGTTCGTCAGCGAGATGGACAGCTGCGGGTTCTGGTCCGCCGAGTAGGTGTCGTGGTCGGTGACCGCGGTGACCTGTGACGTCGGCGGCCGTGCACGGGCACCGGTCCGGCGTCCGCGGTGGAGGTGGGATCCGGGTCGCGTCGGGCTCGCGGCTGGGCGTCGCGGCCGTGCGGGGGGCCGGTGTGGTCGCCCGCGGGGTCGGGGACGACGTGGTCGCCATCGGCTTCGGCGTGGAGCCGGATCCGGCGCGCGCCACGAGCGACCACACCAGCGCGATCAGCAGTGCCAGCAGCACGATGATGATCCCGAGCACCACGATCCGTCGACGTCGGTACACGGCGGCGGACTGGCGGGGGTTCATGTCTCCAGGCTACGTGCCTGCAGCAGCTTGAGCATGCGGGTGTTGCCGAGCGTGTTCGGCTTCACGTGCGCGAGGTCGAGGAACTCCGCGACGCCCTCGTCGCCGCTGCGCAGCAGCTGGGTGTAGACGTCGGGATCCACGACCTGCTCGCCGATCGGCGAGAATCCGCGCCGGACGAAGAACGGCGACCTCGAACGTCAGGCAGAACAGCCGGCTGAGCCCGAGCTCGACCGCGTTCTCCTCGAGGCGCTCCACGATCGCGCGGCCGACGCCGTGGTGCTTGCGATCCTCGCGCACGAGCAGGGTGCGCACCTCGCCGAGGTCCTCCCACATGACGTGCAGGGCGCCGCAGCCGATGAGCTCGCCGTCGGCCTCGGCGACCACGAACTCCTGCACCGCGCCGTAGAGCACCGCGATGTCCTTGCCGAGCAGGATCCGTCGTTCCACGAGCGGCTCCAGCAGCGCGTAGATGCCCTGGACGTCTCCGGCCCGCGCGGACCGGACGAGATAGTCGCTCATCCCTCCAGCCTACGACCGTGCCGGCCTCAGACCGTGACGATCACGTCGTCCGCCTCGCCATCCGCACCGGGCCCCGCGTCGTGGACGGCCTTCCGCGAATCAGGGCGCAGCGAGCCGCAGGACGACGAGGATCACGACCACCAGTCCGAGCCCGATCCCCCACGCGAGGAGATCGGACTGCGAGCGACGCCAGATCCCGCCGTTGCGGTGCTCCCAGAGCATCCGGCGAATCGCCTGGTAGTCCCAGAAGAAGGCGAACAGGAACATCGGAATCGAGACCACCATCAGCCAGGGCGGATTCGCGCTGTTGAGCGAGGGGGCGAACAGGAACGCACAGCCGAGCAGCCCAGAGGATCAGCGTGGCGCAGAGTACGCCGAGGCCGCTCGTCATGCGGCGGGTGCTGTAGCTGCTCTTCGTGAGGTACGGGAGCGGTTCGCCGTGCACCGAGGTCATCGATCGCGCCCACCAGCTTCGTCCGCGGTCGGCGGAGCCGGGATCGCTCTGCCCGGCTGCGGGCGCGGTCCGCCCGGTCACTGCCCGCCGTCCCACCAGCGGAGTCCGGCTTGTCCGTCTTGTCCGTACGGATCCTGGTACCACCCCGCAGGCGTCCGCCCGTTCGACATTCCCGTCACGTCGCCAAGGATAGGGTCATTCGTCCGCCCCTCCTCATCGCGCATGTGCGTTCGAGCCCCGACTCTGGTAACGTCGAGGTTTGCGCGCATGGCCTGCCGACGTCTCTTCGGCGCCGCGCGACACATCCTCGGCCGGGGCATCCACCGGCGAACCGCATCGACGCGTGTTCGCGCGCCTGCGCCGATCAGAAGCATCCGGGCGGATCCGTCCGCCCCACATCCGCGGGAGACCGCAGTAAGCATCATCATGAACACCCCCCTGACCTGGAAACAGGCCGACCACGACGTGTATGTCGCGACCCACGACGGCGAGTACGCCGGTTTCGTGACGGTCGACGGCAGCGCGCACGTCCTGCACGACCGTCACAGCCGCCGCCTCGGCAGCTACCCGTCCCTGTCCGCCGCACGCAACGCGCTGGACTCCCTCGGCGCGCCCGCGGCGAAGGCCGCACCCGCTCCCGCCGCTGCGCGACGCCCCGCCTCTTCGCGCCCGCGCCGCCGCGGCCGCGCTCGCCGCACTCGCGCTGCCGTTTCCTGACCGCGCTACCGTTTCCTGCCGCACCCACCGTTCGCGCGGTCCCGCGCGGGCTCGCTGCCGAACACCAGCCCGAACAGCGCGCCGAACATCAGCCCGAACCACCGACCGGACACAGGGCCGAACTCCACCCCTGACGCGCCGAAGGGGGCGAGTGCCGAAGCACCCGCCCCCTTCGGGACAGCGATCAGACCGAACCGATCAGGCCGCGCCCGCCGCCAGGTCGGGCGTCGTCGGGATGGTCCCTGCGGTGTTGACACCGACCGAGACCTTCTCGCCGCGCGGACCCGTGGTGAACACGAACTTCCCGTCCACGGCGTCCACGTGCACGTGGTCGCCGGGGTTCAGCTCGCCGTGCAGGATCCGCTCGCTCAGCTGGTCCTCGACCTCGCGCTGCATCGCACGACGCAGCGGGCGGGCGCCCAGTGTCGGGTCGAAGCCGATGTCGATCAGCGCGTCCTTGGCCGCGTCGGTCAGCTCCACCGTCATGTCGCGGTCGAGCAGACGGTCGGACAGGCGCTTCGTGAACAGGCCCACGATCTGACGCAGCTCGTCCTTGTTCAGCTGCGGGAACACGATGACGTCGTCCAGACGGTTCAGGAACTCGGGCTTGAAGTTGCGCTTGAGCTCCTCGTCGACCTTGCCCTTCATCCGCTCGTAGGTGCTCTGCGCGTTGCCCTCGATCTGGAAGCCGACCGGACCACCGGCGATCGCCGACGAACCGAGGTTGGTCGTCATGATGATCACGGTGTTCTTGAAGTCGATGACGCGTCCCTGGCCGTCGGTGAGGCGGCCTTCCTCGAGGATCTGCAGCAGCGAGTTGAAGATGTCCGGGTGGGCCTTCTCGATCTCGTCGAAGAGCACGACCGAGAACGGCTTGCGGCGCACCTTCTCGGTGAGCTGTCCGCCCTCCTCGAAGCCGACGAATCCCGGAGGGGCTCCGAACAGCCGCGAGACGGTGTGCTTCTCGCCGAATTCGCTCATGTCGAGCGAGATCAGGGCGCCCTCGTCGTCGAACAGGAACTCGGCGAGCGCCTTGGCCAGCTCGGTCTTGCCGACGCCGGTGGGGCCGGCGAAGATGAACGAGCCGGACGGACGCTTCGGATCCTTCAGCCCCGCACGCTGACGACGGATCGTCTTGGACAGGGCGGCGATCGCCTCCTCCTGGCCGATGACGCGCTGGTGCAGCGCCTTCTCCATGAAGACGAGGCGGCTGGACTCCTCCTCGGTGAGCTTGAACACCGGGATGCCCGTGGCCTGCGCCAGGACCTCGGCGATCAGGCCCTCGTCGACGACCGCGCTGGTCGCGACGTCGCCCGAGCGCCACTGCTTCTCCAGGCGCAGCCGCTCGGCGAGCAGCTCCTTCTCCTGGTCGCGCAGGGAGGCGGCCTTCTCGAAGTCCTGCTCCTCGGAGGCGAACTCCTTCTCCTCGCGCACCTTCGCGATCTTCTCGTCGAACTCGCGCAGCTCCGGCGGCGAGGACAGGATCGACAGGCGCAGGCGGGCGCCGGCCTCGTCGATCAGGTCGATGGCCTTGTCCGGCAGGAAGCGGTCGGCGACGTAGCGGTCGGCGAGGTTCGCCGCGGCCACGATCGCGCCGTCGGTGATCTGCACCTTGTGGTGCGCCTCGTACCGGTCGCGCAGCCCCTTCAGGATGTTGATCGTGTGCGGCAGGCTCGGCTCCGCGACCTGGATCGACTGGAACCGGCGCTCGAGCGCCGCGTCCTTCTCGAAGTGCTTGCGGTACTCGTCGAGCGTGGTCGCGCCGATCGTCTGCAGCTCACCGCGGGCGAGCAGCGGCTTCAGGATCGAGGCCGCGTCGATCGCGCCCTCGGCGGCACCCGCACCCACGAGGGTGTGGATCTCGTCGATGAAGACGATGATGTCGCCGCGCGTGCGGATCTCCTTGGTGACCTTCTTCAGGCGCTCCTCGAAGTCGCCGCGGTAGCGGGATCCGGCGATGAGGGATCCGAGGTCGAGCGAGTAGAGCTGCTTGTCCTTCAGCGTCTCGGGCACGTCGCCCTTCACGATCGCCTGGGCCAGGCCCTCGACCACCGCGGTCTTGCCGACGCCGGGCTCGCCGATCAGCACCGGGTTGTTCTTGGAGCGGCGGGAGAGGATCTGCATGACCCGCTCGATCTCCTTCTCGCGCCCGATGACCGGGTCGAGCTTGCCGTCGCGCGCGGCCTGGGTGAGGTTGCGCCCGAACTGGTCGAGCACCTGGGATCCGCCCTGCGCCTGCTGCTGGTTGCCGTCGTGAGCCGCCCCGGAGACCGCGGCGGGCTCGCGCCCCGGCGATCCGGACAGCATCTGGATGACCTGCTGGCGCACCTTGTTCAGGTCGGCGCCGAGCTTGACCAGCACCTGGGCCGCGACGCCCTCGCCCTCGCGGATGAGGCCGAGCAGGATGTGCTCGGTGCCGATGTAGTTGTGGCCGAGCTGCAGCGCCTCGCGCAGGCTCAGCTCGAGCACCTTCTTGGCGCGCGGCGTGAAGGGGATGTGGCCGGTCGGCTGCTGCTGACCCTGGCCGATGATGTCCTGCACCTGCTCGCGCACGGCGTCGAGGGAGATGCCCAGCGACTCGAGCGCCTTGGCCGCAGCTCCCTCGCCCTCGTGGATGAGGCCGAGGAGGATGTGCTCGGTGCCGATGTAGTTGTGGTTGAGCATCTTCGCCTCTTCTTGGGCGAGGACGACGACACGACGGGCTCGGTCTGTGAATCTCTCGAACATGTCACTCCTTGTTCGCTTGCCCGAGAAGGGCGGTGGCACACTCCGTGCCGGATACATCGAGAGTAACGACCGGGGGCGGGGCGTATGCCCGTGTTCGCCGTCGGCATAGCCGTGCGACGGTGGGTTGCGGGACGGGGCGTGCGCAGCGGCCCTCTGCACTCATCGGTCCGGGATCCGTTGACGAGCTTATCGATTTTCGTTATGTTAACGATCATCGATAAGGACAATTCGATGAGGGGGACTCATGAGCACCACCGACACCGCCTATCGGCCCACCAGAGGGGACACTCTGGGGATCTGGATCTTCATGGTCGCCGGTGCGGCGATCGTGGCCTGGGGCGCCATCGTCGCCATCGGTCGCATCACGGAGGTGGTGAACGGCGAGCGCATCACCGCCACAGCGCGGTTCCGCCACCTCGAGGTGCAGGCCCCGATCGGCCCGGGAGGTTCCTCCGTTCCCCTCCAGGTCGACGCGGCGACTGTCGTCACCGACCACCTCAGCCCGGCCGGCTTCGGGGCCGCGATCGTCGCGGCGATTCTCGGGTTCGCGGTCGTTGCGACGGTGGTCACCTGTCTCATGCTGCTGGCGCGCAACAGCCTGCGCGGCAGGATCTTCAGCCGCAGCAACACCCGTTTGCTCACCGCCGCGGGCATGACCGCGCTCGTCGGGTTCGGCATAGTGCCTGCGTTCGATGGCATGGTGGCCAACGACGCCGTGTCGAAGCTCGCCGCCGGAGGCTTCGACCGCTACGCCGTCTTCGTCGCGGAGCCGCTCCCGTTCATCCTCCTCGCCTTCGCCTTCGCCATCGTCGCCACTGCCTACACGATCGGAGCCCGCCTCCAGAAGGATGCGGAGGGGCTAGTATGATCCCCGACCGCATGGCCGACGGAACGGATCCGGCGAGCGAGCACTCCGAGCCTTTCGCCGGCGGACGCTGGACCCTCGTCTGGACTGCCGTGATCGCGACCCTCGCGTCAGCGGCGGTTGTGCTGGCAACGGTGGGCCGCATCGTGACGACGTTCACGACGAACGGTCTCGCCCTCGACATAGCGGTAGACGAGTCGGCAGCGCGAGTTCCCACATCGGGGTCCGCGACCGCACACGCGACCCGCGCACTGGTCACGATCCCCTCGCCTGACCCCGGGCTGGTCACGCTCACGGTCGCGACGATCGCGTTGTCCACGGTCGCCGCGCTCGCCATCGCCGGGTGCGCGATCGCATTCACGCGGGAACTCGGCCGTGGCCGCACCTTCGGGGCGGGCTCGATCCGGCTGCTGCAGGCGATGGCCGTCATCATCTGGGTCGGTTTCGTCGGCTGCTCCCAGATCGACTGGGCGATCGGTCAGATGGCACGCGCCGCCGCGCGGCTGGCGAACCCCGGCGTTTCGTCGACCGTCCCGTACTGGATAGGACTCGCGGCCGTGCTCCTCCTGGGCATCGTCACGATCGCATTCCGACGCGGCGCCCGCCTGCAGCGCGACACGGAGGGGCTGGTGTGACGCCCGCTGCGCAGGATGACGAGGACACCGGGATCCACTGCCGCCTGGACGAGCTGCTCGCCGCCCGGGGGATGACGCTGACCCAGCTGAGCGAGCGGGTAGGCGTCAGCATCGTCAACCTGTCGGTACTGAAGAACGACCGGGCGCGCGCGATCCGGTATTCGACCCTGCGCGCGATCTGCGAGGCGCTCGGCTGCGAGGTCGGTGAGCTGCTCGTCCTTGCACCAGTTTGAGAAACCAGATCCGGCACGAGACATCACTCCAGATGGGGTGTCTCATGCAGGATCTGGTTTCTCGGGACGCAGGCCCGGCGCGGAGGGTCAGGCTGGCGGCCGGCGCGGCGGGCGGAGCAGGTCAGACGGCAGGCGGAGCCGGCGGCGCGGGCGGCGCCGGCTCGGCCGACGGCGCGGGCTCGGCCGACGGCGCGGGCGGAGCCGGCTGGGCCGGCTGCTGCGGGGGCGCCGCGAACCCGGCGAGCGGTTCGATCACCACGGCGGTGCCGTAGGCGCACATCTCGCTGAAGCTGCCGAGGGATCCCGAATCGAAGCGCATCGCGATCACCGCGTTGGCGCCGCGCTGCGCGGCTTCGGCCCACATCCGGTTCATCACCTCGTAGCGGCTCTCGTACATCAGCTGCGTGAACTCGGGGATCTCACCGCCTGCGAGGGCGCGGAAGCCGGCGGTGAAGCCCTGCCCGAAGTTCGTCGAGCGCACGGTGAGTCCCATGACCTCGCCGAGCACCTGGGTCACCCGGTAGCCGGGCACATCATTCGTCGTCACCATGAACATGCGCTCATCGTCGCACGTCGCACGGATCCCGCGCATCCGTCTCTCCCGGATTCCGCACAGGTGCACCACGGAGGATCGTCGAGGCCTTGCCCGACGACAGGAACGGATCCGGACGATGACCCTGACCCCCGAAGCCGCCGCACGCCGCCGCATGTATCGACGACGCCGGTGGACCGTGGGGATCATCGCCGTGATCGTCATCGCCCTGATCGCCGCGGTCGCGTTCGTCGTGACGACCTACGTCGACGCGAACAACGGGATCCATCGCTCCACGATCGAGGGGATGGGCGTGCCGCAGAACACCGGCGAATCGAACATCCTGATCATGGGGCTGGACAGCCGGGTTGACGAGAACGGCAACCCGTTCCCGCAGGCGATCTACGACCAGATCCACGCGGAGGACGCGTCGGTCGGCGGATACAACACCAACGTGCTCATGCTGATCCACATCCCGGCGGGCGGCGGCAAGGCGGTCGGGATCTCGATCCCCCGCGACGACTACGTCGACTTCCCGGACTCCCCCGACGGTGTGGACAAGGGCAAGATCAAGGAGGCGTACGGCGATGCCATGGACGCCTCGATGAAGACGCTCACCGGCAAGGGCGTCGCCCAGGCCGACGCGTATCAGCAGTCACGGGCGGCGGCGCGGCAGAGCACGATCAAGACGGTGTCGGCGTTCCTCGGAGGGGTGCGGATCGACCACTTCGTCGAGGTGACGATGGCCGCGTTCTACGAGGTGGCGCAGGCCGTGCAGCCGATCACGGTGTGCTTGAACCACGCCACCGCCGACACGTTCTCGGGCGCCGACTTCCCCGCCGGGGTGCAGCAGCTGAACGCCGCGCAGTCGATGGCGTTCGTGCGGCAGCGCCGCGACACGACGTCGAGCGACTTCGACATGACCGACCTCGACCGCACCCGGCGGCAGCAGGCGTTCATGGTGTCGCTGGCCGTGAAGCTCAAGCAGGCGTCGACGTTCACCGACATCGGCAAGCTGCAGAAGCTCATCGGAGTGGCGAAGAAGGACGTCGCGCTCGACGACAAGCTGGATCTGCTGTCGTTCGCGCAGCAGGCGCAGAGCCTGGCCGGCGGCAACATCTCGTTCGTGACTCTGCCGATCGACCACTTCGGCACGGTCGACGGGCAGAGCGTGAACATCGTCGACGTCGACGCGATCCGCGCGCAGGTGAAGGACCTGCTGAACCCGCCGACGCCGACCCCGGCTCCGTCTTCGTCGGCTTCGTCGTCTTCGTCGTCTTCGTCGTCTTCGTCGTCGGGATCCTCCGGGTCTTCCGGATCGCCTGCGCCAGCGTCGCCGCATCCGGTGTACACGGATTCGTCGTCGCCACTGCAGTCAGGGAACGTGCCCTGCGTGAACTGACCCGTCCCTGCCGCGGTCTCGGTCGTTGAGCGAGCGCAGCGAGACGAAACGCCTGGTCGTGACGTCCGCGCCTCACGCCGCCGGTGGCACCGGCATCGTTCCGGCGAGGGTCCACCCGTTCTCGTCCATACCGTCGTGCGACTCGGCGTCGCGCGCGGCGGCCGCGGCGCCCGCGTAGAGCAGACGGACAAGCCCGCGCTGCTGCCACATGTGCTCGCTGGAGTAGGCGTCTTCCCACATCACGAAGCTTCCGCCGCCGGTGCGCTCATGCAACTCGGCGAGCCATGCGACATACGCGGGATCGGCTCGACCCGCACCCGTGTGCGCGGCTGCAGCCGCCGCGAGAGTGTCTGCGATCCCCTCGACTGTCGGGTCTGGGAAGGGTTCCCATCCGGATCCGCTGGTGTAGCTCAGCAGGATGTTCTGCTCGGCTGCCTCTCCCGGCTCCGGTACGAACACGCGGCAGCGCCAGTGTCCCGTCGCATAGAAGTTCGCGTTGATGCGGATGCCCTGAAACCCGCGCTCGTGCAGCAGGGCAACCGCCGCGACGATCGCGAACTCCGGGCGCTCGGAGGGCGAATGATCCATGGTGGGGATCCTTTCATGGGACGCTCACCCCCGCCGCGGGGCCAGGCAGGGGACGGAACACTCCCGCCCGCCCGACCGGCGCCCTTCTCGGGCGCGGTCAGGCGGCGGGGCGGAACCGTTTCGGCGGCGGATCCACATCGCCCCACAGGTAGCGCAGCGGGAGTCGCCGGGTCAGAGTCGTCCTGTACCCGCCTTCGCCATGGAGGACGAAGTCGTCCTTGCCGTCACGCGTGACCCGCCAGCCGCCGTGATGCAGTTCCATATGGTGGAATCTGCAGAGCAGGATCCCGCGGTCGATGTCGGTGCGGCCGTGGTCGCGATGCCACTGGTCGATGTGGTGGGCCTCGCAGTACGACGAGGGACGGTCGCACCCCGGCCAGCGGCAGCCGCCGTCCCGGAGCGCCAGCCCGATCCGCTGCTTCGGCGTGAACAGTCGCTCTTCCCGCCCCACGTCGAGTGGATTCCCGCACGAATCGACCGTCGCCACCACCGCTCCGGCCTCGCACAGCCGCCGCTCGGCGACGTGCGCGGGGATGACGGTGAGCCCGTCTTCCGTCACCGCGACCGGGCCGAAGGCGCCGTTGCTGTCGACGGTCTGCACGAGCCGCAGCCCGGCCTGCCGCGTGCCGAACACCGCTGACGCGTCGGCGAGAACCCCGGCACGGACCACGTCGAAGAGGAGGTCGTAGGCGAGCTGGTCGTTCGTGCGCGTGTCGGCGGCGAGGTCGGCGGCCGCGGTCTTCTCGTCCGCGTCGACGAACCGCGGGCCGCCTCGTCGCGGGCGGAGCGCGGAGGCGAAGATCGCGTCGAAGAACGCGCCGCCCTCGTCGTCGAACGCCACGCTCCCCCGGCGCGTCCCGTCGTGGTCGAGCCAGGTCCGGAATGCCCGACGCTCGTATCGCGCCTGGGAGCGTTCCTCCGCCCTGGCCGGATCCAAGAGATCTCGCACGCATCGGGCGTGCGAGACCAGCTCCTCCACCGTGCGTCGCGACGCTTCTTCGACCAGCTGCGCGGCGGCCGTCGACCACGCCTCCTCCGACCCGGACGGGGGTTCGCCGAGCCCGCGGCGGATGGCGTCGAACTGAGCCGACGTGAGGCGTCCCGTCCGCAGCGCCGCGCACAACGGCTCGTGCCACGGCAGCACCGTATCGGGCCGCGACCCGAAGTCGTCCGACTCCGGGTCGGGCGCCTCCGACTCGTCGTCCGCCGGCGCCCCCGATGTGTCCTCTGCGGGCGCGTCGGACTCCGGATCCACCCCCTCGTCGAGGAGTGCCTCACCCACCCGCACCTGCCGGGACGCCTCGGCCTTGCTCACCCCGCCGAGCTCCTGCACCAGCGACGCCGCGGACCGATGCCCCAGACGCTGCGCGAGACCCTCATGCCCCGCCTGCCACGACGAGCGGGCCTTGATGACGCCCGCCTCGATCGCCTGCAACTGCTCGATCAGAAGCCCCAGCTCCACCGTCTCCGCGAAAGCCGTCACGAGCTCCGCGTCACCCAGCCCGACGATCACCGCCTGCGCATCCTCGACGCCCGCACCCGCGCCGACCCGCCCCATGAGGGTCGGGATCAGCGCCGTGATCGCATCGAAGGAAGCCATACCCCATAGTCCCAGCGACCACCGACATTCGAACACTTATCCACAGGCAGAACGGGAAGACAAGGTCACGAAGCCATAACGACCTGGGAACCGATAGCCGCGACGGTGTTTTCCACAGGCGATCTCCCGCTCGACGCGACGACGCCCTACGCTGACCTCGTGACCGACTCGTCCGATGACCCCGATCTCCGCCGAAAGCCGCCGCGCAACCCTGCCGGATCCGCGTTCGGCCCCGCCGCCGATCCCTCGCCCGTGGCGCCGTCGAGCCAGCCTCCCTTCGCGCCGTCCGCCCACGACTTCGCCGCCTGGCTGGCGCACGACCCGGAGGTGACGCCCGCGCTCTTCGAGGAGACGATGAATACGTTCGAGGGGCTGCTGGTCGTGATGCGTGATGAGGGCCTGCGCCCCGACGTCCCGCAGCACGTGTCGACCCTCATCGCGCTGCTGTTCGCCGATGAGGGAGAGTCGGATCCGGACCTGTTCGACGACGCGCTGGCGGCGCTCGACGACTTCCTGCATTTCCGCATCGAGAACTCCCGCGATCCCGAGGAATGGGAGGACGTGCACGACGCGCTCGAGGAGGCGATGGAGTCTCGCGAGAGCGCGGGTCTCGGCGGCGCGTTGGACGAGCTGCTGTCGGAAGAGGATCCCGTGCCCGACGACGCCAAACTGCGCGCGTATGCGGAGCTTCCGATCCTCCGCGGCGTGCCGGACTTGCTGACCTGGATCGGCAAGGGACGGGCCGTCACGGGGACCGGAGCCCTCCGTCGAGCGGACATCGAGTACGCCGCCGGGCTGCTGGGGATCCGCGCGCACGGCACGAACGAGCCCTGGTCGCCCCGCCGCGGGTCTGATCCCGACGCTCCGATCGCGGCGCGCGCGATGAGCGACGTCGCAGTGCTCGAAGCCTGGTGGGAGGCGCTGCAGACGGCGCACGTGATCGAGCGCGATCGATCACGGATGCGCCCCGGTCCCGCCGCGGCGAGCGCGTCGACGGCGCTCACGCTCGATACCGCGGAAGAGGTGATCGGCTATTTCCTCGCGAACGCCGTCACGCGATCCGGTTGGCTCGCGCCGGTGGCCGCCGACGTGGCGGTCGAAGCCATCGCCGTGCTGCTCGCGGCCGTCGATCCCGACCGGATCACACCGGGGCCGGATCTGGACGAGCCGCCCTCGATGCGCGAAGAGGTGATCGAGCGGCTCGCACAGTCCTGCATCCGGGACCTCGCCTCGATGGGGCTGGTCGTCGCGACCGCAGCAGGCGGCTGGGCCGTCCGGGACGAGTTGCGCCACGTCGTGGCGCGGGCGACGCTGCTGGCCGCGACGCTGGTGATGGCCGGCGACGAGTTCGACGACGACTGAGCCGGATCCGCCACGAGCTCCCCCCAGCGGATCCGCGAAGCCCAGAAGATCCGAACCTGCAAACATATGAGCATGAAGACGGAACGGCTGCAGGTGCTCATCGAGCCGGAGCAGCGGGAGCGGCTTGAGCGCACGGCAGCATCGCGCGGCGTGTCGGTGGCCGCGCGACCGCCGCGGCGATCGCGAACTCCGGGCGCTCGGAGGGCGACTTATCCATGGTGGGGATCCATTCGCGGGATCCTCGCCCTCGATGCGCAAACGCTCAGTCTTCGCGAAGACCGGGGAGCATGTTCCCTTCACGGTCATGTCGGACCTCAAGAACGTTGGGCGGGCTCACCGGACATCTCAGTGCGCCGTGAGCAGCTCCGTCGGTGCTCCCTGCGAAGTAATGACGAGTTCGTCACGAGCACGACTCGCGGCCACGTACAGGAGCGAGCGAGCCTTTGACAGTACCTCCGGCATGTCCTCGGGCAACACGTTCCTCAGGCTGATTGGCGGCGGATACGTCCCCCTCGATACGTCGTAGAGCACGACACGTCCAAACTCGAGCCCCTTGGCCTTGTACATAGTCATGACGGCGACCTTGTTCATCGGAAGGGCGTCGCCCTTCGGCTCCGCCGCAGGAACACCAGCTGCAGCGAGTCGTTCCTGAAGGTGGGCCGCACGAGTGGCGGTCAGCACCGCTATCGACGACGCCGGCACGCCCGCCTGGGTCCACTCCTTGACGATCTCTCGGATTGCCGAGACTTGCTCAGCGCCGGAAGCAGCGACCACCACGCGAGGCTCCGGGCCAGTCCGAGCTGAACGGTAGGGCCCGACGAGGCCCTCGTCGCGCCCCTCCGGGTCGAGATACTTTCCGCCTTCCAAGATCGTCAACGCGTAGCGGAGGTTCTCGGCCGTCGTTCGGTAGTTGAGCGATAAGCGCCGCGACCGACCTCGGAGCGCGATCCCATACCGCGAGAGCACGATCCGGTGCCCATAGATGCGCTGATGACTATCCTCCGCAAGGAACAGGTCGTTCGGTCCTGGCGCGACAAGCGCTCGGAGCAGCTTCCAGTGAGACGGGGCTAGGTCCTGCCCTTCGTCGACGAGGGCATGGTCGACCAGCGTCCGTCCTGCTGCCTCGAGGTACGCAGCCCCGATCTCAGCGGCATCTGCGAACGACAATCGATTGCTAAGCCTCGCCGTGCGTCGCTGTCGGTCGACGATGGCCCAGACGGCGTTTCGCTTCGCCCTGTCGAGCATCACGCCGCGCCCAGGCCGACGTATTGACCGATACTCATCCAGCGTCGTGATCCGGTTGGGCAAGATAACCTGAAGGTACTCTGCCTCGAGGAACTGTTGTGTCCGCAAGCCCTGTGGCAGGGTGCCGCCGGCGATTGCAGCGGCATCGTCCCAACCATCACCGTTCCCCACGGGCGCACCGCCAGTCACGGACAATGATTCCCCGACAACCGGCTCACCCGCCGCGTTGTACTCAGTGCCACCCAACTTCCTCACGGCCATGGATAGCTGATCGATACCTCGGACGAGCACTCCTGGGTCACCGAGCTCTGCCGCGATCGGTACGTTCGGATCAAGGCGCTCGAGATCGCGCAGCAGGTTTGACGCGAGTTGTCGGGTGAAGGTGGTGAGAATAATCCTCGCCTCGGGGTTTGCGAGAGCGAGTCGTCGGGCCCGGTGGAGCAGAACGACCGTCTTTCCGGTGCCAGCCCCGCCGGTGAGCCGGAACGAACCCTTGTAATCACGGTCAACATATCTCCGCTGCTCGGGGTGGAGGAAGACCCGCCACCCTGCGAGGTCACCCGAGTCGATGATGTCGCGCAATTCGGCACTGTCGTCGATGAAGCGCCATTGTGCGCGAGCCGCCGGGTGCTTGAGCGCCGCAATAATCTCCTCGTCGTCGGTCGCCGGTTCGACGACGGTTTGCTCCCCCGCATTCGACGCCTCCGATGTGTCAACGACGAGTTCGATCTCTGCTTCGTCTATCTCCTCCTTACCCAGTCCGAGAGCGTCTTTGATCTCTGGGATGCCCATTTCTGCCAGCATTCCGTCAAGCACCTCGGCGTGCCACGTCGTGGGCAAGGTTGCCGCGTATCGTCGCACGTCCGACTCCGTCGCGAGCGTGAACACATAGTCGGCAAAGCGCTGCGGGAGCCCGAAGTCATCCGTGAGGTCCGCCGGAAAGTAGTTCTTCGCCTTCAGGATTGGCGTGGTATGGGTAATGAGTTCTGATCGCGAATCCGCCACCGGTGCAGGGGCTTCGGCGGGCTGAGTCTCTTCGATCAGCTCGGCGACGCCGTTCACCGGGTTCACCCGCAACATGTGTGTCCGGGCGTACGCGATGGCCTCATCGTGGTTCCACACGCCAGCGAACAGGTAGGTCGGCTCACCGTTGTCGTGCCCCAGCTTGTAGACAACAGCCCGATACTGACGGTTGACGCGCCCCGTCCGCACACGCGCGTCGACCGCACTGTTGATCGGTTCGATATGCAGCCCGGGCGATTTGTCGTCGTCTGAAAGCTTGGACAGAAACTCAAAGGCAAGCGCCCGGACGTCCTTCTCCAGCTGTTGCTTGGCGAAGGCGCCCGACATCACGAGGTTCGGCATACGTTTCTCCTACTCTTTCGACGCGAACACTCGCGCGATCACCGATGCGTCGGGCTCCACCAGTGTCCAACCCAAAGCAAACAGTTCCGCTCGATCAGCATCCGTCAGGTCGACATCTACCGCGAGCGTGTGATCTGGCCAGCTGATCGACACCGGGACACCGTCGCCAACCTCAATTCCGAGAGATGGCAGCGCGACAAAATCGATCGCACCCAACGTTGACAACAGCGGGCGTTCGGAAGCAGTCGCGCCCTCGAGGAGTTCTTCCCACGCCGTTGACAGGGGGGCTTGGGCCATAGAGAGCACATTCGCAGAGGGACTCTCGAGCTCGGACAGTGCCCCGATGAACGTATGCGGACTGGGGCCACGAACGCCGATCAGATTTGACCAATGCAGCCAAGTACGCCACGCACTCCCAAAGCCCTCCTGGGCTACGGCGTCGTCGCGATCGTCGAGGATGACCGCCGCATCGAAGTCCAGGGCGTTCTTCGACCGGGCACCGATCGCGACGGACGTGTACTGCGTCAGCACCGCAAGCTCCGCGCCGCGTTCCCCGAGACCCGATGCCTGCTGGGTTAGCACATCACCCACCCACGTGCGAACGGCGTGTTCGCCCATGTCGTGGAACGTCGCCCCATCCCAGAGCAGCATCGGCAGCGCGGCCGCAATGCGTTCCCATGTCGCGAGCACACTTGGGTCTTGCACGAAGTCGACAATCTGATCAATCGGGTTCTTGGTCACGTGCCCTAAAGCGTGCGTGGGGATCTGCCACCGCTGCGCAAGTTGGGTAGCGCGCGCTAAGTTGAACCACTCGACAGGCAGTGCCGGCCCGCTACCGGAAGCATGGTCGACATCGTCCCATGTCACTGCGAAGACCAGGTAGCCCTGCTCTCGGAGCCAACGACGCTTACCAGAGTCGTCCGCAATCCGATTGATGTCCGGCGCTGCATGGAATCGCTGCCCATCCGTAAAGATCGCCAGGCGGTATGGCGCTCCGAAGACTTCGAGCACAAAGTCTGGTTTCACCGACCCCATCGGCACTTGCTCACGCAGAACCCAGACCACGCCGCCCGGGAGCGTCGCCGTCAGCCGCTGGCCGTTGGCGTCAACGCTCTCATGGAGACTGGCGCCAAGCTTGCCGAGGCGATCCTTGAGCACAGCACGGAATCTCGACTCCAGTGGCGGCTCCGGTTTCGGTGGCACGTCTTCGACAACCACCCATGGCACCGACTCTCCTCCTCCATCAGTGAGGAGTTCCTCGAGCACTTGCTCCGCGGCCGCACGCGACACATACTTCGCTGCTTGGCCCGGCGCGAAGGGCAGAAGGCAGCGATAGCAAGCGGTCTTGCCCTCAGCAGCGCAAGGGCAGTCCTTCACGACTTCGTACGCGGCGTCGAGGAGCGCGCGAATGCGGTCGGGAGCGGCGAGGTCGGCGAGATACCCCGTTCCGCCTGGCACCGCGTCATGGATCAGCAATGCTGTCGCGTTCTCGGAGCCGTCTGAAAGCACGGGGTCGACAATCAGTTCGACGCGAAGATGGTCAGGATCTCCGCCGATCGTCTCTCTCAGCCCGAGGAGCAGGGCCGCCGTGAGACTCTGCAATTGCAATCCTTGATTCAGCGCTACGGCGGGTGGAACACGGAGCACCAGACCCTGAGTCTTAAGTTCTCGGAGAAGTGCAACCTGTCGCGTGTCTTCCTGCGTGCTTGCACGGTTCGGGCACCAGGCGCGATGCTCGGTTCGCGAGTTCGTGTTTGTACTCTTGTCGAGCTTCCCGCACAGCCGACAGATACGGAACAACGGCGCCTTCAACTCTTCACCCGCAAACCTGCGCGGAAGGCCCCCTTGAGACTGCGGACCGAGGTTGATCCAACGGATCGGCAGATCGCGGCAATAGCGCACCGCGAGGCCCTTGCCCTCCACGTACCACTGTGAGGTAATCCCTGCAGGGTCTACATCCGCTGAGGTCTGGACCGCAAAGGTTCGCTGTCGGCGTTCGTCGGAACGGTCGGTGATCGACGACTCGTCGCGGCGCACTTCGGCGCTGACACGCTCCAAGGGCACCAGAGGAAGTCGCTGACCAGTATCAGCGATCTTGGATGAACCGCATCGGGGACAGGTCGCCACAGGAGCGACGCCATCCGCAAGATCGCGGGCGAATCCGCAGGAAGGGCAAAGCTGCCACTCATGAATGTTTCCGCCGTCGGCACCTAGTTCGATTGCGTCGACGGTCATCTCGAGCCCGTGCACGTAGAACACTGCGCCGGGAGCGAGCTCCCGGATTGCCGTGCTCGCTCCCCGCTCGTAGCTGCTCGTCTCGGTTTCGTACGCGTTGGTATCGGGGTCGTACCAACTCAATGCAACATCGAGACGCACGCTGTCATCGAGAAGCGTGTAGTTGGGGAGCAGGCCAAGCCCTTCCAACGCACCCACCCAGTGCTCGCGACGCATCTCGCTGATCTGCCGCATGATCCCTCGCTGGGCGGACAGCGCCGATCGATAGTCGATCTTGTCGTTCTCCTCAGCGGCCGGGTGCTCAGCCTTCTGCTTCAACTCCGGGATGCTTTTCTCAATCTGCGTGAGACGGAACGCAAGCTGTTCTAAACGACTCTTCCAACGCTGAACACTGTGGAACACTGCTGATGCCAGTGGACTCGTGCCCTCGCCACCACTCGGTGATCCCCACGCCGTCACACTATCGACCGCCCATTCCTCAAGGTCGCCGAATGAGGACAGGAAGTCAGAGATGTACGCAGCGGCGTTGATTTCCGCGTCGGATACAAGTTCCCCCAGAAAGGTCCCCTTCTCGGCCGAGGCGAGAGTCTTGCCGGCGGTATTGGGCTGCTCGACTCCACTTTTCGCCGCCCCATACCTGTCGAAGACCGAAGCGAGATACTGCCGTTGGAGGATCTCTTCTGCGTTGAGGTACGTCGCCGGAGGCCTCACTGCACCGTCGATCACCGTCAGCGGCGCCGCAAGTCGAGGCAACTGATCGCCGCGCCCGGACACGAACGCCAGGTTCAGCGCGTTTCCCGTAAGTCGACCAGCCCGACCCACACGTTGGAGGTAGCTGGCAACAGAACGGGGCAGCCCTGCGAGCATGACGGTCGAAAGGTCGCCGATATCGATACCCATCTCCAGCGTCGGCGTCGCGACGAGGACGTTCGGCGCATCCGGGTTCTCGGCGGAACCCTTGAACTGCGTCTCGTACGCGAGGCGGTCAGCATCCGTCAACAAGCCCGTATGCTCACGCGCCACGACTCGGCGCATCTCACCACCGGCATAGAGACTCCGATAGTAGTTGTCCTTACCCCTGACGCGCTGAAGTGTCCCGGGGCATCGCGGAGATGTACACGGCCCGTGCTCTAGTTGATCGATGGTTTCCGCGCGACCAACGACCTTGTTCTCACACACGAGGCAAGCGAGCAAGTGACGTCCAGCGATCCACTCGTCAATCCGGGTTGCCGTGAGGATGACCCGATCATCTCGGATCGCGAACGCGGTCGCGCCGCTCTTGGTCGTCGTTGCGGTGAGGACATTCGCCTTAACCAGCTCACTCAGGAGCGCCCTGGTCAAGTAGGCCCCGGTCTGCGCCGTCACGCCGAGGCTGTCGCGCGCCCACGTCGCGTACCAACTCTGAGTGCTTGCTGCGTTATCGAGGCCAGACTTGCGACGCTTGTCCTGCGGTAGGCTACCGCCGATTCGAGGGTACGCAGGCGCATCCCTTCCCTCAGGGAAGGCCGGCATCCCCTCGCCACGCGGGCGCCCGCCGGAGATGAACCACCGGGAACCATCATCGACAATGTACTTCTGATACCACGGATGATCGATCGCGCCCCTCTCGCGCATCCGCTCCAGCACGCCTCGCGCCCATCGGACCACGTGATCGCCCGTGAGCAGTTCTGCGGCTCCTTCGACGTCGAGCGTCTCTAGGTTGAGCGTGGCAGCGAGCGCCTTACGAGCGATCGATTCGAGCTGGCTCGCATCGCCCGCCGCGACTCCAGCCGCCACAGTCCCGGTGATCTCGAGCGTTCGACCGACTCCCGACTGAAGGCCGAACTCCAGCGCGACGTCCAGCAGCAGGCGCTTGCGCACGCGTCGCTTCATCTTCTCATCGATGCGCCGTGTTGACGCGTCGTTCCAGAAGCCGACGAAGTTGTGGTGCCCGGCGATCTCGGGCGCGAGGAGCAGGAACCGTCTCGCCGGGGTCGTCGCCTGCTCGATCATCGCGTCGACGAGATCGCTCAGATTGATTGCACCGTCGGCACTCATGGCTGCGCGCGTGATCGCGTTTCGTAGTCCGAAGACATGGGCGCGACTCTGAACGAAGCCGGCGCGATGCGCAGCATCCTGCACACTGTCTGTGAAGACCAGCGCCTTCTTCTCCCGATCATCGAGCCCTGACTCGCCGAACAAGGTCGTGACCGCAACAGACAGCTGAGTGGCGATCGCACTGCCGACGAAACGGATGCCTTCCGCTCGCCCGCATGAAGGACACTCGTCGTCGCGCGCTGCTTCCTCAGCACGGTCGCCAGTGATCGCGAGCACTGGCAGAGCAAACTCGGAATCGCTGGGCTCATTGCCAAGCTGCCGCTTCTTCGGCTCCAGCCAAAGGAGCCCTTCGATTGACGCGCCCTGAACGTGTTGTTCCTGCTCGCGCGGAGCGTGGATCAGCGCACGGAACCGCCCATCCCCGGCGAGCCTTCGCGCGCGGGGATCGACATTCTCGCCTTCCAGATCGTTGCCGGTCGGCGCGAGCACCACTCCCCACCCGCTCCGACCGCAATGGCGGCAGTACACGGCAGGGAAACGAGTGAGAGCTTGACTCTCTTCGCCGGTGGAGGCAAGGTCCCCATCATCGGACCAGTCGAAGTACACCTGTGCCGTCGCGCGCCGGTCCATTCGTGTCAACTCACGTATCCACAGGTGGATGCTGACGTCGACCGCCTGCCCAAACCCGGAGGCCGCGCGCACGTGACTGAGCGTCGCGAGCAGGTTGGTGATGAAGAGGCGTCGCTCGACGAAGCGGTCATGCTCGCTCTGCTCAGCCACGTATCCACGGGGCAAAACGTTTTCGGCAAGTTCGTCAATCTGGACGGCACTGGCCGCTAGCTCGACAATCCGCCGGATCAACGGGTGCGCCTTGACGAGAAGGAGCACGTTCTCGATGCGGGCCACTCGACGCGGACGTTCGTACATCAAGGCGAACATCTGTCGCGCACGTTCCGCGGGGTCACGGACGTCATCGAGTGCCCTGTTGATCGCGCGCACCAATCGATTGTCGATCTCGACTGGGACCACACGGACGTCGGCGAGTTCTTGCGCTGCGTCGCCCACCCATTCCTCGATGGAAAGCCGAGTCTCGGTAATTACGCTGTCGTCGGGAATCTCGACGCCGAACACCATCTTCGCGAAGGCAACCATCGCCGCGGGGTCGCCTTGGTCTCCGAGCGTCGCGGACGTCGCCACCGGAGTCATGAGACCGAGAGGACGCGCCAGAACCGCCGGATCAGTGCCGACGGGAAGGGCCCGACGAAGCACCAAGCCAAGTCGGCGCAGAAGCATCGCCACATCCGTGCCCTGCGCGCCGTCGTACGTGTGGAACTCATCCAGGACGATGTACCGCAGGCTCTCGGCCGACGCCGACCACAACGGGCTGTCAGCCCGGCGGAGCAGCAGCTGGTCGAGCATCTTGTAGTTCGTCAGCAGAATGTCCGGCGGGTCCTCACGGATCGCGTCTCGGCTCGTGATGAGCGTCGTCGATGTGATGGTGGAAGACTGGGGCCCCTGCTGGCCGGTGTAGAGGGCGGCACGGATGCCGCGGAGCTGCGGCACACCAGTGATCACCTCGGCGAGGCGACGCGCTTGGTCATTGGCCAACGCATTCATCGGGTACAAGATCAGGGCCTTGATACCGGCCTGCCCAGCGGACTTCATGCGCATGACGTGGTCGAGAATCGGGTAGAGGAACGCTTCCGTCTTGCCCGATCCGGTGCCCGTCGTGACGATCGTGGGTTTCGGCCCCGGGTCGCCATCCCCGAGGTCTCGACTGCTCAACCGCCGCCAAGCTTGAGCCTGATGCGCGTGCGGCACGTAAGGCGGCTGCCACCCCAGAAGCTCCTGCCATCCGCCAGCTGCCGGCCGAAACGGGAGGCGCAGCCGCGCAAATGGCCCGCGGAAGATCCCGTGTTCGGGGTCGTTCAACAGACGGTTGAGCTCCTCTTCAGCTTCGGAATCGGCGAAGGCGAACGTCGTCGTGAGGTAATCCGTGAGCGCATGCCGAAAGTGCTCGGCCTCGACGCTGGGGAGAAGTTCGCTCACGCTGCCAACTTACCGACTGCCCCGGACTATGCGCGTACGTTCCCCCAGCGCACCGATCGATTCGTGAGTGCGGCTCGAATATGTGCCTGGTCAACCGCGAGATAGCGCTGGGTCGTTGCGAGCGAAGCGTGGCCCAGCATGACTTGAACGAGCCGCACGTCGTGCGTCGCGTCGTGCACCTCGGTCGCGCACAAGTGACGGAGCTGATGCATCGTCGTACCATCGCCCAGCGCGCGGGACACGAGGCTGCCCACCCAGTGCGCCGTCAGATGCCCACCGTTCGGCGAGGGGAAGAGATAGTGATCCCCTGCCTGCAGCAACTCCGCCGCGAGATCCTCGGACAGCGGCAAGATGCGCTTGCGCAGTCCCTTGCCGTGAACCAGGAGCGACCAGCCGGCGGCATCTCGGACAAGGTCATTGGCGGGATGGACTTGGGCGACTTCGCCTCGCCGCATTCCCAGTTCGTTCGCCAGCCGAAGCATCAGGACCACTCGAGCATCGGAGCCTGCCAGCGCAGCGCGGACCGCGTTCGGCGCCGCGGGTCGCGGGCTCGGGATCTCGGGCCGCACCTCGGGGAGCTCCATCGCAGGGTTGATCGTCGTCCTCTGGGCTTCGACACCCCATGCCCAGAACCGGCGCAGAGAAGAGCGCATCGCCCGCGCCGTCTCTCGCCGCCAGGTGTTCGACCCGGTCCAAACGACGAGCTGGTGCGCCGTCACGGACCATGGGCTGTCCGCCAGATCGGCGCGAGCGAGGCGGCGGAGGTGGGAGGTACGAAGTTCGATCGTCTGCGGCGTCAGTCGCGACGCGCTCATCGCGACGGCCCAGTGCGAGATCTCGTGCTGCCAGGCAGCGGGGAAGTTGTTCGTCATCCGACTACTTCATCGGACACGGAACCGGCAGGTTCGGTTGGGCTGATTCATCCTGAGTCGCACTTCACTGACGAGAAGGCCGGCTTGCTGAGGAAGGCGACCTACCGACGGTTGCGGCGACACTGGCAGTTCATGAACGCGCTCATGCTATTCGAAGTCCATGACCAGGTCTCCTACGGTGTCCATGTCTATCGCGGCGAAGGCGACCCCACCTTCCTCCAGGCGACTTCGCTCTATCATCCGTCGACGATGGAGCGTTCGCTGGAACATGATGGTTCCGGAAGTGAACCAGGGCTAAAGGATGACGAGGGTCACTGGGATCTTCGACCCCACGCGTCACGCATCCAGCGAGTCGATGAGGCGACCCTGAAGACTTGGCATGCCGTGCTCGAGGACGAGGCCGTGCCGTTCGATCACACCCGCATGGTCTATACCGTCAACCGTGCCACCGCCGCCGTGCTCGACAAGCTCGCGGCGGCGCCCAGCATCGGCAGCCTGGGTCTCCAGTTCTCCGCGGGACTGGGACGAATGATCGACAGGACGAAGGGTAGCTTTGATTCGGAGTGGGGGGTGCCGGAATCGTGGGATTCGGTCATCCTGCAAGGCCCGCACTTCCACGTCGGAACCCCGTTCTACAAGTCCCCGAACCCGACGATGCTCCACAACCAGGATTGGACCGCCGTCGACCTCGAAGCTCTCCCTCCAGACGCGGTTCCAGCAACCCAGTACAAACCTCGAGGCGACCGCACCGTCTACGACGCCGCGTACACCCACTGGGCGACACGCCACGGGCCGATCCCGGCGCGCCGCTACTATCGGGTTGCGTGGCGTGCGATGGCTGCGAATACTGGCGAACGCACGCTAATCGCCTGTCTTGTTCCGCCGGGGGTCGCGCACCCACATACCGTCTCAGCGCTCGGCGCTCCCGCCGTTGACCTGGGGACCCTCGCAGAGATCGCAGGATTCATGAGTTCGCTCGTCGTTGACTTTCTCGTGCGCGCAGTTCCCAAGTCCGGCATCCTGATGAGCACAATCGAGAAGCTGCCGATTGCGGTGGGTGGGCCGTATTCATCAGAGATCATCGAACGCGTCCTTCGCCTCAATGCCCTCACGTCGGCGTACGCGCCGTTATGGGAGGAAGTAACAGGCACGGGATGGACTCCCGACATGCCCCTGCGCGGCGCGAATCAACGACGTATTGCTCAGATCGAGATTGACGCTCTTGTGGCACTTTCCCTTGACGTCTCGATCGACGAGCTCATAACAATCTACCGCACCCAGTTCCCTGTGCTCCGAGGCTATGACCGCGATGACTACCTGTTTGACAGCTGCGGAAGGTTGGTGCCAACCGAGGTCCGTCAGGCCTGGAAGAGGGCCGGCGAGCCGACTGGCATAGGGCACCTTGGTCCCGATGAATTCTCGCGTCTGCATCTAGCGTCGGGGCGGAAGTACGCGTACAAACTCCCCTTCGGACGCCTTGATCGGGAGTCCGACCTGCGATCCTCTTATGTCACGTTCGAAAGCCGCTATGCGAAACGCGCATAGGCACTACGAAGGTCCGCCTCTCTGTCGAGATGAGCGAAGGGCAACTGATACTCGTAGGCGATTCCAGAGCCCGGGTGCACGACAGTTCGATCCTCTGCTGGGAATAGTAGCCCCTCATTCGGCGAACCGTAGCGCTTCCACGTTTGCCGCACACTCGTCGGAACGACACGACCAGTGGCGTCGTAGAGGTAGTCGCTACGGTCGTATCCGTGCAGCACGGGGAACTGCGTGCGATAGACGGTGACCAACTCCTCGGCCGTGATTCCCAGCGATAGAGAGACAAGTGCGTCGATCTCGATTTGCGCTTCCCGGCGGTCGCGCGCGTTCCGCAACGGAACTTCCGGTGTCCAGGGCGATCCGGTCACCTCCTCCCACAAGGGCCCGTATGCAGACGTAAGGGCATTGAGGCGGAGAACGCGCTCAACGATCATGGGTGCGAATCGAGGGTCGTTCGCGAGCGGAAGTCGTTCAAATGCACTCTGATATATGTCTCCCTTGGGAACGGCACGGACTGCGAAGTCCAGCAACAGCGAACTCGCAGAACCGAGGGCGACGAGAAGGTCGGTGGTTCCGGCGGCCTCTCCTCCGTAAGTGAAGACGGCGTTGACGTGCCCAGCCCCCGGAGGCACCAGTGCTGGAATCAATGTCCGTTCGCCTGTGTTGGCTGCCATGCGCCGGTATGCCAGACGCAACCCGACGTCTCGACGCTGCCGGATTGGCCGTGGCGTGTCGCCCAGTGGGTGTACGCGGCGTCGTAGACGGTGCGGTCGCCTCGAGGTTTGTACTGGGTTGCTGGAACCGCGTCTGGAGGGAGAGCTTCGAGGTCGACGGCGGTCCAATCCTGGTTGTGGAGCATCGTCGGGTTCGGGGACTTGTAGAACGGGGTTCCGACGTGGAAGTGCGGGCCTTGCAGGATGACCGAATCCCACGATTCCGGCACCCCCCACTCCGAATCAAAGCGACCCTTCCTCCTGTCGATCGATTCATCCCAGCCCCGGGAGAACTGGAGACCCAGGCTGCCAATCCTTGGCGCGCTCGCGAGCTTGTCGAGCACGGCGGCGGTGGCACGGTTGACGGTATAGACCATGCGGGTGTGATCGAACGGCACGGCCTCGTCCTCGAGCACGGCATGCCAAGTCTTCAGGGTCGCCTCATCGACTCGCTGGATGCGTGACGCGTGGGGCCGAAGATCCCAGTGACCCTCGTCATCCTTTAGCCCTGGTTCACTTCCGGAACCATCATGTTTGAGCGACGCTTCTGCAGTGGAAGGGTGGTACATGTACGTCGCTTGGATGAAGTCGGCCGCAGAATCGCGACCGTAGACGTGGACGCCAAATAGCCGCTTGTCATCGATCTCGAACAAGATCAATTCATTCACGAAGGCCCAGTGCCTTCGCAACCGTCGGTAGGTCGCCTTCCTCAGCAAGCCGGCCTTCTCGTCAGTGAAGTGCGACTCGGGATGAATGAGCCCAACCGAACCTGCCGGTTTGGCGTGTGCCCACGTTTGCGACATGAAGCAGCGATACAAGTCCGGCTGCAGCCCGGCGAGGTAGGGATACAACTGGGGATTTCCGACGAACGCGGCAGTTGCGGCCACTTCCGCGGTCCCGTCGACCACGAGCTCCGCCACTCCTTCCACCAAGAGTGCATCGGTTCGGTGCTGCGCATCTTGCTGCGCCGTCGACTTCGACTTCAGCTGCCACCAGGGATCGCCCTCGGCGAGCAACGCTTCGACGTCAGACCGGGGACGTACCCACGGCGGATTCCCGACCTGGAGGTCGAATCCTCCCTGGGCGAATACCGGCGCGAAGTCCAGTTCCCAGTGGAAGAAGCCGTACTGCTCGGCGATCCTCTCTGCAGCCCTAAGCCATGGTCGGCTCGCCACGAGTTCCGCAATCGGCATCGTGTTCGCGAACCCGAGGTCGAGTTCTTCAGCGTCGTTCAGTGCCGCCCATCCGCTGGGGAGCTCGAACGCTTCGCCACCCGCGTAACGCCCTCGATGCTTCGCCGAGTGCGACTCGAAGTGCAGCCCGAGGATACCGGTAAGCGTTTCAATCCACTCGTCCCATGTCGGCGGCTCCGCGCCATTGGTGAGGCCGTCAGTAAGCGGCCAGAACCACATCGCACACCAGGCATCCATCACTCTGCGGAGCCTCTGGTAGGCACCTTCGGTGTCAGCGAGCTTCGCCTCGATCTCTTCCCGCGAGACAGAGTGCGGCAGTGAATCGGTCAGCTCCTGCGGCTGGCCCCACAGCGGCATCGGCCGCCGCGCCTCGGCCTCGGCAATCTCGAGGCGACGTTGCGCCAACGCCCAGAGTGCTTCAACGCGATGTGACAGGTTGACGAGTTGATCAAGATGCTTCTTCGATGGCTTTGAGCGAAGAGACCGGCGCCAGCCAGCTATCGCCTTCTGCGCTTCTGGGGCGAGCGCCTTGGCCTCTTTCGCGTCTGCGGTCGCCCCCCAGCCGGTCGCGGGCAGTAGGAAGTGATGAATCGTGCCGTGGATGTCCTCGCCAAGCCGACGGTCAGTCGGCACGTCCGACAGCCATCCCTTCGACGCCACCTGATCGCGCGAGAACGTCGCTCGTCTCGCGCCGACGAGAGAGTTTCCGCGACGTAGGTGTAGGCCGAACCATGGGGCGGCGAGGCCCTCGTTCATCGTGTCGAGCCACAGCGAGATCTCGGCCAGTTCGACCGCGGTCGCATTGAGGTCGACGCCATACACCTGGTGCAGCGCGATCGATGCCTTGATCTTCTGAAGCTCCCGCGGCCGCTCGTCAGGGTCAACGCGCATTCCAAGTTCGGACTCCTTGCGTTCGAGGTAGTGATCGGCAAGTTGCCGAACCGCCTCAATAGCGAACGCACCGGAACCGAGTGCAGGTTCACACACCGAGAGCTTCAAGATTTCGTCAGCCGACATTTCTGGCGTGAGGAGCTCCTCAAGCGCCTGCAAGACGGTGAAGCGCGTAAGCACCTCGGGCGTGTAGTACGACGCCGACTGTTGCCGGTCACGTCCCGAGAGTCGGTAGACGAAACTGCCCGCGCGGTGAACGACGGACTTCACCTCGCCGGTCGTCGGATCCTCAGTCTTGACGAAATCCTTATCGTTCAGGTGCCCGGAGCGAGAGACGGGCACGACCCATGACCCCTTCTCCGCATTGCCATCGGGCGCGACTTCGTGGAGGTCTTCGCCGGCGAAGAAGCCAGTGTAGGACATGAGTCCTTCGTACACAGCACCGAGTTGGTTGATCCCCAGATCGGCATACGAAATGAAGCCTCTGTCTTTTCCTTTTTGAGCCTTTGAAAGGAGGAGCCTGTCGAGCACGAGCTGAAGCGCGCCGTCGGAGAGCTTCGCCGCGGAGATCAGGTCGATCGCCTCGGGCTTGAACAGGTCGGCGCGAAGCGAGTTGAACGTCAGCCCTTCGCTGAGTCCGGAGGATTCCCGAACCGGCGAGCCCGTGTCGATGAGCCGGAAAAGGACAGCAAGGGAGTCATAGAGGTGCGTCCGGTCGGCGGCGTCACCGATTAGTTCGACCAGGACGAGGTCACGCAGGCGGTCCAAGCTATAGCCTTCATCGAATTCCGCCGCGCCGACTGGCAACACGCGTAGCTCCGGGCTCGCTTCGGCATAAAGGAGGAACAGGATCCGATAGATGAAGCGCAACGACTGTTTGGCGAGCTTCTGCGCGAGATGTGGTTCGAGTGGATCAAGCCCGAGGGAACGGCGCCGCTGGATCAGATCGTTTGCGATCGTCTCGATCGAAAGGCGAACACCCTCGCGCAGGTCCTTCGAGACGCCGACCGTGTGCTTGACTGACTCGTCCCGAACTGACTGCCACCACACCAGACCTTCGGCGTCCGCAACGACCGAGTCCGCGGCGAAGATCGCGGCGAACCGGTCGAGTTCGCCGCCCTTTTTCGTCTCGTTGCGCTCGGCGACAAGCTGAACATCGACGGCGAGATAGCGCCCCTCTGGCCAACGCTCTCGGTCGACCAGCAAGGCCCAACGACCGGCGAACACCACGACGAACTCAGGCGCGTCATCGGTGACGAGAACGGCCGAGAGTAATCGTGCGAGGCTGGAGATCGGCTTCTCTCCCTCGACTTGGTAGGGCGTCGGGAGCGTCTCGGCATCCTTGCTGAGCAGGCCTTCGAGAGACTCGGTGCTCTTGGCTTCGATGATTGCGAGCGCGGGGACCTCGACTCCTGCGGTGCTGAGCCAGGTAACCGGACCCGCCGAGGCCACTCGGTAGAGCGAATCCTCGTAGCCCAGTGCCCGCAGGAGGGGAAGGGTAACCGTCTCGTGCTGCTGGTTACCGCCCGCCTCTTCGAGACCAGCTAGCGCCGCCGAAAGTTGACCCATGATCGACCCCAGGCGTGATCGTGGCGACTCGTCGAGGGCATCCCAGCGCTTGCGTCGATCGAGCACGCGCTGCTGGAATGACTGTTTTCCCTCGGTCGTGAAGTAGTGCTCGCTGATCCAGCTTTCGCCGACGATGAATGCATCACTCGCCATCTCAGACCGCCTTCGGAACAACGACGAGCAGGGGGCGCACGAGAGTCTGACTAGGAAGCATCGAGTGTGCGATCGCCTGCTCGTCGGCGACCCGCTCCGTCCGCTCCCGCAGCGGCGCAATCTGCGCGAGTGCGTTCGCGTCGGACTTCCAATCGTCAACGCGTGATGACCACATCCGAACCCGTTCTTCGATGTCGGCCCGTGCTGCGGTCTCGAAGTTCTGCATATTCTTCGACGCACTCTCCACCGCCAACGGAATGACGTACTGCCACTGCTCCGGTTCCAAGGCGCCCACGTTCGTGAGGTTCTCGGTGACGCCCAGGTGCTCGAGAGCCGCCTGTGCCGACTCGTGGGTCGACAAGACAGGTGTCCGGGTGTCGAGCACGAGAACCGTCATGAACGATGCCCCGACGACTTGACCGCGCCGGTTCGTCAACGTGCCGACGAGCATCACCGTTGGTGCCGCAACGTCACCCGGGATCGCGAACACCTCGTTGCGCGCAAGCTGGGCGAGAGCACGGTCACTCGCCCAGTCCAGAATCGGGTGCAACGGGCCGAGGTAGTGCGCATCAGGCCATAGCGAAGATCGCTTGACATCATCCCGCGCATGCTGGAGAGCAGCGTTAGCCGCCTGACTCCTCGTCGCCAGAAGGAGGGAGTCCGTCACCTTCTGCGCCTGCAGATACGACTGAGGTAAGACTGCCAGCCGCTGGGCAAGGTCACGTGGCGGGGTGACACTGAGCACGTTGTGCGCCGGACGGGCATCCAGGCCAAAGCCGCCAGCCGCAAGACTTGACTCTGGCGTGTCAGAGAGTTCACGAAGGGCCTCGACGAGATAGGCATCGCTACTGGAGAAGAGCGCGAGATCACTGATCTCGCCGAGCGGCCAGGGCGCTGATTCCTCGGCTCCCGCAACCATCGCCAAGAACATCGCAAAGGGGTCATCGGACTCCGCCACTGATGCGACATCAGGAACGATCTCGTCGAGATCGGCGCCCGATGCGAGCGCCTCCATCACCGTCCTCTCTTCCGCCTCAGCGTCATACTTGCCCAGGAGGCTCGCCGCGTCCCCGAGAGCTGTGTGTGCTTCATTCTCCCGCTGGAGCAAGCGGGTGATTACGCGCACATCACCACTGAACTTTTCGTCGTCGGGGCTGAGGAGCAACGTGGTGATTCGCGGGCGATGCTTTTGCCCATACCGATCGATGCGACCGTTGCGCTGCTCGATGCGGATCAAGCTCCACGGGATGTCGTAGTGAACCAGTTCATGGCATTGCGCGTGCAGATTCACACCTTCGGACGCGATATCTCCCGTCACGAGCACGCGGATGGGGCTTGACGCGAGTTTGAAACTTTCGACGACTTCCTGCTGTTCCGTATCACTCAGGCCGCCGTGAAGCACCGCTACTTGCTCCGGCTTGAGCTTGAGATCACGGCGTAGTTGCGACTGGAGCCACTTCAGCGTCGCGACGCGTTCGGAGAAGATGACCACGCGTTCGGGCGAAGTCGCACCGATGTGGATGCTCCGGAGGGTTGCGAGCAGGGACTTGTACTTCGCCGACGATGCCGGCGCGACGTCATGGGCAAGATCCAGCAGTCTCTCGAGAGCCGCACGCTCGGTGTTTGCCCGCTCGCTGCTACCCAAGCGCTTCATGCGCTCAGAAACAGTGTCGATGAAGGCCGGCATCGACGACAAGTACGCCTTGGCCAACGTCCACGGGAACAGAGATGAGTTCTGACCAGAGTATGGCGTCTGGCCCCCGGCGGGATGAAGCCAGGTCATGGACAACTCACGCGCGATGGCATTCTCACCAGTGGAAGCCGGGACAAGAACGTTGTGCGGCGGTTGTCGCTCGGCCCAATCAGCCCCTACCTCGAGCTTGACCTCCGGGCTGTATCTGTGTCGACGTATGACGAGCTTCCGAAGCAACGTCGGATTGATATCACCATTTGGGGCCACAGCCGTCGGTTCGAGCAGACGGATCAACTCCGCGAAGGACTCCTTGTTGCCGTTGTGCGGTGTCGCGCTCGCGAGAATCAGAGCTTCGGTCTGCGGTGCAAGGATTCGAGCCAGACGATTGTTGAGTGTCTTTCCCGTGATGTTGTGCGATTCGTCGATCACAACCGCGTCCCACTTGAAATCACGCAGATGCTGGATATACCGGTCCTGCTTGAGCGTATCAATAGATATGATCGCTCGTTTGAACTTGCTGAACGGATTCCGGGTTGCCGGCAGATCTTGCCTAACCCGCTGAATGCCAACCGAGTCGAGCCGCACGAAAGGCAACCCAAATCGAGTCCACATCTCGAACTGCATCTGCTCGAGGACATGCTTGGGCGTCACGATGAGAATGCGTTCGCCTCTCCCCCGCCGAACAAGCTCCGCGAGAATCATCCCGATCTCAATGGTCTTGCCCAGTCCGACAGCGTCAGCAATGAGGAGCCGCGGCCGGAGGATGTCGCGGTCGAACGCTTGACGCACCGCCGTCCGTTGGTACCCGAGCGTGTTGGTGAGCATATGCGCGGACACACTCAGCTCCGGTCCGCCGAGCGGGAGCGGTGTCTTGCGGATCGTCGCCTCGAGCCACAACTTCGTGCGGCGGTATCCGGGCGAGTCGTCCGCCTTGATCGTTGCCTGAGAAGGATCGAGCGGCACGATCTCATCGAAGTCGCTGTAGAAACTCGCGGTCGCGCCGCGCACCAGCTCGCTAAGCCCCTGAACCCTAACGAGGAGACCTGATTCGGTCTCCTCGGTCGCGAGCACCAGCCACTCCGCATCACGGACAATCACGATCGATCCGGGAGCGATTGCCTGGCGAGTCGCCACTTCTACCACCACGCACTACTCCAGTTCTGTCACCTGTTGCTGAACACACTAGCGACCGACGAGTGCGGCCTCCGATCACAGTCCGCGCTCGTGCTCACCGGATCAAGCCTGCGGATCCGACAAGCCGCTGCCAGACCCGCCGTCCGTGCTGTCCTCCGACGCATCGCCCGTGCCGATGACATCGACATCGCTTTCGCCGTTGTCCTCACCCAGGCTGGCGAGGTAGTCCGCCCGCACGTCAGTAAGACGGCGGTCTTCACCCTCCAGACCCCAGAACCACCAGCCGTTCACTCCACCCTTGCCTGTGTAGACCGCGGCGCCCGCAGCCGATGGAGTCTCGTAAGCGACGTCTCCGACGTAGAGCCGTCCGTCCTGCGCAACGACGGCGAAGGCGTCTGGCTTCGCCTGTTGGCGCGGCGTGAGCCGGGTACCGGAGGACAACCAGCCGGCGTCCACGAGCTGCCCCAGGTCGACACTTGACCTCGTGGCCGGCGGAGGTGGCGGCGTTGCGAAGCCGATCAGCCCCGCCGGCGCTCCCCACACCACGAGGATCTGGTCGATCAGCTGTTCGGTCCGAGCTGTGATCGTCTGCTCGTCCCAGGCTCCGTCGCCCGCGATGGCGAGCGCTTCCTTGGTGATCAGCACGTCGTCCGATGCAAGGAAATGGGCTCGCTTCTGCGCCCACGGCCCATTGGAGACCTTGCTGTTCAGCGCCTGTGTGACGATCGTCAGATTGCCCAGTTGTTGAATTCGCCGGTCTCGCTCGTGCTCCTGCTCCTCGCTCAGGTCGGCCGCCCAATGCTTGCGCCAAGTCTGCGGCATCAAATGCTCAATCGTGGCCTTGCTGCGTACGATCGGCCCCATAGCCAGCGGATTGGCCCCGGGGTATCCGCGCTTGGTGTCTTCGAGCGCTTCCAGGACCATGCGCACCCTGTTCTGCCGATAGTTGCCGTAGACGGCGGCACCAGCCATCACCGCTCGCACCTCGTCGTCGCTCGGCCAGTATCCAACGGCGGTGTGATTCGCAGCCAGGAACTCCTCAATGGCCGTCCCGACGTCCTCCTTAGGCTGCCTGCTCAGGTGCTGGAGAATGTCGACCAAGAAGCGGTTCGACCCCTGCGAGGGTGCTTTCACCATCGCACGGCGCACGAACCAGCTCTCGAGCACTTCCAAGATCCGCTGGCGGTCACTCTCCGTGATGTCCGACTGCTCAGGCTCGTCCAACCAGATCAGCAGAGGTCGCACGACCTCCGAGTCGAGCGTCCCGACCCGGTAGCTGAAGAGTTGCGTTCGAGAGAGATCGCCGTTCGGATTCTCCGCCGCCTCGATCACCGCCCGGTAGCGGTCGGCGGCAGCACGGATCTGCGGCAGCAGAACGCGGACGTCCTTCTCGACGGTGCTGACATAGTGCTTGAACTGCGTGAAAATCTCGCGGATGGGAAAATCCGACAACGTGCGGGCCGTCAGCCACTGCCAGAGAAAGAGGGACGCACGCGGATTCTTGATACGGCCAGATGTGACCTCGGCCTCCCACCAGGGTGTCTCGAAGTCCGCCCAGTACTCCACATAGGCGCGCTCTGAGTCGGCAGCGTCGATCTGCTGGAAGATGAAGTTTTTGATGAGGTCCGCGGCCGACAACGGGGTACCTCGCGCATTGAGGGTTTCAAAGATCGCTTGCGCATCCTCATTCGCTTCGAGGCGAATGCTGGCGATCTCCAGACGCTCCGTGATCGTCGCGACCAGAACTCGGGCGCGGCGCTCCCCATCCTCGCCCCCTTCCGCAATCCATCCGGCGATCGAATCCGAGAAGAACTGGTGCGCGTCACGCAAACGAGAAGGAGCGATCGATGAGTAGTCGGCGCCCACTTGCGCAGCCATTACCTCGATGAACGCGTCCCGATCACGCCGCGTCGGCGACAGCTTGAACCGGTCCTGCTCGCTGTCCCGGTTGTCTTCCGGGTTTTCGATCAGGGGAAGCACGCGGCCGGCGAGACTCGTCCAGCCACTACTATCCAGCACGGCGTGCAGGGCATCGAGCAGGATCTGAATCGTCGTCAGACGCTGCTGACCGTCAATCACATTCCACGCAGGAAGACTGCCCAGTCCCGTCGGAACATGCTGGATCACGATTGCACCAAGGAAATGGGTCGCGGCCTGATCGTGCTTCGACAGGACTTCGATGAGCCGGATGATGTCTTCCCACAGTGGCTTCCACTGCACCTGCTCCGACCACACATACGGACGCTGGAAGAGCGGAATCACGAGGCGAGTCGGGTTGTAGAAGATGTCCTGTGGCTTGACAACATCGGTCTTCATACCGGCAGCCCCTTCGGTGTGATCACGGGAAGCTACACCGATCTCGCGTTCCCGCCTCCGTCCGAGCACTTGTACCCGGGTGCGTTAACCCTGGCACAAGTGACGGACATTCCGGACGCTTGAGGGATGCCCCGCGTCCCCTCCCCTACTGCCGCCCATATCGGCGCGCAGATCAAGGGCGCGCGGGAGTCGTCGACGATGACGCAGGATCAGCTGGCCGTGCGCAGCGAGATCGATTCGTCGAACGTCCGTGCCTACGAGGCCGGCCGGGCGATGCCGAGCATCCACACACTGGTGCGGATCGCGGATGCCCTGCTCACTCCGCCGGGCTATTTCATCGACGACCTGGCGCTGGACATGTTCCCGACAGCTGCTTCCGACGGACGGCGTAAGAGCGGCTGAGACGCGCGTTTCGTCTCGCTCGCCTGCGGCGTGCTCGCTCAACCACCCCCAGGAGAGCCCGGCGTTTCGTCTCGCTCGCCTGCGGCGTGCTCGCTCAACGACCCCGAGGAGAGCGGGGCGCTTCGACAGGCTCAGCGACCCCGAGGAGAACCGGGCGCTTCGACAGGCTCAGCGACCGAATCGACAGGGTCAGCGACCGCACCGCCGCGGCGCTTGCACTGAGCTCGAAGCAGTGATTGCGGAACGACGCTGCGCGCAGCCGAATCGAGCCGGCCCATGCAGACTGCATGTAGAATGCATGCATGGTTGCACTGCAGATCCGCGATGTGCCCGAGTCGGTGCGCGACTCGCTCGCTGCTGCCGCTCGCGAGAAAGGGCAGAGCCTCCAGGCCTACCTGCGCGAGATCGTGACGCGAGAGGCCGGCTTCGCGAACAACGCGCTCGCCCTCGATGAGGTGTCTGCCTGGAACCGAGGATCCGGGGCCACCGGTGACGACGTGCTCGCGGCCCTCGACGCGGCCCGGCAGGGCGCCCCCGCGTGATCGTCGTCGACGCTTCCGCGGTGGCGCTGACGTTCGCGGATCCCGCCGCCGACCCTCGCGTCGACTCAGCGCACCATGCGTTGCGCTCGGACACGGCGTGGGCCGTTCCGGAGCACTGGCGCATCGAAGCATTGAGCACGGTACGCGGGCTGCTCCTCGGCGGCAAGATCGACGCCGACCGCGCCGCGGCGGCGGTGCAGGCGTTGAGCGCGATGACCACCCTCGTGGAGCCCACGGCCCCGCACCTCGCACGGATCTGGCAGCTGCGCGACAACCTGTCGACATACGACGCGGCCTACGTCGCCGTCGCCGAGGCGCTGGGTCTCACGCTCGTGACCGCGGACGTCCGGATCGCCCGCGCAGGCGTCGCCCGATGCGCCGTGCAGGTGATCCACTGAGCCTCCCCTGACACACGCGTTTCGTCTCGCTCGCCTCCGGCGTGCTCGCTCAACGACCCCGAGGCGACACCGGATCCTCCGCCTGGAAGACTGGTGCGATGAACGACGCGCGCTCATCCGACCCGCTCGGCGCCTGGCTGGACACCCTCGATGCGGACGAGTTGACCGACCTCGTCACGCTCGCCGTCGACGCCGTCCCCGGATTCGGCGACTGGCTCGACACTCAGCGCCTCGCGGATGGCGCCAGCCCGGACGAGCTGCTCGCGGTCGTCAACCGCACACTCACGCCCTCACGCCGCTATTACGACTACCGGGCGGCGAACACCTACGCGTACGAAGCGCACGACGTCGTCGCGCTGCTCGCCGGCCTTGCAGCAGAAGCGACGCCGGGGCTGCTGCGGGTCATCGAACGCGCGATCACTCTCACCACGCGCGCGATCCTGAAATCCGACGACTCCTCGGGACTGCAGGGCGAGCTCGTGCGCACGCTGCTCGATGCGCACGCGACGGCCGTGCGCACCACAACGCCGGCGTTGACCCAGGCAGAGCAGTCCAAGCTCGTGGACTGGATCGTGAAGTACCGGTACGGCGGCACGCAGGACTTCTTCGATCCCGACATCGTCGCCTACGCGCCCGGACTGTCCGCGAAGAGCATCGCCCGCTACCGCGAGGCCATTGCCCGCACCGATCTCGGCAGGTACGGCTACTACCCCCTGACCCGACTCGCCGTGCTGGACGCCGACCGCGACGCGATCGTCGCCGCGAATCGCGGCGAGCCGACCAACGAGATGCTCGCGGCCCGTATCGTGTCCGACCTCGAGGAGGCCGGCCTGCACGACGACGCCGTCGGCTACGCCCGCATCGGCGTCGACCTCGACACCCGCGGCTGGGATCGCACGCTCATCACGTTCCTCGTCGACGATGCACTGGCGCGCGACGCCGGCGCCGAAGCCGTGCAGCTGCGCCGCGACTGGTATGCAAGGTACCCGTCGTCGACGTCGTTCGGCGACCTCCGCGCCACGGCCGAACAGGTCGGCTGCTGGGAGGACGAGCGTGAGGACGCGGAGCGGCGTCTCGCTGAGCGCGACGCCTCCGCCTTCGTCGACTACCTGATCGCCGAGGGCCGCGGGGATACGGCCTGGACCTTCGCGCACGAGAACCGCGAGCAGCTGACCCGCGCCGACACCTGGCTCGCTCTCTGCACCGACCGCGCGAAGACGCATCCGGCCGACACGCTGCCGATCTACGAAGCGGTCATCTCCGACACGCTGACGACCACCGACGTGCGCAACTACAAGGCGGCCGCACGCATGCTCACGACCATGCGCACGGTCGCGCAGTCCGCGGGCCCCGCGGCCGTGTCCGCGTTCGATCAGTTCCTGGCTCGCACGGTCGAGGAGAATCGACGCCGACCGCGCTGCCTGCAGGAGTTCACGCGGGCGAAGCTCATCGCTCGTCCGACGTCCCGATGAAAGCCCTGTGACCGGGCGCTTCGACAGGCTCAGCGACCGGATCCGCCCACGTAATACGTATCAGGCGTATCGTGTATCACACGGAGGTGCACGATGAAGCTGAACAGCAAAGGCCAGGTCACAATCCCTGCTGAGCTCCGGCGCAGCCACGGTTTCTCGGAAGGCGACGACATCGATGTCATCGCCGATGGGAGCACGCTGCGCATCGTGCACGCGCCGCTCGCCCCGACCCGCGGCGAGCGCGTCGTCCAGCAGATGCGCGGCCGCCTCTCCGGCGGCATGAGCACCGACGAGATCATGGCGCTGCTGCGCGATGAGTGATCGCGGCGTCCTTGTCGACACGAACGTCCTCCTCGACGTCGTCACCGGGGATCCGCAGTGGGCGGCCTGGTCGGAGCGCATGCTGGCCGAGGCCCTGAACGGCGGATCCGTCGCCATCAATCCGATCGTCTACGCCGAAGTCTCGGTCGGCTTCGAGCGGATCGAGGACGTCGATGACCTCCTTCCTGCTCGCTTCTTCCGGCGCGAGGATCTTCCGTACCCGGCCGGGTTCCTCGCCGGCAAGGCGTACGAGCGTTACCGTGGCGGCGGAGGCACCCGGCGATCCCCCCTCGCCGACTTCTACATCGGCGCCCATGCACTCGTGCGCGGATACGCCTTGCTGACGCGCGACCGCCGCCACTATGAGACATACTTTCCCCGGCTCGAGCTCATCACGCCGTGACCCGGCGCCTCGACAGGCTCAACGACCGGGGCGGGCGCGCTTCGACAGGCTCAGCGACCGGTGCGGGGCGCTTCGACAGGCTCAGCGACCGGTGCTGCGGGGGCCCGGATCCGCACCACACCCGTGGATCGCCTATCACCCGGCTGTGAACGGCCCTAGCGTTGGCTCCATGAACATCGACCGGAACCCGCGTACGCGCACCACCCGCCTCCTCATGGCGATCCCCGCGATCGTCCTCGCTATCGGCCTCTCCGCCTGCTCCGGCCTCGGCGGCTCGAGCCGCCCGAGCGTCGACCAGGTCTCCTCCGGCCTCTACAAGGTCCTGCACGACCAGGGCGGCAGCACGAACTTCACGAAGCAGGCCTCGGACTGCGTCGCGAAGAAGCTCGTCGACTCGAAGCTGTCCGACGCCACCCTGAACTACATCGCGAAGGGCGAGGACAAGCAGTCCAGCGAGGCCGACAAGACCCTCACCACGCAGATCGTGCAGGACGCCATCCCCACCTGCATGGGCCAGTGATCCGGAGCTGAGCACGGGGATCCGACCGGATCCGGATCCGGTCGGATCACTGCATGCGCGCCTCGCGTTCGCCCGCGAACAGGAGTACGCGCACCATCAGGAGCGGGTTCGCCACGCGCCAGCGTCGGACCCGCTCCCCGAGATCGCCCTGGCAGAGCAGATGTCTGCGTAGCGGCGTATGCTGATCTGCATGCGTACCACGCTCAATCTTCCCGACGCCCTCGCGCACGCGGCGAAAGAGCGTGCCGCCGCCGACGGCATCACGTTGACGAGCCTCATCGAGGAGGCGTTGCGCGACCGGCTCGACAAAGAAGCTCCGCGCGCGGCCCGATCCCCGTTGCCGACCTTCACCCCGAAGACGCCCGGCGCCCTCATCGATCTCGACGACAAGGACGCCCTCTGGGACGTCCTCGATCGGAGCGCGTGACGGTGCTGGTTCCCGACGTCAACGTCCTCGTCTACGCCTTCCGCACCGATTCCGCCGAGCACGATGTCTACCGCGCGTGGCTCACTGACGCGCTGGCCGCCGACCGCATCGGACTCACCGACACGATCGTCAGCGGCTTCGTCCGTATCGTGACACACCCGCGCATCTATGCGGATCCCACCCCCGCGGCTGCTGCCGTCTCGTTCGTGCGGCATCTGGCCGACGCGCCACGGACCGGTTGGCTGCGCAGCGGTGCTGCGGCGTGGGATGCGTTCGAAGGGCTGACGGCATCGGATCGCGCGATCCGCGGCAACCTCGTCCCGGACGCGTACATCGCCGCGCTCTGCGTTGCGAACGGCGCGCGCCTCGCCACCCGGGATCGCGGCTTCGCCCGATTCCCGGGGCTCCGCTGGTTCGACCCCGCACGGGGCTGACGGCGGGGCGCTTCGACAGGCTCAGCGACCGGCGTTTCGTCTCGCTCCGGCTGCGCCGGTGCTCGCTCAACGACCCCGGGGCGGGCGCTTCGACAGGCTCAGCGACCGAGACCGGGCTCAGCGACCGGCGTTTCGTCTCGCTCCGGCTGCGCCGGTGCTCGCTCAACGACCCCGGGGGGCGGCGCTTCGACAGGCTCAGCGACCGGGATCCGTCATCGTTCGTCACGTACTGGGGTGGAATATCGGGCGCGCTTTAGCGTTGAAGCATCCGGCGCCGTTCTCGCGCCTGTCCCCTCCGGCGCGTCCGCGCGCATCGACTTGGAGTCTCCATGAGCACCACAACCCCGACTGCACGGCGCCCGAAGGCGCCGGACACCCGCGGTCCCGTCCGCAAGCTGCTGACCTCCTTCGGCTTCCAGATCATCGTCGCGCTCGTCCTGGGCATCGCGGCCGGCCTCCTCGGCCGCCAGCTCGGCGCCACCGCCGACACGCACACCGTGCTGTCCGACACGCTCGACAAGATCGGCGGCTCGTACGTCACGATCCTGCGCGCGGCCGTCGTGCCGCTCGTCTTCACCGCGATCGTCGCGAGCATCTCGAACCTGCGCCGCGTGCAGAACGCGGCCCGCCTGGCCGGCCAGACCCTGCTCTGGTTCGCGATCACGGCCTTCATCGCCGTGTCGATCGGCATCGTGCTCGGCATCACCATCCAGCCTGGCGCGCACGCCGGAACCGGCCTGGAGAAGGCCGCCCCGCACACGGTCGGCACGTGGTGGAACTTCCTGCTCGGCCTGATCCCGCAGAACTTCCTCGGCATCGGCGTGAACAGCGTCGCCGATCCCGCGGCCGGCGGCGCCATCACCTCCTCGGTGAACTTCAACATCCTGCAGATCATCGTGATCGCCGTCGTCGTCGGCATCGCCGCGCTCAAGGGCGGACGCAAGGCCGAACCGTTCCTCGCCTTCACCGAGTCGCTGCTCAAGGTCATCCAGCGCGTGCTGTGGTGGATCATCCGCCTCGCCCCGCTCGGCACCTTCGGCCTGATCGGATCCGCGGTCATCACCTACGGCTGGGACAAGCTCACCTCGCTCGCCTGGTTCGCCGGCGCGATTTACATCGGCCTCGCGCTGGTGATGTTCGTCGTCTACCCGATCTTGGTGAAGACGCACGGCCTGTCCATCAAGCAGTACTTCACGGGCGTCTGGCCCGCCGTGCAGCTCGGCTTCGTGAGCCGCTCCTCGATCGGCACGCTGCCGCTCACCGAGCGCGTGACCGAGCGCAACCTCGGCGTGCCCCGCGAATACGCCTCGTTCGCGGTGCCGCTCGGCGCCACCACGAAGATGGACGGCTGCGCCGCGATCTACCCGGCTCTCGCCGCGATCTTCGTCGCCCAGTTCTTCCACATCGACCTGAGCATCATGCAGTACATCCTGATCGTGATCGTCTCGGTTGTCGGATCCGCCGCGACCGCCGGCACCACCGGCGCGATCGTGATGCTCACCCTCACCCTGTCGACCCTGGGCCTGCCGCTCGCCGGCGTCGGTCTGCTCATCGCGATCGACCCGATCCTCGACATGGGACGCACCGCCCTGAACGTCGCGGGCCAGGCCCTGGTCCCGACGATCGTGTCCAAGCGCGAGGGGATCCTCGACCTCGACCTCTACAACGCTCCGCGCGGCGGTCTGCCGTTCGCCGACGAGGACGCGGACGAGGACGCCGCAGCGGGTTCCCCGGACGAGGCTGCCGCCGCGGCCGGATCCGCCGACGTCGCGGAGGAGAGCGCCTCGGTGCGCTGACCCGCTCGAATGCGCGAGGCCCTCGGATCCTTCCCCGGATCCGAGGGCCTCGTCGTTCACCCGAGACGGTCGAGGAGAGGCAGATCCAGGTCGAATGCCGCCACGACGGCCTGCGCCAACTGTCGTTCCTGCGCGTCGTTCAGGAACCCGATCGCACGACCGAGGTGCTCGACCGGAATCGTCATCACATTGTCGATCGACACCGCGCAGTCGTGGTCGAGGCCGTTGGCCGCCCCGACCGGAATCTCGCTGCTCAGCCCCTTCACCGTCGAAGTGATGGGCGCAACCGTGACCTTGGTCATGACATGCCGTGCGAGGTCTCGGGTCAGAACCAGGACCGGCCGAGTCTTGTCCAACCGCGCGAGGCATATCTCGCGCATCAGTCGCTGATCCCGAGGTTCCGGGCCGCCCAGGAGACGAGATCGTCGAGGTCGTCCGCCGCGCCCACCCGCCGGATGATCTCCGCATCCCGTTCGGCGAGCAGACGGCGCATCTCGCGCTCCAGGGCCGACGTCACCAGCGCCGCACGGCTGCTGACCCGCCCTTCCGAGACCTCCCGGTCGAGGAAGGCGACGACCGGATCCGGCAGGCGAACGGCGATCTGAGTGGTCATGTCGTCATGATACGCCGTTGCATCCCGAAATGGGATGCAACGATGAAGGGTCCCCGCTTCGTACCCGCCGTCAGTCGCGTGCCGAGGCTCCGCGCGGACGCGGATCCGCGCGCTCCGCCGCCAGCTCGTCCCGCAGGCCCGCGTTCTCGTCCTCGAGATCGAGCAGGCGCCCGATCCCGGCGATGTTCATGCCCTCGTCGCGCAGGCGCGCCACACGGCGCAGCCGCTCGATGTCGTCGTCGCTGTAGCGGCGGGTGCCTCCGTCGCTGCGCGCAGGCGACAGCACGCCCTTGCGCTCGAGCAGCCTCAGACTGGCCTCGTTCATCTCGACCAGCTGCGCCGCGACGGCGATGCCGTACACCGGAGTCTGCGAATCACGCTCGGGCATACCCGTCATCCCTCCCAACCACTTGCAACTTCTCGACGATCGTTCTATAACAAATCTACAGTCATCGGTGCAGATAAGTTGCACCAGAGATTCAGCCCCGTCGGGCCGCATGAAAGGAGAACCCACCATGGCACTCACCTTCGATCCGCTCAGCCAGCTCGATCGCTTCGCTGCGAGCGTGCTGGACTCCGCGCGCACACCCCGGCACATGCCGGTGGATCTCTGCCGCGACGGCGATCGCTACCTCCTGCACGCCGACCTTCCCGGCGTCGATCCCGGTTCGATCGATGTCGACGTCGACGGCGGACAGCTCTCCATCCGCGCACGACGCACGTCGGACGGACAGGAGAACGTGCGCTGGTTCGCCCGCGAGCGCAGTTCGGGCACGTTCCTGAGGCAGTTCACCCTCGGCGACGGCGTGGACATCGACGGCATCAGCGCGTCGTACGACAACGGCGTGCTCTCGGTCATCATCCCGGTCAGCGAGCGGGCGAAGCCGCGCAGGATCGAGATCGACTCGGCCCAGAACCGTCACCAGATCGTCGCCTGAAAGGAGGACCCATGATGCTCCCCTCCACGCTCGACCGGTTCCTCGCTGGCATGGAATACCCGGCCACGCGAGACGATCTGCTGCGTGAGGCCGTGCGCGCAGGACTCAGCCTCGCGGATCGCACCCTGCTCGAGGACCTCCCCGACCAGGGCTACAGCGCGCGCTGGCACGTGCGGCACATGCTGACCCGGGCGGCGAACCCGTTCGAGCGCATTCCTGCCACGGCCTGAACGGGGCCCGTACCGGAGGGATGGGCTCGAGTCGCGCGCTTGAGTCGCGTGCTTGAGTTGCGCGGTTGAGTCGCGCAGCTCGAACCGCGCGGCTCGAGCCGCTCCCCGCGCCCGAGCCTTCCCCGCGCTCGAAGATGGAAAACGCTGCTCCGATCAGGTTTCGCGCGACATTTTCCATCTCGCCGTTCCCCCGATGCCCGCCTAACCTCCCCGGGCCGTTTCGGCGGCGAAATCCATCCGACCGCCCGGAGCGGATCGCGCAGCGGAGCCCGGTCTGAAGACCCGGCTCAGCGCTCCCCCGGCCCGATCGTCAGGCGGGTGTCGAGCGCAAGTTCCTCGGCGTCCATGGCGGCGATGAGTTCGCGCATGACCTCCTCGTTCAGCTCCCCGGCGTCCCGCTCCGCGATGAGCACGTCGCGGCGCACCTGCAGCCAGCCCTTGGACAGCGCGACGAGCTCGCCCGGCAGAGCGGCGAGCTCGTCGCGGCTCTGTCGCGGCGTCTGCTCGTCGTCCTGCTGATTCCGGGTGGTGTCGCGCTCGACACGCGTGAACCGCTGCGCGAATCTGTCGAATCTGCTGAGCGCCTCCGCGCCGTGTCTCTGCTCCCACACCGCGCGCTTCTGGTCGAGGTAGACCGTGCCCGCCTCGCGCGTGCGGGCGCGCACCTGGGCGAGTTGTCGGCGATCCTCGTCCTCCTCGTCCGTGACGTCGGCGACGCCGAGCCCGCGGATCAGCAGCGGCAGTGTCAGCCCCTGCAGCAGCAGCGTCGCCACGGTCACGATGAACGCGACCACGACGATGGCGTGCGCGGCGTCCGCGTCGAGGCCCGCCAGGTCTGCCGCGGCGAGTGCGGTCGCCAGCGTGACGACGCCGCGCATGCCCGCCCAGGAGATCACGGCGTTGTCGCGCCAGCTCAGCTGCGATTCGCGGAACCGCTCGCGCAGCTGCTCCTCGCTCGGACGCCGACTCGACCATCCCCTCCGCTCGCGCTTCTCCGCGACCGCCTGCACCCGATCCGCGAACTGCCCAGACGCGACCGAACGCTCGAACTGACGCAGCCGGAGCCGCGACCAGAACGCGCCCCACGCCGACGCCGGATACACGAACAGCGGCCGCACCAGCAGCACCGCGATCAGCACCGCCGCCGACAGCCAGAGCACGCCGCCGACGTGGGTGCTGCCCAGCTCGGCGATCACCGGCGGCAGCTGCAGGCCGATGTACGCGAACACGAACGACTCCAGCAGGAAGTCGGCCGACAGCCAGATCGGCGCCTCCTGCATCCGCGTGGCGTAGCTGGTGCGCGGAGCGTTGTAGCCGACGACGAGACCCATCGCGACGACCGCGAGCACGCCGGATCCGTCCAGGTGCTCCGTGATCGCGTACACCCCGAACGGCGCGAGCAGCCCGAACGTGCCGATGACGACCGGATCCGAGATCCGCATGCGCAGCTGGTGCATCCCGAACCCGGCGACGACGCCGAACGCGATGCCGACCACGACCGCGACGACGAACTGCCAGATCCCGCCGCCGAGGCTGACCGTGGCGCCGGCGACGATCGCCGCGAACACCCGGTACAGGGTGAGCGAGGTGGCGTCGTTGATCAGGCTCTCCCCCGACAGCACCGTCATGATGCGCCGCGGCAGGCCGAGCTTCCGTCCGATCGCGGCGGCCGAGACCGCGTCCGGCGGTGCGACGATCGCGCCGAGCAGCAGCGCGCCGGGCAGCGTCAGCGATGGCATGATGAGCCACGCGACGAGGCCCACCACGGCGGTCGTCACGACGACCAGCCCGATGCCGAGCCGCCGGATCTGCGGCATGCTGCGGCGGAAGCTCACGAACGAGACGTCCAGCGACGCCGAGTACAGCAGCGGCGGAAGCACCAGGTTCAGCAGCACGTGCCCGTCGATCCGCAGGTTCGGCACGGCCGGGATGAACGACACCGCAAGTGCGATGACCGTCACGAGCAGCGGCGCCGGCCACCCCTTGCGCCGCGCGAACGCCGCGACGATGACCGATCCGACCAGCACGTAGAAGATCTCGGGATCCATGCGGCCAGGGTATCGGGCGGGTACGGGACGGCATGGCCGTGGGGCGCCTGCTCGCGCTCGCCCGGTCCCGTGTGCGCTCGCCCGGCCCGGCTGCGCTCGCCCGCCCGCGGGTCCCGTCTGCGCTACCACGCCCGCCCCCGGGTCCCGCCGCAACCACGCCCGGTCCCGTCGCGAAATACGTCGCTACGGTCTGCTCCCGTCGCAAAATCTGTCGCCATCCGGGAGTCAGAACGACAGTTTTCGCGACGGGAGCGGGAAGGCCTCTTGCGGGCGGAGCCGGGCCGGGTCGCGCCGGGTCCGCGTCGCGTCGGGCCGGATCGAGCCGGGTCGGGTCGGCCGGACCGGATCGCGGGTGGGTCGCGCGCTGGACCCCGCATCAGGCATCGCCGGCGAGCAGCCGCACCACCTCCTCGTCCGGCGTCTGGCGGAAGTCGACGTAGTGCATGCCGACGGCCATGAAGTCCGCCGGCGCGAGCAGGCAGACGATTTCGTCGGCGGCGGGCGGATCCCCTGCGGTGAGCTCGTCGAGAGCCTCCGGCGGCGCGACCGGGACGGCCACCAGCACGCGCGCGGCGCCACGGGCGCGGGCGATCGCGCAGGCCGCCCGCATGGTCGCGCCCGTCGCGATCCCGTCGTCGACGAGGATCGCGGTCCGTCCCGTGAGCGGTTCCGGCGGACGTCCCGCACGGAACCTCAGGGCGCGGTACTCGACCTCGGCCCGCTGTCGATCCTCCGCCGCGCGGATCGTGGCCGCGTCGATGCCCGCGGCCGCGATCACGTCGGCGTTCCGCACGACCGCACCCTCCTCGCCGACCGCGCCCATCGCGAGCTCCTGCTGCCACGGCACCCCCACCTTGCGCACGACCAGCACGTCGAGCGGCGCACCGAGCGCATGCGCGACTTCCACGGCCACCGGGACGCCTCCGCGCGGGAGCCCGAGCACGACCGGGTCCGGGAATGACTCCGTCCCCAGCCGTGCGGCGAGCCGTCGCCCGGCGTCTCGGCGGTCCTGAAAGCTGCGCATGCCTCCGGCCTACGCCTCCGGCCCGACGCGGTCAACCCATCCACGCGGTCAACCCGTGCGGGCGCGGCCTCTGCGACCCGGACTCGACGCTCCCGTCGCGAAAACTGTCGCTATCCGAGACTCAGAACGACAGATTTTGCGACGGGAGCGAGGTGGGCTGCGGTGAGCGGGGCGGGAACCGGCGCGGATGGGCATCGGGCATCCGGCGTCGGGCATCTGGCGGCGGGGATCGGGCGTCGGGCAGCCGGCGGCAGGGGATCCCGTGCCGGGGCTGCGACGGGAATGCTCGCGTGGGCACGACGGTTGCCCTCAGGGATGTCCGATCTCGCGCTCTCCGTCCTCGACCTCGTCCCGGTCCGCACCGGGCAGACCAGCACCCAGGCGGTGTCGGCGTCGCTCGGCCTCGCCGCGCGCGCCGATGAACTCGGCTACCGGCGGTACTGGTTCGCGGAGCACCACAACATGCCCGCGGTCGCCTCGACCTCGCCGCCTGTGCTGATCGCGGCGGCCGCCGCACGCACGCGCCGGATCCGCGTCGGATCCGGCGGAGTCATGCTGCCCAACCACCCGCCGCTCATCGTCGCGGAGCAGTTCGCGGCGCTCGAGGCGATCGCCCCCGGCCGGATCGACCTCGGCATCGGCCGCGCTCCCGGCAGCGATCCGGTGATCACCCAGCTGCTGCGCGCGGCCGGCACCGCGGGCGACGTCGAGCACTTCCCCGACCACGTCCAGGACATCGCGCTCATGCTGCAGCCGGACGGCGCGACCGTGCAGTTCACGTCCGGCGGCGAGTACGCCGTACGCGCGACCCCGGCTGCGACAGGTGCCCCCGAGGTGTGGCTGCTCGGATCCAGCGACTACTCCGCGCAACTCGCCGCCTCGCTGGGACTGCCCTACGTGTTCGCCAACCACTTCTCCGGGCAGGGCCTGGACCGGGCGCTCGCGCTCTACCGCGACGGCTTCCGGCCGACCGCGGCCCACCCCGAGCCGCGCACCTTCCTCACGGCGAACGTCGTCGCCGCGCCCACCGCCGAAGAGGCCGACGCGCGCGCGATCCCGCAGCTGCGGATGATGGCGCGGCTGCGGCTGAACCGTCCGCTCACCGCGCTGGAGACCGTGGAGCAGGCGCGCGCCGCCCTCGCCGCCGCTCCCGACCCGCAGGAGGAGCAGATCCACGCCGCGGCGAAGGCGAACTGGTTCGTCGGCGACGCCGCGACCGTACGCGGCGCGCTCGAGGAGTTCGCGGCCACGCACGGCGTCGACGAGATCATGATCTCTCCGGTCGCGGGATCCTTCGCCGACGAGGATCCGGATCGCGCACCGGGTCGCACCCAGACCCTAGAACTGCTCACGGACTGAAGCCCCGGCTCGCCCCCACTCCACGCTCCCGGCTCGCGACCTCCACGCTCCCGTCGCGAAATCTGTCGTTCTGCCGACCGGATGGCGACAGTTTTCGCGACGGGAGCAGACGTGGCCGCGCCACCCCGCCGGCGACGTGGCCGCGCCAACCCGCCGCAGACGTGGCCGCGCCACCGGCCGGCGACGCGCGCCAGGGCACCGTTGCCCCGCGTAAGGTGCGAACGTGCAGATTCTGGATGACGCCGTCGTCGACCGCGCCGCGACGCTCGCGGGCAGGGCGGATCGCGTCGTGCTCGGCATCGCCGGGGAGCCGGGAGCCGGCAAGACCACGCTCACCACCGCGCTGGTGGAGGCCCTCACGGCACGGGGCGTGCCGGTCGCCTGGCTGCCGATGGACGGGTTCCACCTGGGCGACGGCAGCCTCGACGCCCTCGGACTGCGCCCGCGCAAGGGCGCCATCGAGACGTTCGACGGCTGGGGGTATCTCGCCGCGCTCCGGCGGGTGCTCGCCGAGACCGGCCACCCGGTCTACATCCCCGGCTTCGAACGCACGCTGGAGCAGCCGATCGCCGCGGACCGCGTGATCCCGCCGGGGCCCGCCCTGATCCTGACCGAGGGCAACTATCTGCTCGACGCGACGGAGCCGTGGTCGCTCGTCCGCGAGGTCGCGGCCGAGATCTGGTACGCCGATGTCCCCGCCGCGCTTCGGCGGGCGCGCCTCATCGACCGCCATGTCGCGTTCGGGAAGAGCCGGGCCGCCGCCGAGGCGTGGGTCGCCACGGTCGACGAGCCCAACGCGGAGCGGATCCGCGCGCGGCGCGCATTCGCCGACCTGATCGTCCCGCTCGGCGCCTGACGCCGCCCGATCGGCGCCTGACGCCGCCCGATCGGCGCCTGACGCCGCCCGATCGGCGCCTGGCGCCGGCCCGGACCGGAGTCGCGCTGAGCCCGCCTACGCCTCGGGCTCGCCCGCGATCATGCCGCGCAGCCAGTCCCGCGCCTCGACGAACACGTCGTCGGCGTAGCGCTCCGGATACTGCACGATGCGGCGGTCGGCGCGCGGGTACGAGCCGAGGAAGACCACGCGGGGGCTGAACCGGCGGATGCCGAGCAGGGCGTCGGCCATCCGCTCGTCCTGGATGTGCCCGTCCGCGTCGAGCACGAACCGGTACCGGCCCAGCTCGTCGCCGATCGGCCGCGACTGCAGCAGCGACAGGTTGATGCCGCGCGTGGAGAACTGCTCCAGCAGTTCGAGCAGGGCGCCGGCGTGGTCCTCCGGGCAGCTCCACGATCAGCGAGGTCTTGTCCGCGCCGGTGGGCGGCGCCGGGGCGACGGTCCGCGCCACCAGCACGAACCGGGTGACCGCGTTCTCGTTGTCGCCGATGCCGTCGGCGAGCAGTTCGAGCTCGTGGTGGCGCCACGATGCCGGGGGCGGCGATCGCGGCGTCGGCGGGCAGGGATCCGTCCAGGATCCCCAGGGCCGAGGCGACGTTGCTCGCCGCGGGCACGTGCTGATGCCGCGGGATGTGCTCGCCCAGCCAGCCGTAGCACTGCGCGTAGGCCACCGGATGCGCGGCGATGACCGTCACGTCCTCGATGCGGGTTCCGGGCCGCGCGACCAGCACGAAGTCGACCTTCACGAGGTACTCGCCGACGATCCTCAGCCCCGGCAGCGTCGCGAGGGCGTCGAGGGTCGTGGTCACCCCGCCCTCGACCGAGTTCTCGATCGCGATCATCGCCGCGTCGCTGCGACCTTCGAGCACGTCCGAGAGCGCCTCGCCCACGTTGTGCACGGGACGCCAGTCGTGCCCGCGCGCCTCCGGGACCTGCTCCAGCGCGGCCTCCGTGAAGGTCCCCGCGGGGCCGAGATAGCTGTAGGTGCGGCGTGCGGCGGGATCGGTCACGGCGATCAGCCTAGTCCGGGCCGGGACACGGCCCGGTGCCCGTGACGCGGGAACGCACCGCGAAACGATGATGCGAACCGGCGCCCGGCGGGGCAGACTATCCCCATGACGAGCCGTGCCGGCCTTCCCGCCGAAGAAAGCGACCTGATCGATGTCGACGAGCTGATCGCCGCCTACTATGACCGGATCCCCGATCCGACGATCGCGACCGAAAGAGTCGTGTTCGGCACCAGCGGGCACCGCGGATCCTCCCTCAGCGGCAGCTTCAACGAGCAGCACATCCTCGCGACGACCCAGGCGATCGTCGACTACCGCGCCGCGCAGGGCATCACCGGGCCGCTGTTCCTCGGCCGCGACACGCACGCGCTGTGCCGCCCCGCCGAGCGCAGCGCGATCGAGGTCCTCGTCGCGAACGGCGTCGACGTGCTCGTCGACTCGCGCGACGCGTGGGTGCCCACGCCCGCGCTCAGCCACGCGATCCTCACCTACAACCGCGACCGCGCGGTCGACGATCCCGCCCGCGCGGACGGCATCGTGGTCACCCCGTCGCACAACCCGCCGCGCGACGGCGGCTTCAAGTACAACCCGCCGCACGGCGGGCCCGCCGACACCGACGCGACCGGCTGGATCGCGAACCGCGCGAACGAGCTCATCGAGGCGGGCCTGGAGGGCGTGCAGCGCACCCGCTACGCCGACCTCGACGCCGACTCCCTCGGCACGTACGACTTCCGCGAAGGGTACGTGCGCGACCTCCCGTCGATCATCGACATCGACGCGATCAAGCGCGCGGGCGTGCGGATCGGGGCGGATCCGCTCGGCGGCGCCTCGGTCGAGTACTGGGCGCTGATCGCCGAGATGCACGGCCTCGACCTCACCGTCGTCAACCCCGAGGTCGATCCCGACCTGGCGCTTCATGACGCTGGACTGGGACGAGAAGATCCGGATGGATCCGTCCTCCCCCTCGGCGATGGCGTCGCTGGTCGCGAAGAAGGGCGACTACGACGTGCTCACGGGCAACGACGCCGACGCCGACCGGCACGGCATCGTCACCCCGGACGCCGGCCTGATGAACCCGAACCACTACCTGGCCGTCGCGATCGACTACCTGTTCTCGCACCGCGAGGGCTGGGCGCGCGACGCCGCGATCGGCAAGACCCTGGTGTCGTCGATGATCATCGACCGCGTGGCCGAGTCGCTGGGCCGTCGCCTGCTCGAGGTCCCGGTCGGGTTCAAGTGGTTCGTTCCGGGTCTGCTGGACGGATCCGTCGCGTTCGGCGGCGAGGAGTCGGCCGGCGCCTCGTTCCTGCGCAGGGACGGATCCGTGTGGTCCACCGACAAGGACGGGATCCTGCTCTGCCTGCTCGCCGCGGAGATCATCGCGGTGACCGGCAAGACCCCGTCGGAGCGCTACCGCGAGCTGGAGGAGGCGTTCGGCGCCTCGGCCTACCAGCGCGTGGACGCCCCCGCGACGCCGGAGCAGAAGGCCACGCTCGGCAAGCTGTCGCCGGAGTCGGTCACGGCGACCGAGCTCGCCGGCGAGCCGATCACGGCCAAGCTCTCGCACGCGCCCGGGCAACGGCGCGGCGATCGGCGGACTCAAGGTGCAGACCGAGCACGCCTGGTTCGCGGCGCGCCCGTCCGGCACGGAGGACGTCTACAAGCTCTACGCCGAGTCGCTGCTCGGCCCCGAGCACCTCGCCCGCGTGCAGGAGGAGGCCCGCGCGGTCGTCAGCGCCGCGCTCGGCGGCTGAGCTTTCGCCGGGCGCCGGGCCCGCGTCCCCGGGTTGAGGTCGGCCCCATCCCGCTCGCTGGTCGCGTATTGCGGGTATCGCCACGGCTATCCCGCAATACGAGACCAGTGAGCGCCGTCGGGGTTGAGCACGGCCCCATCCCGCACGCCGGGGCCCATCCCGCTCGCCGGGCCCCGTCCGCTCGGTGGGTGCGTGTGCACCATCCCGCTCGCTGGTCGCGTATTGCGGGTATCGCCGCCGCTATCTCGCAATACGAGACCAGTGAGCGCCGTCGGGGTTGAGGCCACGGCGACCGCCCCATCCGACGGTCAAGGCCGGGCCCCCATCCCGCTCGCTGGTCGCGTATTGCGGGTATCGCCACGGCTATCCCGCAATACGGGACCAGTGAACGCCGTCCCTGGTCGTTGAGCGAGCGGCGGTCTTTCGGGGTCATCCGGCGAGCCGCTCAGCGACCGCTCGCAGTGCTCAGCCCGGGCCGGGCGTGCTCTGCCGCACGACGACCTCGACGGGCAGCGGATCCTGCGTCCAGTCGTCGTCCACGATCGCCCGGAACGCCTGATAGCCGGCGTCGTTCAGCGGCACCCGCACCGTGGTCAGCGCGGGCGTCACGTCGCCGCTCGCGGAGATGTCGTCGAAGCCGCACACCGCGATGTCGCCGCCCACCTCCCGGCCGGCCGCGCGGATGGCGGAGATCGCGCCGAGCGCGACCACGTCGCTCACGCCGAAGATCAGCGTTCCGGGCTCGACGCCGTCGGCGAGCGCCTGCGTCATGGCGTCCGCGCCCGACTCCCGCCGGAAGTCGCCGCGGAGGATCCGCCCGACCCGCCCGCCGCCGGACGCGAACCCGCGCGCGAACCCGCCCAGCCGGTCGTCCGAGGTGCGCACGCCGTCCGCGGCCCCGATGCCGATCGCCGTTCGGTAGCCCAGTGCGGCCATGCGCCGCCCGAGCTCCTCCGCGCCACCGGCGTTGTCGATCACGATCGAGCGCGCGCCCTGCCCCTCGCCGAACGCCACGACGCGGCCGCCGAAGCGTTCGAACGCCTCCAGCTCGGAGGGTGCTGATCCGGTCTCCGCGTGATCCGCCCGCGACGCCGCGAGGATCAGCCCCTGCGGACGCTGACCGCGCAGAGCGCGCAGGATCCGGTTCTCCCGCTCGGGGTCGCGTTCGGTGATCGAGATCGTGACGACGAGCCCGCGCTCGTCCGCGCCGCGCGCAACGCCTGCCGCGATCTGACCGAAGTAGGGGTCGGCGATGTCGGCCACGAGCAGCGCGATGACCGGCGAGCGACCGCGGGCCGTCGCCTGCGCCGACACGTTCGGGGTGTAGCCCAGGGCCTCGGCCGCGCGCTCGACCCGTTCCCGGAACGCCTCGGCGACCTTGCGCTCGGATCCGTTCAGCACACGCGACGCTGTCGCGAGCGAGACTCCGGCCTCCCGCGCGACATCGTGCAGCGTCGCGGCATGCGGGATCGCGGCATGCGGGATCGCGGCATGGGGGCCCGGCTGCGGGATCGCGGCCGGGGGACCGGGCTGGGGGCCGGACTGCGCCGGGGAAAGGCTTTCCGGGCTCATGCCCCGAGCATAGTGCGCGCGCTCCCGGCCTCGCCCTCCGCGCGAAAGGGCGCCGCCCCCGCATTCCCGCGCGCGGCCGCCCCGCGCATCCCCTGCTCCCGTCGCAAAAACTGTCGCTATCCTTCGCGCAGAACGACAGTTTTCGCGACGGGAGCGGATGGCGGGCCCACGAAGGGACGGCTGACCCGTGCGCGGCGGCATCGCGGGAGCGGCAACCGGGCGCGACGGAGCGGGGTTGCGGCGCCCGTTCCGCCGGGACTCAGACGAGGTAGGCGCGCAGGGCGGCAGCCTCGGCAGCGAGCGCCTCGGGGGCGTCGCCGGGCACGAACTCGAGCAGGGCGTCGCGCGGCGGAGCGGGGGCCGCCGCGGCCACGGCGAAGAACGCACGCCACAGGCCGTCCCGCGCAGTCAGCGGCAGCCGCTCGGTAGCCGGCCACCAGGAGAACACGTGCACCGCCGACACCCGGTCCGCGATCCGCTCGTACTCGGCGACCGCGACGGCATCCGAGGCGGCGACCGTCGGCTGCCAATAGGTCGACAGGTGCGGACTGCCGACCTCGTCCAGCACGCGCAGGGTCTGCACGGCGTCGTCGGCGAGGGTGCGGCCGTGGAACTCCAGCGCGAGCGAGATCCCGCGCCGACCGGCCTGCTCCGCCGCGCGTGCCAGGCCGTCGACGACCTCGGTGCGCTCCGCGGCGTTCGCGTCAGCGGATCCGATCCGCCCGGCCCAGACCCGGATCCGATCCGCGCCGAGCGCCTCGGCGGAGTCCAGGATCGGGCCGATCTCCTCGCCGGGGTCGGCGCGGAAGTAGGAGCCGTACGAGCAGACCTCGAGCCCGGCATCGGCGGTGATCCGGGCGACCTCGACGGCGCGCGCCGCGTCGCCCGGCGGCACATGCACGTCGCCGCCCCATTCGACGACCTCGAGCCCCGCGCCCACGGCGAGCGCGGCGATCTCCGCTGGGCTCAGCGGACGGAACGTGACGGAGCACAACCCCGGTCGGATGCTCATAGGCCAACTCTTCCACGCCGTCCTTGACCGCGAGACTCCAACTGGGCGACGAGACTGCAGTCCAGGCGCGCAGTCTCGTCGCGGAGTTGGAGTCTCGCGGTCAGGAAGGGCGGGATCGCGGGCGGCGTGAGCGGCACGCGCCGGGTCAGCAGATGCCGGGTCAGCAGGGGCCGGGTCATGGCAGGTGCGGCGACACCGCAGCGGCGAAGGCGGCGGCCGTCCGGCGGACCACCTCGGCCGGATCCTGTGCCCAGATGTCGGCGTTGAAGATCTCCACCTCGATGTCGCGGTCGTACCCGGCCGCGACGACGGCCCGCGTCAGCGACCCGAAGTCGATCACCCCGTCGCCCGGGTAATGCCGGCCGAGCAGCACGTCCGCCGGGAGGGGCGTCTTCCAGTCGCACACCTGATAGGTGGCGATGCGGCCCTCGCGCCCCGCGCGGGCGATCTGATCGAGCACCTGCGGATCCCACCAGATGTGGAACGTGTCGACCGCGGCGCCGACGACGTCCGGGTCGAAATCCGCGGCGATGTCGAGCGCCTGGCCGAGCGTCGAGACGACCGCGCGATCCGAGGCGTACATCGGATGCAGCGGCTCGATCGCGAGCGTGACGCCCGCGGCCCTGGCGTCGGCGGCGAGCGCGCCGATCGCGTCGCGCACCCGTTCGCGCGCGCCGATGAGGTCGCGGGATCCTTCCGGCAGGCCCCCGGCGACGAGGACGAGCACGGCGGCGGATCCCGCAGCTCCTGCGGCAGCGAGCGTCGCGGTCTCCTCGATCGCGCGGCGGTTGTCGTCGAGGGCGGCGCTGCGCTCCGGGCCGTCGGGCAGGGTGAAGAACCCGCCGCGGCAGTGCGTCGTGAAGCGCAGCCCCGAGTCGGCGAGCATGCGCGCGGCGACGCCGAGACCGACCTCGTTGACCGGTTCCCGCCACAGTCCGATGGCCTGCACCCCGGCCGCGGCCGTGACGCGGAGCGCCGTCGCGAGGTCGGCGTACTTGATCGTGGCCTGGTTGACGGACAGGCGCGGATCCACGACGGTCATGCGGGCACTCCGTTCAGCGCGAGCATCCCGTGCCAGCGCGCGCGGGCGAGCTCCGGGTCCTCCAGCGCGAGCGCGGCGTTCGCGAGCTCGACGACACGGCTGAGATGCGGCAGGCTGCGTGCCGAGTGCAGGCCGCCGACCATCTGGAACGCGGGCTGGTGCCCGTTCAGCCAGGACAGGAATGCGACGCCGGTCTTGTAGTAGAACGTGGGGGCGGCGAACACCTGGCGGCTGAGCTCCTCGGTCGGGCCGAGGATGCGCCGGTACGCTGCGGGATCCCCGGCGTCGAGCGCCTGGATCGCGGCCGAAGCGACCGGCGTGATCGCCGCGAACGCGCCCAGCAGGGCGTCGGAGTGGGTGCGATTCGGCGCGGGACATGCCGGGGCGGGCGCGACTGCACCGGATCCTGCCGACTGCACGGCCTGTTCGCGCGAAGATCCGGTGCGTTCGGCGGCTTCCCGTGCACTCGGGGCGGCGGGGGCAGATGCCGTCGGCGGTGCGACCGCCGACTCGGCCGCATCCGCTCCTGCCGACCGAGCCGCGCCGGGCCCTTCGAGAGCCTCAGGGACCGCGTCGCCGATCAGCCCGACGTAGTTGAAGTCATCGCCGGTGAACATGCGCACGCCCTCGGGGAGCTGCGCGCGCACGGCGCGCTCGGACTCGGCGTCCAGCAGGCTCATCTTGACGCCCGCGACCTTGCCGGGGTTCTCCTCGATGATGCGCAGCAGGGTGCCCGACGCCTCGCGCCAGTCCGGGGATCCGAAATACCCCTCCAGCTGCGGGTCGAACGCGGTGCCGAGCCAGTGCAGCACCACGGGGGTGGTCGCCTGCTGCAGCACCGCGCCGTACACGCGCAGGTAGTCGTCGGGCGACTCCGCCACCCGGGCGAGATGGCGCGAGGCCATGAGCACCGGGCCCGCGCCCTGCTCCTCGGTGAAATGCAGCTGCTCGATGTACGCGTCGATGACCTGCGCGAGCGGGATGCGCTCCTCGTCGACGTGGTCGGTGTTGACCCCGACGACGACGGATCCGCCCTCCTCGCGTGCGACGGCGGCACTGCGGGTGATCAGCTCGCGCGTCGCCGCCGCGTCCAGGCCCATGTTGCGCTGCGCGGTGTCCATCGCGTCGGCGACGCCGAGACCCCAGGAGTACACGTTGCGGCGGAAGGCGAGCGTGGCGTCCCAGTCGATGTCGGCGGGCCGCCCCGGCGTGTTGTCGCCGTGCACCTTCGGCACCACGTGCGCGGCCGCGTAGGCGACACGGCTCTGCAGCGGCACGGTCGGACGCGCGTACGCGCCGGAGTCGTTCAGCTCGGCCTGAGAGGTCCCGCCGGCAACCGAGAGTAGGCGGATCGTCGTCATCGGATCCGTCCTCAGTCCAGGCTCAGCGCGGGCAGCGCGATCTTGCGCCCCTCGGCGGAGGACTGCAGACCGGCCTCCGCGAGCTGCACGCCGCGAGCGCCCGCGAGCAGGTCGAAGTCGTATTCCGTTCCGAGCACATAAGAGGTCAGGAACTCCTCCCACTGCTGCCGGAACCCGTTCCGGAACACGTCGTTCACGGGAACCTCGGCCCAGTCCGCGTCGTAGTCGTGCGCGTCGGCGAGGTCGGGGTTCCACACCGGCTTCGGGGTCGCGTTGCGGTGCTGGATCTTGGCGCCGAACAGGCCCACGACGGCGGATCCGTGCGTCCCGTCGACCTGGAACTCGACCAGCTCGTCACGGTTCACCCGCACGGTCCAGCTGGAGTTGATCGAGGCTGTGATGCCGCCGGAGAGCTCGAAGATGCCGTATGCGGCATCTTCGGCGGTCGCGGTGTAGTGCTCGCCGTTCTCGTCCCAGCGGTCGGCGATGTGCACGGCCGCCTGGGCATAGACGCTCTTCACCTCGCCGAACAGGTTCTCCATGACGTAGTTCCAGTGCGGGAACATGTCGCTGATGATGCCGCCGCCGTCCTCGCTGCGGTAGTTCCAGCTCGGGCGCTGCGCCGGCTGCCAGTCGCCCTCGAACACCCAGTAGCCGAACTCGCCGCGCACCGACAGGATCCGCCCGAAGAAGCCGGAATCGATGAGGCGCTTGAGCTTCTGCAGGCCGGGCAGGTAGAGCTTGTCGTGCACGACGCCGTTCTTCACGCCGGCGGCCTTCGCGAGGCGGGCGAGCTCGAGAGCCTCCTCGACGGACTCGGCGGTGGGCTTCTCGGTGTAGATCGCCTTGCCGGCGGCGATGGCCTTGCGGATCGCGGTCGCGCGCGCCTTCGTGACGAGGAAGTCCGCATAGATCTCCCACTGCGGATCCGCGAGCGCGGCGTCGAGGTCGGTTGTCCAGTCGGCGATGCCGTGCTCCGCGGCGATCTCGGCGAGCTTGTGCGCACTGCGTCCGACGAGGAGGGGCTTGACCGTGACGCGGGTGCCGTCGGGCAGCTCGATGCCGCCCTGATCCCGGATCGCGAGGATCGAGCGCACCAGATGCTGCCGGTAGCCCATGCGCCCGGAGACGCCGTTCATGATGATGCCGATCTCGCGCGTGGTCGCCTCCGACATGGTGCCTCCTCTTGGTAAGCGCTTTCCAGTACGCCTCATCCTGCCACGGGTATGCGCTTTCCGCAACCGACGGCACCCCGTCCCGCCCGAGCAGGCGCCTCTCTCGCTACGGGCGTCTACGAGCTCGCGCGCACCACCAGGGCGGGGATCAGCAGCGGCGGATCCCGCGGCTCCTCGCCGAGCCCCTCGACCCGGTCGACCACGAGGCGGACGGCCTGCTCGCCGAGCGCGCCGAAGTCCTGGCGCACCGTGGTCAGCGGCGGACGGAACTCGGCGGCGTCCGCGATGTCATCGAAACCGAGCACGGCGACGTCCTCGGGGATGCGCCGCCCCGCGTCGGCGAGCGCGCGCAGGATCCCGAGCGCCATCTGGTCGTTGGCGGCGAAGACGGCGGTCACGGCAGGGTCCGCGGCGAGCGCGACGCCGATCGCGTGGCCGGACAACGCGCTCCAGTCCCCGCGACGGGGCTCGGGCGCGTCGATGCCGTGCGCGGCCAGCTCCTCGCGCCAGCCGCGCTCGCGCTCGACGGCCGCGTACGAGCCCGCGGGTCCCGCGACGTGGTGCACCGTCGCCGCGCCCCGGCCGAGCAGATGGGCGGTCGCCGCCCGGGCTCCGGCCGCGTGATCGGTGCCGATGACGGCGAAGCGAGGATCCGCCGGCGCGTCCACGACGACCAGGGCGAGTCCGGCCGGATCCGCATCCCGGGCGAGCGCGGACGCCTCGTTGAGCACGATCGCACCGTCGACGCCCTGGTCGTGCAGCCGGTCGAAGGCCTCGCCGATCCGCCCCGCCGCGCCCAGCGTGACGACCGCGAGCGCGTAGCCGCGGGCCTCCGCCGCCTCGGACACCGCCTGCAGCAGGGCGGAGTTGCCGACCGTGGCCAGGGTCTGCGCGACCACGCCGATCGTGCGCGAGCGTCCGGTGCGCAGCGCCCGGGCCGCACGGTGCGGGCGGTAGCCGAGCTCGGCCATCGCGGCTTCGACGCGGGCGCGGGTGGCCGGGTCCACGCGCGGGCTGTCGTTGACGACCCGCGACACGGTCTGCCCGGACACCCCGGCGCGCGCGGCGACCACGGCCATCGACACGCGCCCGCTGGGCTGCGGTCCCCGGCGGGAGCGGCGGGTGCGGGGCGTCGCCGTCGAGCGATGGCCTCGAGCTCGCTCAGCTCGTCGTCGTGCGTGGACAAGATCGCCCCTTTCGCCGTTGCCGTTGCCGTGGCCGTCGCCGTCGTCGTCGCGTCGCCGTAGCCGCCGCCGTTGGTGCCGCGTCACCGCCGCATCGCGGTCGCCGCCGCGTCGCCGCCGCGTCGCCGCCGCGTCGGCGCCGCGTCGTCGTTGCGTCCCGCGAGATCCGACCCGTGTCGACCCCAGGAGTGTTGACGCTATCACGGTCGGTGCCGTACCGTGTTTACGTGAACATGGAAATCGGATCCTGAGTTCGGCACGCGCCCCGCGACGAGCGGCGCCGCAGCCGACGCCGAGGTCACCCCGCTCGGCGCCGGCGTCGTGCGGCGCGCCACCCGCCTCTCCGACGGCCGCGACCTGATCTACTACGACGACCCCGGCACCTCGCTCCCCGCCGAGCGCGCGATCGACGCGCGCGCGCTGGATCCTCGCCCCGACACCGCGATGATGCGTCAGGACGTGCTCACCGGCGACTGGATCACGTTCGCCACGAAGCGGCAGAACCGCGTCATGCTGCCGAGCGCGGACGCGGATCCGCTCGCCCCGCAGTCCGCGACGAACCCGTCCGAGGTGCCGTCGCGCTACGACGTCGCGGTGTTCGAGAACCGCTCCCCCTCGTTCGGGCCCGCCCTCGCCGAGGCCGTCGGCGCCGCGCCGGCCGCCGTCAACCCGCCGCGCGGCCTGGACGACCTCGAGGCGATCGGCCTCGAACGCACGCGCACGAGCGTCGGCCGCTGTGAGGTCGTCTGCTTCAGCCCGGAGCACGCCGGATCCTTCGGCACGCAGTCCGTCACCCGGGCCCGCACGGTGATCGAGGCGTGGGCGGATCGCACCGCGGCGCTGTCGGCCCTGCCCGGCATCGAGCAGGTGTTCCCGTTCGAGAACCGCGGCGAGGCGATCGGCGTGACCCTGCCGCACCCGCACGGCCAGATCTACGCCTACCCGTACGTGACGCCGCGCACGCAGCGGCTGCGCGAGAGCGTCGCACGGACCGACCGCAGCCTGTTCGCGCGGATCCTGGAGAGCGAGCAGCGTTCCGGCAGGGTCGTGCTGCAGGGCGAGCACTGGACCGCGTTCGTCCCGTTCGCGGCGCGCTGGCCGCTCGAGGTGCAGCTGATGCCGCACCGGCACGTGCCCGACTTCGCCGCGCTGACCGACGCGGAGCGCGACGAGCTCGCCCCGCTCTACCTGCACCTGCTGCGCGGCGTCGACGCGCTCTACGACACCCCCACGCCGTACATCGCCGCCTGGCACCAGGCGCCCGTGCACGTCGGCCGGGACACGATCCGGATGCGCCTCGAGCTCACCAGCCCCCGTCGCGCCGCCGACAAGCTGAAGTTCCTGGCCGGATCCGAGTCCGCGATGTCGGCCTGGACCGCCGAGATCCTGCCCGAGGACGCCGCCGCGCGCCTCCGCGACGCGATCGCGTCCGTGCCCGCCCCGACCATCGAGGAGACCCGATGACCGCCGCCGACCTCTTCCGCACCGTGACCGGATCCGACCCCGCCGGCGTCTGGTCGGCCCCCGGGCGGGTGAACCTCATCGGCGAGCACACCGACTACAACGACGGGTTCGTGCTGCCGTTCGCGATCCAGCACCGCACCTGGGCCGCCGCTCGGCTGCGCGGCGACGGACGGATCCGCGTCGCGTCCGCGTTCGCACCCGAGACTGTGGAGGTCGCGCTCGACGAGCTCGAGACGCTCTTCCCGTCGGATGGCTCCCCGGCCGTCCCGGAATGGGCCGCCTACCCGCTGGGCGTGGCCTGGGCGCTGCGCGCTCTCGCGCCCCGCGCCGCCTTCCCCGGCGTGGACATCGCGTTCTCGTCCGACGTGCCGGTGGGCGCAGGGCTGTCGTCGTCGGCCGCGATCGAGGGCGCGACCGCGATCCGCGCTGAACGAGCTGTGGGGCCTCGGGCTGGATCCGGTGACGCTCGCCCAGCGCCGGTCGCCGCGCCGAGAACGAGGCTGTGGGCGCGCCGACCGGGATCATGGATCAGATGGCGTCGATGCTCGGGCAGCCCGATGCGGCCGTCTTCCTGGACTGCCGGACGCTCGAGACCCGGTCGATCCCGCTCGGGTTCGCGGAGGCGGGGCTCGAGGTGCTCGTGATCGACACGGGCGTGAAGCACGCGCACTCCACGGGCGGCTACGGCGAGCGCCGCGCCTCGTGCGAGCGCGGTGCCGCGGCGCTGGGCGTTCCGGCCCTGCGCGACGTGACGGTCGCCGATCTCCCGCGCGCGGCCGAGCTGCTGGACGCGGTGGACTTCCGGCGGGTGCGGCACGTCGTGACCGAGGATCAGCGCGTGCTCGACACCGTCGCCGTGCTCGCGGAGAGCGATGGGTCCCTGAGCCGGTCGAAGGGCGCGATCGGCGCGCTGCTCGTGGCGTCGCATGCATCGATGCGCGACGACTTCGAGATCTCGATCCCCGAGCTCGACACCGCCGTCGACACCGCCCTCGCCCACGGGGCGATCGGCGCGCGGATGACCGGCGGCGGCTTCGGCGGAGCGGCGATCGCCCTCGTCGACGCGGACCGGGTCGACGCCGTCTCGGAGGCCGTGCGCACCGCGTTCGCCGCCGCCGGCTTCGCCGCGCCGCACCTGTTCACCGTCGTCCCCTCCGCCGGCCCCCGCCGCGACGTCTGACGCGCCGGCTCGGGATCTGGATCCGAATCCGGATCCGGCCCGCGCGCCCGATCCGCGAACCCGGTCCGACCGCGAGACTGCAACTCCGCGGCGAGAATGCAGCCCAGCAGCGCAGTCTCGCCGCCCAGATGAAGTCTCGCGGGTAAGAGGGCCGGGCTCAGCCTGACCGGGTCCCCAGCCCCTGCCCTGGCCCCACGCACCGCCCGCGCCGGGCGCTCCCCCCGTTCCCCCGTTCGCCCCTGACAGAATGAGTGAGCGCAACAGCGCGACGGAAGGAGACCCATGTCCTGGCTTGTCACCGGCGGTGCCGGCTACATCGGATCGCACGTGGTGCGCGCCCTCACGGAGGCCGGGATCACCCCGGTCGTGCTCGACGACCTCTCCAGCGGCCGCGCCTCGTTCGTGCCGGAGGGGGTCGCCCTCGTCGAGGGCAGCATCCTGGACCGCGAGCTGGTCGAGCAGACGCTCCGCGAACACGACGTGCAGGGCGTGATCCACGTCGCCGGGTTCAAGTACGCCGGCGTCTCCGTGCAGCGCCCGCTGCACACCTACGCGCAGAACGTCGAGGGCACGCGAGTCGTGCTCGAGGCCATGGCCGCAGCCGGCGTGCGCAACATCGTGTTCTCGTCGAGCGCCGCGGTGTTCGGCACGCCCGACGTCCCGCTCGTCGTTGAGAGCACCGAGAAGCGCCCGGCCAGCCCCTACGGCGAGTCGAAGCTCATCGGCGAGTGGCTGCTGCGCGACGAGGCGGTCGCGACAGCCGGATCCGAGCACCCGCTCGCGCACACCTCGCTGCGGTACTTCAACGTCGTCGGATCCGCGGATCCGATCGTCTACGACGTCAGCCCGCACAACCTGTTCCCGATCGTGTTCGACAAGCTGCTCGCCGGCGAGACGCCGCGCATCAACGGCGACGACTACGCGACCGAGGACGGCACGAACGTGCGCGATTACGTGCACGTCGGCGACATCGCGCTCGCCCACGTCGCTGCCGCGCAGCGCATGATCGCCGGCGAGCCGGTCGAGCCGGCCTACAACCTGGGATCGGGATCCGGCCTTTCGGTGCGGCAGATCATGGACGCCATGGCTCGGGTGACCGGCATGGACTTCGTCCCCGAGATCGGCCCGCGCCGGCCCGGCGATCCCGACCGGATCGTCGCGACCGGCGAACTCGCCGCGCGCGACCTGGACTGGATGATGCGGCACACCGTCGACGAGATGGTCCGCTCCGGCTGGGAGGCCCGCCGCAACGCGGGCTGACTCGGATCCGGCGCCGCCCGTCTCACGTCGGCCGGGTGCCGCTCGCCGACTGCACCTCCTGCCGCCGAATGCACCGCTTGTCGACGTCAACAAGCCGTCCACTCGGCAACAACCGGTGCACTCGGTGAGACGACCCACGGAGACGGCAGGACGGGGCACCCCCGCCCGCGCCCCCGCCCCCGCCCGCGCCCGGGAACGGACCCGGGTCCGGATACGCTGATCGGATGATCTCGGATCCGCCCCTCGTCGTCACCGCCTCCGGGCCCGTCCGAGGTTTCTGGCGGGGCGAGCCGGGCACGCCCGGCGCCTCGGCCGCGTTCCTCGGGATCCCGTTCGCGGCGCCCCCGGTGGGTGATCTGCGCTTCGCGGCGCCGCAGGATCCGGAACCGTGGACCGCAGTGCGCGACGCCACCGCGTTCGGCGCCACGGCGCAGCGCGGCGACAAGGGCGAGACGCTCATCCCGGAGCCGAGCATCCCGGGCGACGCGACTCTCAACGTGAACGTGTTCACCCCCGCACTCGACGGCGCGCACCCGGTCATGGTCTGGATCCACGGCGGCGGATACGTCGACGGCTCGCCGGCGAGCCCCTGGTATGACGGCGCCGCGTTCAACCGGGACGACATCGTGAACGTCTCCCTGTCGTACCGGCTCGGCTTCGACGGCTTCGGCCTCATCGAGGGCGCACCGGCGAACCGTGGCGTGCGGGACTGGATCGCGGGCTTGGAGTGGGTGCAGCGCAACATCGCGGCCTTCGGCGGGGATCCTCACCAGGTCACGATCGCCGGGCAGTCCGCGGGCGGGGGCGCGGTGCTGACGCTGCTCGGCCTGGAGCGCGCGCAGCACCTGTTCCACGCCGCGATGGCGTTCTCTCCCGCGCTCGCCGACATCCCCCGTGACCTGGCAGCGCGGCGCACTCTCGCGCTCGCGGAGCTCCTCGGCTGCGCACCCGAGGTGTCGGGGTTCCGCACGATCCCCGAGCGCACGCTGCAGCGCGCTCAGCCGAAAGCCGCACTGCTCGGCGCGACGCGGCTCCGGGCGATGCTCGCCCCGCTCGTCGACGGGCTGCCCTGGGGGCCCGTGATCGACGGCGAGGTCGTGCCGAGCCCGACGGTCGACGCGATCCGGGCCGGGATCGGATCCGGCAAGCCGCTGCTGCTCGGCGCCACCGACGACGAGTTCACGATGACGTTCGACCGCGTGCGCTCCTGGCTGCGGTTCGTCCCGGCGGGCCTCGCACTGCGTCTGCTCTGCCGGGACCGCGGCACGCGCCGCGCCTATCTCGCCGCGAACCGGGAACAGCGCCGACGCGGCACGCCCGCACTGCTCGGGCGGTTCGTCACCGACCGCGTGTTCCGCTCGCTCGTCGCCCGCACGGCCGAGGCCCGCGGCGGCGCCCCGACCTGGACGTACCGCTTCGCCTGGGTCTCCCCGGAGAAGGGCTGGTCCTGCCACTGCCTCGACGTGCCGTTCTGGTTCGACGTGCTGGACGATCCGTTCGTCGCGCGCCTGGCCGGCCGCACGCCGCCGCAGCACCTCGCCACCGAGATGCACGCCGTCGCCGCCGGGTTCGTGCGCGAGGGCGACCCCGGCTGGCCCGCCTGGCGCACGGATCCCGGCCTGTCCCGCGTCTTCGGGGCCGGCCCCTCCGAGCCCGCGTTGTCGGCGACCGCCTACGACGGCGCCCTGCCTCTGGCCTGAGTGCTTCCACGGGGTCGTTGAGCGACACTTCGACTCGCTGCGCTCGCTCAGTGCGGGTCTCCGCGAGACGAAACGCAGCATCTCGCGAGAGCACCGCGTTTCGTCTCACTCGGCCTTCGGCCGTGTTCGCTCAACGACCCCGAAAGCGTGATCGCTCAACGGCCCAGTGAAGACGACGAACCCGCCGCCCAGGGAGCAGGGCGGCGGGTTCGGGTCGAGACGGGGCGTGTGCCCGGGGCGATCCGATCGCCGTGCGGACGCGTGCGGGATCCCCGGGGCCGTTGAGCGAGGACGGAGCGCCAGCGACGACCGAGACGAAACGCGGGTCGCAGATCACCCCGTTTCGTCGTTCCTCCGCCGTGGCCCCCGAGCCTCTCGAAGGGCGCTCAACGCCCCGGGGCCGAACCGGATCAGCCGATCGGATCCAGCAGCGGGATGTCGTAGCGGTGCGGGGTGCCGAAGCGGTGCGCGGTGACCGAGACCGCCTGCTCGCGCAGGAACGTCAGGATCTCCACGCGCCCCGCCGAGACCACCGGGTTCGCGTAGATCGCGAGGCTCGGCGATCCGTTCACGGCCTCCGCGGTGGCGGCGGCCGTCGCACCGATCAGGCGTACCCGGCCGCCGCGCGCGGCGAGGCGGGCGGCGTGCGCGGCCCAGGCGGCGGCATCCTCGGTGGTGACCGTGACGTCCTGCGATCCGAGCCAGGTCGCGACCGCGCCCGGGAGCGGCGCCAGCGTGCTGACGGTGACGCGCGCGCGGGCCCGACGTCCGGCCGCGACGACGCGCACGAGCTCCGCGATCCGTGAACCCTCGAACCGCACCGTGACCGGCACCGCCTGGTAGCGCAGCGCGTTCTGCTCGGTGCTGAGGCCGGTGGCGTCGCGCACCACGCCGAACTCGTCGGCCCAGGCGTCGATGTCGGTGGCCAGTGCACTGCGCAGCCAGGCGATGTCGGCGTCCGCGTCACCGCTCGCGGCGAGGGCGCCCACCGCCGAGGTCGCCAACCCGTCGAGCTCGCGCGAAGTGGCGGCCGGGGCATCCGCCCACTCCGAAAGGCCCACGAGGTAGTTCGGCCCGCCCGCCTTGGATCCGGCGCCGACTGCGGCCTTCTTCCAGCCGCCGAACGGCTGGCGCTGCACGATCGCACCGGTGGTGCCGCGGTTGACGTACACGTTGCCCGCCTGGATCGACGCCAGCCACTGCTGCACCTCGTCGTCGTCGAGGGAGTGCAGGCCGCTGGTGAGGCCGTAGTCGATGTCGTTGACGATGTCGATCGCCTCCGCGAGCGAGTCCGCGGTCATGATCCCCAGCACCGGGCCGAAGTACTCGACGCGGTGGAACTCGCTTCCGCGCTTGACCCCGTCGCGGATGCCGGGACGCCAGAGCTGCCCGGCATCGTCGAGCTTCTCCGGCTTCAGCAGCCAGCTCTCCCCCGGGTGCAGCGTGGTCAGCGCGCCGAGCAGCTTGCCCTCGGCCGGGCCGATCAGCGGGCCGATGCGGGTGGATCCGTCCTCGGGCGAGCCCACGTCGTAGGAGCGCACGGCGTCGACGAGCTGGCGGCGGAACCGCTCCGAGCGGGCGGCGGATCCGACCAGCACGACGAGCGATGCGGCCGAGCACTTCTGCCCGGCGTGGCCGAACGCGGCGTACGCGACGTCCTTCGCGGCGAGGTCGAGGTCGGCCGACGGGGTGACGATGATGGCGTTCTTGCCGCTCGTCTCGGCGAGCAGCGGCAGATCCTTGCGGAAGCCGCGGAACAGCTCGGCCGTCTCGTAGCCGCCGGTGAGGATCACGCGGCCGACCGCGGGGTCGCTCACGAGCTTCGTGCCGAGGTCTCCGCGGGACGGGCCGTCGAACTGCACGTACTGCAGCACCTCGCGCGGCACGCCGGCCTCCCAGAGCGCCTCGACCATGACCGCGCCGGAGCGGCGGGCCTGGCGGGCGGGCTTGATGATGACCGGGGATCCGGTGGCGAGCGCTGCGAGGGTGGATCCGGCCGGGATCGCGACCGGGAAGTTCCACGGCGGGGTGACCACGGTCAGCCCCACCGGCTGCATCACGGCGCCGTCGACGTCGGCGAGCTTCTTCGCGCTCTCGGCGTAGTAGTGCGCGAAGTCGATCGCCTCGGAGACCTCGGGGTCGCCCTGCTCGATGACCTTGCCGGCCTCGGATCCCATGACCTCCAGCAGGTCGGCGCGACGCTGCTCGAGCACGTCGCCGGCGCGGTGCAGGATCGCGGCGCGCCCCTCGGCGCCGAGCGCGCGCCAGGCCTCGCCCGCGGCGACGGCGGTGGCGATCGCAGCGTCGACCTGCTCCGGGGTGGTGAGCGTGTTCGCGGCGACCGTGTCATCGCCGAGCGTCGAGTCCTTCATGCGGGCGCGGATCGCGTCGCCCCAGGCGCGGTTCGGCGCGAGCGACGGGTCGGTGTCGGGGGTGTTCTCGAAGACGTATGACCCGGTCCCTGAGCCTGTCGAAGGGGCCGGCAGCTGCCGGTTCTGCACGCGGTTCGCGGCGGGCACCTCGGTCGGCACAGCACGCACGGAGGCGAGGAAGCGCTCCTTCTCGCGCTCGAAGAGAGCAGGATCCGCGTCGAGGTCGAAGACGGCCGACATGAAGTTCTCCTGCGACGCGCCCTCCTCGAGGCGGCGGATCAGGTAGGCGATCGCGACGTCGAACTCGTCGGGGTGCACGACCGGCGTGTAGAGCAGCAGGGATCCGACGGTGCGCTTGACGACCGTGGCCTGCGCGGACGCCATGCCGAGCAGCATCTCGAACTCGACGCCCTCGGTGACCCCGCGCTGCGAGGCGAGCAGCCAGGCCAGCGCGATGTCGAAGAGGTTGTGCCCGGCGACGCCGATCCGCACGTTGCCGATGTGCTCCGGGCGCAGCGCGTACTCGAGCACGGCCTTGTACGAGGAGTCGGACTCCTGCTTGCTCGACCAGGTTGCGAGCGGCCAGCCGTGCGACTCGGCGTCGACGGTCTCCATGGGCAGGTTCGCGCCCTTGACGACGCGCACCTTGATCGGCGCGCCGCCGCCTCGGCCACGCGCTTCGCCGCCCACTCCTGCAGCCGGATCATGGCGCCGAGCGCGTCGGGCAGGTAGGCCTGCAGCACGATGCCGGCCTCGAGGCTTCTGGAACTCCGGGCGATCCAGGATGTTCGTGAAGACCGCGATCGTGAGGTCGAGGTCCTTGTACTCCTCCATGTCGAGGTTGATGAACTTGGGGCTGCTCCCGGTCCCTGAGCCTGCCGAAGGGCCGCCCTTCAGCGCGATCCGGTACAGCGGCAGCAGCGCCTCGGCGGCGTCGGTGACGGCCTCGTCGAACGCCCACGGGCTGTGCGGGGCGACGGTCGAGGAGACCTTGATCGAGACGTAGTCGACGTCGTCGCGCTGCAGCAGGCGGCGGGTGCCCTCGAGCCGGCGCGCGGCCTCCTCGCGGCCGAGGATCGCCTCGCCGAGCAGGTTGATGTTGAGCTTGACGTCCTGCGTCTCGCGGATGTGCGCGATGGCCTTGCCGAGCTTCTCGTCGCGGGCGTCGACGATGAGGTGGCGCACCATCTGGCGCAGCACCGCGCGGGCGGCGGGCACGACGACACCGGGCGCGATCTTCGCGGTGGCGCCGCCGAGGCCGATCGCGGCGCGCATCGGGGCGGGCAGGAATCCGGGCGTGAGCGGCACGAGGTCCTTGAGCTTCGCCGCGGCGACGTTCAGGTCCTCCGGGCGCACGACGCCGTCGACGAAGCCGACCGTGAAGTCGAGGCCGTTCTCGTCGCGCAGCACGCCGGCGAGGCGCTGTCCTGCGGCATCGACGGGCACTTCGCGGCTCTCCACGAGCCAGCGCCGCACGAGAGCTGCGGCCTCATCGGCGAGGGCGGAGAGATCGGAGACGGACGGCGCGGCGGAGGTCATCCCCTCAGCATGGATCGGAAGTCCATCCAGGAAAAGCGATCATTCATGACGGATAATGTTCGAGAAAACTGAAGTATCTCGAATTCGCGGGTCGTTTGAGCGAGCCCTCCTTCGGGGTCGGTGAGCGCCCTTCGACAGGCTCAGGGACCGCGACGAAGGAGCCGCGAGACGAAACGCGGTCCCCTGCGGAACCCCCGTTTCGTCTCGGTCGTCGCTGGCGCTCCGTCCTCGCTCAACGACCCTGAGGGAGGTCGTCGCTGGCGCTCCGTCGTCGCTCAACGACCCCCCTGGGGGATCCACAAGGAGGAATCGTGTTCGAACTGCGCCGGCTGCGGCTGCTGCATGAGTTCGCCCTGCGCGGCACGGTCGCCGCAGTGGCGCAGTCGCTGTCGTACAGCCCGTCCACCGTGTCGCAGCAGCTCGCCCTGCTCGAGCGCGAAGCCGGCGTCGCCCTGCTCGAACCGGACGGTCGGCGGATCCGCCTCACCCCCGAGGGACGGGTGCTCGCCGAGCATGCGGCCCGCGCACTGGAGCTCGACGAACAGGCCAGGCAGGCGCTCGCGCACGCCCCCGCCGAGCCGATCCGGATCAGTGCGATGCCGACCGCGGCCGAGACGATCGTGCCGGCGGCGCTCACCTCGCTCGCGGTCTCGCACCCGCGGCTGCGCGTGGAGATGACCGAGGCCCCGCCCGAGGAGGGCCTGTTCGAGCTCACCGCGCGCCGGTTCGATCTGGTGATCGCCGAGCAGTACCCGGGGCACACCAGGGAGCGCCGCGAGGGCACCGAGCACGCGCTGATCGGCGAGGATCCGATCCGCCTCGTCCTGCCGCCGGGCGAGGACCGGGTGCCGCTCGCGGCCCTGCGCGACCGCGCCTGGGTGATGGAGCCGGTCGGATCCGCGGTGCGGCAGTGGGCGGTGCAGCAGTGCCGTGCGGCGGGCTTCGAACCCGACGTGCGCTTCGAGGCCGCCGACCTCAGCGTGCATGTGCGCCTCATCGAAGCGGGGCACGCCGTCGGCATGCTGCCGGACCTGATCTGGGGCGACGCACCCACGGGCCTTGTGCTCGCGGATCTGCCCGGCTCGCCCGTCCGAGAGATCTTCACCGCCGTGCGCAGCGGCTCGCGGTCTTCCGAGGGTGTCGCCGCGGTCGGCACGGCCCTCACCGCCGCGTTCGCGCAGCACCGCCGCCGCGCCTGACGCCCGCCGAGACCCGTCGCCGGGAGAGGGCTGCAGCCACTATGCTCAGGGCAGAAAACTCAGGGGGGACCATGACGCAACCGAATTCCTTTCCGCCTGCCCAGGATCCGCACCGCGCTGCGGATCCGATGAACGCTCCGGCAGGATCGGGCTACGCGCCTCCCCCACCTCCCGCGCCGCCGGCCCCGCCTGCACCGTACGAGCAGCAGCCGTACGCTCAGCCCGCGCAGACGTACGCGCAGCCCAGCCAGCCCACTCAGCCCGGTCAGCCGTACGCCCAGCCCGCGCAGCCGTACGGCCAGTACGCTCCGCCTCCCGCGGCCGCGCCGCAGCCGCAGTACGGCGAGATGGCGCCCGCGTACGGGCAGCCCCCGCAGGCTCCCTACGGGCAGTACGCGCCCCCGAACGGCGCACCGCAGCAGCCGCCGTACGGCACCGCGCCCTACGGTGCGCCGTACGCGGCGACCCCGCCCGCCGGCGCCAAGACCGGTTTCGGCAGTGCGGTGGCGAGCGTCGTCCTCGGCGGTCTGCTCACGCTGTACTCCCTGGCCGAGATCCTCGGGGCGTTCAGCTACCGCGTCATCTGGGTCTGGATCGTGATCCTCCCGATCGCACTCGGCTCCGGCGCGCTGCGGCAGAGCCGCATGGCCGGCCCGCGCGCGGGCACGGTGCGGGCGCTCGCGATCGCCGGCATCGTGCTCGGCGCGCTCGGCGGGGTGCTCATGCTCGCGGCCTACTTCTGAGTCGCGTCCCGTCACTGGAGACCTCTGGCGGTTCCCGTCGCGAAATCTGTCGCCATCCGCGCGCCAGAACGACAGATTTCGCGACGGGAGCGAGAAGGGACCGGTCGGGTCTGCGGAGCCGGACGGCCCGCGCCGGGCTCAGCCCTCGCGGACCACGGCGTGCGGGATCCGCTCCCGCATGACCCGCACGGCCTCCGCGCTCACGTCGACCAGCAGCGCGTCACGGCCGAGCGCCGCCGCGACCGCGCCGGTCGTGCCGGATCCGGCGAACAGGTCCAGAACTCGATCCCCCGGGCGGCTGGAGGCCTGGACGATGCGGCGCAGGATCCCCTCGGGCTTCTGCGTCGGATAGCCGGTCTTCTCCCGGCCCGTGGTCGGCACGATCGTGTGCCACCACACGTCGGTGGGGAGCTTGCCGCGCTCGCGCTTCTCGGCGCTGACCAGGCCCGGCGCCATGTACGGCTCGCGCTCGACGTCGTCGACGTTGAACACGTGCGCGCCGGGCGTCTTCACGTACACCAGGATCGTGTCGTGCTTGGTGGGCCAGCGCGTGCGCGGCTTGGCGCCGTAGTCGTAGGCCCAGATGATCTCGTTCAGGAAGCTGTCCCGCCCGAACACCGCGTCGAGCATGACCTTGGCGTAGTGCGCCTCGCGGTAGTCCAGGTGCAGGTAGAGCGTGCCGTCGTCGGCGAGCAGCCGCCAGGCCTCCTCGAGCCGCGGCATGAGGAAGTCGCCATAGTCGTCGAAGTGGTCGTCGTAGGCGTGCAGGAGCTCGCGCACCCGCTCGTACCGATGCCCGTGAAAGCCGAGGTTGACCTCGCGGGGACGTTCCGAAGTCAGTCGAATCTGATCGGTCCCCGCGCGGCTCCCGCTCGATTCCGCGGATCCCGTCGAGTGCTCCTCCCCAATCGACTGAGTTCGAGACACCGGCGGATCCGCACGACGGGTCGAGACCGCGTGCCGCTCCTGCGTGCGGCCGGTGTTGAACGGCGGATCCAGGTACACGAGCGTGAAGGATCCGTCGGGCAGGGTCCGGGCGACGTCGAGCGCCTCGCCGAGCACGATCTCGACGGATCCGGCATCGCCGGGAGCCGTGGCCGGATCGGAGGGGGCCCGATTCACGGAACCCGATGCAGCCATGCCTCGGTGCCGAACTTCGTGCGCACCAGCTCCTCCGCCTCGGCGTACTCGTCCGCGGTGATCGCGCCGTCCTCGGCGCCCGTGATCGTGCGGAACGTGTCCTTGAACCGCTCGATGATCTCGGCGCGGCTGAGACCGGTCTGGCGGCTCACCGGATCCACCCGCTTCGCCGCCGACACCGTGCCCTTGTCGCTGAGCTTCTCCCGTCCGATCCGCAGCACCTCGGTCATGGTCTGGCCGTCGATGTCGTAGGACAGGGTGGCGTGGTGCAGCACTCCGCCGTTCGCGAGGCGCTTCTGCGCGGCGCCGCCGATCTTGCCGGAGGGCCCGGCGATGTCGTTCAGCGGCTGGTAGGTGGCGTCGATACCGAGCGAGCGCAGCGCCTGCAGCACCCAGTCGTCGAGGAACGCGTAGGAATCGGCGAACGTCATCCCCTGTACGAGCGAGGCCGGCACGTACAGCGAGTAGGTGATGATCTGCCCGGCGGCCATCATCATCGCGCCGCCGCCGGAGATCCGGCGCACCACGTCGAAGCCGTGCTTCGCGGCTCCCGCGGGATCGACCTCGTTGCGGTAGGACTGGAAGGATCCGATGACGACCGCGGACTCGTCCCACTCCCAGATCCGCAGGGTCGGGCGGCGCAGTCCCGCGCCGACGCGGGTGGTGAGCACCTCGTCGAGGGCGAGGTTCATCCGCGGCGAGACCGCCTTCGGCGTGCACGATCTCCCAGTCGAAGTCGCGCCAGCCCGGCGCGGTCACGAGAGCGCGGCGCACGGCGGTGCCGACCGCCTCGGGGGTGAGCCCGAGAAGCTGCGCGCCCTCGGGGAGCGCCGCGCGCACGGCGGCGGCGATCGCGCTCGCGTCGGTCTCGACGGGCAGCCCTTCGACCGCCGCGTTGATGCTGTCGAGAGCGTCGTCGGGCTCGAGGAAGAAGTCGCCCGCGAGGCGGAAGTCGGCGATCGCCCCGTCCGTCACCTCGAAATCGACGACGACCAGCTTGCCGCCAGGAACCTTGTACTCACCGTGCACCGCTCCAGCCTACGCGGGTCCCTCCCCCGGGGCGGTTGAGCGAGGACGCGCAGCGACCGAGACGAAACCCGGTCCCCACGGAAACGCCGTTTCGTCTCGCTCGACCTTCGGCCGTGCTCGCTCAACGACCTCGAGCGAAAGCGGTCGCTCAGTCGCGCCGCGGGATGTGCCGGTCGAGCCAGGCGAGCAGATCGGCGCGCACCTCGTCCTGCTGCAGTTCGTTGAAGATCTCGTGCCGGGCGTCGGGGTACACCAGGGTCGTGACGTCGGTGAGACCGGAGCGGGCGCGGTACGCGTCGGCGAGCCGGTGCACGCTGCGCGGGCCGCCGACCGGATCGTCGCGGCCGACCAGCAGCAGCATCGGCACGTCCCGCGGGAAGTCCTTGCGCGGGCGGCCGTAGATCCGCGCCGCCTCGATCGGGCCGAACAGCTTCAGCAGCGGGACCTCGGTGGTCAGCGGATCCTCCGAGAACTCCTTCCACACGGCAGGATCCCGCGACAGCCACTCCAGACCCGTCGCATCGGGCGCCTTCCAGCGCGCGTTCAGCGGCAGCGAGTTCAGGTCGCCGACGGTGCGGTGCGCGGATCCGCTGAGGATCACCGCGTCGTAGCCGTCGGGGTGCGCGTTCAGCACCATCTGCGCGAGGAAGGATCCCCAGGAGTGCCCGAGCAGCACGAGTGGCAGATCCGGGTTCTCGGCGCGGATGAGCTCGGTGAGCTGCCAGACGTCGGCGACCACGGCGCGCATGCCGCCGGGGCCGAGCCGGCCCAGCCGCGCGGCGTCGCCGTGCTGCTTCATGCCCGTGCGTCCGTGCCCGCGGTGATCGTCGGCGTAGACCGTGAACCCGGCGCGCGGTGAGGGCGGCGATGGTGCGCGCGTAGCGGCCGGCGTGCTCGCCGACCCCGTGCAGGAGCTGCACGACGCCGCGCGCGGCGGTGCCGTCGGGAACGGGATGGACGTCGTACACGATCGCGATGCCGTGCGCGTCGGTGAACTCGGCGGTGCGGGGCTCAGCCATGCCCAGAGTCTACGGACCTGAGCCCGCAAAGGCCCCTCGCCGCCGGCGATCAGCGGCCGAGCTGAGTCTCGCGGACGGGACGGGACGGGGCGGGTGGGGCGTGCGTCGGGGTCAGAGCCCGAGCGCGGCGCGCACGGCGCGGGCCTCGGCGAGGTCCGTGACCTCGTGTCCGCCGACGCCCTCGTCCGCGGATCCCATCCGCACCCGGCCGTCCGCGGTGACCGTGCGCTTGGCGGAGAAGTGCAGCGCGTCCACCCCGGTCGCCGCGATCTCGGCGGCGTTCGCCGCGGTGACGCCGCTGCCGGCCATCACCTCGATGCCGCCGTCCGCCGCCGCGACCAGGGCGCGCAGTACGGGGAGGCCGTCGAGTGCCACGGAGGCGCCGCCCGAGGTCAGCACCCGGGTGAAGCCGAGTCCCCGCGCGACGAGCAGCGCCGCCAGCGGATCCGGAGTGACGTCGATCACCCGGTGCAGCGTCACCCCGGCGTCCGCGCGCACCGAACGGGCCGCATCCCGCAGCCGTTCCAACGCGAGAACGTCCAGCTCCCCCGTCGCCGTCTGGGCTCCGATCACCACGCCGGCCGCGCCGTGGGCGAGCATCCAGCGCACGTCGCGTTCGGTCGCCTCGAGCTCCTCGGCGTCGTAGTGGAACCCGCCCGCGCGGGGGCGGACCAGCACGTGCACTCCTGGCCCGTCCTGCCCCGCCGCCTCGACGGCGAGTTCGAGCGTGGCCGGGGAGGGCGTCACCCCGCCGAGCGCCAGCCCGTGCGTCAGCTCGACGCGCGCGGCGCCGATCTCGCGGGCGACCCGCACACCGGCGGCATCCTGGACGGCGACTTCGAGCGCGAGGGGCATCCGTTCCATTCTTCCGGGTCCGCCCGGCCGCCGGAACGGACGCGCCGGACCTTTTGTTCGGGAGGTCGCCGTCCGCGTCGGCCCCGGGAACGCATCGGCAAGAAACTTAGTTAGGCTATCTAAGTAATGGACCACGACACCCTGCACGAGACCGCGACCGAACTGCGCCTCGCCACCTTCCGCCTCGCCCGCAGGCTCCGCTCCGTCCGTCCGCTCGACAGCCGCAACGCCGCGATGAGCGATGCTCAGCTGGCCGTGCTGGCGGCGCTGCGCACGCACGGCCGGCATTCCCTCACCGCTCTCGCCGACCGCGAGCGGGTCACCTCCCCGACCATGAGCGCCGTGGTCACCGGCCTCGAGGACCTCGGCTACCTGACCCGGATCCCGGACGACGAGGATCGCCGCCGCGTGCACGTGGAGATCACTCCGGCCGGCGAAGCAGTCGTGATCGCGACCTTCGAGCGCCGCACCGAGCTGCTCATGGCGGAGATCCGTCGAGCTCCGCCTCAGCGAGGACGAACTGCGGACTCTGCACGAGGCGAGCATGCTGATGCGGAAGCTGGCCGAACTGTGAGTGCGATGTTCCGCTCCTTCGGGGTGTTCAACTACCGGGTCTGGTTCTTCGGCGCCATCATCTCGAACATCGGCGGCTGGATGCAGTCCACCGCGCAGGACTGGGTCGTCCTCACCGAGCTCACCCACAACGACGCCTCCGCGATGGGCGCCACGATGGCGCTGCAGTTCGGCCCTCCGCTGGTCCTGGTCGGGCTCACCGGCTCGGTCGCCGACCGCTTCGACCGGCGCAAGATCCTGCTCGTCACGCAGTCGACGCTCATGGTCCTCGCCCTGTGCGTCGCGACCCTGCTGCTCACGCACGTGATGACGCTGCCGCTGATGCTCGTGTTCGCGGCCTGCTTCGGGATCGCCAACGCGTTCGACGCCCCCGCCCGGCAGTCGTTCGTGTCGGACATGGTGTCGATGGAGAACGCCTCGAACGCGGTCGCGCTGAACTCCGCGTCGTTCAACATGGCACGCCTGATCGGTCCTGCCGTCGGCGGACTGGCGATCGTGGCGTTCGGTTCGGGCTGGGTGTTCGTCGCGAATGCGGCGACGTTCCTGGCGATGATCGTGGCGCTGCTGCTGATCCGCCCCCGCGAGCTCATGCCCCGCCCGAAGAATCGTCGTGCCGGCGGACTGCGCGTGGGCCTGCGCTACGTGCGCGGCCGGCCGGATCTCATGGTCGTGTTCGTGATGGTGTTCCTGATCGGGGCGTTCGGCATGAACTTCCCGATCTTCGCCTCCACCATGGCGCTCGAGTTCCACAAGAAGGCCGACGGCTACGGAGTGCTCAGCTCGGTGCTCGCGATCGGATCCCTCACCGGAGCGCTGCTCGCGGCCCGCCGGGACCGCGCCAGGGTGCGCGTGCTGATGATCGCCGCGGGAGGCTTCGGCGTCGCCTCGATCGTGTCCGCGCAGATGCCGACGTATGTCGCCTACGCGATCACGCTGGTGTTCGTCGGCTTCTCCACCGTGACCATGCTGACCACGGCGAACGGCTACGTGCAGACGACGACGGATCCGGCGCTGCGCGGACGCGTCCTCGCCCTGTACATGGCGGTCGTGATGGGGGCGACCCCGATCGGCGCTCCCATCGCCGGGTGGGTGGCCGACACGTTCGGACCCCGTGCCGCGATCACGATGGGCGGGATCGCGGGACTGGGTTCGTTCGCGATCGGCGCCGGGTGGATGCTGTACTCCGGACGACTGCACCGCCGGGAGGACGCGCGCTTCCTGCTCACGCTCGACGAGACCCGCCCGGTCACGGTGGTGGAGGCGATGGACCGCGCCGTGACTCCGCCGATCACGAGCGCGACCACGCCGATCCGCACGGAGTCGCGCACCGAGCCCCGCGCCGAGCCCCGCGCGGAGCCCCGTACGGAGCGGAACGACGACGGGGGGTGACGGAGCGCGCGGTCGCGGAACGTGCATCTCGGTCCGCGACCGGTCCCCGCGCCGAAACCGGGAACTTCTTACGACTTCGTGAGCTTCCCGCCCTCGGGATCCGCCGGGTTCCTACGCTGAGAGCATGATCGGATCCGCGCCCCGCAGCAGACCGCTGGCCGCGGTGGCCGGTGTCGCCGCGGCGGTGCTCGGCGTCGGCGCGGGCGAGCTCGTCGCGGCAGTCCTGGCCCCGTCGTCCAGCCCGTTCGCGGTGGTCGGCGGCACGCTCATCGACGCCGCGCCGGCCTGGGCGAAGAACACCGCGATCGCCCTGTTCGGCACCGGGGACAAGGCCGCCCTGCTCACCGGCATCGGCCTGGTGCTGCTCGTGCTCGCGGCCGTGCTCGGCCTCTGCGAACGCCGCTGGCGGCGGTCCGGGGTGATCGCGTTCGTCGTGCTCGGCGCGGCCGTCGCGGTCGTGGCGCCGATGAGGGCGGACGCCCCGGCGCTGTCCTGGCTGCCCGCTCTGCTCGCCGGAGCGATCGCAAGCGGGACGCTGCATCTGCTCGTGCGCATGCTGTGGGCGGATCCGATCCCCCCGCGCCGCGGCACGGAGGACCGAGCCGCGCACGCCGAACCCACCGCGCCGTCTCGCCGCCGGTTCCTCGTCTGGTCTGCGACCAGCGTCGCCGCCGGGGTCGTGGCCGTCATGATCGCGACGGCCGGGCGTGCCGGGACCGTCGTCGCCGGCACCGTGCGCACCGCTCTGCGTCTGCCGAAACCGGCCGTGCCCGCCCCCGCGATCCCGGCCGGCGCGGCGTTGACCGTGCCGGGGCTCAGCCCGCTGATCACGCCGAACGCCGACTTCTACCGCATCGACACCGCGCTCGTCGTGCCGCAGGTGGATCCCGCGCAGTGGAAGCTGCGGATCCACGGCCTGGTGGCGCACGAGGTGTCGCTCACCTGGGACGAGCTGCTCGCGCTGCCGCTCGTGGAGTCGGCCGCGACCCTGTCCTGCGTCTCGAACGAGGTCGGCGGCGACCTGATCGGGAACGCGGTCTGGCTGGGGTACCCGATCCGGGACCTGCTCGCGCAGGCGCAGCCGTCCGCCGGCGCCGACATGGTGCTGTCCACCTCGATCGACGGCTTCACCGCCGGGACCCCGCTGGAGGCCCTCACCGACGACCGCAACGCGATGCTCGCGATCGGCATGAACGGGCAGCCGCTCCCGTTCGAGCACGGCTTCCCGGTGCGGATGGTCGTGCCGGGGCTGTACGGCTACGTCTCGGCGACGAAGTGGGTCACCGACCTCGAGGTCACCCGGTTCGACCGCGCCACCGCGTACTGGACGGATCGCGGATGGTCCGCGCGCGGGCCGATCAAGCTCGAGTCCCGCATCGACGTCCCCCGTCAGGGCCGCGCCGTCGGTGCGGGCGACACGGTGATCGCCGGCATCGCCTGGCAGCCGCACGCTGGGCGTCTCCGCGGTCGAGGTGCAGGTCGACGACGGGCCGTGGAAGCGCGCGGAACTCGCCCCGGCGATCTCGGCCGACACCTGGGTGCAGTGGCGGATGCCCTGGCATGCGACGGCCGGACCGCACGTCCTGCGCTGCCGGGCGGTCGGTGCCGACGGGACGGTGCAGACCGCGCAGGCGGCTCCCCCGGCACCGGACGGCGCGACCGGCTGGCACACCGTGAACATGACCGTGAACGCCTGACCCGCACGCCGCCCCGTCGGATCCCGGCCCGAGCACTGCTCACTGGTCGCAGATTGCGACTTCCACGGCGCCAAACCCGCAATTCGCGACCAGCGAGCAGACAGCCGCCCCGTGGATCCCAGCCCGAGCACCGCTCACTGGTCGCAGATTGCGACTTCCACGGCGCCAAACCCGCAATTCGCGACCAGTGAGCAGACCCCGCCCGGCAGGCAGACAGCGCCCGGCAGGCAGACAGCGCCCGGCAGGCAGACAGCGCCCGGCGGGCAGACAGCCCCGGGGGGGCGGACGGCCGGATCCTCACGAAATCCATACGCTTCAGTTACTTCACGAATTTGTGAAATCGGCGTAACGTCGGCGCCATGACCACGATCATCCGCACCAACGGACTCACCAAGCACTACGGCCCACGCGGCACAGGCTCCGTGCATGCGCTCGACGGGCTGGACCTCAGCGTCGACGAGGGGCAGGTGCACGGCTTCCTCGGCCCGAACGGGGCCGGCAAGTCCACCACGATCCGGATCCTGCTCGGGCCTCGCCCGCAAGACCGGCGGATCCGCGACGGTCTTCGGCCAGGATCCCTGGCGCGACGCCGTGCAGATCCACCGGCGCAGTCGCGTATGTGCCCGGCGACGTCAGCGTCTGGCCCAACCTCTCCGGCGGCGAGTCGATCGACTTCCTCGCGCGCCTGCGAGGCGCCAGGACGAAGGATCCCGCGTACCGCGCGGAGCGGGAGCGGCTGATGGCCGCCTTCCAGTTCGACCCGCGCAAGAAGGGCCGCGCGTACTCGAAGGGCAACCGGCAGAAGGTCGCGCTCATCGCGGCGTTCGCGGTGCCGGCCGACCTGTACATCCTCGACGAGCCGACCAGCGGCCTCGATCCGCTCATGGAGGTGGTGTTCCGCGACGAGATCCAGCGGCTCCGCCGCACCGGGGCCACCGTCCTGCTGTCCAGCCACATCCTCTCCGAGGTCGAGCTGCTCTGCGATCGCGTCAGCATCATCCGCGCCGGGAGGATCGTGGAGTCCGGCACGCTCGCCGAGCTGCGCCACCTCACCCGCACCGAGGTGTCGTTCGAGGCGGCGGACGTCTCCGTGCTCGCCGGGATCCCCCAAGCGCACGACGGCGCGATCGAGGAGGGCCGCGCGCGGTTCACCGTGGACAGCGACGCGATCCCGGCCGTGCTGCCCGTCCTCGCCCAGCGCAGTGTCGCAGGGCTCCGCATCGAACCGCCCTCCCTCGAGGAGCTCTTCCTGCGGCACTACGGCGACGATATCGCCGCGCTGCAGGCCGCCGAAGATGACCTTTCGGCAGGTTCAGGGGCCGGCACCCGCGCCTCGCGCCACGTCGCTGTGAAGGAGCGGAGCTGATGTTCGCCGCCCTGCTCCGGCAGCGTCTGCGCCGCGACTGGCTGCAGGTGCTGCTGTGGACCCTCGGCGTCGTCCTGCTGGCCTATGCCGGATATGCGGGCGTGACGCAGTCCTACGGCACGAGCACCGACCGCATGCAGGTGCTCGCCGCGGTCATGGCGAACCCGGTCATCATGATGTTCCGGGGACTCCCGTCCGGCACGTCGGTCGGCGCGTTCCTCGCGTTCGAGGACCTGCCGTGGCTCACGATGCTCGCGGCGCTCATGAGCGCATTCCTCGCCGTGCGTCACACCCGTGGCGACGAGGAGGCGGGGCGTACCGAACTCGTCGCGGCCACTCCGGCCGGGCGAGCGCTTCCGACCGTCGCGACGATCGTCCATGGCGTCGGCGCCAACATTATCCTCGCCGCGCTCACCGCCATCGCGTTGATGCCGAACCTCGACGTGCGAGGATCCCTGCTCACGGGTGCGGTCACCGGCACGACCGGCATCGTGTTCCTCGGCGTCGGGCTGATCGCCGCGCAGCTCATGCGCACCTCGCGGGGCGCGAATGCGCTCACGGTGTGGATCCTGGTCGCCACGTTCCTCGTCAACGGGATCGGCAAGGTCGCTGGCACGCCGAGCAACGACCTCACCCGCATCACGAGTTCCGGCCTGGTGTGGCTCTCGCCGTTCGGCTGGGCCGAGCAGGCGCGCCCGTTCGACACCGACAACGCGTGGCCGGTGCTGCTCGGGCTCGTGGTGGGACTCGTACTCGCGCTCGGCGCGGTGGCGCTGCAGTCGGCGCGCGACATCGGCGAGGGATTCGTCCCGGCGCGGCAGGGGCGGACGTACGCGCGACCGGCGCTCTCCTCCCCGCACGCGCTCGTCTGGCGGCTGACGAACGGCGCGATCGTGGGATGGGCCGTGGGCGGCGCGCTCACGGGGCTCCTCGCCACGAAGCTCAGCGGGCTGGCCGGGCAGGTCGCCGGCCAGAACCCGGCGGTGCAGCAGATACTCGACAAGATCGGCAAGGCCGGAAACCTCGAGGAGACGGTGATCTCCGTGTTCTTCACGATGCTGGGGATCCTCGCGGCGTGCGCGGCCGTGCAGATCGTGGTGCGGGCGCGGCAGGAGGAGGCGCACGGCACGGCCGAGAACGTGCTCGCCCTTCCGGTCGGCCGGGTGCGCTGGCTGCTCGACTATCTGCTGGTCGCCACGGTCGCGATCGTCATCGTCGTGGCGGCGGCGATGCTCGCGGCATACGCCGGACTCGCCGGGAACGCGCACGCCTCGTCTCTGGCGCAGGTCGTCACGGTGGTCGGGCTCGGGCAGGCGCTCGCCGCGTGCGTGTTCACCGTGGTGACCGCTCTCGTGTTCGTGCTGATCCCGCGCGGCACCATGAGCATCGCCTGGGCTCTCGTGCTCCTGGCCACGGTCTTCGGTCTGTTCGGCCCGCTGTTCGGGCTGCCGGAGTGGACGACGCGGTTCTCGCCGTTCGCCGTCGCCCCGGTCGTGTCGAACGGCGGCCCGGACGTCCGCGGGATGTGGTGGCTGGTGCTGGTGGTCGCTGCAGGCGCCGCGGCATCCCTGACGCTGATGCGCCGCCGCGAGCTGCAGAGCGCGGGATGATGGGGTCATGAAGGCGACGCAAGCAGCGCCCGTCCGGCAGGACGGAACCGACGGGGGCCGCACGGCCGACGACCATCGCGCGATCGATGCGGCGGAATCGGCCGCCGCCATGATCGCCGCGGTCGGGTTCCCGCGCATGCCGGGGCGCGTGCTCATGGCGCTGATCGCCGCCCCCGCCGAGGGGTACACGGCGGCCGGTCTCGGCGAGCGCCTGGGCGTGAGCGCGGCCGCCGTGTCGAACGCCGTGCGCTACCTGCAGACCCTGCAGGTGATCCGGCGGATCTCCCGCCCCGATCAGCGCCGGGATCACTACGTGATCGTCCCCGACACCTGGTACAGCCTGCTCAGCAACAACGGCCCGATCTACGAGCGTCTCGCGACGCACATCGAGGCCATCGGCGACGCCAACCACGACGATCCCGCGGCCGTCGCCCGGGCGGCGGAGATGGCGGAGTTCTTCCGCTTCATGTCGAGCCGCATGTCGCAGCTGGTCACGGAGTGGGAGTCGCATCGCGACGCCCTGCCGCCTACCTGACGCACTTTCTCACGGGGTCGTTGAGCGCCCTTCGACAGGCTCAGGGACCGCGACGAAGGAGCAGCGAGACGAAACGCGGTCCCCGGCAGGAAACCGCGTTTCGTCTCGGTCGCCTTCGGCGTCCTCGCTCAACGACCCCGAGAAGGAGGCGGTCGCCTTCGGCGTCCTCGCTCAACGACCCCGAGACGGAGGCTCCCGCGCGTCAGTCCCCCAGCACCAGTCGCAACTGCTCCAGCGCCCAGTCCAGCTCGGCTGCGCGCACCACGATCGGCGGGGCGATGCGGATCGTCTGACCGTGCGTGTCCTTCACGAGCACGCCGCGCTCGAGCAGCTTCTCCGCGATCTCCCGGCCGGTCCCGCGGGACGGGTCGATGTCGACGCCGGCCCAGAGGCCCGCGATCCGCACCGCGGTCACGCCGTTGCCGAGCAGCGCCTCGAGGCCTTCGCGCAGGTGCTCGCCGAGCGCCTTCGCGCGCTCCTGGAACTCCCCCGACGCGAGCATCTCGACCGCACGCAGACCCGACGGCCGCGGCGAGCGGGTTGCCGCCGAACGTGGATCCGTGCTCGCCGGGGCGGATGACCCCGAGCACGTCCTCGTTCCCGACGACCGCGGACAGCGGCAGGATCCCGCCGCCGAGCGCCTTGCCGAGCAGGTACAGGTCGGGCACGACGCCCTCCCGGTCGCACGCGAAGGTCTCGCCGACCCGGCCGAGGCCGGACTGGATCTCGTCGGCGATGAACAGCACGTTCTGCTCGTCGCAGATCTCGCGGATCCGGCGCAGGTAGCCGTCCGGCGGGATGACGACGCCGCCCTCGCCCTGGATCGGCTCGATGAGCACGGCCACGGTGTCGTCCGTGATCGCGGCCGCGATCGCCTCGGCATCGCCGTACGGCACCGCGTCGAAGCCGGGCGTGAACGGGCCGAAGCCGTCGCGCGCGGTCTCGTCGTCGCTGAAACCGACGATCGTGGTGGTGCGGCCGTGGAAGTTGCCGTGCGCGACGACGATGCGCGCCGCGTCGGGGCGCACGCCCTTGACCCGGTAGCCCCAGGCGCGGGCGACCTTGATGCCGGTCTCCACGGCCTCCGCGCCCGTGTTCATGGGCAGCACCAGGTCCTTGCCGCACAGCCTCGCGAGCGCGGCGGCGAACGGCTCGAGCCGGTCGTTGCGGAAGGCGCGGCTGGTCAGCGCGACCCGGCCGAGCTGCTCCTCGAGCGCGGCGACGAGCGCCGGGTGGCGGTGCCCGAAGTTCACCGCGGAGTACGCGGCGAGCAGATCGAGGTAGCGCTTGCCCTCGACGTCGGTCACCCACGCGCCCTCGGCGCGCGCGATCGTCACCTCGAGCGGAGCGTAGTTGCGCGCGACGTGCGGCTCGGCGTTTCCCTGATCCGGTCCCTGAGCCTGTCCCTCATCCGGTCCCTGAGCGTGTCGAAGGGCGGGCGTCTCCGCGGTCGCGGCGGTCACTTCGCGCCGCGCAGTTCCAGCGTGCAGCACTTGATGCCGCCGCCGCCGAGCAGCAGCTCGGAGAGGTCGACGGTGATCGGGTTGTAGCCGCGCTCGCGCAGCTGCTGCTCGAAGCCCTTCGCGCGCGGCGAGATGATGACGTTGTAGCCGTCGCTCGCCGAGTTCAGGCCGAACACGGCGCCGTCGTCGTCCGAGACCAGGATCGCGTCGGGGAAGCGCTCGGCGAGGATCCGCTGCGAGGCGTCGTCGAAGGCGTGCGGCAGGTAGGCGATGTTCGCGCTCGCCGGTCCCCCGTTCTCCTCGCCGACCACCGGGTCCAGCACGGTCAGCGCGGTGTCGAGGTGGTAGAAGCGCGGGTCGACGAGGGTCAGCGTCACGACCTCGCGGCCGAACACCTCACTCACCTCGCGGTGGCTGTCTCCGGCGGAGCGGAAGCCGGTGCCGGCGAGGATGACGTCACCCGCGAGCAGGAAGTCGCCCTCGCCCTCGTTGACCTCTTCCGGCAGCACGGTGTCGAAGCCGTTCGCGCGGAACCAGTCGGCGAACGCGGGCGCCTCGCCCTGGCGCTGCGCGTAGTAGAACGAGGGCACGTAGGCGCGGCCGTCGATCACGAAGCCGCCGTTGGCGGTGTAGACCATGTCCGGGTAGCCCGGCGAGCGGCTCGATCAGCTCGACCTCGTGGCCCGAGCTCGAGGTACAGGTCGTGCAGCTTCTGCCACTGCGCGACGGCCTTCGCGGTGTCGGTCGGGTTCGCCGGTTCCATCCACGGATTGATGCTGTAGTTCACCGTGAAGTGCGAAGGCTTGCACATCAGGTACCGGCGGTGGTGCGCGGCGCGGGCGGGAACGGTCGCGGTGGCGGTCTCGGTCGTCGACATGGGGCTCCTGAAGAAATCTTTGGTCGCGGCGGACGCTGTCCTCGGGCCCGGCGGTCCTTCGATCCGGCACATGCGCGGAGAAGGTGCGACACGGGCACGCCGATCACCATTGTCTCACCCAAGTCTGAACGCGGCCCGTTCAGACTCGACGCAGGCCTGAGACTTCGTCTCTTGGGGGCTGGGATCGAGTCCCGGGCCCTCAGGTCACCAGCGGATCCATCCTGGCCAGCCCCGGCACGACGTCGAACGCCGGATCCGACGACGCGATCGTCCCGATCCCGTACGCGAGCGCCGTCGCCGCGTGCACGGCGTCGCGGCCGCGGATCGGAGTCCTCTCGATGAGGTCGAGCGCGAGCCCGAGGATCTCCTGGTCGAAGTCGAGGACGATGAACGAGGGAAGTACGCCCCGCACCGAGCGGAGGGCGTTCGCCCTGCCGTCCTTCCGCATTCGATGGTGGAGCACCTCCTGGATCATCTCCGTGCTCGCGTACGCCCGACCGGATCCGGCCCAGAGACCGCCCAGCAGAGCGCGGCACAGTGAGCGGTGCGGCTCGAGGTCCCCGAGCGCGTAGAGCACGACGTTCGCATCGACCAGCACGGCGCCGTCTTCCACGGGATCGCGCATCGCCTCAGATCCCCGTCAGAGCCGGACGGTTCAGCAGATCGTCCTTGTGCTCCGCCCATTCCCCCTCGGTCATCGTGGGCATCGGGTGTTCGTCAGCCCAGGCCCACAGCCGCTCCAGAGCGGCCTTCGCATCGGAACGCTTTCGATCCAGCCGATCGTCGATCGCCTCTCGAACGTAGGCGCCCACACTCACCCGCTCGCTCTTCGCGGCAGCCTCCAGCCGCGCGTACTGCTCAGCCGAGAACAGCACCTGAACCCGCTTCGCCAACGTCGCCATGTCCGGATCCTACTCCGATCTGCACATGCCTGCACAGGACATGTGCAGGTCTCGGGCGGGTCCTCAGATCACGCCAGCCGACCAGTCGTCCGGGTTGCCGTACCGATGCGCGGTGATCGCGATGGCCTGCTCGTGCAGGAACGGCAGCAGCTCGATCCGGCCCGCGGTCGTCACCTCTCCGGCGTGGATCGCGAGATCGGGATCGCCCTCCCGGATCGGTGCCGGCTGTGCTCAGCCGAACAGCCCGGGGATCTTCAGCAGCAGCTGCCAGAGGCCGTACCCGAACGGGATGACCACCCACAGCCACGCCAGCGCGACGAGCCCCTTCGGCACCGGTCGCGCGCCGCCCTGGTCCGTGTTCTGCGTGCTCATCGTCCTGCCTCCCCGACAGTCGCGGCACGCGGATCCGGATCCGCCGCCGGTTCATGGAACTTCGCGTTGACCGGCCGGATCAGCTCGTTGCAGACGAACCCGACGATCAGCAGCACGATCATGATGATGAACGCCGGCTGGAACGCGCTCGGCCCGACGTGGCCGGCCTCGTGCTGCGACTCCGAGATCGCGTTCACGATGAGGGGTCCGAGCACGCCGGCGGTCGACCAGGCGGTGAGCAGGCGGCCGTGGATCGCGCCGACCTGGTACGTGCCGAACAGGTCGCGCAGGTAGGCGGGCACGGTCGCGAATCCGGCGCCGTAGAAGGACAGGATGAGGATCGCGCAGACGAGGAAGAGCGGCTTGTTGCCCGAGCCGATCAGCAGGATCACGACGTACAGCAGCGCGCCCACACCGAGATAGATGCGGTACATGTTCTTGCGCCCGAGCGTGTCGGACAGCGCCGACCAGCCCAGCCGGCCGAGCGAGTTGGCGAGCGAGAGGATCGCGACGAATCCGGCCGCGGCGGCCGCGAGCCCTGCCGTACCGGGGAAGTACTCCTGGAAGATGGGCGACGCCTTCTCCAGGATGCCGATCCCCGCGGTCACGTTGAAGCACAGCACGACCCAGAGCAGCCAGAACTGCGGGGTGCGGATGGCGTTGCGCGCCGACACGTTGGCCGTGGTGATCAGGCCGTGCGTCTTCGCGTGCGAAGGATCCCATCCCGCCGGCTTCCAGTCGGCGCGGGGCACCCGGATCAGCAGCCAGCCGAGCGCCATGAAGATCGAATACACGAGCGCGAGCACCACGAAGGTCAGCGCGATCCCGTTCACGTCCGGGATGTGCGCGGCCGCCCCCGTCGCCGGGTCGGCCGCGGCGTAGTTGCCGCCGAACGCCGTCAGCAGGCTCTGTGTGAACGGAGCCGCGATGAGCGCGCCGCCGCCGAAGCCCATGATCGCGATTCCGGTCGCGAGCCCCGGGCGATCCGGGAACCACTTCATCAGAGTCGAGACCGGCGAGATGTAGCCGATGCCGAGCGCGACGCCGAAGACCCCGCCGTAGCCGAGCACGATGAGCCAGTACTGCCGGGTGAACAGGCCGAGGGCGGTGAGCAGGAAGCCGAGCAGGAAGCAGGAGGCGGAGACCGTCATCGCCCAGCGCGGCCCCTTCGCGTCCACCCGGGTGCCGAAGAACGCGGAGGAGAGGCCGAGCATGATGATCGCGACCGTGAACGGCAGGGCGCTCTGCACCTCGGTGACGCCGAGGCCGTGCTCGAGCGACGGCTTGACGACGCTCCATCCGTAGGCCTGCCCGATCGTGAGGTGCACGGACAGTGCCGCAGGCGGCACGAGCCACCGCGTCCACCCCGCGCGTGCGACGATGCGTTCCCGCTGCAGCCATCCGACGGACATGAGAGCTCCCCTCCCGATCACCCGTCCTCGGATGATCCTGTCGCCTCCGGCGGCTCCGCCGGACCCAGCGCCATGTTTCCACTTCGGCTCGCGCAGGTCGAGAAGCGGTCGGCGTGTCCTCGAGGCGATCAGATGACCGCGGCGCTCCAGTCGTCCGGATTGCCGTAGCGGTGCGCGGTGATCGCGATGGCCTGCTCGTGCAGGAACGGCAGCAGCTCGATCCGTCCCGCGGTCGTCACCTCTCCGGCGTGGATCGCGAGGTCGGGATCGCCCTGCACGGCCTCGGCCAGCGCGGCGTGCAGCGCAGCGACGTCCGCGGCCGCGCCCGACGATCCGCACGCGCGAGGGACGGGGCGGTGCTTCGGACTCGGTCGCTTCGCCGGGGGCGCCACGTTTCGGCTCGGTCGCGCTGCGCGCGTCCTCGCTCAACGACCCCATTTCGGCTCCGCTCGACGGCGTGAACCGCTGGATCCACTCGGCGTCGCTCTCCACGAACACCGGGATCTCCGCCTCGCCGAGCACCCGGCGCACCGCGGCCGGCAGTCCTGTGGACACCGACAGGGTGAACTCGCCGCCGCCGCGGATCGCCGCGATCGTGACGCGCAGCAGCTCGCGCAGCGGTGCCTCGCCGGTCGCGCGCACCGCGACGGGCACCGGCCGATATCGGAACAGGTTGCGCTCGACGCCGAGCCGGGAGACGTCGCGCACCCGGCCGAACTCGCGGTCCCAGGCGAGCGCGTCCGACAGCGCGGCGCGGCGCAGCCACTCGAACGCCGTGTAGTCGAGCGAGGGCTGGGCCGCCTCGATGAGCGCGGTGATGCGGGTGTCCAGCCCGCGCAGGTGCAGGGTGGTGGATCCGCCGCCACCGGTGTCGCGCCAGGATCCGAGGCCGATCAGGTGATTCGGCCCGCCCGCCTTCGTGCCCGTGCCGACCGAGGAGCGCTTCCACCCGCCGAACGGCTGACGCTGCACGATCGCGCCGGTGATCCCGCGGTTGACGTAGAGATTGCCCGCCTGCACGCGATCCAGCCAGAGCGCGAGGTCGTCCGGATCCTGCGTGTGCAGCCCCGCGGTGAGGCCGTAGTCGACGGCGTTCTGCAGCTCGATCGCGCGCGCGAGCGTGGGCGCGTGCATGATGCCGAGCACCGGGCCGAAGAACTCCTCGCGGTGGAAGCGGGATCCGTCCCGCACCCCGACGCGGATCCCCGGAGTCCACAGCCGGCCCGAGGCCTCGTCGATCATCCGCGGCTTCAGCAGCCACTTCTCGTCACCCTCGAGCTCGGTCAGCGCCCAGCGCAGCTTGCCCTGCGGCCGCTCGATGACCGGGCCGACCTCGGCGCGGGGGTCCTCCGGCCACCCGACGCGCATCGACCGGGTGGCGTCGACGAGCTGCCGGGCGAACCGCTTGGACCGCCCGACCGGGCCGACCAGGATCGCCAGCGACGCCGCGGAGCACTTCTGCCCGGCATGACCGAACGCGCTCTTCACCAGATCGGCGACCGCGAGATCGAGGTCGGCGGACGGGCGCACCACGAGCGCGTTCTTGCCGCTGGTCTCGGCGTGCAGCGGCAGGTCGTGCCGCCAGCTGCGGAACAGTGCCGCGGTGTCCCAGGATCCGGTCAGGATCACCCGGTCCACGTCCGGGTGCGCGATGAGCCGCCGGCCCAGCTCGCCCTCCTCGATGTCGACGAGCGCGAGCAGATCGCGCGGGATCCCCGCGTCCCACAGCGCCGCGGCGATCACGGCGGCCGAGCGCCGCGCCTGCGGGGCGGGTTTGAACACGACGCCGGATCCTGCCGCGAGCGCGGCCAGCACCCCGCCGGCCGGGATCGCGAGCGGGAAGTTCCAGGGCGGGGCGACGACGGTGACCCGCGACGGCACGAATGCGGCGCCCGGCACGGCGTCGAGCTCGCGGGCCTTGGCGGCGTAGTACTTCGCGAAGTCGACGGCCTCGCTGACCTCGACGTCGCCCTCGGCGATCACCTTGCCGGTCTCCGCGGCCGCGACCTCGATGAGTTCGGCAGCGCCGCGAGTCGAGCACGGCCGCGACCCGCAGCAGTGCCTCGGCGCGCTCGGCGGCGGGCCGGGATCCCCAGTCCTCCGCCGCGCGGCGTACCCGGTCGATGGTCTGATCCAGCAGCGCAGGATCCTCGATCCGGGCGCTGCGCACGATCCCCTCCCCGGCCGTGGAGAGCGGGATCCGGGCGAGGATCTCCCGCGCCCATTCCCGGTTCGCGGGCAGCGCGGGGTCGCTGTCGGGGGTGTTGCTGAAGCCGGGGGCACCGGCGGCGACCGCGGACTCGTCCTCGCGGCTGGCGAACACCGCGGTCTCGAGGTACGTGTCGTTGCGGTCCATCAGGCCCGCGATGCCGAGCACCGCCTGCGTGAGCGCGCCGTCCGCGGCGTCCGGATCCGGCGTGCGCGCGTCCGATTCGTGCACGGGCGCGAGCCGGTTCTGCCGGCGCCGCGGGCCGGTCGGCAGGCCGGGATCGGCGGAGCGCTCCAGCGAGACCGCGAAGCGGCCGACCTCCCGCTCCAGCAGGTCGTGGTCGTCGTGCAGCCGGAACGCGGCCGACAGGAAGTTCTCACTGGACGCGTTCTCCTCGAGCCGCCGCACGAGGTAGCTGATCGCGACGTCGAACTCGTGCGGCTTCACCACGGGGACGTAGAGCAGCACGTGCCCGACCTCGCGGCTCACCGCCTCGACCTGCCCCTGCGCCATGCCGAGCAGCATCTCGAACTCGATCGGGGCTGCGGTCGTTGAACGAGCGAAGCGAGACGAGACGTCGTCCCCCACCTGCGGCGTTTCGTCTCGGTCGCGCTGCGCGCGTCCTCGCTCGACGTCCCCTCCCGGTCGCTGAGCCTGTCGAAGGGCCGGGACGACACCGCGATCGGTCGCCAGCAGCCACGCGTAGGCGATGTCGAACAGGTTGTGCCCCGCGATCCCGATCCGCACCGCCCGGAGCGCCTCGGGCACCAGCGCCGCGCTCAGACAGCGCAGGTAGTTCGCCGTCGGTGTCGGCCTTCGTGTCGTACGGCGCCGGGGTCCAGCCGTGCATCGCCGCCTCGACGCGTTCCATCGCCAGGTTCGCGCCCTTCACGAGGCGCACCTTGATCGGGGCGCCGCCGTGGTCCACCCGATCCGTCGCCCACGCCGTGAGCTCGCGCAGCGCCGGGAGCGCGTCCGGCAGGTAGGCCTGCAGCACGATGCCGGCCTCGAGATCCTGCAGCCGCGGATCCTCCAGGATCCGCGTGAACACCGCGATCGTGAGGTCGAGGTCGCGGTACTCCTCCATGTCGAGGTTGATGAAGGTCCGGCTGCTCTTCGCGCTCGACGACGACCAGGGGTCCTGCGCCGCCGTCAGGTACAGCGGCAGCAGCCGCTCGGCGACCTGCTCGACGACCTCGTCGAAGGCCCACATCGAGATGCGGCTCGCGACCGCCGAGACCTTCACGGAGACGTAGTCGACGTCGTCGCGGCGGATCAGGTCGTGGATCCCGTCGAGCCGGCGCTGCGCCTCGTCCTCACCGAGCACGGCCTCGCCGAGCAGGTTCAGGTTCAGCCGGGCTCCGCCCTCGCGGAGCTTCGCGAGCGCCGGTCCCAGCTTGGCCGGGCGGGCGTCGGCGACGAGGTGGCCGACCATCTCGCGCAGCACCGTGCGCGCGATCGGCACGGTCGGGGCGGGCAGCCCCGGGCGCGACCAGCCCGCCGGCGCGCACGGCCGCGCGCAGATACCAGGGCAGGAAGCCGGGCACGAGAGGCGCGACGCGGTTGAGCCCGGACGCCGCCGCCGCCAGGCTCTCCGGGCGCATCACGCCGTCCACGAAGCCGAGCGTGAACGGCAGCCCGTTCGGATCCTGCAGCACTCCGGCGAGCCGTTCGGCGGCCGGATCGGCGTGCGCCTCCGCCGCCTCGGAGATCCAGCGCTGGGCGAGGTCGACGGCCCTGCGGGCGCGTTCGGTCTCCTCGTCGTTCAGCCACTGCGGCATCGGCATCGCCTCTCTTCTCCGCCCCCGGGTCGGGGCGTGGGGGAATCACCTTCCCCCAGCATGCCGCCGTCCGGGACGCGGGGCGCCGTGCCACGCCCTTCGACGGGCTCGGGGACCGCCCTTCGACAGGCTCAGGGACCGCCCTTCGACCGGCTCAGGAACCCCACCCCGACAGGCTCAGCGAGCGCGGGCCTGGCCTCGACCCTGGGAGCCGGGCGCGTCTATGCTGGGCGCGTGGGGGGTATCGCGGATCCGCGCGCGTCGTCGGCGACGGCGGAGCGGGTCATGCCCGTGGGTGCTCCGCGGAGCAGGATCACCGCCATTCTCGCCCTGGTGGCCGCGACCCTCGTGCTGCTGCTCGGGATCGCCACCGTCGTCGCGGCGGCCTCGGGAGGGTTCGCTCCTGCCGCCTCCCGCATCCCCGTGCTGCAGCCCGGTCAGACCTTCCACGCCGGCGGCATGGACATCATCGTCCGCGACGCGCGGCTGATCGACGGGCTGCGCGTCTCCGGCGCCTTCCCCGACGACGGCGAACGCCTGCTGATCGTCCGTATCGACGTCACGAACGTGGACGACGAGCCGCGCGCGACCGTACTCTCCGGCTCCCTGGAGAATGTGCGGATCCGAGGATGGGACGACCACCCCTCCACCTCCCGCGCCGACGACGGCACGATCGCGCCGCGCCTGCAGCCGCGGGTGCCCGCCCCGATCCTGCTCACCTGGACAGTGCCCGCCGACCGGTTCCGCGGCGGCCAGCCGGTCGTGCTGGAGCTGCAGCGCGAGACGGTGCTGACCTCGACGCTCGCCAGCGGCCGGTACTGGCAGCCGCAGGGTGTCGGTGCGACCGTGCCGCTCACGATCGTCGACGCGGGCAAGGGGGACCGATGAGCGGGGCATGGCGCACGGCCGGCGTCTGGATCCTCACCGCAGCCCTGGTCGCCGGGGCGGGGGTGCTCACCGCGATCAAGCCGGGCGAGCACGCGGTCGAGGTGCCCTTCACCGTGCAGGCGAAGATCGGCGCAGAGGGCGTCGCGCGCAACATCGCGGTCACCGTGCACGAGGCGCGGTTCACCTCGCACGTCACGGGGCGCCCGAACGGCACAGGGCTCGACAAGGACTGGTCGGCGGATGGCCTCTGGCTCGTGGTCGACCTCGACGCCGCCGCCGTGCGCGAGCAGCAGTCGCTCCTGTTCGCGACCCTCGAGGTCGACGGCATGACCTTCTCCGCCAGCGACCGGATGCAATCGTTCATGAACGCGGGGCTCGTGCCCGGCATCGCGAAGAGCGGCAGGATCGCGTTCGAGCTGCCCGCGTCGCTGCACCGCGGTCCTGCCGTGCTCTCGTTCAGCACGCGCCCGGACAACCGCCTCGACTCGATCGTGCAGGTGCCCGTCGATCTCGCGCATGCCGGATCCGCCGGGTCCGTCGAGATCACCGAGCCCACCTGGAGCACCCGGTGAGCCGGCAGCGGTGGTGGCGGCGCAACCGTTCCGGCCTGATCTCGCTCGCCGTGCTCGTGCCCGTGTCGATCGCAAGCATCGGCGGGCTGTCCTGGTGGGACGACTTCTCCTCGCGTGCGAACGTTCCGGTCACCGCGGCGGAGGGGCAGCCGGTGACCCTGGGCGGATCCGAGTACGGGCCCGCCAAGGCGATCGTTCTCACGTCCGCCGATGAGAAGGGCCTCGCCGTGCCGCCGGACGCGCGCGTGATCGCGGTGCAGGTGTACGTCCGGCCGCAGGGCAAGGCCAAGCCGAAGTGCTTCTCCCCCGTGCTCGTCGAGCAGCGCACCGGGCGCCGCTGGTCCGAGACGGGATCCGACCTCGGGGTGCCGTACGATCCGGACAGCTCCACCAGCTGCGCCACCGCGACCGATCACACCGGCTCCGTCCGCATGCTCACGTTCTACGTGGTGCCGGCGGACTCCGCGGGGCCGTTCTGGGTGGATGTGGACGTGATCGGCGCCCACCCGGCGTTCGTGCGGTTGCCCGTCGACCCCTGATCGGATCCGCCCGCCGCAGCCGGCGCAGGCGCTGCCTGAGGCCGGACCGGCTCCGTGATCACCGCCTGCGTGCCGGTGATCAGTGCGATCCGGATCGGCTCGGCGAGCACCGCGCCGACGAGGAACAGCACCTGGTCGAACACCGACCAGAAGGAGCTGAAGTCCTGCGGGCCGATCAGCGTGACGAGCAGCTGGTCCACCCCCGGCTGCACCAGCTGCACGGCCGCATACAGGAACAGGTACGACCCGATCAGCACCGGGCCCGCACGCCACATGCGCAGCACCGCCGCGGCGAACGGCAGGAACCGCTCCCGCCAGTCGTCGCCGAGACTGCCCAGCATCCGGCGCAGCCATCCCGGCGCGCCCTCGTGCGTGCGACGGGCCGCGGCGAGGTAGCGGCTGCCGAGCACGCGCGTGCCGACGTCGCCGAGGTCGTAGGAGTCGTCGACGAAGGCCAGGATCCCGGCGACGGCCAGCCAGCCCAGCGGGGCGAGCAGAAAGGATCCGCCCTCCCCCCAGAGCCAGTTCCAGGCGGCACCGAGCCAGCCGAACTGGGTGAGGATCCAGTCGTGCAGATCGGTCGTCCAGGTGCCGATGCGCCGGGTGCCGAACCACTCGAACACCGCGGTGAGCTGATCGCGGACCGTGAGGACGAAGAAGAACACCCAGATCGCCTCGAGGTACACCTCGATCACAACGGTCCAGCGGGGCCGTCGCTCGGCCGAGCGCTTCAGGATCCACCGGGCCAGGAACGCGAGCAGGATCACCGCGAACGTCCAGAAGCCGGTGCCGGTCGTGAGGACGACGTCCTTGGCTGCGGCGCCGTGCTTGCCGTCCCCCAGGGTGTCCACGATCATCTGGGAGTTCGCCACGACGAGCGCGCGCGAGGCGTAGTCGATGACGTCGTCGTGCAGCCCGCCCCAGGCGGCGTACACCGCATAGAACGGCAGGATCCCGACGCCGAGCGCCCGCCAGAAATCGTCCGCCCAGTCCCGCCTGGTCCATGTCTCGGGCCGCGGGACGAGCGCGTTGCGCGCGACCAGGAACATCCCGACGTAGCCGATCAGCCGGGTGAGCACCGCGAGCGGGAGGATCGACAGCCCGCCGACCGCGGTGTACCCGCCGACGTACCCGGCGATCTGGATCACGGCGAAATGCGCGAGCGCGGATCCGAGGTACCACGCCAGCAGCGTCGGCCAGCAGCGCAGCAGCGCACGGCCGGACGTGACGATGATCCTCAGCACCCCTTCACCGTAGCGCGGCCGGTGCGCGCGGTGCAGTGGCCCTTCCGGGGCGTCCCCGGGGCGTCCGGACCCTTCAGTCCGCCCAGATGCTGGGTGCGGGCGCCTTCGTCGGGGGCAGGGACGACGCCGCCGCCCAGTCGTGGATCCAGTTCTCGACGCCCGGGACGTCGTCCGGGCGTCCCAGCGCGCCGAAGAACTCGTCGTGCGGGACCGTTCCGCCGGTGCGGCGGAGCATGCGCGCCCGCACGACCACCCTGGCGTACACCTCCCCGTCCACGACCGCGCGGTGCTCCAGGAACAGCGCCTTGTCGTCGTGCCCGATGAAGCGCGACTCCACGTCGAAGCGCTGCCAGAGCTCGAGCGACTTGCGGAATGTGACGGTCTCGCTGGACACCACCGCGTACCACCCGCGCTCCTTCATCGCGTCGAACAGGCCGGTGCGGATCAGCAGATCCCAGCGTCCGAGGTCGAACAGCGACAGGTAGCGCCCGTTGTTCATGTGCCGCAGGATGTCGATGTCGGTGGGGAGCGTGGTCAACCGGATCCGGCCCACGCCCGTGGGGGCGAGGCCCTGACGGCGGCGGACACGGCGGCGGGCCGCGAGGATGACGAGAAGGGTGCGCCAGATCACATTCACATCAGGAGCGTAGTGAATCCGGCATGGATCCGCCCGAACGTTTGTGGGATCCGTACAGGTGCTTTCGGGCCCGTCGAACGCGGAAACAAGCTCGTAACGCTCGATTTCGCGTCAGCGCAGGGCGCGCGTAGAGTCACGAACATGAGCGCCGAAGCACTTGTCAACGTCACCGTCCGGCCGGTACGCGATGTGGATGCCGAAGCGCTCGGCCGCGTGCACGCGAAGTGCTGGCACGAGACCTACGACCACCTCATCAGCACGGCGACGCTCGAGGCCGTGTCGCCGAAGCGGCTCGCCGAGCTGTGGACGCACTGGGCCGCGCAGGGCGAGGAGTACCGCATGAGCGCGGCGCTCGTCGACGGCGAGATCGTCGGCTTCGTCGGATCCGGTCCCGCCCGCGACGAGTTCCCGCCCGCCGGGCGCGAGCTGTACTTCATCTACCTTCTCGACGCCTGGCACGGCACCGGCATCGGACAGCGCCTGTTCGACGCGGCGGTGCACGCCGGCGAGTCCTGCTACCTCTGGGTCGCCGAGGACAACCCCCGCGCGCACCGCTTCTATGAGCGGAACGGATTCGTCCTCGACGGCGCCACCCAGCAGGAGCCGTTCCTCGGCGAGACCATCGAAGAGGTCCGCTTCGTCCGCTGAGGCGGCCCGCCGTTTCCGGGAACCGCTCGCGAGCGGATCGACCGCCCGGATCGGCCTCAGCGCGCGGACACCTGCCCGAACAGCCGCGCGATGGGGGCGAGCACGAGCGGCCGCGCCGCAGCCCATCCCGCGGCGACAACGACCAGCGCCAGCACGAACACCCAGAACCCGGTCCAGCCGACCGCGTCCTGCGCCGCGAACATGTGGTTCAGGTTGCGGAGCATGCCGGTGAGCAGCACCAGGGCCACGTGCACGACGATGAACAGCGCGAAGAACAGCATGGTCGGGAAGTGCAGCGCGCGGGCCCACTCGATCGGGTAGGCCCTCGACAGCCGTTCGGCCTTCTTCGGCCACAGCCCGGACATCCGGAACCCGGTGACGATCGCGAGCGGCGCCGCGAGGAACACGATCGTGAAGTAGGCCAGCTGCTGCAGGCTGTTGTAGTTCACCCAGCCGTTCTCGGTCGGCCAGTCGAACGAGACGTACTGCAGCGCCGCGGAGAGCGCGTTCGGGAACACGTCCCAGCTCGTCGGCACGATCCGCACCCACTGCCCGGTGACGAACAGCAGCACGATGAAGATCGCGCCGTTCACGATCCAGAGCAGGTCCAGCGCCTGATGGAACCACAGCGTCAGGCTGATCTTGCCCTTCGGGTTGCCGCGGGGCGTCCAGAACGCGGTCGGGCCGCTTCTGGTGCCGCACCTGTGTTCCGGAGCGGATGATCAGCGTCATCAGGAACAGGTTGAAGAAGTGCTGCCAGCCGATCCATCCGCCGGATCCCGACGCGGAGCGCCGGCGGGCAGGTGGTACTCGCCGGGGTACGCCGCGAGGAAGTCGTGCATGAACGGCAGGCTGAGGAATGCGCGCACGATCGCGATCGCGGCGCCGGCGAGGATCGCCAGCCCCGCCGCCGCGAACAGACCGCCGAACGCCTGCGGCCAGGTCGGTCGCCGCGTCGCCTCGGGCTCCGCGACGACGTGACGGGGAGCGGATCCGTTCCAGACGGTGCGCGTGAACGGCAGCGGCGCGGACACGTCGGGACGGATGGCCACGGCGGTCTCGGGGACGCTGAGCGGGGACGGCGGAGCCTCGTCCACGAGGGACCGCGTTTCGTCTCGCGCCGGGTGGGCGGGTGCTTGCTCGACGACCTCGGGAGTGGCGAGAGCAGTGCCGGCCGGAGGCCATGGTTCTCCGCCGGCGACGCGCGGAAGACCGCGGCGCAGGGCGGATCCGGGCGTCTCCGTGGGGCCGCTGAGCGAGGCCGCTGCAGGCGACCGAGACGGAACGTCGTCCGCCAGGGACCGCGTTTCGTCTCGCTCCGGCTGCGCCGGTGCTCGCTCAACGACCCCGAGGGACGCGGGTCCGTGCTCCCCGATCGCGGGGGTGGGGACGGCGACGGCGGACGGGGGCCACGGCTCGCCGCCCGGGACGCGGGGAAGGCCGCGGCGCAGGCTGGATCCCGTCGCCTCCTTCTCTGGGGCGTTGAGCGAGGACGCCGCAGGCGACCGAGACGAAACGATGTCCGCAGGGGACGGCGTTTCGTCTCGCTGCTCCTTCGTCGCTGCTCGCTCAACGACCCCGAGGGACGCGGGTCCGTGCTCCCCGATCGCGGGGGTGGGGACGGCGACGGCGGACGGGGGCCACGGCTCGCCGCCCGGGACGCGGGGAAGGCCGCGGCGCAGGCTGGATCCGGTCGCCTCCTTCTCTGGGGCGTTGAGCGAGGACGCCGCAGGCGACCGAGACGAAACGATGTCCGCAGGGGACGGCGTTTCGTCTCGCTGCTCCTTCGTCGCTGCTCGCTCAACGACCCCGGATGTGGGCTCGGGCTGCGCCGGTGCTCGCTCAACGACCTCGGACGTGCGCGCCGACTCGGCCGGTGCTCGCTCGACGACCTCGGGCTCCGCCACGGGCTCGGCGTCGGCCGGCGGCCAGGCCTCGCCGCCGCGGGTGCGGGGCAGTCCCCTGCGCAAGCGTCGCCATCGCTAGTTCTTCCGCGCGCGCAGCGCCTCGATCACCTGCGGAACGACCGTGAACAGATCGCCCACGATGCCGAAGTCCGCGACGTCGAAGATCGGCGACTCGGGATCCTTGTTGATCGCGACGATCGTCTTCGCCGTCTGCATGCCGGCGCGGTGCTGGATCGCACCCGATATGCCGAGCGCGACATACAGCTGCGGCGACACCGAGACGCCCGTCTGGCCGACCTGGTGCGCGTACGGGATGTACCCGGCATCGACCGCGGCGCGGGAGGCGCCGATCGCCGCGCCCAGCTCGTCGGCGAGCTCCTCGACGAGGGCGAAGTTCTCCTTGGATCCGAGCCCGCGCCCGCCCGAGACGACGACCTTGGCGCCGCGCAGCTCGGGTCGCGACGATGCCGCCTCGACGGCCTCGATCGCCTCGCCCCTGCGCGGCGGGGGCTCCGGACGCCTCGACCGCGAGCGCCTCGACACGGGCATCCGCGGTCACCTCGGCACGCGCGTCGATCGCGCCCTGGCGGACCGTGATGATCGGGGCGCCGAACGTCGGCGCGGAGTCCGTGAGGAACGCCCCGCCGTAGACCGAATGGTGCGCGACGACGCCCTCGTCATCCCGCGAGACGCCGATCGCGTCGACCGACAGCGCGAGGTGCTCGCGCACGGCCAGGCGGCCCGCCGCATCGCGCCCCGCGATCGAGTTCGACACCAGCACCGCATCCGGGCTGCACCGCGCGGTACGCGGCCTGCAGCGCGTCGACGACGGCGACGGTGACGGATCCGCCGTCGACGTCGGCGGTGAGCACGACCTGCGCTCCCGCGGCGACGACCGCGTCCACCGCCGCCTGGGCGGTGCCGGCGGGAGCGGCGACGAGCGCGACGGGTGCGCCCAATTGCGCGGCGGCGCCGAGCAGCCCCGCGGTCGAGGGCGCGGCGGCCCCGGCCGGGGTCACGTCCACGAGGACGAGGATCGGGTTCTCGGGGTACGCCATGCTCACACCAGCCTGTTCTGCGACCAGGAACTCGACAAGCTGCGCGGCCGCGTCGCCCTCGTCCGTGATCTTCACCCCAGCCGCACGCGGCGGCTTCGCGGCCACCGCGGTGAGGATCGTCTGCGGCGCCTCCGCCGGATCCGCGCTCACGCCCAGGTCGGCGAGGGACACCACTTCGAGCGGCTTCTTCTTCGCCGCCATGATGCCCTTGAAATTGGGGAAGCGCGCATCCGGCAGCGCCTCGGTGATCGAGATCACCGCCGGCAGCGGCACCGTCGACCTGCTGCGAGCCGAAGTCGGTCTCGCGGGTCCCGGTCACCGTGTCTGCGCCGATCTGCACCGCGCTCAGGGCGGTCGCCTGGGCGAAGCCGAGGTGCTCGGCGAGCATCGCGGGGATCACGCCGCCGGATCCGTCCGTGGAGAGGTTGCCCGTGATGACCAGATCCGCGCCCGCCGCGGCGGATCGCCGCCGCGAGCACGGCCGCGGTGACGCCCAGATCCGCGCCGCGCAGCGCCTCGTCGACGACGTGCACCGCGGATCCGGCACCGATCGCGAGCGCCCGGCGGATCGACGCGGTCGCCGACTCCGGCGCCATCGACGAGCGCCACGACCTCGGTCCCGGGATTCGCGTCGGCGTAGCTGAGCGCGACTTCGAGCGCCCGCTCGGTGATCTCGTCGAGCACCACGTCGCCGGCTCCGCGATCGGCGAGACCGGTCTCCAGATCGAGCTTGCGGTCCCCGTAGGTATCGGGCACCTCTTTCACCAGGACGAAGATCTTCATCGAGCCTCCTCACGCGAGGTCCATCGGCCGCTCGGCCGCACGGCGTCACCGCCTCGGTTACCCGGCGATAACGTGGTGCCAGCGTACCTCAGCGGGAGCCGCGGATCGGTGCCACGGGGCTCCGGCTCGGTAACGTAGGGGAATGGCACGACCGCACCCGCTGCCCATCGATCCGCTCGCCGAGGCCAAACGGCAATGGCTCGCGCACGGCTGGACCGACGCCGCCGACGGAATGTCGCTGGTCACTTCGGTCATGCGGGCGCAGCAGCTGCTGCTCGCCCGCGTGGATGCGGCGCTGCGCCCGTTCGCGCTGTCGTTCGCACGCTTCGAGGTGCTGCGTCTGCTCGCGTTCAGCCGCACCGGAACGCTGCCGCTGTCCAGCGTGGTCGCGCGCCTGCAGGTGCACGCCACCAGCGTCTCCAGCACGGCGGACCGGCTCGTGCGCGACGGGCTCATCGTCCGCCACCGTGATCCGCACGACGGCCGCGCCGCCCTGCTCGAGCTGACCGACGCGGGCCGTGACCTCGTCGAGCGCGCCACGACCGCGCTCAACGACGAGGTGTTCGCGGATCCGGGGATCTCCTCGCAGGACGCGTCCGACCTCGTCGCGATCGTCGCGCGCATGCGCAAGGCGGCCGGCGACTTCGCCGATCCGCGCCCGCAGCCGGATCCGCTCTGATGGGTTCATCCGTCCTGGAGCGGCTGATCCCGGCGCCGGTCGAGCGGGTGTTCGCGCTGTCCCTGGACGTGAGCGTGCACGTCGAGTCGATGAAGGGCCGCCATCGGCACGCCGGCACGTGATCCGGCTCATCGGGCGGCGGGGCGACGCACTCGCCGCCCAGGCGGTCGCGCCGTAGGCTGGCGCGCATGAGCGAACTGCGGATCCGCACCGTCCTCGAACCCATGGGCCCGGCCGGCGCCATCGTGCTGACCGACGATCAGGTCGCCGAGCTCAGCACGGCGAAGGCCTTCCCCGTCGTCGTGACCGTCGGCGCCGCACTCCGCGCGACTGCGGCTCGCACGCATGGGCGGCAAGAACCTCATCGGCTTCAGCAAGGCCAACCGCGCGTTGATGGGACTGGACCTCGGTGCCGAGTTCGACGCCGTGATCGCGCCCGACGTCGCGGAGCGCACCGTCGAGGTGCCCGCCGAGCTCGCCGTAGCTCTCGCGGACGCCGGCCTGACCGCGGCGTTCGACGCGCTCAGTTTCACGCGCCGCAAGGAGCTCGCGGTCTCGGTCTCCGGCGCCAAGCAGGACGCCACCCGCGAGCGTCGCATCGCCAAGGCCCTCGACGACCTGCGCTGACCCTCGCGCCGCGCTGCCGCCGTCGCGCCGCTCCGCCGTCGCGCGCGCCGCATCGGTCGGAAACGGAGATGCTCCGCGTCCACAGCGGCGTGTCGCGACGGTCTGCGCCCCGACACGCCGAGAGCCTCTCCGTTTTCCAACCGGCCGTTGCCCGGTCGTCGCCCGCGGGTCAGTCGCCGTCGTAGACGTACGCGTCGAAGCGGGTGGGGATGTTCATGCGCTGCCAGGCCAGCTCCTCGTCGCGCCGGGAGCGGTCGCCGGGGAAGGCCCGGGCCGTGTGCCGCGGCACCTGGCGGCTGTGTCCTGCGAGATGCGCGACGGCGACGGCCTGCCCGCAGACGCGCGCGGCGGCGACGGCGCTGGGATCCTGCGCCTCGCGCGCCGCCTCGTGGCACGCGAACGCCTTCTCACGGACGGCATCGATGTCGAGCTCACCGCGCAGGAACGCCTCGGCCGCGGCGAGCGCCTCACGTGGTCGGTCGTCGTCCGGACGCTCGGCCTGGAACATCGGCAGCAGGCGCTCGGCGCAGGCGATGGTCCAGCCGACGAGCTCGCGCCGATCCTCCTCGGAGAGACGCAGATCCTCGACATCCGGCAGCCCGCCGTCGGTGAAGAGCGGCTGCGGCCGCCCGGAGTCACCTGATGACTCATGACGCGGTTCGATGACCGATCCGCGGGGACGCTGTTCCTCCATAGCCGTCACCGGTTCACGAACTGCGGCGGACGCTTCTCGCGGAAGGCGGCCATGCCCTCCTTCTGATCCGCGGTGTCGAACAGTGCTGCGAACTCCGCGCGCTCCACATCGAGGCCGGCGGCGAGTGTGGTCTCCATGGCTGCGTCGAGGGCGGCCTTCGCCGCGATGATCGAGGGCAGCGACTTCGCGGCGATGGTCTCGGCCAGGCTCGCGGCCTCGGCGAGCAGGTCGGCCGCGGGGACGATCCGCGAGACCAGGCCCGCGCGCTCGGCCTCCTCGGCACCCATGATCCGTCCCGGACAGCACGAGTTCGGCGGCCTTGTAGTAGCCGACCGCGCGGATCAGCCGCTGCGTGCCACCCATGCCGGGGATCACGCCGAGGTTCACCTCGGGCTGACCGAACTTCGCGGTGTCGGCGGCGAGGATGATGTCGCACATCATGGCCAGCTCGCAGCCGCCGCCCAGGGCGAAGCCGGAGACCGCGGCGATCACCGGAGTGCGCACGGCGGCGAAGTCGCGCCACACGCCGAAGTGATCGGTCGCGGTCATCTCCGCGGCCGACATCGCCTCCATCTCCTTGATGTCGGCTCCGGCAGCGAACGCCTTCTCGGATCCGGTGACGACGATCGCCCCCACGCCCTCGTCGGTATCGAAGGCCGTGGCGGCGGCGGTGACCTCGGCCGCGATCTGGGAGTTCAGGGCGTTCAACGCCTGCGGGCGGTTCAGGGTGATCCAGCCGACGCGTCCGCGCTGCTCGACCAGAATCGTCTCGTACTCCGTCATGATCCGCCCCTCCGCCGCATCGTCGTAGCCCCTCCAGTATCCCCCACCGATCCCCGGGATCCGCCCGCCGTCCGGTGCCCGAGCGGTCGGAAGCAGCATCCTCACAAGCGTTCGTAGCATCACCCACGACGCATCTTGACCGCGAGACTTCATCTGCGCGACGAGACTGCACGCCTGACGTGCAGTCTCGTCGCCGAGTTGGAGTCTCGCGGTCAGGGCGGCTGCCTGTTGAGGGGGCGCTGCTCGAGCCGCCCCGCTCACCCGTTCACGCCGCTCACTCGTTCACCCCGCGCACGGGTTCACCCCGCGCAGCCGTTCACCCCGCTCGCCCGTTCACCCCGCTGACCCGGTCACCCCGCTCACCCCGCTCAGCCGTTCACCCCGCTCACTGGTCGCGAATTGCGGCTATCCCTTACCGCAAACCGCAAAATGCGACCAGCGAACGCGGACACGGGATGCGAGGACAGGGCCGGGCGCAGGGATCCGGTCAGGAGGCGTCGCGGATGTCGGTGATGATGCCGGAGAAGTCGCGGGCGGCGCCCGGGCCGTCGGCGAACGCGGCGTAGATCTGCTGGGCGAGCCGGCCCATCCGCGCCTCCGTGCCCGTGCCCTCGATCGCCTGCAGCGCGAGACCCAGATCCTTCGCCATGAGGGCGCCGGCGAAACCGGGCTGGTAGTCGCGGTTCGCCGGACTCGTCGGCACCGGGCCGGGAACCGGGCAGTTCGTCGTGATCGACCAGCACTGCCCGGACGCCTGCGACACCACATCGAACAGCGCCTGGTGCTCGAGGCCGAGCCGCTCGCCGAGCACGAACGCTTCGGCCACCGCGATCTGCGAGATGCCGAGGATCATGTTGTTGCAGACCTTCGCGGCCTGCCCGAGTCCGGGCCCGCCGCAGTGCACGATCCGCTTGCCCATCGCCTCGAGCAGCGGGAGCGCCGCGGCGAAGTCGTCGTCGGATCCGCCGACCATGAACGCGAGCGTGCCGTTCTCGGCTCCGACCACGCCTCCCGAGACCGGGGCGTCGATGTTGCGGTGGCCGGCCTCGATCGCGAGATCGTGCGCCGTGCGGGCCTCGTCGACGGCGATCGTCGAGGACTCGATGAACAGCGTTCCCGGGTTCGGCGGCGGCCAGCAGCCCGTCCCGATAGGCCGCGATCACGTGCTTACCCGCGGGGAACATCGTGATCACGACCTCGGCGCCGGCCACCGCATCCACCCCGAACTGCGTCACCGGCACGCCCGCGGCCGAGGCGGCATCGACCGCCGCCGGCACGACGTCGAAGCCGCGCACGTCGTGCCCCGCGGCGATGAGGTTCTTCGCCATCGGCAGGCCCATGTGACCCAGTCCGAGGAAGGCGATCCGGGTCATGATGCGCTCCGCTCGTGCGCGCGCTGCAGCGATGCAGATCCGGCGGGGCGGAGCATCTCGCGCCCGACGATGAGTCTCATGATCTCGTTCGTCCCTTCCAGGATCTGGTGCACGCGCAGATCACGGACGACCTTCTCGATCCCGTAATCCTGAAGGTACCCGTAACCGCCGTGCAGTTGAAGGGCCCTGTTCGCGACGTCGAATCCGGCGTCGGTCGCGAACCGCTTGGCCATCGCGCAGCGCATCGTCGCGTCCGGATCCCTGTCGTCGACGGCCTGCGCGCCGTCGCGCACCATCAGCCGCGCGGCGTGCAGATCGGTGCGCATGTCGGCCACGGCGAACAGGATCGACTGCTTCTCGGCGAGCGGCTCGCCGAACGCCTCGCGCTCGTGCACGTACTGCACGGCCCGGTCCAGCGCCCACTGCGCGCCGCCGAGCGAGCACGCCGCGATGTTGAGGCGCCCGCCGTTCAGGGCACTCATCGCGATCGCGAAGCCCTGCCCCTCGGATCCGAGCATGCTCGTCGCCGGCACGCGCACCCCGTCGAGGATCACCTGGCGGGTGGGCTGCGCATGCCAGCCCATCTTCTTCTCGAGCGCGCCGAAGCTCAGCCCGCCGCGTCCCGCCGGGACGAGGAAGGCGGAGATGCCGTGCGCGCCGGCTGGCGCCGGTGCGCGCCATCACGATGTAGACGGCGGCCTCGCCCGCGCCCGAGATGAACTGCTTCACGCCGGTGAGCACGTACTCGTCGCCGTCGCGGGTCGCACTCGTCGCGAGCGCGGCGGCGTCGGATCCCGCTCCCGGCTCGGTGAGGCAGTAGCTGCCCACGCCCGTCATCGCGGTGAGCTCGGGCATCCAGCGCGCACGCTGCGCGTCGTCGCCGTAGGTGTCGATCATCCAGACCACCATGTTGTGGATGGAGATGTAGGCGGCGACGGCGGGATCGCCCTTCGCGAGCTCCTCGAAGATCGCGGCGGTGTCGACACGGGACAGCCCGGACCCGCCGGACTCCTCGCGCACGTAGATCCCGCCGAGGCCCAGCTCACCGGCCTTGCGCAGCGCATCGCGGGGGAACAGGTGCTTCTCGTCACGCTCTGCGGCGAACGGCGCGAGCTCGGTCTCCGCGTACTCGCGGACGGCGCCGAGGATCGCGGCGCGCTCTTCGGCAGTGGTGGTGACAGTGTCGATGGTGGTCATGCGGTGTCCTTCTTGTGGCCCCGGTCGTTGAGGGAGCGAAGCGAGACGAAACGCTGCGTTTCGTCTCGGTCGCCTTCGGCGTCCTCGCTCAACGACCGAGAGAGTTGTCAGTGCATGGTCGGGATGACGAAGCTGGCGCCTTCGCGCACGCCGGCTGCCGGCCACCGCGAGGTCACGGTCTTGGTCTTCGTGTAGAAGCGGAAGGCGTCGGCGCCGTGCTGGTTGAGGTCGCCGAAGCCGCTGCGCTTCCAGCCGCCGAACGTGAAGTAGGCGATCGGGACGGGGATCGGCACATTGACGCCCACCATGCCGACGTTCACGCGGGCGACGAAGTCGCGGGCCGCGTCGCCGTCGCGGGTGAAGATGCCCACGCCGTTGCCGTACTCGTGCTCCGAAGCCATCCGCAGCGCCTCCTCGTAGTCCGCGGCGCGCGCGATCACGAGCACCGGCCCGAAGATCTCCTCGCGGTAGATCGACATGTCGGTGGTGACCCGGTCGAACAGCGTCGGGCCGAGGTAGAAGCCCTCCTCATGCCCGGGCACGGAGAAGCCGCGGCCGTCGGCGAGCAGCTCGGCGCCCGCGTCGACGCCCTGCCGGATGTAGTCCGTGACGCGCTCGACCGCCGCACGGTTGACGAGCGGGCCGTAGTCCATCCCCGGCTCGAGCGACGGCCCGATCTTCAGCGCGGCCACGCGCTCGGCCAGCTTCGCGGCGAGCGCGTCGGCGGTCTCCTCCCCGACCGGGACGGCGACCGAGATCGCCATGCAGCGCTCCCCCGCCGAGCCGTAGCCGGCGCCGATGAGCGCGTCCGCGGCCTGATCCAGATCGGCGTCGGGCATCACCACGAGGTGGTTCTTCGCGCCGCCGAAGCACTGCGCGCGCTTGCCGTGCGCGTTCGCGGTCGCGTAGATGTACTCGGCGATCGGGGTGGATCCGACGAAGCCGATCGCGCGCACCCGGTCGTCGGTGAGCAGCACGTCGACGGCCTCCTTGTCGCCGTGCACGACGTTCAGGATCCCGGCGGGAAGGCCCGCCTGCAGGAACAGTTCGGCGATCCGCACCGGCACCGAGGGGTCGCGCTCGCTGGGCTTCAGGATGAACGCGTTGCCGGCGGCGATGGCCGGGCCCATCTGCCACAGCGGGATCATCGCGGGGAAGTTGAACGGGGTGATCCCGGCGACGACTCCCAACGGCTGGCGCAGCGAGTACACGTCGATGCCGGTCCCCGCGCCGGTGGAGTACTCGCCCTTCAGCAGGTGCGGAGCGCCGACGCAGAACTCGATGACCTCGACGCCGCGCTGGATGTCGCCGCGGGCGTCGTCGAGGGTCTTGCCGTGCTCGCTGGAGAGGAGCGCGGCGAGATCGTCCATCTCGTCGCGGATCAGCTCGAGGAAGCGCATCAGCACCCGCGCCCGCTTCTGCGGGTTGGTCGCGCCCCACTCCGGCTGCGCGGCCTCGGCGTTCGCGATCGCGGCGCGCACCTCGTCGGCGCTCGCCAGCGGCACGCGCGCCTGCACGGCCCCGGTGCTGGGCTCGAACACCTCGCCCCAGCGTCCTGAGGCGCCGGCGATCTCGGATCCGCCGATGAAATGGGTGATGTCACGGACCATCGTGTGCTCCTGGTTCCGCGCCGTCGTCGACGCTGGTTCCAGATTACGTGGTCACCCATGTATTTACTAGGGCTTCCATGCACTTCATCGCCACTTCCCAGCGCTGTTCAACCCGCCGGTCATTTCGCCCCGCACGAAACCGCAGAACCCCCGCCGAATCGGGTCGGCGGGGGTCCTCTCGTCACCGGGAGCGCGGGGTGCCCCGGGTTGGGGCCTACTCCCAGACCACCTTCGGATCCGCGGCCCCGAAGTCGACCTTGGGCGTGTCCACGTAGCCGCCGAAGAGCACGTTGTAGGTGTTGCCGTCACTGCCCTGCAGCGTCATGTCGACGCTGATCGAGTCGTACGTCGTGACGACCGTCGGCGTGGAACCGGACGTCTGGGGCTGCAGGTTGTTGAGTGCCGCATTCCCGTCCGCCGTCAGGGTGCGGGTGACGGTTCCCTCCACGGGCGTCGCGCCCGACAGGTCGATCGAGGTGATGTCCATGCCGCACGGGGTGGACAGCGTCTTCATCGCCACGCACGCCTCCAGCGAGGCGCGCACCAGCGAGCGGTACTCGGCGGTTCCCGCATCGTTCAGGGCGACCTTGACGTCGTACAGCGCCGACGTGTCGTCGCTCGTCGCGATCGTGAACGTCGAGTCGCCGCTGAACGAGAAGTACTTCGACGCCAGGTCCAGCTTGTAGGTGCCGGGGAAGACGTACGCCTGCGAGAGCTTGGCCGTCGAGACGCCGTTGATCGTCGAGTCCAGCCCCTTCAGGCTGGACAGCGAGATCATCTGGACGCCGCTCGAGATCTTCCAGTCGTCCTTGATCTTGTACGCGTTGTACGAGGTCGTGATCGTCTTGCCGCCGATCGTGAAGCTCGCCTGCACATCGCTGATCACGGAGCTGCCCTTGCTCTCCTTCACGGTGATGTGGCTGATCGGGGCGAGCTTGTTCGACTCCTTCAGCACCGCGTCGGTCAACAGCTCCTTGTCACCCCCCACGGTGTCGAGGTAGCCCAGCGCCGTCTTCGCATCGCTCTTGGAGATCGCGGTCAGGTAGCCCTTGACCGCATCGGCCGCCGTGACAGACGAACGCGTGATCGCCGGTACCACGAGCAGCGCGATGACGAGGATGATCGCGATGAGCACCACGGCACCGCCGCCGATGAGACCCCAGAGCAGGCCCTTGGACGACTTCTTCGGACCGCCGGGCTGGGCGCCGTACGGCTGGCCGGGATAGGCCTGCGTCGGCTGAGCACCGTAGGGCTGGCCCGGCTGAGCGCCGTACTGCTGACCCGGATAGGGCTGCGTCGGCTGGGCGCCGTACGTCGGGTCCTGACCGGCGGGCTGGCCGTACTGCGGAGCATAGGGCTGGCCCGGGGCCTGCGGGGCCGCGCCCGGATACGTGGGCGCGCCGGGCGCGACCTGCTCCGGCTGGGGCGCCTGCGGCTGAGCCGGAGGATCGGGCTGGGGCGCCTGCGGCTGGGCCGGAGGCTCGGGTTGAGCCGCCTGCGGCTGTGCCGGAGGATCGGGCTGAGCGGCCTGCGGCTGGGCGGGAGGATCGGGCTGCTCCGGCGGGGCAGGGATGTCCGGCGCTGCCGGCGGCGCCGGGGGCGCGGGCGGAGGCGGAGGATCCTGCGGGTCGGATCCGAAATTCAACTGATGACCGCCCTGCGGCGGCTCCCCCTGATTCACCATGGCACACACTCTAGCGAGCGGCCGGTCGCGCCGAAGCAGTTTTTCGCGGGCCATGTCCGCCGCAGTGCCCAACCTCGATCCGTTCCCGTCGCGAAAACTGTCGCTATCGGAAGCGCAGAACGACAGTTTTTGCGACGGGAACGGTTTCTCGGAGCGCGACCGGCACGGTTGCTCGGGAGCGCGACGGGAACGGTCGCTCGGAGCGCGACGGAAAGGTTCCGGAGGCTACGCCTCGACGTGCCGCTCCGGCACGCCGTCGTATGCCGACAGTGGCCGGATCAGCGCGTTCGACGCCGCCTGCTCCATGATGTGCGCGGTCCAGCCCGTGACGCGCGACGCCACGAACAGCGGCGTGAACGTGAGCGTGTCGAATCCGATCAGGTTGTACGCCGGGCCCGACGGGTAGTCGAGGTTGGGGTGGATGCCCTTGCGAGCGGTGAACTCGTCCGCCAGCGTCGTGTACAGCTCGAGCACCTCGGGACGGTCGTAGTGTGCGACGAGGGTGTCGAGCGCGGCCTTCATGGTCGGTACGCGCGAGTCGCCGTTCTTGTAGACACGGTGCCCGAAGCCCATGATCTTGCGCTTTTCCGCCAGCGCGCGGTCGAGCCACGGCACCACATTGGATGCCTCGCCGATCTCGTCGAAGATGTGCAGCACGGCCTCGTTCGCACCGCCGTGCAACGGTCCTTTGAGCGCGCCGATCGCCCCGACCACGGCCGAGTAGAGGTCGCTGAGCGTCGACGTGATCACGCGCGCGGTGAACGTCGAGGCGTTGAAGGAGTGCTCCGCGTACAGGATCATCGAGCGGTTGAACGCGTCGACGACGACCGGATCCGGCAGCTCGCCGAAGGTCATCCAGAGGAAGTTCGCGGAGTAGTCCAGATCGTCGCGCGGGGTCACGATCTGGAGGCCGCGGCGGCGGCGCTGACCGTAGGCGACGATGGCGGGGAGGGCCGCGAACAGCCGGATGCTGCGCGCGAGGTTCTCCTCGGGCGTTCCGCTCGCGTCGAGCACGGATCCGGATCCGACCGAATCAGAGGCGCCGAGCAGGCTCACCGCGGTGCGGATCTCGTCCATCGGGTGCGCGTCGAGCGGCACCAGATCGATCGCGGCCTTGACGTTGTCGGCGAGCGCGCGGTGCTGCCGCTCGGTCGCCCGCAGCGCCGCGAGCTGGTCGGCGGTGGGCAGCTCGCCGTTCCAGAGCAGGTAGGCGACGGCCTCGAACGGCTGGGTCGCCGCGAGCTCCTGCACCGGATAGCCGCGGTAGAGCAGGCTGTTGGTCTCGGGGTTGACCTTCGAGACCGCCGTCGTGTCGACGACGACGCCCGCGAGGCCCTTCTTGATGTCGGGGTCGGTCATGACTCTGCTCCTTTGCGATGCACACGGTCGTTGAGCGAGGACGAGCGGAGCGAGACCGAGACGAAACGCAGTTCCCCGCGGGACTGCCGCGTTTCGTCTCGTCGCTGCGCTCCTCGCTCAACGACCCCGTGGTGTGGGTTCGATCGTGAAGTTGAAGACGTTCGTGTCGAAGTGGTTGTACGCCTCGTAGTCGATGAGGTCGTAGAGATCCGCGCGGTGCTGCATCTCGCCGAGCCTGCTCGTGAGCGACCCCTCGTCGTTCAGCGTATCCAGCGCGCGCCCGGTCGCGCCCATCGCGATCCGCAGCATCGAGACCGGCCAGATCACGATACTCACGCCCGCGTCCTTCAGCTGCGATGTGGTGAACAGCTCGCTCTTGCCGAACTCGGTCATGTTCGCGAGGATCGGCACGGGAAGCTCGGCGGCCATCCGCTCGAACTCCTCCAGCGTGCGCATCGCCTCGGGGAAGATCGCGTCGGCGCCCGCGTCGACGAGGGCCTTGGCCCGGTCGACGGCGGCGTCCATCCCCGCCACGGCGCGGATGTCGGTGCGCGCCATGATCAGGAAGTTCGGATCCCGCCGGGCGTCGACCGCGGCGCGGATCCGCTTGGCCGCGGTGGATTCGTCGACCACCGCCTTGCCATCGAGGTGGCCGCAGCGCTTCGGGTTGATCTGGTCCTCGATGTGCGTGCCGGCGAGACCCGCGTCCTCGAGCGTCTGGATCGTGCGGGCCACGTTCATCGGCTCGCCGAACCCGGTGTCGGCGTCGATGATCGCGGGCAGCTCCGTCATCCGGGCGATCTGCTGTCCGCGTCCCGCCACCTCGGTGAGGGTCGTGAGGCCGATGTCGGGCAAGCCGAGATCGGCGGAGAGCACGGCGCCGGAGATGTACACCCCGTCGAAGCCCTTCCGCTCGATGAGGCGGGCGCTCAGCGGGTTGAATGCGCCGGGGAAGCGCAACAGCTCCCCCGCGGCGAGCCGCTCGCGCAGGATCCGCCGCTTCTCCGCGGCCGGGGTGGTCGAGTACAGCATCAGTTGCTCCTTCGCGCCGTGGGGGTCGTTGAGCGAGCACGCGCAGCGAGCGAGACGAAACGCGGCGATCCCGAGCGAGACCGCGTTTCGTCTTGGTCGCCTTCGGCGTCCTCGCTCAACGACCGGATAGCGCGCATCAGAACAGGCCCTTGGGTGCGGGGGCAGCGGCGAGCACACCGGGGGCGGCGACGATCGACAGCGCGGCTACCTCGTCCGCGGTGAGCTCGGGCAGTCGTTCGGCGAGGCCGAGGAACCGTTCGATCTCGGCGGGCTCCAGCACCGGCTCGGCGAGAGTGCGGAACTTGCGGATGTAGTCCGCGCGCGCGAACGGCCGGGCCCCGAGCGGGTGCGCATCGGCGACCGCGATCTCGTCCTCGATGACCGAGCCGTCGGCGAGACGGATCTCCACGCGTCCGCCGAACGCCTTCTCCGCCGGGTCGATCGAGTGGTAGCGGCGGGTCCACTCGGCGTCCTCGGCCGTCGTGATCTTGTGCCACAGCGCCACGGTGTCCTCACGCTGGGCGCGCTCCGGAGCGTAGGAATCGACGTGGTGCCAGGTGCCGTCCTGCAGCGCGACCGCGAAGATGTACGGGATCGAGTGGTCCAGCGTCTCGCGCGACGCGTGCGGGTCGTACTTCTGCGGGTCGTTCGCGCCGGATCCGATCACGAAGTGCGTGTGGTGGCTGGTGTGGATCACGATCGACTCCACGTTCGCGGGATCCCGCAACTCGGGCCGCTGAGCGCCGAGGCGCCGGGCGAGGTCGATCCAGGCCTGCGCCTGATACTCCGCGGAATGCTCCTTCGTGTACGAGTCGAGGATCGCACGCTTGGCCTCGCCGGTCACCGGCAGCGGCACCTCGTAGGACGCGTCAGGGCCGTCGAGCATCCAGGCGATCACCCCGTCCTCACCCTCGTAGATCGGGCTCGGCGAAGTCTCCCCGCGCATCGCCCGGTCCACGGCCTCGACCGCCATCTTCCCGGCGAAGGCGGGCGCGTGCGCCTTCCAGGTGGAGATCTCGCCCTTGCGGCTCTGCCGGGTCGCGGTGGTCGTGTGCAACGCCTGGCCCACCGCCTGGTAGATGGTCTCGACGTCGAGGCCGAGCAGGGTTCCGATTCCCGCGGCGGCCGAGGGACCGAGGTGCGCGACGTGGTCGATCTTGTGCGCGTGCAGGCTGATCGCCTTCACCAGGTCGATCTGGATCTCGTACCCCGTCGCGATCCCGCGGACGAGGGCGCGGCCGTCGGATCCGACATGCTGCGCCACGGCGAGGATCGGCGGGATGTTGTCGCCCGGGTGCGAGTATTCGGCGGCGAGGAACGTGTCGTGGTAGTCCAGCTCGCGCACGGCCACACCGTTCGCCCACGCCGCCCACTCCGGGCTGGTGCGGCGCTCCAGTGCGCAGCCGAAGATCGTGGACCCGGATCCGTTCACCGACACCGGGTGGTCCAGCCCCTGCTGCCGGGCGGCGCTGACGGGGGCGCGGGTGAGCGAGGCGGCGGCGACAGCGGCGTTGTCGATCACGCGGTTGATGACCATGTCGACGACGTCGGCGTCGACCTCCACCGGGTCGGCGGCGATCTCGGCGATGCGCCAGGCGAGCTGGCCCTCGCGCGGGAGCTGCTCGTCGCTGCGGTGCACGCGGAGGTGGTGGGTGACGGTCATGCGCTGGCCTTCTTTCCGGGCGGGGTCGTGGGGGTGCCGTGCTCGCTGCCCGTGAGTGAGTCGAGGATGCTCGCGAGCGCGTTGTGCAGGTGGACGTGGGTGGCGTGCGCGGCGAGGTCGCCATCGCCCGCGCCGATCGCCTCGGCGATGAGGCGGTGCTCGCCGGCGCTCGCGGCCAGCCGGGCGGGCTTGTCGTGCGCCATCCGGCGCACGCGCACGAGGTGCGTGCGCACGGTGCGCAGCGCGGCGCTGAGATAGTCGTTGCCGACCGCGGCGTCGAGCGCTTCGTCGAAGCGGGCGATGAGCGCGTAATACCGCGCACGGCCCGCCTCGTCGCCGAGGTCTCCGGCGGCCCCGGCGAAGCGGTCGGCGAGGTCTGTGAACACGGCGCGGTCGGTGGTCGCCGCCGCGGCGCGTGCCGTGGTCTCCTCGAGCGCGCGCCGCAGCGCGAACAGGTCGCGGATGTCGTCCGCATCGATCGCGGCCACCACCGTGACGCGTGGTGAGAGCTGCTCGACGAGGCCGTCCGCGGCCAGCCTGCGCAGCGCCTCGCGCAGCGGGGTGCGGCTCACGCCGAGGCGCTCGGCCTGCTCGACCTCGGCGAGCACGGTGCCGGCGGCGAGGGATCCGGACTGGATCTCCTCGAGCAGCGCGCGGTAGGCGAACTGTCCGGCGCGCATCCCCTCGGCGACGATGGTCATGCCATCAGTGTATGCACAAGTCAGACGATCTGGCGAGGATCCCTCCAAAGGGCGCTATTTCGTATACATTGACGGGTCAGCGCAGCGTCCCGATCGGATCCGGGATCGCATCCGGCTGCACCGCATCGGCGACAGGCTCGCCGAGCTTCACCAGCACGACGCCGACGAGCACGAGCGCGCCGCCGAAGGCCTGCACCAGGTCCGGCAGCTGGCCGAGGAACAGCCAGCCGAACAGCAGCGCGGCGATCACCTCGGAGAGCGCGACGAACGACGCGAAGCGCGAGCCGAGCCTTCGCGTCGAGACGATGCCGAGCACGTAGGCGAGGGCGGTGGCCATCACGCCGACCGCGATCACAGGCACGAACCACCCCACAGTGCCGAACCGGTACACGACGTCGTCGGTCGTCCAGGCCATCGGCAGGACGCCGGTCGCTCCGGCGACGCTCAGGCCGATCGCGCCGATCAGCAGGCCGAGTCCGGCGAGGGCGATCGGCGGCAACCCCGTGTCACCCTTGCCCGACAGCAGGAAGTACGTCGCCGCCCCCACCATCGCCCCGAGCGCCCACAGGACGCCGATCGGGTCGATCCGCGATCCGGTGAAGATCTCCAGCATGAGCACCAGCCCGACGAAGGCGATGGCCGCCCCGACCATGCCCCTGGCACCGGGGCGCTCGCCGCGGCGGAGCCAGAGCCACAGCACGACGGCGATCGGCGCGGTGTACTCGATGAGCAGGGCGATCCCCACGTCCATCACCGCCACGGCCTGGAAGAAGCACAGCTGCGCGGCGGTGACCGCGAGCAGTCCGTAGACCAGGATCATTCCGGTGTTCTTCCGCACCGCCCCCCAGCGGCCGCGCAGGGCGAGCAGCGTCGGCACGAGCAGGACGAGCGCGGCCACCCACATGCGCGCGGTGACGGCGGCACCGGGGCTCCATCCCGCATCCATGAGACCGCGCGCCCACGCACCGCTCATCCCGAACGAGAACGCGGCGCCGAGGGCGAAGGCGAGCCCGGAGCGCACCCCGACCGGCCGAATGTCATTCGCCACTGTACCCATGACATGTGACGCTACTCGGCACGCATGTAAGATGTCAACATGATCTTCACCGATGACACCGAGGAGACTCTGCGTGCCGCCGTGTGGCTCGTCAACTCAGCCGAGGATCCGGACGCCCTCTCCTCCCTGAGCGATGAGGACACGTTCCTGAGCGAGTTCGACTACACCGGACGGATCGACCGCGATCAGACCGAGCTGACGGGGCTGCGCCGGCTCCGTCCGCGGCTGCGGGCGATGCTGCTCGCGCCGCGCGACGACATGGCCGCAGCCGTCAACGACGCCCTCGCCGGCGTCTCGCTGACGCCGCGGCTCGCACGGCACGGCGACCTGGACTGGCACCTGCACGCGGTGGCCGACGAGCACCCCCTTCCGGAGCGGGTGCTCGTCGAGACCGCCATGGCACTCATCGACGTGATCCGCGCGGAGGAGGGCTCCCGCATCTCGGTCTGCGCCGACGACGCCTGCGAGGCCCTCGCGCTGGATCTCTCCCGCAACCGCTCCAAGCGCTACTGCTCGACCGCCTGCGCCAACCGGAACGCGGTGGCCGCGTACCGAGCCCGCCGCGCCGGATCCTGACCCGCCCCCCACACCCGTCTATTTCTGCCGTATGGTCGCTTTCAGTGCCTCCAGGCGACCGTTCGGCAGAAATAGACGGGCTTGGGGGCGCGCTCAGCTCTGCGCAGGAGCCTGGTCGTAGACGTAGAAGCCCTCGCCGCTCTTGCGTCCGAGCTTGCCCGCATCGACGTAGGTCTTCACGAAGTCGCGCGACTCGGTCGGCAGCCACGGGTACGCCTCGACGTAGTGGTTCTCGATGTCGAGGACGACATCGAGGCCGACCTGATCCATGAGCTGGAAGGGCCCGGCCTTCAGGCCCATGTTGGCGCGCATGATGGCGTCGACGTCGGCCGGGGTGCTGACGCCCTCGGCGACGACCGCGAGCGACTCCCGCTTGATGGCCGCCCAGATGCGATTGAAGATGAACCCGACGCTCTGACGGTGCGCGATGAACGGGATCAATCCGAACACGCGCAGCTCGCGATCGAGGAGCTCGAGGACCCCGTCCGCCGTCTGGCCATCACCCATGAGCTCGACGGCCATGCCGGACGGCGGCATCGCGAAGTGCATGTTCAGCACGCGCTCCGGGTGCATCACCTCGCCGAGCAGCTGGCTCGACTCGAACGACGACGAGTTCGTGGCGAGGAGGGCATCGGGATCCGCGATCCTGTCCAGCGTGCCGAAGAGCGGGACCTTGATGTCGAGCCGCTCCGGCACCGCCTCGATCACGAGCCACGCGCCGGGCACGGCGTCCTCGACATTCGCGAAGGTCTCCAACGGCTTCACCTCGCCGATCGCGGACGGGTCGAGCCTGGCGCGGAGCTCGTCGGTCGTGCTCTCCACGTACTCCGTCGCGGCGGTGCGCTGCGCCTCGGAGAGGTCGACGATGCGCACGGCGGCGCCGCCGCTGCGGAACACGGCGGCGATCCGGCGCCCGAGAGTGCCCGCGCCGATGATGACGATGGGACGATCGGCGATGCGGGACGGGAGGGTGAAGCTCATGGTGTCCTCTTCTTTCACAGGGATTCGATGCCGGCGATGCCCGAGACGGGCGTGCCGAAGTCTGCGACCAGCTCAGTGCGACCCGGCTGTCCGGCTTCCGCCCCGGCCAGCGGCACGCGGTGGATCCGGCCGGCGAGGTCGGCGACGTAGACGACCTGCGCGTCGGAATCGACCGCCAGCCCGATGGCCTCCTGGAAGCCGTCCGCGAGGATCTGCGGCGCCTGGCCGCGCTCTCCCCGTGCCGGCAGCGGCGCCCGGTTCAGCGTGTTGCCGAGCGGCGCCGCGCCGCGGTCGGTCCAGTACAGCGTCTCGCCGTCGATCTCGAGATCGATCGGCTCGGGCAGGTGATCCCAGAGCGTCTCGACGTCGGTGCGGGTCTGCGGAGTCTCGCCGGGCCGGAGTGCCAGCGGGGCGCGCAGGATCCGTCCGGTTCCGCCCTTCGCCGGGCCCTTCTGCGTCCAGTAGAACTCGCCGCGCGCCACGTCCACCGCTACCCCGACGCACTCCCCGTCGATGCCTGGGGCGTTGACGACGAGATCCTCGAGGCCGGTGCCGTCGGGGCGGATCCGGGACACGCGGTGCCCCTCGCGGTCACCCCAGTACAACCAGCCGTCGGCGAGGGCGAGCTGCTTGCCCGTCGTGATGTCGCCCGGGCGGGTGATGTCCTGTCGACCGCTGCCGTCCAGCGCGACGCTGTGCACCCCGCCGGTGCGGGCGGTGAAATCGAGTGCGGCCTCGCCGACCATGCCCTCGCGGACGACCGGGGCGCCCATGGTCGTCCAGAAGACGACGCCGTCGGAGACGACGACCCCGTCGGGCGTGGGGCCCGCGTCGGCGTACCGCGGTTCGACGGATCCGGTCGCGAGGTCGACGGCGTAGATCGTGTTCGTGGTGATGCCCAGCGCGATCAGCGTGCGGAACATGCGCCGCCCCGTCCGTTGGCGACGACGCCGCCCGAGATGAGCGCCGGAGCGAAGACGGCTGCAACTGCAGACATGATCCGTACAGTACCTTTCGTCAGCGTCATGGTCGACCGTCAGCCGGCGACGACGAGATCCGTCTCGGCGCTCTGCGCATCCCGCGACTCGTCGGCGAGGGCGCGACGGGAGCGCTCGGCGAGAACGCCGACGGCGATGATGACCAGCCCTGCCACGGCCCAGAGGGAGAGCCGGAGCGCATCGAATCCGATGCTCTGGCCGGGGAAGTACGTGAGGCTGCGCGCCGCATCCAGCCAGGCCGCACCGTTCCAGAAGCTGTTCAGCGCGGAGAAGAACGCGGGGGCGAGGGACGCCGGATAGACACCGCCCGAGCTGGTGAAGTTCAGCATCACGAACAGCATCGTCAGGGTCGGCGTGGTCCACTTGCCGAGGAACGGGTGCAGCCCGATGCCGATCGACACGATGCCGAAGACGTAGAGCGCGCCGAGCAGCCAGATGTTCCACTCGTTGCCGTTCAGGGCGTGGTAGACACCGCCGGCGATGACGACGCCGACCGCGGAGATCACCATCGCGACGACCGCGCCGATGCCGATCCGCCACCCCGCGGCGAGCTTCGCGGTCGCCGCGGCGATCGCGACCGCACTGGCGTACGCGCCGACGCTGAGTGCCACGAGCAGGAAGAACAGTGTCTGCCCGCCCGGATCCTGCGCGGTGCCCGGACGCACGTCGACGATGTCCACCGGGAGGTGCTGCTGGTAGGCGACCGGCAGGAACACCGCCTGCGCGACCGAGGCCCCGGCGTCGGACGCCGCCTTGGACACGTAGAGGGTCGCGTGCGTTGCGTCCACCGCGTACGCGGCCATGATCTTCTGGTTCAGGATGAGCTGCTCGGCCTGCGCCACATCGGAGACCGTGCGCACGGCGAGCTTGCCGTCGGCGCCGTCGTTCATGGTCTGCGCGAACACGGAGGTCTGCGGTCCCTCGCCGACGATCGCGACCGGCACGTGGCTCGGGGCCGGGGCGTGGAAGGCGCCGAGGTACGCGAACGCCATGCCCACCGCCAGGAACAGCGGGATCAGGAGATGGGATCCGATCGTCTTCCAGGTCGCCGCAGACGGCATCCGCGACGCCGGCCGCGGCCGGCTCGCCCCCATCGCGCGAAGGACGGGCTGGGCGGACTGCTGTTCGACGGGCATCGGACCTCTTTCACTTACGTTGCACTATGCATCTTATCCCCAACTGTTGCACAACGCAACCATCACTCCTACAGTGGGGGCATGTCCCGCTCCCCGCAGCCCGTCGACCGCATCCCGGCCATCGAGCGCGTGCACACCGCGCTCACCACCATCGCGCGCCGCGGCTCGGCGCGGGTGCGCCGGGACACCCCGGTGTCGTCCGTGGATCAGTCCCTGCTGCGCCTGCTCGCCGACCGTCCGGGCATCCGGGCGGTCGACATCGCCGAGCACTTCGGCTTCAACCGCTCCACCGTGTCCCGGCAGATCGGCTCCCTCAGCGCGGCGGGACTGATCGAGGAGACCACCGACGAGGCCGGCGAGTCGCGACGCGGCCAGCCGCTGCGGCTCTCCCCCGCCGGCGAGCGCCTGCTCGCCGAGCGCGCCGACGAGATCCGCGCCGTCGCGGCCGCACGCATGCGCGACTGGACTGCCGAGGAGATCGCCCTGTTCGGAACCCTCCTCGAGCGGTACAACGAGGGCGCGGAGGAGTGACGACGACGCGGCGCCTGCCGGCTCCGCGCCGCCTCATCCCGGGATCAGCCCCTCGTCCGCCAGCTCACGCCACAGCTCGGCCGGGATGGGCAGCGCGGCGAGTTCGGCGTTCTGGCGCAGCTGCTCGGGGCGGCTCCCGCCCACGACGACCGACTCCACGACCGGGGACTGCAGCGGGTACTGGATCGCCGCGGCCGGCAGCGGCACGTCGTGCGCGCGGCAGATGTCCGCGATCCGGACCAGGCGCTGCCACAGCGCATCCGGGAGTGCTCCGTACTCGTAGCGCCCGTCCCGCCGCGGCTCGCTCTGCGCGAGCAGGCCGGAGTTGAAGACGCTGGCGGCGACGATCCCGGTGCCCCGCTCGACGCAGGCCGGGATGACCTCGGCGGCCGCGGGCTGCTCCAGCAGCGTGTAGCGGCCGGCGACCATGATCGTGTCGAGGTCGGCGGTGCGCACCGCGGCGGTGAGGGCACCTGCGGTCATGGATCCGATTCCGATCCGCCCGACCTGCCCTTCCGCGCGCAGCGCCTCGAGCGCGGGGAACGCCGACTCGACCGCGAGGTCGAAGTCGTACCGCTCCGGATCGTGCAGGTACAGGATGTCGATGCGCTCGATGCCGAGCCGCTCGCGCGACTCGTCCAGGCTCGCGCGGATCCCGTCGGCCGAGAGGTCCCACACCCGGCGCAGGTCGTCCGGCACGAAGAAGTCGTTGTCCGTGTCGAGCCCGCCCGCGACGTGATCCGGGTTCGGCCGCAGCAGCCGGCCGACCTTGGTCGAGAGCACGTACTCGCCCCGCGGCTTGGTCTGCAGGAACGCCCCGAGCCGGCGCTCGGAGAGCCCGAGTCCGTAGTGCGGCGCGGTGTCGTAGGAGCGGATGCCGCTCTCCCACGCGGCGTCGAGCACGGCCCACGCCTGGTCGTCGCTGAGCGCGCGGAACAGGTTGCCGACGTTGGCGGCGCCGTAGCCGAGGGCAGGGATCGCGGGTCGCGGATCCGAGGAACGCGGCTCAGACATGCGCCCCCGTCCACGTGTACTCGGCCCGGCTGGCCGCCTTCATCTCCATGCCGTTGCCCGGTGCGGTGGGGGCCGAGTACGAGCCGCCGCGGATGTCCGTCGGGACGACGAAGTGCTCGTGCAGGTGATCCACGTACTCGATCATGCGCCCGTCGCGGCTGCCGGAGACGGCCACGAAATCGAACATCGACAGGTGCTGCACGGCTTCGCAGAGACCCACGCCGCCGGCGTGCGGGCACACCGGCACGCCGAACTTCGCCGCGAGCAGCAGGTTCGCGATGTTCTCGTTCACGCCCGCGACGCGCACCGCGTCGATCTGCATGACCTGGATCGCCTCGGCCTGCAGCAACTGCTTGAAGATCACCCGGTTCTGCGCGTGCTCACCGGTCGCGACGCGGATCGGGGCGATGCCGCGGGCGATCTCGGCGTGTCCGAGCACGTCGTCGGGGCTGGTCGGCTCCTCGATCCAGGCGGGGTCGAACTCGGCGAGCGCGTTCACCCACGCGATCGCCTCGGACACCTCCCAGCGCTGGTTCGCGTCGATCGCGATCGGGAAGTCCGGCCCGCACACCTCCCTGGCCTTGCGGAACCGGCGGATGTCGTCGTCGAGGTCGGCGCCGACCTTGAGCTTGATCTGGGTGAAGCCGTCGGCCATCGCCTCCCGTGCCAGGCGCTCGAGCTTCTCGTCCGAGTAGCCGAGCCAGCCGGGGCTCGTGGTGTAGCCGGGGTAGCCGGTGGCGAGCAGCTCCTGCTCGCGCTCTTCACGCCCTGCGACGGCGGCGCGCAGGATCCGCAGCGCGTCCTCGCGGGTCAGTGCGTTGGTCAGATAGCGGAAGTCGACCAGGTCGACGATCTGCTCCGGCGTCATCCGGGCGAGCAGCTGCCAGAGCGGCAGCCCCGCGCGCTTGGCCTTGATGTCCCAGAGCGCGTTGATCACGGCGCCGATCGCCATGTGCATGACGCCCTTCTCGGGACCGAGCCAGCGCAGCTGCGAGTCGCCGATCAGCTCGCGGAAGATCCCGCCCATGTCGTCCAGGAGCGGCTCCAGCTCGCGGCCGACGAGGTGCCCGGCGAGCGCGTCGATGCCGGCGACCTGCACGTCGTTGCCGCGGCCGATCGTGAACACGAACGCGTGCCCGTCGATGCCGTCCGCCGCATCCGTACGCACGATCACGTAGGCCGCGGAGTAGTCGGGGTCGGGGTTCATCGCGTCCGAGCCGTCCAGGCTGAGCGAGGTGGGGAAACGGATGTCGCTGGTCTCCAGCGCGACGATGCGGCTCACGGGTCTCCTGTTCTGGCCGGTGCCGCGTCGGGGTCGAGAACCCTCCGGGCGACAGTTGGAGTGTAAACATCCGATGTCTATACTGTCAACGCAGGGACCCGCCTCCCGCACTGCTGCGCCGGCGGATCCGTCCCGCAACCGTGAGAAGGCAGGAGAGCCATGAAGTTCGCGCGTCTGGGAGAGGCCGGATCCGAGATCCCGGTCGTCATCGTCGAGGATCGCCACTACGACCTGAGGCCCGTGACCTCCGATGTGGACGGCGACTTCCTCGCCACGGATCCCGCCGGCCGCACGCGCGCCGCGCTCGACGCGGGCCTCCTGCGCGAGCTGGACGGAGCCGGCGAGCTGCGGATCGGATCCCCGATCGCGCGCCCGAGCGCCGTGATCTGCGTCGGGCAGAACTACGCCGCGCACGCCCGGGAATCCGGGGCGGAGCCGCCCACGGTCCCGATCCTGTTCCTGAAGACGCCGAACACGGTCGTCGGTCCCGACGACGCGGTGACGATCCCGCGCGGCAGTACGAAGACCGACTGGGAGGTCGAGCTCGGCGTCGTGATCGGCGCCCGCGCGGCCTACCTCGACTCGCCCGCGGAGTCCGCCGCGCACATCGCCGGCTACGTCGTGTGCAACGACGTGTCGGAGCGCGCGTTCCAGATGGAGGTCTCCGGCGGGCAGTGGTCGAAGGGCAAGGCCGCGTTCGGCTTCAACCCGACCGGGCCGTGGCTGGTCACCCCCGACGAGGTGGACGTGCAGAATCTGCGGCTGCGCAGCTTCGTGAACGGCGAGCCGCGCCAGGACTCGAACACGAACGACATGATCTTCTCCGTCGCCGAGATCGTGCACCACATCTCGCAGTACATGACCCTGGAGCCGGGGGATCTGATCCTGACCGGCACGCCGCAGGGCGTGGCGTTCGGCGGAAAGTTCCCGTATCTGCGCGCGGGCGACGTGGTCGAGATCGACATCGAGGGGCTGGGCAGCCAGCGCCAGGAGTTCAAGGAATGGGAGGCACGGGCATGACCGCTCAGCTGGAAGGGCTCGTCGCGATCGTCACGGGCGGCGCGGCGGGGATCGGCGCGGCCATCGCCGCCCAGCTGCACGCGCAGGGCGCGCAGGTCGCGGTGCTCGACCGCGATGTGACGGGTGCGGATCCGCGATTCGCCGCGTTCACGGCGGACATCTCCGACCGCGCGAGCGTCGACACGGCGGTCGCCGCGATCGGCGAGCGCTTCGGCCGCATCGACATCCTCGTGAACAACGCCGGGATCGGCGCGCAGGGCGACATCACCGCGAACGACGACGAGGAGTGGGCGCGCGTGCTCTCGGTCAACGTGACCGGCATCGCCCGCGTGAGTGCGGCCGCGCTGCCCTGGCTGCGGAAGTCCCCGGCCGCCGCGATCTGCAACACCGCCTCGATCGCCTCGACCACGGGGCTGCCGCAGCGCGCGCTGTACTCCGCGTCGAAGGGCGCGGTCTCGGCGCTCACCCGGGCGATGGCCGCGGATCACCTGCGCGAAGGGATCCGCGTGAACGCGGTCAACCCGGGAACCGCCGACACCCCCTGGGTGGGACGACTGCTCGACTCCGCGGCAGATCCGGAGGCCGAGCGCGCCGCGCTGAACGCCCGCCAGCCGCACGGCCGCCTGGTCACACCCGACGAGGTCGCCGGCGCCGTGCTGTACCTCGTGAGCCCGGCGTCCGGATCCACCACCGGCACGTTCATCGAGGTCGACGGAGGCATGGCGCAGCTGCGCCTGCGGGCGGAGTAGTCCCCGGCACGGCCCGGCGTGGCTCGGCGCGGCCCGGGTGGCCGACCCGGCGCGGCCCGGCGCGGCCCAGCCCGGCACGCCCTTGCTTCCCGTCGCAAGAACCGTCGCCACCCCCCGCTCCCGTCGCAAAAACTGTCGCTATCCGGATCTCAGAACGACAGATTTTGCGACGGGAGCAGGAGTGCCTTGAGGAGCACGCCGAGCGAGCGGGCGGGGGCGGGGAGGGTGCCTGTGGATAACCCGCTCGCCGCGCGGGCGAATGGTGCCAGGGTTCCGGGATGAAACCTCCGCAGCCACTCCCCGAACATCTGGGCCGATCATTCAGCGTGCGCGAGGCGACCAGGGCAGGGATCGATCCGGAGCGACTGCGGCGCTCCGACCTCGAGCGGCCGTTCGCCGGAGTGCGCACGCTCACACTGGCGCAGCTCGAAGACCCCGAGGACGAGGATCCCTTCAGCTGCCAGGCTCGCGAGCGACTCTTGCGGATCCTCGACTACGCTCCGCGCCTGCGCGACGGACAGTTCCTGAGCCACGAGTCCGCCGCTTCGGTCTGGGGTGCACCGCTGCCGCTCGCGATGTCCGACGGCGCGGTCGCGGACGGAGGGACCTTGCCGGTCCACGTCAGCGCCTTCGGCACCGCACCGCTCGTGCGCACGGCAGGCGTCGTCGGGCATCGCGCCCGCGTCGAGACCACGACGATCCGCATGCTCGACGGGATCCCGGTCGCATCGCCGGCGAGCACCTGGGCGATGCTCGGCTCGCTCTCCCTCATCGACCTCGTGGCCCTCGGCGACTACTTCTGCCGGGTCTGGCGCGAGGGCTACGGCCGACTGCATGCCGGACGTCCGCCGCTGGCGACCACGGAGCAACTGCTGCTCGCCATCGACTCCGGCCGACGAGTGGGAATCACCCGGCTGCGCGAGGCCGTCGATCTGGTCCGAGAGGACTCGTGGTCGCCGCGGGAATCCGCGCTGCGCTGCCGGATCGTGCTGGCAGGTCTGCCCGAGCCCGAGCTGAACTACGACGCCTACGACTCGCGCGGCCGCTTCCTCGGCTGCGTGGATCTGGCGTATCCCGAGCGCAGAATCGCCATCGAATACCACGGCGTCCTGCACCATTCGCGGTACGCACGCGATGTCGAGCGGATCGCGGCGCTCCGCGCCGCCGGATGGACGGTGATCGAGGTGACGTCCGCCCTGTTCGCAGACGAGGCTGAGCTGATCCGCCGGATCCGGCGGGCGCTCGCCCGCTGAGTCGCGTGACCGTAGACGCATGGATCCGATCTGCTCCGCTTCCGCTCCCGTCGCGAAAACTGTCGCTATCCCGCGCTCAGAACGACAGATTTTGCGACGGGAACCGATGTGGGTGCCCGGCAGGGGGCCGGGGCACCGGGGCGCGGGGGCTGGGCACGGGGATGCGGCCGGGGCGGGGGCCGCCGCCACGCCGTGTCCCGCGTTCAGCCCCGGGCGGCCTGGCGCAGCCAGCGTTCGACGCCCGCGATGTGCGCGGTCGAGAGCGAGGCTGCGAGCACCGGATCGTGCTGCGCGATCGCATCGGCGATGGCGCGGTGCTCCGACAGCGTGCGCTCCACGGCGCCCTGCTCGGTGAGGCCGCGCCACACTCGCGCTCGGATCGTCTGACTCGAGAGGCTGTCGATCAGGCTCGCCAGGTAGCCGTTGCCGGTCATCCGCACGATCTCCTGGTGGAAGCGGATGTCGTGCGCGACGAGATCGTCGATCGAGACCTCGGCGTCGACGCCCGCGATCTCCTCCTGAAGCGCGGCGATCGCCTCGTCGTCGCCGTGCGTGGCGGCGAGGCCCGTCGCCTGCGACTCCAGCATGCGGCGCACGGCGAAGACCTCCAGCAGCGAGTCGTCGTCGTGCATGTCGATCACGAAGCTGATCGCCTCGAGCAGCAGATGCGGTTCGAGGCTGGTGACGTAGGTACCATCGCCCCGGCGCACATCGAGCACCCGGATGACCTCGAGCGCCTTGACGGCCTCGCGCATCGAGTTGCGGCTCAGCCCGAGCCGCTCGGCGAGCTCCTTCTCCGGCGGCAGCCGATCTCCGGGGCCCAGCGCGCCGGACACGATCATCGCCTTGATCTTCTCGATCGCCTCGTCGGTGACTGCCATAGCGCACATCCTCGCAGATTCATCGGATGTCTGCACACGACGAGCATGCATGGTGCGGGAGGATGGCGGCATGCGCGTTCTCGACTCCCATCTGCACCTGTGGGATCCGTCCCGGCTCGACTACGAATGGCTCGAGGGGCCGCTCGCCGCGCGGTTCGCGGGACCAGAGCTCGCGCCCGCGGCAGAAGGATCCGATGCGGCGGCCGTGTTCGTGCAGGCCGAATGCGTCGAAGAACAGTTCCTGGACGAGGTGCGCTGGGTCGCCGAGACCGCAGCGGACACGGGCGTGATCGGGATCGTCGCGGGTGCCCGGCTGGATCGCGGCGCTCGCACTCTCGCGCAGCTGCGGGCCCTCGACGAGCTGCCGATGGTCGTCGGCGTACGGCATTTGCTGCAGAGCGAGCCCGACGGCACTGCCGGGTCGGAGGCGTTCCTCGCCGGCGCCGCGGCGGTGGCGGCACGCGGGTGGACCTTCGATGCGTGCGTCCGGGATCGGCAGCTCCCCGACGTCTCGGCTCTCGCCGCGTCCGTGCCCGGGTTGCGGATCGTGCTGGATCATCTCGGCAAGCCGGCCGTCGGCACCGCCCGGGCCCCGCTGCGCCCGGACGAGGGCTGGATCGGCGGCATCCGCTCCCTCGCCGACCACCCGCAGGTGTCGATCAAGCTGTCCGGCCTTCCCGCGGAGGCCGGAGGATCCTGGTCCGCCGCGCAGCTGACCCCGTTCCTCGACGTCGCGGCCGAAGCGGTCGGCCCCGATCGGCTGCTCTGGGGCAGCGACTGGCCGGTGTCGGCGGTGGGCGCAGACTGCTATCGCCCTGGAGACCGCGCGGCCTGGCTGAGCCTGGTCGCCGACTGGGCGGACGCGCGCGGGTACGACGTCGACGCCATCCTCTGGGGTAACGCGGCACGCGCCTACCGCGTGGGCTGATCCGACAGGGATACGAACCCGCCGCGCGTTTAGGGTGGATGCGTGACATCGCGCGATCGCCTGCGGTGCGCTCAGGGGGAGACATGACCGATCCGACGACGCCGTCCGACGAGCCCATGCCGCCGGTCCCGGAACTGGCACCGCCGCTCGGACCGCCGCCGGTCCCGAGCGCCGCGCCGGGCGTCCCGCCGGCTTCCTGGGTCCCGCACGGCACGCCGCCGTCGGTCCCGCCGTCGGTCCCGGCGTCGGCCCCGCCGTCGGCCCCGCCATCCGTTCCGCCCTATGCGCAGCAGCCCTACACGGCCCCTGCGCCGTACCCCGCCGGGCGGACTCCGCTCCCGGCACCCCGCGGCCGGTTCCCGCTCGCCCTCGTGATCGCGGGCGTCGTGGTCGTGGCGCTGCTGATCGCGGTCTCGATCGGCGCGGTCCTGCTGATCGCGCACAGACCCACCCCGATCGCCATGCCTTCACCGGCTCCCTCCGTGGGGCAGGAGCCTGCTCCGACCAGGGTTCCCGCCCCGCGTCCGTCCGCCGGACCGTCCTCCGGCCCAGGATCCTCGCACCTCGCCGCCGACGTCGAGGCGATGCTCGCCGACAAGCTCGCCCAGTACAAGCAGTCCTCGCAGGACGGATCCCTCTGGCAGCAGATTCCGGACACCGAACACAACCGCGTCGCCGTGCAGGCGTTCCTCTACATCCTCACCGACATGCATTCGGCGTTCCTCTGGGGCGTCGACGAGCCCACCGCGCAGAGGTTCCAGACCGACGCCGAGGAGCTCGAGCGCAAGCTGCTCGCGCAGGAGCCGCTCGGCACCGATGTGAAGATCACCAGCGACAAGGGCACGTTCACGTACAACGGCGACACCGGCGAGGGCGGCTGGACCTGACCGGGGAGCAGGGCGCGGCTACGCTCGATGGCATGACCGACTGGACCGGATCCGCCATCGCCATGCTCGAGGCGGATGCGAACCGCAGCGCCGACACGCATCTGCACGTGTTCCCGCTGCCGCTCGAGTGGGGCATCGAGCTGTACCTCAAGGACGAGTCGGTGCATCCGACGGGATCCCTCAAGCACCGGCTCGCGCGGTCGCTGATCCTGTACGGGCTGGTGAACGGGCGCATCCACGAGGGCACGACGCTCGTGGAGGCGTCCAGCGGATCCACCGCGGTGTCCGAGGCGTACTTCGCCCGCATGCTCGGGCTGTCCTTCGTCACGGTCGTGCCGCGCTCGACCAGCCAGGAGAAGATCGACCTCATCGAGTTCTACGGCGGCCGCTGCCACTACGTCGACGCGGGATCCGAGATGTACGCCGAGGCCGAGCGCCTCGCCTCCGAGTGCGGCGGGCACTACCTCGACCAGTTCACCTACGCCGAGCGCGCGACCGACTGGCGCGGCAACAACAACATCGCCGAGAGCGTGTTCAGCCAGCTGAGCCTGGAACGGCACCCGATCCCGAGCTGGATCGTCGTGGGCGCCGGCACCGGCGGGACGAGCGCCACGTTCGGCCGCTACGTCCGGTACCGCCGGCACCCGACGCGCATCGCGGTGGTGGATCCGGAGGGCTCGGCGTTCTACGGCGGCTGGCGATCCGGGGATCCGTCCTTCACGACCGGCACCCCCAGCCGGATCGAGGGCATCGGACGGCCGCGCGTCGAGCCGTCGTTCGTAGCCGGGGTGATCGACGAGATGATCCCCGTCGCGGACGCCGCGTCGATCGCTGCGATCCGGCTGCTCAAGCAGCGCACGCTGCACTGGGCGGGCGGATCCACCGGCACGAACCTGGTCGGCGCGTTCCAGCTGATCGCGCGGATGCTGCGCGACGGCGAGCGCGGCAGCGTCGTCACCCTGATCTGCGACGGCGGAGCGCGCTATCTGGACACGTACTACTCCGACGAGTGGGTCGCCGCTCAGGGCTGGGATCTGGCTCCGCACCGCGCCAGGCTGGAGCGGTTCCTCGCGACGGGCGAGTGGGCCGAGGCGTACGCCGGGGACTAGGCCGGGGACCGGGCCCGCGGGGCGTCTGCGCCGAGGCCTGCGCCTGCGCCTGCGCCCACCGGTTCGTGCCGAGCGCACCGCTTGTTGACGCGTGTTTCCGGTGCTGTCGGCAGGATCCGGTGCGCTCGCGATGAGGGCGACGCCGGCCGGGCACTCTGGCCCGGCCGGGCGCGCTCCCCTACGCTGGCCGCATGACCACGCTCATCCTCACCGTCGTCGGATCCGATCGTCCGGGCCTCGTCGCCACCGTCGCCCACATCGTCGACGAGCACGGCGGGAACTGGGAGAACAGCCGCCTGGCCGAGCTCGACGGCACGTTCGCGGGCGTGATCCAGATCTCGGTCCCGATCGATCGGGTCGAGGAGCTGCGTGCGTCCCTGCACGGGCTGGACGGGCTGCTCACGATCGCGGTGCATCCGGGAGCCCCCGCCCACCCGCACGGCGAAGCGCGCCGCGAACTGTCGATCCAGGTGCTCGGCAACGACCGGCCCGGCATCGTGCGGGACATCTCAGCGGTGCTGAGCGAGCACGCGCTGAGCATCGAGAGCATGACCAGCGAGACCCGCGACGCCGCGATGGCGGGCGGCCGGCTGTTCGAGGCGTCGGTCGTCGCGACCGTCCCGGCGACTGCGGATCCGGACGCGCTGCGCGCCGATCTCGAGCGGCTCGCGAACGACCTGCAGGTCGACATCACCGTCCGCTGACCCGCCCTTCGTGACCTGCGAGACTCCAACTGGGCGACGAGACTGCAGTCCAGGCACGCAGTCTCGTCGCGGAGATGAAGTCTCGCGGTCAGGGGGCGTCGGCGGGAGAGGCGCTCAGACCAGGCGCTGCTTCGGCGAGACGTCGTACGTGCCGGCCGGATCGGCGTTCACGACCCCGGCGAGCGCCGTGTCGATCGCGGCGAGGGTGTCGGCGTCGAGCACGACCCCGGACGCCTTGACCGTGTCGGCGAGCTGCTCCGGACGCGAGGCGCCGACCAGGGCGGCGGCCACGTTCTTGTTCTGCAGCACCCACGCGATCGCGAGCTGCGGCATCGTCAGCCCGGCCTCGGCGGCGATCGGCTTCAGCCGCTGCACGGCCGTGAGGATGTCGTCCTGCAGGAAGTGCTGGATGAAGTGCGCGCCGGAGTGCGGATCCGTCGCGCGCGATCCGTCCGGCACCGGCTGACCGGGCAGGTACTTGCCGCTCAGCACGCCCTGCGCCATCGGGGACCAGACGATCTGCGAAATCCCGAGCTCCTCCGACGCCGGCACGACCTTGCCCTCGATCACGCGGTGCAGCATCGAGTACTGCGGCTGGTTCGAGATGAGCTGGACGCCCAGCTGCGTCGCCAGCGCGTGCCCCGCGCGGAGCTGCTCGGCCGTCCACTCCGAGACGCCGATGTACAGCGCCTTGCCCTGCCGGACGACGTCCGCGAACGCCTGGAACGTCTCCTCGAGCGGCGTCTCGTAGTCGAACCGATGCGCCTGGTAGAGATCGACGTGGTCGGTGCCGAGCCGCTGCAGGGATCCGTTGATCGACTCCAGGATGTGCTTGCGGCTGAGTCCGGTGTCGTTCGGCCCCTTCGGGCCGGTCGGGAAGTAGACCTTCGTGAAGATCTCCAGGCTCTCCCGGCGCTGGCCGGCGAGCGCCTTGCCGAGCACGACCTCCGCCGCGGTGTTCGCGTAGGTGTCCGCAGTGTCGAACGTGGTGATGCCGGCGTCGAGCGCGGCGTGCACCGTCTTGACGGCGGCGTCGTCCTCGACCTGCGAGGCGTGGGTGACCCAGTTGCCGTAGGTGATCTCGGAGACCTTCAGACCGCTGTTGCCCAGGTATCGATAGTTGACCATGGTTCCAGGCTAGAGGCGCGGGCTATGCCCCGGGGCCGGAATGCGCCCGCGCCCGCCGCCCCCTTCCCGTCGCGAAATCTGTCGTTCTGATCGACGGATGCCGACGGTTTTTGCGACGGGAACAAGGAGAACCGACAGTTTTCGCGACGGGAGCAGGCCGCGACGGTCGCTCCTTCGAGGGTCAGACCCGGGCGGTCTCGGCGCGGGCGGATCGGGTGCGCCGACGCCGGCGAGGGGTGGGCGGATCCGACGCCCGGGTGAGCGGGAACGGGCCAAGACGGGGCGCCAGAAGACGCGTGCGGAGCCGGCGCGGTACGCACGGCCGGCGCCTCCGCGGCGACCGGCACCCCGCGTCGGCGCCTCCGCGGCGACCGGCACCGCCGGCACGGGGGCCGCGGGATCCGGATCCGCCACGGGCTCGACCGGCGCGGGCTCGACGGGCGCGTCCTCGACGGGCGCGTCCTCGGCGGCGACCTCGGCCTCGTGCGCGTCGGCGAAGGCGCGGTGCCTGGCCTCGTCGGCGATGATCGCCGCGCGGTCGCGGTATCCCCTCGACGTGACGCGGTCGAGCTCGACCTGCTTGGCGATCGCCTCGGCCTTCTCGTACAGCGACGGGTCGCCCCAGCTTGTGAGGACCTTCACGATCACCGGCAGCAGCTCGATCATGAAGAACAGCGCCGCGATCAGCCAGTGCGCGAAGCCGAGCACGGGCTCCTTCGCGGAGAGCCGATCGAGCGCCGAGATCTGGCTGAGCAGGCCGACGGCGTTCGCGTTCGTGCCCGCCACCGACGCGGCCCGGGCGTTGTACGCGTCGAGCGCGGTCTTGTACGCCTGCTCGGCGGTGGGGAGCTGGTCCTTCGCCTGCTGGCGGTTCTGCGCCTCGGTCGCCGAGGTCGCCGTCTTCGACGAGCTGTCCGCCTTCTGCAGGTCGGTGTTCGCCTGGCGCAGCTGCGCGGCGAGCGCGTCATAGGTCTGCTGGGCCTGGTCGAGCTGGGACTTCGCGGCGTCGGAGCTGGCCCCGTTGCCCTGTACCCCGGTGCAGCCGGGCACGGTTCCGGCGCCCTGGCCGGTCAGCTCGCACTGGTAGACCGCACGCGCGGAGTCGATGACCTTCTGCTGCTCGGCCATCTGGCCGGTGATCTTGGTGACCGTGTCCTGCGCCGCCTTCTGCGAGGCGGAGTCGCTCGAGGTGCCCTTCACGATGCCGGTGGAGGCCTGGTTCTGCAGGTCGGCGAGGCGGGCGGAGGCGGCGTCGAGCGCCTTCTTCTCCGGTCCGGTGGCGACGGCCTTCTGGTCGCCCTGCGCCTGCACCAGGTTGGTCGTGGTGACCTCCCGGGCGATGTCGTTGTGGAACGCCTGCAGCACGATCGGCTCGGCGACGACGAAGCCGATGATCGCGGCCATCAGGATCCTCGGGATCGCGAGGCCGATGAGCCGGCCCGCCTTGCGCGTGGAGCGCATGGTGGAGGTGAGGAAGCGGTCCAGGTTGAAGATCAGCAGCGCCCACACGATCGCGAGCGGGGCCGCGATCCACACCAGCACCTGCACTCCCGTGGTGAGCGCGAAGAACATCGACAGCGCCGAGACCAGCGCCGTGCCGGCCAGCACGAAGAACATCTGCACGAAGCGCGGCTGCTCGCTGGGCACGCGGTCCAGGATCGGGCCGTCGGCGCCGCCGAGCACCGCGAGCCGGCGCAGGAACCAGCCTTCGGGGCGGGGCTGCTGGGGCGGCTTGGGCTGCTTGGAGGGCTTCGGCTGCCTGGGCGCACGCCGGACGCGGGGCGCCACGGTCGACTCGGTCTCGGACATCGTCTCGGGCACGTGAGCCGCGGCGGGCTCCTCTGGCACGGGCGGACGCGGAGGCACGACGGGCTCGATCGGCACGGTCACGGCCTCTTCGGCGGCAGGATCCGAGCCCGCCGGCGTGTAGTCGCGCACGAAGATGAACGGATCCTCGGCGGTGGGATCGGAGGGGTTCGCGGGGTCGGGCTGTCCATCGACGTCGAGGGAGATCCGGCCCTGGGAATCCATGCGGCCGGGCCTGTGGGCGGAATAGGACATCCACCCAATGTACGAAAACCCGCCTGGAAGACCGATGCACGAAGCCTGAGCACGACCCGCATGGATCTCCGGTGCGAGCTATGCGGACGACTTCCCCCCGATGCCCCGCTCGTCCCGCACGGTGGGCCGCAGGCAGCCGCGAGGATCCGCCGCGCGGCGGGGATCCACCGGGAAGGATCCGCCT
>CAWBTB010000023.1:0-81821 GCA_963791605.1 uncultured Actinomycetota bacterium | reverse complement strand
GCGCGCGACGGTCGCAGCGCAATGTTGCGACGTGTTCCGGGTGACGCTCCGTCCGGCCGGCGGGGGCGGGCGGCACGAGTTGCGCGGTGTCATAAGATGAAGGTGTTCCCGTGTGCGCATGAAGGAGGCGGTCAGGATCGCGACCACCATCGAGTCCCCGTCCGCGGAGCGCTCCCTGAAGCGGACCGTGCGCGCCTATGTCGAGCTGACGAAGCCGCGCGTGCTCGAGCTCCTGCTCGTCTCGACCGTTCCGGTCATGTTCCTGGCCCAGCACGGCCTGCCGAACCTGCTGCTCGTCGCGGCGACGGTCATCGGAGGCGCGATGAGCGCCGGATCCGCCGCGTCGTTCAACATGTACATCGACCGCGACATCGATGCGCACATGCACCGCACCGAGAACCGGCCTCTGGTCACCGGCGCCGTGTCGCCGCGGGGCGCGCTGATCTTCTCCTGGACGCTCGCGGTGCTGTCCACCGTCTGGCTGTGGCTGACGACGAACTGGCTCGCGGCGGCGCTGTCGGCCGGGGCGATCTTCTTCTACGTCGTGATCTACACCCTGATCCTCAAACGCCGCACCGAGCAGAACATCATCTGGGGCGGGATCGCGGGGTGCTTCCCCGTCCTGATCGGCTGGTCTGCGGTCACCGGCTCGCTGGACTGGCCGGCGTTCGTGCTCTTCGTGCTGGTGTTCCTCTGGACGCCCGCGCACTACTGGCCGCTGTCGATGAAGTACAAGGACGACTACGAGGACGTGGACGTGCCGATGCTCGGCGTGACCCGATCGGCGTCGCAGGTCGGCCTGCAGGTGATCCTGTACGCCTGGGCGACGCTGGCCTGCTCCCTGCTGCTCATCCCGGTCGCCGGCATGGGCCTGGTGTACTCGATCTCCGCCGTGGTGTTCGGCGGATGGTTCGTGTACGAATCGCACCGCCTCTACGCACAGGCGGTCACGGGCGCCTCGGCCAAGCCGATGCGCGTCTTCCACGCATCCATCACCTATCTGACGCTGGTGTTCGTGGCGGTCGCGGTCGACCCGCTGCTGCCGTTCTGAGCTGAGCAGGAGGGCGCCGCGAATGCGACGCCCTCGCGCTCCCTACCGCGGTCCGAGGCGGAAGGCGCGGCATCGGCGGCGGCTATGAGCCGCGTATGTCCCGCTTCAGGCTCAGCACCAGCGCGGTGCACACGGCGACCAGGATCGCGGCGAGCACCATGTGCACGCCGACCGCGAGGGGCGGCAGTGCGTTTCGCGCCTGGTAGAGCCCGACTGCGATCTGCACCAGCTCGATCGCGAGCAGGGCGGCGACCCAGCCGCGGATCGCAGTGAGACCGCGGGCGAACGCGATGACGAGCAGCGCCAGCGTGAGTGCGAAGAGCGCATAGGCGGGCCAGGAGTGCACGTGCTCCAGCAGTGTCGCGTCGAAGCCGTTGCGCAGCCTCACCTCGGGGTCGCCCGAATGCGGACCCGCACCGGTCGTCAGGACCCCGACGAACACGGTGATCGCCAGCACGGACGAGGCGATGTGGGTCAGGATCGCGACCCCCTTCGGCACCGCGCGCTCGCGCGCTCCCCGTGTCCCGCCCATCCGCACCAGGAACGCGGCCGACACCGCGACGAGCGCGAGCGAGACGAGGTAATGGAACGCGACCATGTTCGGGTGCAGCTGGAAGATCACGAGGATCCCGCCGACCACGCCCTGCAGGAGGACGCCGCCGAAGACGATCCAGGCCAGGGTCCAGAGGTCTTTGCGCTCCGACCGCAGTCGTGAGATCAGCACGAGCACGAGGACCGCCGCGAGTCCGACGAAGAAGCTCAGTCCGCGGTTGCTGAACTCGATCACCGAGTGATAGCTCTGCTGCGCCGTGGGGAACAGCGAGTCCGGCGTGCACAGCGGCCATTCGCAGCCGAGTCCGGAATCGGTCAGGCGCACGGCCCCGCCGGTGCCGACGATGGCGATCTCCAGGACGAACGACACCCATCCGACGATCCGGACGCGTGCGTCGACCCGATCCGGCAGCCAATCGTGGACACGGCCCAGGAATCGGGGGCGGGTGCGGCGGGCGGACGAGGTCGCGGTCTCGGGCATGGCTCCTCCGGGACCCTCCCGGAGGGCCGATGCGGCCCGGATGTCGGAGGGAACCTGTAGAATCGGGGTGTGTGGTGATGGCCGCGAGAGCGCGGGCAGCATCTTGCACAGTTTAGGCGCGAACGCTGTGCGTCAATGATGAGGGCCCAGAGCGGCACCCGTACCCCGCAGACTCGACGGGGGCGACGATGTGCCGGGGCGGATGAACCGTTACGGCCCAAGAGGAGAGTGTGATGTCGGATGTGCTGATCGACCGCCCGGAGCTGGATGGTCTGGGGGTGTACGAGTTCGGCTGGCACGACACGGATGCCGCCGGCGCCATCGCGAAGCGCGGCCTCTCCGAGGACGTCGTGCGCGGCATCTCCGCGCTCAAGAGCGAGCCCGAGTGGATGCTGAAGACCCGCCTGAAGGGTCTGTCGCTGTTCGGTCGCAAGCCGATGCCGACCTGGGGTGCGGACCTCAGCGAGATCGACTTCGACAACATCAAGTACTTCGTGCGCTCCACCGAGAAGCAGGCGCAGAGCTGGGAAGACCTCCCGGAGGACATCCGCGAGACCTACGAGCGGCTCGGCATCCCCGAGGCCGAGCGTCAGCGCCTCGTCGCGGGCGTCGCCGCGCAGTACGAGTCCGAGGTCGTCTACCACCAGATCCGGGAGGACCTGGAGGCGCAGGGCGTCATCTTCATGGACACCGACACCGCGCTGCGCGAGCACCCCGAGTTCTTCGAGGAGTACTTCGGATCCGTGATCCCCGCCGGCGACAACAAGTTCGCCGCGCTCAACACCGCCGTCTGGTCCGGCGGATCCTTCGTGTACGTCCCGAAGGGCGTGCACGTGGAGATCCCGCTGCAGGCGTACTTCCGGATCAACACCGAGAACATGGGCCAGTTCGAGCGCACGCTGATCATCGCCGACGAGGACAGCTACGTGCACTACATCGAGGGCTGCACGGCCCCGATCTACAAGTCGGACTCGCTGCACTCCGCGGTCGTCGAGATCATCGTCAAGAAGAACGCGCGGGTGCGCTACACGACGATCCAGAACTGGTCGAACAACGTGTACAACCTGGTCACCAAGCGCGCCGTGGCGCACGAGGGCGCGACCATGGAGTGGGTCGACGGCAACATCGGCTCGAAGGTGACGATGAAGTACCCGTCCATCTATCTGATGGGCGAGCACGCCAAGGGCGAGACCCTGTCCGTCGCCTTCGCCGGCCCCGGTCAGCACCAGGACGCCGGCGCCAAGATGATCCACATGGCGCCGTACACCCAGTCGTCGATCGTGTCGAAGTCGATCGCCCGCGGCGGCGGACGCGCCGGCTACCGCGGCGAGGTGCGGGTGGACGCGAACGCGCACCACTCCGCGAACACCGTGCGCTGCGACGCCCTGCTCGTGGACACCAAATCCCGCTCCGACACCTATCCGTCGATCGACATCCGCGTCGACGACGTGCAGCTCGGCCACGAGGCCACGGTCTCGAAGGTCAGCGAGGAGCAGCTGTTCTACCTGCAGTCCCGGGGCATGCCCGAGGACGAGGCGATGGCCATGATCGTGCGCGGCTTCATCGAGCCGATCGCGCGGGAGCTGCCGATGGAGTACGCGATGGAACTGAACAAGCTCATCGAGATGGGCATGGAAGGATCGGTCGGCTAGATGACCGCCGCTACGACCGCGCCCGCCGAGGCGCAGGACACTCATGCCCACATCGACCCGGCGGCCCAGGTCGCCGCTGTCGGCCGGACGACGCCGGTGCAGACCCGCTCGGAGCGTCCGCACTCGTTCGACCCGGAGGACTTCGGCCGCCGAACGGCCGCGAGGTCAACTGGAAGCACACGCCGGTCGCACGGCTGACGCCGCTGTTCACGACGGCACCGGAGGCCGGCGGCCTCTCCGTCGAGGTCAGCGACGCGGCGTTCGTGCGCCCAGGGCTCGGCTACGGCGACGCGCCGCGTGGCGAGATCTTCCGCCCCGAGGACATCGCCTCGGCCGTGGCCTGGCAGGGTGCCGCGGAGGCGATGCACCTCGCGATCCCCGCGGACGAGGAGGTCGCCGAGCCGATCTTCGTGCACCTGACCGGCCGCGGCGCCGCGGTGCGTGCCGACGCGCACCTGGTGATCGAGGCCGGAGCGAACAGCTCGGCCACGGTCGTGCTGCGCCACTCGGGATCCGCGCAACTCGCGCAGAACGTGGAGATCCTGGTCCGCGACGGCGCCCGGCTCACCGTGGTGACCGTGCAGCAGTGGCAGGACGACGCGATCCACGCGGCGGCGCACCAGGCCCGCGTCGACCGCGATGCGCAGCTCACCCACATCGTCGTCAGCTTCGGCGGCGGCGTCGTGCGCGTGAACCCGACCGTCGAGCTCGCCGGCGCCGGTTCCCAGGCGCACCTGTTCGGCCTGTCCTACGCGGACGCGGGGCAGCACCTGGAGAGCCAGGTCTACCTGCACCACAAGGGCGCGCACACCACCGGTGACGTGCTCTACAAGGGGGCGCTGCAGGGCGAAGGCGCGCACAGCGTCTGGATCGGCGACGTGCTGATCGGCCCCGATGCCACCGGCACCGACTCCTACGAGGCGAACCGCAACCTGGTGCTCACCGAGGGCGCGCGCGCCGACTCGATCCCGAACCTCGAGATCGAGACCGGCGACATCCTCGGCGCGGGCCACGCGAGCGCGACCGGCCGTTTCGACGACGAGCAGCTGTTCTACCTGCAGGCCCGTGGCATCAGCGAGGACGAGGCGCGGCGGCTGGTCGTGCTCGGCTTCCTCAGCGACATCGTGCAGCGGCTGCGCATCCCCGCCCTGGAAGAGGAGCTGCTGCAGGCGATCGAGGCGGAGCTCGCGGCGGTGAACGCGTGACCGCGCTGCGGGCCTGCGCCGTCGCCGACCTGCAGGAGGACACCCCGTTGCGGGTCGAGCTGGACGGCGTTCCGATGGCGGTCGTGCTCGACTCCGAGGGGGAGATCCACGCGATCGGCGACACCTGCACGCATGGCGACATCTCGCTGTCCGAGGGGTTCGTCGAGGGCCAGACGCTGGAGTGCTGGGCCCACGGCTCGGCGTTCTCGCTGTGCTCGGGCAAGCCCCTGAACCTGCCGGCCTACGAGCCGGTCCCGGTCTACGTCGTCGAGATCGTCGGCGACGACGTCATGATCGATCCCACCGTCACGAAGGACGTCAGCGCTCTCTGAGCGCCGGCCGAAGAGCCCGCGTCCGCACACGAAGCTTCACGAAACACGTAAGGAATCATCCATGTCTGTCCTGGAGATCAAGGACCTGTACGTCACCGTCGAGACCGACGCCGGCACCACCCCGATCCTGAACGGGATCACGCTGACCATGCGCACGGGCGAGACCCACGCGATCATGGGCCCGAACGGATCCGGCAAGTCCACCCTGGCGTACACGATCGCCGGTCACCCCAAGTACACGGTCGCGAGCGGCTCGATCACGCTCGACGGTGAGGACGTCCTCGCGATGAGCGTCGACGAGCGGGCCCGCGCCGGCCTGTTCCTCGCGATGCAGTACCCGGTGGAGATCCCCGGCGTGACCGTCACCAACTTCCTGCGCACGGCGAAGACCGCCCTCGACGGCGAGGCGCCCGCGATCCGGCAGTGGACCAAGGACGTCAAGCACGCCATGTCGAACCTGCGGATGGATCCGAAGTTCGCCCAGCGCAACGTCAACGAGGGCTTCTCCGGCGGTGAGAAGAAGCGCCACGAGATCCTGCAGCTCGAGGTGCTCAAGCCGAAGATCGCCGTGCTCGACGAGACCGACTCGGGCCTCGACGTCGATGCGCTGAAGATCGTCTCGGAGGGTGTGAACCGCGCCAAGGAGCAGACGAACCTGGGTGTGCTGCTGATCACGCACTACACCCGGATCCTGCGCTACATCCGTCCGGACTTCGTGCACGTGGTCGTCGCCGGACGCATCGTGGAGGAGGGCGGCCCCGAGCTCGCCGACCGGCTCGAGGACGAGGGCTACGACCGCTTCCTCGACCCCACGGCCCCCATCGAAGCGTAGGCTGAAACCATGACCGCAACGCTGACCGGTGAGAAGTACGACGAGGTCACCGAGGCGCTCAAGGACGTCGTCGACCCCGAGCTCGGGATCAACGTCGTCGACCTCGGCCTCATCTACGACCTGTCCTGGGACGAGGAGAACGACGCCCTCGTCATCCACATGACGCTCACGAGCGCCGGTTGCCCGCTCACCGACGTGCTCGAGGAGCAGACCGGTCAGGCGCTGGACAACGTGGTCGACCGGTTCCGCATCAACTGGGTGTGGATGCCGCCGTGGGGTCCCGAGCGGATCACCGACGACGGGCGCGACCAGATGCGCGCCCTCGGCTTCGCGATCTGACACGGCCCGGATCGCCCTTTCCGGGATCGTTGAGCGAGGACGGAGCGCCAGCGACGACCGAGACGAAACGCGGTTTCCTGCGGGGACGGCGTTTCGTCTCGCTTCGCTCGCTCAACGACCCCGAGGGACGACCTCGAATAGGCTCGGACGGTGACGATCGCCCCTTTCCGGGATCGTTGAGCGAGGACGGAGCGCCAGCGACGACCGAGACGAAACGCGGTTTCCTGCGGGGACGGCGTTTCGTCTCGCTTCGCTCGCTCAACGACCCCGAGGGACGACCTCGAATAAGCTCGGACGGTGACGATCGCCCCGCTCCAGGCACTGCCGCTCGACCAGCTCCGCCGTCGCTCCAGCACGAAATGGCGCACCTATCCGGAGGACGTGCTGCCGCTGTTCGTCGCGGAGACGGACTTCCCGCTCGCCGACGCCATCACGGCGCGGCTGCACGAGGCGGTCGAGCTCGGCGACACCGGCTACACCCCGCCCGACCCCGGCCTGCGCCACGCGTTCGTCGCGTACGCGCAGCGCCGCTTCGGCTGGACGGTGCAGCCGGCCCGGATCCGCTCCACCTGCGACGTGATGATGGGCGTCGTCGAGATCCTCCGTGCGGTCATCACGCCGGGCGATCGCGTGATCGTCACCCCGCCCGTCTACCCTCCGTTCTACGACTGCGTGGAGGAGGCCGGCGGTGTGGTGGAGCGGGTGCCGCTCATCGACGTCGACGGATCCTGGGCGCTCGACCTGGACGGGATCGAGCGTGCGCTGGCCGCAGGTGCGCGCGCCGTGCTGCTGTGCAACCCGCACAACCCCACCGGCACCGTGCACAGCCGTGCGGCACTCGTGCGCCTGGCCGAGATCGCGGCGTCCCACGGGGCGGTCGTGGTCAGCGACGAGATCCACGCGCCGCTGGTGCAACCGGGCGTGCGCTTCACGCCGTTCCTCGCGGCGTCGCCCGCGGCGGCGGAGGTCGGCTACACCGTGACCAGCGCGAGCAAGGCGTACAACCTCGCCGGGCTCAAGTGCGCCGTGATGATCACGGCGAGCGAGCAGACCGCGGCGGTGGTGCGCGCGCTCCCGCCCGAGGTCGAGTGGCGCACCGGGCTCTTCGGCGCCCTCGCCGCGGTTGCGGCGTGGAGCCCGGGAAGCGACGCCTGGCTGGATGCCCTGCTGACTGCGCTGGATCGCAATCGCCGGCTGCTCAGGATACTGCTCGCCGAGCACCTGCCCGAGGCCGGCTACCGGATACCGGATGCGGGCTACCTCGCCTGGGTCGACCTGCGCGACCTGGGCTGGGGCGACGATCCGGCGGGGCGGATCCTGCGCGAGGCGCGAGTGGCGCTGAATCGCGGCCCGACGTTCGGCGCCGAGGGGCGCGGACACGTGCGATTCAACCTGGGCTGCGCGCCGGAGGTGCTGACCGAGGCGGTGCACCGCATCGCCGCGCTGCGCGTCAGCGCCGGGATGAGGCGGAAGCAGCCGCACCCCGGCTGAGCATCCCGATCCCGGTCTCGAACACCAGGGCCGAGTCGTCCGCCACGACACCCCCGGGAACCGCGGCCGCGGCGCCGTGGCTCTCACCGTGCATGCGCTGCTGCACCAGCGAGGCGTGCCCGAGGATGAACTGCAGGACGGCGGTGGCGGCGACCTCGCCCGCCTCGACGCCGTCGGCGCGCAGGGCGGCGCGCAGCACCTCGTGCGCGCGCGTCGCACCGGGACGCAGCGCCGCAGAGCTCATCACGACCTCCGCACCGTCCCGGTAGGCGAGCAGCGCGTCCCGCACATCCCTCGCGGCGGCGAGCAGGCCGTCCGGCACGGGCGCCTCGGGCACCGTCTGCGGGATCCGGGCCAGGATCCGGTCCGCGACTGCGGCGAGGAGATCCTGCTTGCTGGAGAAGTGCCAGTACAGCGCGCTCGGCTGCACGTCGAGCTCGGTCGCCAGCCGGCGCATGGTGAGGTCGGGGAGCCCGTAGCGGTCGAGCAGGTCGAGGGCGACGCCGACGATGTGTGCGCGATCATGCCGTCCGGTACGTGCGGGTGTCATGCCGTGAGTATACTGAACGGCGTTCAGGTGAACACTGTTCAGGTTGCTCAGATACCCGCCGAGGAGTCCCGGATGACGACATCGACCGCCCGCCCCGCTGCACGTCCGGCCGCCGGGATCGGAGCGGCCGACCTCGCCCGCATCGCCGTGTTCGCGGCGCTGATCGTGGTGCTGGGCACGGTGATCGTGCCGCTCGCCGGGGGAGTGCCCGTCACCGGTCAGACCCTCGGCGTGATGCTCGCGGGAACCGTGCTGGGCGCGCGCCGCGCACCGTGGGCGGTGCTGCTGGTGCTCGTGCTGGCCGCGATCGGCCTGCCGGTGCTGGCGGGCGGCCGCGGCGGTCTCGGGGTGTTCGCGGGACCGAGTGCGGGCTATCTGCTCGGATGGATCGCGGGCGCGGCCGTGATCGGACTGCTCGCGCGCTCCGGATCGGGCCGGCTGAGCGGGTGGCGGGTGGCGCTCGGCTGCCTGGTCGGCGGGGTCGGGATCGTCTACCTCGTCGGCATCCCGGTGCAGGCGCTGGTCCTGGGCACGCCGCTCGCGCCGACCGCGCTCTCGGCGCTCGCGTTCCTCCCCGGCGACCTGCTCAAGGTCGCCCTCGCGACGGCGCTGACGCTCGCGCTCGCCCGTGCCTATCCGCGCGCGTTCGGCGCAGAGCCGGCGGCGCCGGCGGTCGCCGCCGAGCCGCGGGCGAACGCGGCGCCGTGACGGGTTCCCGGATCCTGCTCGACTCCGTCGCGGTCGTCCGCGGCGGCGAGCGGATCCTGGACGATGTCGGCCTCGACCTGGACGCCCGCCGGATCGCGGTGATCGGGGAGAACGGCTCGGGCAAGTCGACGTTCGCGCGGCTCCTGAACGGCCTGGTCGCGCCGACGTCGGGCCGGGTGGTCGTGCACGGCCTGGACGCCTCCGCGGATGCGGCCGCGCTGCGCAGACGGGTGGGCTTCGTGTTCACCGACCCGCAGGCGCAGATCCTGATGCCGACTGCGGCGGAGGACCTCGCGCTCTCGCTGCGCGGACTGCCGCGTGCGGAACTCGCGGTCCGCGTGGCCGCGACCCTCGCCGAGCACGGACTCGCGGACCGGGCCGATATCCCCGCGACGGAGCTGTCCGGCGGACAGAAGCAGCTGCTCGCGCTCGCCTCCGTGCTCGTCACCGGGCCGGCGCTGCTGGTCGCGGACGAGCCGACGACGCTGCTGGATCTGCGCAACGCCCGGCGGATCGGCGATCTGCTGCTCGCCCAGCCGGCGCAGCTCGTCGTCGTCACGCACGACCTCGACCTCGCCGCGCGCTGCGACGTCGCGCTGCTGTTCCGGGGCGGCCGGATCGTGGCCGTCGATGCCCCCGGCGACGTCATCGCCGCGTACCGGAGGCACTGCGCGTGATCCAGCTCTACGTGCCTGCGGAGAGCCTCCTGCACCGGTTGCCGGCGGGAGCGAAGCTCCTGCTCCTCGCCGCCGCGGCCCTGGCGGTCTCGCTGCTGCCGCCGGACGGATTCGTCGTCACGGCCTGCGCGATCGCGGTGTGCGCGCTGTACCCGCTGGCCCGGTTGCCGTGGCGGGTGCTCGGTGCCGAGCTGTGGCGGCTGCGGTGGCTGGTGCTCGTGCTCGGTGTGGCGCTGGGCGTCTTCGCGTCGCCGTCGATCGCGTGGGTCAGCACGACCAGAGTGGTTGCGCTGGTGCTGCTCGCGAGCCTGCTCACGCTCACCACGCGGATGGGGGACCTGCTGGACGTGCTCCGCCGGCTGCTGCGACCGCTCGGCCGGCTCGGCGCCGATCCCGCTGCCGCGGCTCTCGCGGTGTCGCTCACGATCACGATGATCCCGGTGGTGGCGGGTTTCGCCGCCGAGCTGCGGGAGGCGCAGCGCGCCCGCGGCGTGCGTCTCGGGGTGCGTGGCGTCGTGCCGCTGATGGTGCGGACGCTCCGGCATGCCGACGTCGTCGGGGAGGCGCTCAGCGCCCGCGGTCTCGCCTGATCGCGGCATCCCGTGCCTGGAGGCGCGCGCAGGAGCCGCCCGGCGGCGCGTCCTATACTGGGAGGCTGGCCATCCGGCCGCCGATTCCCACCCCTTGAAGAACGGACGTCCGCTGTGCTCGCCGTGCACGACCTCGAGATCCGCGTGGGAGCGCGCCTCCTCATGGAGAACGTCTCCTTCCGCGTCGCCGACGGCGACAAGATCGGTCTCGTCGGCCGCAACGGCGCGGGCAAGACCACCCTGACCAAGGTGCTCGCCGGCGACCTGATCTCGTCCGACGGGAAGGTCGACAGAAGCGGTGAGCTGGGCTATCTCCCGCAGGATCCGCGCTCCGGCGACCCGGAGATGCTGGCCCGCACCCGGATCCTGGATGCCCGCGGCCTGGGTTCGCTGCAGCTGGGCATGCGCGAGGCCTCGGAGCAGATGGGGTCGGCGGATCCGGCTGTCGCCGCGAAGGCCATGAAGCGGTTCGGCAATCTGACCGAACGGTTCGAGGCGCTGGGCGGCTACGCCGCCGAGGCCGAGGCCGCGTCGATCGCGAACAACCTGTCGCTGCCGGACCGGATCCTGGATCAGCCGTTGAAGACGCTCTCCGGCGGTCAGCGCCGGCGCATCGAGCTCGCCCGGATCCTGTTCTCCGACGCCGAGACGATGATCCTCGACGAGCCCACCAACCACCTCGACGCCGACAGCGTGGTGTGGCTGCGCGAGTTCCTGAAGGGGTACAAGGGCGGGCTGATCGTGATCAGCCACGATGTGGAGCTGGTCGGCGAGACCGTGAACCGGGTGTTCTACCTGGACGCGAACCGCCAGTGCATCGACATCTACAACATGAACTGGCGCAACTACCTGCGTCAGCGGGTCGCGGACGAGGAGCGCCGCAAGAAGGAGCGCGCGAACGCCGAGAAGAAGGCGACGTCGCTGCAGCAGCAGGCCGCCCGGTTCGGCGCGAAGGCCAGCAAGGCCGCGGCTGCGCACCAGATGGTGGCGCGCGCGGAGAAGCTGCTCAGCGGCCTCGACGAGGTGCGCCAGGTCGAGCGGGTGGCGAAGCTGCGTTTCCCGAAGCCCGCGCCGTGCGGCAAGACTCCGCTCATGGCATCCGGTCTGTCGAAGTCGTACGGATCGCTCGAGATCTTCACCGACGTCGACCTCGCGATCGACCGCGGGTCCAAGGTCGTGGTGCTCGGCCTGAACGGCGCAGGAAAGACCACGCTGCTGCGGATCCTCGCCGGCGTGGACCGGCCGGACACCGGCCAGCTCGAGCCCGGCCACGGCCTCAAGGTCGGCTACTACGCGCAGGAGCACGAGAACCTCGACGTGTCGCGGTCGGTGCTGCAGAACATGATGTCGGCCGCGCCCGACATCAACGAGACCGAGGCGCGCAAGGTGCTCGGATCGTTCCTGTTCACCGGCGACGACGTCCTCAAGCCCGCCGGCGTGCTCTCCGGCGGTGAGAAGACCCGCCTGTCGCTCGCGACCCTCGTCGTCTCCTCGGCGAACATGCTGCTGCTCGACGAGCCCACGAACAACCTCGACCCGGCCTCCCGTGAGGAGATCCTCGGGGCGCTCGCTCACTACGAGGGCGCGGTCGTGCTCGTCTCGCACGATCCCGGCGCGGTCGCCTCGCTGAACCCGGAGCGCGTGCTGATCCTCCCCGACGGCGTCGAGGACATCTGGTCGAAGGACTACCAGGACCTCATCGAGCTCGCCTGACCCGCGCGCCCCGATCCGCCAGAACTGGCCGCGAGACTTCATCTCCGCGGCGAGACTGCGCGCCAGGACTGCAGTCTCGTCGCCCAGATGAAGCCTCGCGGTTGGGAGGGACGGGTGCGGCTCAGCGTTCGACCGCGTCGAGAAGCGCGTCCTCGTCGTCCATGTCGCGGTCGCGCCGGCGCCGCGGCGCACGCGGGGGGCGCCCTGCGACCTCGTCGCGGTGCTTGACGATCTCGGTGCGGATCACGTACCCGATGAAGATGAAGCCCATGACCGCGAACAGGATCCACTGGATCGCGTAGGAGAGGAACGGGCCGGGGTCGTCCGACGGTGCGTCGAACGCCGACGGGCGGGACGCGGGCGCCGGCGACTCGCTGACGAGTTCGCCGTAGGCACCGGTGTCGACCGGGACGGATCCGCCGATGTCGTCGGCGACGAGCGGGAGGTTGATGCTCGGCACCTGCCCGGCAGGAGCACCGCGCCCGGAGGGAGGAAGCGGCTCGCCGGGGCGCAGGCGTGCGGTGACGGTCACCTCGCCGCGCGGCGGGGCGGGCACCGAGGTCGGCACATCCTTCTCGCCGGGCGGAACCCAGCCCCGATTGACGACGAACACCCGGCCGTCGTCGGTGCGGAACGGCACGAGCACCTCGAACGCGCTCGTGCCGCCGTGCGGCCGGTTGCGCACCAGCAGCTGATCCTGCGGCTGGTACTGCCCGCGAACCTGCACCGGGTGCCACTCATCCGAGGCGCGCATCGTCGCGCCCGGCGCCAGCAGCGACGCGAGCGGCACCGGCTTCGCGTCGTAGTTCTGCTGGACGAGTTCGAGCTGGGTCTGGCGGCCGTCGTTGCGGGAGAACTGCCAGTGCGAGAGATAGGCGCAGACGACCGCGAACACGATCGCGACGGCGAGATACGCGCCCCAGCGGAGCAGTCGCTGCCGCATCATCCGAGTTCGCCCTCTCCGATCCGGGTGTCCACGCTGACGGGGAAGTCGCGGGCCGTGAGGTAGTCGCGCAGGAACGCGAGGTGCTCGTCGCAGGCGAGCCACACCTTCTCGCGTTCGGGGCCGTGGATGCGCGGATTGCGCCACACGATGCGGTGCGTCGCGGGCCTGCGGCACCCGGCCCTCGAGCACTTCGTCTCGGCGCTCTTCGCGTTCACGGGCGTGGCTCGGCGCCGTGCACGGTCTTCGAGGTCTCGGAGAGCGTGATCACGCGGGGGGAGCGCGGCGCGGGTGCCGGCGTGGCGGGCGCGGCTGCGATCCCGATCTGCGGGGATTCCGCCGAGGTCGGGACCGAGTCGTCGCCCGCGTTCGCGAACACGACGGCGATGTAGGGCAGCACCGCGGCGGCGATCCCGAACACCCAGGTCCACCAGCCGAACGGCTGCACGAAGAACATCAGCAGGAAGCACGCCATCCGGATCGACATCGTGATGACGTACTGACGCACGCGCCCGTGCGCCTCATCGCGTGGAGCGCGCGGAAGAGAGGTCACGGCGGCGTCTGGAGTCCTTCTCACGATGACTCCAGCCTACGCCGCCGTGACCGGGGCGGCGCTCAGTACGAGCTGCCGTAGCCGTTCGAGGCGACGTAGATGAAACCGATGATCAGGATCGCCCCGAAGATCAGGTTGAGGACCGCGCCGACGTAGCCGAGCACGAGACCGGTGACGGCCATTCCCTTGCCGCCCAGCGCGGGATCGCGCTTGATCCGTCCCAGGCTCATGTGCCCGGTGATGATCGCGGCGACCGAGGCGAGGAACGGGAGGACGAGGTAGGCGATCCAGAAGAACACCATGCCGGCGATGCCGCAGACGAGTGCCGTGATCGCGAGACCGTTCGACTTCTTCTGCGTCGGGTACGGCTGCCCGTACGGCTGACCATAGACGGGCGCCCCGGGCTGTGCGTAACCGGGAGCCGTGGGCGCGGCCCCGGGGTAGGCGGGTGCGGCGCCGGGGTACGCGGGAGCGGCCTGCGGCGGGACGGGCTGCTGCGGCGCGGCCGGAGCGGCACCGGGGTAGGCGGGCGGAACCGGAGCCTGCGGCGCAGCGCCGGCGCCGGGATTTGCCGGCGGCTGCTGCTGCGGGGGCACCGGGGCGCCCGGGTACGCGGGCGGCTGCTGCCCTGGGTTCTGCGGGTATCCGCCCTGGTCGTTGCTCATGAGAATGTCCTCCTGGTTCACTTCAAAGATTCCGTGCCGTTCGGGCCGTGTCAATTCCCCGCGCACGATTCCGCTCGCTAGGCTTGCGAGCCGTACACCTCACCCCTGGGAGACCTGCATGAGCACTGACCGCGTCGTCCTCGTGACCGGCGGCAACCGCGGCATCGGCCGCGCCATCGCCGAGCGCTTCGTGCGGGACGGATATCGTGTCGCTGTGACCGCGCGCAGCGGCGAGGGCCCGGAGGGAACGCTCACCGTGCGCGCCGACGTCACGGACGCGGCGGCGGTCGATGCGGCGTTCACGGAGGTCGAGCAGAAGCTCGGCCCCGTCGAGATCGTGGTCGCCAACGCGGGCATCACGAAGGACACTCTGCTGCTGAGGATGTCCGAGGACGACTTCGACAGCGTCGTGTCCACGAACCTGGGCGGATCGTTCCGCGTGGTCAAGCGCGCGTCGAAGGGCATGCTCAAGGCACGCTTCGGCCGCGTGATCCTCATCTCCAGCGTGGTCGGCCTGTACGGCTCGGCCGGGCAGATCAACTACTCCGCGTCGAAGAGCGCGCTCGTCGGCTTCGCCCGCTCGCTCACCCGGGAGCTCGGTGCGCGCGGCATCACCGCCAACGTCGTCGCGCCCGGTTTCATCGAGACCGACATGACCGCCGAACTCCCCGAGGACACGCAGAAGCAGTACAAGGCGAACATCCCCGCCGGGCGGTTCGCCTCCGCCGACGAGGTCGCCGGCGTCGTCACCTGGCTCGCCTCCGACGATGCCGCGTACATCTCCGGCGCGGTCATCCCCGTCGACGGCGGTCTCGGCATGGGGCACTGACCCCGGCCGGCGACCGTCGCGGCGGGGGACGGCCGGGCGGTCAGCAGACGGCCGTCCGGGTCAGCGCACGGCCGCGACGAGCAGTTCGGCGAGCCGGTCCGGGGCGGAGTACTGCGGCCAGTGCCCGGATCCGATGCGCACCACCTCCTTGTCGCGGATCCCGCGGTACTCGTCGCCGTACGCGCCCCACTGGTCGAGATAGCCCTCCAGCTCCTCCTGCGTGAGCGACCCCATGAGCAGCGTGACGGGCACGTCGTGGCGGCGCTCGTCGCCGAGCGGGATCGGATCCGTGGGCACGCGCGCCGGGACGCTGCGCGTCGTGCGCGCCGCGACCACACGGGTGTGTGCGTCGAGGTCGTCCACGTCCTCGGCGGGGAAGAAGTCCCAACCCGGGAACGGGATGACCCCGTCCACGACGTCGAACTCGCTGATGCCGGACCCGTTCGGCGGCGGAACGGTGTCGACGAACACCGCACGGGCGATGCGGTCGGGGCGCGCGTCGACCGCGCCCCAGATGACGTTGCCGCCGCCCGAATGACCGACGAGGACGACGTCGCCCTCGCTCCGGTCGATCGCGGCGACGACCGCATCGATCCAGTCCGTGATGCCGAGCTCCGCAGATGCGGCAGCCGGCTCGCCGACACCGGGCATGGTCAGGGGGACCGGGGTGTGACCCGCGTCGCGAAGGGGGCCGAGGACCGGAGTCCATGAGTCGGCGTCGAGCCAGAGTCCGGGAACGAGGATGATGTCCATGCTCCGACGCTAGGACTGGCCGCCGACATTCAGCCGGCGGATGCTAAGGGAGCAGCGGGACGACCTCGGAGAGGTCCTGCGGGCCGATCACGAGCGCCGCCGCCGCGCGCACCGCGGGCTTCGCGTTGAACGCCAGGCCGAGCCCGGCCGCCGCCATCATGCGCAGATCGTTCGCGCCGTCCCCGATCGCGATCGTGGCGCGGGGCGGCACGCCGAGCGCCGCAGCCCACTCCCGCAGCGACGCGGCCTTGGCTTCGGCGTCGACGATCGCGCCGTCGACCCGGCCGGACAGTGCACCGTCGACGATCTCGAGCCGGTTCGCGCGCCACCGGTCGACGCCGAGCTCGGGGGCGACGTGATCCAGGATCTCGTGGAAGCCCCCCGAGACCACGCCGACCACGCCGCCGCGTGCGTGCACGGCGGCGATCAGCTCGCGCACCCCGGGCGTCGGCTCGATACGGGACAGCACGCGCGAGAAGGCCTCGACGGGCACGCCCTTCAGCGCGGCAACGCGCGAGCGCAGGCTCGTGGCGAAGTCGACCTCGCCCCGCATCGCCGCCTCGGTGGCCGCCTGCACCTCGGCGCGTCGGCCGGCCTCGTCCGCGAGGAGCTCGATCACCTCGTTGCGGATGAGCGTGGAATCGGCATCGAGGACGACGAGGAAGCGCGCGGAGGTCACCCGACGAGCGTAGCCGTCGCGCCGGGTGACCCCCGTCGTGTGTCAGCGATCGACGACGATGCCCTTGCCGACGACGGTCAGCCCGGTCTCGGTGATCGTGAAGCCGCGGGCGAGGTCGCGTTCGCGATCGACGCCCACCGTCGCGCCGTCGAGCAGCACCACGTTCTTGTCCAGGATCGCGCGGTGCACCCGCGCGCCCTGGCCGACGCGCACCCCGTCGAAGAGGACCGAGTCGGTGATCGTGGATCCGCCCGCCGCGAGCGTCCACGGGCCGACCACGCTGCGTTCCAGGTGGGCTCCGGAGAGCACGGATCCCAGCGACACGATCGAGTCGATGGTGTTGCCGATCCGGCCCACCGAGTCGCGCACGAACTTCGCCGGCGGCGAGTTCACCGCCTGCGAGTGGATCGGCCACTCCATGTTGTACAGGTTGAAGATCGGCAGCGTCGAGATGAGGTCCATGTGCGCGTCGAAGAACGACTCGATCGTGCCCACGTCGCGCCAGTACGAGCGGTCGCGCGGGGAGGATCCCGGCACCTCGTTCTGCTTCATGTCGTAGAAGCCGGCCTCGCCGCGCTCGACGAAGTACGGCACGATGTCGCCGCCCATGTCGTGATTGGAGGTCGCCAGCTCGCCGTCGGCCTCGACGGCCTCGATCAGCGCATCGGTGTCGAAGATGTAGTTGCCCATCGACGCGAGCACCTCGTGCGGCGAGTCCGGCAGCCCGGTGGGGTCGGACGGCTTCTCCAGGAACTGGTGGATCCGACCCGAGTCGTCGGTCGCGACGTCGATGACGCCGAATTGCGACGCGAGCGCGAGCGGCTGCCGGATGCCGGCCACCGTGGCGCGGGCGCCCGACGCGATGTGCGCCTCGAGCATCTGCCCGAAGTCCATCCGGTACACGTGATCCGCTCCGACGACGACCACGATGTCCGGCTTCTCGTCGAGGATCAGGTTCATGCTCTGCAGGATCGCGTCCGCCGAGCCGGAGAACCAGCGCTTGCCCAGCCGCTGCTGCGCGGGGACGGAGGCGACGTAGGAGTCCAGGAGAGCGGACATCCGCCAGGTCTGCGAGATGTGCCGATCGAGACTATGGGACTTGTACTGCGTCAGCACCACGATCTGTCTCAGCCCGGAGTTGATCAGATTCGAGATCGCGAAATCGATCAAACGGTACTGCCCCCCGAAGGGCACAGCGGGCTTCGCCCGGTCTGCTGTGAGGGGCATGAGGCGCTTGCCTTCGCCCCCCGCGAGGATGATCCCGAAAACCTTCTTTGGTGCCGACATGCGTCCACCATAGAGGTAGGTCGATGCATGTACTAGCGTTCACGTCATGCGCGTCGACATCATCACGAAGGAGTATCCGCCGGAGATCTACGGAGGGGCGGGTGTACATGTCGCGGAACTCGTGAAGGCTCTGCGGTCGAGCATGGATGTGCGGGTCCGGGCCTTCGGCGCGGATCGGGACGAGCCGGGGACGACGGCGTATCGGACTCCCGGCGAGCTCGCCGGGGCGAATGCCGCGCTGCAGACTCTGGGCACCGACCTCGTGATCGTGCCGGACGTGGCGGGGGCCGACGTCGTGCACAGCCACACCTGGTACGCGAATTTCGCCGGACACATCGCCTCGCAGCTGCACGGCATCCCGCACGTGCTCACCGCGCACAGCCTGGAGCCGCTGCGGCCGTGGAAGGCCGAGCAGCTGGGCGGCGGATACGCGGTCTCGAGCGGCATCGAGCGGCTCGCCTACGAGAACGCGGCCGCGATCATCGCCGTGAGCGAGGGCATGCGGCAGGACATCCTGCGCAGCTATCCGCAGGTGGATCCCGCGAGGGTGCGCGTGATCTACAACGGCATCGATGTGGAGGCCTGGCACCCGGTCGACGACCCGGGAATCCTCGCGAAGCACGGGATCGATCCGTCCCGTCCGTCGGTCGTCTTCGTGGGGCGCATCACGCGGCAGAAGGGCCTGCCGTACTTCCTGCGCGCCGCCGAGAAGCTGCCTCCCGAGGTGCAGCTCGTGCTCTGCGCCGGTGCGCCGGACACGCCGGAGATCATGGACGAGGTGCGCGGTCTGGTCGCCGATCTCACCCGGACGCGCACCGGCGTGGTCTGGATCGAGGAGTTCCTGCCCCGCAACGAGCTCTCCGCGATCCTCACCGCCGCGACGACGTTCGTCTGCCCCTCCGTGTACGAGCCTCTGGGCATCGTCAACCTCGAGGCCATGGCCTGCGGCGCGGCCGTGGTCGGCACGGCGACGGGCGGGATCCCCGAGGTCGTCGCCGACGGCGTCACCGGTCGTCTCGTGCCGATCGAGCAGGTGCAGGACGGCACCGGGACCCCGGTCGATCCCGACCGCTTCGTGGCCGACCTCGCGGCGGTGCTGACCGAGGTGGTCTCCGACCCGGAGCGGGCGAAGGCGTACGGCCAGGCGGGGCGGATCCGCGCGGCCGAGGAGTTCAGCTGGGCGGCGATCGCCGACACGACGAGAGCGCTCTACGCGGAGCTGACGGCCTGACCGATAGGCTGGGCGGCATGCCTGCCGTCCTCGAATTCTCGGATGTCGTGGTCCGCCGCGACGGCCGCAACATCGTCGATCACCTCACCTGGACGGTCCAGGACGACCAGCGCTGGGTGATCCTCGGTCCCAACGGCGCAGGCAAGACCACGCTGCTGCAGCTCGCCGACACCCTGATGCACCCGACCTCGGGTCGCGTCGACATCCTGGGGGAGACCCTCGGGCGCGCGGACGTGTTCGAGATCCGCCCCCGCATCGGCTTCGCCTCCTCGGCGCTGGCGCGGCGGATCCCCGCGGACGAGACCGTGCTGAACACGGTCATGACGGCCGCGTACTCCGTGACGGGCCGCTGGAATGAGACCTACGAGTCCCTCGACGAGCGTCGCGCCATGCGGGTGCTCGAGCAATGGCACCTCGAGCACCTCGCCGAGCGGTTCTTCGGAACGCTCAGCGACGGCGAGCAGAAACGGGTGCAGATCGCGCGCGCGGTGATGACCGACCCCGAGCTGCTGCTGCTGGACGAGCCGTCGGCCAGCCTCGATCTGGGCTCGCGGGAGGAGCTGCTCGGACTGCTCAGCGGTTTCGCCCAGTCGCCCACCACGCCCGCGATGGTCATGGTCACGCACCACGTCGAGGAGATCCCGGTGGGCTTCACGCACGTGCTGCTGCTGCGTGACGGCGCGATCGTCGCCGCGGGGCCCATCGCCGAGACGCTCACGGCTGAGACGCTCGGCGAGGCGTTCGGCATGCCGATCGCGCTGGACAGCGCCGACGGGCGCTACGCGGCGCGTGCCGCATCCTGAACCGCCCTTCGACAGGCTCAGGGACCGATGGGTGCTAGAATCGATCCTCGGTGTGTCTCTGCACCACAGACTTCCCTCGCCCCTGGCACAATCCAGGGCACCACGTAAGGAATCCCATGAAGACTGACATCCACCCCGACTACCAGGCCGTCGTGTTCCGCGACCTCGGCTCGGGCGACACCTTCCTCACCCGTTCGACCGTCACCAGCGACAAGACGATCGAGCTGGACGGCGTGGAGTACCCCGTCATCGACGTCGAGATCTCCTCCGCCTCGCACCCGTTCTACACGGGCAAGCAGCGCATCATGGACTCGGCCGGCCGCGTCGAGAAGTTCAACCAGCGCTTCAAGAACTTCGGCGGCTCCAAGAGCTGAAAGTCAAGCTGACAGCCACAACAGGGCGCCTCTGGATCACTTGATCCGGGGGCGTTCTGCTGTGTCCGGGATGTCGGCTGTCCGGGCTGGGCTACGTGCCGGAGCGTCACGCAAGGTGCCTTACGCGTGGCTACTTGCGTGGTCTGACCTGGTGTTTTCCTGTGTCATCATCGTCTCTGGAGGCGGCGACGGACGCGGCCCCCGCGGACAGGACGGCCGGGCATGAGCACACTGGAGACGATGATGGCGCACGGGTGGCGCGCGGTGGAGTTCGCGGCGTGGGGCTGGTCGGCGACCCTGCCCGTTGAGCTGCGCCGGACGGTGGAGCTGGCGCTGGCGGCGCACGGCGTCGACGGCATCGGCGACCTCATCCTCGCCGGTCCCACGCACGGTGGGTTGGACGCCGAGGACCTCGCCGAGCTGGAGGCGTTCGTGGAGGCAGCGCTAGGCCAGCGCCTCGCGGCGTAGGAGACGACGAAAGGCCCCCGGCCTGCTCGATGTGAGCGGGTCGGGGGCCTTGTCGTGTGTCAGGGCGTGGCTGCGGTCAGCCCGTCGGCGAGGCCCGCGGCGTAAGCGGCTCGGGCGCTGCCGTTCGCGTCGATGCCGTCGGCGGTGAGGGTGATGGGGTAGCGCCGGGATGCGGCCTCGGCGGGCCAGTCGGCGGTGTCGTGGGAAAAGAGGTCGGAGTCGGGCATGGCTGCTCCAGGTCGTCGGAAGAGAACAGATCAGGATAGGCCAGGCCAGCGGGGTGAGCCTAGGCCGCCGAGGCGAGGTCATGGGCGGCGCATACCGGGCACCGCTCGCCGATCCCCAGCTCATGCTCCTCGTCGTTGGGGCACGCGATCATGGATGGGATCGGTCGCGGCTTACGGATGGGTGCCGGGAGACGGAGGGGCGGGCGAGGCGATGAGGCGGGGCGGGAAGGCTGGCGTGCTGCCCGGTGCTGGAGAAGTTGACGGGCGGCTTCGGCGGTGAGGAGTCCGGGAACTCCTATGAAATAGTCGGTCATAGCTTTCAGGCTAGGCGCGTATCTCGCCACTAATTTCGGGCTTGCGCGGCACAAAGGGTCAGCGTGCGCGGGGTTGGCGCTTTCGCTGCCGTTGGACGTCGGCGCGGACGTACTTGGTCGCGCCCCACAGGCCGTTACGGGCCGCGGCGGGGATGGTCCTGTAGACCTCGTGGATGCGGTCGTGGCAGCTCGGGCAGACCGGGACCAGGTCCATGAGCCGCTCAGAGCCAAGATTCTTGTAGGTGCGGTGGTGCAGGTGCATCCCGGCGCGGCGCGGGGCGTTGCAGACGTAACAGGCTTGTGGCAGCTTGGACGCCCAGTAGCGGGCGCGGACCCGTCGCCACTCCGGCGAGTTGATGTAGTCGCGGTACTCAAGTCGCGAGACGGTCGCGCGCCCGGGGCTGCCCATAGCAGCCATGGTAGGGGTGGCCGCGGACGCCGGGCACGACGAAAGGCCCCGCGCCGGGGATGTGCCGGGGCGGGGCCTTGGGAGTGTTTACACGGGCAGCACGTCGGGCATGAGCCGGAGGTGCACGAGCGCAGCGGACACATCGACGCGGCGAGGTGGTCCTAGACGCGGGCGCGAGGGAACGGTTCCCGATCGAAACGCTGAATGCGCCTCCTCGCTTCGTCGCTGTGTGAGTTGCGGACATCGCTAATGTCGGGCGTATGACGACGATCGAGGTTCGGCTAGACCGAAGCAATCAGCCCGGGCGCGGCGTACCGGCGCGTACCTTCTCGGTTATCGGCGAGCCCGACGAGCCCTTCCACATCGCGCTCGTGCGCGCCGTGAACGAGCCGTTGTTTCCGAGGTGGTCGAGTTACAACGGCGACATCGAAGTCCGGATCCCAGAGCGGCTCGACTGGGCGATGATCCCCATCGATCGGCAGGCGACCCTGGCGCAGGTGGCGACGTTCGCCGGGGGCGAGACCCTACCGATGTCCATCGTCGGGAGGGGCGGGGGCGTGATCCCCACACTCCTCGACTACCTCAATGCGGGGTTGACTATCGCGGGGGTGGCCGATCTGCTCAGGCGTGGGCACGCGGCCTTGGATGCTCGGCTGTGGCGGCACGAGCGGGCGGCGGCGCGGCGCTGGATCGTCGCCGGGACGGACACGGCGCCGCGGATGGATCTGATCCAATACGTGCGCGCAGAGCCATACTGGGATCTAGACGGGATCGCCACCCATTTCGAGATCGATCGGCAACAGGCGGTGATCCTGTTGCGGCGGCTGGACTACGAGCCGACGACGCCCGAAGGGATTGCCTGGCGCGAGCGCCCAGAGGACTAGAGCGGGCCGATCCGCACGCCAGGCCTCGGAACTGCACCACCAGGCGCCACTCAAAGCGGTGGCGTCCAGGAGGTCGGTGATGGCCGTACCGAGGTTCCTTGCAGGGGTCGTCTGTTAGAGCATGACCTCGGTCATCCGGTCCAGGCGCTCGGGGAACGCCAGCGATCCGAGCCAGCGGGCCTCGCCGGTGCGACGGTCCACCAGGAGCGGCCCCTCACCAACGGCGACGATGTCCTCGGAGACACCGAAGGCCACCGCGACGTCGTCCTCATCGGCCCATGCGCCGAGGATGACGTCGCCGGGGCGGGCGACGGCCAGAGTGGCCTCGGCGACGGCGAGCGCTGCGGCGACGGTCAGACGGGCGGCGGTCATGGGGCTACCTCCTCGGCGGTCGGGTACTCATCGGGTGAAGGGTTCCAGCGTATGGCGACTCGATCCGCTGCCAAGGCGGGGAAGACCACAACATGATCCATGACCTCCAAGAGGAGACGGCGACGGGTACTCACATTGTCCGTCGCGTGCCACGCCTCGCCCATAGTGCGGCCAGTCGCTCGGAGCACGGACGACGGAGCGTTGGATGCCACACGTAGAGTCTTACGTCGGGCCTTGAGCGCGCTCAGCGCGGCCAAGAGTGAGGCCTCCTCGGCGTTGTCGTCAATCAGCGCCAGGCGGGCCGTGGTTTCCTTGAGACGCGCCTCCCGCTCGGCCAGCTCGATACCCGGGTCATCGTCAGCGGTAGGACCGCTCAGCGCCAGCTCGGGGGCGTTGCCTCGTGCCAGGAGGTAGTCCCTGATTACGCGCCTCCAGCTTGCGGGCGGACATGGACACCGCGTTGTCGCACTTTCCGCCGAGGCTACGCGTCGAACAGGCGTAGTTGAGATATCGCCCGCCCGCTCCGGTCATCCGCGGGTACAGCTTGCCGTCGCACGATGCACAGTACGCGACGCTGGAGAGGAGCTGGGAGGCGCGGCGGTTCGGTGACCGGCGCGTGCTGCCGTCAAATCGGGCGCGGATGTCCAGGAGCACGTCCAGAGAGAGGACGGGAGTGAACGGGGCCAGCGGCGCGCCGTCGTCGCCGTAGACAGGTGCGCCCTTGTGCGAGACGCGGCCCATGAGGTGGTCGGATGTCCACGTTGAGCGGATGCGTCCCTGGGTCCACTGGCCAGCGCGGAGCCTCCAGCCGTCGCCGTCCGCCTCCCAATACTCGGCGCGTTCGGTGGGGGAGAGCCTTGCCGGGTCGGTGTCCAAAAGCCACGCGCCGCGGAGGTTGGTCTTGTCAGTCTTGTCGCCGCGGTCGCGCGCGTCCTGTGCCAGGGCGGCCAGGCGGGCGGGGGAGTGCGCCGTGGGGATGCCTCGGGCCGTGAGGTCTGCGGCGATCTTGGCCATCGACTCTTCGGCGATGACGCGAGCGGCCACCTCGCGAACGATGGTGGCCTCCTCCGGGATCGGGTGGAGTCCACGCCCGACCGGGAGCGCCGGGTGAGGCCCCGTGCGGTAGCCGAAGGGCGGGATGCCGTGGCCAGCGTTGCGACCCTCGCGGCGCATGCGGTCGCGGGCGGCGACCTGCCGCGTCCTGATGAGTTCGCGCTCGCCGTAAGCCATCTCGGAGGCCATGCCGAACCTCATAGCCCAGTTGGCCGGATCGGTAGCGGAGTCGATGCCTTCGCGCATGAAGACGACGCGCGGGGGCAGCGTCCCGGGATTGCGTGCGGCCTCAATTGTGCCGCGCCGGATCACGCGGACAACCTCGCCATCCTCGCCCACACCTTGGCGGCTGTATCTATCGACGGAGTATGCCGCGAGGATGTCCGCCTCGCCGTCGCGGAGCTTACGGAGCGACTCCTCGGCTGCGGCGCGGCGCTTGCCACCTGAGAGGCCTTCATCTACGAAGGTAGCGACGATGTCCCAGCCCTCCTTCTCGGCCAGCTCGTACAGGCTCTCCCCTTGCCCAGCGATGGAGGTTGAAACGGCGGACTCCTTAGACAGACGGGAGTACAGCACCGCGCGAGGCCTCGTTGCGGCGGTCACGCGGTCACCTCGGCAGCGAGGAGCGCGCGGGCGGCGGCGAGGGCGGCGAGGGCGGCGTCAACCTGACGCAAGGCCTCGGCGGGGTCGTATCCGATGCCGTCGGCAGCCGCGTAGAAGCGTGCGACGCCAGCGGCGTCTTCGACGTTGGTCAGGTGGCGGTAAGTGGTGCCCTCGTAGGGGTCGGCGTTGGTAGTCACGGCGAGGAGTGCGCCTGCGGCGGCGGGGGTGCTCAGAAGTTGAGTCGTTAGGGCCATGAAAGAACTTCGGCTCTTCCAGCAAGTAGTCGCCTCCTCGGAGGCCCCGCTCCGGCGGGGCCTTCGTCGTACCCGGACGTGGCCTGGATCCGCTCTGCTCGGTCTGCTCGCGCGCCAGATCCGCGAGGGAACTTTGCCAGGTAACCACAGCGGCATCAGGAAAGAGCCGCGCGAGACGAGCAGGACGACGTCGCCACGTCCGTTCGCACGGAGATCTGCACAACCACGGAGGAATCCAGCGAGAACGTCCGAGGTTGTGCAGATCCCCGTGGCAGCGGGTCAGGGGTCGATGCGGATGCGGTCTCCGTCGATGGTCCAGGGCGGATCGCCTGGACTCGGTGCAGGTGCGCTGCGCTTCGTCTGGCGGTCGCGTTCCGAACCCGCCTCCATCGCGGACGGCGACCACACGGCGTCGAATGCGCCGCCGATCCCGCCGCCCGCAGGACCGTAGCGCTTTTCCAGAGGCGCTGAACGGAAGAAGCGCAGAGCGGTGGCCACGACCAGCCAGAGTGCGCTCCCGGCGACGAGCGCGATCGTGCCCCATCCGACTACCGCGCTGATCGTCGACGCCATACGGTCAGGTTACGTGTCGGGTGCCGTCGAGGGCATCAGCCGTCAGACGGATCCTGCGTGCGACGCGGTGCGCAGGTCGTCGTCGCGCACCGGCCAGCGCCCGTCGAGGCGTTCCTCGGGATCGATCCGGCCGATGCGCACGAAGTAGTCGGTGAGGCTGGCGGCCTGCGCCCGGGCCCAGCCGATCTGACGGGTGTGCAGCTCGCCGGCGCTCGCGGGCATCGGGAAGCGCTGCGCCAGCGCCTGCGCGACCCGGCCCGCCGCGACGGCATCGGCCGAGGCGTCGTGCGCGCCCGTGAGCGAGACGCGGTAATGCGCGGCCACGATCTCCAGCGTGCGCTTGCCGGGACGGTAGCGGTCGTAGGCCTTGTCGATCACGAGCGGGTCGATTACCGGCGAAGGATCCTCCAAGGGTGCGATGCCGTGCCTGCGCGCCTCATGCGCGAGCAGGGAGAAATCGAACGCTGCGTTGTACGCGACGATCGGAACGCCCTGGTCCAGCAGCGACCGCAGCGCAGTCACGATCCCGGCCACCGTCTGCGGCGCGGGCGCGCCGTTGCGGCGGGCCCGCTCTGACGTGATGCCGTGGATCGCAGTGGCTGCCTCCGGGATCGGGATCCCCGGATCGGCGAGCCACGTGCGCGCGGCGATCTCGGCGCCGTGATGGTCCAGCACGCCCACGTGCGCGGTGACGATCCGGTCGCGCGTGACGTCGACCCCGGTGGTCTCCAAGTCGAAGACGCCGACACGGGTCAGCCACGGCGGGAGGGTCGGCGAGGAGCTCATGCCGCCACCGTAGGGGGCGCCGCGGACATAGCGATCCTGGCGCGCGGCGGACGCGCAGAGCGGGTCGGTGCACCGCCCGTAGACTCGAGGGATGCCCGTACCTTCGCCCTATGCCGCACGTCTGGATCTGGTCCCCGTGCAGCGACACGAGGCGGAGATCCTCGGCGGGCGCACGGCGTTCTGGGTCTACGGGCCGGACGACGCGCAGACCACGATCGTGGCCGTGCACGGCTTCCGCGGCGAGCATCACGGCCTGGAGCCGGTCGTCGCCTACCTGCCCGTCTTCGACCGGGCAGGCTCCGCCGCCGAGGTGCGCGTGATCATGCCAGACCTGCCCGGCTTCGGCGAGACCGCACCGCTGCCGGGCCGCGAGCACGACGTCGAGACCTATGCGCAGTGGCTCACGGCGTTCGCTGCCGAAGTCGCCCCGGGCGCCGTGATCCTGGGCCACTCCTTCGGCTCGATCGTCGCCGCGGCCGCGGTCGCAGGAGGGCTCGAGACGCCGCGGCTGATCCTGGTGAACCCGATCGGCGCACCGGCTCTCGAGGGGCCGAAGGCGGTGCTCACGCGTCTCGCGATCCTCTACTACGGGCTCGGGGCGAGGCTGCCGCAGTCCGTCGGCACCGAGTTGCTGCGCAACCGGATCATCGTGCGCGTCATGAGCATCGCGATGGCGAAGACGGCCGATCCGGAGCTGCGCCGCTTCGTGCACGACCAGCACGACACCTACTTCTCCCGGTTCGCCGACCGCGAAGTGCTGCGCGAGGCGTTCGTGACGAGCGTGTCGCACGACGTCCGCGAGTTCGCGCCGCGCATCGCCGTGCCGACGCTGCTCGTCGCCGCACAGCGTGACGACATCACGCCGATCGAGGCCGAACGCGCCCTGGTGACGCTGTTCCCGGACGCGTCGCTCGTCGAGATCGCGCACGTGGGGCACCTGATCCACTACGAGACCCCGGCCGAGGCGGCCGGGGCGATCAGGCGGTTCCTCCTGCCTCTCGGCGCGCCAACCCCATGAGCCCGCCGACCCGGAACGGGATCACCTCGCCCATCGCGAGCGAGGTCTCCGTGCGCTCCACGCCGTCGATGGAGAGGATGCGGGCGTCCGTGTCGAAGAGGTGCCGCGCGTCCCGGCAGGCCACCCGGGCGAGGATGTCGATGGATCCGCTCAGCCCATGCGCCTGCACCACCTCGGGCACCCGCGCGAGCTCCACCGTGATCCGGGGCAGCTCGGTCTGCCGCACGCTGATGCTGATGAACGCCTGCAGCGGGAAGCCGAGCACGGCGGGGGAGAAGGCGCGCTCGTAGGGGAGGAACACGCCGGTCTGATCGAGCCGCGTCATGCGGGCCTGGATCGTGTTGCGGGAGAGCCGGAGCTTCTCCGCGAGGGCGACGACCGTGGTGCGCGGATCCGCGGACAGGATCTCCAGGATGTCGAGGTCGGTGCGGTCAAGGGTGGACATGTTGCCAAAGGCTAGCATCCGTCGTCCGGCCCTATCTTGGCAACATGCTCAAGACGCTTCGGGATGCTTGAGCGAGGTGCTGAACGGACGTACGCTCAAGCAACAGCGAAGATGCGATGGATGCCGCCCCACGAAGGCGGATCCCCTGAGGAGGACGAAGATGTCTACCCACCTTGATCCGATCACCGTCCCGGCCGTCGACGTCGACCAGCCTGCGAGCCTGATCGATCCGCAGGGTCGGCGGCTGACCGACCCGCGGCTCGCGTCCTTCGCGGCAGAGGTCACCTCCGAGCAGATGCTCGCGCTGCTGCGCGACATGGTCGTGCTCCGCCGGATCGACGCGGAGGGCGTCGCCCTGCAGCGGCAGGGTCAGCTCGGCCTGTGGGCGCCGTGCCAGGGGCAGGAGGCCGCGCAGATCGGCTCGGCGCGGGCGATCCGCGCGGACGACGTCGTGTTCCCCAGCTATCGCGAGACCGGGGTGATGCTCGCGCGCCACGCCAACCCCGGCGACTACGTGCGGGCGTGGCGCGGCGAGGAGGGCGCCGCCTTCGACCCGTGGGTGATGCACATGGCGCCGCTTCAGATCATCATCGGCGCGCAGACGCTGCACGCCGTCGGCTACGCCCTCGGGATCCTGCACGATCACTCCGATCAGGTCGCCATCACCTATTTCGGTGACGGCGCGTCCAGCCAGGGCGATGTCAGCGAGGCGATGGTGTTCGCCGCCTCGTACCACGCACCCGTCGTGTTCATCTGCCAGAACAATCAATGGGCGATCTCGGAGCCCGTCTCCGTGCAGTCGCAATATCCGATCGCCGGGCGTGCGCCCGCCTACGGCATCCCGAGCATGCGCGTGGACGGCAACGACGTGCTCGCCGTCTTCGCCGCGACGCGCTGGGCCCTCGAACAGGCACGCAACGGCTCCCCGGCGTTCCTCGAACTCGTGACCTACCGCATGGGCCCGCACACCACGGCGGACGACCCGACCCGCTATCGCGACCCGGCAGAGCTGGAATTCTGGCGGGGGAAGGATCCGCTTGCGCGGGTCGAGGCGCTGCTGCGGACCGAGGGCGTGCTCACCGACGAGATCAGCGCCGGCTTCGCCGCCGACGCGGAGGAGGCAGCGATGCAGATGCGGGCGGCGTGCCTCGGCATGGTGACGCGCGAGCCTCTCGCGGTGTTCGACGGCGTCTACGCCGAGCCGCACACCGGTCTCGCCGAAGAGCGCGCCGACTACGCGCGCTACCTCGCGACGCTTGCGGAGGTGTGACATGGTGCAGCTGACGATGGGCAAGGCGCTCGGCGCCGCCCTGCGGCAGTCCCTGCGGGACGACGACAAGGTGGTCCTGCTCGGCGAGGACATCGGCAAGCTCGGCGGCGTCTTCCGGATCACAGACGGACTGCTGGACGAATTCGGCGCGGAACGGGTGATCGATACCCCGCTCGCGGAATCGGGCATCGTCGGCACGGCCGTGGGGCTCGCGATGCGCGGCTACCGTCCCGTCGTCGAGATCCAGTTCGACGGGTTCGTCTACCCGGCGTTCGACCAGATCGTCTCGCAGGTCGCGAAGCTGCACTACCGCACGCAGGGCACGGTGCCGATGCCGATCACGATCCGGATCCCGTGGGGCGGAGGGATCGGCGCGGCCGAGCACCACTCGGAGTCACCGGAGGCCTACTTCGTGCACACCGCGGGCCTCCGCGTGGTCGCCGTCTCCAACCCGCAGGACGCCTACACCTGCCTGCGCCAGGCGATCGCGAGCGACGACCCGGTGATCTTCTTCGAGCCCAAGCGGCTGTACCACGCCAAGGGCGAGGTGGATCTGGAGACGCCGCTCGCCGACGCCGCCCCGATGGGGCTCGCCACCGTCGTCCGCGACGGCACCGACGCCACGATCATCACCTACGGGGCGATGGTGCGCACGGCGCTCGATGCGGCCGAGGCGGCACAGACCGAGGGCCGCTCACTCGAGGTCATCGACCTGCGCTCGCTCTCCCCGGTCGACTACGGCACCGTGTGCGCCTCGGTACGGCGCACCGGCCGGGTCGTGGTGGCGCACGAGGCCGCGCGCGAGGCGGGCGTGGCCGCCGAGATCATCGCCAGCATCACGGAGAAGTGCTTCACCTGGCTCGAGGCGGCGCCGCTGCGCGTCACCGGCCACGACATCCCCTATCCGCCCGCGAAGCTGGAGAAGTTCCACCTGCCGGATCTGGACCGGATCCTCGACGCCGTGGACCGCGTGATGGACGACAGCCAGCTGCTGGCGCCCCAGCCGATGAACGGAGCCGAGCGATGAAGCAGGAGTTCCGACTTCCCGACCTCGGCGAGGGTCTCACCGAGGCCGAGATCGTGCAGTGGCTGGTCGCCGAGGGCGACACGGTCACGCTGAACCAGACGCTCGCCGAGGTGGAGACCGCCAAGGCGATCGTGGAGCTGCCGTCGCCGCACGCCGGCGTCGTGACGACTCTGCACGCCGCGGCCGGCGACATCGTGCCGGTGGGTTCGCCGCTCGTCGATTTCGAGCTCGAAGGTGCCGAGGATCCGGTGCCCGCCGCTCCCGCAGCGGCGGCGGCCGAGGACGGTGCGGGCCCGAACCTGGTCGGCTACGGCGCAGCCCCGAGCACGGGCCGGCCGATGCGCCGGGCGCGGCGCGCGGCCGCGGTGCTCGCGACGGCCGATGTCGATGTCCGGGCCGCGGCGCCGCATGACGCGATCGACGAGACGCCGGCGATCCCTGAGCATCACGAGCGGCCCCGGTCGACCCCGCCCGTCCGGGCCTACGCGAAGGGGCAGGGCGTCGATCTCGTCCTGGTTGCGGCCGAACTCGGCGACGGGGTCATCACGCGTGCCGACGTGGATGCGTACCGCGAGCGCGTCGCCCAGCGGACCGAGGGATCTGCGGCCTCCCGAGCGGACTCGCCCGCTCCGCAGCCGATCCCGGCGGGGGAGCGCAGCACCACCCGGATCCCCATCCGCGGCGTCCGCAAGCACACCGCCGACGCGATGGTGCAGAGCGCGTTCACCGCGCCGCACGTGACGACCTTCCACACCGTCGACGTCACCGCGACGAGCGAGCTGATCGCGTCGCTGCGTGCCGGGGCTGCGGCCGACGCACCGCGGATCGGCGTGCTCACCGTGGTCGCGAAGGCCGTCTGCCTTGCTCTGGCGCACTACCCGGGGCTGAACGCGCGATGGGACGGCGAGGCGGGGGAGATCGTGCAGCAGCACTTCGTCGATCTCGGCATCGCGGCGGCGACCGAACGCGGACTCATCGTGCCGGTGATCCGGGACGCGGAGCGGATGACCCTGAGCGGACTGGCCGGCGCGATCGCCGAGCTCACCCGCACGGCCCGCAGCGGCAAGACGCCGCCCGCCGATCTCGCCGGGGGCACCTTCTCACTGACCAACATCGGCGTCTTCGGGGTCGACGCGGGCACCCCGATCCTGCCGCCGGGGCAGACCGGGATCCTCGCGCTGGGCGCCGTGCGGCGACTGCCCTGGGAGCACAGGGGCGAGATCGCGCTGCGCGATGTGATGACGCTCAGCCTCTCGTTCGATCACCGCGTCGTGGACGGCGCCGAGGGCGCGCAGTTCCTCAAGGCGGTCGCCGACGTGCTGCAGGAGCCGGGCCGGGCGATGCTGCTGGCCTGAGTCAGTCGTTCGCGGAGCGGCGATCCAGGCCCAGCACGCGCCGGGTCAGGCGCCGCTCCCGCACGATGAACACCGTGCCGAGCAGCCACAGCGGGACCTGGGTGAGGAAGGCCCAGCGGAACGCGTCCAGCGAGTAGGTGTCGGGCGTGCCCGCGCCCTGCAGGTCGAGCGCGAGGCCGATCAGGAAGATCGCGATGAGCCCGGCCAGGAATCCGCCGCCGTTGACGACGCCGGTGGCCGTGCTGAGCCGGTGCTGCGGGTTGTGCGTGCGGGCGTGATCGAAGGCGACCATCGACGCAGGGCCACCCGTCGCGAGCGCGATCGCGAGCAGGATGAGCAGCCAGAGCGGCGCGTCGCCCGGCCACAGGATCACCGCCAGCCAGACCACGACCTGCAGTCCGATCGTCGGCAGCACGAGCATCAGGGACCGGCTCGTCGGGTGCCGGGCCGAGAGCGTGCCGATCATCGGGCCGAACACGATCCCGCACAGCACGTAAACGGTGGTCACGAGCGACGCGGCGCCGATCGAGAGGTTCTCACCGCTCGTCAGGAACGGGATGCCCCACAGCATCATGAACGCGGTGCCTGCGAACGGGGTGGTGAAGTGCGTCCAGAAGCCGAGACGGGTGCCGGGGTGCGCGAGCGCCGCGCGCAGCGAGACGCGCAGATCCATCTGAGAGGTCACGATGCGGATCGCGCCGGTATCGGTGTTCACCGAGACGTCCTCGGTGAGTTCCGGCGGACGGTTGCGGATCAGCGCGAACACGAGCACGCTGAACAGCACGCCGAGCCCGGCGAGGCTCCCGAACGTGACCGACCACGAGGTGGAGTGCAGCAGCAGCGGCAGCGGGAGCAGCGCCACCAGCTGGCCGAGCTGGCCGACGATGCCGGTGAGCTGGGCCATGAGCGGGCCGCGCTGCGCCGGGAACCAGATCGCCACGAGGCGCAGCACGCCGGGGAAGATCGCCGCGTCGCCGGCGCCGAGGATCATGCGGGCGACGATCGCGACGCCGACGTTCGGTGCGAACGCCATGACCAGCTGGCCGACCGACATCAGCAGCATGCCCGTGACCATGATCGGACGCGATCCGAACCTGTCCAGCAGGAGGCCGACCGGGATCTGCATGAGACCGTACACGGCCAGCTGCAGCACGGCGAACAGGGACAACGTCGACGCGTCGGCCTGGAACAGGTGCGCGGCGTCGACGCCCACGGCCGACAGCGAGGTGCGGTTCGTGATCGACAGCACGTACGCCGCGACCCCCACCGTCCAGATCAGCCACATCCGCCAGGTCGGTGCGGGGGCGGGTTTCACGGTTCTCCTCGGGGTCGGCAGCGCCTTCGATCCTACGCCCGGCGCCGCGTGCTGCCCGGCGCGGACCCGGCTCAGGCGACGACCGTGTCGAGCAGCCGGATCCCGCCGCCGTCCATCGCGAAGCGGTGCACCGAGCCGTTCCCGAGCGACTCGCCCTGAGCCGGGAGCGTGCCGCCGGAGGCGTGCTCCAGGAGCGCCCGGATCACCCCGCCATGGGTCACGACGAGCACGGACTCCGCGCGCGGCGCCGACCGTCGGCGTGCCGCCGCGTCGATCCGCTCGAGCGACGCGAGGATGCGATCGGTGAGCTGCCGGACCGTCTCGGCGCCGGGGACGTCGTCGCGCCGCCCGCGGAACCGGTCGGAGTACTGCTCCCAGAGCAGCCCCTCCGCCTCGCCGAACTCGTGCTCGCGCATGCCGACGGCGACCAGGGGCTCGGGCAGCGCGAGGGCTTCGGCCATGATCCGCGCGGTCTCGGCGGCGCGCGACAGCGGGCTGGTGCACACGAGATCGAACGGGGTCCCCGCGAGACGTGCTGCCGCCTGCTGCGCCTGCCGTCGGCCGGTGTCGTTCAGCGGGATGTCGGTGGATCCCTGGATCCGGCCCTGGAGGTTCCAGTCGGTCTGGCCATGGCGGACGAGGGTGAGGCGGGTCACTTCAGCAGCTCCAAGAGGATCGGCAGCGCCACGCTCGTGGAGGCGGCGACCGTGGCCGACGCCCACGCGTCGGCGCGGGTGGATTCGAGGTTGACGATGACGATCGGCAGCTTTCTGCGCCGGGCGCGCTCGACGATGCGGATGCCGGAGTTCACGACCAGCGAGGATCCCGCGACGACGAGCGCATCCCCCGAGCGCAGCAGCGCCTCGGCGTCGGCGAACTGCACGGCCGGCACGTACTCGCCGAAGAACACCACGTCCGGCTTCAGCGCCCCGCCGCAGACGGTGCAGCGCGGCAGCACGAACTCCTCGCCGGACTCCGGTCTGACGTCGCCGTCCGGGCCGAGGAGCACCTCGTCGGGCACGTCCAGCCACGGGTTGCGCGCCTCGATCTGGGCGGCGACGGCGTCGCGCGCGAAGGTCTGACCGCAGTGCAGGCAGTGCACCGTGCGCATCGTGCCGTGCAGCTCCACGACCCGTTCGGATCCCGCGGCCAGGTGCAGCCCGTCCACGTTCTGCGTCACCACGCCCACGGAACGGCCGGCACGCTCCAGTTCCGCGATCGCGCGGTGGCCGGCGTTCGGCGACGCCGTGCCGAAGGAGCGCCAGCCGAGGTGGCTGCCCAGCCAGTAGCGCTGCTGGGCCGCGTCCGAGCCGAGGAAGGTCTGCACCGTCATCGGCGCCCTTCGCGGCGAGGATCCGGCGCCGCGGTAGGCGGGGATGCCCGGAATCGGTGGACAGCCCGGCGCCCGTGAGGAACGCGATCCCGCGTCCGGCCAGCAACTCCGCGGCGGCGTCGAGCTGCGCGCGCAGCGACGGCGTCATGCTGTTCACCCGACCTCCCCGGACGAGTCTACGGGCGCTGTCCGGCGGGTGGACGACGTGTCGCGCGGGCGCGGGACTGGAAGAGTGGGGGCGTGCACGAACTCCGCATCGATGATCCCGCCGACCCTCGCCTCGACGACTACCGCGGCCTCACGGACACGGCCTTGCGCCTGCGCAGCGAGGCGGAGGGCGGTCTGTACATCGCGGAGTCGTTCAAGGTCATCGAACGCGCGATCGGCGCGGGCCACCGGCCCCGCTCGGTGCTCACGCAGGAGCGCTGGGCGCCGGGGATCCGCGAGCTCCTGGCGCACGCGGACGTGCCCGTGTACGTCGCGCCCGACGCCGTGGTCGAGGCCGTGGCGGGATTCCCGGTGCACCGGGGGGCGCTGGCCGCCATGCACCGCCCTGAACCGCTGCCCGTGGCGGACGTCATCGCGGGGGCGCGCACGGTCCTGATCCTGGAGGGGCTGATCGAGCACGCGAACGTCGGTGCGGCGTTCCGCGCTGCAGCGGCGCTCGGTGCGGACGCCGTGCTGGTGTCCGCACGCTGCGCGGACCCGTTGTACCGGCGCAGCGTGCGGGTGAGCATGGGCACGGTGTTCCAGGTGCCCTGGACGCGGTTCGCGGATTGGGCCGCGCTGCGGGCGGATCTCGCGGCCGAGCGGATCGCGGTCGCCGCACTGGCCCTGCGGGAGGACGCCCTGACGCTCGACGTCTATGCGGGCGTCCGGCCCGAGCGCGTGGCGCTGGCGTTCGGCTCGGAAGGGCCCGGGCTCAGCGCCGAGGCCCTCGGATCCGCCGACGCGGTGGTCACGATCCCGATGGCGGGCCGGGTGGATTCGCTCAACGTCGGTTCGACGGTCGCCGTCGTGCTCTGGGCGCTGCAGCACCCGCCGCGCGCCGGCTGAGGGTCATTCGCCGGGAAGCACGATCGGCAGCGGCTCTGGACGCTTGGCCTCGACGTCGTCGCCGGAGGACTGATGCCGCAGCCGGCGCAGCACCCAGGGCACCAGGTGGGTACGCGCCCACACCAGGTCTTCGCTGCGCGCCGCGCGCCAGGTGCGCGTCGGCGCGGCGTCCGGCTGCATCGCCTGCAGGCCGTGGGGCACGTTCAGCGCGCGCAGCACCAGCCGGGCGACCTCGTGGTGCCCGAGCGGGTTCATGTGCAGCCGGTCGTCGGCGAAGAACCGCGGGTCCTGGACGACCTTGAGGCCCCATTGGTCGGCGACGATGCAGTCGTGCCGTTCGGCGATCGCGCGCACGTTCTCGTTGTAGATCGCGACCTTGCCGCGGAACGGGCGGAACACCGGGGTGAAGTTCGTGTCGATGCCCGTGATGAGCACGATCGCCGCACCGGTGCGCGCGAGGCGGGTGACCATGTCGTCGAGCAGCACCCCGATCTCGTCGGGGTCCGTGCCGGGGCGGATCACGTCGTTGCCGCCCGCGCACAGCGTGATCAGGTCGGGGTTCAGTGCGATCGCGGGGGCGATCTGCTCGTCGCTGATCTGCGCGATGAGCTTGCCGCGGACGGCCAGGTTCGCGTACGCGAAGTCCGCGCTCTGCGCGCCCAGCACCTCGGCCACGCGATCCGCCCAGCCGCGGTGCCCGCCGGGCGCCGTGGGGTCCGGATCCCCGATGCCCTCGGTGAACGAGTCGCCGAGCGCGACGTAGCGATGCCAGGGATGCGGGGTCTCGTTCGGAACGAAGGGGGTGCGCGGTTCGTGACCGGACATGATGCTGCTCCTTCCTCGGTCCCGCACGATCGGCGCGGTACCGCGTCCGAGATTACCCGCGGACAGGCGGGATCAGCCGCTCGAGTCGCCGTTGCTGCAGGTCTGCTGGGCCGCGGTGCTGCCGCGCACGTTGTCTGGGAGCGGCACCGCCGACGCCGCAGGAGCCGGCGTCGTGGAAGGCGCGGGGGAGGCGGAGGGATCGGCCGTCGCGGCCGGTGCGGGCGGTTCCACGGTGACCCCGTCGTTGATCGTGTTCTGGTGCGTGATCAGCACGGGCTGGTTTGCGGATACCGCCGCCCACAGCGTCTGCGCGGAAGAGTCGTCCGGGACGACGCGGTTCGGGTCGTCCGGATCCGTCAGCGTGGGGTACTGGATGAAGGTGATGTCGGAGGGCTGCACGTCCTTGACGGCGAGCGCGAGCTGCAGGATCGTCGTGGGATTCGCGAGCGTGGTGCTCGCCTCGAGGTTGCTCAGCGCGATGTTCGCGATCTTCAGCACCATCGGCACGTTCGAGAGCACCTTGCCGCTGGTCAGCTGCCGGGCGAGGCTGCCCAGGTACTGCTGCTGGTTGCCGATCCGCGCGAGGTCGCTGCCGCTGACGAGTCCGTGCCGGGTGCGCAGGAACTGCAGCGCCTGCAGGCCCTGGATCGTGTGCTCGCCGGCGCTCAGATCCAGGCCCGTGTAGGCATCGTTCATCGGGGTCGCCAGGCACACCTGCACGCCGCCGATCGCGTTGGTGATGTCGATCACGGTGCCGAAGTTCACCGCGGCGGCGAAGTCGACCTGCTGCCCGGACAGCGCCGTGACGGTCTTCGCGACGCAGGACAGTCCGCCCTCGTCGTAGGTCGTGTTGATCTGCGCGGCGCTCTGCGCCGACACGGCCGTGCCGTCCTTCGCAGTGCACGCGGGGATCGCTGTGATCAGGTCGCGCGGGAAGCTCACGACGGTGATCCGCCGCGGCGTGTTCGACACGTGCACCAGAACCGTCACGTCGTTGTTCACGCTGGACGCGTCCGGTCCGTCGCAGCGGCCGGGGAAGAGGCCGGCGTACTTCGCCTCGCACGCGTCGATCCCGACGACCAGGAGGTTGAAACCGCTCTTGTACGCGGCGATGTCGGGCGCGGTGGCGGGGCCGCCCTCGAGCTGCACGGTGTTGTGCGCCACGGCCGTCGTGAGGTCGGTGAGGACGTAGCCGATCACGCCGAGGCCGCTCACGACCGCGACCGCGAGTCCGACGCCGATCATGCGCAGGATCCTGCTCCACGCACGGGGTCCGCGGGTGGAGCTGTGCTGCGCGATCGGGCGCGCCGAGGTGTGTCGGGTCACGGGATGTCCTTCCGGCAGGGGCGCTCCGAACGGAATGCCCTGTCGGAATCTGGATCGGAATCTAGGACCGTTCGCCCTGGATCCGCTGTGCCGATCCGGTGCGAACGCTGGGATCGGGGCCGCCGGGATCCGACGCGCCCGGGAACGTCGGCGGACTCGTCTATCGTGGAATCCCATGCTCTCCCCGTCCTTCCCTCAGCGCGCTCCCTGGGGAACCGCCGACCGGCTGCGGGCGTGGCAGCGGGAGGCGCTCGAGGAGTACTTCCGCGTCGAGCAGCGCAGGGACTTCCTCGTGGCCGCGACCCCCGGCGCCGGCAAGACGACCTTCGCGCTCACCCTCGCGGTCGAGCTGCTGCGCACGAACGAGATCGACCGGATCATCGTCGTCGCGCCCACCGAGCACCTCAAGACGCAGTGGGCGGACGCGGCGGCCCGGGTGCACATCCGCCTCGACCCCCGGTTCCGCAACAGCCACTGGGCGCCCTCGCGGCAGTACCACGGCGTGGTCGTCACCTACGCGCAGGTGGCGGCGAAGTCCTCCGTGCACCGGCATCTCACCCAGGATGCGCGCACGCTCGTGATCCTGGACGAGGTGCATCACGGCGGCGACGCGCTGAGCTGGGGCGACGCGATCCGCGACGCCTACGGGCCGGCGAAGCGCCGGCTGCTGCTCAGCGGCACGCCGTTCCGCAGCGATACCGCGCCGATCCCGTTCGTCGAGTACCTCCCGGACGAGTCCGGAGCGCGGGTGTCGAGCACCGACTACGCGTACGGCTACGGCCGCGCGCTGCAGGACGGGGTCGTGCGCCCCGTGCTGTTCCACATGTATGCGGGCAAGATGCGCTGGCGCACCAGCGCGGGCGACGAGCTCGAGGCCCACCTCGGCCAGGACAACACGAAGGACGTCACCTCGCAGGCCTGGCGCACCGCGCTGGACCCGGAGGGGGAGTGGATGCCCGCGGTGCTGTCCGCCGCGGACCGCCGCCTCACCGAGATCCGCCACCACGTGCCCGACGCGGGCGGGCTCGTCCTCGCGACCGATCAGACCGTGGCCCGCGCGTACGCGAAGATCCTGCACTCGCTGACCGGGCAGCGTCCCACCGTCGTGCTGTCGGACGACGCGACCGCGTCGGAGCGCATCGAGAAGTTCAGCGCGTCGAACGACCGCTGGATGGTGGCCGTGCGCATGGTGTCGGAGGGCGTCGACGTGCCGCGGCTCGCCGTGGGCGTCTACGCCACGTCCTCGTCGACGCCGCTGTTCTTCGCACAGGCGATCGGCCGCTTCGTGCGGGCGCGGCGCCGAGGCGAGGCGGCGAGCGTGTTCCTGCCGAACGTGCCGGTGCTGATGAAGCTCGCGAACGAACTGGAGCGACAGCGGGATCACGCGCTGGACCGGCGGTCGAAGGACGACGACGGCCTCGAGGACTCGCTGCTGGAGGGCGCCAACCGCGAGGACGACGCGTCGGACGCGCTCACCCAGGAGTTCAGCTACCAGGCGATCTCGTCGCTCGCGCATTTCGACCGCGTCGTGTTCGACGGCTCGGAGTTCGGCCAGCTCGCCGAACCCGGCACGCCCGAGGAGGAGGAGTTCATCGGGATCCCGGGTCTGCTGGAACCCGAGCACGTGCACGAGCTGCTCATGCAGCGGCAGTCCCGGCAGTCGCGCCTGCGCGAGGCGCGAGAGTCCGTCACGCCCGCGCAGACCACGACCCTTCCCGAGCCGCTGCACCGCACCCTGCGGGAGCAGCGCCAGCTGCTGAACAGCCTGGTCGGCGTGTACGCGCGCCAGACCGGGGACCCGCACGGCGCCGTGCACGCCGAGCTCCGCCGGCTCTGCGGCGGCCCCGCGGTCGCGCAGGCCACCGTGACCCAGCTGCAGTCCCGGATCGACCTGCTCCGCCGCCGCGTGCGCTCCTGAGCCTGTCGAAGCCCCGTCCCTGAGCCTGCGTCCCGAAGGGCGGTCCCTGAGCCTGTCGAAGGGTTCGGATCCCCGAAATGCTGTCAATCCCGTTCCGAGCACGAGTCCAGGGCGCAGCGATCGCTAGCGTGGAACGGTTGCCCGACAGTGAAGGACGCCGATGCACGCCCTGGACCACCCGCCCGCCGAACCCACCGCGGCGGACCGCCGCCGCTGGACCCGCTACCTCGTGGAGGAACGGGCGGAAGCCCACGTGTACCAGCAGCTCGCCCAGCGCAGGAACGGCGAGGAGCGGGAGATCCTGCGCGAGCTCGCCGCCGCGGAGGGGCGGCACGAGGCGCACTGGCTCGCGCTGCTCGGCGGGGAGCCCGCACGCCTGCCACGCCCCGGGCTGCGCACCCGGCTGCTCGGCTGGATGGCTGGCCGGTTCGGATCCATCTTCGTGCTGGCGCTCGCACAGAGCGCGGAGGCGCGCTCCCCGTACGACTCCGAGGTGTATGCCACCCCGGCGATGCGCGCCGACGAGAAGGTCCACTTCGAGGTCGTGCGCGGGCTCGCCGCACGAGGGCGTCGACGGCTCTCCGGATCCTTCCGGGCTGCGGTGTTCGGCGCGAACGACGGACTCGTCAGCAACCTCGCTCTGGTGCTGGGCATCGGCGCGACCGGGGCGAGCAGCGGCTTCGTGCTGTTCAGCGGATTCGCCGGGCTCCTCGCCGGGGCGCTCTCGATGGGCGCGGGCGAGTTCGTCTCGGTGCGGTCGCAGCGCGAGCTGCTCGAGGCGACGGAGGAGAACGGGCACGGCGATGCCAGCGCGAGCGACCTCGACCTCGATGAGAACGAACTGGCGCTGGTCTATCGCGCCCGCGGGGTCGATCCGGCCGAGTCGCTCGAGCGCGCCCGGCGCGTGGTCGGCGCGGCCAAGGCGGGCATGGCCATGCAGACCGGCCCGCTCCGGGTCCCCGGGGACGACGACGGCGCGCACGAGATCGTCGGCAGCGCCTGGACGGCGGCGATCTCGAGCTTCCTGCTGTTCGCCTCGGGCGCCATCGTGCCGGTGCTGCCGTGGATCTTCGGCATGCAGGGCCTGCCCGCCATCCTCACGGCGCTGGCGCTCGTCGGCCTGGCGCTGCTGAGCACCGGGGCGATGGTCGGCGTGCTCTCCGGGGGCCCGCCGCTGCGGCGCGGGCTGCGCCAGCTCGCGATCGGCTTCGGCGCGGCCGCCATCACGTACGGGCTCGGTCTGCTGTTCGGGGTGGGCCCGAGCTGAACCGTCGCGGGGGCGACTCGACACTGACGTCCTCCGAGCCATACTCTCGCAGGCATGGACAGCACGATGGCGTGGCTCGAGACGTGGATGCCGCAGCAGCGGTGGTACGCCGCGAAGGGCCGTACGCCGGCGCTCCGGCTCGTGGCCGGCTGGGATCTTCCCGACCCGTACGCCGCCGACGGCGAAACCGCTGTGCGGGTCCGGACCCTCCTCGTGGCCGATGAGAGCGCTCAGCCCGCGACGCTGTACCAGGTCCCGGTCGTGGTGCGGGCGACCGCCCCCGCCGGCGTCGCCGCGGAACACGTCATCGGCACCTCGGAGCCGGGCACCACACTCGTGGACGGACCGTTCGATCCGGCGTACTCGCAGGCCCTGCTGCAGCTCGTGACGCGCGGCGGTGGGAGCATCCGCATCGATGACGCCGTAGGCGACGCGGCGATCGCCCGCGGGATCCCGTCCGGGTCCGCTCCCGTGACGGGCGCATACCGTGCCGAGCGTGCTCAGCGGCGAGCAGTCGAACACGTCGATCATCTATCGCGGCGACGACGCCGCGACGCCGATCATCTGCAAGGTGTTCCGGCAGCTGCACCCCGGGATGAATCCCGACATCGAGCTGCAGACGGCCCTCGCCGAAGCCGGGTCGCCGTACGTCCCGCGGGCGATCGGCTCCGTCGCCGGGGCCTGGCCCGACGGGGGAGGCGGCACCCTCGCCGGCTCGCTCGCGTTCGCACAGGAGTTCCTCCCCGGGGTCGAGGACGCGCGTCGCGTCGCGATGCGTGCCGCCACCTCCGGAGAAGACTTCCGGGAGCGCGCCCGCGACCTGGGTGAGGCCACCGCCGCGGTGCATGTCTCGCTGGCCGAGCTGTTCGACACGGTGAGCACGACCGACGCAGGAGCGCGAGGCCATCGGCGCGACCTGGCGTCGGCGCCTCTCGATCGCGATCGCCGAGGTGCCGGAGCTCGCCGAGTCACGGGAGGCGATCGAGGCGGTCTATGCGCGCGCCTCGCAGGTGGCCTGGCCCGACCTGCAGCGCATCCACGGCGACTACCACCTGGGACAGGTGATCCTGGTGCCGGATCGCGGCTGGGTGCTGCTCGACTTCGAAGGGGAGCCGATCCGGCCGATGCCGGAGCGCGTCCGGCCGGATCTGGCGACCCGGGACGTCGCCGGAATGCTGCGCTCCTTCGACTACATCGCCGGATCCATCCGTCTGGAGGACCCGCGCACTCTGCGGAACCGGTGGACGACTGGGCGCGCGCGGCTCGGCTGTCGTTCATCGACGGCTACGTGGCCGCGTCGGGTATCGACCTCGATGCCCAGCGGCCGCTGCTCGACGCGCTGGAGCTCGACAAGGCCGTCTACGAGGCGATCTACGAGGTCCGCAACCGCCCGGACTGGATCACCATCCCGCTCGCAGGCGATCCGTCGGCTCGTCTCGTAGCGACGCAGTGTCCCACCGGCACTGCCGAAACGAAGAGCGGCCGGATCCATTCGGATCCGACCGCTCTTTCGTACCGTGCGCGAGGGGGGACTTGAACCCCCACGCCCTATTCGGGCACTAGCACCTCAAGCTAGCGCGTCTACCTATTCCGCCACCCGCGCTGGTGGTTTCGGCTGTTGCCAACCGAGGAATGACACTATCACGTTCCGCAGGGCCCCTCGAACCCGGGCACGCGTCGGGCGCGTCGTGCGCGTTCGATAGCCTGGTGTCATGCCCGAGCCCGATGCCGCACTTCCCGAGGTCGCGCGGATCGCCGCCGATCTCATCCGCTTCGACACCGTCCAACTTCGGCGGGGGTGACGCGAAGGGCGAGCGCGAGGCGGCGGAGTACGTCGGCGCGCTATCTGCAGCTCGCTCGGGCTCGAGCCGCGAGTTCTTCGAGTCCGATCCCGCGCCGCACCAGCGTGTGGCGCGGGTGCCAGGGCCGCGACCGCGACAAGCCCGCGCTCGTCGTGCACGGCCACCTCGACGTCGTGCCGGCCGATGGCCGCGCAACTGGACCGTCGACCCGTTCGGCGGCGTGATCCAGCGACGGCCTGCTCTGGGGCCGCGGCGCCGTCGACATGAAGAACATGGACGCCATGATCCTCACCGCGGTCGGCGACATCCTGCGCGCCGGGGAGCAGCCGGAGCGCGACCTGGTCGTCGCCTTCTTCGCCGACGAGGAGGACGGCGGCGTCGCGGGCTCGCACCTCGTGGTCGACAACCACCCGGAGCTCTTCGCGGGCGCCACCGAGGCGATCAGCGAGGTCGGCGGCTACTCGATCGACCTCGGCGGCCAGCGCGCCTACCTGCTGCAGACGGGGGAGAAGGCGCTGGTCTGGATCAAGCTGATCGCCCGCGGCCGCGCCGGCGCACGGCTCGCGGCTCCATCCGCGACAACGCGATCACCAAGCTCGCCGAGGCGGTCGTCGACGATCGGCCGCACGGAGTGGCCGCTCCAGCTCACGGCGACGACCACGCGCTGATCGCCGAGCTCGGCCGGCTGCTCGACGTCGACCTCGCAGCGGATCGGCCCCGACGAGGTCGTGCTGCGCACCGGCACGGCCGCCGGCTTCATCCTGCGCCACCCTGCGCACCACCACGCAACCCGACCGTGCTCGAGGCCGGCTACAAGCACAACGTGATCCCGGACACGCGCCGAGGCGCTCATCGACATCCGCACGCTGCCCGGCGACGAGGACGCGGTGCTCGCGCAGGTGCGCGACCTCGTCGGCGACGACATCGAGATCGAGATCGTCATGCACCGCGACATCGGCCTGGAGGCGCCGTTCGGCGGCGCCGCTGGTCGACGCGATCGTCGCCGACCCTCGGACGGCACGACCCCGGCGCGCCCGTGCTGCCGTACCTGCTCTCGCGGCGGCACCGACAACAAGGCGCTCGCGACGCTCGGCATCACCGGCTACGGCTTCGCCCCGCTGCAGCTGCCGACGGACCTGGACTTCCCCGGCATGTTCCACGGCGTCGACGAGCGCGTCCCGCTCGACGCGCTGGTGTTCGGGCAGCGCGTGCTGCGGACCTGCTGCGCACCTACTGACCGCCCCCCGCGCGAGCCCGCGCATGACGTGAAAGGACCATGGACTTCTCAACGCCGTCATCCTCGGGCTCGTCCAGGGGCTCACCGAGTTCCTGCCGGTCTCGTCGAGCGCGCACATCCGCATCGTCGGCGAGTTCCTGCCGGACGGGCGCGGACCCCGGCGCGCGCGTTCACCGCGATCATCCAGCTCGGCACGGAGGCCGCGGTCGCGTGCTTACTTCTGGCGGGACATCGCGCGCATCGTCGCGCAGCTGGTTCCGGGCGCTGTTCGGCCGGATCCCGCGCAACGACCCGGACGCCCGGATGGGCTGGCTGGTCATCATCGGCAGCATCCCGATCGTCGTGCTCGGCCTGCTCTTCCAGGACGCGATCGAGACGACGTTCCGGTCGCTCTGGATCGTGGCGACCACGCTGATCGTGTTCGGCATCCTGCTCGGCGTCGCCGACTGGTCGGCGCGAAGACGCGTCGGCTGAAGGAGCTGACCTGGGGCCACGGCATCGTCTTCGGCCTCGCGCAGGCGCTCGCGCTGATCCCGGGCGTCTCGCGCTCGGGCGGCACCATCACCGCGGGACTGCTCATCGGGCTACGAGCGCGCGCGCGGCCGCGCGCTACTCGTTCCTGCTGGCGATGCCGGCCGTGTTCGGCAGCGGGCTTCTACCAGCTCTACAAGGCGATCAAGGAGCCGTGCACGCAGGCACCGCGCGGAATGCACGTCGAGGTCTTCGGCCGGGCGAGACGCTCGCGGCGACGGTCGTCGCGTTCGTCGTCGGCCTCGCGTGATCGCGTTCTTCATGGGCTGCATCTCGCAGCGCAGCTTCCTGCCGTTCGTCGTCTACCGGATCCTGCTCGGCATCGCGCTGATCGTCCTGCTCGTGACGGGCGTGATCGCGGCCTGACGCAAGGCCGACGGCAGCCGGCAGGCTCAGCGCTTGTGCTCGCCGGGGCCGTCGCCGTGCGGCGGAAGAAGCGCTCGAACTCCTGGGCGATCGCCTCGCCGCTCGCCTCCGGCGAGTCCCGGTGTCGCGCTTGGCCTCGAGCTGCTCGATGTAGGCGGCCATCTCCTCGTCCTCCGCGGCGGCGGCGTCGATCGCCGCCTCCCAGGCCGCGGCCTCGGTGGCCAGCTCGCCGCGCGGGACGTCGACGCCAGTGACCTCGTGCAGCCGGTCGAGCAGCGCGAGCGTCGCCTTCGGCGAGGAGCCGCCGGTGTGCACGTAGTGCGGCACGTACGCCCAGAGCGACAGCGCGGGGATGCCCGACCTGCTCCGCGGCGTCCGCGAGCGCGCGAGAGGATGCCGACCGGCCCCTCGTAGGTGGAGCGCTCGATGCCGAGGTCGTCGCGCACCTCCGCGTTCTCGCTGGAGGCGAAGATCGAGATCGGCCGGGTGTGCGGCACGTCGGCGAGCATCGCGCCGAGGGTCACGATCCCGGTCGATGTCCGCGCGCAGCGCCGCGTCGATGATCTCGGCGCTGAACGCCTGCCAGCGCGCGCGGGCTCGGTGCCGAGCAGCCACGAGCCGTCGGCTCCTCGCGCGGCGCCGACCGGGCGCAGCATCCTGCGCCCGGGGCCAGCGCAGGCTGCGCGTCGCCGTCGTCGTCGCGCTCGAGCGTCGGCCGGTTGAACTGGTAGTCGAAGTACAGCTCGGGGTCGACCGTCGAGCACGAGTCGAGGGACCGCTGTCGCCGATGTGCTCGGCGGCGCGCGGTCGCGGCCTCTCCGGCGTCGTTCCAGCCCTCGAAGGCGGCCACGAGGATCCGGGATCCGAGTACCTGCACGAACTTCCTCTCGGCGCGCGGCGGTCGCCGCGGGTTCCATCCAGGCTAGGCCCCGTCGGCCGGAGCCGGCACCGCGGGGCGGCGCCGACCGGTCCCCGGTAGCATGGAGCAGTGACACAGCACCCGCCGCCGTCCTCTGGGACATGGACGGCACCCTCGTCGACACCGAGCCGTACTGGATGGACGCCGAGACCGAGCTCGTCGCCGCGCTTCGGCGGCACCTGGACCCACGAGCAGGCCCTGCAGCTCGTCGGCAGCGGCCTCATCGACAGCGCCGTGATCCTCCAGCGGCGCCGGCGTGCGGCATGGCCGCCGACGAGATCGTCGACGGCTCACCGACCGCGTGCGCGATGCGGCTGCAGCGGACGGCGTGCCGTTGCGGCCCGGCGCCCGGGAGCTGCTGCGCAGCCTGCGCGAGCCGGCGTGCGCACCGCGCTCGTCACGATGTCGATGCGGCGGATGGCCGAGGACATCGTCGCCCTGATCGGCTTCGACGCGTTCGACGTCATCGTGGGCGGCGACGACGTGGAGCGGCCCAAGCCGCATCCCGAGCCCTACCTGCGGGCCGCCGACGCGCTCGGCGTCGACATCGCCGGACACCGTCGCGATCGAGGACTCGCGCACCGGCCTGCCGGCCGCCGTCGCGTCCGGCGCCGCCGCCATCGGCGTGCCGCACATCGTGCCGCTGCGACGGCCCGGCGCCGACGCCCTCTGGGACACGCTCGAGGGCCGAGGCGCCGACGACATCGCGGCCGAGTTCGCCGCGGTGCCGCGCGTGCGCGAGCGGCGGTGAGCCGATGACGGTGACGCTCGCGCGCCGCGCCGCGCCCAGCGGCCCGTTCCGCGCGGGCGACCGCGTGCAGCTCACCGGCCCCAAGGGCGCGCATGCACACGATCACGCTCGCGCCGGCGGCGAGCTCCACACGCACCGCGGCGTGCTCGGGCACCGCGATCGATCGGCCTGCCGGACGGCTCCGTCGTCGCCGAACAGCGCCGGCAACGAGTACCTGGCGCTGCGCCCGCTGCTCAGCGACTTCGTGATGTCGATGCCGCGCGGCGCCGCGATCGTCTACCCGAAGGACGCCGCGCAGATCGTCGCCCTGGCCGACATCTTCCCCGGCGCGACCGTGGTCGAGGCCGGCGTCGGCTCGGGCGCGCTCTCGCTCTGGCTGCTGCGCGCGATCGGCCCGACGGGCGCCTGCTCTCGTTCGAGCGCCGCGAGGAGTTCGCCGAGGTCGCCGCCGCCAACGTCGCCACCTTCCTCGGCGAGCTGCCGGACTCTGGAGCGTCACCGTCGGCGACCTCGCCGAGGCGCTGCCGGCGAGTCGAGGCGGGCACGCGTCGACCGGGTCGTGCTCGACATGCTCGCTCCCTGGGAGTGCCTCGACGCGGTAGCCGAGGCGCTCGCGCCGGGCGGCGTCGTGCTCTGCTACGTCGCGACCGTGACGCAGCTCTCGCGGGTCGCCGAGGCGCTCCGCGGCACCGGCGCTTTCACCGAGCCGGAGGCGAGCGAGACCATGGTGCGCGGCTGGCACGTCGAGGGCCTCGCCGTGCGCCCGGACCACCGGATGGTCGCCCACACCGGCTTCCTGATCACCGCCCGGCGGCTCGCGCCCGGCGCGGTGCCGCCGGCCGTTAAGCGCCGCGCCTCGAAGACCGAGTACGGCGACGAGGACGTCGAGCTGTGGACGCCCGGGCGCCCTCGGCGACCGCGAGACCACCGACAAGACCTGCGCAAGCGGGTGCGCGAGGCGCAGCGGGCGGCCGGCGGCGCCCGCCTGGCCGCGGCGGCGGGCGACGCGGCCGCGGGAGCGGTCGCGCGCGGAGGATCCGTCCGCATAGACTGGAGCGCGTGCGTAAGACTGCCGCTGCCCTGATCACCCTCGGCCTCGCCGCCCTCGCTCTGGCGGGCTGCTCCAGCGCCCCCTCGTTCGACGGGCAGGCCTGCCCCACCTGCAGCGCCGGGTCGGCGGACTCGTCAGCGCCGTCTCGGTGAAGGGCGACTTCGGCAAGGAGCCGAACGATCGAGGTCAGCACGCCCATGGACACGAAGAAGACGAGTGTCAACGACCTCATCCATGGCACGGGGACCCCGATCGTCGCCGCGAATCAGCCCTTCGTCATCGACTTCGCGTTGTATGACGGGAAGACCGGGCAATCGAGTCGGCGGCACCGGGTTCGACGGCTCGGCGGCTCAGGTCCTCGACTCTGGCAATGGCGTCGCAGTCGAAGGATTTCAGCGCCGCGCTGCAGTGCGCGACCGCCGGGTCGCGCCTGCTGATCGGCCTTCCCGCGGGCACCGCGGCCAAGGGCGCGACGGTCGCCGTGGTCGACGTCGCCAAGGTTTACCTGCCGCATGCCGAGGGCTCGCTGCAGTACAACGACGCGCTCGGCCTGCCCACCGTCGTCCGTGCTCCGGACGGCCGCCCCGGCATCATCATCCCGGACGCGAAGAAGCCCACGAAGCTCGTGACGCCAGACCCTGATCAAGGGCACCGGGCGAAGGTCAAGGCCACCGACACCGTTCGCGTGCAGTACACCGGGGTGGATTGGGACTCCAAGACCGTCTTCGACAGCTCCTGGGACAAGCAGGCCGCGAGCTTCCCCCTCGATCAGGTGATCCCCGGCTTCGGAAAGGGCCTGGCGGGCCAGACCGTCGGATCCCAGGTGCTCCTGGTGGTCCCGCCCAAGGACGGTTACGGCGCGCAGGGCAGCGGGGCTGTGAAGCCCAATGCGACGCTCGTGTTCGTCGTCGACATCCTCGGCATCGACCCGCCCGCAACGGCGACCTCGGGACAGTAGATGGCGGCGCGGATCCCTGCGGAGGAGCGTCTGACGAATCTCGTCGTGGCGCTCATGGCCACGGAGATCGGCCTGACGAAGCAGCAGATCCTCGCTTCCGTGTCCGGCTACCGCCAGCGCGCCGACGGCAGGCGGACGCGCTGGAGAAGATGTTCGAGCGGGACAAGGACGATCTGCGCGCCCTCGGCATCCCGATCGAGACGCTCGGCGACCATGCCGACCCGAACGATCTGCGTGAGGCCCGCTATCGCATTCCGAAAGCGGAATACGACCTGCCGGTCGACATCGAGTTCACCTCCGCGGAGCTCGCCGTGCTGCGCCTCGCCGGCAGCGTGTGGAGCGAGGAGTCGCTCTCCGGCGACGCGCAGGCCGGGGTGCGCAAGATCCGCGCACTCGGCATCGACGTGGACGAGCCGATCATCGGCTTCGCGCCGCGGATCACCGCACGCGACGCGGCATTCGCCCCGCTGCAGGGTGCGATCGAGCGCGGCGTCGCGGTGGCCTTCGACTATCTGAAGCCGGGGGAGGAGGCACCCCGCCGTCGCCGGGTGCGGCCGTTCGCCCTGGTCGAGTACGAAGCCCGCTGGCACGTGTTCGGCAGGGATATCGACGCCGACGGCGATCGGATGTTCCTGCTCACCCGCATCGTCGGCGACGTGGCGGTCACCTCCGAGGCCTTCCCCGCCGAACTGCGGGAAGGAGCGGGGGAGCGCGCGCTCGCCAGTCTGGAGGCGGTCGCCTCGGCGCACTCCGCGCTGCTGGAGGTCACGCCGGGCACCGAGCGGCGCTGCGTCTCGGCCGGCGCGCCCACCCCGCGGTGCAGGGGATCCGGCTGCCCTATGTCGACCTGCACATCCTCGCCGACGAGCTCGCCTCGTACGGCCCGGAGGTCCGCGTCGTCAAGCCGGCGCGCTCCGCGCCGCGGTGCTCGACCGGCTCCGCTCCCTGCCGCGGAGCGTGCACGGGCCGCGACCGCACGAGAGGAGCGGTGCCTGATGGCCGTGCGCAAGCCGCTGCTGACCTCCGATCGCGTCCGCGCCTACCTGACGCTCGTGCCGTATCTGCTCGAACGCGGGGAGGTCACACGCTGGAGGAAGCCGCTGCCGAGTTCGACATGACCGTCCCGCAGATGCGTGCCATGGTGGAGAAGCTCACCGTCATCGGCCTGCCCGGCGACGAGGGGTACTGGCAGGCGCCTCAGGAGCTGTTCGACATCAACTGGGACCTGCTCGACGAGCAGGGGATCATCGAGATCACCAACGACGTGGGCTGCGCCGGGTGCCGAAGTTCACCGCGCGCGAGGCCGCGGCGCTCGTCGCCGGGCTCCAGCTGCGTCCGCCGTGCCCGGCGTCGCCGACTCCGGCGTCGTCAGGGCCTGATCGCCAAACTCTCCCGCGGTGCGGCCGGCTGCCGGCCGACGTCATCGTCGCGCCCGGCCCGGTCGGACGAGGTGCGCACGGTGGTCGCCACCGCGCTGCAGGAGCACGTCGCGGTGTCGTTCACCTATCGCGCCCCGGACGCCGAGCCGACCACGCGCACCGTGGACCCGGTCACCGTGCTGATCACCAACGGGCAGTGGTACCTGCAGGGCTGGTGCCACCTGCGCCGGGCGATGCGCACCTTCCACCTCGACCGGGTCAGCGAACCACGACTCACCGACATCCCGATCGAGCACGGCGACGAGCCGGTGCCCGAGCTTTTCGCGGGCGGCTCCGAGAGCGGTGAGGCGGTGATCCGCTTCCCGGAGCGCCTCGCCCCGCTGCTGCGCGACTATCTGAGTCGCGCGGAGGCGCGCGTTGACAGGCGGCATCGTGACCGCGACCCTCCGGGTCGGGACCCGCTGAGCCTGAAGCGGCTCGCGGCGCGTTTCGGCGGCGCCGTGGCGATACTGCAGCCCCCGGCGGCGCGCATCGCCGCGCGGGAATGGGCCGCCGCCGGTCTTGCGCTGTACGGCGCGACAACACTCCTTGAGCACGGTAGACTGACAGAACACCGGATAATCAAGGGAGATCACATGCTCGGAGGCCTGCACGGATGGCATCTCGTCATCGTCCTCGCCGTCATCCTTCTGCTGTTCGGCGCTGCGAAGCTCCCGGCACTCGCCAAGAGCATGGGACAGTCCGCCCGTGTCTTCAAGGGTGAGATGAAGGCCATGAAGGAAGAGGACGCGGCGCGCGACTCCGCGTCTTCGGCCACCGCTCCGGCGCCGGTCGAGAACACGGCCGCCGAACGCGGCCGCGGACACACCAACGCCGTCACCCCGCCGCACGACGCCGGCGCCCGCGCTGACGGGCGTGACCGAGCATCACCCGCGACGACGGCGCGCAAGCCGGGTCGCGATCGCACCATGCCCCTGGCGGGGCATCTCATCGAGTTGCGCAAGCGGCTCGTCCTCGCCGCCGGCGCGCTTGCTCGGCATGGTGCCGCGTTCTTCGTGACGGATCCGATCATCGCTTCGTCACCGCAGCCGACCGAGGTGCGGAAGGGCGTGGAACGGTCGTCGGCACTGACTTCTCGCGGTCACCGCCGCCTTCGACCTGCGCATGCGGATCGCCTTCACGATCGGCATCTTCCTCTCCGCGCCCGTGTGGCTGTGGCAGATCTGGGCGTTCATCATGCCGGGGCTCACCAAGAAGGAGATCCGCTACACGATCGGCTTCGTGGCCTCCGCCGTCCCGCTGTTCTTCGCCGGCTGCTACGTCGGCGTGCTGGTCATGCCGCACATCATCGAGCTGATGGCCGGGTTCACCCCGAGGGGGCGCGAACCTGTACAACGCGAAGGACTACTCGACTTCGTCTTCAAGCTGATGATCGTGATCGGCGTCTCGTTCATCATTCCGGTGTTCCTGGTGGCGTTGAACTTCGCCGGGATCATGTCGGGCGCGGGCCATCCTGAAGGGCTGGCGCATCGCGGTCCTGGTCACCGTCTCTTCACGGCCCTCGCCACCCCCGCGGCCGACGTGGTCACGATGCTCCTGCTCGCCGGGACCTGGTCGTGCTGTACTTCGCGGCGGCGCGGCTCTCGCTCCTCTTCGACCGCCGCACGCACAAGCGGCGGCAGGCGTTCTCGCGGTAGCCCGCGTATGACGTCGCCGGCGGAGCGATACGCCGCCGCCCGCGCCGCTCAGGATCACCCCGCGACCGCCGCGTTCGCGCGTCGCAGCGCTTCGAGCTCGACCCGTTCCAGATCGAGAGCTGCGTCGCGCTCGAGCGGGGCAACAGCGTGCTCGTCGCCGCGCCGACCGGCGCCGGCAAGACGATCGTGGCCGAGTTCGCGGTCTACCTGGCGATGCGGACGCCCGGGACAAGGTCTTCTACACGGCGCCGATCAAGGCGCTGTCGAACCAGAAGTACAACGAGTTCGTCGACGTGTACGGCGCCGACCAGGTCGGGCTGCTCACCGGCGACGTGAACCTCAACGGCGCCCGCATCGTCGTGATGACGACCGAGGTGCTGCGCAACATGCTCTACGCCGGACTCGCGCCCTGCTCGACGGACTCGCGTACGTGGTCATGGACGAGGTGCACTACCTCGCCGACCGGTTCCGCGGCGCCGTGTGGGAGGAGGTCATCATCCACCTCCCGCAGAGCGTGCGGATGGTCTCGCTGAGCGCGACGGTGTCGAACGCCGAGGAGTTCGGCGACTGGCTGCAGGCGGTCCGCGGCGACACCGACGTGATCGTCTCCGAGGAGCGGCCGGTGCCGCTCGAGCAGCACGTCCTGGTGCGCAGCGAACTGCTCGACCTGTTCGACGACCGCGCCGGGATCGCGACCGCGCAGGTCAACCCCGAGCTGCTGCGGATCCGCTCGTTCGGCGGCGCGACTACGGCGCAACCGCAGCGCCCAGCAGTACCGCAGCACCCGGCACGCGGGCGGGCAGGGCGACACCGCCGCAGCCGTGGCGGAGAGGCCGGTGCGCTCGGCGACGTGCGCCGCATCGACGGCTGGACCGCCCCAGGTGGTCGATCTGCTCGAGACCGCACGAACCTGCTGCCCGCGATCTTCTTCATCTTCAGCCGGGTCGGCTGCGACGCCGCGGTGCGGCAGGTGCTGCGCTCGGGCATCCGGCTCACCAGGCCGAGGAGCGCGACGAGATCCGCGCGATCGTCGAGGACCGCATCCGCACGCTGCCGGACCAGGACCTCGCCGTGCTCGGCTACTGGGAGTGGCTGGAGGGCCTGGAGCGCGGCATCGCCGCCCACCACGCCGGGCTGCTGCCGGCGTTCAAGGAGGTGGTCGAGGAGCTCTTCCAGCGCAAGCTGCTCAAGGTCGTCTTCGCGACCGAGACCCTGGCGCTCGGCATCAACATGCCCGCGCGCACGGTGGTGCTCGAGAAGCTCGAGAAGTTCAACGGCGAGGCGCGGGTGCCGATCACACCGGGGGAGTACACCCAGCTCACCGGGCGTGCCGGGCGCCGCGGGATCGACGTCGAGGGCCACGCCGTCATCCAGTGGCAGGAGGGCCTCGACCCGCAGTCGGTCGCCTCGCTCGCGTCCCGCCGCAGCTACCCGCTGAACTCGAGCTTCCGGCCCACCTACAACATGGCCGTGAACCTGATCGAGCGGTTCGGCCGCGACCGCACCCGCGAGATCCTGGAGTCCTCGTTCGCGCAGTTCCAGGCCGACCGCGCCGTCGTCGACCTCGCGCGCAAGGTGCGCCAGCAGGAGGAGTCGCTCGCCGGCTACGTCGCCTCGATGACCTGCCACCGCGGCGACTTCACCGAGTACTCGGGGATCCGCCGCGAGCTCAGCGATCTCGAGAAGAAGAACCGCGGCGGACAGAACGCGCCGCGAGCGGAGCGCGACAAGCGCGGGCAGCAAGATCGACGAGCTGCGCCGCAGCATGAAGCGCCACCCCTGCCACCGCTGCCCCGATCGCGAGCAGCACGCGCGCTGGGCCGAACGCTGGTGGAAGCTCAAGCGCGAGACCGATCGCCTGCGCCGCCAGATCGCGACCCGCACCGGCGCGGTGGCGCGCGTCTTCGACCGCGTCACCGACTTCTGCTCGAGGTCGGCTACGTGCAGGGCCGGGCGACGAGCTAGCTCTGACCGATGCCGGGCGCACGCTGCAGCGCATCTACGGCGAGCGCGACCTGCTGGTGGCGGAGTGCCTGCGCCGCGGGCTCTGGGACGGCCTGGACGCGCCGTCGCTCGCCGCGATGGCCTGTGCCCTCGTCTTCGAGCCGCGCCGTGACGACGGTCCGCGGACCGCGCGATCTGCCCCGCGGGCGGTTCCGGATCGCCTGGGACCGGACCCAGGAGCTGTGGGCGGAGCTCGACGACCTCGAGCACGAGAACCGCCTGCCGGGATCCGAGCGCCGTCCGCCGCCCTCGCGGGGCCATGCACGCGTGGGCCCGCGGTTCCTCGCTGGATGTGGTGCTGTCGGAGGCCGACATGGCGGCGGGCGACTTCGTGCGCTGGACCAAGCAGACCATCGACCTGCTCGACCAGCTCTCGATCGTCGCCCCGACGCGGAGACCGCGCGCACTGCGCGCGCCGCGCTCGACGGCGTCCGCCGGGGCATCGTCGCCTACTCCTCGATGTGACCCGGTCGGACAAGCGATGACCAGTCGTACCGCCGCGCCTGCCGGGATCCGCGCCGCTCGGCTCACGGTCCGCCCGGTTCTACCGCTGTGGGCGGCCCTGATCGCCGCGGCCGTCGCCGGCGCCCTGCTGACCCTCGCGTTCCCGGCGGTGTCCCTCTGGATCGCCGCGTTCCCCGCGGTCGGCCTGCTGCTGCTTTCCCTGATCGGACGACGCGCCGGCGCCGCGCTGCTGGTCGGCTTCGTGTACGGCGCGGTGTTCTACCTGATCCTGGTGTCCTGGACGGCGCGCTATCTGGGGCCGATCCCGTGGCTCGCCCTCGCGCTTCTCGAGGCCGCGCTGACGGGGCTCGCCCTGGTCCCCGTGACTCTCGCCTACCGGTGGGTCCCCGCGCTGTTCCGCCACGACGGGAAGGGCCGCGGGTTGCTGTGCGCGGCGGTGCTGGCCGTCGTGCTGGCGGCGCTGTGGATCGGGCGCGAGCTGCTGCTCGGGAACTGGCCGTACGGCGGATTCCCGTGGGCGCGGATCGCGTTCGCCCTGTCCGACACCACGGCCGCCCGCCTGACGAGCTGGATCGGGGTCAGCGGTCTCGGCTTCGTGATGGTCGCACTGGTCGGGCTCGTGCTAGAGCTGGCCCGTGCGGGACGGCGTCCGTCCCTGACCGGGGTCGCGATCCCGGTGGCGCTGGTCGTGCTGCTCGCGTCGGTTCCCGCCTTCCCGACGACCTCGAACGGCACGATGCGGATCGGCGCGGTCCAGGGGAACGGTCCGACCGGTTACTTCGACCACCGCGAGCCGCTGGCCGTGCTCCGCGCGCAGACCGCCGCGTCGGAACCCCTGTACGGCAAGCGCATGGATCTGCTGGTCTGGCCGGAGGGCGGCCTGGACGGCGACCCGTTCCAGTACGGCGAACTCGCGAGCGGTCTGGATGAGGTCGCCGCCGGCGTGCATGCCCCGATCCTCGCGAACGCGGCGACGCAGAAGGGCGACCAGTTCTTCAACACGTCGCTGCTGTGGCCGGAGGGGCCCCATGGATTCCTCGGCCGGTCGGATGTGCAGACGCACTCCAAACGGCATCCGGTGCCGTTCGGCGAGTACGTCCCCGATCGCGCCTTCTACTACGCGATCGTGCCCGATCTCATCGGCCTGATCGGCCGCGGGTACACGCCGGGCACCGATGCGCCGGTGATCCGGGTCGGCAAGACGCCCGTGGGACTCGCGATCTGCTTCGACGTGATCTACGACGAACTCGTCGCGCAAGGCATCGATGGGGGAGCGCAGGTGCTGGTGTTCCAGACCAACAACGCCGACTTCCGCGGCACCGCGGAGAACCTGCAGCAGCTGGCGATCGCCCGGATGCGCGCAATCGAGACCGGGCGCTCCGTGGTGAACATCTCCACCGTCGGCACCAGCCAGGTGATCCGTCCGGACGGCTCGACGCAGGCGTCCCTGCACGAGGATCGCCCCGGTGCGCTGCTCGAGGATGTCGAGCTGCGCACCGGGGCGACAGCAGGTGTTGTCCTGGGGCCGTGGATCGAACAGGTCCTGCTCTGGGGCGGCCTGCTCGTCGTCGTCGGGGCCGGCCTCATCGGCCGGGTGCGGCGACGCGGATCCGGCGCTTAAGCGCCGATCCGCTCGCGGGTCGGATCCTCACCGGCGCCACGGCGGGCGCGGATGAAGGCGAGGCGCTCCTCCAGGAGCTCCTCCAGTTCGGCACGGCTGCGACGCTCCAGGAGCATGTCCCAGTGCGTACGGGCGGCTTTGTCGCCGTTCTCCTCGACCTCGACGGACTTGCCGTCGATCTGGAGCCGGGCCTCGGCGCCGCAGGCGCGGCACTCCCAGGTGGCGGGCGGCTCGGCGTCCGCGGCGAACATGAGCGTGGTCACGTGGCCGCAGGTGTCGCAGGTGTACGCGGTCTGCTGCCGTTCCATGAAGACGACGCCCTCTTCGCTCTGAAGGCTCTGGGCGCCGAGTCGGATTCCTCGAAGGCTGCGATCTGCCATTGTGTGGTCCTCTCGTCGCCCTCAGGTATACCGTTCCGGGCTGTGCAGATGGTGCGAGGGGAGCAAACGGAGAAGGCATTCACAGTCGATCCCCAGCGCAGTCGCGGCGGCGGGACCCGTGCGGCGCTTCAGGGCTGCCGCAGCGCGCGGATCGCGAGGTCGGCGCGATCGGTGACGATCCCGTCGGCTCCGGCGGCGACGAGCGCGCGCATGCGCTCGGGATCGTTGATCGTCCACACGTGCACCTCGACCCCGACGGCATGCGCGGCACGGACGAGCGCCGGCGTGAACACGGGGAGGATGCCGAAGCGTTCCGGGATCTGCACGGCGTCGAGACCGCGCAGGATCCGGCGGGTCCAGCCGGAGAGCCGGAGTGAGGACGCGATCAGGAGCAGGCCGATGCTGAGCCGACCGCCCGACGACGCCGGCAGCACCGGGGCGCCCGCCTGCTCGGCCGCGTCGAGCGCGGCGCGGCGGTTCCCGTCGCGGAAGCTCGTGAGCAGCACCCGTGCTCCGTGCGCGGCGACGGCGCGTCCGACTGCCTCTGCGGCGTCCGCGGCCTTGACGTCGATGTTGAACCGCAGAGCGGGGAACGACTCCAGCGCGTCGACGAGCGTGAGCAGTCCGCCGTGCATCGCGAACAGATCGGCGAGCTCCTTCGTGCCGACCTCCGAAACCGGGCGACGATCGCCGAGCAGTCGCTGCAGCGTCTCGTCGTGGAACAGCACGGCGTCGCCGTCCGCCGTCGCGCGGCAGTCCGTCTCGACGTACTGCGCACCCGCGGCGTCCGCCGCAGCCAGGGCCAGTGCCGAATTGTCGAACGGCGACGGATCCCCGCCGCCCTGGATCACCAGACCGCGGTGGGCGAGGATCCGCGGCGCCGAGGCGCCCTCGAAGTACGGGTGCGTCACGCGTCGCCGGCGGACGCGGCGGGAGGCGGTACGGCGGCGGACGCGGCGGATGCGGCCGCCCGCGTCGTGGGCGCCGCCGCGGGTGCGACGGGAGCCTTCGGGGTGAACGGTGTGGAGCCGGCCGAGGCGGGGCTGAACGCGCCGCCGAAGTTCTTCAGCGCCTCGGTGAACTCGCTCGGGATGATCCACAGCTTGCTGGACGCGCTCTCGCTGATCTTCGGCAGCATCTGCAGGTACTGGTAGGCGAGCAGCTTGTCGTCCGGCTGCCCCTGGTGGATGGCGTTGAAGACGTTCTGGATCGCCTCGGCCTCGCCCTGTGCGCGCAGCACGGCGGCCTGCTTCTCGCCTTCCGCGCGGAGGATGTCCGCCTGGCGCTGACCTTCCGCCTCCAGGATCTGCGACTGCTTGGTGCCCTCGGCGGTCAGGATCGCGGCACGCCGGTCACGCTCGGCGCGCATCTGCTTCTCCATCGAGTCCTGGATGGAGTGCGGCGGGTCGATCGCCTTCAGCTCCACACGGCCGACGCGGATGCCCCACTTGCCGGTCGCCTCGTCGAGCACGACGCGCAGCTGGCCGTTGATGTTGTCGCGGCTGGTCAGCGCCTCCTCGAGGTTCAGGCCGCCGACGACGTTGCGGAGCGTGGTCGTGGTGAGCTGCTCCACGGCGCCGAGGTAGTTCGCGATCTCATAGGTCGCCGCTCGGGCATCGGTCACCTGGAAGTAGACGACCGTGTCGATCGAGACGACCAGGTTGTCCTCGGTGATCACCGGCTGCGGCGGGAACGAGACGACCTGCTCGCGCATGTCGATCAGCGGGCGCAGGCGGTCGACGAACGGCACCAGCAGGTTCAGACCGGGCATGAGGGTCTTGTGGTACCGGCCGAGGCGTTCGACGACGCCGGCGGTCGCCTGCGGGATGATCCTGATCGATCGCGCGAGCGTCACCAGCACGAAGATGATGACGGCGATCGCGAGGATCCACCCGATGGCGGCGGGGATGAAGGACGCGCTGTCCATGAAGGGCTGCTCCTGTTTCCTAGTCGTGGACGGATTGGACGTATGCGGTCGCGCCCTCGATCCGGGCGACCTTGACGGGCGCTCCGGGGGAGAGGGGCGAGAGGACGGGTGCGTCGGAGGCGAGGCGGGCGGTCCAGGTCTCGCCGTTGCCGAGCTTGACCTGCCCGCTGATCGCGGTCACCTCGAGCAGCACCACGCCGTTGAGACCGATCAGAGCCGCCACGTTGGATCGGGTGGCGTCCTCCCCGCGGCGCAGCCGGCGAAGCAGCGGAGGGCGCAGCACGAAGATGAACAGGACGGCGGCGACGGCGCCGATGATGGCCTGGGCCCACAGCGGCCAGCCGGTCAGCACCGAGAGAAGCGCGACGGCGGACCCGAGCCCGAGCATGAGGAAGGTCATGTCGAGGGTGAAGATCTCGATCACGAAGAACAGCACCATGAGCACGAGCCAGCCGATCCATGCCCAGTCCGTGAAGACCTGCAGCATCGTGTCCATCACGCCCCCCTCTTTCCCGTCAACCTATCACGCGGCTCGGAGCCGTCGACGAGTCACCCGCCGCGGAATCACGCGGGTTGATAGGGTGATCGGGTCCCATTTCCCGCGCCTGCGCGCACCCTCCCGAGGAGCCGAACGTGCCCCAGCCTCTTCCCGCCGCATCGCTGACCGGCAAGGTCGCCCTGGTCACCGGATCCTCCCGTGGCATCGGTGCCGACACGATCCGCTACTTCGCCGAAGCGGGCGCCGACGTCGTCATCAACTTCCGCAACAAGGCGCCCCGGGCCGAGAAGCTCGCCGCCGAGGTGCGCGCGCTCGGCCGTCGTGCGCTGGTCGTCGGCGCCGACCTGACCGACCCCGAGTCCGTCGCCGGGATGATCGCGGCGGCCCAGGCGGAGTTCGGCGGCCTCGACATCCTCGTGCTGAACGCCTCGGGCGGGATGGAGGCGAACATGGGTGAGGACTACGCGCTCCGGCTCAATCGCGACGCGCAGGTCAACGTGCTGCAGACGGCGCTGCCGGTGTTGCGCGAAGGAGGACGGATCGTCTTCGTCACGAGCCACCAGGCCCACTTCATCCGCACCACCCCGACCATGCCGGAGTACGAGCCGGTCGCACTGTCCAAGCGGGCAGGAGAGGACGCGCTGCGCGAGCTCATCCCGACGATCGAGGCGCAGGGCGTCGGGTTCGTCGTCGTCTCCGGCGACATGATCGAGGGCACCATCACGGCGACCCTGCTCGAGCGCGCCAACCCGGGAGCCATCTCGGAGCGCCGCGAGTCGGCCGGACGCCTCTACAACGTCTCCGAGTTCGCCGCGGAGGTCGCCCTCGCCGCCGTCGAGCCGGTCCCGGCCGATCACACCCGGCTGATCGGAGACGTGAGCGGTTTCGTCGCGGAGTGATCCGGCACTGAAACGCGAAGCGGCCCGGTGCGAAACGCGCCGGGCCGCTTCAGGTTGTGGAGGATCAGACGCCGGCCCTGGCGGCCTTGCCGATCGTGACCGCGCGGACGATCTGCACGATGCCGAGCACGACGAGCGAGATCCCGAGGATCCACCACAGCATCACGGCGGCGTAGAGCGGCGAGAACAGCACGATGACGCCCGCGACGATGCTGAGCAGCGCGTACAGCAGCGTCCAGGTCTTGGATCCGTCCTGGCCGATCAGGGTCAGCGAGACGACGCCGTCGACGATCCAGCTGATGCCGATGAAGATGACGGTCACCAGCGCAAGCGCGACGGTCGCTGCCTGCAGATTCGAGAACGCGATGATGCCGGCGAGGATGTACAGCAGACCCAGCACGATGTGGCCGATGCGGGCCCAACCGCCACCGCGTCCCGAGAAGAATCCGAGGGCGAGATAGACGAGTCCGCCGACGATCAGGTAGGCGGCGACGATGCCTGTCACGATGACGGCGGACTTCGCGGGCCAGATCAGCAGGACGAGCCCCGCGATGAGGGCGATGACTCCGGAGACGGCGAGGAAGACGCGGAGCGACTTCATCGAGGTTCTTCGCTCCAGCAATGGTGTCGGACATGAGCGATCCTTTCTGTGAAATACCTGGGTGAGGTCACCCTCAGCGTAGCGCCGTGCCCGGCGAGGTGGGGGGAGGCGGATCCGTGCAGGTCGTCCTGCGGACGCGTGCGAGGATCGGGGGATGACCCAGCCCGCCGACGCCGATCGCCTGCGCGATCTGGTCGCGCTCCGCCGGGTCAGGGACCGGATCGACCGGGAGTACGCGCAGCCGCTCGACGTCGAGGCTCTCGCGGCGGGCGTGCACATGTCGGCGGGGCATCTCAGCCGGCAGTTCAAACTCGTCTACGGCGAGCCGCCGTACTCCTATCTCATGACGCGGCGGATCGAACGTGCGATGGCGCTGCTGCGCCGCGGCGACGTGTCGGTGACCGAGGCCTGCTTCGCGGTCGGGTTCCAGTCGCTCGGCACGTTCAGCACCCGCTTCTCGGAGCTGGTCGGCGTCTCGCCGAGCCGCTACCGTGCGGATCCCGGCCTGGGGCCGGGGATCCCGTCCTGGATCGAGAAGCAGGCCACCAGACCGATCAGGAATCGAGAAGCCACCGACGATGGCCACGCGTAGCGTGAACGGCATGGACATCACGATCAACGCCAGCTTCCTTCCGCACACCGACGCCGAGGAGTCGCTCCGGTTCTACCGTGACGTGCTCGGCTGGGAGCTCCGCAAGGACGTCGGCTATCAGCAGATGCGCTGGCTCACAGTGGGACCGGCGAACCAGCCCGACACGGCCGTCGTGCTCACCCCTCCCGCGGTGGACCCGGGAATCTCCGAGGATGAGCGCCGCACGATCCTCGAGCTGATGGCGAAGGGCAGCTACGGCGGCATCGTGCTCGCGACCGCGAACGTGGACGCGGCGTTCGCGGAGATCGAGGCGCCGCGGCGGGGACGTCGTGCAGGAGCCGATCGACCAGCCGTACGGGATCCGGGACTGCGCATTCCGCGACCCTGCCGGGAACATGATCCGTCTGCAGCAGGTCGCCTGAGTCCGTCTGCGGTGCCCGCCGCGTGTGTCGGCGGGCACCGCTAGTCTGTGTCCGCCCCACCCTTGCGCACGATACGGAGAAGATCGCCGATGACCGACCAGCACGTCGCCGACACGCACGACGCGATCCGGGTGCAGGGCGCCCGCGAGAACAATCTGAAGGACGTCTCGATCGAGCTGCCGAAGCGCCGGCTCACGGTGTTCACCGGAGTGTCCGGCTCCGGCAAGAGCTCGCTCGTGTTCGACACGATCGCCGCGGAATCGCGACGCATGATCGACGAGACCTACAGCGCGTTCGTGCAGGGATTCATGCCGTCGGTGCCCCGGCCCGACGTCGACGTCCTGGAGGGGCTGACTACCGCGATCCTCGTGGACCAGGAGCGGCTCGGCGCCAACCCTCGCTCCACGGTGGGCACGGTCACCGACGCGAACGCGATGCTGCGGATCCTGTTCTCGAAGCTCGGCACCCCGTACATCGGCGGCCCGACCGCGTTCTCCTTCAACATCCCCACGCAGCGAGCCAGCGGGGTGATGACCGGACCCGGCGGCGAGAAGAAGATCGTCAAGGACGCGATCTACCTCGGCGGCATGTGCCCGCGCTGCGAGGGCAGGGGAGCGGTGTCGGATCTCGACCTGAGCCAGATCGTCGACGAGACGAAGTCGCTCAACGACGGGGCCATCATGGTGCCGGGGTACACCGCCGACGGCTGGATGGTCCGCCAGTTCGCCGAGTCGGGCTTCTACCCGGCCGACAAGCCGGTCTCCTCCTTCACCGAGAAGCAGCGGCACCTCTTCCTCTACGGCGACGTCACCAAGGTCAAGATCAACGGGATCAACATCACCTACGAAGGGCTGATCCCGAAGATCACCAAGTCGATGCTGTCCAAGGACATCGACGCGCTGCAGCCGCACATCCGCGCCTTCGTGGAACGGGCTCGCGACGTTCGCGGTCTGCCCGGATTGCGACGGCACCCGGCTCACCGAGGGCGCGCGATCTTCGAGGATCGACGGCGTGAGCATCGCCGACGCGTGCCGCATGCAGGTCACGGATCTCGCCGCCTGGGTTCGCGGCCTCGATCTGCCGGGAGCGGGGCCGCTGCTGGATGCGCTCCGTGCGAACCTCGACGCGTTCGTCACCCTCGGGCTCGGCTACTTCTCGCTCGAACGGCCGAGCGGCACGCTGAGCGGGGGAGAGGCGCAGCGGATCAAGATGCTGCGGCATCTTGGATCCTCGCTGACCGACGTCACCTACGTGTTCGACGAGCCGACGATCGGTCTGCACCCGCACGACATCCAGCGGATGAACGAGCTGCTCGAACGGCTGCGCGACAAGGGAAACACCGTGCTCGTGGTCGAGCACAAGCCGGAGACCATCGCGATCGCCGATCACGTCGTCGATCTCGGTCCTGGTGCGGGCAGCGCGGGAGGCGAGATCTGCTTCGAGGGCACGGTCGAGGGGCTCCGCGCGAGCGGCACGCTGACCGGTCGCCACCTCGACGATCGTGCATCGTTGAAGCCCGCCGTCCGCGAACGCACCGGCGAGATCGCCGTGCGCGGAGCGAGCACGAACAACCTGCAGGACGTCGACGTCGACGTCCCGCTGGGCGTGCTCACCGTCGTCACGGGGGTCGCCGGATCCGGCAAGAGCTCGCTGATCCATGGGTCGATCGCGAAGGGCGAGGGCGTCGTGTCGATCGACCAGACCGCGATCAAGGGATCGCGCCGCAGCAACCCCGCCACCTACACCGGACTTCTGGAGCCGATCCGCAAGGCGTTCGCGAAGGCGAACGGGGTCAAGCCGGCGCTGTTCAGCGCGAACTCGGAGGGCGCCTGCCCGACGTGCAAGGGCGCGGGCGTGATCGTCACGGAGCTGGGCTTCATGGACACGGTGGAGAGTCCGTGCGAGGACTGCGGCGGAAAGCGTTTCCAGGCTTCCGTGCTGGAGTACAAGCTGGCGGGGCTCGACATCACCGAGGTGCTCGACATGCCGGTCTCGCAGGCGCACCAGTTCTTCGGCGCGGGAGAGGCGAAGATCCCCGCCGCGGTCGCGATCCTCAGCCGGCTCGAAGACGTCGGGCTGGGTTACCTGTCGCTCGGCCAGCCTCTCTCGACGCTCTCCGGAGGAGAGCGCCAGCGCATCAAACTCGCCACGCAGATGACCGACGGCGCCGCGACCTACGTGCTCGACGAGCCGACCACGGGCCTGCATCTCGCGGACGTGCAGAACCTGCTCGGGCTGCTGGACCGGCTGGTCGACTCCGGCAAGTCGGTGATCGTCATCGAGCACCACCAGGCGGTCATGGCGCACGCCGACTGGATCATCGACGTGGGGCCCGGCGCCGGACACGATGGCGGGCGCATCGTGTTCGAGGGCGCCCCGGCGGATCTCGTCGCTGCGAAGTCCACGGTGACGGGGGAGTACCTCGCCGCCTACGTCGGTGCGTGAGCACGGGCCTACGTGCCACGACGCCCCGCGTCGAGGCCGTTTTGGTGCGCTGATGCTATGATGCGGTGATGAGAACGACCCTTGACATCGATCCCGCCGTGCTGAGTGTCGCGCGCGCCAAGGCCCGGGCGGAGCATATCTCGCTCGGGCGGGCGGTCTCCGATCTGGCGGTGCAGGGCATGCGACGGGACGACGCTGCGCGAGCGGAAAGCCGCAATGGGTTCCCCGTGATGCGCGGCGTACCGGGCCACTCGGTCACGGATGAGATCGTCGCCGAGCATCGTGACGAGTGGTGACGTGCCGATGCTGCTGGACGTCAATGTTCTCCTTGCGCTCAGTTGGGATGAGCACGTGCATCACGATGCGGCGCATCGGAACTTCGCGAGACTCGAGGGCTGGGCGACCACGCCGATCACCGAAGCCGGCCTGGTGCGACTTCTCATGACAGAAGCGGTCACCGGGTCGAAGGTGTCTGGTCAGGATGCACTGTCGCAGCTGCGCGCGATCCGCGCCGCGCCCGGGTGGACCTGGATGCCGGACGGGTCATCGCTTGCGGACGCCGTGATCGACGATCGGGTGCTGATGGGACGGCGGCAGGTCACCGACCTGCACCTCGTGAACCTGGCCGCGTCTCACCACACCCGGCTCGTGACGTTCGATGCCGGTCTGGTTTCGTCGCTCACTCCGGCGGATCATGGCTCCGTCGAGCTCTGGTCAGCATGACCTCGGCACACCTACGAACGGACGCCACATGGCTGATCTGAAGATCTCGACGCGCAACTCGCGATTCCAGCTGATCGAGGCGCTCACACGCAATCGCAACCACCGCGCCCGGGAACATCGATTCGTGGTGCAGGGCGTACGCCCGATCTCGCAGGCGATCGAACTCGGCTGGACGATCCTCACGGTCATCTTCGACGCCGAGCGCGCACTGTCGCCGTGGGCGCGGGATGTGGTCGCACAGGCGCCGGAGACCATCGCGATGAGTCCGGCGCTGCTCGCGGAGCTGGCGGACAAGGACGAGGGCGCCACCGAACTCATCGCGATCGTCGCGATGCCCACCGACGATCTGTCGCGGATCCCCGTGCCGCACGACTTCCTCGGCATGGTGTTCGACCGTCCCACGCAGCCGGGCAACATCGGCGCGATCCTGCGCTCGATGGATGCGCTCGGCGGGCAGGGGCTCATCGTCTCGGGTCACGCCGCGGATCCGTTCGATCCGAAGTCGGTGCGCGCGTCGACCGGATCGCTGTTCGCGACGCCCGTGGTGCGCGCGGCGTCGCCCGGTCCGGTGCTGGATTGGGTGCGCGCGCAACGCGCCGCGGGCACGCCGATCTCGCTGGTCGCGACGGACGAGCACGGCGACGTCGACGTCTGGGACTACGACTTCACGCAGCCGTCCCTGGTGCTCATCGGCAACGAGACGACCGGCCTCGCACGCGGCTGGCGCGACGCGGCGGACGTGATGGTCCGGGTGCCGATGAGCGGCTCGGCGAGCTCGCTGAACGCCTCCAACGCCGCCACGCTGATGCTGTACGAGGCGGCACGACAGCGGGCCCTGTCGTCGCCACGGCCGGTTGCTGGGAGACGCCGAGGGCCCCTGATCCCGAGCATCGATCCCACCGGCTGGTTTGTGGCTATAATTGGCTGAAATTGACGCCACAAATCGAGGGGGAGTGATGAACATCGGAGTCCGCGAACTGCGAGACGGCCTGAGCCGGCACCTCGCGGCCGTGCGCGCCGGTGAGGAGATCACGGTCACCGACCACGGCAAGCCTGTGGCCCGGCTGGTCCCGTACGACGCTCCGAGCGGTCTGGAGCGGCTCATCGCCGCCGGACTCGTGACTCCGGCTCGTTCTCCTCGGACCGAGTTGCCCGCACCCATCGATATCGGAACGCCCGCCAGCGATCTGATCGCAGACCAACGCCGCTAGATGCTCTACTTCGACACCTCGGCCGTCGTCCCGCTGATCATCGCTGAACCTTCTTCCGAGTATTGTCGCCGGCTGTGGGCGAGCGCTGATTCCGTCGTGACCAGTCCGGCTCACCTACGTGGAGACCAGCGCCGCGGTGGGAGCCGCCCATCGGCGAGCCGGTACGGGACCGACCGAGCGCAGAGAATCCGCTCGCCGTCTCGACCAGCTCTGGGACATGGTCGACGTCATCGAGTTCGACTCCTCGTTGATGCACGCGGCTGCCGAAGCCTCGGCGCGACATGCGTTGCGCGGCTATGACGCTGTGCACTGTGCGAGCGGGTTGCGCGTTGCGTCCCGCGCGCTTGTCGCCGTCTCCGGCGACACAGCACTGCTCGCGGCGTGGGCTCGCGAGGGTATCGCCGTCGTCGACACGAACGGGTTCTGAGGATCGATGCGCGTGGACCCCGTTTTCGTGCTCCAAGTCGGCACGTGCGTATTATCACTGATAATGCACATTATGTCAGCGCGAGTGGCAACAGGTCATTCTGCCGACACAGATCGCTGGGCTCGTCCTTCTCCGACCACCCGAGACTTTGGGGGCTCTTTTCCGGCGTGAGCGCGCCGATACGATGAAGCATGCGGGTATATCTGAGTTCTTACCGGATGGGACGGCAGGCTGCGGCCCTCCGCCGACGAGGTGGTAAGGCGCTGATCGTGATGAACGCACTCGACGAATTCGATCAGCGGTTGCTCAGCTGGGATCGCGAGGCCAACGACCTTGCTGACCTTGGCTACAGCAGCGAAGAACTCGACCTCCGTGACTACTGGGGCGCGAACTCGGCAAAGTTGCCCTCCACGCTGAGGCGCGCCGACCTGATCTGGGTTGTCGGCGGGAACGCATTTGTGCTCGCGCGCGCCGCAACGCAGGCCGGGCTCGCTGCGGCTCTCGCGACAAACCAGCAACTCACCTATGCCGGATATTCGGCTGGAGCCTGTCTGGCATCTATCGATCTTCTCGGAATCGAGCTCCTCGACGACGCAGAGACGCTCCCGTCGGGCTATTGGCCCGGAATGCCGTGGGATGCGCTGGGTCTAATCGACACGCGTGTGATTCCCCATTCAGGCACCGAGGATGCACAGGCCGCCGCGGCGAGTCTCGATGGGCGACAGCTCAGCTTCATCGAACTCAGTGACGGTGAGGATCGACTGCTGCAGGTTGCCCTATTCCGTCAGGCTGATCTCGCGAACCCCATCTCCGCACCGATCATGCGGTGACGAGCATCTCCGACACCCGCTCCAGTGCCTCGGGTGCGAGGCGGTAGTACGCCCAGGTGCCGCGCTTGGAGCGCGTCAGGAAGCCCGCCTCTGTGAGGACCTTGAGGTGATGGGACACGGTCGGCTGGGACAGCCCGACAGGCTCGATGAGGTCGCAGACGCACGCCTCGTGGTCCGCGCTCGACGCCACGATCGACAGCAGGCGCAGCCGTGCGGGATCCGCGAGAGCCTTGAGCCGGGAAGCGAGCTGTTCCGCGTCGGCCTGACCGAGCGGCTCCCTGACCAGCGGCGCGCAGCACTCCGCCTTCGCGGTGACGTCGGTGACGTCGGTGACCTCGAGCATCGTGACCATGCATCGATGATAGTCGATATTGACACTCATCGATAGATGTGCCCATACTTGCATCGACACTCATCGATATTCAGTGGAGGTTCATGATGGTGACGCTGCTCGATCTCACTCCCCGCGTCGCGGTCGCCGACCGGTTGGCTACGCTGCCGGTCGTCATCATCGGCGCCGGCCCGATCGGCCTGGCGGCGGCGGCGAACCTCGCCGAGCGGGGCATCGCGTTCACGATCCTCGAGTCCGGCGAGCGGGTCGCGGCGTCTGTCCGGCTCTGGGGCCACACCCGGCTGTTCTCGCCGTGGCGGCACCTCGTCGATCCGGCGTCGCGCAGACTGCTCGAGGCTGCGGGCTGGAAGATGCCTGCGGCGGAGGGTCGCGCTCCGACCGGGCAGGAACTCGTCGACGACTACCTGGTCCCCCTCGCCGAACTGCCGGAGATCGGGCCACGGATCCGATTCGGGGAACGCGTCATCGCGGTCACCCGGGAAGGCATGGACCGCACCCGCACCGCCGGCCGCGCGCAGACCCCGTTCCTGCTGCGCATCGCGCACGCCGATGGCGGGGCCACAGAGATGACGGCGCGAGCGGTGATCGATGCGTCCGGAACGTACACGACCCCGAATCCCCTGGGCTCCTCGGGGCTTGCCCCGCTCGGTGTCGATCAGGTCGGCGACCGGATCCTGCACGCGCTGCCCGATGTCCTCGGCACGGACCGGGCCCGGTTCGCGGGTCGGCACACCGTCGTCGTGGGCGCGGGACACTCCGCGGCGAACACGCTCATCGCACTGGGCAAGCTGGCCAGGGACGAGCCGGGCACTCGGGTGACCTGGGCGATCCGGAACCCGTCCGCGATCCGGGTGTCCTCCTCCCCCGATGACGAGCTTCCGGACCGGGCCAAGCTCGGCACCCGCGCCGAACGCCTGGTCGCTTCGGGGATCGTGTCGGTCGTCGAGTCCTTCGAGATCTCCCGTGTCGAGAAGACCGGCGACGGCATCCGCCTGCTCGGCACTCGACACGGGGAGCCGGCGATGCTGGACGCGGACCTGGCGGTGAACGCGACCGGATTCCGGCCTGACCTGGACATGCTCCGTGAGATCCGCCTCGAGCTGGACGACATCGTCGAGGCGCCGAAGCGGCTCGCACCCCTGATCGACCCGAACGTCCACTCCTGCGGCACCGTCTCACCGCACGGGTTCCGGGAGCTCGCCCACCCGGAGCAGGGCTTCTTCGTCGTCGGCATGAAGTCCTACGGGCGCGCGCCGACGTTCCTGCTCGCGACCGGTTATGAGCAGGTCCGCTCGATCACCGCCTGGCTCGACGGAGACCTGGCCGCAGCGTCGCAGGTCGCCCTCACGCTCCCCGCCACCGGCGTCTGCTCCACCGGAGACGCCACCGGATCCTGCTGCTCATGACGGTTCGCGTCCGTCCCATGACACCTGGCGATTGGGAGCGGGTCGAGCTCATCTTCGCGGCAGGGATCGCCGGCGGCGAGGCCACCTTCGAGACCGCCACCCCGACCTGGGAACAGTTCGACGCCGGCAAGATCCTCGCCCCGCGCCTGGTCGCGACCGATGCACACGGAATGGTGACCGGCTGGGCGGCCGCATCCCCCGTCTCGGCCCGCGCCGCCTACCGCGGCGTCGTCGAGCACTCCGTGTACGTCGATCCCGCCTTTCAGGGCCGCGGCATCGGGAGATCGCTCCTCGAGGCGTTCGTACACGCAGCCGACGAGGCCGGATACTGGATGATCCAGTCCAGCATCTTTCCGGAGAACACCGTGAGCCTGCGGCTGCACGAGCAGGCCGGCTTCCGGACCGTCGGCACGAGGGAGCGCATCGCTCGCTCGCTGCTCGGCCCGCACGCCGGGCAGTGGCGCGACACCGTCCTCATCGAACGCCGCTCCACCCGCGACGGCACCACCTGACCTGACCGGGTAGCCCGGCGGCCAGGCGAGGGCGAGGACCCGCGGGGCGAGCTGGTCGACGCGGCGGCGATTCGATTGGTGCGCTGACCTGCACACACGAACGGGCGCCCTCGGAGATGATCGCCGAGAACGCCCGTTGTCGATGAGGTCAGACCAGCTGGATGTTCGCTGCCTGCATCCCCTTCGGTCCGCGCTCGGAGTCGAACGAGACCTTCTGGTTCTCTTCGAGGTTGCGGAATCCGTCACCGGTGATCGCGCTGAAGTGCGCGAAGACATCGGCGGAGCCGTCGTCGGGAGCGATGAACCCGAAGCCCTTTTCGGAGTTGAACCATTTGACGGTGCCAGTGGCCATGACGTCATTCCTTCTTTTTGGTGGGACCGAATTGATCCGTGAATCCGCGACGAGATCGTCGGGAAGGTCTGTGGTGTCGATCGCCGCGGTGGGCGGGATCGACGGCGGAGAAGATCAGAAAAGCCAATCGGCAGGAAACGCATCACGATGGCTGATGCGACCAGAGCCACTGAACTGAATACCCGCCCTGGCTGATACCAGGGCCCAGAAGCTGGTCCGGAGAGGAACTCCGGCAGAAACCACAACTTCAATAACCTGAGCGTCAGCATAGCCCCCGCACCTGGGAACTTGTCTCGCGCCGAGCGTGATGTACGCGCTGGACTATGGGCAGTTCACGATCACTGACGATTCACGGGGCTGAGCATGGCGGGCGACGCAGTCCGGCGACCGTGACGTCTGATCAGGCCGGACCGTGCGGATGTGCCAGATCGTAGGCGCGGGCCAGCTTCTGCGGGACGACCATGCGCCACGCATCCACGACGAACTCCCGCGCCTCCCCTGGCTCGAGTGCTGCGAGATCGGATCGCACCCAGTGGAACCGCATGTCGGATGGCGATGGAAGCTGGAACTTCTCCGGCTGACCTCCGACGAGACCCTCGCGCAGCTCTTTCGGGAATCCGAACTCCATCGTCCGCCCATCGGATGAGAACGCCACGTACACGAGCTGCCCGACGCGGAACTTCAGCCGGCCACGGACGTACACCTCGTACGAACGCTCCAGGGACGACCCGAGCGCGCGCACATCCTCGATCGTTGCCATGCGCGACCTCCCTGCGTCGAGAATAGGCCGATCCGGAGTACGCACGACCACGCGTCCGCGGGTTCGTGGTGAGCCAGGCTCGGGCGGCAGCCGTAGGCTCCCGGGCCCGATCATCCCGACTGGATGCGCGGCAGCGCCCGCACGGTGAGCAGGTTCCGTCCGTGCTCGGACGGCGTGCGTTCCGCGCCGCTGTCGACGAATCCGAGCTTCTCCAACTCCGTGCGCAACGGGATCACCGCTCCCCCAGATCGCGCCGATAGGTCACCATCGGATCGCCGCCGGGTGCGGGATCGGATCCGAGACCGAGCGGAACCCGGCGGCGTCGGAAAGCCTCACCGGACGGTTCATCGTGCCCGGTCCCGAGGAGTCCACCCCGCAGGGCGCGGACCGCCGTACAGGGCACGCTCCTCGTCCGCGGCCAGCGACCAGCCCTGCGCCCGGTCCACGCTGTCGAATCCGCCGCGCGCGACCCGGAAGCCGAGATCGTCCTGCGCGGTGCGCGGATCCCCGCCCCGGCGCACCGAGGCGCGCACGCTCCAGGCGTCGTCGGCGAACCCGCCGCCACGGAAGACCCGGTACTCGCCGTAGCGCGCGGGATCCAGCAGATCCCAGCACCACTCCCAGACGTTGCCGAGGGTGTCGAACAGGCCGTTCAGATTCGGCATCCGCTCCCCCACCCGCTGCGGATGCCGCACCCCGTCGGCGGCGGTCCAGGCGACCTCGGGCAGCGGGCCGTAGTGCGGGGTGCGCGATCCGGCCCGGCACGCGTACTCCCACTCCGCCTCGGTCGGCAGGCGGTAGCCGTCCGCGGCGACGTCCCACTGCACCTCCGTCGCCGTCGAACCGGTATACCGGATCGAGGCCCTCCCATTCGGACGCCGCATTGCAGAACCGGATCGCGCGCTGCCAGGACACGTCGACCGCCGGCCGGTCCGGATGCTCCGCGCCGATGCCCAGCAGCTCGGACACCTGCTCCTCCGTCACCGCGAACACGCCGATCTCGAACGGCTCCAGCTCCACGCGCCAGCGCCGCTTCGACCGGGCATCGTGCAGCTCGACAGAACCGGCGGGCAGGGCGCGCATCTCGATATCGCTCATCTCAGGGCAGTCTAAGAGCCCGCTCCGTAGCATCGGATGCATGACCGCCGTACGACCGCATCGCCTGCTCGACCGGGTGTTCGACGTGAGCATCGTGCTCAAGGGCATCGATGGCGCGGCCGAACTCATCGGCGGGCTCGTGCTGCTCTTCATCTCCCCCGCAAGACTGCGCGACTGGCTCGGCGACGTGGTCGCCTTCGTCCTGGTCGGACACGAGCACTCCCCCGTGTTCTCCTGGGCGACCCACCTCGGCGACTCCTGGGGAACCAGGACCACCCTGTTCGCGGCGGCGTATCTGCTGCTGCACGGCGTCATCAAGGTCGTGCTGGTGTGGGCGCTGCTGCGACAGCAGCTGTGGGCGTACCCCTGGATGCTCGCGGCGCTCGGCGTGTTCATCGCCCTGCAGTGTTACGAGCTGATCGCGCGCTTCAGCTGGTGGATGCTCGCCCTGACCCTGTTCGACGTGTTCATCGTGATCCTCACGGCGCGCGAATGGCAGCTGCATCGCCGGCGCCGTGCGGACGCGGATGTCGGTAGCGGCGGGCTAGCGTCGCCCGCATGACCCGCGCGATCTTCTACACGGCATCCACGCTGAACGGCTTCCTCGCCGACGACCACGACTCCCTCGACTGGCTGCTGTCGATCCCGCAGGAGGGCGCGGTCGCCGACATCGCGGAATTCACCGCGGGCGTCGGGGTGATGGTCGAGGGATCCTCGACGTACGAGTGGGTCCTGCGCGAAGAGGATCTGCTCGCGCATCCCGAGCGATGGCAGATGTTCTACGGAGAGCGTCCGACCTTCGTCTTCACCACGCGCGATCTGCCGGCGGTGCCCGGCGCCGACATCCGGTTTGTGCGCGGATCCGTCGCCGAGCATTGGGCGCACATCGTCGCGGCGGCGCACGACCGAGACGTCTGGATCGTGGGCGGCGGTGATCTCGCCGGCCAGTTCGCCGATGCGGGGCTGCTGGACGAGCTCGTGGTGACGTTCGCGCCGTCCACGCTGCGCTCCGGCAAGCCGCTGCTGCCGCGCGATCTCGACCACTCCCGGCTCGAACTGACCGGCGTGCGTCAGGCCGGTCCGTTCGCGGAACTCACCTACCGGGTGTCGGCGCCCGTGCTCTGACCCGTCGCGTCGCCGACGTCAGGCCGCGTCGCGCGGAGAGATCTCCACCCAATCGCCGAACTTGGGCCGCCTGCCGTCACCGGAGGATCGGCCGGTCACCCGCCGCCGGATCCACGGCCCCACGTGCCGGCGGTAGTAGGCGGCGGTGCCCAGGCGTTCCTCGTCCGGCAGCGTGGCGGCGTGCCACCACTGCTCGGGCGCGCCCGCCCCCACCGCGTCGAGCACCCGCGCGGCGACGCGATGATGCCCGTTCGCGTTCATGTGCAGCCGGTCCTCGGACCAGTACACGGGCCGGCTGAGTTCGCGATCCGGCCAGTTCAGCGCCTGCACGACGTCGGGACGATCCTGGATCCTGCGCAGCACGGCGGCGGAGAGCTCGTCTCCGCGACGCTGGATCAGGGAGGCGAGAGGCAGCCCGGCAGACGGATTGGCCCCGGACAGCACGATGAGCGTCGTGCCGGTGTCATCGCAGCGTCGCAGCACGCGCGAGAACGCGTCCGCGATGTGCTCGATGTCCGCCCGGGGCCGCAGCATGTCGTTGCCGCCGGCGTTGAAGGACAGGTGGGTCGGCCCCAGCGCCAGCGCCGGTTCGAGCTGCTCCTCGACGACGGGCCAGGCGAGCCGGCCGCGGATCGCGAGGTTGGCGTACGAGATCGGCTCCCCGAGGGCATCCGCCCAGCCCTGCGCGGCGATGTCCGCCCAGCCGCGGACGCGACCGTCCGCCAGTTCGTCGCCCACTCCCTCGCTGAACGAGTCTCCGATGGCGACGAAGCGGACTGCGGTCATCCGACCAGCCTACGACGCTCTCTCGCGGTCAGCCGTCCGCGAGCAGGGCGCGCACCCGCGGGATGACCTCGGTCCCGTACAGCTCGATGCTGCGCATCAACGCCGCGTGCGGCATCGTCCCGGTCGCGTACTTGAGATCGAACCGCCCGATGCCCAGCGTGCGCACCGTGTCCGCGATCTTCGCGGCGACGCGCTCGGGCGATCCCGCATACACCGCGCCCTCCGGACCGACCTCGTTCTGGAACTGCGCGCGGCTGTAACCGGTGCCCCACCCGCGCTCGGCGCCGATCGTGTTGCGCATCGTCTCGAAACCGGGGTATGCGGCCGACCAGGCCTCGTCGTCCGTGTCGGCGATGTGACCGGGCGAGTGCACCGCGATCGGGAGAGCCGGGTTGCCGAACGTGGCCACGGAACGGTGGTACAGATCGACGAACGGGCGGAACCGGGCGGCGGGCCCGCCGATGATGGCCAGCATCAGACCGAGACCGTGCCGGGCGACGCGCACCACCGACTCCGGCGACCCTCCCACGCCGACCCAGGCGCGCAGTCCGTGCTCGGTCTTGGGGAACACGTTCGCGTCCTCCAGCGGCGGGCGGACCGTGCCCTGCCAGGACACGGGCTCCTCCGTGAGCAGCTCGACGAACAGGTCGAGCTTCTCCTCGAACAGCCGGTCGTAGTCGCGCAGGTCGTAGCCGAACAACGGGAAGGACTCGGTGAAGGATCCGCGCCCGAGCACGGCTTCTGCGCGCCCGCCGGACAGCGCGTCCAGCGTCGCGAAGCGTTCGTACACGCGTACCGGGTCGTCCGAGGAGAGCACGGTGACCGCGGTGCCCAGGCGGATCCGCTCGGTCCGCGAGGCGATCGCCGCAAGCACCATCTCGGGGCTCGACACGGCGAACTCCTTGCGGTGGTGCTCCCCCACCCCGAAGAAGTCCACGCCCACCTCGTCGGCGAGCGTCGCCTGAGCGACGATGTTGCGGATGGTCTCCGCGCCGCTCAGCAGCTGCCCGTCCGCGCCGAGGGAGATGTCTCCGAATGTGTCCAGACCGAACTCGATGTCCATTCCGGCCCCTTTCTATTCAGTTGAATGAACCGTTGGGGGTCCGGGGTCATTCCCGCGGTCGTGGGAGGTTCAGCCGGTCTGGAAAACGCTGCGCAGGGTGTCCAGGCCGACGCCGCCCAGGTCGAGTGCGCGCTTGTGGAAGGCCTTGATGTCGAACGCGTCGCCCTCGCGCGCGTGGACCGAGTCGCGCACCTGCTCCCAGATGCGCTGACCCACCTTGTACGACGGCGCCTGCCCCGGCCAGCCGAGGTAGCGGTTCACCTCGAACTGCCGGAACTCGTCCGACATGTTCACGTTGCGGCGCATCATGTCGAGCGCGTAGTCGTGGTCCCAGACGCCCTCGCCGTCGAGCCGAGGCTTGCCCAGATGCACGCCGATGTCGAGCACGACGCGCAGCGCGCGCATGCGCTGACCGTCCAGCATGCCCAGACGGTCCGCCGGGTCGTCGAGATAGCCGAGCTGCTCCATGAGGCGCTCGGCGTAGAGCGCCCACCCCTCGGCGTGACCGGACGTGCCGGCGAGAACCCGGCGCCAGGTGTTCAGCTCGGCGCGGTTGTACGTCGCCTGCGCGATCTGCAGGTGGTGTCCGGGGACACCCTCGTGGTACACGGTGGTGAGCTCGCGCCAGGTGTCGAACTCGGTGACGCCCTCCGGCACCGACCACCACATGCGACCGGGCCGGGAGAAGTCGTCGGTCGGGCCGGTGTAGTAGATCCCGCCCTCCTGCGTGGGCGCGATCATGCACTCGAGGGTGCGGATCTGCTCCGGGATGTCGAAGTGCGTCGCGCCGAGTTCGGCGATGGCGCGGTCGCTGGTCTCCTGCATCCAGCGCTGCAGGGCGTCCGTGCCGATGAGCTTGCGCGCGGGATCCGCCTCGAGGTGCGCGACGGCCTCCTCGACCGTGGATCCGGGCAGGATCTCGTGCGCGATCGCGGTCTGCTCGGCGACCATGCGGGCGAGCTCCTCGCGGCCCCACTCGTAGGTCTCGTCGAGGTCGATCGTGGCACCGAGGAAGCGACGCGAGGCGAGTGCGTAGAGATCGCGTCCGACCGCGTCCGCGTCCCCGGCCACGGGCGCGAGCTCCGCGCTCAGGAAGGAGCGGAGCGTGTCGTAGGCGACGCGGGCCGCAGCGGAGCGGTCCGCGAGTTCGCGGGCCAGACTCGCCGGCAGGTGCCCCTCGTCGGGAGCGGCCTCCGCGACGAAGGACGCGAAGAAACCGTCATCGGCGGTGTACCGGGCGATCTGCGTGGCCACCTCGACGACCTGGCGACGGGCCGGCACGACGCCCTTCTCGATGCCCTCGCGGAGAGTGGCGACGTATCCCTCGAGCGCGGCGGGAACGGCGCCGAGCCGCTCGGCGATGACGCCCCAGTCGTCGGCGGTCGCGGTCGGCATGAGGTCGAACGCCTGGCGCACGTCCTGCGGCGCCGAGGCGATGACGTTCAGGTCGCGCAGGTGCCACTGCGCGTCGTGCTGCTCGAGCGCGAGCCGCAGCTCCGCGGACAGGTCCGTCCGGGTGACCCGGTCGATCTCGTCGACGGGTTCCTGCGCGTCGAGCTCGGCGAGCACCCGGCGCGTCTCCGCGATGGCCCGGTCGTGACCCTCCGGGCTGAAGTCGTCGAGGCGCGCGTTGACCTCGTTGCGGCCGATGTAGGTGCCGAGGATCGGCGAGATCTCGGCGAGGGTGTCGACCCAGCCCTCTGCGATCCGGTCGATGGCGGAGGGCGTGCGCGTCGTGGGCTGCTCTGCGGTCATCCCCCGAGCCTATCCGCGGAACACTCGCCGCTGCATGGAACGACGCATCCCGGCGGGATCAGTGCGCGGCCTCGTTCCAGTCGGCACCGCGGCCGACCTGCACGTCGAGCGGCACCGAGAGCTCCGCCGCACCACCCATGCGGTCGCGCACGATGCGCTCCGTGGCATCCCACTCCCCCGGGGCGACCTCGACCACGAGCTCGTCGTGGATCTGCAGCAGCACCCGCGAGGCGAGACCCTGCTCCCGCAGGTCTGCGTGGATCCGGAACAGCGCGATCTTCATGATGTCGGCGGCGCTGCCCTGGATGGGCGCGTTCAGGGCAGCGCGCTCGGCGTTCTCCCGGAGCACGCGGTTCGGGCTCGCCAGATCCGGGAACGGACGGCGGCGCCCGAAGATCGTCTCGGTGTAGCCGACCTCTTTCGCGGCGATCACGGAGGCGCGCAGGTAGTCGCGCACCGCCCCGAAGCGGGCGAAGTACTCCATCATCAGCTGCTTGGCCTCGGACTGCTCGATGCGCAGCTGCTTCGACAGCCCGAACGCGCTGAGGCCGTAGACCAGGCCGTACGACATCGCCTTGACCTTGGTGCGCATCGCCGAGCTGACCTCCTCCGGGCTCCACGCCGAACACGCGCGCGCCGACGAAGCGGTGCAGGTCCTCCCCGGAGTTGAACGCCTCGATCAGGCCGGCGTCGCCGCTGAGGTGCGCCATGATCCGCATCTCGATCTGCGAGTAGTCGGCCGTGAGCAGCGTCTCGTAGCCCTCGCCGACCTGGAACGCGCTGCGGATCCGGCGCGACTCCTCCGTGCGGACCGGGATGTTCTGCAGGTTCGGATCCGTACTGGAGAGCCGGCCGGTCTGGCTGCCGGTCTGCACGTAGGTGGTGTGCACGCGGTGATCCGGGCGGATCGCGGCGTCGAGCGACTCGATGATCTGGCGCAGCTTGGTGGCCTCGCGGTGCTGCAGCAGCAGATCGAGGAACGGGATGCGGATTGCTCTCCTGCAGGTCGGCCAGCACTGCCGCGTCGGTCGAGTACCCGGTCTTCGTCTTGCGGGTCTTCGGCAGCTCGAGCTGCTCGAACAGCACCTCCTGCAGCTGCTTGGGCGAGCCGAGGTTCACCTCGCGGCCGATGATCGCGAAGGACTCCTCCGCGATGCGGCTCGCGCGCTCGCCCAGCTCGCTGCGAGAAGCCCGAGAGGATCTCGTGCGACACCGCCACGCCCGCGAGCTCCATGTCGGCGAGTGCGATGAGCGTGGGCAGCTCGATCTCGCGGAGCACCCGGTCGACGCTCTCCGGCATGTCCGCACGCAGCGCTGCGGCCACACGAGACGTGAACCAGGCGAGCTGTGCCGGGCGTCGCCCCCTCGGTCTCCGGGACGAGCTGGGTCGGATCCGCCTCGGGCAGCTTCTCGCCCAGGTAGCGGTCGACCAGGTCGGCGAGGGTCTTGTCCGGGTAGCTCGGGCGCAGCAGCCACCCGGCCAGGTTCGTGTCGTACGCGAGCCCGCCGAGCCGCACGCCGGCCGTCTGCAGCGCCTTCACCTGCGGCTTCGCGTCGTGGAGGACCTTGGGCGCGTCCGACGCGAGCCAGTCGCCCAGCGCGGCGTGCACTCCGGGGCTCCAGGTGAGCTCGGCGAGGTCGCCTGCCGTGCGCGAGTCCGACCCGCTGCGGCAGTCCGCCGGAGACCGTCACCTCGATGGCGACCTCGCCGGTCGCGGCAGCTCAGCCAGACTCGCGATGCCCTCGGCATCGAGCTCGACAGCGGCGGGGACGTCGACCGCGGCCGCCTCGTCCTCGTGCGGAGCGTCCACGCCCGCTGCCTCGAACACCCGCGGCAGCAGGGTGCGGAACTCGAGCCGCGCGAAGATGTCGCGCACCGCCTGTGCGTCGATCGGGGTGACGGCGAGATCGGCGGGCCCCACCGGCAGCTCGACGTCCTGCAGCAGCCGGTTCAGCCGGCGGTTGCGGCGCACGTCCTCGATGTGATCGCGCAGGTTGCCGCCCACGACGCCCTTGATCTCGCTCGGCCCGCTCGAGCAGCTCGTCGAGCGATCCGAACTGCGTGAGCCACTTCACCGCGGTCTTCTCGCCGACCTTCGGCACACCGGGCAGGTTGTCGCTGGTCTCGCCGACCAGTGCGGCGATGTCGGGATACTGCTCGGGTCGCACGCCGTAGCGCTCCTGCACCGTGATCGGGTCGTAGCGCTTGAGCTGGGAGACGCCCTGCACGTTCGGGTACAGCAGGGTGACCTCGTCGTTCACGAGCTGGATCGTGTCGCGGTCGCCGGAGACGACGAGCACGTCGTAGCCCTGCGCGGATCCCTGCGCGGCGAGCGTCGCGAGGATGTCGTCCGCCTCGATCCCCTCCTTGGTGAGCACCGGGATCGACATCGCGGCGAGGCAGTCCTGCAGCAGCGGGATCTGGCCGCGGAACTCGGACGGCGTCTCGGAGCGGGTCGCCTTGTACTCCGGGTACACGTCGGTGCGGAAGGAGTGCCGCGAGATGTCGAACGCGACCGCGAGGTGGGTCGGACGCTCCGCCTTGATGAGGTTCACCAGCATGGACAGGAAGCCGTAGATGGCGTTCGTGTGCTGGTTGTCCTTGGTGGTGAAGTTCTCCACCGGGAGGGCGAAGAACGCCCGGTACGCGAGCGAATGGCCGTCGACGACCATGAGGGTAGGCTTTGCGGAGTCCGTCACGACTCCAGCCTAACGAGCGCCGCGGACATCGAACTCGAGGAGGAGCCCGCGTGAGCGACAGACGTGCAGACGAGCCCCGGGCTGGATTGGGCCACCGAGCGCGGAATGGGCGCCCTCGCCGAGAAGATGGGGCTGCGCTTCACCGAGTTCTCGGTCGAACGCTGCGTCGGCACGATGCCGGTGGAGGGCAACACCCAGCCGGTCGGGCTGATGCACGGCGGCGCGTACGTCGTGCTCGGCGAGTCGCTCGGCTCGATGGCCGCGAACCTGCACGCCGGCCCGGGCCGCCTCGCGGTCGGCGTCGACATCAACGCCACGCACACCCGCTCCGCGACGAGCGGCGTCGTCACCGGCGTGTGCACCCCGGTGCACCTCGGCCGCAGCATCACCGTGCACGAGATCGCGGTCAGCGACGATCAGGGCCGGCGCTGCTCGACGATCCGGATCACGAACATGATCAAGGATCTGCCCGCCTGAGCGCTGTCGCGCATCGGAGGGGATCAGGGTCGCCCGGTCCTCACGGCCGTCGGCGCAGCAGGTGGGTTCGCTTCTCCAGCGATGCGCAGTAGCGCATGCTCGGCCGAGCTCGGCAACCAGCGCGCGCATCCGCTGCAGGCGCGTCGAACCGGGTCGCCGCCTGCACGCGGTGCAGGCCGAGGTCGTCGCGCGCCGGTCGCAACCGGGCGTCATGCGCGTCGAACCGGGCGTCGTGGTCGTTCCAGTTGCGCGGCGACATGCTTCAGAAGCTCGTAGATCTCGTCGATGTCGTTCGGCCGATGTGCGCTCGATCATCGTGAGCAGTGGCACGGCGCTGCAGTCGGCATGCCACGACGATACCCCGGTAGACGTCGTCGATGAAACGGCGCGCACGACGATCTGTGGAAACGCCCCGAGATCGGGTGCGCTGTGCAGGACCCGATCAGTGCCTTGCTGCTTCTACGACTTCTTGGGCGAGCTGCTCGATGATCGCCTTCGCCACGTCCTGCATGGTGAGGCGGCGGTCCATCGACGCCTTCTGGATCCAGCGGAACGCCTCGGGCTCGCTCAGGCCCATCTTCTCGTTGAGCAGGCCCTTGGCCCGGTCGACGAGCTTGCGGGTCTCGAAGCGCTCGACCATGTCGGCGACCTCGGCCTCGAGCGTGATGATCTGCTCGTGCCGGGCGAGGGCGATCTCGATCGCCGGGAGCAGGTCGTTCGGGGTGAACGGCTTGACCACGTAGGCCAGCGCGCCGGCCTCGCTCGCGCGCTCGACGAGCTCCTTCTGGCTGAACGCGGTGAGCAGCACGACCGGGGCGATGTTGCCCTTGTGCAGCTTCTCGGCGGCGCTGATGCCGTCCAGCTGCGGCATCTTGACGTCCATGATGACCAGGTCGGGGCGCAGCTCGGTGGCCAGCTGCACGGCGGTCTCGCCGTCTCCGGCCTCGCCGACGACGTCGAAGCCGTTGTCACGGAGGATCTCGACGATGTCGAGGCGGATCAGCGATTCGTCCTCGGCGACGACGACGCGTCGCGGGGCGGACGAGGCGGGCTGCTCAGGCTGCTGCTCTTCGGTCACGGAACCATCCTATCGGTGCGAGCTCTGGTGATCGTGTGCCGGCGGTGGGACTCGAACCCACATGTCCTTTCGGACAAAGCATTTTGAGTGCTCCGCGTCTGCCATTCCGCCACGCCGGCCCGGATCGACTGTACCGCACGCCGCCGTCGCGCCCCTGCGGAACGACGAAGGGCCGGTCCCGCGAAAGGACCGGCCTTCGTCGAGTGCGCGCTACGTTGCGTCTGGTACGCCGGAGCCGCGCCGTGCATGGTGTCGCCCACGCGGTGGATGCGCAGGTCGTTCGTGGATCCGACGATCCCGGGAGGGGATCCGGAGATCACCACGACCTTGTCGCCCACCTCGGCGAGTCCCGAGCCGAGCAGGTGCTCGTCGACCTGGTGGAACATCATGTCGGTGTGCGGCACGAAGTTCGACCAGCGTCGTGCGGACGCCCCAGGTGACGGCCAGGCGGCGGCGGATGCCCGGGTCCGGCGTGTACGCGAGCATCGGGATGCGGGAGCGCAGCCGCGACAGGCGCCGGGCGGAGTCGCCGGACTGGGTGAACACGCAGAGGAACTTCGCGTCGACGAACTCGGCGACCTCGAGGGCGGCCAGCGTGATCGCGCCGCCCTGGGTGCGCGGCTTGGTGGTCGAGCGGCTGGATCCGCTCCAGGCCGTGGTCCTCGGTGGACTCGATGATCCGCGCCATGGTCTCGACGACGATCACCGGGTACTCGCCCACGCTGGTCTCGCCGGACAGCATGACCGCGTCGGCGCCGTCGAGGACGGCGTTGGCGACGTCGGAGGTCTCCGCACGGGTCGGCACCGGGCTGGTGATCATCGACTCGAGCATCTGCGTCGCGACGATGACCGGCTTCGCCATGCGGCGGGCGAGTCTCGACGGCGCGCTTCTGCACGATCGGCACGGCCTCCAGCGGCAGCTCGACGCCGAGGTCGCCGCGGGCGACCATGATGCCGTCGAACGCGTCGACGATCTCTTCGAGGTTGTCGACGGCCTGCGGCTTCTCGATCTTCGCGATGACGGGGATGCGCACGCCCTCCTCCGCCATGATCTCGTGCACGCGCTCGACGTCGGCCGCGCTGCGCACGAAGGAGAGCGCGATCAGGTCGGCGCCGATGCGCAGGCCCCAGCGCAGGTCGTCCTCGTCCTTCTCGCTCAGCGCGGGAACGCTGACGGCGACGCCGGGCAGGTTGATGCCCTTGTTGTTCGAGACCGCGCCGGCGACGACGACCACGCGTGGTGACCACGGTGCCGTCGGTCTCGACGACCTCGACGCGGACCTTGCCGTCGTCGATGAGGAGGAAGTCGCCCGGCCTTGACGTCCTGCGGGAGGCCCTTGAAGGTCGTGCCGCAGATGCTCCTTGGTGCCGAGGATGTCCTCGGTGGTGATCTTGAAGATGTCGCCCACGGCGAGGTCGTGCGGGCCGTCGGCGAACTTGCCGAGGCGGATCTTCGGGCCCTGCAGGTCGACGAGGATGCGCCACGGCGCGGCCGGAGTCCTCCGCCGCCCGACGGACGTTCGCGTAGTTGTTCTCGTGCACGGAGTAGTCCCCGTGGCTCAGGTTCAGGCGGGCGACGTCGACGCCCGCGTCGATGATGCGCCCGCACGGTCTCATAGGTCGAGGTGGCGGGGCCAAGAGTGGCCACGATTTTGGCACGTCTCAATGCGTTCTCCGGGTGTGTCAGGGGATGGATGATCGGCCACGCTGCCGCGGGCTTCAGCCTACGCGGGCTGAACCCCGATCGCGACATCCGAGGGCGGACGGGCGAGGGCAGGACGGTCTGGCCCATCAGATGCCGGTCGACGGCGGCGGCCGCGGCGCGACCCTCCGCGATCGCCCACACGATGAGCGACTGGCCGCGGCCGGCGTCGCCGGCGACGAACACGCCGGGCACGGTGGACGCGTAGTCCTCGTCGCGCGCGGAACGCGCCGCGCTCGGTGCGCTGCGGACCGTCGCTCGCCGTAGGCCTCGTACTCGGGACCCGTGAAGCCCATCGCGATGAGGACCAGGTCGGCCGGGATCTCGCGCTCGGTGCCGCCTGCGGGGCACGCGCCGCCCGTCGACGAACTCGGTCTCGGCGACGCGCAGGGCGCGCACCTCCCCCGCCGCGTTGCCGAGGAACTCGACCGTGGAGGCGAGGTACATGCGCTCCCCGCCCTCCTCATGCGCGGACTGACACCTCGAACACGGTCGGCATCATCGGCCAGGGCTGGTGCTCCGGACGTCCG
>CAWBTB010000022.1:0-17524 GCA_963791605.1 uncultured Actinomycetota bacterium | reverse complement strand
CATGCGACATCCAGGCCAGGAAGCGTCGGCGGTCGGAGTCCAGCCGCTCCAGCTCGGCGCGCGCATCGCTGAGCCGCGCCGACACCTCGGCGAGCTCCGCGGACAGCTCGTCGAACTCGCGCCACCCGCTGCGTCCGCCGTTCACGATGTCGCCCTCGCCGACCCGGCGCACCGCGGTCGACAGCTCCTGCACCGACGCCCGGGCCGCACGCGCAGTGATCCAGGCCGTCGCGAGCGCGCACAGCAGGGCCGCTCCGAGCACCCACACCAGCACGGTGAAGTCGTGCACCGAGAGGTACATCTCTTCCGAGATCGCGAGCACGCCGGTCGCCAGTGCCAGCACGGACGCCGCCCCCACGACGACGAGCCGGAAGGTCAGCCCCGCCCGGCGGGCGCGGCGCAGCACGAGCACCGCGACGAGGGCCACGACCGCTGCGCAGCCGAGCGCGGTGAGCACGATCAGCAGCACGTCGAGCGCGCCGAGGGGCATCATGATCGCACGCTCCCCAGCAGAGGCCGCGCCATCCGCGGCCGATTCATGAGCCGGACCCATCCGCCGAGAACCGGTACCCGGCGCCCCACTCGGTGAGCAGATGCCGCGGGTGGCGCGGATCCTGCTCGATCTTCTCGCGCAGCCGACGCACGTGCACGGTCACCGTGGACGCCTCCCCGAACGACCAGCCCCACACCTCGCGCAGGATGTCGTCGCGGGAGAGCAGTTCTCCGTCGTGCTGCACGAGGTGCGCGAGCAGCTCGTACTCGCGGGCCGCGAGCACCACCTCCTCGGCGCGCACGTGCACGCGGCGACGGGCGGGATCGAGCCGGAAGTCGCCGCGCACGATCTCGCGGGTGGGCGCGGCCGCAGCCCGGGAGCGGCGCAGCAGCGCCCCGACCCGCAGCAGCAGTTCACGCAGCGCGAACGGCTTCACCAGGTAGTCGTCGGCGCCGGTCTCGAGCCCCTCGATCCGCTGCTCGACCTCGCCGAGCGCCGTGAGCATGATGATCGGCACCGCGGATCTCGCCCGTGCATCGCGGGCGAGTTCGTCACCGCTGAGGCCGGGCAGCATCCGGTCGACGATGAGCACGTCGGGCGGATCCGCCTGCACCGCCCGTTGCGCCGAGACGCCGTCGCCGAAGCCGTCGACGCGGTAGCCGTTCGCGCCGAGGTAGCGCTCGACGGCCGCGCGCACGGTCGGGTCGTCCTCGACGAGGACGATGCGCGGGTGCTCGGCGCCCTCGACCGCGGCGACCTCCGGCGCGATGCCCGGCGCGATGCCGGGCTGCGCGGCGCCCTGCGCAAAGCCCGGCGCGATGCCGGGCTGCGCGGCGCCTCCGGGCTCGTCCATGCTCCGAGGCTAGCCCCGGAGTGCCGCGGCGGGACCGGATCCTTACGTCCTCGAAAGAACTCCCCCGCCCGGATCCCGGCCGACCTAGCGTCGCCACTGTCCTCGAAAACCTGTTGGCGGGATCCTCCGCCAGAACGGAGCAATCATGCGCAAGACCGCACTCTTCCCCGCGTCGATCGGCGTCGCCGTCCTGACCCTCGGCCTCGCCCTCGCGGGTTGCAGCTCGACGCCGGCGGCGTCCCCGTCCTCGGCCGACACGATGGCGAGCTCGTCGACGCCGATGCCGTCGTCCTCCTCCTCGGCGATGGCCGACATGAAGACCGGCACGTTCATGGGCCTCAACGGCAAGAACGTGAAGGGCACCGCGACGATCGAAGGATCCGACCTGAAGCTCACCGGGTTCTCCTCCGACGAGGGTCCCGACCTGCACGTCTACCTGACCACCGGCACCGATGAGGCCGCCGTCATGGCCGGCAAGGAGATCAGCACGGTCGTCTTCAACCAGGACACGCAGTCGTTCATGCTGACCGGGGTGGACGCGTCGATGTACACCACCGTCGTGATCCACTGCGACAAGGCCAAGGCGGTCTTCGGGGCCGCTCCGCTGTCATGAGCGCGGCGCTGGCCGGGGTCGGCCGGGCCCTGCCTGCCCGTGACCGCTCGGCGCGGCGCTGGATCCTGACCTCGGCCCTGCTCGGTGCCGCGGCCCGGGTCACGGCCGGGGTGCTCTGGCTCGAGGAGGGGATCCTGAAGTACCGGGCGGGGTTCGGATCCGCCGACATCCTGCTGGTTGCGCAGAGCACGGCGGGCAACAGCCGGGTGCCGTTCTACTTCCGGCCTCTCGGTGCGATCATGCAGGCCGCGCCCGGCCTGTTCGGGTTCGCGATCCCGCTGCTCGAGGTGACGCTCGGGGTGCTGCTCGTGCTCGGCCTCGGTCGCGTGGTCACGACTTTGGTGGCGCTCGGATCCATCGCCACGCTGATGCTGTACTGGTCGTCGGATCAGCTGATCGCGCAGTACCCGATCCTCGTGCTGCTGTCTGCCCTGGTGCTCGCACTGCCGAGGTCGGGATGGATAGGAGTCGCGTGGTGGCGGGGACGCCGGGGGGCCGGAGGGCGGTGAGCCGGCGGGCCGCCAGGCCGCGCTCGGCCCCTCCTGCTCGGGAGGGGAGGGATCCGGCCCCTCAGGCCCGACGGAACCAGCGTCGACGGGGCTGCGGCGGGTCGCTCGGGGCGAGCTCGGCGGCTCGGCGCTCCCGCCAGGCCTCGATCGCCGTGTCGACGTCGCGGGGCCGGGTCACCACGGGCGGGCCGCCGAGCAGCTGACGGCGCGCTTCGATCACGCGACGGTTGAAGTCCTCCAGCACGGCGCGCACATCGGCCTCGTGGCGGAGTTCGTCGAGTTGGGCGTCGAGCTCTCGGTCCTCCACGCGCAGCATGAGTGCGGGCGGTCCGAGCCCGGTCAGGTTCTCGCGTTCGATCTTGCGGCGGATCCACCAGTCCGGATCGTGGTGATCGCCGAGTCCGGGGATGGGCTTGCCCGCGCCGGGAAGGTCGTCGAACTGTCCCTGGCGGATCGCGACCTGGATCGCGGTCTCGACGATCGCGGGCATGGTCTCGGCGTTGAGCGTGGCCGGCGGTGCGGTGGACTCCGCGGGCGTGCTGCTCCCCCGGCGCTCCGCAGGCGAGCCGCTCCTCTGCCTTTCATCCGGCATGGTGCTCCTCCGATTCTCGTCTGACCTCGGGTGGTTCCAGAGTACGCGCGGACCGCGGGACGGGGGGTCCGTCGACCGCTGAACGGCATCATCCCTCCTCCACAATCGGCCTTCGATGAAAGTTCTCCACAGCTTCCGTTCTGATCCCTCATCAGGACTTCGAATGTCGGTGGCCCCCTGTTGAATGGAGGTATGACATCGACCGCGACTCAGATCCTCGAGCAGCTCGACCAGCTGCTCGAAGAGCTGTGCGCGTCACCCGAGATGGCGTCGGGTTTCGACGGGATGCGTGGCCCGGATCTGGTCTCATCGCTGCAGGTCGGCGGCAGCGTCCGCCGCCGACTCGACGCCGTTCTCACGACTCTGACCGGGCAGGTCACCGTCCGCGACCTGGGGTCGTCCGACGAGCGGGTCTCCGCATCTGTCGGCTGTCACGACGCGACCGAACTGCTCCGCCGGGCGCTGCGGGTCGACGTCGGCACCGCCCGCCGGTTCGTGCGCGCCGCACGGGCCACTCATCGCGAAGTCATCCTCTCCAGCGGCGACCTCGCCCCGGCCCGGTACCCGGCGATGGCCGAAGCGCTGCGCGAGGGAGTCGTGTCGGTGCCAGGGCTGCTCGCCGCGATCGGGCCCGTGGAGCGCTCCGCCTCCCGGATCACAGACGAGGAGCGGGAGGCCGTGGACGGGCTGCTCGCCGCCACGGCGCGCGGCACCGATCTGCCCGACATGCATGGGCACCCCGGCCCCGCCCCCTCGACCGACGAACTCGCCGACTACGCCCGCGCCCTGATGCTGCGCCTCGATCCCGACGGGGCCAAACCCGACGACGACGAGGCGGAGCGCAATCGTGCCCTGCGGATCGGGAAGCTCTATCGGGGCGCTCACGACGTCTCCGGCCGGCTGCTGCCGGAAGTCGCCGGGCAACTGCAACGCCTGTTCGACTCTCTGAACAACCCCGCTGCCGAGAGCTCGCCGGCTCTGACCGCCGGTGGTGTCCATTTCGGCCCCGCCGAGGGTGACGAGCACGAGACGATCGACGGTCTTCCCTCCCCGGTCGACGTCCGCTCCCCGGCGCAGAAGAACCACGACAACCTCGCGATGATCCTTCACGCGGCGGCCGCGTCCGGTGGAATGCCCGAGCTCGGCGGGTCGGCGCCCACCCTGGTCGTGTCCGTCACCGCCGAGGACTACTTGTCCGGACGCGGTCGCGCGTTCATCGAGGGAAGCCGCGACGACGTGCCCCTCTCCGTCGCCCGCCACACGGCATGCGCGGGCGGGATTCAGCGGGTGCTGTTCGACGAGCGCGGGCAGATCGTCTCGATCGGCACCACCGCCCGCATCTTCACCGCGATCCAGCGGCGCGCGATCGTGCTCCGCGACCGGGAGTGCGTGATCCCCGGCTGCCACACTCGCTCGAGTTGGTGCGAGTTGCACCACGTGCGCGAGTGGGCGGACGGCGGCCCGACGCACACGAGCAACGGCGTCGCTCTCTGCTGGCACCACCATCGCACCCTCGAGACATCCGGCTGGGAGATCCGGATGCACGACGGCGTCCCTGAGATCCGTGGACCCGCCTGGTGGGACCCGCACCGCGCATGGCATCGACCCCGCACCCGAGGAGGCGACCCGCAGCGCATCCGCCGGATCCTCAGCGACGCCCTCGCGCCACCTGGACGCTGAACCCGGTGTCTCTCCTCGCCTCTAGGCTCGTGGGGTGACCTCCCCGACCCTGAACCGAGAAATCGTCCGGCTCGCCGTGCCGGCGCTGGGCGCGCTCGTCGCGGAACCGGCGTTCCTCATGGTCGATGCGGCGCTCGTCGGGCACCTCGGCACCGTGCCGCTGGCCGGGCTCGGGATCGCGTCCGCGATCCTGCAGACGATCGTCGGGCTGATGATCTTCCTCGCCTACTCGACGACCCCCGCTGTCGCCCGGCGATTCGGCGCGGGCGAGCACGGCGACGCGGTCTCGGTCGGGATCGACGGGATGTGGCTCGCTCTCGGCCTCGGGGCGGTGCTCGCGGTCGTCGGATCCTTCCTCACGCCGGTCGTGATCCCGCTGTTCGGCGCGAGCGAGGCGGTCGCCGCGCAGGCGAGCGCGTATCTGGCGCCGTCGATGTGGGGGCTGCCGGCGATGCTCGTCGTCTACGCGGCCACCGGGCTGCTGCGCGGCATGCAGGACACCGTGACGCCGCTGTGGATCGCCGGAGCCGGCTTCGGCGCGAACGCCCTCCTGAACGCCCTGTTCATCTACGGCTTCGGCTGGGGCATCGCCGGTTCCGCGTTCGGCACGGTCGTCGCGCAATGGGCCATGGTCGGTGCCTACGTGCTCGTGATCGGGCGGCTCGCGAGGCGGCATGACGCCTCCGTCGCCCCGGAGCTGTCCGGGATCCGCGGATCCGCCCGCTCCGGAGGCTGGCTGCTCCTGCGTACGGTGAGCCTGCGAGTCGCGCTGCTCGCGACGGTCGGCGTCGCGACCGGGATCGGCACCCGCGAGCTGGCCGGCTGGCAGGTCGTGTTCACCGTGTTCTCCGCGGCGGCGTTCGCGCTCGACGCCCTCGCGATCGCGGCACAGGCGCTGATCGGCAAGAACCTGGGAGCTGCGGATCCGGACGGCGCGCGGCACGTGCTCGGCCGGACGGTCGCGTGGGGTGCCTGGTTCGGCGTGATCGTCGGCGCGCTCATCGTGGCGCTCTCCGGCGTGATCGGGCTCGCCTTCACCGGCGACCCGGCCCTCGCCGCGCTGATCCAGCCGGCGCTCATCGTGCTCGCCATCGCGCAGCCCGTCGCTGGGATCGTGTTCGTTCTCGACGGCGTGCTGATGGGAGCCGGCGACGCCCGCTACCTCGCGATCGCGGGCGGCCTCAACCTCGTGCCGTTCCTGCCGGCGCTGGCGATCATCGCCGCGACGGGCGTGAACGGCGTGGCCGGGCTGATCTGGCTCGCGGTCGCGTTCTTCGGGGTCTACCTGTGCGCCCGCCTCGCGACGCTGGGCTGGCGCGTGCGGACCGGACGCTGGCTGGCGGTCGCGGTCTGACCGCACGCGGCAGCGCTGCCCCGCCCTGCGCTCAGCGCGCCAGCGGCGGGTCGCGCTCCTCGATCGCCTCGAGCTCCTGCATCGCCCGCATCCTCATCGCCGCGGGACGTCCGCGCAGACGGGTCGCTCGCGGCGCGGGCGCCGCCTCGTCTGCACCGCCCCGGTGCATGGCGTAGCCCCAGGTCGCGAGGGCGAGGAGAGGACCCCACAGCCAGAACGGCAGCACGAGCAGCAGCGTCACCGAGTCGATGTGAATCCGCCCGGCCGCCGCCACCGCTTGCACGAACTCCACGCCGCCTGTGGTGAACATCAGTGCGACCAACGACGCCGGGATCACCGCCAGCCCGACCGGTACGGCGCGCCCGCCGAGCGCACCGAGCCACCGCGGGAACCGATCCGCCCACGGCAGGCACAGGCTGAGCGTGAGCAGACCTGCCACCACCATCGCACCGCCGAGCAGCAGACCGACCATCAGCATCCCCGGGTGGGCAGCGGCGCCGTCGCCGCCGAAGAGCGGCCACGGCGTGAGCCACGAGGCTCGCGCGATCACGTACGGCGCGGCGCACACGGCGGCCGCCACCGTGATCGCCCTGCGATGCCGCAGCACCGCTCGGGCGAAGCCTCCCCGCACGGCCGGATCCCCGAGCGCCCACGCTGCGAGGGTGCCCGCCGCGCCGAGGTGCATCGCGGAGACCACGAGCTCCGGCACCCGCGGGAGCAGTGCCTGCGCGTACAGCGGAACGAACGTCGCGAGCGGCAGCCGGGTCGCGACGAGAACGAGCACAGCCACGCCGGCGAGGGCGAGCAGCGTCCCGATCAGCGGCTTGCTCCGGACGAGGAGCATGAGCCCGGCCAGCAGGATCCCCGCCGAGACGAGGACGAACGAGTAGCCCGCGACGGCGATGATGCCGCCGGGCGTCAGAGCCGAGAGCGTCAGCGCCACGACCAGCGCGACGACGCGCAGCACCACGGGCGCGCCCGTCGCGGGCGCACCCGACCCGGACGCACCGGATCCGGGCGCGGTCGACACCGTGGCTCGCCACGCCAGCACCGTCACCCCCACGGCGGCGAGCCCGGCCGCGATCTGCAGCGTCGCCGCCATCCGGCTGCCGACGACGTCGGCGAGAAGGCTGGGCGTCTGGCCGGCCGGTACCACGCCGGGGGCGAGCAGCGCGATGACGCCGCACAGGGCCACCGCGGCCCCGAACAGCGCACCGAGAACCAGGAGCACGAAACGAGTTGTGTTCTTCATGTCCGGCACGCTACGGATCCGCCCTGTCCCGCCGCCTCACCCGTGAGGACGGTCCCGGCTCATCCGCGCGGGTGAGTTGCGCCGCGGTCAGACTCCGGGCCGCAGCACGCCGTTCTCGTACGCCCATATCACCACGTGCACGCGATCCGCGAGACTGAGCTTGGCCAGGATCGACTTGACGTGCGTCTTGACCGTGTTCTCGGACAGGAAGAGAGCGCGCGCGATCTCGTCGTTGGAGGCGCCGGCTGCCAAGGCCAAGGCGACTTCGCGCTCCCGGCCGCTCAGCGGCGCCAGAGCGGCCTCCGGGTCGGCGGGCGGTGCCCCCTCCCGCACGAGACCGAGTAGCGTCCTGGTCGCCCCCGCCGACATCGCAGCGTCCCCGGCGGCCACCGCGACGATCGCGTCACCGAGCTCCTGAGGGCTCGCGTCCTTCGTCAGGAATCCGCTGGCCCCCGCCCGGATCGCCTCGACGACGTACGCGTCGAGATCGAAGGTCGTGAGCATGAGGATCCGCGTCTCCGGCTTCAGCCGCAGGATCTCCCCGGTCGCCGCGATCCCGTCCATCCCCGGCATCCGGATGTCCATGAGCACGACGTCGACGACGTGCGCACGTATCTGCTCGATACCGGCGTGCGCGTCGGAGGCGGTCGCGACGTCGGCGATGCGAGGGTCGCGCGCGAGCATGACCGCGACCGCCTCGCGGAACAACTCCTGATCGTCGACCACCAGCACGCGCAGACCGGTCACCGCTCCTCCTCTGTCACGTCGCCGCCGGCCGCGGCGGCACCGCCCGCCCCGGCACCGGCCGCGGAAGCTCCGGACGACGATTCCGACAGCACCGGCAGTGCGACGCGCACCCGCCACCCGCGGGAGCCGTCGCGGCCGGAACGGAAGGTTCCGCCGGCGAGACGGATCCGCTCGGCGAGCCCCACGAGCCCGGTCCCGGTGCCGAGATCGGATCCGCTGCGCCCGGCTCCGCCGTCGTCGGAGACCTCGGCGACCACGGACACCGGTGACCAGGCCACCTGCACTGCGATCCGCACCGGCGGCTGGGTGTGCCGGACCGCGTTGGTGAGGGCCTCCCGGATCGCGTGGTGCAGGGCCAGCATCGCCGGGGCGGTGAGTGCACGGCGCTCCCCCGTCTCGCGAAAGTCGGCCTGACAGGCCGGGCTGCGCACTGCGGCGACCAGATCGGGCAGCGCGTCCGGCGTGGGGATCGGCTCCGTCGTCGCCTCGCCCTCCGCCGTGACGATGGCGCGCATACCGCGCAGCGCGTCGCGCCCGGTGCCGATCACGACGCCGAGTGCGCGTTCGCTGTCGTCGGGCTGCTCCCGCACCAGAGCACGGGCTACCTCGGACTGGGCGATCATGACGGTCATCGCGTGCGCGACGACGTCGTGCAGCTCGCCGCTGATCCGCATCCGCTCGTCGGCGATCGCCTGCTCCACGCGTACCCGGGTGCGCTCCTCGCCGCGCGCCGCGGCGGAGCGGACCAGGAGCCCGCACGCCCAGGCCGCGGTGGCGCTCGCGGCGAGTCCACCGAACGCGCCGAGCCGGAGCAGCCCCTGATCGATCGCCGTGTCGGCGCCGAACGCCGGCTCGGCGAGCGCGATCAGCCCCGCTCCCAGCACTGCGACCACGAGTGCGGGCACGGAGATCCGCAGCCGCTCCCGTGCCGAGACCTGGGCGAGGCAGAGCAGATAGACGAGCGCGGAGGGATGCATGGCCGCGGACGCCTCGCGTGCCGCGGGGATGAGCAGCAGTGCGAGCATCAGGGCGCTCGCGAGCACGAATCCGGGGAGCGGACGACTCACGGACAGGAAGGACGACCCGTGCAGGGCCGCGAAGCCGAGTGCGAGCAGCAGGAGGACGCCGGGACCGGGCTGCCGGGAGGACCAGGTCAGAGACGCCACGCTGATCGGGAGCAGGATGACGAGCGCCGTCAGCGCAACGATGAGGGCGGCGCTGCGGCGAAGGCCGCCGCTCCGCCCCGTCCTCGTCCGCACGCCCCCATGCTCGCACGCGTCCGGCGGCGACGTCTCACCCGCGCGGGTGAGGCGTCCGCACGGATCGGGTGCTGCACGTCTCGGCTGTCCGGGCGGGCGTCGCCGCTCAGCCCGCGAACCTCCGGCACCACTCGTACATGATCACGGCCGCCGCGGCGCTCGCGTTGATCGAGCGGGTGGATCCGTACTGCGTGATCTCGACGTGTCCCGCGGCCGCCGCGAGCGCCTCGTCGGAGAGGCCGGGCCCCTCCTGTCCGAACAGCAGCACGCACCGCTCCGGCAGCGCGGCGCGGTCGACGGGCACCGCGCCGGAGACGTTGTCCACCGCGATGATCGGGATGCGCTCCTCGGCCGCCCAGGACGCGAACGCCTCGACCGTCTCGTGATGCACGACGTGCTGGTAGCGGTCGGTGACCATGGCACCGCGGCGGTTCCAGCGCCGCTTTCCGACGATGTGCACCGTGTCGGCGAGGAACGCGTTCGCGCTGCGCACGATCGAGCCGATGTTCATGTCGTGCTGCCAGTTCTCGATCGCGACGTGGAACGCGTGCCGCCGGGTGTCGAGGTCGGCGACGATCGCCTCCATCCGCCAGTACCGGTACCGGTCGATGACGTTGCGGGTGTCGCCGTGCGTGAGCAGCTCGGGGTCGTAGTGCTCTTCGGCGGGCCACTGCCCCGACCAGGGGCCGACGCCATGCGGAACCGCTTCCGCCGTCATCGCCGACTCGTTCCCGGGCACCGGATCCTGCATCCCGCCAGCGTAACCGTCCCGCCATCGAGACTCGTCCTGATCATTTCGGCGCACCGAAAAGTGAGATATGTTTTCGGTGTGCCTAAAACATCGGTGACGGTCGCCCTGCCGCACTCCGGCGCGCCCCCGTCGGCGCGCGGTGCAGCGCTGCTCGGGCCCGCACTCGTGGCGGGCGTCGCCTATGTGGATCCCGGTAACGTCGCGAGCAACATGACGGCCGGCGCCGGGTACGGCTACCTGCTGGTGTGGGTGGTCCTGGTGGCGAACGTGATCGCCTGGCTGGTGCAGTACCTGTCCGCCAAGCTCGGCGTGGTCACCGGGCGCAGCCTGCCCGAGCTGCTCGGCGACCGGCTGCAGCACCGTGCGGCCCGGCGCGCATACTGGCTGCAGGCCGAGCTCGTCGCGATGGCCACCGACATCGCCGAGGTGATCGGCGGCGCCGTCGCCCTGCAGCTGCTGTTCGGCGTTCCCCTGCTGCTCGGCGGCCTGATCACCGGCGCGGTGTCGATGGCGCTGCTCGCCGTGCAGGGTCGGCGCGGCGCCCGGCCGTTCGAGTTCGTCGTGATCGGCCTGCTCGCGGTCGTCACGGTCGGCTTCCTCGCCGGGCTCCTGGTCGCGCCGGCGGATCCGTCCGCGGCTTTCGGCGGGATGGTGCCGCGCTTCACGGATTCCGGATCCGTACTGCTCGCCGCGTCGATCCTGGGCGCGACGATCATGCCGCACGCGATCTACGCGCACTCCGCCCTCGCGCGGGACCGGTTCGGATCCGCCCCGATCCATCCCGGCGGGGACCCCGAGCCGGGCACCCGCACCCCGATCGCCCGGCTGCTCACCGCCACCCGCTGGGACGTCACACTCGCGATGGTCATCGCCGGAGCGGTGAATCTGGGCATGCTGCTGCTCGCGGCCGCCACGCTCGCCGGAGTCTCCGGCACGGACTCGCTGGAGGGCGCGCACGCTGCGATCAGCGCTCAGCTCGGCCCGCTCATCGGCACCCTGTTCGCGGTCGGCCTGCTCGCGTCCGGCCTCGCGTCCACCGCCGTCGGCGCCTACGCGGGCGCGGAGATCATGCACGGGCTGCTGCGGGTGCGCATCGCGATGCCGACGCGGCGCCTGATCACCCTGATCCCCGCCCTGATCATCCTCGGGCTCGGCGTCGACCCCACGTTCGCCCTGGTGCTCAGCCAGGTGGCGTTGTCGTTCGGGATCCCGTTCGCGCTCATCCCGCTCGTCGCGCTCACCGCTCAGCGCCGCACGCTCGGCCGGCACGCCAACAGCCCCTGGACCACCGCGGCCGGCATCATCGCCGCCGCCCTGCTCATCGCCCTGAACGCCGTGCTGCTCTGGCTGCTGCTGAGCGGAACCTGACTCCGGCCCCGGCGTCCTGACCGCGAGACTTCAATTCCGCGACGAGACTGCACTCCTGGACTGCAGTCTCGCCGCGCAGATGAAGTCTCGCGGTCAGGGGCGGGGTCCATCGGACGGCGGATCGGGCCGGGCCGGGCCGGGGCGGGCCGGGCCGGGCCGGGCCGGGCCGGGGGCACAGTCCGCGCGGGTAGGCTCGGGGCATGGCCAGATCCCGCCGACCGTCCGCCGCGCAGCGCGCCGGGGAGAAGGCCGAAGCGCAGGCTGCCGCCCGCCGGTCTGTGCGGATCTGCACCTGGGCGTCGCTCATCACCGCCGCGCTCGGGATCCTGCTGCTCGCGCTGCCGAAGCTGCTCCCGGCCGGCGGACCCTGGGTGCAGCTCGTGCTCGGCGCGCTCACGCTGATCCTGTCGTTCCGCGCCCGTGCGATCGGCATGCGCGGCGTCGCGGACTTCGACGGGCGCCTCTCCCTGCTCGGGGCGCTGGCCGGATTCGGGATCATGTTCTTCGCCGGCCAGGCCGCGTTCTCGGTGCTCTCCGCGATCGGGCACTGAGCCTCCCGGCTAGGCTGGATCCCGTGGCATCCCCCGCAGCCGACGACTACCTGAAGACGGTGTACGCGCACACGGAGTGGCAGCCGTCTCCGATCACGCCGTCGCAGTTGGCGGCCAAACTCGGCATCGCCCCGTCCAGCGTGACCGAGATGGTGAAGAAGCTCGCGGCGTCCGGTCTCGTCTCGCACGTGCCGTACGGGGCCGTGCGCCTCACCGAGGACGGCGAACGACGCGCGCTGGCGATGCTGCGCCGGCACCGCCTCATCGAGACCTGGCTGGTCCGCGAGTTCGGCTACGCCTGGGACGAGGTGCACGACGAGGCCGAGATCCTCGAGCACACGATCAGCGACCGGTTGCTGGAGGGCATCGACACCCGGCTCGGCCGCCCGCGATTCGATCCGCACGGCGACGCGATCCCGGACGCCGCCGGATCCGTGGCGCGCGAGCCGTTCGTGCTGCTGGCCGATGCCGGCACCGGGCACGCGGGCCGGGTGCTGCGCGTGGACGACCGGGATCCCGAGCTCCTGCGCGCCCTGGAATCCGCGGGCCTGGACATCGGCGACGACGTCGTGGTGATCCCCGGCGGTGTGCGGATCGCCGGAGCCGACACCACCCTTCCCGTGGGAGCGGCCGAGGTGGTGTGGCTCTCGGCCTGAGCCCCGGTCTGCCGCCCGGCGCGCGGGCGCTCGGCGCAGGACGGCCCGCGCGACTCCCCGCACGACCCCGCGCGACCGTGGCCACAACCGAACGCGCGACACCCGCCCGCAACACTCCGGCTCTAGGCTGAGCGCATGGCACAACGCGATGACATCGAATGCTGGCTGACCGACATGGATGGCGTGCTCGTGCATGAGAACGACGCCGTCCCCGGGGCATCCGAGCTGCTCGCCGGCTGGGAGAGCAACGGGATCCCGTACCTGGTGCTCACGAACAACTCGATCTTCACGGCACGCGACCTGTCCGCGCGCCTGCGCACCAGCGGCCTGAACGTGCCGGAGGAGCGGATCTGGACCTCCGCGCTCGCGACCGCCGACTTCCTGAAACAGCAGCTTCCCGGCGGAAGCGCGTTCGTGATCGGCGAGGCGGGCATCCTCACCGCACTGCACGAGGCCGGTTTCATCATGACCGAGACGGATCCCGACTTCGTCGTCGTCGGCGAGACCCGCAACTACTCGTTCGAGGCGATCACCAAGGCCATCCGCCTGATCAACGACGGCGCGCGATTCATCGTCACCAACCCGGACGCGACGGGTCCGAGCGCGGACGGACCGCTGCCCGCGACGGGCGCGATCGCGGCCTTGATCACGAAGGCGACCGGCAAGGACCCCTACGTGGTCGGCAAGCCCAACCCGATGATGTTCCGCTCCGCGCTGAACAAGATCGGTGCGCACTCGAAGCGCACCGGCATGATCGGCGACCGGATGGACACCGACGTCGTCGCAGGCATCGAGGCGGGTCTGCACACGGTCCTCGTGCTCACCGGCATCAGCGACGCCGCCGAGATCGAGAAGTACCCGTTCCGCCCGGATGAGATCGTGCAGTCGGTCGCCGACCTGCTCCCGCGCATCACCGACACGATCCGGACCATCCCGCAGGACTGACCCATGGGCGCACTCGACGAGGGCGAGCGGGTCACCGCGGCGGATGCTGCGGTCTGGCGCGCCTGGCTCAGCGACAACCACGCCACGTCGAAGGGCGCCTGGCTGGTGCGCCCGCGTCCGGGCAACCAGGACGCGCATGTCGGCTACGAGGACGCGATCCTGCAGGCGCTGTGCTTCGGCTGGATCGACGGACCCGTGCGCACCTTCGACGAGCGCATCGGCGGACTGTGGTTCGTGCCGCGCCGGGCGTCGAGCGGCTGGGCCGCGACGAACAAGGCGAGGATCGCGGTGCTCGAGGAGGCGGGACTGCTCGAGGCAGCAGGGATCCGCGCGATCGAGGCGGCTCGGGAGAACGGCTCCTGGACGGTGCTGGACGGACCCGAGGCCGGCATCGAGCCCGACGACCTCACGGCCGCGCTCGACGGATCTCCCGCCGGTCGCGCCGGGTGGGACGCGTTCCCGCCGTCGGCGAGGAAGGTAGGGCTGACGCAGATCGCCCTGGCGAAGCGGCCGGAGACACGCGCCGCGCGGATCGCCAAGATCGTCGCCGATGCGGCGGAGGGGAAGCGGCCATGACGTCGAATCCGATCATCTGGGTCGCGTTCGTCATCGCCCTCGGGACCCTCGCCGTGTGGATTGTGCAGCTGGTGCGCTCCCGCCGAGGCCGCGGCGACGGTCGCGGTCCGTGGTGGGAGGGCCCGTGGGACGAGGACGATCCTCCGCGACACTGATCCGACGCCGCCTCGGGCCCACGGGAAGCCACGTTTCGTCTCGGTCGTCGCCCCTTCGACAGGCTCAGGGACGGCTCAGGGACGGGCTCCGTCCTCGCTCAACGACCCCGAGAGCCGCCCGCTCGGGGTTCGTTGAGCGAGCAGCGACGAAGGAGCCGCGAGACGAAACGCCGCGTCAGCGCAGCACGAGCGCCGCGGCGCCGATGAGCGGGCCCTCGTCGCCGAGTCCCGAGCGCACCACGCGCGTGCGGCGGGAGTAGTCGTGCTGCGCGGACGCGACCAGCGCGGCCTGCACGAGGTCGATGTAGTCCTCGGCGACGCGGGAGAAGCCGCCGCCGATCGCGACGACCTCCAGGTCGACCAGGGTCGAGGCGTCCGCCAGGGCCGCGCCCACGGTCCGCGCCGAGCGCTCGATCGCGGCGCGCGCGATCCGGTTTCCTGCGGTCGCATCGCGGGCGAGGTCCTCGCCGCGCTCGCCCGTCCATCCCTGCGCGCGCGCCCAGGCGACGCTCGCCGGACCCGAGGCGACCTGCTCCACCGTCAGCTCCCCGGTCGCGTGCACCTGCCCGAGATGCCCGGCGTTGCCGGTGGCGCCCGGCGTGTACCGCCCGCCGATCACGAATCCGCCGCCGACGCCGGTGGAGACCACGATCGACAGCGAGGTCGCCGCACCCTGGGTGGCGCCGAGCCACGATTCGGCGAGCGCCAGGCAGCCGCCGTCGTGCGCGAACACGGTCTCGACCGGCCCGCCGCGCGCGACCGAGGCGGACTCGCGCACGGCGCCGCGCAGGTCGAACCCGCGCGCGTCCGGCATGTTCACCGGGATGATCGTGCCGCGCTCGCGGTCGATCGGGCCCGCGCTGCCGACGCCCGCGCCGATCAGCTCGTCGTGGGCGCCCAGGCCGGCGAGGGCGTGCGCGACGACCGCATCGATCGCCGCCCGCATCGAGGCGAAAGTGGCGGCCGGGCCGGTGTCGCGGCGGCTGCGGGTGCCGTCGACGACGGTCCCATCGGCGCGCACGAGCGCGGCCTCGAGCTTGGTTCCGCCCACGTCGACGGCGAGGGCGAGGCGGCGGGCGGCGGATCCGGCCGCGAGGGAGCCTGCCCCGGTCACTGCGGGTCGAGGCCGAGGTCGGCGAGGTCGATCGCGGCGAGCCACTGCAGGCCCTCGGCCTCGATCGCGGCCTGCGCGCCGGTCTTGCGGTCGACGATCGAGATCACGGCGACCGGCTCGGCGCCCGCCTTGCGCAGCACCTCGACAGCCTTCAGCGGCGATCCACCCGTGGTCGACGTGTCCTCGACCACGACGACGCGCTTGCCCGTGACATCCGCGCCCTCGATCTGTCGGCCGCGGCCGTGATCCTTGGGCTCCTTGCGCACGACGAACGCGTCGACCGGACGCCCGGCGCGCACCGATTCGTGCATGACGGCGTTCGCGATCGGATCCGCGCCCAGGGTGAGTCCCCCGACGGCCTCGATGCCGTCCAGGCCCTGGATCATGTCCAGCACGATGCGGCCGATCGCCGGCGCTGCGCGGTGGTCGAGCGTCAGCTTGCGCATGTCGACGTAGTAGTTCGCCTTCTTGCCGCTGGACAGCGTGAAGTCTCCGTGGAACACCGCCTCGTCGGTGATCAGGGCGATGAGCGCCTGGCGGTCGGCTTCGAGTTCGGGGGTGCTGAGCGTCACGGTGCAAGTCTACGGTCGCCCCTCCCGCCGAACACGCCCTGCCGCGGATGTTCGACGCTGTGCCCGTCTGGCCGGGGCGCCGTCCGCGCCCATCCGGTGCACGGGCCCTGGCTGCGGCGAGTGCACAGGCTGTTGCCGAGCGCACCGCTTCTTCGCGTCAAGAAAGGGTGCGCTCGGCAGCAAGCGGTGCACTCGGCGAAGGGAGGCGCAGGATCTGGCTCGACGAACCGGGCGGTGCGAGACTGGCGGAGTCCGTGACGAAGGAGGATCCCCATGCTCGACCTCGACCCGTACGCCGCGCTGGCCCGGCTCAAGCCGGTGCCGCCGCTGGAGCTGTCCAGCCCCGACTTCGACGCCGGCGGCCCGCTGCCCGCCTGGGCCTGGTCCCAATCACGGGGCGGGCACGACCGCTCCCCCGGACTGGTCTGGGGCGAGCCGCCCGCCGGCACGAAGAGCTTCGCGCTGAGCGTGTTCGACCCGGATGCGCCGACCGGATCCGGGTTCTGGCACTGGGCCGTCGCGAACATCCCCGCCGATGTGCGCTCGCTGCCCGCCGGGGCGGGAGACGGCGAGCCCGGATCGCTGCCCGCGCCCGCGGTCGCCCTGCCCAACGAGGCCCGGCTGCAGCGCTACATCGGCGCCGCCCCGCCGGCAGGCACGGGCGTGCACCGTTACTTCATCACGGTCGACGCGCTCGACATCGAGGAGATCGACCTCGACGGCGACGAGACCCCCGCCTACCTCGGGTTCAACCGGCACTTCCACGTGCTCGCGCGCGGGATCCTGATCGGCACCGCGGATCCCGCCGAGCGCTGATCCGGATCCCGCCGAGCGCTGATCCGGATCGGGCTGGACGCCGGACGCGGTTTGTCGTATCCTTCCATCATGCGAAACTTAATCTTCGCGATGTGATATTCTGCACATGCAGAACCCGGGGAACGACGCAGCCGAGGAGACACCGATGTCCACCCACCGCCAGACCGTCGCGATCACGTACGAGACCGCGGCGCACGCCGTCGCCCTCGCCATGGAGATCGGCCCGCAGCACGGTGTGATCCCCGTCGTCGCGGTGGCCGACCCCTCGATGACGCTCATCGCCTACGGCATGGCCGACGGCGCGACCCCGCACAGTGCCGAGACCAGCCGGCGCAAGGCTGCGACGTCGGCATCGATCCGGCGCCGCACGGCGCAGATCCCGGAAGCGCTCGCCACCACACTCCCACTGGGCACGGGCGGTACGCTGACCTCGATCGACGGAGGTGTGCCGATCTTCTTCGGCGATCATCACGTCGGAGGGCTCGGCGTCGCGGGCGGAAGTCCCGCACAGGACGCCGAGATCGCACTCGAGACCCTGAAGCGCCTCGGCGCTCGCACAGAAGGAATGGAACTATGACCTCGTACCTCTCCCGCGCAGATCTGAAGGTCGCCGCTCCCATCGTCGAGTTCGCGGAAGCGTCCCTTGCCGATTCCGGGCGCGACGCCTC
>CAWBTB010000021.1:0-78688 GCA_963791605.1 uncultured Actinomycetota bacterium | reverse complement strand
TGCGCGGGCGTGCCGCGAGTTCGTCGATCACCGCGATGGCCTCGTCGAGCCGCCCGGCCTCGGCGTAGGTCGGAGCGTCGTTCGGGTGGATCGCGACGGCCGCGAGCACGCGCGGATCCGTCTCCGCCGCGTCGACCGCCCAGCGCGAGGACTCGACGTCGCCGGACGCCTGCACGACGCCGAGGATCCCGACGGCCGCGGCGCGGTCGAGCTGCTCGGCCAGCGTCAGCCCCTCGGTCCCTGAGCCCGTCGTAGGGCCGTCGGCGATCTCGAGGTGGCAGTGGTTGTCGTAGACGCCGACGGCGAGCGGCTCGGGCGCGGGCGGGTAGGCGCAGATCCTTGCGCCCGTCCGCCGAACGCTCGCGCAGGTACGGTGTCGGGCAGGTCTCCGCCATGCGCGGTCAGGCCGTGGCCTCGATGCGCGGGAACAGCGGTGCGAGCGCGCTGCACCTGCGTGCCGGCGGGCAGCTGGCCCCAGCGCCCGCCGTCGCGGATGCGGCTGCGCCGCGAGCGCGCCCAGCCCGGCCTCGGCGCCCGAGCGCCTCCCAGAGCTTGGCGGTCGCCTGCGGCATCACCGGGGAGAGCAGCACGGCGAGCGCGCGCAGCCCCTCGGCGCAGGTGTAGAGCACGGTGGCGAGGCGGTCCTGCTGCGTCCTCGTCCTTCGCGAGCGACCACGGCTCCTTGTCGGTGATGTAGCCGTTCAGCGCGTCGACGATCGTCCAGACGTCGGCGATCGCCTCGTCGATCCGCGAACCGCTCGATCGCGGCGTCCGCCTCGGCGGCGGCCGTCGCGACGAGTCTGCTGCACGGCGAGATCCTGCTCCGTGTACTCGGCTGCGGCCGGGATCACGCCGCCGAAGTAGCGCGTCGATCATCGCGATCGCGCGCGAGGCGAGGTTGCCGAAGCCGTTCGCGAGCTCGGCCTGGTAGCGCGCCGACAGGTCCTCCCAGGAGAACGATCCGTCCTGCCCGAACGCGATCGCGCGAGAGGAAGTAGTACCGGAACGCGTCGGATCCGAACACGTCGGTGATCTCGGTCGGCGCGATGCCGGTGAGCTTCGACTTCGACATCTTCTCGCCGCCGACGAGCAGCCAGCCGTGCGCGAACACGCCGCTTCGGCACCTCGAGCCCGGCGGCCATCAGCATGGCCGGCCAGATCACCGCGTGGAAGCGCAGGATGTCCTTGCCGACGACGTGGTAGGCGGGCCAGCGGCGGGCGAACTCATCGGATCCTGAGCCTGTCGACGGGTCGGTCCGTAGCCCGACCGCGGTGACGTAGTTCAGCAGCGCGTCGACCCACACGTAGATGACGTGCGAGGTGTCCCACGGCAGCGGGATGCCCCAGTCGAACGCTGGAGCGCGAGATGGACAGGTCCTTCGAGCCCCTGCGACACGAACGAGACGACCTCGTTGCGCGCCGAGTCGGGGCTGCACGAAGTCGGGCTCGGTCTTGTAGAGCTCGAGCAGCCGGTCCTGGAACTCGCTGAGCTTGAAGAAGTAGTTCTTCTCCTGCAGCAGCTCGAGCGGCTTGGAGTGGATCGCGCAGACCTTGAGCCCCTCGAACGGACCGGTGCCGTCGACGATCTCGGACTCGGGCTTGAACTCCTCGCAGCCCACGCAGTACAGCGCCTCGTACTCGCCGGCGTAGATGTAGCCGGCGTCGTAGAGCTTCTGGAAGAACACCTGCACGTTGGTCTCGTGCCGCTCCTGCGTGGTGCGGATGAAGTCGTCGTTGGCGATGTCGAGCGTGGTCAGCAGCGGGAACCACGCCTCGCTGACGAGCTTGTCCGACCCACTCCTGCGGGGTGACGCCGTTCGCGGCCGCGGCGCGCAGCATCTTCTGGCCGTGCTCGTCGGTGCCGGTCAGCATCCAGGTGTCGTCGCCGGCCTGGCGGTGCCAGCGCGCGAGCATGTCGACGGCGACGCTGGTGTAGCCGTGCCCGATGTGGGGCACGTCGGACGGGTAGTAGATCGGCGTGGTGATGTAGAAGGACTCGCCTGCGGGCATGGGTTCGATTCTAGGGCGGATGCGGGAGGCGTCCGTTCGCGTGACACTCGCCCCACGCGCGGGCGCCCGGTCGGGAGGAGAACTCACGCTCAGGAGGATTCGTCGGCTCGATCCTTCCGCCGGAGCGAGAGATCTCCTCCCGGAAGTGCGGGTCGGCGGGCGGCGAGCGTGGCCAGCGCGGCATCGACCGTCTGTGCAGCTAGACGGGCGTCGATGGGTGGCATGCCCGGCAGAACGATCCGCATCAGCAGTGGTCCGGTGAGCAGGTCTGCGATCAGTTCCGGATCCGCTCCCTCGTCGATCTCGCCACGCGCGACGGCTCGCGCGAGAATCACCCGCGTGAATGCACGTCGCGGCGCCAGATACGACTCCACGAAGGGGCGCGCCTGATCGGGGTGCCCCTGGACGTGCGCCGCCCATCCGATCAGCGCAGAGGCCACGACCGGATCCGTGAAGAGCGCGACCTGACGTCGCTGCACCTCGGCGAGGTCGCCGCGCAGAGATCCCGTGTCGATGTCGGCGTCGAGTCCGTGGCGGCTCTCGAGGATCCGCGGCACCAGATCGGCGAGGTCGCGGTACCGCCGGTAGAACGCGGGCTTGCTCGTCCCCGCCCGCTCGACCAGCTCGTCGACCGTGACTGCCACGTAGCCACGCTCGCCGATGAGCGCAATAGCCGCTGTCAGCAGGCTCTCGTCGATCGCGCTCTTGCGCGGGCGTCCCCGTGTCGTCATTATGTTACTCATAGTAACGGAAAGAGGTCGAGAATGTACGCGATGGTCGTGCGCGCCAAGGTGCGCGGCGTCTTCGACCGGATCAACCGGGGCGACTACCGGAGCATGGTCGACGGCCTCGCCGACGAATTCGTCTACGTCTTCCATGGCGAGCACGCCCTCGGCGGACGCCGTACCCCGCGCGCCGCGATGATCCGGTGGTGGGAGCGCACCCTGCGCCTGCTCCCGCGGCTGCCGAAGTTCGACGTGCAGGACGTTCTCGTGAACGGAGGCCCCTGGCGGACCCGCGTCGGCCACCCGCGCCCTCGTCTCCGGGCCGCTGCCGGACGGTTCCCGTTACGAGAACACCGTCTTCCAGTTCCTCACCCTGCGCTGGGGCCGAGTGAGCGAGGTCGAGACGGTCGAGGACCTGCAGGTGCTCGAGCGCGCACTCGCGATCGTCGCCGCGGCAGGGAACGACGAGGCGCTCGCCGCTCCGCTGACCGACTGACGCCAGCCGAACGGTCGTCAACTCCGTACCGCGATCAGCGCAGTTCGATGAACCTCTCGCCAGACTCGATCAGCGAAACGATCTGATCGATGAGCGGCTCGAACCAGCCGAGCAATGCCTGACGTCGTGTGTTCCCGACACGGACCCATACCACCACCGGTGCGTCGGGCTCCAGCAGCGACATCGTTGAGAAGTCTTCGTCCTTGGTGATCAGAACAGCGCCCTCATCGAGCGCGTAGCGCCACAGCACGTGGTCCGTCGCATCGCCGGGACCGATGTCGGTCACATGCAGAGCCTCGTGGCCGTGCTGCGAGAGCAGGCGTGCCAGCGAGGGCGGAAGCTGCGCGTCGACCAGAAAGCGCATGGACTCTACGAAGCGATGAGGATCTTGTGGTCCGCCTGCGTTGCAGCGTACGCGAGGCTGGCCCGGATGTCATCGACCTCGAGGTAGGGATAGTCCTCGAGAATCTCCGCTTCCGTCGCGCCCGTCGCCAGCAACGACAGCACATCGGAGACGCGGACGCGCGTCCCCCGGATGGCGGGCCGTCCGTGAACGACCTCAGGGTCGATCACGATGCGCTCGAGCAGGCTCATGGCTGAACTCTACTCGCCGGTAATCCACACGAGGCGAGTTCTCCACACGAGACATGGTTCAGCGCCGCACGGCGATCAGCGCGCCGTGCGGTCGGACGCTGCCGGCGGCGCCGGGCTCGCGCTCGCGCCGCTCGCTCTCGAGCACGGTGAAGCCCGCCTCGTCGAGCAGCACGGTCAGCGCGTCGGCCGACCAGTAGTGCGCGGGAGCGACCGCGTGCGGGAACTGCGCCCCCGGCTCGCCGTCGAAGAAGCCGATCAGGATCCGCCCTCCCGGCGCGAGCACGCGCGCGAGTTCGACGAGCACCGCGGGCACATGCGCGGGAAGCAGGTGGATCAGCGAGTACCAGGCGAGGATCCCGCCGAAGGATCCGTCCGCGAAGGGCAGAGCACGCATCGACGCGACCTCGAAGCGCAGTCCTGGATGGCGTATCCGGGCTGCAGCGAGGAACTTCGCGGAGAGGTCGACCCCGATGACGTCGCGCCCGCCCGCGCCGAGGAATCCCGTCCACACCCCCGGTCCGCATCCCGCGTCGAGCAGCGGTCCCGGCGTCTCGTCGCGCCAGCGCGCGATCAGTGCGACGTCGGCGCGCTCGAGCTGATCGATGCTCCCGATCAGCTCGATGTACTCCGCCGCCCGCGCGTCATAGGCCGCGGCGACCTGCTTGTCCTGCACAGCCTTCGATCCTGCATCGCGGATCCCCGGCAGCCGTGTTCCCACGCCCGGGCACGGACAGGATCCGGATCCCGGAAGGCAACGGCTGAAGTGCAGGTCGCGCACGGCAATGGTTGAGGCGCGGACCCTGCCACGGAGATCTGCACTTCTTCGGACGGATCCTGAGAATTCGTCCGAAGAAGCCCAGATCTCCGTGCGAAGCCAGGGCATCCCGCACCCAGAGCGCGCCCGGCTCAGCGCGCGGCGAGCGCGGCCTGGTACAGGTCGCGGGAGCGCAGGCCCGTGCGCGGTGGCGACCTCGGCGCACGCTTCCTTCAGCCGCACGCCGGAGGCGACCAGCGACTGCACCTGCGCCAGCGCGTCCTCGGCAGACACGGCGCGCGGCGAGGCCCCGGTGACGACCACGACGATCTCGCCCTTCACGCCCTCGGCGGCCCACTCGGCCAGCTCCGCCACGCCGCCACGGCGCACCTCCTCGAAGAGCTTGGTGAGCTCGCGGCAGACCGCCGCCCGGCGAGTCGCGCCGAACGCGCCGGCCATGTCGCCGAGCGTCGCCGCGAGCCGGCGACGGCGACTCGAAGAACACCATCGTGCGCGGCTCGGCGGCGAGCAGCGCCAGGGCCGAGCGCCGCTCCCCCGGCTTGCGCGGCAGGAAGCCCTCGAACGTGAAGCGGTCGGTCGGCAGGCCCGACACGGCGAGCGCTGTCACGACCGCGCTCGGCCCCGGGATCGCCGTCACGGTGACGCCGCGCTCGGCCGCCGCCGCGACCAGACCGTACCCGGGGTCGCTCACGGTCGGCATGCCCGCGTCGCTGAGCACGACGATGTCCTCGGTCTCGGCGAGCTCGGCGAGCTCCGCGGCCTTCGCCTTCTCGTTGTGGTCGTGCAGCGCGATCAGGCGCGGGCGGTTCGCGATCCCGAGCCCCTTCAGCAGCCGCTGCGTGGTGCGGGTGTCCTCCGCGGCGATGAGCGTCGCGTTCTCCAGCACCTCCACGAGCCGTCTCGACGCGTCGCCCAGATTGCCGATCGGAGTCGCCGCGAGGATGATCACCCGCTCAGCTTAGGCCTGGGCGCCGCCAGCATAGGCCGGCGCCGCCCCCTGCCCGCATAGGCTGGTGCGGTGACCGCGCCCCTGCTGCCAGACGTCGACGTCTTGCGAGACCCTCGCCCGACCGGCTGGGAGCGCCTGCGCGACGCCTGGATGCAGGATCCGGCCCGGCTGCGCCTGCTGACCTGGCTCGCCCCGACGCTCATCACCCTGCTCGCCGCGGTGCTGCGCATCGTCGGCCTCGGGCACCCGCACACGCTCGTGTTCGACGAGACCTACTACGTCAAGGACGCCTGGTCCCTGTGGACGCAGGGCTACGAGGGATCCTGGCGCTCAGGCGCCAACGACCTGTTCGCGCAGGGCGACACGAGCGCGCTGGAGACCACCGCCGCGTTCGTCGTGCACCCTCCGCTCGGCAAGTGGCTGATCGCACTCGGGATCGCCGCGTTCGGCCCGGGGTCCAGCTTCGGCTGGCGGATCGCCACCGCGATCATCGGCACGCTGAGCGTGCTCGTGATCTACCTCATCGCGAAGGAGCTCACCCGCTCGATCACGGTCGCCTCGCTGGCCGCTCTGTTCCTGGCCGTCGACGGCCTCGGGATCGTGCTGAGCCGGATCGGCCTGCTGGACGGGATCCTGACGTTCTTCATCCTGCTCGGCTTCCTGTTCCTGCTGTACGACCGGAAGCGCACGATGCCGCAGCTGCAGGATCGCGCGTTCCACGAGCGCGGCGACGCGCCGACGCTGTGGGGCCGGGTGCTGTGGCGGCGTCCGTGGCTGGTCGCGACCGGGCTCGCCCTGGGCGCGGCCTGCGCGGTCAAGTGGTCGGGCGTGTACGTGCTCGCCGCGGCCGGTCTCTACGTCGTCGTCACCGACGCGCTCGCCCGCCGTCGCGCCGGTGTCGCGCTGTGGCCGACCGACGCGGCGTTCCGGCAGGGCCCGATCAGCTTCCTGGCGCTGGTGCCGGTCGCCGGCGTCGTCTACGTCGCGAGCTGGACCGGCTGGTTCGTGACCGGAGGCGGATACGACCGGCACATCACCGACAACGTGCTCACCTCGTGGTTCCGGTACCACTCCGACATCCTGGCGTTCCACGTCGGCCTCACCTCGTCGCACCCGTACGCGAGCCCCGCCTGGCAGTGGCCGCTGCTGCTGCGCCCCACCGCGTTCTGGGTGGGCGGGCAGGACGCGCCGTGCTTCGGCACGACGCACTGCATCGGCACGATCACGTCGATCCCGAACCCGCTGATCTGGTACCTCGGCGTCGCCGCGGCCGTATACCTGCTGGTGCGGTTCGTGCGCGGACTGATCCTGCGCCGGCCGATGCCCTGGAGCTACGCGATCCCGCTCGTCGGCCTCGCCGGCACCTACCTGCCGTGGCTGGCGTTCCCCGAGCGCACGATCTTCCAGTTCTACACGGTGGTGATGGCGCCGTTCCTGATCCTCGCCCTGGTGCTCGCGCTGCGCGACATCGCGGGCGGACCGGACGACGACCGGCACCGCCGGCAGTCCGGCCAGCGCACGGTCGCGGTGATCGTCGTGCTGATCGGGCTGCTCTCCGCGTTCTTCTACCCGCTGTGGATCGGGCTGCCGGTGCCGTGGTGGTTCTGGCAGGCGCACAACTGGATGCTCAGCTGGATCTGACGAGAAGGAGCTGACGGAGCCGACATGCGCATTCTGGACACCTTCGACGAACCGCTCATCGCGCAGCTGCGCGCGCAGCAGGAGTTCTTCTGGCTCGATCTGATCTCCCCCGTCCGCCGAGGAGATCCAGCGCCTCGGCACCGCGCTCGGCTGGCATCCGCTGTCGATCGAGGACACCCAGCGGATGGGGCAGCGGCCCAAGCTGGACGTCTACGGCGACGCCGCGCTGCTCGTGCTGCAGGCGGCTGTCGAGTCGCACCCCGAGGGCGAGAACGACCACCCGCTGGAGGAGGTGCACTGCCACCTCAGCGGCGAGTTCATCGTCACCGTGCACGGCGATCGCTTCACCGACCTGCGCGAGGTGCGCACACTGCTGGAGCACTCCGCGGCCCCCAAGACCGAGCGCTACTACGTCTACAAGATCATCGACGTGATCGTGGACAGCTACTTCCCGGTGCTCAGCGACCTGGACGAGGAGATCAACGCACCTCGAGGACGCGATCGTCTCCGGCGCAGGACGGCGCGAGCTGCAGGAGACGTTCCGCCTCAAGCGCCTGCTGCTCACGCTGCGCCGCGCCGTGGTCCCGATGCGCGACCTGTTCGCCCGGCAGGCGGAGGTGATCACGGATCTGGCGGGGCTGGAGAGGACAGCCACGACTACTTCCGCGACATCTACGACCATCTGATCCGGATCACCGACGAGCTCGACGGCTACCACGAGATGGTCTCCGGCTGCACCGACCTCTACCTCTCCACGGTCGCGAACCGCCAGGGCGAGACGTCGAAGCAGCTCGCGATCATCGCGTCGATCTTCCTGCCGTTGAGCTTCCTGACCGGGTTCTTCGGCATGAACTTCGACTGGTCGATCGCGCACGTGCTGTCGGGCCCGTGGTCGTTCTTCCTGCTCGGGATCGGGTCGATGGCGCTCTCCGCCGGCTTCATGTGGTGGTGGTTCCGCCGCAAGGGCTGGACCGGGAACGACGAATAGGCCGCGGCGCCGGATGCCGGAACCCCATCCCGACCCGTGCCTCAGCGCTCGCGTACGAGCAGATCCGGATCCGACACCGGCAGCCGGCAGACGAAGCCCCGGCAGTCGTAGGCGACGCCCTCCACCCGATCGCGCTCGTCGAACAGCGTGAACCCGGCGGCCGACCAGGCTCGGGCCTGAGCGGGGCTCACCACGGCGACGACGTCGGCATCCGCACGGCGCGCCGCCCGGGCGAGCGGACCGTGCGGATCCGCCGTGACCACGACGATCTGACGCGGCGGCTCGGCGAGCGCGGCGGCCGCGCGCAGGATCGCGCCGGAGCCGAAGGGCTGCGCGAGCGCCCGGATGGCACGCTCCTCGACGAGGGTCTCGGCGCGGGAGCGGTGCTCCTCGCCCGCGCCCAGCCGCCAGGCGGTGAGCGACGCCGCGGCGAGCGCCGCGGAACCGGACGGCAGGTCGCCGTCGGTGCCGTCGTCGGCACCCGGGATCCGCTGCGCCGCGAGCACCGGATCCGGCTTCGCCTCGGTCGCCAGGACCTCGAGCGCCGTGCGCGCCCACTCCGCGTCGCCGGTCGCGAGGCCGAGAGCGAACAGCCCGTCGGCGAACAGGCCGAGGTCCGCGCGGGTCGCGACCGCGGCGGACGCGACGCCGTCGAGCGAGGTGCGCACCAGCGCCCCCGACTCGTCGCGGTTCGCCGCGAGCACGGCCCGGGCGGCGTCCGCGGCGGCGGCGATCCAGCCCGGTTCGTCGAGCGCGGCGCCGGCTCGTGCCAGGGCGCCGATCGCGAGCCCGTTCCAGCCCGTGACGACCTTGCCGTCGACCGCGGGCGGCTCCAGCCCTTCGCGCTCCGCGAGCGGGCGGCGGTAGAAGCCGCCCTCGCTGCGCTCGCCGTCGATCCACGACTCCGAGTCCTGTGCGGCTCCGAAGCCGCCGCCGGGGCGACGCAGCACGGCCAGCAGGAACCCGGCGATCCCCCGGGCGACGTCGTCGCGGCCGGCAGCGAGCGCGACCTCGAGCAGCTGCGCGTTGTCGATCAGCATGCGCTCGTAGTGCGGCACGCTCCAGTCCTGCTGGGTCGCATAGCGGAAGAAGCCGCCGTCCGCATCGCGCAGCTCGGAGGACGCCATCGCGGCGAGGGCGCGATCCACCACCTCGGGGTGCCCGACGGCCTGCAGGAAGCGCAGCGTCGTCGCGACCGGGAACTTCGGCGCTCCCCCGAATCCGCCGTGACGCGGATCCTCCCGGGCGGCGATCGAGGCGGCGGCCTCCGCGAGGGCCGCGCGGCGGGGGCGGATCCGCGCTCGGAGTCGCGCCCCTTCGAGCGACAGCCTCGGCCACCGTGTCCGCCAGCTCGTCGACCTCGACGCGGCGCTGGGCCCACGCCTCCTGCACCGCGGCCAGCACGGTGCGGAACGACGGCAGGCCGCCCCGCGCGACGGGCGGGAAGTACGTGCCCGCGTGGAAGGTGCGCCCCTCCGGCGTCGCGAAGACCGTCAACGGCCAGCCCAGATCCCGGGTGAACGCCGCCGCGGCCGTCATGTAGGCGGCGTCGACCTCGGGATGCTCCTCCCGGTCCACCTTGATCGCCACGAATCCGCCGTCGATCGCGGCGGCCGTGGCCGGATCCGAGAACGACTCCCGCGCCATGACATGGCACCAGTGGCACGTGGAGTAGCCGATCGAGATCAGCAGCGGGACGTCCCGCCGCCGCGCCTCCGCGAACGCCTCGGCGCCCCACGGATACCAGTCGACGGGGTTGTCGGCGTGCGCCCGCAGGTACGGGCTGCCGGTGCCGGCGAGGCGGTTGCTCATGCGGTCCCATCGGACCGCCGCGGCACGCGCGGCGTCAGTTGACCTCGTCCGGGTGCGATCCCACGCGGCCGGATCCGTCGCCCGGATCGAGCGCGTCGATCGCCGCGAACTCGACGTCGCTCAGCGCGAAGTCGAACAGGTCGAGGTTCTCCCGCAGCCGCTCGGCGCGCACCGACTTCGGGAACACGATGTTGCCGTGCTGCAGGTGCCAGCGCAGCACGACCTGCGCCGGGGTCTTGCCGTGCGCGGCCGCGGCATCGGCGACGGCGGGCATGCCGAACAGGTCGTACTTGCCCTGGCCGAGCGGACCCCAGGCCTCGATCTTCACGCCGTGGTCGCGCGCCCAGGAGACGACGTCGCGCTGCTGGTAGGCGGGGTGCAGCTCGATCTGGTCGACCGCGGGGACGACCCCGGTCTCCGCGACGATGCGCTCCAGGTGCGGGACGAGGAAGTTCGACACGCCGGCCGAGCGGGCCCAGGCCCCGGTCGCGGATCGCGACGACCTTCTCCCAGGCGTGCACGTAGTTGTCCTTCGCCGGGGTCGGCCAGTGCACCAGGTACAGGTCGACGTGGTCGAGGCCGAGCTTCTCCAGGCTCTCCGCGATCGCCGCGTCGGGCTCGTCGCCGTCGTGACGGTCGTTCCAGAGCTTGGTGGTGACGAACAGCTCGTCGCGCGGGATGCCGCTGGACGCGATCGCCGCGCCGACGCCCTCCTCGTTGCCGTAGATCGCGGCGGTGTCGATGTGCCGGTAGCCGATCTCCAGCGCCTCGCTGACCGCGCGCTCGGTGTCGGCCGGATCGACCTTGAATACCCCGTAGCCGACCTGCGGGATCGTGTGTCCGTCGTTGAGCGTGATGTCGGGGATCGTCATGGATCCAGCCTAGGACGCGAGGTCCGGGGGAAGGCGCAGATGCTCAGGGAGCCACTGCAGGGCGCAGCCCGAGGACTGGACGAACGGGGCGAATCCCGATCCGCGTAGAGCAGGTGATGACCGGGTCGATGCAGTACGAGGCGATGATCACGTCGTTGGTCTTCCGGATCGTGACCCCGCGGGCGCGCAGCTGCCGGTACCGCGCGGCGGCGATCAGAGCGTTGTCGATGCCCAGCATCGGGAGGATGTCCAGTCCCAGGAGCAGTTCACGGGCTCGCTCGGCGTCCTTCTCCTTCCGGAACCCCTGCAGCACCTCGACGAGATTCACGTCCCCCAGAGCAATCGGTTCCGTGCCGAGGAACTCGTCGAGTGCGTCCGTCCGCGTGGTCCGCACTCCGTTGAAGTAGTCGATCCAGACGCTCGAGTCGACGACGATCACGATGCCGAGCGCATCTCGTCCAGATCGCCGTCCCACGCAGCGCGGCCGCGCATCTCCCGCAGTCCCTGCTGACGATCGATCCGCACGAGAAGACGCAGCGCTTCTTCGACGGTCCCCTTCTTCGTCGTCTGACCGCTCACCCGCTGGGCCTGGGCGAGCAGTTCGTCATCGATGTCGATGTTCGTGCGCATGACGACTGCCCTTCCCTTCCCGAAACGCATGTGTAACTCCGAGTCGTCTCTATACACATCTTACGCCGTCATAGGCTGGAGGGCTATGTCTGCGCCCGTGATCTCCTACCCGCCGGAACTGCCGGTCAGTGCCGCGCGCGACGAGATCGCGGCCGCGATCCGCGACCACCAGGTCGTCGTCGTCGCCGGCGCGACCGGATCCGGCAAGACCACGCAGCTGCCGAAGATCTGCTCGAGCTGGGCCGGGAGCGCATCGCGCACACCCAGCCCCGGCGGCTCGCCGCGCGCACGATCGCGGAGCGCGTCGCCGAGGAGCTGCACGTGCCGCTCGGCGGGCTCGTCGGCTACAAGGTGCGCTTCACCGACCAGGTGTCCGACGAGACCCGGATCGCGCTGATGACCGACGGGATCCTGCTCAACGAGATCCACCGCGACCGGCTGCTGCGCCGCTACGACACGATCATCATCGACGAGGCGCACGAGCGCTCGCTCAACGTCGACTTCCTGCTCGGCTACCTGCACCGGATCCTGCCCGAGCGCCCGGATCTGAAGGTGATCATCACCTCGGCGACGATCGACCCGCACAGCTTCGCGAAGCATTTCGCCGCCGCTTGACCGGGACCGACGGCGAGCCCGCGCCGGTGATCGAGGTGTCGGGGCGGACGTATCCGGTCGAGATCCGGTACCGGCCGCTGGTGGACGAGGACGACGGCGACCCGGTCGTCGAGCGGAGCCCGAACGCCCGAGTTCGACACACGCGGGCCCGAAGACCGGCGGCGGTTCGGCTCGGTCGGCCATCACCGAATGTCCTGCGTTCTGTTCGAGCGGGCAGCGCGAGCCGGAGGACGAGGTCACCGCGATCGTGCGGCGCTGCGGGAGCTGGACCGCGAGGAGCGCGGCGACGTGCTGGTGTTCCTGCCCGGCGAGGCCGAGATCCGCGACGCCGCCGACGCCATCCGCGGCGCCTACCGCTCGCAGACGGCACCGGTCGAGGTGCTGCCGCTGTACGGCCGGCTTTCCGCCGCCGAGCAGCATCGGGTGTTCGAGCCGTCGACGGTCGCGGGGCTGCGCCGCCGCGTGATCCTCGCCACGAACGTCGCCGAGACCAGCCTCACCGTGCCCGGCATCAAGTACGTGATCGACACCGGCACCGCCCGCATCTCCCGGTACAGCAACCGCTCCAAGGTGCAGCAGCTGCCGATCGAGGCGGTGTCGCAGGCCTCCGCGAACCAGCGCTCGGGGCGAGCCGGCCGCACCAGCGCGGGCATCGCGATCCGCCTGTACGGCGAGGAGGACTTCGACAAGCGGCCGGAGTTCACCGAGCCCGAGATCCTGCGCACCTCGCTCGCCTCCGTCGTGCTGCAGATGCTCAGCCTGGGCTTCGGCGACATCGCGGAGTTCCCGTTCCTCACTCCCCCGGACTCGCGCGAGGTGCGCTCCGCGATCGATCTGCTCGTCGAGCTCGGTGCCGTGTCGGCCGGCCGCGCTTCGGCGCGCTCGGGGACCGGATCCGCCCCCGCCTCACCCGGATCGGCCGCGACATCGCGCGGATGCCGATCGACCCGCGCTTCGCCCGCATGCTCGTCGAATCCGTCACGGCGGGCGTGACGACGCCCGTGCTCGCGATCGTCGCGGCCTGTCCATCCAGGACGTGCGCGAACGCCCCTCCGCCGACGCGCCGCAGGGGGCGCGCGACGAGGCGGAGCGGATGCACGCGCGCTTCGCGGATCCCACCAGCGACTTCCTGTCGATCCTGAACCTGTGGAATCACCTGCGCGAGCAGCAGAACGAGCTCGGCTCGAGCGCGTTCCGCCGGCTCTGCCGCGCCGAGCACCTGAACTACGTGCGGGTGCGGGAGTGGTTCGACGTGCACCGGCAGCTGAAGACACTGGTACCGAGGAGGGGTCGGGCGAGCGCGGTGACCGAGTCCGCCGCGGGGATCGCGCCGCGCGCCGCGCCGGCTCCTCGGCGCGCCACGCCCGACCCCGACGCGATCCACAGGGCGCTGCTCGCCGGCCTGCTCAGCCACATCGGCGTGCTCGACGAGCGCAACCTCACCACCCTTCGACAGGCTCGGGACCGGCGGCGGTGAAGGGGGCGGAAGGATCCCAAGCGCCGGATCGCCGAATACCGCGGCGCCCGCGGGATCCGGTTCTCGCTGTTCCCGGGCTCCGCGCTGCGCCCTTCGAAGCCTCAGACCAAGGCCCCGCGCGCCGTCATGGCCGCGGAGATCGTGGAGACCTCGCGCATGTTCGCCCGCACCGCCGCGGCGATCGACCCGGCCTGGGCCGAGGCGCTGGCCGGCGACCTCGCCAAGCGCCAGATCTCCGAGCCGCACTGGTCCAAGGAGGCGGGAGCCGCGGTCGCGTTCGAGAAGGTGACGCTGTTCGGCGTGGAGATCGTGCCGCGCCGGCGCGTGCAGTTCGCGCGCATCGACCGGGCCGCCGCGCGCGAGCTGTTCCTGCGGCACGCGCTCGTCGAGGGCGAGTGGGATCCGGCCCGGATCGACAAGCGCGTCTCCGCGTTCTGGCGCAGCAACGCCGAACTGCGGCGCCGACTGGAGAAGCTCGAGGAGCGCGAGCGGCGCCGCGACATCCTGGTCGGCGACGAGGCCGTGTTCCGCTTCTACGACCAGCGCATCCCCGTGGACGTGTTCGACGTGCGCTCCTTCGAGGCGTGGTGGCGCGAGGCGCTGGCGACCACGCCGCGGCTGCTCGTGATGCGCGAGGACGACCTGCTCGACGACGCCGAACGGGCCGATCAGCACGATTTCCCGACGCGCTGGACGCAGGCGGACCAGGTGCTCGGCCTCGCCTACCGGTTCGAGCCGGGTGCCGCGGACGACGGCGTGAGCGTCGGTCATCCCGCTCGCGCTGCTGCAGCAGGTGCAGGACACGGGCTTCGACTGGCAGGTGCCGGGGCTGCGCGCCGAGCTCGTGACCGCGCTGCTGCGGGCGCTGCCGAAGGCGATCCGCCGCCATGTCGTGCCCGCCGCGGACTGGGCCGAGACATTCGGCGCCGAGCTCGCCGCCGAGGGCCCGGAGTCGCACGCGGGTCTGCCGGGCCGGAGCCTGCGCGAGGCGCTCGCCCGGCTCATCCAGCCGCGCGCCAACCAGCCGATGTCGGCGGCGGACTTCGAGATGGAACGCGTGCCCGCGCATCTGCGGATGAACTTCCGCGCCGTGGACGAGCGCGGTCGCGTGGTCGGATCCGGCCGGGATCTGGCCGCGCTGCAGCGCGAGCTCGCCGACCGCTCCCGGGCGAGCGTCTCGAGGTCGCTGAGCAGGGCCGGCGCCTCGGCGGTCCCTGAGCCCGTCGCCGGGCGACCGCGCCTCTCGGGGCGGGGGCGCTCACGACCGGCGCCGGAGCCAGGGACCGACGCGCGCAACATCGGGTGCCACCGGTCACCGAGCGCGACGGCCTCACCACCTGGGACCTCGGCGACCTGCCCGAGGTGCTCGACACCCGCGTCGCGGGCGGCGTGGTGCGCGGCTACCCGGCGCTCGTCGATCAGGGCAAGACCGTGTCGCTGCGGGTGGAGGCCACTGCCGAGGCCGCGCTCGCCGCGACCCGCGACGGCGTGCTGCGGCTCGTGCTGCTCGGCATCCCCTCCCCCGCGTCCTACGTGCAGGAGCACCTGACCAGCGCCGAGAAGCTCGCGCTCGCCGCCTCCCCGTACCCGAACGTCGCCGCTGCTCATCGAGGACGCCCGCACGGCCGTCGCGCGTGCGGCGATCGACCGGCTCACCGGCCCTTCGACGGCTCGGGGACCGCGGGCATCGTGCGCTCCGAGGCCGAGTTCGCGCGCGTCCGCGACGGCGTCTCGGCGATCGTCGTCGATGAGTTGTTCGCCCTCGTCTCGCTGGTCGCGAAGATCCTCGCGACCTCGCGCGAGGTGGAGCGCGCGATGAAGGGACAGAACCCGCTCGCCCTGCTGGGCCCGCTGAACGACATCCGCGGCCAGCTGGCCGGCCTCCTGCCGTCCGGCTTCATCTCCCGCGCCGGGATCGAACGCCTGGGGCACTACCCGCGCTATCTGGACGGGATCCTGGATCGCCTGCGCACGCTCGCGGACGCGCCGGGGCGGGATCGCACCCGGATGACGGAATACGAGCGCATGGCGCAGGCCTACGCCGATGCCGGCGGGACGATCCCGCTGGAGCGGACCGCGGAGTCCGCGGCTCGTCGAGGTGCGCTGGCTGCTCGAGGAGTACCGCGTGAGCCTGTTCGCCCAGCGACTCGGCACCGCACAGCCCGTCTCGCCGCAGCGCATCGTGAAGGCGCTCGCCGGAAAGCTGACGGCGGCGACCCCGACCCGCCATCCGGCACCGTAGCCTGGCATCATGGCGCAGGCGATCGTGCAGACCGAGATCGGCGGACCCGAGGTCCTCACCCTGGTGGAGGTGCCGGATCCGGTCCCCGCAGCCGACGAGGTCGTCGTGCGCATCGAGGCGGCGGGCGTCAACCCGATCGACGCGAAGCAGCGCAGCGGCGCCCGTCCGCTGCCGCCGATCACCGAACCCCGGCACTTCGGCTTCGACGGCGCGGGGGTCGTGACGGCGGTCGGATCCGGCGTGCAGAACGTCGCGGTGGGCGATCGCGTCGCGATCCGCGACACCCGCGGCACCTACGCGACGCGCGCTCGCGGTCGCCCGCGGGAATGTCGCCGCTCCTGCCGGACGTCAGTGTCCGCGGACGACGGGCGCCGCACTCGCGATCCCCGCCGGCACCGCCTACCAGTCGCTGCGCTCTCTCGGCGTCGGCGACGGCGATCTGCTGCTCGTGCACGCAGGATCCGGCGCGGTCGGACAGGCCGCGATCCAGTTCGCGGTGGCGTGGGGCGCGCGGGTGATCGCGACCGGCAGCCCGGCGACGCACGACCGGCTGCGCGCACTCGGCGCGATCCCCGTCGCGTACGGCGAGGGGCTGCAGGACCGGATCCGCGCGGCGGCGGACGGCCGTGAGATCACCGTGGCGCTCGACGGCGCCGGCACGGACGAGGCGATCGCGGCGTCGCTCGCCCTGGTCGCGGATCGCGACCGGATCGCGACGATCGTCCGCGGGCGGGATGCCGCCGGGTTCGGGATCCGTGCCTTCAGCGGCGGCAGCCCGGTACCGCTCACCGCGCAGGAGCAGTCCTGGCGCGCCGAGGCGCTGCCCGTGACCATCGCGATGATCGCGGACGGCCGGTTCTCGGTCGAGTTCGGCCCCGAGCTGCCTCTCGCCGAAGCCGCCGAGGCGCACCGCCTGATCGAGGAGCACGCCGCCCGCGGGAAGATCATCCTGCGCCCCTGACGCGCGCCCCGTGGAAAACAGAGGCCACAATGCCGCGCAGCCGGATCCGCATCGGCAGACACATCCGCAACAGACGGAAACATCCCAGCGCCGGCATCGCCGCGCACCGGAGGATGGATCCGTGAGCAGCCCCGTAGACCGTCCGGACACCCGTTTCGCCACGAAACAGGTGCAGGCGGCCTACGTCGCGGGCACGCCGCAGAACACCGCCGTCCCGCCGCTGTACCAGTCCGCCGCGTACGAGTTCGCCTCCCTGGCCGAGGCGCGCGACCTGTTCGCGCTGCGCCGGGCCGGGAACATCTACAGCCGCAACGCCAGCCCCACCCAGCAGCTGCTCGAGGAGCGGGTCACCGCGCTGGAGGGCGGCGTCTCCGCCGTCGCCGTCGCGAGCGGGCAGGCCGCGGTCGCTGTGACGATCCTCGCCCTCGCCGGCCGCGGCGGGCACGTCGTCGCCGCCGACCGCCTCTACGGCGGCACGGTCGACCTGCTGCAGGACACCCTCGACGACTTCGGCATCACCGTGACGTTCGTCGACCAGGACGACCCGGCCGCCTGGCGCGCCGCCGCCACCGAGCGCACCCGGCTGTTCTTCGCCGAGTCCGTCGCGAACCCCCTCGCTCAGGTGCTCGACATCCGCGCCGTCGCCGACGTCGCGCACGAAGCCGGAGTCCCGCTCGTGATCGACAGCACGGTCGGCACCCCGTATCTGATCCGCCCCGGCGAGCACGGCGCCGACTTCGTCGTGCACTCCGCGACGAAGTATCTGAGCGGTCACGGCACGTCCCTGGGCGGCGTCGCGGTCGACCTCGGATCCTTCGACTTCGGGGCGGATCCGCAGCGCTGGCCGCAGTTCACGGTTCCGGCGGCGCGCTTCGGCCCGCAGTCGCTCTGGGAGCGGTTCGGACAGGGGTACGCGTTCGCGACCCTGGTCAAGGCCAAGTACGTGCACGACCTCGGCCCTTCGCTCTCGCCGTTCAACGCGCATCAGATCCTGCAGGGCATCGAGACGCTCGACCTGCGCGTGTCCCGGCAGAGCTCCTCCGCGCAGCGCATCGCCGAGGCGCTGTCCGCCCACCCGGCAGTCGCCGCCGTGCATCACCCCGGACTGCCCGGCAATCCCTGGCACGACCTCGCCGCGCGCTACCTGCCGCGCGGGATCCCGGCGGTGTTCTCGATCGACCTCGTCTCCGACCGGCGACGAGGCGCAGGATCAGGATCGCGTGGAGCGCTTCGTGGACGCCCTGCGCGTCGTGCGCCTGGTCGCCAACATCGGCGACGCCCGCTCGCTCGTCGCGCACCCCGCCTCGATGACGCACTCGCACCTGAACGCCGAGCAGCGCGCCGCGGCCGGCATCGGGGCGACCACGGTGCGCCTGTCGATCGGGATCGAGGATCCGGCCGACATCCTCGCGGACCTGGAGCAGGCGCTCGCCCTCTCCGTCGTGGAGCCGGCGCTCGCCGCGGTCTGAGAAGCCCGCTCGGTACCTGTGGTCGCGTGCCGATCCTGAACAAAGACATGACCCTGTGCATCTCGCTGTCCGCGCGGCCGAGCAACAACGGCACGCGGTTCCACAACCACCTCTACGAGGCGCTCGGCCTGAACTGGATCTACAAGGCGTTCGCGCCGACGGATCTCGCCCAGGCGATCGCGGGCGTGCGCGGGCTCGGCATCCGGGGATGTGCGATCTCGATGCCGTACAAGGAGGACGTGATCGCGCTCGTGGACCGGATGGATCCGTCCGCCACGGCGATCGACTCCGTCAACACGATCGTGAACGACGACGGCGTGCTCACCGCGTACAACACCGACTACTCCGCGATCGCGCAGCTCATCGCACGGAACGGTCTGGATCCCGCGTCCTCCGTGCTGCTGCGCGGATCCGGCGGCATGGCGAAGGCCACCGCCGCTGCGTTCCGCGACGCCGGCTTCACGGACGTCACGATCGTCGCGCGCAATCAGGACGCGGGCCGTGCGCTCGCCGGGCTGTACGACTTCGACTGGGCCGCGGACGTGGCCGGCCGCACCGCCGACATCCTCGTCAACGTCACCCCGATCGGGATGGCGGGCGGAGCGGACGCCGACGCACTGTCGTTCCCGGAGCCCGCGATCGACGCCGCCACGACCGTGTTCGACGTCGTCGCGCTCCCCGCCGAGACCCCGCTCGTGCGCGCAGGCCGCGCCGCCGGCAAGGTCGTGATCACCGGCGCCTCCGTCGCCACGCTGCAGGCGCTCGAGCAGTTCGTGCTGTACACCGGGATCCGCCCGAGCGACGAGCAGGTCCGCGCCGCCGAGGAGTTCATGCGCGGCGCAGTGACGCCGCCCGCCGCGCCAAGCCCGCGCCGAGCCCGTGCCAAGCCCGTGCCAAGCCCGTCTATTTCTGCCGAATGGTCGCTTCTGGGTGCTGTAAGCGACCGTTCGGCACAAATAGACGGGTTGTGGGGCGGGTCAGTGACGCCGGGCCCTTCGACAGGCTCAGGGATCGGCGCCCCGGTAGACTCGGACGGTCATGCCCTCCGTGTCGAACTACCCCGCTCCGCGCCTGGATTCGCGCCCCGTCGAGACCTTCCGCGCGACGCTCGGCGATCTTGCCGCGCGGCTGGAGGGCGACCTCGCCGCGCGCCTCGAGGCCGCGACGCCTGCGGCCGCCGCCACGGCGTTCACCGGTGTCGCGCTGGCCACGGATCACGTGCGCCCGGGCGACCTGTTCCTCGGGATCCGCGGTGCGAACGCGCACGGCGCCCGGTTCGCGGCGAAGGCGGCCGAGGCCGGAGCGACCGCGGTTCTCACCGACGCCGAGGGCGCGGCTCTCGTCCCGGACGGCGTCCCCACGCTCGTCGTGACGGACCCGCGCCGGGCCGCCGGGCCCGCGGCCGCGTTCCTGTACCGGGATCCCGCGAGCGTCGATGACGAGCATCGGCATCACCGGCACGCAGGGCAAGACCACCACCGCGTTCTACGTCGCGGCCGCGGCCGGGATGCAGCAGTCCGGCACGATCGGATCCATCGGCACCACGGTCGGCGACGACTTCTTCCCCCCGGTGCTGACCACGCCCGAGGCTCCCGAGCTGCAGGCCCTGTTCGCCGTGATGCGCGAGCAGAAGCTGAGCACGGTCGCCGTCGAGGCGTCCAGCCACGCGCTCACCCTGGGCCGTGTCGACGGCTTCGCGTTCGACGCGGGCGTCTTCCTGAACCTCGGGCACGACCACCGCGACTACCACCCCACGCAGGCCGACTACTTCGCCGCCAAGGCGCTGCTGCTCACGCCGGAGCATGCGAAGATCGGCATCGTCGACATCGACTCGCACTGGGGCCGAGTGCTGGCGGAGCAGGCCACGGTTCCGGTGCGCACCGTGTCGGCGGCCGGATCCGAGTCCGCGGACTGGCGGGCCGAGCAGATCGAGCTGCAGCGCGCACGGATCCTCGTTCGTGATCCGCTCCCCCCGCGGCGAGCGCGTGCCGTTCTCCACGCAGCTGACCGGCGCGTTCAACGTGAACAACATCCTCGCCGCGGTCGCCGCCCTCGCCGAGACCGGGCGGGATCTCGCCGACCTCGCCCCCGGGATCGCCGCGCTGCCCAGCGTCGAGGGACGGCTGCAGCGCTTCGACTTCGGCCAGCCGTTCACCGCGATCGTCGACTCCGCGCACAAGCCGGAAGCGATCAACGCCGCACTCCGGGCGATCCGCACGACCTCTCCCGGGGGGCGTCTGATCGCCGTGCTCGGCGCGAACGGCCACCGCGACGCGGCAAAGCGCCGCATGATGGGCCGGTTCGCGGCGATGTTCGCGGACGTGCTCGTGATCACCGACGACAACCCGTACGACGACGACCCCGCCGAGATCCGCGCGTCGCTCATCGCCGGCGCCCGTTCCTCCCAGGTCGAGATCACCGAGATCGCCGACCGCCGCGAGGCCATGGCCGCGGCCGTGCGGATGGCTCGCCCCGAGGACACCGTGGTGATCCTCGGCAAGGGCCACGAGCGCTATCACGCCCTCGTCGACGGCGAGATCCCCTGGTACGACCCGGACGTGCTCCGCGAGGTCATCGAGGCCCTCTGACGCCATCCCCGGGGTCGTTGAGCGAGGACGGAGCGCAGCGACGACCGAGACGAAACGCGCTCTCCCGCGGATCACCGCGTTTCGTCTCGCCGCTCCTTCGTCGCCGCTCGCTCAACGACCCCGAGGGAAAGCTCGTCCCTGCCGCTCGCTCAACGACCCCGAATACGCCCCCCTCGGGGTCGTTGAGCGAGGACGGAGCGCAGCGACGACCGAGACGAAACGCGCGTCTCCCGCGAATCACCGCGTTTCGTCTCGCCGCTCCTTCGTCGCCGCTCGCTCAACGACCCCGAATACGCCCCCCTCGGGGTCGTTGAGCGAGGACGGAGCGCAGCGACGACCGAGACGAAACGCCGTCCCCGGCGGATCACTCCTCCAGCGGATCCACGTCCGCCGGCACGGGGCCGGTCTCGATCGGCGCGCCCGGGGTGTTCGACCAGGCGCTCCACGACCCCGGATACACGGTCACTTCGCGGCCGATGAGGGCGCCGGCGAGTGCGAGCTGCGCGGCGGTCACCCCGGATCCGCAGTACGCCGCGATCGGCACCTCCTCGGCGGCTCCGGCGACCTCGAAGGCCGCCTCGATCTCGGACGGGCTCCGGAAGCGGCCATCGGCCGTGAGCACGTCGGCGATCGGCAGGTTGCGCGCCCCGGGGATGTGCCCGGCGACCGGGTCGAACGGCTCGGTCTCGCCACGGAACCGCTCCGGCGCCCGCGCGTCCAGCAGTACGCCGCCCCAGCCGGCGACCTGCTCCGTGCTGAGGATATCGTCGGTCCCCGGCACGGTCAGCACGACGTCGCCCGGCTCCGGCACGACCTCGCCCACCTCGATCGCGCCTCCCGCGGCGACCCAGGCGCCGAGGCCCCCGTCCAGCACGCGCACGTCGGCGACGCCGGCGCGGGTCAGCGCCCACCACGCGCGCGACGCGGGCAGCGACCGGCTGTCGTCGTACACGACCAGCGCCTGATCCCGATCCAGGCCCCAGCGCCGTGCGGCCGCCTGCAGCTGCGCGTCGGACGGCAGCGGGTGCCGCCCGTCCGAGGGCGCGCCGTGCCCGGCGAGCTCGCCCTCGAGGTCGGCGAATACGGCTCCGGGGATGTGCCCGGCCAGGTACTGCTCGTGCCCGTCCGTGCGTCCGAGCTGATAGCGCACGTCGAGCACGCGCACGGGATCCCCCGCCTCGAGGAGGGTGCGCAGGGCGCTGGCTGAGATCAGGGCATCGACTGGCATACCTCCATTCTGCCGACCCCGTACGCTGGAGCCATGACCGGCCACTCCACTCAACCAGCATTGCGCTGGGGCATCCTCGCCACGGGCGGCATCGCAGCCTCGTTCGCCGCAGACCTGCGCGCGGCGGGCCTGGACCTCGTGGCCGTGGGATCGCGCTCCCAGGAATCCGCCGACGCCTTCGCCGCGCGCTTCGACATCGCCCGCGCGCACGGGTCGTACGAGGCGCTCGCCGCGGATCCCGACGTGGACATCGTCTACGTCGCGACCCCGCATCCGATGCACCACGCCGTGGCTCGTCTCGCACTCGAGCACGGCAAGCACGTGCTGGTCGAGAAGGCGTTCACGCTGAACCGGGCCGAGGCGCTGGATCTCGCCGACCTCGGGCGGGCGAAGGGCCTGCTCGTGATGGAGGCCATGTGGACCCGGTACCTGCCGCACATGGTCCGCCTGCGCGAGATCCTCGCGGAAGGGATGCTCGGTGAGATCCGCGCGGTGTCCGCCGATCACACCCAGTCCCTGCCCACGGATCCGGCCCACCGCCTGAACGCTCTGGAGCTCGGCGGCGGGGCGCTGCTCGACCTCGCGATCTACCCGATCTCGTTCGTGTGGGACGTGCTCGGCGCGCCGCGCACGGTGCAGGCGTCGGCTCGGCTGCTGGACACGGGGGCGGATGCCGAGGTCGCCACCGTGATGACGCACGCCGGCGGTGCGATCTCCACGACGCTGTCCTCCTCGCGTGCCGCCGGCCCGAACACCGCGATCGTTCTCGGCACGAAGGCGCGGGTCGAGATCGAGCGCCGCTGGTGGGCCCCGTCCGTGCTGCGGGTGATCGACCCCGAGGGCGTGGTACTCGAGGAGTTCGACGGGCGGATCGGTCCCGGCGAGCCCCGCGGCATGCACCATGAGGCCCTCGCGGCCGAGCGGTACGTCGCCGACCGGTCCCTCGACAGCGACGTCCTCCCGATCGCCGACAGCGTCGCGATCATGGGGCTGCTCGATGAGATCCGCACGCAGATCGGCGTGCGCTACCCGACCGAAACCGACTGAGACCGGACATCACATGGCAGAGCCGCAGGACACCCGCGTCGCCGTCTACCTCGACTTCGACAACATCGTCATCTCCTGGTACGACCGCGTGCACGGACGCAACGCGTACAGCAAGGACCGCCAGCGGATCCAGGAGAACCCCGCCGACGCCGAGGTCGCCGAGCGGCTGAGCCGCGCCATGATCGACGTCGGCGCGATCATCGACTACGCCTCGTCCTTCGGGACCCTGGTGCTCACCCGCGCCTACGCGGACTGGTCCTCGCCGGTGAACGCCGAGTACCGCTCGCAGCTCGTGGCCCGCGCGGTCGACCTGGTGCAGCTGTTCCCGGCCGCGGCCTACGCCAAGAACGGCGCCGACATCCGCCTCGCGGTGGACGCCGTGGAGGACATGTTCCGGCTCCCCGACCTCACGCACGTGGTCATCGTGGCCGGCGACTCCGACTACGTGCCGCTGGCGCAGCGCTGCAAGCGGCTCGGCCGCTACGTCGTCGGGATCGGCGTCGCCGGATCGACGGCGAAGTCGCTCGCGGCCGCGTGCGACGAGTTCGAGGCCTACGACTCCCTGCCCGGGGTCGACCGGATCCGGGCGGCACGCCTGCAGGCAGAACCCGAGCCGGAGCCGGCGGAGCAGAAGAAGTCCGCCCGGCAGGCACCGGCGCAGCGCAAGCAGACCAAGCCCGCCGAGAAGGAGGACGAGCCGAGCACCGCCGACCAGGAGAGCGCGACCGCGATCCTGGAACGCGCCCTGCGTCTCGGCCACGACAAGTCGGATGCCGACGAGTGGCTGCACAGCTCGGCGGTCAAGACGCAGATGCGGCGGATGGATCCGTCGTTCAGCGAGAAGGCGCTGGGCTATCGATCGTTCAACGCGTTCCTGAAGTCGCGTGCCGACATCGCGGAACTCGAGGAGAGCGGACACGAGCGCCTCGTGCGCCTCCGCGAAGCCTGACGTCAGTGCGTGTGCGGGCTCGCCTGCTGGCGCCGCGCTGCGCCGAGGGCTCTCCACCCGATCGCGACGACGCCCCCGAGGAAGACCGCGACCGCCGCATACGCGATGCGGGGCCCCGCCGCGTCGGCGAGCCCTCCGATGAGCAGACCGCTGACGACGTTGGAGCCTGGCAGCATCATCGCCCAGATCCCCATCACCCGGCCGCGCATCCGCGCCGGGGTCTCCAGCAGCACCAGTGCGTTCGCGCGCGCGATGAACCACATCGAGGTGGCCCCTGCCAGCGCGATCGTGACGAGCAGCACCGGCATCGTCGGCGAGACGGCCGCGAACAGCACCGCGACGGCGAGGGCGACCGCGAGGGTGCGCACCTCGTCGCTGCGCGGCACGGTCGGACCGGTCGCCGACAGCAGGGCGCCGGGGAGCGCGCCGACGCCGAACGCGACGGCGATGGCCGCATAGCCCGCCGGCTCCGGCGTGGAACACATCCGACGCCATCAACGGCATCACCACCGCGATGTTGTAGGCGGCCGCGGCGCCGATCGCGAGGATCAGAGTCGTCCGGATCGGCGGGGTCCGCATCGCGAAACGCCAGGGCGTTGCGACGTTCGGCCCGGAATCGGTCCCGCGCGCCGGCATCGCCGCGACCGCGTGCGGGGCGGACTGCTCCTCGTGGCCGGTCCGGATCCGCAGCCGCAGCAGCACGACGATGCTGGGCAGGAACGAGACGACGTTGAACACGAAGCACCAGCCGGCTCCGCCGACGCGCGAGGATCACGCCGGCGGCCGCGGGTCCGAAGATCCGGGAGGCGTTGATCACGACCTCGTTCATGCTCACGGCGCTCGTCGTGCCGTCGCGGCCGACGAGGTCCAGCACCAGGAGCTGACGCGCCGGATTGTCCGCCGCGAAGGCCAGTCCCTGCACGAGGGACAGCGCGAAGAGCGCGGGCAGATCCGCCCGCCCCTGGAACGAGAGCACGGCGAGGGCCGCGGCCACCAGCATCTGCAGCACCTGGGTCGCCAGCAGCACCGCGCGCCGGGAGAATCGATCGACGAACATGCCGGCGAACGATCCCGCGAGCAGCGTGGGCAGCATCACCATCCCGACGATCGCACCCAGCGCGACGCCGTCCCCGCCCTGCTCGACCACGAGCCACGCCACGGCGACCGTCGACGCCATGCCGCCGGATCCGGAGAAGAACTGCGCGATGCTCCACCGCCGGTATGGCGCGTTCCGCAACGACGCGAACGACCTCGTCAGCACGGCGGGCGAGAGCCGCTCGCGCAGAGCGGACCAGATCATGAGTCCCCTGTTCCGGGTGGTGGGCCGTTCGCGATGTTCCGCACGAGTTACTGGCGCGAGAAGGCGGCGTCGAACGGCGCTTCCGGCTTCGGCCACAGCAGCGAGCGCACGAAGCGCCACCGCCTCGGCGGCGCCGTGCAGCCGGTCCATGCCCGCGTCCTCCCACTCGATCGAGATCGGACCGTCGTAGCCGATCGCATCGAGCGCACGGAACGCGTCCTCCCACGGCACGTCGCCGTGTCCGACCGAGACGAAGTCCCAGCCGCGGCGCGGGTCACCCCAGGGCAGGTGCGAGCCGAGCACCCCGGCACGGCCGTTCTGCGGGCGCATCCGGGTGTCCTTGCAATCCACGTGGTAGATCCGGTCCTGGAAATCCCAGATGAAGCCCACCGGGTCGATGTTCTGCCACATCATGTGCGACGGATCCCAGTTGAAACCGAACGCCTTCGCGGTGCCCGATCGCCTCGAGGGCCCGCACCGAGCTCCAGTAGTCGTAGGCGATCTCGGAGGGGTGCACCTCGTGCGCGAACCGGACACCCTCGGCGTCGAACACGTCCAGGATCGGGTTCCACCGGTTCGCGAAGTCCTCGAAGCCCGCCTCGATCACCGCGGCCGGCACGGGCGGGAACATCGCCACGTACGGCCAGATCGACGAGCCGGTGAAGCCGACCACGGTGTCCACGCCGAGCTTGCGGGCCACCCGCGCGGCACGTTTCATGTCCTCGGCCGCGCGCTGCCGCACGCCCTCCGCGTCGCCGTCGCCCCACACGTAGTCGCGCAGGATCGCCCGGTGCCGGAAGTCGATCGGCGCATCGCACACGGCCTGGCCGGCGAGGTGGTTGGAGATCGCGTGGACCGTCAGGCCGTGCCGGTCCAGGATCTCGAGCCGTGAGGCCGCATAGGCGTCGTCCTCGTCGGCGCGCTGCGAGGTCCAGGTGATCGCCGAACGCGGCGATCTCGAGCCCGTCGTACCCCCACGAGCGCGGCAAGCCGGGCCACCTCCTCGAACGGCAGATCGGCCCACTGGCCCGTGAACAGGGTGACCGGGTGCGCGGCGGTCATCGCTCGGCCTCCGGATAGTTCGCCGCGATCCAGTCCCAGCTGGCCCTCGCACTCGCGAAGGGTTCCATGCTCGGCTTGTCGACCTCGACGATGACGTCCCCGGAGAAGTCGTCCGGGAGGCCGGCGAGCGCCTCCGCGATCGGGATGTCGCCGAGCCCCGGCTCCAGGAAGAAGCGCTTCGCCATGACATCGAAGTAGGGGGTGCGGGCCTGCCGCGCCGCCGCGGCGATCGAGAGGTCCATGTCCTTCACGTGCAGATCGGAGATCCGATCGGCATGCGCGGCCACCCAGGCCACGACGTCGACGCCCGTCCAGGCGAGATGCCCGAGGTCGGGACCGGCGGCGAGAAGCGCCGGCGACACCGCGTCCAGCACATAGTCGTACTCCTGCTCGGTCTCGACCCAGGTGCCGACGTGATTGTGCAGCGCCGCCGTCACGCCCTCGGCCTTGAGCACTTCGGCCGCCTCCCCGATGACGTTCGCGACGCGATCCAGGCGCGCCGTGTCGGAGTCGAGCCCGATCGCCGCCGCGACATCGATCCGAGGCCGGCCCGGAGCCATGTCCGGAGCGAGGAACACGCGGTCCAGGCCCAGGAACGTCGTCTCCTCGGCCCGGCGGCGGATGGTGTCGAACCAGCGGAAGCGCGCCTCGGCGTCGCTCGCGTGGTCCTGTCCGAAGTCCTCCGGCAGCCCGATCTGCACATACCCCGGGGAGACGCGCAGGCCGGAGTCCGCGACGACGCGGGCATAGGCCTGCAGGGTCTGGGTGGGGAGCACCTCGAGCATGACCGCGGAGTAGCCCGCGTCCCGCACCTGGCCGAGGATCACCGGCTGTTTCGGCAGGAAGCTCGACAGGTCGAACTCCCAGCCCACGTCGCCCGGGTCGCCGCTGGCCTCGCCGAGGCCGACGGTGATCCACTGCAGGGTGTTCAGCGAGAAGTGCCCGCGGGTGAGTGTCATAGCGCTTCTCCTTCGACGGTCAGGCCGTGAGTTCGGCGACCCAGCGCGCCGTGTGCTGCGCGCTGAGCACCGGCTCCATGCTGGCACGGTCCACCTCGATGATCACCCATCCGCCGAATCCGTCCGGCAGCGCCGACAGGATCCCCGGCAGATCGAGCTGGCCGAGCCCCGGCTCGCGGTACAGGCCGAGGTCGGTGGCGCGCTCGTAGCTGAGCGGCTCCTCGCGGCTGCGACGGGCGATGTCGAGATCGAGGTCCTTCACGTGCAGGTCCTGCACGCGGTCGGCCCACTTCTCGATCGCGCCCTTCGCGTCGATGCCCGCCCACTCCAGGTGGCCGATGTCGAACGACGCGCCGAGCCGGGACGCGTCGATGGCGTTCAGGACGTGCTCGTACTCCTGCTCGGTCTCCACCCAGGTGCCGACGTGGTTGTGCAGGCCGGGCTTCACGCCCTCCGCGTTCAGCACGTCGACGGCCTCGTCGATGAGGTCGGTGAGCTCGTCGAGCCGGTCCTGGTCGAAGTCGTAGCCCACGGCGGGCCGCTGCCAGCGGATCGCATTCTGGTCCACCTCGGCGGCGAGGAAGATCGTGGACAGTCCGAAGTAGTTCGACTCCTCCGCCTTGCGGCGCAGCGCGTCGAACCAGTGGATCCGCTCGAACGTGCCGCGCTCCAGCCGACCGCCGTGCGCGCTGGCCAGGGGCACCTGCGCGTAGCCCGGCGCGAGCGCCAGCCCGGACTCCGCGATCATCGCCGCGTAGTTCTGCAGGGTCTGGGTGTCGAGCACCTCGAGCATGGTCGCGTCGAAACCGGCCCGGCGGATCTCGGCCAGCACGCCCGGGTACTCGGCGACGAACGCGGGGTCGGCGAACCGCCACAGACTCGCGCTGTCGAGGTCGGCCGGATCCTCCTTGACGTTGATCCACTGGATGGCGTTGAGGGCGAACTTCAGATCTTTCGGAGACATGACGGGCCTTTCACGGGGTCACTTCAGTCCAGCGGTGGCGACACCCTGGATGAAGTACTTCTGCAGGAAGAGGAAGAGGATGAGGATCGGCAGCAGCACGACCATGGCGCCCGCCAGCAGCACGCCGAACGCGATCGTGTTGGAGGCCTGGGACGCGACCGCCAGCCCGACGGGCGCGGTGTACACGTCCTGCGACTGGGCGACCACGAGCGGCCACAGGAAGTTGTTCCACGAGGCGAGGAACGACAGGATCCCGACGGTGGCGAGCCCCGGACCGGTGAGCGGCAGGAAGACCCCGAAGAAGATCCGCGACTCCCCCGCCCCGTCCAGGCGCGCCGCTTCGAGGAGCTCGAACGGCACGCCGTGTGCGAACTGGCGCATGATGAACACGCTCAGCGGCATGACCAGCAGCGGCAGCGCGATCCCGAGGAGCGTGTTGACCAGCCCCATCTGCACCACGATGAGGAACTGCGGCACGAACAGCGCCACGTACGGGACGATCATCGACACGATCACGAGCGGGAAGACGACCGCGCGCCCGCGGAACCGGAGCTTGGCGAGCGCGTATCCCGCCATCGCGCTGAACAGCACGTTGCAGACCACCACGATCGCGGACACGACGATGCTGTTGATCATGTAGCCGCCGAACCCGCCCGTCGTGAACAGGCCCACGTAGTTCTGCGTCTGGAACGACTTCGGGAACCAGGCACCCGGGTCGGAGAAGAACTCTGCCTGCGTCTTGAAGGATCCGAAGAACACCCAGACGAACGGCAGGAGCATCAGGACCGTGATCACCGTGAGGGCGACGTAGGTCAGCGTGGAGCGGAGCGGAGTCGTGGTGTTCAATGCTTCGGCCTCAGCATTCGGAACTGGATGACGGCGACGATGCCGACGAGGATCAACAGGATGACGGATCCGGCCATCGAGGCGGAGATGTTGCCGAAGCCGAACTGCTCGTAGACCCACAGAGCCATCGGCCGGGTCGTGCCCAGCGGACCGCCCTTGGTGAGCAGGAACGGCTCCTCGAAGATGTTCAGGAACGACACGGTCATCAGCACGGTGACGAGCAGAGTGGTCGGCCGCAGCAGCGGAAGCGTGATCGACCAGAGCCGGCGTGCGGTGCTGGCGCCGTCGGTGGCCGCGGCCTCGTAGATCTCCTCCGGCACGGCCTGGAGTCCTGCGAGGAACAGGATCATGCACGTTCCCGCGTTGCGCCACACGCCCATCATGACGACGGTCGCGATGGCCCACTCGGGCTTGCCCAGCCAGTTCACGACCGGCAGGCCCAGGTTCGAGAACCCGCTGTTGACCGGTCCGGAGATCGAGAACGCGTACTGCCAGATCACGGCCGCGGCGACGATGTTGGTGATGACGGGCACGTAGACCGCCGCACGGAAGAAGGTGCGCAGGCGCCGGATGCCGTTGTTCAGCATCAGCGCAAGGGCGAACCCGAGGGCCATGCTCAGCGGGACGCAGAGCACCACGAACATGACCGTGTTCAGGAAGGCGCCCTGGAACGCCGGCGATCCGAGCACCTTGCCATAGGCGTCGAGCCCCGTGAAGTTCACGTTGAAGGGATCGCGGATGTCCCTGGCCGACATGTCGGTGAGGCTCGCGCCGACGGCGAGAACCGTCGGCACGGCCGTGAAGACCACGAAGATCACCAGGAACGGGATCAGGAAGATCCACCCGGTGGCCGCCTCCGCGCGCGTGCCTTCACGCGCGGAGCCGGTCCGGGTGGTGCCCCGGGGGCGTCGTGAGGACGCCCCCGGGGTGACCAGTGCACGCGTGGCGGTGGACATGTTACTTTCCGCCGACGCCGATCGACTCCGCCTGCTGCTGGGCAGCGTCGAGCGCATCCTTTGCAGAGACCCCGCCACGGACCACGCGTTCCATCTGCTTGCCGATGATGTCGCCGACCTGCGACCAGGTGGGCACGTTGGGCTGCGCGACGCCGTGGTCCAGCGCGGCGCGCACGGTCTTCAGCATGGGGTCGCCCTTCATCGACGAGTCGTCCCAGGCAGCCTTCAGAGCCGGCATGTTGTGGAAGATCTGGTACCACTTCACCTGCTGCTCGGGCTGGGACATCCAGCGCACGAACTTCCAGGACGCGTCCTTGTTCTTCGCGTCCTTCGGCACGAACCAGCTGCCGCCGCCGGTGGTCGCGCCCTGGCCGCCGTTCGGGCCGGCCGGGTTCTGCGCGAAGGCCAGGTGGTCCTTGGCCCAGCCCGCGCCGTTGGCGTCATCGAACCACGAGGCGAACCACGGGCCGCCGTCGACGATCGCGGCGTTCTTGCCCTGCGAGGACCACGGAACCGTGTCCAGGAACTGCGGGCCGTCGGGCGAGGACAGCCCGCTCTTGATGAGCCCTGCCCAGTTGTCGAGGGCCTCCACGTTCTTGGGGTCGTTCAGGGTCCACTTCGTGTGGTCCTTGTTCAGGAACGCGCCGCCGTTCTGCGCGGCCATGACCTGCAGCTGGCCGGCGGTGTACTTGTCGTAGCTGACGGCGAGCGCGAACGGGAACTCGCTCCCTGCCGCCTTGAGCTTCTCGCCGAACGTCTTCTGCTCGGCCCACGTCTTCGGGGCCTCGGTGACGCCCGCCTGCTGCGCAAGGTCCGTGCGGTAGATGAACATGTTCGCGTAGGTGTACCAGGGCACGCCGTACTGGGTGCCATCGACGATCGAGTTGTTCCAGATGGCCGGGAAGAAGTCGTCCTTCTTCGCCAGTCCGTCCGGCACCGGATCGAATCCGCCGGTGTTCAGCAGCGCCGCCTGGTCCTCGGTGTAGGCGAAGTTCAGGTCGGGCACGGTCCCCGCGGTGATCGCCGCCGTCATCTTCGACGCGAACTGGTCGGCGGGCAGCTTCGTCAGCTTGATGTCGACATCCGGGTTGGTCTTCTTGAACTCGGCGATCATGTCAGGCAGCTTGTCTCCGTCGGCGCCCTGCGCCCACAGCTGGACGGTGCCCTTGGCGGGCTTGTCGTCGATGGTCGCGCCGCTGCTGGCGGCCGGCTTGGCGTCGCCGCCGCGGCCGCAGCCGGTCAGCAGCAGCGCGCTCGCGGTCAGTACGGCAGCGCTGAGCAGCATTGCTCGGCGCGGCCGTGAGGGGGTGAGATGCATCGCATTCTCCTTCGGGTTGGTGGGGTGTCGGGTCAAAGAGCGGCCGCGACCGCGCGCGCGATGCGCACGGACAGGATCGCTCCGGTCAGGGTGGAATTGCAGGTCAGCGCGGTGGGGATGACCCCGTTGCCGGCGAGGAAGAGGTTGTCGAATCCCCAGACGCGGCCGTCCGTGTCGACGACCGAGGTGCCGTCGTCCGTCGGCCCCATCCGCACGGTGCCGGTGTAGTGCAGGGACGCACCGGCCGGCAGCACCTCGGAGTCGGCGTCGGAGAACGTGCCGACGGCGTTCGCCGCGGCGCGCTGGATCTCCTGAGTGCGGCGGATCTGCGCCCAGTCCGTCTTCGGAGTAGCCGAAGTGCACGGTCATATGCGGCATGCCCAGAGCGTCCTGCAGGGTGTCGGAGAACTCGATCCTGTTCTCCGGGCGGATCTCGGTGGCGCAATACCAGCCGACGCCGAGCACGTGGTTCCCGTCGAATTCGCGCTCCATGAGCTGACCGTGCGTCGGGCGCTCGGCGCCGATCGACGGGCTCCAGTAGGAGCCGATGAACGGCTCCCCCGCGGGCGGAGTCGGGATGTCGGCGTCGGTGAGACCGAGGCGGGCGGCGTCGAGCACGACGTCGCCGTCGATCGAAGCGTGCTCGTTGAGCCGCACACCGAGCGCCTCCGGGCGGATGCCGGACGCCCACAGCAGCTGCGGGGTGCGCAGCGCGTCGCCCGCGATCAGCACGACCCGGCCGCGGAAGACCTCGTCCACGCCCGTGGCGAGGTCGCGGGCGACGAGCCCGGTCACGCGCTTCCCGTCGTGCTCGATCCGGGTGACCAGCACGCCGGAGCGCAGGACCACGTTCGGCTCGCTGCCGTCGAAGAGGTAGGGCGCGATGTCGCGGGGGCCGGTGCGGGCGAACGGGCGATCGCCGTGCGGCACACCCGCCATCGGCATGTAGCCGAACTCGCGTTCCGGATCCGGACTGGGCACGGCCGCACGGATCGCCGCGAAGATCGGTGCGCTGAACGGGTTGTCCACGAGCGGCCCGACATAGGTGCGCAGCAGCCCGCGCGCCGTCTCCAGGTCCTCGTCCCACTGCTCACGCGGAAGGAAGGCGGGGATCTCCTCGGCATAGGGCCACGGCGTCGCCGCGGTCCAGTGCACACCCATTCCGCCGATGTTCCAGGAGAGCGAGGCGCCGGGGAATTCGGCGAAGTTGTGGCCGAAGAACGCGGCCGGGAAGATCCCCGTCGAGTCGGATCCCAGACATCACCGTCGATCGCGTTCATCGACGCTGCGCCCTTGACGTATTCGATCTGACGGGCACGGCGCATGAGGTCCTCGTAGGAGGCGTTCATCGCGCTTTCGTCGACCTCGACCAGATGCTCCCCGGCGATCGACGTGATCGTGGGTCCCGCCTCGACGACGAGGATCGATGCGTCCGGGTTCTGCTCGTGCACGCTGCGGGCGATGATGGCGCCATTCGGACCGGATCCGACGATCACGAGGTCAAATTCGTCTGACATGGGTGCTTCCTGTTCGGGTGGTCTTCCGGAGGTCTCAGCGGACCGGGACATCGATCCAGCGCTGCTCGCGAGCCGCTCTGAGCACCGCCTCGGTGAGCTGCGCGGCGCGGACCCCGTCTTCGAAGGTGGGCAGCCCGTCCGGCTGCGCGCCGGAGATCGCGTCGTAGGCGTCGGCGACGAACGCGTTGAACGCGTCCTGATAGCCCTGGGCATGCCCGACGGGCAGCTTCGAGAACCGTGCGACGCCGGGATGCGCCGCTGCCGGATCCCGGAACAGTTGCAGACTCCCGTCGCGTCGCCCGATCCAGAGCTCTTCCGGCCGCTCCTGGTCGAAGCGGATGCTCTCGCGGGAGCCGTGCAGTTCGAGGGTCAGCGCATTGCGCCGCCCCGCCGCCATCTGCGAGATCAGCAGGGTACCGATCGCGCCCGACGCGGTCTCGACGATGATCGCGGCCGCGTCCTCGTTGTCGACCGCGTGCCCGCCGCGCTCGGCGTAGACCCGCCGCGTGCGTGCGGTGAGGCGTGCGATCCGCTCCCCCGCGACGAACTCGAGCAGATCGCAGAGGTGCGAGCCGATGTCGGCGAAGGCCCGGGACGCGCCGCCCTCGTCGGACGTGGCGCGCCAGTCGTCATCGGACGGGAGCAGCATCCAGTCCTGCAGGTACCCGCAGTCCACGGTGAGGAGCGCGCCCAGTTCCCCGGCCTGCACGCGGGCACGGGCCTCGCGCACCATCGGGTGGTAGCGGTACACGAACGGCACGGCGGCCACGACGCCGCGCTCTGCGGCGGCGTCGGCGAGGGCCGTCGCGTCTTCGAGGGTCGTCGCGAGCGGCTTCTCGCAGATGACGTGCTTGCCCGCTTCGAGCGCGCGCAGCGCGAGCGGGGCGTGCGTCGAGTTCGGGGTGCAGATGTGCACCACGACGGTGTCGCCGTCCAGCAGCTCTTCGACGCCTCCCGAGCGGGCGACCCCCAGCTCCGCAGCCGCCGCGGCCGCGCGCTCTGGGGAAGAGCTGGCGATCTCCGCCAGGGTCGGCACCCGCGGCGCGGGCGGCGCGGGTGTGCGTCTGGGCCATGAAGCCCCCGCCGAGGAAGCCGGCTCGGATCGCTCCGATGCCGGTCTGTACGACATCCGTTGTCATGCCGTCGATTCTGTCACACCGCACTCGTCTTTTGTCAATCAATAGTCATAAGTTGTTGGCGCGTCCTCGAATCTCACACCCTTCACGACATAACTCTTATGATTTACTGACGGTATGAGCGACCCAGACCGGCTGAACGGCGGTGCCTCTCCCGGCGCCGGTGACATCCTGCAGCTGCTCCTCGACGGCCGCGCACGCACCAAGGCGGATCTGGTGCACCTCACCGGCCTGTCCAGGTCCACCGTGTCCTCCCGCGTGGACGCGCTGCTCGCATCCGGCTTCGTGACACCCGCCGGCGAGGGCACCTCCACCGGGGGCCGTCCGCCGTCCCGGGTCGCCTTCAACCCGCGGGTCGGCGTCGTGCTGGCCATGGACCTCGGCGCCTCCCATGCCACCGTCGCCGTGACCGATCTTGCGGGCCGGATCCTGGAGACCAGGACCCGCGACCTCAGCATCGCCGACGGACCGACCGCGGTGCTGGACCGGGTGATCGCCGACGGTCAGGATCTGCTGGCCTCGGAATCGGTCAACGGTCTCCGGCTCGCCGGCGTCGGGATCGGTGTGCCGGGCCCGGTGGAGCACTCCACCGGGCGTCCGTACAACCCTCCGATCATGCCGGGATGGGACCGTTTCGACGTGCCGCAGTACGTGCAGCGCGCGTTCGCCGTGCCCGTGCTCGTCGACAACGACGTCAACGTGCTCGCCCTGGGCGAGCACGCGATGGGCTTCCCCGAGGTTGAGGATCTGGTCTTCGTCAAGGTGGCGACCGGCATCGGCGCGGGCATCATCGCGGGCGGGCGGCTGCAACGCGGCGCACAGGGCTCTGCCGGGGACATGGGGCACGTCAAGGTCCCCTACTCCGTGGACTCCTCACAGCCCGCCGGGGAGGCCAGGGACCTCGAGGATCTCGCCAGCGGCACCGCGATCGCCTCCGGCCTGCGTGCGCAGGGGCTGGACGCCAGGACCAGTTCGGACGTCGTGGAGCTGATACGCGGCGGCAACGCGACGGCGATCGAGGCAGCACGGCAGGCCGGGCGCGAGGTGGGCGAGGTCCTCGCCACCTTCGTCAACCTTCTCAACCCGTCCGTGATCGTGCTGGGCGGGAGCATCGCGCGCGCCGGCGAGCATCTGCTCGCGGGCGTGCGCGAGGTGGTCTACCGCCGATCGATCCCCCTCGCCACGCAGCACCTCTCGATCGTGCAGACCCGGGCGGGCGAGCGGGCGGCGGTGCACGGTGCGGCGATCATGGTCGCACTCGAGGTGCTGTCGCCCTTGAACGTCGACGCCCACCTCGCATCGGGCACGCCGGAACCCGGCGGATCCTGAACCGGCATCACGGCATCCGGCGTCATTCCGCGTCCTGAGTCCTGAGTCCCTCGGATCGACAAAATTGAACATGTTCGATAATCTGCGAGCATGACGTATGCGGGGACGGACAAGGGCCGGGTGGTGCTGGGCGGATCGACAGGTTTCATCGGCCAGGACCTGCAACGGCGCTGGCACGCGGAGGGACGAGAGGTCGTCACGATCTCCCGGCACGACGCCGACCTGCGCTGGGAGGACCAGGCGGGGATCGACGCGGCGGTCGACGGAGCGGGTCTCGTCGTCGGCCTCGCCGGAAAGAGCGTGAACTGCCGGTACACCCCGGAGAACCGCGCCGAGATTTTCCGCTCCCGCGAGGAGACCACCGCCGCCCTGCACGCCGCGATCGGCCGGGCCGCCGCTCCTCCGCCGCTGTGGGTGAACTCGTCCACCGCAACGATCTACCGTCACGCCGAGGACCGCCCGCAGACCGAGTCGGCGGGCGAGCTCGGCCACGGCTTCTCGGTCGAGGTCGCGAAGGCCTGGGAGCGCGCCCTGTTCCGGGGTGATCTGCCCGGCACGCGACGGGTGGCGCTGCGGACCGCGATCGTGCTCGGAGGAGGCGGCGTACTGGGCGCCCTCGTGCACCCTCACCCGGTGCGGTCTCGGCGGCACGCAGTACGACGGGCGCTGGCCGGTCGGCCGGGCTCGACGCGCGGCGGGCACGGGCCATGTCCGAGGTGCTGGGGGCGGACGCCAGCGGTTCAGCTGGGTGCAGCTGGACGACGTGCACGGGATCATCGACTTCCTCGAACGGCATCCCGCACTCGACGGACCGGTCAACGCGGCGTCCCCGCACGCGAGCGACAACCGCACGCTCATGGCGGCGATCCGACGTGCGCTCGGCGTCCCGTTCGGGCTGCCGGCATCGCGCGGAATGCTGGAGTTCGGCGCCGCTGCCCTCCGCACCGAGACCGAGCTGATCCTGAAGAGCCGGTGGGTCGTCCCGGAGAAGCTGCTGACCGCGGGCTACGTCTTCCGGCATCCGGAGCTCGATGAGGCGATCCACGCGTCCTTCGGCGAGGGCTGAGTCCCGAGCGTTCTATCGGCTTACGATGTCCGCGATCGCCGCGTCGAGCGCAGGGAAGCGGTACGCGAACCCCGCGTCGAGGAGCACCTGCGGGGCGACCCAGTTGCTCTTCAGCACGAGCTGGGATTCGGTGCGGAGCACGGTCATCCCCGGCTCCAGCACCCACCGCGGCGCCGGCAGCCCGATCGGCATGCGCACCGCACGCCGCAGGGTCGCCATCAGCTCCCGATCCGTCACGGCGCCCGGCGAGGCCATGTTCACGGGCCCCGAGATCTCGGGGTGGTCGCGCAGGAACCGGATCGCCTGCACGAAGTCGCGCTCGTGCATCCAGGAGAACCGCTGCCTCCCCCGGGAGCGCACATGGTCGGGCGTCATCGGCGCGGTGGGGTGCGCGCCGATCCCGCGGTAGCGCCGGTGCGGGAACCACCAGCCGTCGTACTGCGGACCGCCCGCGCCGAGTCGTGCGAGGCGCAGCAGCATCCGCATCACCGGCGCTCTGCGCCCCAGCACCAGCGTCGTGCGCAACGCGATCCGCCGTGTGCCGGGCAGGGAGCCCTCGAAGAGCTCCTCCTCCCACTCCCGGGTGACGTCCGGGAGGAACCCGCCGTCGCTCTGCGGATCCTGCTCGGTCTGGGCCCGATCCAGGGCGTACCGATACGCCCCGGCGGAGCTGCCGTTCATCCACACCGCCGGCGGGCGCTCGGCGGCGGCGATCGCGCGGTGCAGGGCACGGGTGGTCGCCAGGCGCGAACGCAGGATCTCATCGCGGTTGCGATCGGTGTAGCGGCAGTCGATGCGGCGACCGGCGAGCCCGATCACGAGGGCTGCGCCATCGACGAGGCGGAGGATCCCGTCCGGATCGTCCCAGCGCGCGTCCGCGCCGTTGCGCCCGATCGTGCGCACGTCGTAGCCGTCGATCCGCAGCGCGTCCCGGATCGCGGTGCCGAGGTACCCGCTGCCCCCGCCGATCACGGCGCGGGGCAGCTCACGCCCGGCGGAGCCGCTCACTCCGCGTCCGCCTCGCCCGGCGCCGCGGATCCGCCCTGCTCCTTCTTGCGCTTCTCGATCTCCTCGCGCAGGCGCCACTCCTCGATCTCGCGGTCCAGGTCGGCGATCTGCTGCTCGGTCGTACGCGTGTCGACAGGGATCGACGGCCCGGCAGGTGTCGGGTGCTCCGGCCGGCGCTTGCGCGCAGGACGCGACAGCCGGATCCCTTCGCCGTCGTACTCCCGCCCCACGAGGAACCAGATCAGGGATCCGGCGAGCGGGATGAGGATGACGAGGATGATCCAGAACACCTTCGGCAGGTGCTTCACCTGATCGTCGCGTCGCGTGATGATGTCGATGAGCGCGCCGATGAGCAGCGCCAGCATCAGGATCGAGAACAGCACACCCATGCGGACAGCCTAGGAGATCCCTATGGCAGGCGGGATCACGGCAGGGTGTGCCCGGCGGCACGGAACAGCTCGTACCACTCGGCCCTGCTCAGCTCGACGTCGGCTCCGGCTGCGGCTTCGCGCACCCGGGAAGGCGTCGTGGTGCCGAGCACGACCTGCATGCCGGCCGGGTGACGCGTGATCCAGGCGGTCGCGATCCCCGTCGGCGTGACCCCGTGCGCCGCGGCGATGCGGTCGATCGCCGCGTTCAGCTCGGGATACTCGGGGTTGTCCAGGAAGACGCCCGTGAAGAACCCGGCCTGGTACGGCGACCACGCCTGCACCGTGATGCCCTCGATGCGGCAGTAGTCGAGGATCCCGCCCCCGTCGCGCACGATGCTCTGGTCCAGTCCCGCCATGTTCGTGGCGATCGGCTGGGTGATGATCGGCGCGTGCGTGATCGACAGCTGCAGCTGGTTGGCGACGATCGGCTGGGTCACGGCGGTCTTCAGCAGGTCGATCTGACGCGGCGTGTGGTTGGAGACACCGAAGGCGCGCACCTTGCCGGAGGCGTGCAGCTCGTCGAACGCCCGCGCGACTTCCTCCGGCTCGACGAGCGCGTCCGGGCGGTGCAGCAGCAGCACGTCGATCCGGTCCGTGCCCAGCGCCTGCAGCGACCCCTCGACCTGGCCGATGATGTGCGCGTAGGAGAAGTCGAACATCCCCTGATCCGGCACGATGCCGCACTTCGTCTGCAGCGTGATCTCATCGCGCTCCGCGGCGGTGAGCGCCAGCGCCTCACCGAAGCGCTGCTCGCAGAGGTGCATGCTGCCGCCGTAGATGTCGGCGTGGTCGAAGAAGTCGATCCCGCTCGAGCGCGCCGCGTCGTAGAGGGCGCGGATCTGCTCGTCCGTGCTCCGATCGATGCGCATCATCCCCGCCACGACCGCCGGGGCGGATCCGGATCCGAATCGAACCTGCTTCATGCGCTGCTCTCCTTCGCGTGCTTCTTCTGCTTCTTCTGCGTCGCCTGCTTCACGAACGCCCGGTAATCCTCGGCGGCGAGATCCGCGTAGGCGTTCGCCCAGCGCACCAGGATATCGGCGAGCCGACCGCCCTTGCCCGCATACCCCGAGATCGCCGTGGCGGCCGGGGCCTGCGCGTGCGCCCGAGCGAGCGTGATCGCGCACGCCACCGCGTAGTCGCGGTATCCCTCGTCCTCGATCACGTCGGTGTCGATGGATCCCTTCATGTCGTGGAACTGGCGCACGTAGTAGTCCTGCGCTCCGCGGATGTGCCCCAGGAACGGGTCGGAGAACGCCTGCAGCACCCGTTGCATGCCGACGACCCTCGCTCCCTCCCCGCTCTCGTCGATCAGGCGCTGCAGGTCGGCGGGCTGGACGATGCCGCCGTACTCGGCCAGGACGCTCCGCCCCGCCTCCTTGACCTGCAGGATCATCGGCTCGGCGTCCGGCGTGCCCAGCACGGCGAGGTAGCAGCGGGTGCCGACGCTGCCCACGCCCACGACGCGGCGGGCCACGTCGCGCACGCGGTACTGCCGCAGCAGCAGCTGGATGTCCACCCCGGCCGACTCCGCGTAGAGGCTGAACGCCTCGTCGCCGATCGCGCGGATGCCGGGATCCGCGTGCGTCATCACCGGCGGCTGCTCGACGAAACGCAGGTGCCCGTCGGCGCCGCGCACGGTGAGCTTGCGCGCCGCGCGGGCACCGGTGCGCTTCTCGGCGGCGGCGATCGCGGTCTGCAGGTCGCGCCGGGAATCGACGTCGAGCCCGTCCGCTCCGGCGTCGGCCGCGAAGTGCGCGAAGTAGCGCTGCAGCGGATCCAGCCCCGCCGCCGAGCGCAGCGCCCTGGCGTACGCGATGACGCTCCGCCGCGCCGCGTCGTCCGCGACCGCGGAACCGCGGCTGTCGCGGGCGCCGATCACGATGCTCGCGACGAGCCGCTTCAGGTCCCATTCCCACGGCGCCCAGGCCGACTCGTCGAAGTCGTTGACGTCGAACATGAGCGTGCGCTGCGGGGACGCGAAGAAGCCGAAGTTGCCGATGTGCGCGTCGCCGCACGACGGCACCAGGATCCCGGTGTGGGGCTCCCGCGCGAAATCGGCGGCCATGATCGCTGCCGTGCCGCGGTAGAACGCGAAGGGACCGGCGGCCATGCGCTCGGTGCGCAGCGGGATCAGGTCGGCGACGCGGGTGCTGTTCTGGCGTTCCAGGATCCCCAGCGGATCCCGTCCCGCGGTGCTGATCGCGGCGAGCGCCGTGCGCGGCGTGCGCGCCCGGGCCGCACGGCCCTCGGCGATCCCCTCCGCACGGGTGAGCATCGCGTCTCCGATGAGGTTGGTTTCGGCCATGCCCCATTCTGTCGCGGCTGCGCGATCCGTAACATCCGGGCGCGCCGCCGGTAACACCCGCGTCATCGACATCGTCCAGAGTGGACGTGCGCCCCGCGGAGGGATGCGCTGCGCACCGCGGCGTTCCCGCGGAGAGGAGGTGCGGAATGGATCCCCTGGGAATCATCGTGCTGGTCGGCGCGCTCGTCGTCGCGGCCGCGTGGCTCGCGCCGAGAGCGCGCATCCCTGCTCCGCTGCTGCAGCTGGCGCTCGGTCTGCTGAGCGGGTTCGTACCGGTCGTGCGGGACATCCACCTCCCCTCCGAGGTGGTGCTGGTGCTGTTCCTGCCGGCGCTGCTGTTCTGGGAGGCCCTGACGATCCCGCTGCGGGAGGTGCGCCGCGACATGCGCGTGATCCTGCTGCTGAGCACCCTGCTCGTCGTCGTCACCGCGTTCGGCATCGCCGGGGTCGGCGTCGCGCTGGGCTGGGGCGGGCTGGCGGCGCTCGTCCTCGGCGCCGCGCTCGCGCCGACCGACGCGACCGCCGTCGGGGGCCTCGCCCGCTCCCTGCCCCATCGCAACCTCACCCAGTTGCGCGCCGAGAGCCTCGTGAACGACGGCACGGCGCTCGTGCTCTTCACGATCACGATCGGCATCGCGGTGAGCGGCGGCTCCTACTCGGCGTGGCACGTCACGGGCCTCGTCGCCCTCGCCTACGCCGGCGGTGGTGTCATCGGCCTCGCCGCGGGCCTGCTCGGCGCCCTGCTGCAGCGCCGCCTGGACGACGCGATCACGAACAACACCGCCCTGATCCTGATCCCGTTCGCGGCCTTCCTCGCCGCGGAGCAGATCCACGCCTCCGGAGTGATCGCGGTGGTCGTGGCCGGGCTCGTCCTCAGCCAGACCGGCCCCAAGGCCGGCAGCCCGCAGTCGCGACAGCAGATGTTCTCGTTCTGGACGCTGACCACGCGCGGGCTGAACGGCGCGCTGTTCGTGCTCATCGGCATCGAGGCGCACTCCGCGATCCGGGCCGTCCCCGCGGGTGCCATCCCGGCCCTGCTGCTCTTCTGCGTGCTCGCCTGGATCGTGATCCTGGTCATCCGGTTCGGCTTCCAGATGATCACGACCTGGATGATCCGGCTTCTCGACCGGCGCCCGTCGCAGCGCGGCCGCCGGATGTCGCATCGCGCGCGCGTCGTGTCCACGGTCGCGGGATTCCGCGGCGCCGTGTCGCTCGCGGTCGCGCTCGCGGTTCCGGCCGGGGTCGGCGGCCGGGACGAGATCATCTTCGTCGCCACGGGCGTCGTGATCCTGACCCTGGTCGTGCAGGGCATGATGCTGCCGGTGGCGATCGGCTGGGCGCGCTTCGAACCCGACACGCACATGGACGGCGAACTGGCCGAGGCGCACCGGGAGACCACCCTCGCCGCGCTGCACGCGATTCCCGCGCTCGCCGAGCGGGAACAGGTGCCGGATCCCGTGCGCGATCGGATCGCGGACGAGTATCGGGAGCGTCTCGACCGGATGAGCGCGACCGCGACGGGCGAGCTCCACGACGCCCACGCGCGGCTCGCCGCAGCCGATGAGGCGCACGCCGCGATGCGGCTCGCCCTGCTGGAGCACAAGCGCGGTGTCCTGATCCGGCTCCGCGACGAGCACACGATCAGTGACACGACTCTGCGGATCCTGCAGGCCCGGCTCGATCGCGACGCTCTGCGCCTCGCGCCGCCGAAACCGGCCGAGTAGCGCACCGCATTGTCGGTGGCCCGGCGTAGCGTCGGGACGACGGCGGATCCACCGCCAGGAGGAGCGTGCAGCATGGACTGGAAGATCGAGCTCATCTTCGTGCCCGTCACGGATGTCGACCGGGCCAAGGAGTTCTACGAGCGGATCGGCTTCCACGCCGACCACGACCAGACGCCGTTCGAGGGCCTGCGCTTCGTGCAGATGACCCCGCCCGGATCCGCCTGCTCGATCGCGTTCGGCACCGGCCTCGAAATCGATCTGGAGCCGGGCCGTCAGAACACGATCCAGGTCGTGGTTCCGGACGCGGATGGCGCACTCGCGCAGCTGCGCGAGGCCGGGGTCGAGGCACACGGGGTGGATGAACTCGCGTGGGGCCGATTCGTGTCCTTCGACGACCCCGACGGCAACACCTGGACGCTGCAGCAGATCGTGCGTCCCGGCGCCGCCGCCTGATCCGCCGGGCCGGGGAACGCGTCTCGTCGTCGCCGGAAATCATCGCGCGAAATCATCGCGCGGAGTCGGCGACGCGGCGCTAGCGTGGGGGGCATGACCTCGCCGATCGACCCCACTTCGACCACCGCCTGGACCGAGCTCGCCGCTCTGCACGAGTCGTTCTCCCCCGATCTGCGAGGTTGGTTCGCCGACGACGCAGGGCGCGTCGAGAGCCTCACCTTCGACCTCGCCGACCTGCATGTCGACCTGTCGAAGAACCTCGTCACGTCCGAGGTCCGCGCCGCCCTGGTCCGGCTGGCCGAGCAGACCGGCGTCGCGGACCGGTTCGCCGCGATGCTCGCCGGCGTGCACATCAACACCAGCGAGGATCGCGCCGTGCTGCATACGGCGCTGCGTCGCCCGGAGGGTGCGGAGCCCGTACTGGTCGTGGACGGGCAGCAGATCGATGCCGACGTGCACGCGGTGCTCGATGCGATCTCGGCGTTCGCGGACCGGGTGCGCTCCGGCGAGTGGCGCGGCGTCACCGGCAAGAAGGTCACGCACATCGTGAACATCGGGATCGGCGGATCCGATCTGGGCCCGGTCATGGTCTACGAGGCACTCAAGCCCTATGCAGACGCCGGGATCCAGGCGCGCTTCGTGTCGAACATCGACCCGACCGACATCGCGCAGAAGACGGCCGACCTCGACCCCGAGACGACGCTTGTTCATCGTCGCCTCGAAGACGTTCACCACGCTCGAGACGCTCACCAACGCGCGTCTCGCCCGCGACTGGCTGTGGCAGCGGCTTGCGGAGGCGGGCGTGGACACGTCGTCCGAGCAGGCGCGCACCGATGCCGTCGCACACCACTTCGTCGCCGTCTCCACCGCGCTCGACCGGGTGGCCGCGTTCGGGATCGACCCCGTGAACGCGTTCGGGTTCTGGGACTGGGTCGGCGGGCGCTACTCCGTCGACTCCGCGATCGGGCTGTCGCTCGCCATCGCGCTCGGACCGGACGCGTTCCGCGAGCTGCTCGCGGGCTTCCACGCGGTCGACGAGCATGTGCGCACCACTCCCCTGGAGCGCAACGTGCCCGTGCTGATGGGCCTGCTGAACGTCTGGTATTCGAACTTCCTCGGCGCGCAGTCGCACGCCGTGCTGCCGTACGCGCAGCAGCTGAGCCGGTTCCCCGCCTACCTGCAGCAGCTCACCATGGAGTCGAACGGCAAGTCGGTGCGCTGGGACGGCACGCCCGTCACGACCGACACCGGCGAGGTGTTCTGGGGTGAGCCCGGCACGAACGGGCAGCACGCGTTCTACCAGCTGATCCACCAGGGCACCCGGCTGATCCCGGCCGACTTCATCGCGTTCGTGAACCCCGCCTACCCGCTGAACGACGACGGTCGTGACGTGCACGCGCTGTTCCTGGCGAACTTCCTCGCGCAGACGAAGGCGCTCGCATTCGGCAAGACGACGGAGGAGGTCGAGGCCGAGGGCACCACGGGTGCACTCGTGGCCGCGCGCACGTTCGCCGGAAACCGCCCCACGACGTCGATCTTCGCGCCGGCGCTGACCCCGGGTGTGCTCGGCCAGCTGATCGGTCTGTACGAGCACATCACCTTCACCCAGGGCGCGGTGTGGGGTATCAACTCGTTCGACCAGTGGGGCGTCGAGCTCGGCAAGCAGCTCGCGCTGCAGATCGTGCCCGCGATCGAGGGCGACGAGTCTGCCGTCGCGGCGCAGGATCCGTCCACGCGGGAACTGCTCGCGTACTACCGCGAGCACCGCCGCTGAGCGACGCCCCTCAGAGGAGGTCGTCCTCGCGCGGTGTCGTCGTGGTACGCCGACGCCGCGTGAGGAGCAGGATCAGGCTGAGCACGAAGACGACCGCGCCGGCGATCATCAGGATGTAGCCCACGAGGTGCAGGTCGATCCAGGACACCTGGACGTTGAGCGCGAACTCGAGGATCGCGCCGATCACGAACAGGACGATGCCGGTTCCAATACCCATCAGCTGTGCCTCCGTTTCACTGGCCGGACGTCTCGCCGGCCGGATCGGTGGCTCCACGCTAACCGCGCACCGAACGAGGCCGAAGGGGGTTGACACAGTACGGCCGGATGCTTCGCGCATCCGGCCGTACTGTGTCAGGTGTTCCGACTCGTGCTCAGGCTCGCCGGTACTGGCCGACCATGGGGCAGTCGAACGGATCGCGGGCGGCGAGGCCGACGCGGTTGAGGTAGTCGATGACGATCGCGTACGACCGCCACAGCGACGTCTCGGTGTAAGTCACGTCGTGCGTGAGGCAGAACTCGCGGACGATCTCGCGGGCCTGCGACAGGTGCATCCGGGACATGCTCGGGAAGAGGTGGTGCTCGACCTGGTAGTTCAGGCCGCCCATCAGCCACGTCGCCCACCAGCCACCGCGGATGTTCCGCGAGGTGTACACCTGCTTGGTGAAGAAGTCGAGGCGGGCGTCCGGGGCGATCACGGCCATGCCCTTGTGGTTCGGGGCGAACGACGCGCCCATGTACACGCCGAAGACGGCGAGCATGACGCCGACGAACGCGGCAGCCTTGCCCAGCGGCAGGAAGAGGAAGATCGGCGTCAGGACGATTGCGAAGCGTGCGGTCAGCAGGCCGAGCTCCGTCCAGCGGCGCTTCACGGGCTCTCGCCCGACGAGGTGCTTGATGCCGAGGTAGTGCAGGTTCAAGCCCTCAAGGGTCAGCAGCGGGAAGAACAGCCACCCCTGCTTGCGGGTGATCATCCGGATCAGCCCGCGCGCCTGCGCCGCGTCCTCTTCGAGGAACGAGATCGTGTCGACCTCGATGTCGGGGTCCTTCCCGACGCGGTTCGGGTTCGCGTGGTGGCGGCTGTGCTTGGAGTCCCACCACGCATAGCTGATCCCGACGACGCCGGCCGCCAGGACGCGAGCGAGGCGGTCGTTCGCCGGCCCGGACGAGAGGATCTGCCGGTGCGCTGCCTCGTGTGCGAGGAACGCCACCTGAGTGAAGAGGATGCCGAACGCTGCGGCGATGAGCAGCTGGTACCAGCTGTCTCCGAACAGGATGAATCCTGTGATCGCGCCGCCGAACGCGAGCGCGATCCCGGTGGCGACGAGGGTGTAGAACCGCGGCGTGCGCTGCATCAGACCCGTCTCGCGCACGACGGTGGAGACATCGACGAACGCGCGCGCGATCGACGGGAAGTCCTCCTTGCGCGCATAGGTCTGGCGGACAGGGCCGAGTGTTGACGAGGTTTCGACGTACGCGGTTGCCATCTCGGATCGCCTTACATGGGCCGGTCGGGACCGGGGCTGAAGCCAAGGGCAGTCGCCGTTCGCTGTTCCTCACGCTACGCGCTCACGTATACGCGGACGGGCATGCGAAGGCGTGTCGTTTCAGCATCCCGTGCCGGCACGAGCATCCTGAAGGCACCTGGCCCCGTTGTGAGTTTCACCCCTGACCCGGACTTTCTGGTCACGGCGTCCTTGACACCGGTGACGAAGGCCCCCTTGATGGCGAGGGAGGATCCGGTTCCTGAGAAGTCGTCGTGATTCGGGCACAGTCCCGTCGGCGCGTTGCTCACTCGTCATGCTCGTCATCGCGGCCTGAGCCGAGTGCTCTGCGCGCGACGCGTTCTTGGGCTGCGCGGTAGATCTGTGCGATGCGCTGTTGAAGCTCTTCCTTGGGCGGGAGGGCCGTCCAGTACTCCGCGACCACGATGCCGTCCTTGTGCATCTCCAGCAGCTCGATCTGCTCGCGACTGGTCTCCGTGCACAGGATGAGCCCGAGTGGCGCTTCCTCGTCGTTTCGCCGCTCGTGGCGGTCGAGCCACTTCAAGTACAGGTCCATCTGCCCTTTGTAAGCCGGACGGAACTTTCCCACCTTCAGCTCCACCGCAATCAAGCGATGCAGTGGCCGGGAGTAGAAAAGCAGGTCGAGGTAGAAGTCGTCGTTGTCAACGGTCATCCGCTTCTGCCTCGCCACGAAGCTCCAGCCGTTGCCGACTTCGAGGAGGAACGCCTCCATCTCGCGGATCAGTGCTTCTTCGAGATCGCGCTCGGCGAAGGTGTCCTTGAGCCCGAGGAAGTCCAGGAAGTAGGGATCGCTGAAGGCGTCCAACGGGACCGCTGATCCGCCGGGAGTCTGCGCGTTGGCGACCTCCCGGCGCTCGAAGCCCTGACGACCGATCAGCTCACGGAGGGCGCGAACGCTGAGTCGCGCGTCGAGTGCCTGCTGGATGTAGAAGGCTCGTGCTTCGTCGGAATAGACCGGGAGCAGGTCCTTGAAGTGGCTCCAGCTCAATTGTTGCGACAGCGTAGCCACAATCTCGGGGTCGGGGAACGTCTGCGAAAACCGCACCATACGATGCAGACTCGACTTGTCGTACCCGCGACCGTAGCGCCTGGTCAATTGTGGCGACAGCGTAGCCACAATCTCGTCGGCATACCCGGCACGCCGCTCACCGAGGAACTCCGCATCGATGAGACGGCCGATCTGCCAATTCATCATCGTGAGCGCAGCGTTCACCTGTGACGCCACAGACGATCGGGTTTGCTCAATCAGCGCCGCGACACGGGCGAACAAGTCGCCCGCTTCCCCGCCCGAGGTCCGCTCCACGTCAGTCATCGCTGCCTCCATGCCTGTGATCTACTTCACAGCGTACGAAGGAGCACCGACATCGCTGCGGGCGCGTCGAGACTCAGGACCACCCTTCGACAGGCTCAGGGAGCCAGCAGCTCAGAAGTCCCAGTCCTCGTCCTCTGTCGCGACGGCCTTGCCGATGACGTAGGAGGATCCGGATCCGCTGAAGAAGTCGTGGTTCTCGTCGGCGTTCGGCGACAGCGCCGAGAGGATCGCCGGGTTCACGTTCGTCACCGTGGACGGGAACATCGCCTCGTAGCCGAGGTTCATCAGGGCCTTGTTGGCGTTGTAGTGCAGGAACCGCTTGACGTCCTCGGTGAGGCCGACGCCGTCGTAGAGGTCCTGCGTGTACTGCACCTCGTTGTCGTAGAGCTCGTACATGAGCGAGAAGGTGTAGTCCTTCAGCTCGTCGCGCTTGGCCTGATCGACAGTCTCCAGCCCGCGCTGGAACTTGTAGCCGATGTAGTAGCCGTGCACGGCCTCGTCACGGATGATGAGGCGGATGAGGTCGGCGGTGTTGGTGAGCTTGGCGCGGCTCGACCAGTGCATCGGCAGATAGAAGCCGGAGTAGAACAGGAACGACTCGAGCAGGGTCGAGGCGACCTTGCGCTTGAGGGGATCGTCGCCGCGGTAGTAGTCCATGACGATCTGCGCCTTCTTCTGCAGATTCTGGTTCTCCACCGACCAGCGGAACGCCTCGTCGATCTCCTTGGTCGAGCACAGCGTCGAGAAGATCGACGAGTAGCTCTTCGCGTGCACCGACTCCATGAACGCGATGTTCGTGTAGACGGCCTCCTCGTGCGGGGTGAGCGCGTCCGGGATCAGCGACACCGCGCCGACCGTGCCCTGGATGGTGTCCAGCAGCGTCAGGCCGGTGAACACCCGCATCGTGAGCGTCTGCTCCTCCGCGGTCAGCGTGTTCCACGACTGGATGTCGTTCGACAGCGGCACCTTCTCGGGCAGCCAGAAGTTGTTCACCAGACGGTTCCAGACCTCGAGGTCCTTGTCGTCCTGGATCTTGTTCCAGTTGATCGCCTGCACGCGGTCGACCAGCTTGAGTGGTCCAGAAGGGGTCATCGTGTAATCCTGTTCCAAAAATCCCTGGTCAGAGTCTTAAAGCGTGCAAGAAACGCACGTGTCGAGCTCGGTTCCCTCGAGCGCCATCTGCCGCAGGCGGATGTAGTAGATCGTCTTGATACCCTTGCGCCAGGCGTAGATCTGCGCCTTGTTGATGTCGCGGGTCGACGCGGTGTCCTTGAAGAACAGCGTCAGCGACAGGCCCTGGTCGACGTGCTGGGTGGCGGCGGCGTAGGTGTCGATGACCTTCTCGTAGCCGATCTCGTACGCGTCCTGGTAGTACTCCAGGTTGTCGTTCGTCATGAACGGCGCCGGGTAGTAGACGCGGCCGAGCTTGCCTTCCTTGCGGATCTCGATCTTCGACGCGATCGGGTGGATCGAGCTCGTCGAGTTGTTGATGTACGAGATGGATCCGGTCGGCGGTACGGCCTGCAGGTTCTGGTTGTAGATGCCGTGCTTCTGGATCGACTCCTTCAGCTCGGCCCAGTCCTGCTGGGTCGGGATGTGCTTGCCGGCGAACAGCTCGGTGACCTTCTCGGTCTCGGGCTGCCAGGCGCGCTCGATGTACTTGTCGAAGAACTCGCCCGACGCGTAGGTGGAGTCCTCGAAGCCGTCGAACGCGACGCCCCGCTCGATCGCGAGCAGGTTCGAGGCCCGCAGCGCGTGGAACAGCACCGTGTAGAAGTAGATGTTCGTGAAGTCCAGGCCCTCTTCCGAGCCGTAGAACACGCGCTCGCGGGCGAGGTAGCCGTGCAGGTTCATCTGGCCGAGGCCGATGGCGTGCGAGCGGTCGTTGCCGTCCTCGATCGAGCGCACCGAGCGGATGTGGCTCTGGTTGCTCACCGCGGTCAGCGCCCGGATCGCGGTCTCGACGGTGGCGCCGAGGTCGTCGGCGTCCATCGCGAGGGCGATGTTCATGGATCCGAGGTTGCAGGAGATGTCCTTGCCGATCTGGCCGTACGAGAGGTCCTCGTTGTAGGTCGTCGGTGTGTTCACCTGCAGGATCTCGCTGCACAGGTTGGACATGTTGATCCGGCCCTTGATCGGGTTGGCCTTGTTCACCGTGTCCTCGAACATGATGTACGGGTAGCCCGACTCGAACTGGATCTCGGCGAGGGTCTGGAAGAACTCGCGCGCGTTGATCTTGGTCTTCTTGATCCGCGGGTCGTCGACCATCTCGCGGTACTTCTCGGTCACCGAGATGTCGCCGAACGGCACGCCGTAGACGCGCTCGACGTCGTAGGGCGAGAACAGGTACATGTCCTCGCCGTTCTTGGCGAGCTCGAACGTGATGTCCGGCACGACGACGCCCAGCGACAGCGTCTTGATGCGGATCTTCTCGTCGGCGTTCTCGCGCTTGGTGTCGAGGAACCGCATGATGTCCGGGTGGTGCGCGTTCAGGTACACCGCGCCGGCGCCCTGGCGCGCGCCGAGCTGGTTGGCGTAGCTGAAGCTGTCTTCGAGGAGCTTCATGACCGGGATGATGCCCGAGGACTGGTTCTCGATCTGCTTGATCGGGGCGCCGGACTCGCGGATGTTCGAGAGCAGCAGCGCCACGCCGCCGCCGCGCTTGCTCAGCTGCAGCGCGGAGTTGATGCCGCGCGCGATCGACTCCATGTTGTCCTCGATGCGCAGCAGGAAGCAGCTGACGAGCTCGCCGCGCTGCGCCTTGCCGGCGTTCAGGAAGGTCGGAGTCGCGGGCTGGAAGCGGCCGGAGATGATCTCCTCGACGAGCGCGACGGCCAGCTTCTCGTCGCCGTCCGCGAGGCCGAGGGCGGTCATCACGACGCGGTCCTCGAAGCGCTCGAGGTAGCGCTTGCCGTCGAAGGTCTTCAGCGTGTAGCTGGTGTAGTACTTGAACGCGCCGAGGAAGCTCTCGAAGCGGAACTTCTTCGAGTAGGCGAGGTCGTTGAGTCGCTGGATGAAGTCGAAGGAGTACTGCTCGAGCACGGATCCCTCGTAGTACTCCTTCTCCACGAGGTAGTCCAGGCGCTCCTTGAGCGAGTGGAAGAACACGGTGTTCTGGTTCACGTGCTGCAGGAAGTACTCCCGCGCTGCGCGCTTGTCCGCGTCGAACTGGATCCTGCCGTCCGCGTCGTACAGATTCAGCATCGCGTTGAGGGCGTGATAGTCGAGCCCCTCGTACGCCGCGCCCTTCGACAGGCTCAGGGACCGATCCTCGAGAGCCTCATCCTTCACTGTTGCTTCCACCATCGTTCCAATCCGCCGGTCACCCGATCGACGTCGTCCTGTGTGCCGTAGATTTCGAGCCGGTACAAGTGGGGCACGTGGCACTTGCGGCTGATGATGTCCCCGGCGGCGCAGAACGCGTCGCCGAAGTTGGTGTTGCCTGCGGAGATCACTCCGCGGATGTGACGCCGGTTGCGCTCGTCGTTGAGGAACCGGATGACCTGCTTGGGCACGGCGCCCTTCTCCTCGCCGCGCCCCTGTCCCCCGCCGTAGGTCGGTGTGACCAGGACGAACGGCTCGTCGACGACGAGCGGCTCGTCCGTGCTGTGCAGCGGGATCCGCCGCGCCGGAAGGCCCAGCTTGTCGACGAACCGGGCGGTGTTGCCCGAGATGCTCGAGAAGTAGACCAGGAGCGGCGCGACGGTCGCGATGGCGGCGTTCATGATTCCTCTTCCGGTCGTTGAGCGAGGACCGAAGGACCGAGACGAAACGCCTACGCGAGGCGAGCGGCGAGCTCGTCGATCTTGTCGGGGCGGAAGCCCGACCAGTGGCCCTCGTCGGTGACGACGACCGGAGCCTGCAGGTAGCCGAGCGACTTCACGTGCTCGAGCGCCGCAGCATCCTCGGAGACGTCGTGGATCTCGTACTCGATGCCCTTCGCGTCGAGTGCGCGGTACGTCGCGTTGCACTGCACGCAGGAGGGCTTGGTGTAGACCGTGATGGACATGTATTTCGCCTCTTCTTCCCCTCAGAACCCGGCATTCGGGCAGGTGACCCCGCCGGGACTTCAATACTACATATAGGTGCCGACATCGGGGTCGACCACAAGGGGTAGTAGTTACATCCTTGTAGTTTTCCACCGACGCGCGTCGTTTCCGCACAGGTTCTCCACCGATCTGTCCACAGCGGGCGGCCGGTCGGCGAGGCCTCCGATCCGCGATTTCCCGCGGCTCCGGAACCCATCGCCAGGATCCCTCCACAGACACGACGTTAGGAGGGGCCTCCGACATTCCCCAGGCTGTGGAAATCGCCCTCCGGCGTGTCGTCGGCGTGTCGCACGGTCCACCAGGAGATCGAGCGCGCCGGACGCTCGCCGGGCCCCTGCTCGAGCCCTGCTGACCGGTAACGTTGATCCGTGGCCGGATCGGGATACAAGGAGCTTCTGCGCACTCCCGGAGTGGGGCGCATCATCGCCGCACAGCTGACCGCCCGATTCCCGAACGGCATGTCGAGTCTCGCGATCCTGCTGCACGTCGAGCACGCGACCGGATCCTACGGAGCGGCAGGGCTCGTGCTCGCCGCCGCCTCGGTGGGCCAGGCGGTCTCCGGCCCGATCACGAGCCGGTGGATGGGCCGCTGGGGCATGAGGCGGGTGCTCACCCTGACGCTCGCCATCTGCGTGCTGGCGTTCCTCGGGCTCGCGCTCGTCCCGCTGCCGCTGCCCGGGTACATGGCGCTGGGCCTGGTCGCGGGCCTGTCGACGCCTCCGGTCCAGTCGGCCGTGCGCACGATCTACCCGAAGCTGGTCAACTCCTCCCAGCTGACGCCGCTGTTCTCGCTGGACGCCTCGCTCCAGGAGATCATCTGGATCGTCGCCCCCGTGGTCATCACGATCGTGTCCACCCAGGTCGGCACGGTGCAGGGGCTGCTGCTGGTCGCCGCCGTGCTCGTGGGCGGAGGTGCGTGGTTCATCCTCTCCCCCGAGGTCGGGCGGGTGCGGATCCCGCGCAGCCGCCGCGGCTTCGGCGCCGTCGTGCTGAAGCCGCCGGTGCTGCTGGCCACCACGATCGGGTTCCTGCTGATCGGCGCCTGCTCCGCGGTCGAGGTGGGCGTCGTGAAGACCTTCGACGAGGGCGGCCTGCAATCCGGCCTCGTGCTGGCGGTGTTCTCGCTCGGAAGCCTCATCGGCGGCCTCGCCTCGGGACGGGTGCCGATCGGCCCGTGGGCGATGGCGCGCCGTCTGCTCATCGTCACGGTCGGCCTCTCCCTGACGATGGTCTCGCTCAACGTCTTCTGGCTCGGCGGCACCCTGATCGCCGCCGGCATCGGGATCGCGCCCGCCCTCGCCGTGCTGTTCGCGATCACCTCGGCGAGCGTCAAGTTCTCCGAGACCGCCGAGGCCTACGGCTGGGTGGGAACGGGCCAGCTCATCGGCGCGGCCGCCGGATCCGCCGTCGCCGGCTTCCTGATCGACCGCTCCGGCAGTCCGGTCGGCGCCTATCTGGCCGCCACGCTCTTCTCCGCCGCCGCGCTCGTGGTCTCGGTCGTCTTCGTCCGGTCGTTCCCGGATCTCCGTCACCGCGACGCGTCGCCGATCCCCGACACCGAGGCCGTCCCGCTGCCCTGACCGGGCGGCTCTCAGTGCCGCCCATCCCGCAACGCTTCAACGATTTCCCGCATGCTCAAGGGCGGATAGGTGCGCGCGTTCTGTCGCGCCCCGGCAACGGCATCTACCCGGCGCCCTGTCAAAGCACGCCTCAATCCAGCCCACTTGTCGGCCCGTTCCGAGCCCGACTCAATGCTCCGGCGCGACATGGCCTGATCGTACGCCTGCTGAGCAACCTCAGGCGATGCGGTCCTTCGGGCGCCAGAACGAGTCATCGAAAGCGCTCAGAGGCTGCGGGTGGTCCTTGCCTGTGAGGCCGTAAGGATCCAGTCCGCCGAAAAGGTCCCGCAGATCCGCTTCCAGCACACCCGCGACCTTCAGGACTGTCGCCAGCCGCGGGTTGCCGAGACCCTTCTCGATCTTGCGCAGGTTCGACACGTCCAGCTCGCATGCTGCCGCCAGCCCCTGGATCGTCAGCGACTGGTTCACGCGGAGCTCGGCGAGCCGCCGGCCGAGCTCGACGCGCGGATCCTCAGGAGTTTCGGGCACTCATCTTTGCTAATGCCCGCGCATGTAAACACGAAGGTTTATCCCCGCTAGGTTAACGACGCGAGGTTATTTCCTCCTCGCGTTCAGGATGCAGGGAGCGCGCCGTGACTGAGTCGACCGCCGACGCACTCCTCAACCCGATCCTCAACGGCCCGTACGATCCCCCGACCGCGCACTTCGCGATCGGGCCGAACGGCCCCACCGGCGAGAAGCGCGACGGGCGACGTCCGAGCGAGTCATTCATCCCAATCCCCCAGGAACGCAAGTCGCGCGGCAGGGCGTCGCAGACTGCACAGCAGCTGGAGATCGACTTCGATCTGACCGGCGAACGTCGCGAAGTCAACGACACGATCAACGGTCTGCGCCGTGACGTCGAGCTCTGGCGCACCCGCGGCTACGACGGAGTCACGCCGATCACCCGCAAGCTCTTGCTGCACTGGGCAGGCGCAGACCGGGAGAACCGCACGCTGTACTGCCAGCGCGACGCGGCGGAAACCGCGATCTTCCTCACCGAGGTTGCGGGGCGTCGGGGGTACACGGACTGGCGTCTCCGCATCGACGACGCGAATGCCGAGCACAACTCGGGGCTCCCCCGTGTCGCTTTGAAGATGGCGACGGGCACCGGCAAGACCGTGCTCATGGGCATGCTCATCGCCTGGCAGACGCTGAACAAGATCGCGTCGCCCCGCGATACGCGCTTCGCGAGCAAGTTCCTTCTCGTCGCGCCGGGAATCACCATTCGCGACCGCCTCCGCGTACTCCGCCCGGAGAGCGACGGCAACTACTACGACGAGCGCGAGCTCGTGCCTGCCGATCTGCGGCCTCGGCTCAACGAGGCGCGGGTCGTGATCGCGAATTACCACCAGTTCCTGCCGCGCATCCGCAAGGAGTTCGAGGGTGTCTCGAAGACGACCCGTGAGATCCTCTCCCCGGGCGACGGCGATCGATACGTCGAATCTCCGGCAGATGATCGTCAGTCGCGTGCTCCGTGACCTCGGGTACGGCTCCGGGAGGCATCGTTGTGCTCAACGACGAGGCGCACCACTGCTACCAGAGCCGTCCGCTCTCCGGAAAGCTCAGCAAGGACGACGCCGATCGGAACCAGGACGCCCGTGTCTGGTTCCGTGGGCTGGAAGCGATCAGGAACACGAAAGGTTACGGCGTCAAGCAGATCTTCGACGTCTCGGCGACGCCGTTCTATCTCGGCGGCTCCGGCTGGAACGAAGGCTACGTGTTCCCGTGGACTGTCAGCGACTTCTCCCTCATGGACGCCATCGAGTCCGGGATTGTGAAGATTCCGCGACTGCCTGTCGACGACGATGCGATCGGCGATGAGGTCACTTTCCGAGCGCTCTGGTCGCACATCGGCGACCGCCTGCCGAAGCGAGCCTCTGCTGTGCCGGACAACTGGGCGCCACCCGAGGAGCTCCAGGCCGCATTGGAAAGCCTGTATCGCAGCTACGAGCGCGAGTACGCGCGGTGGGAGACGACGCTCCGCGACCACGGAGAGCCGCCGCCGGTGATGATCCTGGTCTGCCCGAACACACTGGTATCCCGACTGATGACGGAGTGGATCGCGGGTAAGGAGTTCCCGACCGACGCCGGATCCCTTCTGCGGCACGGCCGACTCGCGCTCTTCGACAACGTTGAAGGCTCCGGGTGGCGTGCCCGCCCGCGGACTCTGCTCATCGACTCCGCCGCGTTGGAGTCGGGCGAGTCCCTCCCGAAGGACTTCCTCGCCGCGGCTGCACCCGAGATCGAGAAGTTCAAGGACGACTGGCGCCGTCAGCACCCCGGCGGCGATGCCGACCAGTTGACGGAGCAAGACCTGCTCCGCGAGGTGATGAACACCGTCGGCAAGCGGGGCATGCTGGGCGAGCACATCCGCTGCGTCGTGAGCGTCGGGATGCTCACCGAGGGGTGGGACGCCAACACTGTCACGCACATTCTTGGCATCCGCGCCTTCGGCTCCCAGCTGCTCTGCGAGCAGGTGATCGGACGCGGCCTTCGCCGACGCAACTGGACCTTGAACGAGGACGGCCGCTTCGACCCCGAGTACGCCAACGTGTACGGCATCCCGTTCGCGTTCATCCCCGGCGAGCGCGCCGGCAAGGATCCGCTACCGCCTCCGCCGGCGATCGAAGTGGGCAGTGTCGAAGGGCGCGAGTCGCTCCGGATCCGTTTCCCGCGGCTCAGCGGCTACCGCATCGAGATGCCCGATGACGAGATGTGGTTCGACACCGCCGATGCCGAACCGTTCCACGTCGATCAGAGCCAGGTGCCGACAAGGACCGTGAACGCCGGGTTGATCGGCGTGAGCGAAGTCGGATGACTTCAACACCGATGCGGAGGGGCGTCGCAACGCGCGAGTCGCGTTCGAACTGGCCAAGCTCGTTCTCGATCGCGAGTTCACCGACGGCGGCCAGAACCCACGACCATGGCTCTTTCCGCGGCTGCTCATATTCGCGCGCTCGTGGATCGATGACGTGCTGGTGCTCGGCGCGGGCTTCGAGCCCTGGCACCTCACCCCGCGCGACGAGATGAGACGCGGGGCCGAGGCGCTGACGCGATGCATCAGCTGGCAGGGGAACAACCGCCGCGAGCTCGTGCAACCGATCTTCGATCGCTCCGCCCCCGTCGGCGACACCGGAGGCGTGCGTTTCCTGACGCGCAAGGCGCGTCTACGAGCGACGAGGACGAGCCGAGATCAGCCACGTCACGCTCGACGGTCGAGATGGCAATACGTGGGAGAGACCTCCTCGCCACGAGTGCGAGAGCTCGCAACGAGGGCGTCGTCACCTCCTATGTGAAGAACGACCGGCTCGGCTTCGACATCCCGTACGTCCACGAGGGTATGACGCACCGATACGTTCCCGACTTCCTGCTCAAGCTCGCGCCCGACCCCGATGATCCGGATGTCTCGAGCGGACGCTCGATCGTCGAGGTCTCCGGCGGCCAGAAGAACGCAGCAGCTGCGTCTGCGGTGAAGGCCGAGACGGCGCGCAACCTGTGGTGCGTCGCAGTGAACAATCACGGCGGATTCGGCCGCTGGGGCTACCTCGAGCTCGACCACCGTGATCGGACTGCCAAGCCGCACCCTGCGCGAAGCGGTCAACGCGCTCTACGCAGACGATCCGATCATCGGCGACTGGGACAACCTCAGCTTCTCCCCTGCCCGTTCTACGCGCCCGACCCGGCACGTGCGATTCATGGAGGACGACAATTGCGCGTAGGCCTGCTCAGACGGGACACACCGAAGTCGAAGCCTACGAGCACCCCGAGGCGACACGGACGAACATCCCCACGGCGGACGGTGCAGAGCGGTGGACGGATCCGGAGACCTTGGAGCGTGAACCGATCGTCGTACGCGCGCTTCGCCGGTCTGAGCGCCGAGCGCGAGCGCCGCAACGAAGCACTCGACCCGCAACTCGTCTGGCAGGGCAAGGACCAGCAGGACCACGACGACCTCGTCGTGGAGGCGCCGCCGCTGTATATCCAGGAGAAGATCGACCCGCGCGTGCTCGTCGAGAACCTCCGCGACACCGCGGGCGCCGGCGAGGCCGAGCCCGAAATGCTCTTCTACGACGACTTCGACGGGCTCGACGAGCTCGAGCAGATCGAGTTCTACCAGTACGACGCGGCCTGGTCGAACCGGATGGTCCTCGGCGACTCGCCTGCAGGTGATGGGCTCGCCTCGCCGAACGTGAGCGCCTGCGTGGCAAGGTCCAGATGATCTACATCGACCCGCCGTACGGCATCAAGTTCAACTCGAACTGGCAGGTCTCGGCGCGCAAGCGCGACGTGAAGGACGGCAAGGTCGAAGACGCAGCCCGCGAGGTCGAGCAGATCAAGGCGTTCCGCGACACCTGGGAGCTCGGCATCCACTCTTATCTGTCGTACCTGCGGGACCGGCTCGTCGTCGCACGAGATCTGCTCACCGAGTCGGGATCCGTGCTTCGTGCAGATCGGCGACGAGAATGTGCATCTCGTGCGAGCACTCCTGGACGAGGTCTTCGGTGCCGAGAATTTCATCGGCACAGATCAGTCTTCGCAGACGACCAGCGGGTTCTCGCAATCTGCCGCACTCGGACGCATGGGACGACCTGATCCTTTGGTACGCGAAGAGCATCGACAAAGTGAAGGTAGCGCCAGCTTCGACAGGAGGATCGGCGAGTCGAGACAGGCTACTACGATAGCGTGAGCTCCCGACGGAACCCGCCAGCCGCTGACTACAGCGAGAACGCGAGACAAGCGTTTCTGCCTGACGGGGCACGAGCTCTTCGGAATCGACAACCTCAGGTCCCAGGGTGCGGGACAGGCACGACGGCTTCCCGATTATCGAGTTCGAGGCGCGCGTACCATCCGCCAGCACGCAGCCGCTGGAAGACACGAGTCGAGGGTCTGGACGCGTCTGGCATTGGCTCGACCGAATTCACGCCGACGGGACAGACTCTGGCGTATGTCCGCTATCTCGGATGACTTCGCGGTGTTCGCCGATCGACCAACCTCTGGAACGACACTATCGCGGTAGAGCCTTGCCGACGACAAGATCTACGTCGTCCAAACCGACTACGACGGTCATCGAGCGCTGCATTCTGATGACCACCGATCCCGGCGACCTCGTCCTCGACCCGACCTGCGGCTCCGGCACAACGGCGTATGTCGCCGAACAGTGGGGGCGGCGCTGGATCACGATCGACACCTCACGGGTCGCGTTCGCGCTCGCCCGGCAGCGGCTGATGGGCGCGACGCTTTCCCGTACTACCTGCTCGCCGACTCGGCCGAGGGCCGCGCGAAGGAGAGCGAGCTCTCGGCGCAAGCCGCTGCCGCCGGCCGCGACCACGGCGACGACATCCGGCACGGCTTCGTCTACGAGCGCGTGCAGCACATCACGCTTGAAGTCGATCGCCAACAACCCGGACATCGACGAGGGCATGACCCGCGAGGAGATCGACGCGGCGATCAGGCGGCACGCCGAGTTCGAGCTGCTCTACGACAAGCCCTACGAGGACAAGAAGAAGGTTCGCGTCGCCGGGCCGTTCACCGTCGAGAGCCTTTCGCCGCACCGCTCGCTCGGCGTTCGCCGGCAGCGCGTCGGCGAGCCAGCGCGCCGACGCGGACGCGGTCGGCTGACCCGTCGACGGCGATGCCGACGTTCGAGCAGACGATCCTGGCCAACCTGCAGGCGGCCGGGATCCAGAACGGCCGCAAGGAGCGAGCGGATCGAGCTTCGACAGCGGTCGAGTCCTACGCCGGCACCTACATCCAGGCGGTCGGCGACGCGCGAGGACGCCGAGGAGGGCACGCCGAAGCGGATCGGGATCACGATCGGGCCGCAGTACGGGACCGTCGGGCCGGCGTTCATCAAGGACGCGGCGCGCGAGGCGATCAAGGCCGGGGACCTCGACCTGCTGTGCGTGCTCGGCGTTCGCGTTCGACCCGCAGGTGCTCGGGGCACGAGGCGACGAGTACGTCGGCCATCGACGGAGGGCTTCGCCAACGTCGCCGCCGAGCGCAGGCTGGGCCGGATCCCGGTGCTGCTCGTGCGGATGAATGCCGACCTGTGATGGGCGAGGAGCTGAAGAAGACCGGCGCCGGCAACCTGTTCACCGTCTTCGGCGAGCCCGACATCGAGATCGAGACGCGACGGGACGAGCTGCGTCGTGGCGACTGCAGCGGCGTCGATGTGTACGACCCGAACACGGGCGAGGTGCGCAGCGACGACACCGACCAGATCGCGCTGTGGATGATCGACACCGAGTACAACGAGGAGTCGTTCTTCGTCCGCCACTGCTACTTCACCGGCGGCAACGACCCGTACGAGCGGCTGAAGAAGGCGCTGAAGGCCGACATCGACGAGGACGCCTGGGCCTCGCTGTACCGACCGATCCCGGCCGTTCCCGAAGCCGGAGACCGGCAAGATCGCAGTCAAGGTCATCAATGACTACGGCGACGAGGTGATGAAGGTCTTCGAGGTCGACTGACTCGCACTCGCTCGATTCGATCCGCCCGGTGACCTGTTGCGGTTCCTATGCCTGGAAGACGACGTCGTTGTGCCACTCCAGGAACTCTCGGCCCGGTCGGTCCGCTTTGCGTGGCGGCAACGCGATCTCCATCCCCTGCCGCCAGTAGAACCAGTCTCCGTTGCCGAACTGCTCGCGCAATGCCGGGCTCACCCGCAATCGGTGCCGGGCGTCAACCCCGACATATCCGCGGTCGAACAGCGTGTGGATGTCGGATCTGAGGAGCAAGCCGTTGTCCAGGCGGTGCTGCCCGCCCTCCGCGACCGGGAGGATGTGCGCTGCCTCGAGAACGGGACGAACTTTGTCACCCGTGATCGCGCAGCGGTGACCGTAGTTCTCTGCGACCAGTGCCTTGAAGGCCTGTTGACCCACTCGCTGCGCCGTGAGCGCCGGTTCGCCGATCGTCGGGCCGTCGACTGCGAGCGGCGCAGATCCGATTTGCAGGTTCTGCCTCAGCATGGCCTCGAAGATCGATTCTCCCGAAGCGAGTTCGACGAGATCGTAGGTGCGCCCGCGCACGATGTTCGATGCGAACTCGCTCGGTGGCGGGAGGACCTCACTCGGGCTGAAGAAGACGACGTCTCTGAGCAGCACTGCGCCGATCTCGGGATCCTGATAGGCCTCGATCGGCACTTTTCGGTACTTCTCGATCCGCGTGCGAAGTTGCGCCTCTGACTCCACACCGTTCGCGACTCCGAACAGCTGCCAAGCCTCGCTTATGCGCAACCGTGCATACCCGGAAAACGAACCCAGGCCGACGATCCGATTGCTCAACTCGGGGCTGCGCCGATCGACGTGGGTCTTGAAGAGGAACGCCTGACCGCGGGACAGTGCGCTGAATCCTTGCCGAGGGCTGGGGAACCAGAAGTTCACCTCGTCATGCCGCAGACCGTCCGCCGACAGCTTCCTGTACCAGTCCAGATCCGCCTCACCGTCTGAGCGAGCTTCATCCATCGCCTCCGCTCCGTGATGACGGCGACCTTACCGTCGGCAGACCTCTCAGGACACCCCTACGCCAACCAATCCTCGACCGGGCGGGGCGCGCCGGCGACGTACGAAGCCACCCGTCCAGCGCCTCGATGATCGCCAAGGCGCGTTGCGCTCCCCCGCGCGGATAGCGACGAGGATGCACGAGAAGCAGCCCGGCAACTTCGCCACCGCGCGCAGTGGCCGCGATGAGCAGCGGCCGGAAGTCCTTGATGTTCTCCGTCACAATGCGGTAGTCGCGCGCTGCCGCCCAGGCGTAGATGTCGGCATCAGAACGACCGCGCAGTTCTGGATCCGCGACGACCGCGATGACATCGTGCCCCCGCTCGCGCAGCGCCTCAGCGATCGCCTGCCCGTAGTGCTCGTCGAGCAGCAGGCGCTCCGTCATGACACCAGCCGCCGCCTCATGCTCCACGCAGCAAAGGCTTCATCGGCGGCGCGCTCGTTCTCCGCGATCTCCGCGTCGATCTCGGCCGCGAATCCGCCGTAATAGTCGAGTGCCGCACGCACCTGACCGATGGGGAGCGCGAGATCGGCTGCCACCGCGTCGACCGCGGCCTCACCGCGCTCCTGTGCGTCGCGCAGACGCAACAGCAACTTCCCACACGTCCGGCCCCCCGGCGAGCCCCGCCCGACGTCCCGAACGGCTCCATCTCGGAACACGACTCCGGGATAGTCCAGTGACCTCAGCCCTTCGTCGACCAGGCCCTGTGCCAGGCCGGACGGCGTCGAGTCTCGGCTCGCGGCCCGACGGCGCAGCCGCTCCAGCAACTCCGGATCGAAGCGGATGGACAAGGGTGTCGTTCGCATGCGCTACAGTGTAGCGCGGGCTGATCCTACTCCGGAATGTCGGCCAGCGTCATGCTACCCGAGAATGGATTGATCACGGCGAGCCCCGGCACGTCGAAGTCGCGTTCATTGCGCGTCACCACGGTCATCCTGTGATGCAGCGCCGTCGCCGCGATCAAGGCGTCACTCAGCTGCCGACGATCGGGCACCTGGATCGCGGCGCAGATTCTGCCGATCTCCGGGGTGATCGACAGCAGGCGCGACTCATAGCTGTCGCGCATGGTCCGTTACCCATCGACGAAGCTCCGTGGCCTGCTTCGGGTCGCGGCGCTGCAGAGCGAGCAGGCCGACCTCGAGCTCGTAGTCGGTGACGACGCTCACGTTCCACTCGTCGGTCGGCACGCTGTTCAACCAGCCCACAACCCCCGGGTCGGCCCGCGACCCGCGGCGCAACTCGGACAAGAAGTTCGTGTCGACGAGGTAGCGCATCAGAACTCGAGCGGCGGCCGGTCGGGCGTGTTTGCTCGGATGTCGGCGAGGATCCGGTCGAACTCGCCGTCGTCCTGCTCACTGTCCGCCGGCGACAGCGCAAGCAGATCGAGCAACGACTTCTTCGGACGCACTCGGCGGGAGCCGCTCATACTCGTCGATGTTCAGCAGCACGTAGGCCGGCTCGCCGTGGCGCGTGACGAGTACAGGTTCGTCCTCGGCGATCCGCTGGGCTCTTGCCACGGATTGATTGAACTCCCGCGCCGTCATGGTGATCATCCTGCACCTCCGATACCGGAATGTAGTTACTGTACTACACGTGGCGCCGGTCAGATTCCAGGAGCTGCCACCGCTTAGTCCACTCGACTAAACTTGACTCGTGACACAGGTCAATGTCCATGAAGCCAAGACGCAGCTCTCCGCGCTGATCGCGCGCGTGCTCGACGGCGAGCAGATCACGATTGCGCGCGCCGGCAAGCCCGTCGTCGACATCGTGCCGCACGAGCGCACCACGATCGTCTACGGCACCCTTGCGCACGAGCCCGAGCACGATCCCGCGCTCTTCGACGGGGTCGATCCTGAGATCCAGGAGATGTTCTACGGACCCGACGGCGCGGACGAGCACAGCCGATGATCCTGCTGGATACCAACTCGCTCCTCTGGGTGCTGCACGGCAGCACGCATCTCGGCACGAATGCTCGACAGCACATCGACGACGCGGATCTCGCGCACTACTCCGCGATCTCGACTGCGGAGATCTCCATCAAGCACATGCTGGCGCGCCTTCCGCTTCCCGGTGGAGATCTGTTTCCATCCGCTCTCAATGGCGCAGGCCTCCGCGAGCTGCCGTTCACGTCAGCGCACGCGGCGGCGATGCTCCGCTTCCCCGCTCTGGTACGCCACGATCCGTTCGACCGGATGATCCTGGCGCAAGCCGAGGCGGAGCGGATGACCCTCCTCACCGCCGACCGGACCCTGCTGGCGCTCGGGCAGACGTGGATCGTCGACGCTCGGGCGTGACCATCACTCCTTTGATTCGTGGTGCGCAACACGCTACGCTGGCGCCATGATCAGGTCCTTCCGCCATAAGGGCTTGAGACTGCTGTATGAAACGGGCAAGGCGGCCGAGGTGCAACCGCATCACGCAAAGCGTTTGCGCATCCAGCTCGCCGTGCTCGACTCCGCCCTGACCATCGATGACGTGGATCTTCCCGGCTTCCGCCTGCATACGCTCCGAGGCGAGAGCCGCGATCGCTGGTCGATCTGGGTCAATGGAAACGGGCGGGTCACGTTCGAGTTCCGCGACGGAGACGCCTACATCCTGGATTACGAGGACGACCACTGATGAACGATCTCGCCTCCATGCACAACCCTCCCCACCCCGGCGAGCTCATCGTCGACGTGTACCTCACCGCGTTCGCCATGAGTGGACGCGAACTGGCGATCGAGCTCGACGTGGCGCCCTCGACGCTGAGCCGCGTCCTCAACGGCCGCAGTCGGGTTACTCCGGAGATGGCGCTGCGCCTGTCGAAGGCCCTCGGAAGGTCCGCCGAGAGCTGGCTGGCGATGCAGGATGCCCACGACCTTTGGATGGCTCGACAGAACGTCGACCTGGAGCGCGTCCGCCGCGTGGAGCACAGAGTCGCCTGAACGGATTGAACCTCGGAATCCGCAGGATCCACGCCCAGTAACCTACGGTTTCTGTTGTTATTTCGGAGTTTTGAGTGACAAGATCGGAACATGAGCGCCGATCTGCAACAGAAAGCACACGATCACCTCTGGATGCACTTCACGCGCCAGTCGACGATGGACCGCGGCGGGGTGCCGATCATCGTCCGGGGCGAGGGACACCACATCTGGGACGACAAGGGCAACAAGTACATCGACGGGCTCGCCGGCCTCTTCGTCGTGAACGCGGGCCACGGTCGTAAGCGTCTCGCCGAGGCGGCGGCGAAGCAGGCCGAGCAGCTCGCCTTCTTCCCGCTGTGGTCGTACGCGCACCCGGCGGCGATCGAGCTCGCCGACCGCCTGGCGGGCTACGCCCCGGGCGACCTGAACCGCGTGTTCTTCACGAGCGGCGGCGGCGAGGCGGTCGAGACCGCGTTCAAGCTGGCCAAGCAGTTCTGGAAGCTGCAGGGCAAGCCGATGAAGCACAAGGTGCTCTCCCGCGCGATCGCCTACCACGGCACGACGCAGGGCGCCCTCGCGATCACCGGCATCCCGGGGATGAAGGCCATGTTCGAGCCGGTCACCCCGGGCGGCTTCCGGGTGCCGAACACGAACATCTACCGGGCAGCCGAGATGGGCGCGCCCGACGGATCCGGAGGCGTTCGGCGTCTGGGCGGCCGACCGGATCGAGGAGATGATCCAGTTCGAGGGCCCGGACACCGTCGCCGCGGTCTTCCTGGAGCCGGTGCAGAACTCGGGCGGCTGCTTCCCGCCGCCGCCCGGATACTTCCAGCGCGTGCGCGAGATCTGCGACCGCTACGACGTGCTGCTCGTCTCGGACGAGGTCATCTGCGCGTTCGGGCGGATCGGCCACATGTTCGCGTGCGACGCCTACGGCTATGTGCCCGACATCATCACCTGCGCCAAGGGCATGACCAGCGGCTACTCCCCGCTGGGTGCCGCGATCGTCAGCGACCGGGTCTACGAGCCCTTCGCGCACGGCGACATGGTGTTCCCGCACGGGTACACGTTCGGCGGGCACCCGGTCTCCGCCGCGGTCGCCCTGGAGAACCTCGACATCTTCGAGGAGGAGAAGCTGAACGAGCGCGTGCGCGAGAACTCGCCGCTGTTCCGCGCCGAGCTGGAGACGCTGCTCGACCTGCCGCTCGTCGGCGACGTCCGCGGCGACGGCTACTTCTTCGGGATCGAGCTGGTCAAGGACAAGACGACCCGGGAGACGTTCGACGACGACGAGTCGGAGCGGCTGCTGCGCGGGTTCCTGTCCGGCGCGCTGTTCGAGGCGGGACTGTACTGCCGCGCCGACGACCGCGGCGACCCCGTGATCCAGCTCGCGCCGCCGCTCACGATCGGCCCGGCCGAGTTCCGGGAGATCACCGGGATCCTGCGCGGCGTGCTGAAAGAGGCCGAGTCGGTTCTGTAGTCGCTGGGGACGCGACTCGGGGAGGGCGGATCTGGGGATCCGGCCTCCCCTTCAGCGTCCCTTCGACAGGCTCAGGGACCCGGTCTGGCTCAGGGACCGGGCCACTTCTCGGATCCATACGTTCCCGTCGCGAAAACTGTCGCTCTGAGCGGATCAGAACGACAGTTTTTGCGACGGGAACGCCTGGGCTGGACCTGGGCTGGACCTAGGCCCTTCGACAGGCTCAGGGGCCGGAAGATGCGCGCCGGTCAGCCGCCGGCCATCGTGCGGGCGATGTCGGCCGCCGAGTCGCCGGCGCGCTTGAGCACGAGGGCGACCAGGGCGAGAGCGCCCAGGGTGAACACCAGCATGATCGTCGAGACGGCGGCGATCTCCGGGCGCAGCCCGCTGCGCAGCGCGCTGAGCACGTACACCGGCCACGGCGTGGTGCCGGAGACCTGCACGAACGCGGAGACGACGGTGTTGTCCAGGCCCAGCGTGAACGAGAGCAGGAAGCCCGCGAGCACGGCCGGCATCGCCAGCGGCAGCGTCACCCGGAAGAAGGTCGTGAGCGGCTTCGCGTACAGGTCGGCCGAGGCCTCTTCGAGCTTCGCGTCGAGCCCGACCAGGCGCGCCCGCACGATGTACGACACGATGGCGATGGAGAACAGCGACTGCCCGACCACGAGACGCACGGTCCCGTCGTTGAAGACGGTGAGCCCGAGATCCTGGCCGAGGAACACCACCCACGGCAGCAGCGCCACCGCGTCGACGATCTCCGGGGTGACCGAGATGAGCAGCAGCAGTCCGAGGAACCAGGGCACCCACTTGCCGGGGGTCCGCGCCATCGCGATCCCGGCGAGCGTGCCGAGGGCCGTCGCCAGCAGCGCCGCGATCAGACCCGTGCGCAGCGACACCAGCACGGCGTCCCGCACGGCCGGCTTGGTCACGATCGCCGAGAACGATTCGAAGCCGAAATGGTCCCACGAGATCAGCAGGCGTCCGACGTTGAACGAGTACACGATCACGATGGCGATCGGCAGGAACAGGAAGACGAACACCAGCGTCGCCCACAGCGGCAGCAGCCACCGGCTGACATTGCGCGGCGCCCGCATCCGCGGGACGGATCCCGCCTGCGGTTCCGTGCTCTGCACGGGACGTTCTGTGACGGCGGTCATGATGCCTCCTCGAGCGTCAGACGGTAGCTGCGGCGGACCGGGATCGTGACCAGCCAGCCGATCGCCGCGGCGATGGCGATCGACACCGCGATGGTGAGGATCAGCAGCACCGCCATCGCCGAGCCCAGCGCCCAGTTCTGCGCGGTCTGGAACTGGCTGGCCACGATCTGCCCGACCATGTTCCCCTTCGCCCCGCCCAGCACGGTGGCGGTGATGTAGTCGCCCATGAGCGGGATGTAGACGAGCAGCACGCCAGCGATGATGCCGGGCTGCGCGAGCGGCACCGTGACTCGCAGGAACGTCTTCCAGCTGCCCGCGCCGAGATCCTTGCTCGCCTCGCGCAGCGGTCCGCTCACGCGGTCGAAGGCCACGAACAGCGGAAGGATCATGAGCGGCAGATAGTTGTAGACCACGCCGAGCAGCACCGCGCCGCGGGTGTTCAGGATCCCGAGCGGACCGGGGATCACGCCGAGGAACTGCAGCGCGTGCGACAGCCAGCCCTCCGGCGCGAGGATGATCTGCCAGCCGATCGTGCGCACCAGGAAGTTCGTCCAGAACGGCACCATCACGAGTGCGAGGAAGAGTCCGCGCCGGCGGGGCGGGCATTTCACCGCGATCCAGTACGCGACGGGCGCCCCGATCAGCAGGCACAGCACCGTACCGGCGACGCCCACCCACAGCGTGTTCTGGAACGTGGCGAAGAACGTCGGCGAGAGCGCCTCGACGTAGCGGTCGAAGGACAGCTTGTCGTTCGAGTTCGTGGCGAAGATGCTCGGCTTGTATCCGAAGCTGTACCAGATCACGACGCCGATCGGGACGACGAAGAAGACGAGCAGCCACACCCAGGCCGGCAGCGCCAGGCCGAAGCGGATCCTGAGCCTACGCACCGGCGGCCGCCTTCGTCGCGTTCCAGATCGCCACGATGCGCTCCTGCGCCTTCGTGAACTTGCCCTCGTGCATCGTCGCGATCTGCTCCTCCGTGAAGAACACCATGTCCAGGTTCTCCAGTCCGGCCTCCTCGGCCATCTGCTGGGCTCCCTGCACACCGGTGTCGTAGCCGATGTAGTCGATCTGCTTCACCTGCACGGCCGGCGCGATGATGTAGTCGATGAACGCGTGCGCGGCCTCGGGATGCGGCGCGCCCTTCGCGATCGCCCAGTTGTCCATCCAGATCTCGGTGGCCGGGGATCCGAGCACCCACTGCCAGTGATCCGGATGCTTGGACTGCGCGATGCCGGTGCGCGCGTCGCCGTTGTAGACCTGCACCAGCGCCGCCGATCCCTGCGGGATGATCTGGCCACCGGGGGCGGAGTCGAAGGTCGTGACGTGCGGCGCGAGCTGCGTCGTCATGAAGGTCTCGCAGTCGTCGAGATGCTTCTTGTCGGTGGTGTTCCAGTCGATGCCGTGCGACCAGAAGTAGATGCCGCACATCGGCGCCGGATCGTCCAGCAGGGAGGTCTTGCCCGACGCCTCGTTCTGCGCGGCGTCGACGAAGTCGGCCCAGCTGGTCAGTTCGCGCGTGATCACGCTCTTGTCGTAGGCGAAGCCGGTCGTGCCCCACGCCTTGCAGATCGAGTACTCGTTCTTCGGATCGAACGAGCGGTGGATGAAGTGCGGGTTCATCGTCTTGAAGTTGGGGATCAGATCGAGGTTCAGCTTCTCGAGCAGTCCGTTCTCCGCCATCGGCAGGATGAACGGCCCGGTCGGGACGACGATGTCGTACCCGGACGTGCCGCGCGCGGCGACGAGCTTCGCGACGAGCTCCTCGTTCGAGTTGAACGCGTCGACGACGATCTTCGGCCCCTTCTGCTTCGTGAAGGCGGTCAGCAGATCGGGGTTGTCGTAGTCGCTCCAGGTGTAGATCGACAGCCGGTCCTCCAGGGCGCCCCCGTCCGCCTGCGCGGCGGCCGACGCCTTCCCGGGCGCGCACGCCGTGAACAGCACGGCGCCGGACGCGGCGAGCGCGGTCGCGAGGAAGCCCCGCCGGGTGAGCTCCGCCCCGATCTTCCGTGCCGACGGCCCGTTCGCGAGGACCCGGACCGGATCCGGCCCCATCAGGCCGCATCCTTCGGCAGGGCGATCACGTGCGTGGAGGTCTCCGGGATCCCGTCGCCCGCGAAGATGCGCACGTCGGAGGGATGCCACGTGCAGCGCACCGCGTCCCCGACGGCGATCGACGGGGCGCCGGGCGCGGGGATCCGCACCAGGAACGTCTGCTCCCGGCCCACATCGACGGCGACCTGCAGGGTCTCGCCGAGGTGCGAGACGCCCAGCACGATGCCATCGACGCCGGGACCGTCCACGGTTCCGGACCTTGAGCCCGTCGAAGGCGACGCCAGGCGCACGAACTCGGGCCGGATCGCGGCGACGGCGGCGGTTCCCGGGGCGCCCTGCGGACCGCCCCAGCGTCCGCGCAGGACACCCGCGAACGTGTCCACGGCATCGTCGCCGGAGGCGGTGCCGTGCAGGAAGTTCTGCTGCCCGATGAACGAGGCGACATAGGCCGAGGCGGGCTCGGCATAAATGTCGGCGGGGGCGGCGAGCTGCTCGATCCGGCCGGCGCGCATGACGGCGATGCGGTCGCTCATCGACAGCGCCTCGGCCTGGTCGTGCGTCACGAAGACGAAGGTCGTGCCGAGCCGGGACTGCAGCAGCTTCAGCTCGAGCTGCATCTCCTCCCGCAGCTGGCGGTCGAGAGCGGCGAGCGGCTCGTCCAGCAGCAGCACGGCGGGGCGGTTGATGAGCGCGCGGGACAGCGCGATGCGCTGCTGCTGGCCGCCGGAGAGCTGGGTGGGCTTGCGGTCGGCGAAGCGGCGCAGCTGCACCATGTCGAGGGCTTCGGCGACGCGTTCGCGCTGCTCGGCCTTGGGCACCTTGCGCTGCTGCAGGCCGTACGCGACGTTCTCCGCCACCGTCATGTGCGGGAACAGCGCGTACGCCTGGAACACCGTGTTGACTTCGCGCTTGTTCGGCGGCAGCCCCAGCACGCTGCGTCCGGAGAGCCGGATGTCGCCGTGGTCGGGGTGCTCGAAGCCCGCGATCATGCGGAGGGTGGTCGTCTTGCCGCAGCCGGACGGGCCGAGCAGCGAGAGGAACTCTCCGGGCTGGATCGACAGCGACAGCCGGTCGACGGCGATCGCGTCGCCGTACAGCTTGGTGACGCCGGTCAGCTCGACCCCGCCGCGCGTGCGCGCTTCGGTCGGGCTCTGCTCCAGCACAGACGTTAGACCGCTCATGAAACCTCCACAGTGAGTTCGTCGCTGCAGAGATTCTGACACAGGATCCGACCTGCGTACAGTGGAAAACGAAGGAATTCTCGATTCTTGCGACGATATCCGTTGCCAGATGCGTGATCCTCAACGAATCTGACGTCGCGGGATCCTCGGCGCGGCGGCTACTTCCCCTGGAAGTCGAACGCCTTCAGGAGCTCGTCGATGGCCTGCTCACGCTGTTCGCCGCCCTCGTCGAACATGTGCGCGACGTGCGTGCGCAGGTGGTTCTCCAGCAGCAGCTTGTTGAGGGACTCGAGCGAGCGCTGGATCGCCCGCGACTGGGTGATGATGTCCATGCAGTACTCCTCGTTCTCGATCATCTTCGCGACGCCGCGGAGCTGACCCTCGAGGATGCTGGTGCGGTGCAGCGCGCGCTTCTTGATGTCTTCGATCACGAGGTCGAGGCTACCGCCCTGCGTCCCTGCTCTCTCTGCTCGCAGTGGCAGGATGGGGCGCATGGCGTCGGTCCGCGAAGCACTGCTGTCCCCCGCGGATCTGGAGCGCCTGCGGGCGCTGCGCCGGATGAAGGCGGTCGCCCTGGCGGCGCTCGGGGTGATGGCGGTCGCGTTCGTCCTCGCGTTCTGGTTGCAGAGCCGCTACCCCTGGCTCGCCTACGTCCGCGCCGCCGCGGAGGGCGGCATGGTCGGCGCGCTCGCGGACTGGTTCGCGGTCACCGCGCTGTTCCGCCGCCCGCTCGGGCTGCCGATCCCGCACACCGCGATCATCCCGAACCGCAAGGACGAGATCGGCCGCTCGCTGGGCGAGTTCGTCGAGACGAACTTCCTCTCCGGCGAGGTCGTGCGCACCAAGCTCGCCGAGACGTCGATCGCGCAGCGGCTCGGAGACTGGCTGCGCGTGCCCGCCCATGCGGAGCGGGTCACGGCGGAGGGATCCACGATCGCCGCCGCGGTGCTGCGCGCCCTCAGCGACGACGACGTGAAGGATCTCATCGCGGATCTCGCCCGCGAGCACCTGGTCGACCCGGAATGGGGCACGCCCGCGGGCGCCTGGCTGGAGCGGATCGTCGCGGCCGACGCGCATCGCGGAGCGGTGGATCTCGCGGTGGACAGCATCGCCGCCTGGCTGGACGGCAACGCCGTCGCCTTCCACGGCCTGCTCTCGCGGCGGCTGCCCGCCTGGGTGCCGCGCCTCGCGCACCGGTTCGTGGACGAGGCCGCGTACAACGAGGCGGTGCGCTTCGTGCGCGCGGTGCAGGCGGATCCGCAGCATCCGGCCCGTCGCGCCCTGGACGGCTACCTCGCCCGCCTGGCCGACAACCTGCAGCACGACCCGTCCACCCGGCAGCGCCTCGAGAACGCGAAGGGCGCCGTGTTCGACAGCCCGCGCGTCGGCGCCCTCGCTGCGCAGGCGTGGAACACCGCGAAGGCGGGACTGCTGCGCTCCCTCGCGGATCCGGACAGCGCCCTGCGTCGCCGGGCCGCTGCAGCGATCGCGGACATCGGGCGCAGACTCTCGTCCGAGCACGGGCTGCAGCATCGCGTGGACGGCTGGATCACCGACGCCGCAGTGTTCCTCGTCGACCGCTACCGGCACGACATCGCGTCGATCATCACCGACACCGTGGAGCGCTGGGATCCGGCCGAGACGACCGAGAAGATCGAGCTCATGGTGGGCCGCGACCTGCAGTACATCCGGCTGAACGGCACGGTCGTGGGAGCCCTCGCGGGCCTGGCGATCTTCGCCGTGGCGCACGCCCTGATCCCGGTGTAGCGCGCCCAGCCGTCGGCGCCCGTACGCGTTCCGGCCGCCCGTTCTGCACAGCATGCAACGTCCTGCACACGTCGACGGCCGATTCGTGTGCAGAACGCAGCATCGCTGTGCCAAACGTTCGCCCTCCCCAGATGCGCGTGTGCTCGGATGTTCTCCCCCGATCTCGTCTTGCCGGCCCCATCGCTGTCGGCGCGCAACGGATCCTGGAGCGCATGCTCTCCGCTTCCGACACCATCCGACGGCTCGGCGGCCTGGCTCGCGGCGCAGACCTCCAGCGGATCGGCTTCGACCGCGGCCGCGCTCACCAGAGAGGTCCGGCGCGGTGGAATCGAGCGGATCCGGAACGGCGTCTTCGCCGTGCCGCCTGTGGACGACGACGTCCGCGCCGCCACGGCCCACGGCGGCGCGCTCACCTGCACGAGCGTGCTGCGCGCGCTCGGGGTCTGGGTCCTTCCGCAGGATCGCTCCCCGCACGTCTGGATGCAGCGCGGGCCGTCACGGACATCCTCATCCGGAGTGCGCCTGCGTCGTGCACTACTACCGGGGAGATCCGCCCCTCGGCCGTGCCTCTCTGGAAACGGCTCTGCTGGTCGTCCGGGTCGGCCGGGTGGCGCCCGGATGCGACGATCTGCACACGTTGACACGATCTGCCCACACCGACTTCAGGGATCCGGTGTGCTGATCGTCGCGGGGCGTGCAGAGTGTCGCACGGGGATCCAGCGCCTGGCGTGGACCGCACGCGGAGTCTCGTGGGCCAGACACTTCGCGGCCCGGGGGGCGCCGCGCGGATCCGCCCCTGTGACACGCTGATCCCCGGACGCCGAAACGGCGAGACGGAAAGGAGCCCTCATGGCACTGTCGCACGATCCGCTCTGGCCGCGCGGCGGCGATTGGCCCGCATTCGAGACGGGCGCCGATGCGGTGCTGCTCGGCGTGCCCACCTGGCGCACCTCCCTCTCCCCCACCGGCGCGCACGCGACGCCGGCCGCGATCCGCGAGGCCCTGCGCCGCTACAGCCCGGCGCTGATGGGTCCGCCTCCCGTCGACCTGAACGAGGTGCTGCGGATCGCCGATGCCGGCGACGTGCACGAGCCGGACGGCGACGACGGGATCGCCCGCACGATCGCGCGCGTCTCCGAGCTCGCTGCGACGTCGCGCCTGGTGATCGCGCTCGGCGGCGACAACTCGCTGACCTACCCGGTCGCACTGGGGGCCCGCGCGACCGGCCTGATCACGATCGACGCGCACTTCGATCTGCGCGACGGCGTCTCGAACGGATCGCCGGTGCGCCGGCTCGTCGAGGACGCCCCCGCCGGATCCGCGATCGATCCGCACCGGATCGTGCAGATCGGGATCGCCGACTTCGCGAACTCCGTCGCCTACGCCCGGCGCGCCGCGGACTGGGGGATCCGCGTGATCACCCTGGACGAGGTGCGCCGTCGTGGCATCGACGACGTCGTGGCCGAAGCGGTCGAGATCGCCGGCACCGGGGACGCGTCGCGCGTGCACCTCGACATCGATGTGGACGCCTGCGATCGCGCGGCGACGCCCGGATGCCCGGCCAGCGTGCCCGGCGGTTTCGCCGCGTGGGAGCTGCGCGCGCTCGTGCGCGGCATCGCCTCCGACCCTCGCGTCGTCAGCGCCGACATCGCCGAGGTCGATGCCACCGCCGACGACGAGGATGCGCGCACCGTGCGCCTCGCCGCGCTGTGCGTGCTGGAGCTGCTCGCGGCCCTCGCCGAGCGCGCATGACGCACGACCCGGCCGAACCCGGCGCCGGGATCCGTTCCTCGACGGCGGTCCCGCGTTGCGCGCGGCGCTCGTGGTGCGGTTTGTGCTCGAGCTCGCGCTGCTCGCGGGAGCCGCGACCGCAGCGTGGCGGCTCGTGCCGGGTGGCGCGGGCTGGCTCGCGGCGATCGCCGCCGTCGTCGTGATCGCCGTCCTGTGGGGCCTGTTCCTGTCCCCGAAGGCGATCGTCGACATCCGCCGGGCGGGCCGGATGATCCTCGAGACCGTCCTGTTCGGCGCGGTGGCGGCAGCGCTCTGGGCGACCGGGCTCGGTGGGTTCGGCGTGATGCTCGCGGCCGTCTGGATCCTGGACAGGATCGCTCTGGCCGCGCTGCGGCGATGACCGCGCCGCAGTCACGCGCGGACGGGATCAGCGCGCGCGCAGTGCAGCGGCGATCGGCTCGTCGCCCCCGTTGAACCGGATCGTGCGCCCGATGGTCGCCGGCTCGACGAGCGTCTGCGCGATCACGCGGGCGACGTCGGCGCGGGAGACGCTGCCCGAGGCCTCGGCTGTCGCGTCGATCCGCCCGGTCGGCTCCTCCAGCGTCAGCCGGCTGGGCGCGAGCACGGTCCAGTCCAGATCGGACTCCCGCAACGCCGCATCGGCGGCCGCCTTGGCCTCGGCGTAGGCGAAGAAGGAGTCGGACGGGTCGATGCCGTGCTCGGGCGACGATCCGAAGTACGACACCATGACGTACCGCGGCACGCCCGCCGCCGCGGCAGCCGCCATCGAGCCGATGGCGGCGTCGCGGTCGACCGCGCGGGTGCGCTCGGCCGAGCCGCCGCCGGCGCCGGCCGACCAGACGACGGCGTCGTGCCCCGCGATCAGGGCCGCCATCTCGTCCTCGGAGGCGGATTCGACATCGAAGACGACGGGATCCGCGCCGGTCGCACGGACGTCATCGGACTGGGCGGCGTCGCGGATCACGGCGGTGACCCGGTCGCCGCGGGCAGTGAGGAGGGGTTCGAGCAGCAGCGCGATCTTGCCGTGCCCGCCGAAGATCAGGATCTTGGACATGCGTCCACGGTAGGCCCGACTGCTGCTCAGTGGTCGCCGATTGTGACTTTGGGTGCGGTGAACCCCGCAATTCGCGACCAGCGAGCGGCTCTGCGCCGGCCTCCGCGACGACGCGGCCGCAGTCGCCCGGCAGCTCGTGGACGCCGCCGAGGTGTGCGCGGGAGGCGCTGGGCTAAACGCCTCCCCCTTCTGCTTGCTCACCGGTCCCACTTCTGCTGCTCACCGGTCCCACTTCTGCTTGCTCACTGGTCCCACCTCTGCTTGCTCACCGGTCCCACCTCTGCTGCTCACTGGTCGCGGATTGCGAGTTTCCGGTGCTCGATCCCGCAATCCGCGACCAGTGAGCGGAGGGCGGAGGGCGGAGGGCGGATCCGGAGTCGGAGCGGATGGTGACGAGGACGCCGCAGAGCACCCCGCCGGCGTGGCCGCGCGCACGATCAGACCGCGCGCACGATCAGATCGCGCGCACGATCAGACTGCGCGCGGCTCAGACCGCGCGCACGCCGTCCTTCCAGACGGCCTCGACCAGCGGCACGCCGGGGCGATACGCCAGATGCACCCGGCTCGGAGCCTTCAGCAGCACGAGGTCCGCGCGCATGCCGGGGGCGATCCGGCCGATGTCGTCGCGTCGGAGGGCCGCCGCTCCCCCGGCGGTCGCGGCCCAGATCGCCTCGGCGACCGTCATCCGCATGTCGCGCACGGCGACCGCGATGCAGAACGGCATCGACGAGGTGAAGCTCGAGCCGGGGTTCGTGTCGCAGGCGAGCGCGACGGTGACACCCGCGTCGATCAGGCGTCGCGCGTCGGGATAGGGCTGCCGGGTGGAGAACTCGACCCCGGGCAGCAGTGTCAGCACCGTGTCGGATCCGGCGAGTGCGGCGACGTCGTCATCGGTCAGGTAGGTACCGTGGTCGATCGATGCGGCGCCCAGCTCGACGGCCAGACGCACGCCCTCTCCCGGGCCGAGCTGGCTGGCGTGCACGCGCGGCCGCAGCCCGCGGGCGATGCCGGCCTCGAGCACGCGGCGGGACTGCGGCACGGTGAACGCGCCGGTCTCGCAGAACACGTCGATCCATTTCGCGTGCGGGGCGCACGCGTCGAGCATCGCGCCGGTGACGAGGTCGACGTAGGCATCGCCGCGGTCGGCGTACTCGGCCGGCACGACGTGCGCGCCGAGGAACGTCACCTCGGGCGTGACCTCGGCCGCCAGGCGCACGAGGCGCTGCTCGGTGGCGACGTCGAGGCCGTAGCCGCTCTTGATCTCGACCGTGGTGGTGCCCTGCGCGAGCATCTCGTCGAGGAATCCGCGCAGGCGGATCCGCAACTCGTCGTCGGATGCGGCGCGGGTGGCGGCGACGGTCGAGCGTATGCCGCCGGCCGCATACTTCTGACCGGCCATCCGCGCCTCGAACTCGGCCGCGCGGTCGCCGCCGAAGACGAGGTGGCTGTGGCTGTCCACGAATCCGGGGATCACGGCGCGGCCGGCGGCGTCGACGGACTCGTCCGCGGCGGGAGCCTCCGCCGCGGAGCCGACCCAGGCGATCCGGTCGCTCGTCGATGAGCACCGCCGCATCGCGCAGGGTGCCGCAGAGGTCGTCCCCGTCGGCGACGTTCGTCGTCAGCTCGCCGATGTTCGTGATCAGGATCCGCATGTCCTCAGCCTTCCGCAGATTACGTTCCGGGTCGTTGAGCGACGCTTCGTCTCGCTGTCGCTCGCTCAGTGCGAGTCTGCGCGAGACGAAACGCGGTACCCATGCGGAGACCGCGTTTCGTCTCGGTCGCGCTGCGCGCCGGTCCCTGAGCCTGTCGAAGGGCGCTCAACGACCCTGGTTTATCGTCTCGATCCTCGGCTCAGAGCCCCATCGGGACCTTGAGCCCGCGCTCGCGCGCCACGTCCTTCGCGTGCTCGTAGCCCGCGTCGACGTGGCGCATGACGCCGGTGCCCGGGTCGTTCGTGAGCACGCGCTCGAGCTTCTCGGCCGCCAGGGCGGATCCGTCCGCGACGGTCACCTGACCGGCGTGGATGGAGCGGCCGATTCCGACGCCGCCGCCGTGGTGCAACGACACCCAGGACGCACCCGACGCGGTGTTCAGCAGGGCGTTCAGCAGCGGCCAGTCGGCGATCGCGTCGGATCCGTCCTTCATCGACTCGGTCTCGCGGTACGGCGAGGCGACGGATCCGGAGTCCAGGTGGTCGCGGCCGATCACGATCGGGGCGGACAGCTCGCCGGAGGCGACCATCTCGTTGAACTTCAGGCCCGCGAGGTGGCGCTCCTTGTAACCGAGCCAGCAGATGCGCGCGGGGAGCCCCTCGAAGTGCACCTTCTCGCCGGCCTTCTCCAGCCAGCGGTGCAGCGCGGCGTCCTCGGGGAACAGCTCCGCGATCGCTCGGTCGGTCTTGTAGATGTCCTCCGGGTCGCCCGAGAGCGCGGCCCAGCGGAACGGGCCGCGGCCCTCCTCGAACTGCGGGCGGATGTACGCCGGCACGAAGCCGGGGAACTCGAAGGCCCGGTCGAAGCCGCCGAGCACGGCCTCGGCGCGGATCGAGTTGCCGTAGTCGAAGACTGCGGCGCCGGCGTCCTGGAACGCGACCATCGCGCGCGACGTGCGCGGCCATGGACTCGCGGGAGCGGCGGGTGAACTCCTCCGGATCCGCCTCGGCCGAGGCCTTCCAGTCCGCCACGGAGATGCCGATCGGCAGGTAGGCGAGCGGGTCGTGCGCGCTGGTCTGGTCGGTCACGATGTCGATCGGCACGCCGCGGCGGAACAGCTCGGGGAACACCTCGGCGGCGTTGCCGACGATGCCGACGGAGAGCGCCTCGCCGGCGTCCTTCGCGGCGACGGCACGGGCGATCGCCTCGTCGAGGTCGGTGTAGTAGACGTCGAGGTAGCCGTGGTCCACGCGGCGTGCGAGGCGCGACTCGTCGACGTCGACGATGAGGCACGCGCCGTCGTTCAGGGTGACGGCGAGCGGCTGCGCGCCGCCCATGCCGCCCGCGCCGCCGGTGAGCGACAGGGTGCCCTTCAGGGACTCCTTGCCGAGCGAGCGGGCGACCGCCGCGAACGTCTCGTAGGTGCCCTGCAGGATGCCCTGGGATCCGATGTAGATCCAGGATCCGGCCGTCATCTGGCCGTACATCATCAGGTCCGAGCTGCTCGAGCCTGCGGAACTCGGGCCAGGTGGCCCAGTCGCCGACGAGGTTGGAGTTGGCGATGAGCACGCGCGGCGCCCACTCGTGCGTGCGGAACACGCCGACCGGCTTGCCGGACTGCACGAGCAGGGTCTCGTCGGGCTCGAGCTCGTCGAGGGTGCGCACGATCGCGTCGTACGCCTCCCAGCTGCGCGCGGCGCGGCCGGTGCCGCCGTAGACGACGAGGTCCTCGGGGTGCTCGGCGACCTCGGCGTCGAGGTTGTTCATGAGCATCCGCTTCGCGGCCTCGGCGCCCCAGCTCTTCGCGGTGCGCTGGTTGCCGCGGGGGGCGCGGATCGGCGGGTCGGGTCGGACAGGGTCGGGACGCTGGGCAGGCTGGCCTCGGAGTCGTGGTCATGTCAGTCATTCGCGTGCTCCTTCGCAATCGCAGCGATCTGGCCGGACTGCACGAGCGCGGTCACGGCCTCCATGTCGGGAGATGAGGAATCGGTCGGGGCCGGGGCCGCCGGCCACGGTGCGCACCAGGTCGCGGACGGCGCCGGTGGCGGGACCCGCCTCGAGCGGCGCGCGCAGGTCGAGGGCGCGGGCGCCGGTGAGGATCTCGATCGCGAGCACGCGGCCGAGGCCGTCGATCGCGCGGCGGAGCTTGCGGGCCGCGGCCCAGCCCATCGAGACGTGGTCCTCCTGCATCGCGGAGGACGGGATCGAGTCGACCGAGGCCGGCACGGCGAGGCGCTTGAGCTCGGAGACGATGCCGGCGGCGGCGTACTGCGCGATCATCAGGCCGGAGTCGACGCCGACCTCGTCGGCGAGGAACGGCGGCAGGCCGTGGCTGCGGGCGGGGTCGAGCGCGCGGTCGGTGCGGCGCTCGGCGACCGAGGCGACGTCGGCGACCGAGATCGCGAGGAAGTCCAGCACCGCGGCGACGGGCGCTCCGTGGAAGTTGCCGTTCGACTCGATGCGGCCGTCGCTCGTGATGACGGGGTTGTCCACGACGCTGGCGAGCTCGCGCTCGGCGATCGTCGCGGCGTACCCGGCCGTGTCGCGGGCGGTGCCGTGCACCTGCGGCGAGCAGCGCAGCGAATAGGCGTCCTGCACCCGGCCGTCGTCCGGACCCTTGTGGCTGTGCACCATGGGCGAGGATCCGAGGAACGCGCGCAGGTGCGCCGCGGACACGGCCTGCCCGACCTGGGGGCGCAGGGCCATCAGATCGGCGGCGAACACGGCGTCGGTGCCGAGCTGCGACTCGATCGACATGGCGGCGGAGATGTCCGCCGTGATCGAGCAGGTCCTCGAGGTCGTGCAGCGCGAGCACGAGCATGCCGAGCATGCCGTCGGTGCCGTTGATGAGGGCGAGGCCCTCCTTCTCCACGAGCTGCAGCGGCTCGATGCCGGCCGCGGCGAGCGCGTCGGCGGCGGCGGCACGCCGGCTCGCCCGCGGGCGTCACGCGCACGTCGCCCTCGCCCATCGACGCGAGCGCGATGTGCGCGAGCGGGGCGAGGTCGCCGGAGCAGCCGAGCGAGCCGTACTCGCGGACGATCGGGGTGATGCCGGCGTTGAGCATCGCGGCGTAGGTCTCGACGACCAGCGGGCGCACGCCGGTGTGGCCGGAGGCGAGGGTCTGCAGGCGCAGCAGCTGCAGCGCGCGGATGACCTCGGTCTCGACCTCGGCGCCGGTGCCGGCCGCGTGCGAGCGGATCAGGCTCTGCTGCAGCTGACGGCGGCGCTCCGGGGCGATGAACGTGGTGGCGAGGGCGCCGAAGCCGGTGGAGACGCCGTAGTGCGGGTTCGGATCGGCGGCCATGCCGTCGATCACGCCGCGCGCGGCCGCGACGCGGTCCAGCGCGCCGGCGTCGATGACGACGGCGGCGTGGTGGCGGGCGACGGCGACGACATCCTCGGGGCGCAGCGGCGCCGCACCGACGATGACGGGGGAAGTGTGGGGCATGAGTAGATTCCAC
>CAWBTB010000020.1:0-31679 GCA_963791605.1 uncultured Actinomycetota bacterium | reverse complement strand
GGCCGGGCGTTTCGTCTCGGTCGCGCTCCGCGCGTCCTCGCTCAACGACCGGGAACTCACCACGCGCACGTCGCCCTCCCCCATCGACGCGAGCGCGATGTGCGCGAGCGGTGCGAGGTCGCCGGAGCAGCCCAGCGAACCGTATTCGCGGACGATCGGGGTGATTCCGGCGTTGAGCATCGCGGCGTAGGTCTCGACGACGACCGGGCGGACGCCGGTGTGGCCGGAGGCGAGCGTCTGCAGACGCAGCAGCTGCAGCGCGCGGATGACCTCGGTCTCGACCTCGGCGCCGGTGCCGGCGGCGTGCGAGCGGATCAGACTCTGCTGCAGCTGACGGCGGCGCTCGGGGGCGATGAACGTGGTGGCCAGGGCACCGAAGCCGGTGGAAACGCCGTAGTGCGGCTTCGGGTCGGCGGCCATGCCGTCGATCACGCCGCGGGCGGCCGCGACGCGGTCCAGAGCACCGGCGTCGATGACGACGGCGGCGTGGTGGCGGGCGATGGCGACGACATCCTCGGGGCGCAACGGCGCCGCACCGACGATGACGGGGGAAGTGTGGGGCATGAGTAGATTCCACACCCTGGGCGACGGCGGAAACACCGCCCTCGCTCACACGCAGTCTGTTATCCCAGACAATGCGGCCGGTCGGCCAGACCCGCCGGATCCCGTCCGTCCTGGAGCGCTTCGATGAGCGCCGGGAGGACGGCCATGCTGTGGAAGAGCACGGTGCCCGGCCCGACGAGGCGCGCGCCCGAGCCCTGTCCCGCGAAGGCGAGCACGCGCATACCCGCGGCCCGCGCCGCCTGCACGCCGTACACGCTGTCCTCCACCACGACGCAACGCTCCGGCGGCACGCCCATGCCCGCGGCCGCATGGAGGAACACGTCCGGCGCGGGCTTTCCGCGCGCCACGTCCTCCGCGCTGAAGATGCGCCCGTCGAAACGGTCGAGCAGGTCGGTGAGCGCGAGCGTCTCGCGGATCCGGGCGTGGCGGCTGTTCGACGCGACGCAGTGCGGCAGATCGAGCGCGTCCAGCGACGCGCGGATCCCCGGCACCGGCCGGAGCCCGGAACGCAGCGCATCTCCGTACCACCCGTGATACGGAGCGTCCCAGCCGGGCTCCAGCGGTCGTCCGATCAGCTCCGCGACACCCGCCTCGAACACCTCCGACGAGGCGCCGACGAACCGGTCGAAGATCTCCGCCAGCGGTACGTCAGCGCCGAGGTCGGCCAGCACCCGCTGACTGACCTCGGCGCTGACGGTCTCGCTGTCGATCAGGACGCCGTCGCAGTCGAAGATGACCAGGTCGAGCGCGCTCACCGGATCCCCCGCATCTACTTCCCGATCCCCTCGGCGAGGCCGCGGACGAAGAAGCGCTGCGCCGCGAAGAAGAACACGATCATCGGCACCGATGCCAGCGTCATGCCGGCGAAGATCATCGGGTAGTTGGTCGACAGCTTCGATGCCAGGTTGGCGAGGCCGACCGGGAGCGTCATGGTGTCGGTGCTGCTGACGAAGATGAACGCGAACAGGTATTCGTTCCACGCGAACAGGCACTGCAGGATAACCGCGGAGACGACGATCGGCATCGACATCGGCAGCGTGAGGCGCCAGAACTGCTGCGTGCGCGACGCGCCGTCGAGCAGGGCGGCCTCGTCGACCTCGTGCGGCAGATCGACCATATACGAGCGGATCAGGAAGGTCGTGAACGGGATCCGGAAGGCCGTGTACAGGATGATCAGCCCCAGCAGGGAGTCGTAGATCCCGAGGCCCTGCAGGATCCGCAGCAGCGGGATCAGCGCGACCGTGGGGGCCAGCATCATCCCGCCCACGATGAGGAACAGCACGGTGCGCGAGAACGGCATCGTCAACTTCGTGAGGCCGAACGCCGCCCAGGCGCTGATCAGCGTGGTCGCGACGATCGACACGAGGGTGACGATCACGCTGTTGATCATGTACTGCCCGACGCCGAGGTTCCAGGCGTCGACGTAGTTGCTCCAGTTGAACGTCGTCGGCAGCCCGAACGGGTCGGAGAGGAACTGCTGGTTGACCTTCAGGCTGCTCAGCAGCATCCAGCCCAGCGGGACCACCACGATCAGGGCGATCGCCACGAGCAATCCCCAGACGAGCAGGCGCAGCACTATGCCGGCGAACCGGATCCTGGTCACCATTCGACCCTCCTCCGCCGAGCGATCCACAGCTGGACGACGGCCAGCACGATCGTGATCGCGAACACCACGGTGGCGATCGCCGCCGCGTACCCGAACTCGTTGTTGATGAAACCTGCGTGATACAGCCAGGTGCCCAGCACCTGGCTGCTGTTGTTGGGCCCGCCCGAGGTCATCACCATGACCTCGTTGAACACCTGGAACGCCCCGGTGACGGTCACGATGATGAGGAGCGTGCTCATCTCCCGCACCAGCGGCGTGGTGATATGCCAGATGCGGCTGATCGACCCCACGCCGTCGAGGTCGGCGGCGTCGTAGAGCTCCCGCGGAATGCGCTGGATCGCCACGGAGTACAGCAGGGCCGTGTAGCCGAAGCTCTGCCACTGGCTCATCACGATGATGGCCCAGATCGCCGTCGACTCCTGGCCGAGCCAGGCGTGCGCGAGGTCTCCGAGACCGACGATGCGCAGGAACTCGTTCAGCAGACCGGTCTGAGGCTGGTAGATGAAGTAGAACAGCAGGCCGGCCACCGTGAGCGAGATCGCCGACGGGATGAAGTAGATCGCGCGGAGGATGCCGCCGTGCTTGCGCACGAACGTCTCCACGAGCGCGGCCAGGATCAGCGCGCCGGCGACCTGGAACACCAGCGACACGACGGCGTAGGCGATGTTGTTGAACAGCGAGCGCCAGAAGACCGGATCCTGTGCCGCCTGCGCGTAGTTGGCGCCGCCGACGAACTCCGGGGTCGGCTTGAAGACCGACCACTGGAAGAAGCTGAGGTAGATGTTCTCGATCAGCGGGTAGTAGACGAAGACGGCGACGAGCGCGAGGGCGGGAACGACCCAGAGCAGGGACCGCCACCCGCCGATCGCTCGGAGGGGCGACCGGCGGGCGGCGGGGCCTCGCCGTCCGGAGCGACCGCGGGTGACGATCGCCTCGGTGACGGTGACGTGGCTCATGAACCGGGTCCGCTCACTTCGAGCCCGCGGCGGCCTGCTGCACCGACTTCACGACGCTGCTCGGCGAACCGCTGCCGCCGACCAGGGCCTCGCCGCCGGCGAGGTAGGCCTGCGCCACCTGCGGCGAGGTGACGGTGTCGAGCCAGATCGCCAGGCTCGACGCCTTGGCGAGATCGCTCATCGCCTCGACGACCTGCGGCTGGGTGGTCGCAGGATCGAGCGAGTCCTTGACCGGGCTCGGGTATCCGCTCATGAGGTCGGGCATCTTCGAAGCCCCGTCCTTGGACACGACGAACTTCAGGAAGGCCACGGCGAGCGCGGCGTTCTTGGACTTCGGGTTGACCATCAGGAGGTCGGGTGCGCCGACGAGCGAGCCCTTGTCCCCCTTCGCGTCGGCGGGCGCCGGCAGCGGGAACAGGCCGAACCCGTCCTTGTCCGCCTGGGTGTCCTTGAGCAGGCCGATCTCGAGCGATTCGAGGTACATCATGGCCGACTTGTCGGCGCCGAAGCCGACCTGGGCGTCGGTGTGGTCGATGCCGTTCGCCGAGGTCCCCGTCACGGTGCACTGGTCGACGACCTGGGAGAACTGGTCGAGCGCGGTCACGTATCCGGGGTCGGTGTACGCGCCCTTGTCCGAGGAGTAGTCCTTCTCCAGCGTCGCGGCGGGGACGTTGTACGCGTTCAGCTGCGTGACGTAGTGCAGGGCAGGCCAGCCGTCCTTGTTGCCGAAGTTGATCGGCGTGACGCCCTTCGCCTTGAGCGTCTTGCACACCGAGAGCAGGTCGTCGAACGTGGTGGGCACGGTGATGCCGTTGTCCGCGAAGATCTTCTTGTTGTAGAACATGAACTTCGCGTCCAGGTCGATCGGCACGCCGTAGTTCTTGCCGCCGTAGGCACCGGCCGCGACGGCCGACGGCGCCAGCGAGTCGTTCCAGGTCGTGCCCTTGCCGATCACCGAGGTGAGATCGAGCGCGAGGCCCGCGTCGACGAACTGCTTCGCGTAGGAGCCGGGCCAGGAGAAGTAGATGTCCGGGATGCTGTTGGACGACGCCAGCACCTTGATCTTGTCCTTGTAGCCCTGGTCGGACTCCTGCTGCACGTTGACGGTGACCCCGGGGTGCGCCTTCTCGAACGCCTTCGCCATCTCCGGGAAGAACTTCGATGTGCTCGGGTCGGAGAACTTGTCCACCATCGAGATCGTCCCGTGGTAGTCGACCTTGCTCAGGTCGACGGGTCCTGATCCGCCTCCCGTCGCCTGCGCCGAGCAGCCGCTGAGAATCACCGCCGCGAACGCGGTCGCCGCCAGGAACCTGGTCTTTCGTGCTGGCCTCATGTTTCGCACTCACCTCTCTGTAATGTGCGCCGCCCCCCGACGGACATGGGCAGTCTGACACGAATTGATACCGGTGTCAATCGTCGCCTCGCAGGCGTCGGGATCCCTCCCGCGGATCCGGGCTCTCCGGGTGAACAGGTCCGCACGAGAACCGGTTCCCACACCGTTCCAGCGAAGAACGCGCGGAATTCCGCGGAAGACTCCCCTCTTGACACAAGTCATCAGACTAATCACACTGTTGTCTGACATCTTTCCCTTTGAAAGGAACCACCCATGCTGAACTTCGACGCGGATCGCTTCGTCCGGATCGAGTCCGGAGCCCTCGCGCTGGCCCGTCCGCTGCATCAGCTCGTCGGCTCGCTCCTGGCCGAGGGCGCGACGAACCTGTTCTTCCTCGGGGCCGGCGGCGCGGGCAGGCTCATGGAGCCGGCGGCGCAGCTGATCGCACGCAGCTGCGACTTCCCGGTCTACCTGGAGAACGCGGCGGAACTCGTCGCCGTGGGATCGTCGAACCTCGGACCGCAGTCCATCGTGGTGATCCCGTCCCTGTCCGGCACGACGCGCGAGGCCGTGGCCGTCCTGAAGCACGCGCAGGAGCGCGGCGCGAAGATCGTCGCGCTCACGGCGCACGAGGACTCCCCCGTCGCGCAGCAGGCGGATTTCTCGTTCACCGCGTTCGCCGAGGACGACACCTCCTCGGAGTCGTTCTATCTGCAGTCGCTCGTGATCGCCCTCGCGCTGCTGAACCACCTCGGCCGCTATGACGCGTTCGACGCCGCACTGGCCCAGCTCGAGACGCTCCCGCGCCTGCTCCTCGGCGTCAAGGAGGCCTTCGAGCCGGCCGCGGCCGCGATCGCCGAGAGCATCCGGCACGACGAGTACCACATCGTGACCGGTGCCGGCCCGAGCTGGACCGAGGCCTGGTACTACGCGACGTGCATCCTGGAGGAGATGCAATGGATCCGCACCCGTCCCGTGCACGCATCCGACTTCTTCCACGGCACGCTGGAGCTCGTGGAAAGCGGCGTGAGCGTGCTGCTCTTCAAGGGCGAGGGCGCGTCGCGGCCGCTGGCAGAGCGGGTGGAGAACTGGGTGCCGACGGTGACCGACCGCATGACGGTGATCGACACCGCCGACTTCGCGCTCCCCGGGATCTCCCCCGAGGTCCGCGCGCTCATCTCGCATGTGCTGATCGCGACCGTGCTGGAGCGCGTCAGCGCTCACCTCGAGGTGCTCCGCGACCACCCCCTCACCACGCGGCGCTACTACCGCCGCATCGACTACTGAGGCGCGACGTGCTGAGCGACGTGCGGGTCGCCGCGGTCGGCGACAACACGGTGGATCGCTATCGGGGCGGGCCCGTGCTGGTCGGCGGCAACGCGCTCAACGTCGCCGTGCAGCTGAGCCTGCAGGGCGTCGCGGTGTCATACTTCGGCGTCGTCGGGGACGACGAGGACGGGCGGACGATCACCCGGGCCCTCCGCGATCGCGACGTGGAGATCTCGGGCCTGGTCACGGCAGATGGAGACACCGCCGTGACCGAGATCGCGCGGACGTCGGACGGCGACCGCGTGTTCGTCCACGAGGACTTCGGCGTCACGGCCGCGTATCGGCCCTCCGGCGCCGACCTCGCCCGCCTCGCCTGGTTCGACTGGGTGCACATCGGGATGCTCCCGGACGCGCCGGCGCTGGTGAGACGGCTGCGCCGCGCCCATCCCGAGGTCACGATCAGCCAGGACTGCGCGGTGTCATCCGGATACGCGGGGCTCGACGTCGCCTTCTGCTCGGTCGGAGAGAACGACGATGCTCCCGGAAGGGCTGCCGATGCGGCGATCCGAGCGGGGGCCGCGCTCGCGGTGGTCACCCGGGGCGCCGCGGGGGTACTGGCGAAGGACCGCGCGGGCCTGGAGTGGCGGTGCGCCGCTGTTCCGATCGAGGTCGTCGACACCACGGGCGCCGGAGACAGCTTCATCGCCGGATTCGTCGCCGCGCGACTCTCGGGTGCCGCCGTTCCCGCCGCCCTCGAGGCCGGCGCCCGCAGCGCCGCACGCACGTGCGGCCATGTCGGCGGGTTCCCGCAGTGAGCGCGGCCGGGGTGCGAGGATGAGCGAGTGAGCATACCCATCGGTCCCGCTGCTGGAGGCGCTGTCACGTCTTCCTCGCACGCCGAGAACGGTGGTCGCGCGCACACGCCGTCACTGCGCGACGACCTCGCGCGGATGATCGCCGACGAGGGTCTCGTCCCCGGAGACCGCCTGCCCACCGAGGCGCAGCTGTCCGAGCGTTTCGGCCTCGCCCGGTCGACCGTGCGCGAGGCCCTGAAGCGCCTCGAGGAAGAGGGTCTGGTCGACGCGGTGCAGGGCAAGGGCCGCTTCGTCTCCGCGGTCGCCGCAGCGATCGTGGAGCGTCCGATCACGCGCTACGAGGGCGTCACCGAGATGCTGACCAGGCTCGGCCACGACGTGACGACCTCGGTGTTCTCGGTCGGCGAGGTCCTCGCGGACGCGGCGCAGGCGCAGAGCCTGCAGATCGACGCGGGGACCCCGCTGGTCCGGCTCGCGCGGCTCCGCTACGGCGACGGCGAGCCGCTCGTGTTCAGCATCGACCACATCCTGCGCGATGCGCTGCCAGGGCCGATCGCGCACCGCGACTGGTCGGCGCCGCTGACCGACGCGCTCGAGGCCAGCGGGCATCAGATCGTGTCGTCCGTGGCGCGGATCAGCGCCGTCGAGCTGCCGTTCGACATCGCCCGCCGGCACCGGCTCACCGGGCTCGGGCCCTGGCTGCTCGTGACGGAGGTCTGCCTGACCAGGACCGGGCGGCGCATCCTGCTGGCGGAGGACTACCACCGGGGTGCGCAGATCGGCTTCAACGTGCGCCGTCAGCGCTGACCGATTCCCTTCCAGGAGCCGCGACCGATGCGCGGGATATGAGCGTCGAGGGGATCGTCTCGATCACGGCATCCCCGTCGTCGCCCGCGATGCGCGCGAAGGCATGCCGCGCCGCAGCACGGCCGAGCTCCAGCATCGGCTGAGCGATCATCGTCAGCGGCGGTTCGATCACGCTCGCCCAGGAGCTGTCGTCGAAGCCGATCACCGAGATGTCGCGGGGGTGGCGCAGCCCCGCCGCGCGTAGGGCGCGCAGGGTCCCCACCATGGCGTCGGTCTCGGTCGTCAGCACGGCCGTGGGCGGATCCGCCGACGCCAGCATCTCCCCCACGGCACCGACCGTCGCCTCCTCGTTGTGCGCGCACGTGCTGACCAGCGCAGGATCCAGCGGGATGCCCGCTTCGTCCAGCGCGTCCACGTAGCCGCGAAGACGTTCCGTCTCGCTCCACAGCCAGTCCTCGCCGGCGGCGAGCAGGCTCCGACGATCGGGCAGCCAGTCGCGCAGGGCGGGCCCCCAGACGAAGGCGATCCTGCGGTGGCCGAGCTCGATGAGGCTCTGGACGGCGTCGCGCGCCGCCTCCCGGTTGTTGATCACGACGGCGTCGAGATCGAGACCGCGCACCTTGCGGTCGATCAGCACGACCGGGATTCGGCGACTCATGGCCTCGAGGATGTGCGTGGTGTCGGTCGGCAGGAGCGCCGCGGAGGCGATGATCAGCGCGTCCACCTGCTTGTCGATGAGCACCCCGACAGCGGATCGCTCTGCGGCGAGCCTCTCGTCGGTGCTCATCACGATCGCCGTGTAGTCGGTCGCCTCGCACGCGTCCGCGATGCCGCGCATCACCCCGGCGAAGAACGGGTTGCTGACGTCGGCCACGATCACGCCGATCGTCTGCGTGATGCCCGTGGTCATGCTTCGGGCGAGGCTGTTGGGCCGATAGCCGAGCTTCTCGGCCGCGGCGAGCACGCGGGCGCGGGCCCCGGGACTCACTGCGCCGTAGTTCCCCAGGGTCCGCGCCGCGGTGGCCTTGCCGACGCCCGCTTCCGCGGCGACCTCGGCGACGGTCGGCGAGGAGACGGACCTGCTCCGGTGAACGGGCATCGCGCCCCCTTTCGTGACAAGACCCCGCATGGCGAGACGCCTTCTCGCCAATCTAGCCGACGGCGTCGCCGCTCAGCCCGGGGCGGATGAAGGGTCGAAGCTCATGTCCGCACCCACCGGCGTCGGCCGACCGTGGCCGAACGCTCCGTCCGTGAAGCACTGCTCCGCCGCGAACCGGGAGCCCGCCGCGAGCGCGTCGTCGATGGCCCCGGACGCGGGCCGACGCCCCTTCCGCCATCCGGCGCCGAGCAGGGAGCACACGACGGCGCTGAGGAATGCGTCGCCGCAGCCCATCGTGTCCGCGACCGTCCTCTCGGGGTCGAGAGGCGTCGCTTCCGATCGGTGCAGATCGATCCCGTCGAACAGGATCGAGCCGTCGGCACCGCGCGTTCCGATCGCCATGCCCGCCCCCTTCGCCACCACCGAACGCAGCAGCTCCGCGGTCTCGGTCTCCGTGAGATGCGAGCAGGACAGCAGCGCCAGATCGAGGTGCGGAGCGAGCGGATCCAGGTACGGCGCAGAGCGGAACCGGTCCTCGCTGGACAGGTCGTACGTCACCAGGGCGCCGGTGCCGGCGAGGATCGGCAGCTGCGACTCGGCGGACGAGTAGACGCCGGAGTGGACGAGGTCGAACCTGGCCGCGTAGTCCAGATCCTGCGGCGTGAGCACGAACGGCTCGCGCACGGTGACGCCCCCGTCGTTGCCGCCGAGGAAGATCCGATCCCCGTCCACGACCTCGACCATCGCGATGCCGGTCTCGCCCTCGCGGACGACGCATCGCGAGACGTCGAGGCCGATGGCGGCGAGCTCGGACCGGAGGAAGGCTCCCGCCTCATCCGATCCGAACACGCCCAGATATGCCGCGTCGATCCCGAGCTCACGGGCGAACACCGCGAAATTGACGCAGTTGCCACCGGGATAGTCGATCCGCCTGTCGACGAAGCGATCGATGACGTTGTCGCCGAATCCGAGGACCTTCACGGCCGCGCCTCTCAGTACTCGACGACGCGGTAGTAGCGACGCACGTCCAGACGGTGGTTGCGGACCAGCTCGAGGTGAGCGCTCAGACGGCTCGCGGCGGTGCCGATCACGAGCGGCGAAAGCAGGGCGCGGAACTTCTGATCGATGCCCTTGAGCGCGTAGTCGGCGGTGTCGAAGACCGTCACGTCGTCGGAGTACAGCTCGACGAAGTTGCGCACGCGGTCCATGAGCGGCCGCGTCTCGTCCTCCCCGTAGAAGAGGAGCGTCGTGGTGTCCTTCTCGATGAGCTCGAGGGAACCGTGGAAGAACTCGGCGGCGTGCACGCGCGTGGTGTGCAGCCACTGGCACTCCTCGAGCACGCACATGGAGTAGAGGTAGGCGTAGCCCCATACGTTGCCGGATCCGACGACGAACAGGTACTCCACGTCCTTGTGCTTGTTGGCGAACACCGACGCCTTGGAGTCCGACTTCTTCGCCACGTCGACCATGAGGGCGGGCAGCAGCGCGAGCTGATCGGCGAACTGCTCGTAGTCCGCGAACTCGCCGCGGGCTCGGAGCAGCCCGGTGACGAGCAGCAGCAACTGGATGTCGTAGGAGTGCGCGGAGGAGAGGAAGACGTGGTCGAGGGCTGTCGCGAACGGGCTGTCGGGCTCGCCCGTGAAGCCGACGGTGGTGGCGCCCTGCGCCTTGGCCCACTCGATGGCGTTGTTGACGTCGGGGGTCGACCCCGTGGCCGACACGAACACCGCGAGCGATCCCTCCCCGAAGGCCGTGTCCGGCGCCAGCACGAACTCCTGGGCGATGGCCGCCACACCCGGAAGAGTGGACTTCGTCTGCAGGAGCAGGGCGTAGGGCATCATCTCGGCGTACGAGCCCCCGGCGCCGAGGAAGTAGACGTTCTTGACGCCGTCCCCGAGCTGAGCGACCAGCGCCTCCACGTCGGCGCGGAGTGCGACGGCGCTCGAGAGCTGAGCGGTGAATTCGTCTTCGTTGAACTTGAGCACAGCGTGCTTCCCCTTCTTCGCGGATGAGTGTGATACCGGTATCACCACGCTCATCCTGACACGGATGCGGACGACGGTCAAGACCGGCTCGGAGCGGTTCCGCCCGGTCCGTCGATCACGGATCGCCGGCGCACGTCCGAGCGTCGGACCCCGGATTCATGCCACGCCGGTACCCGGGAGTCAAGACGGCGCGACCTCGGACCGCCGGGCACCCTTGACGCCCTCCCGGCGCGGCGATTACGCTCACGTCACGGGATGGGACCGGTATCAACTCTTAGTCCAATCCGCGCTCCGCATTCACCCACGATCTCGAGGAGAGCCCATGACCGCCCCCGAACCCGCCCACGTCGTGATCCTCGGCGGCGGCATCTTCGGCAGCTCCGCCGCCGCACAGCTCGCCCGCAGGGACGTGCGCGTGACCCTCGTCACCGAGGGGCCCCTCGCCAGCGGCGCATCCGGGCGATCCCTCGCGTGGCTTAATGCGGCGTGGAACTGGCCGACCCCGTACTTTGCGATCCGCATGGCCGGGATCGACCGCTGGCGCACATGGGCCGCGCGGCATCCTGACTCCGCCCGGTACCTGCGCTTTACCGGCGGCCTGATGTGGGCGGACGAGGAGGACGGGGAGTCGCTGCGCGAACTGTTCGCCACGGAACGCGAGCGCGGATACGACGCACAGTGGATCGCCCGCGACAGGATTCCGGAGGTCGCGCCCGGCGTGGATCCCTCGGCCGTCGCGGAAGAGGGCGCGATCTTCAATCCCGGCGAGGGCTGGGTGGATCTGCCGACCGTGATCGGGCTCCTGGCCGCGGAGGCGACGGCCCGAGGGGCGTCGATCATCGAGGACGCGGGCCGCTCGCACCCGCTCGTCGAAGGAGGACGCGCCGTCGGGGTGCGCACCGCGAGCGGCGAGGAGGTGCGCGGGGACGCGCTGCTGCTCGCGACCGGACCTTCCGTACCCGGGCAGCTCAGCGAGCTCGGCATCGAGATCGGCACGTCCAGCCCGCCCGCCTTCGTGGCGTTCACGACCCCCGTGGACACCGCTCTGACGACGACGCTGAATACCCCGCACGTGGCGGTCCGTCGCACGGTCGACGGCGGGCTCGCCATGGACTCGGGGTGGTCGGAGCGCTCCATCGAGGTCCGCGACGACGGCACGCTGCGGATCCCGAACGACGTCGTGCCGAGACTGCTCGATGAGGCCCGGCGCGTGCTCTCCGGCCATCCGGAACTGACGCTCGCGCGCATCGGATCCGGATACAAGCCGGTCCCCGCGGACGGCGAGCCGGTGTACGGCCGGATCTCCGAGATCCCCGGCCTGTATGTGGCCTTCAGCCACAGCGGCGCCACCCAGGGCCTGATCGCCGGCGAGCTGATCGCCGACGAGATCGCCACCGGGTTCGTCTCGCCGCTGCTGTCCGCGTTCCGCCCCGACCGTTTCGCGCCCAAGAGCACGACCGCCCCCTGATCACCCCCGCACCGGGCGACGCGTGGGATCCTGTGTGCGTGACCCCTGAACGCCGAACCTCCGATGACAGCGCGGACGGACGTGCCGTCGCCGGAGACGAGCGCCCGCAGGTCCCCGCGGCGGATCAGACGCTGCGGATCCTGCGCTTCCTCGCCCGGCGCGCAGGTCCCGTGGCCGCTTCGGCACTCGCCCGGGAGCTGGGGATCCCGCGCTCGACCGTGTATCACCTGCTCGCGACCCTGGAGGCGCACGGGTTCGTCGTCCACCTGTCGCAGGAGCGGCGCTGGGGTCTCGGCACGAGCGCTTTCGAGCTTGCCGGAGGGTACGCGCGACAGGAGCCGCTGGCGCGCCTGGGCCGTCCGCTGCTCGCGGGCGTCGCCGACCGCCTCGGCGAGAGCGCCCATCTCGCGGTGATGACCGGGCGCGACGTGCTCTACATCGTCGAGGAGCGGGCCGTCCGCCGGCCGGCGCTGATCACCGACGTCGGGGTGCGCCTGCCCGCACACCTCACGGCCACCGGCCGGGCGATGCTCGCGGTGCTCCCCCGCGAGCAGGTGCGCGCCCTCTACCCGGATGCCGCGGCGTTCACACAGCGCACCGGCAGCGGCCCGTCCCGGCCGCGCGAATTGAACGAACTGCTGCGCGAGAGCCGCCGCGAAGGGTTCGCCCGTGAGGACGGCGAGATCAGCGCCGGATTCCGCTCGGTGGGCGCCGCGGTGCGCGATCACGTGGGCTGGCCGGTCGCCGCGGTCGCCGTGACCTGGGGCGAGGAGGCGCCTGTCGACGAGGCGGCGATCATCTCCGCCGTCACGGAGACCGCTCGGCAGTTGCAACGGCGCCTCGGATACGGCGGCGGACCGCCGGCCTGACCTCGTGGATTCCGTGTCGCAGGATCGAGACACGGCGGCGACGAACCGGCGACACGGGATCGGTAGCCTCATGGCATGAGTTCCCGCCACGCTCCTCGCCGGATCCGGTCCGCCGCGCTCATCGCCGTCGGCCTCGGCACCGTCGCCGCCCTCACCGCCTGCTCGGTCACGGTCGCCACCCCGCGTCCGTCCTCGCCCACCCCGTCCCACTCCACGAGCGCGACCGTCGCGAAGGGCACCCCCACGGTGCCCGGTTACGACGTCGGCCAGTTCCCCCCGGTGCCGCTGTTCCAGCTCCCCGATCTCAGCCTGCTGTCCGGATCGGCCGACGCCTTCGCGATCGAGGTCGACCGGGCCTTCCGCGACGTGCCAGGCGTGACCGTGGCGGCGGCGCGCTGCGACGAGAGCGGCCGGGTCGTCTCGGGCAATGGATCCGCGATGCTGTACGGCGACGGATCCGGCAACTTCACCGGTCCGGACGGCACCGTGCAGAACTTCGGCGACGGATCCGGCGTCTCGAGCATCAACGGCACGACGATCCAGAACTTCGGCGACGGATCCGGCAACTACGCCTCGGGGACCGTGTCGATCCAGAACTTCGGCGACGGATCCGGCAACTACACCGGTCCGGACGGCACCGTGCAGAACTTCGGCGACGGATCCGGCGTCTCGAGCATCAACGGCACGACGATCCAGAACTTCGGCGACGGATCCGGCAACTACACCTCGGGGACCGTGTCGATCCAGAACTTCGGCGACGGATCCGGCAACTACACGGACGAGCGGATCCGGATCCAGAATTTCGGCGACGGCACGGCGACCGTGAACGGCCAGAAGGTCACGGCAGCGGCCCTGCCGAAGGTCCCGAAGCTGGGCAGCTTCCCCCCGATCGCGGCACTGGCGCCGGTCACCTCCTGCGGCACGACGATCACGTTCCAGGACGGCGTGCTGTTCGACTTCGACAAGAGCGACATCCGCGCCGACGCGGCGCAGACCATCGCCTCGGTCGCCGACGTGCTGATCGCGCAGAAGATCGCCCGAGCCGAGATCTCCGGCCACACCGACGCGATCGGCTCCGACGACGAGAACCAGGTCCTCAGCGAGGATCGCGCGCAGGCCGTCGTCGCTGCCCTGCACAAGCGCGGCGTGACCTGCGCGATGGAGGCGGTCGGCTACGGCGAGACCCGCCCGGTCGCGCCCAACGAGATCGACGGCCAGGACGACCCGGCCGGCCGGCAGCTGAACCGCCGCGTCGAGATCTTCATCCCCGCCGCGGCCTGACCACCCGCGGAGACTGCATCAGAACGACCGGAGAAGCCATGCACCGCACCCGCCCCCTTCCCCTCCTGGGGATCCTCGCGCTCGCCGCCGCACTCACCGGCTGCTCGATCAGCGTCGTCGACAGCGCGAACCCGTCGGCCTCACCGGAGTCCTCCGCCTCGGTGACCCAGGAAGGCGAGCACCGCACCGATCCCCCGAAGCCCGCCCCGCAGACCGATCCGCCTGTCTCGCTGCGCGACGGTCCCACCCGCGACACGCTCATCGCGACCGCCACGACCATCCAGCGCTGCGACGGCCAGCTCACCCTCATGCAGGACGCCATGACGGTGCGCGTCGAAGGAGCCTGCGACCGGCTCATCCTGAATGCGCACGGCGCCCAGGTGGTCGCCGACGATGTCGCCGTCGTGGAGATCATCGGCGACAGCAACGTGGTGTTCGCCGGCTCCATACAGAAGCTGAACGTGAACGGCTCTGCCAACGTCGTGACCTGGACGGGCGCGACCCCGACGGTGAGCGACATCGGCTCAGGCAACACCCTCACGGCGGGCTGACGTGGCAGACGCCTCCCGCCCCCGCATCCTGCTCGTCGATGACGACGAGGCCATCACCGGCGCGCTCGGTCCGTTCCTCGAACGCAGCGGTTTCGAGGTGGAGGTCTCCGGGGACGGCGCGCAGGGCCTCGCCGCCGTCGAGCGCCGCGCCCCGGATCTCGTCGTGTGCGACGTGCTCATGCCGCACCTCGACGGACGCGAGTTCGTGCGGCGCGTGCGCGGGCGCAGTCTGTGGCTGCCGATCATCCTGCTCACCCAGGTCGGCGAGTCATGGGAACGCAGTGCCGCGCTGGATGAGGGCGCCGACGACTACCTGAACAAGCCGTTCGATCCGCACGAGCTCATCTCGCGCATCCGTGCCGTGCTGCGTCGCACGGCGGCCGGCGGCCCGTCGCTCGCGGCCGCCCGGCGGCTGCACGCGCACGACCTCGTGCTGGACCGTACCGCGCGCCGGGCGTGGCTGGCCGAGACCGAGCTCACGCTCACCCCGAAGGCCATGATGCTGCTGGAGTACCTGATGCTGCATCCGGACGAGGTGCACAGCCGGGAGCGGCTGCTGTCCACCCTGTGGGGCTTCGACTTCGCCACATCGAGCCGGGCGGTGGATCACCGCATCGCCGAGCTGCGCCGTGTGCTCGACGACGACGCCGCCGCGCCGCGGTTCGTGGAGACCGTGCAGAGCTTCGGGTACCGCTTCGCGGCGCCGGTGCGTGCGGCATGAGCGCGCCGATGCCGGCGACGGGATCCGCCGGGCACCGCACCGGACGGACCTGGTGGTGGATCCTCGCCGCCGTCCCCGCACTGCTCGCCCTCGCCGCGTGCGCGATCCTGCTCGGCGCTGGTGACACCCGCCAGGTGCGCATCGGCATCGCCGTGCCGGCACTCGTCGCCGGTTCCGGGGTGCTGATCAGCGCGATCGTGCTGGGGATCCTGACTCTTCTCGTGCGACGGGACCACCGGCGACAGCGCGAGGCATCCGCCCTCGGTGCGGCGCAGGCGCGTGGTGCGGCCGCGGAACGGCAGACCCACGCCCGCTTCCTGGCACGGCTCGACCACGAGCTGAAGAACCCGCTCACCGCGATCCTGGCGACCTCGGCCGCCGCACAGAACGCCGCCGGCGCCGCGGACGCGTGGCCGATCATCGACGCCCAGGCGGCCAGGCTCGGCGGCCTGGTCCGCGATCTGCGCAAGCTCGCCGACCTTGAGGCGCGCCCGCTGGAGCGCGAGCCCGTGCACCTCGAACAGCTGCTCGCCGAGGCGATCGCCGCGCTCGGACCGCAGGATCCTGGCGCCGGGGCCAGGATCACGCTCACCGTCACACGTGTGCCCTGGCCCGTGCCGCCGATCTCCGCCGATCCGGACCTGCTCTCGCTCGCCGTGGACAACGTGCTCGGCAACGCCGTGAAATACTCCGCGAGCGGCCCGATCGAGGTACGGCTGCGCGAGGAGGCGGGACAGGCGGTGATCGAGGTGGCGGACACCGGCCGCGGCATCCCGGAGGCCGACCTGCCGCAGGTGTTCGACGAACTCGCGCGGGCGCAGAACGCGCGCGACGTCGCCGGATCCGGCATCGGCCTGAGCCTGGTCGCCGCGATCCTGCGCCGGCACGGAGGGGCGGTCGCGCTGCGCTCCGCGGAGGGATCCGGCACCGTGGTGACATTGCGGCTGCCGCTGGGGTGATCCGCGAGGGCCCCACACGGCCCGCACACAGGCCGCCTCGGCAGGATCGAGACGTGCGGACGTCGTCGGAACGCGCGCGCCTGACGCGAATCGCCCTGATCACGGGCGTCGTGGGCGCGGCCGCCGGAGTCATCGGATCCTGGATCCCCTCGTTCTGGGGTGACGAGGCGGCGAGCGTCATGTCCGCCGCGCGCAGCTGGCCGGAGCTGTGGCGGATGCTGCAGACCGTCGACGGCGTGCACGGCGTCTACTACGCGTTCCTGCACGTCTGGGTCGGACTGTTCGGGGCGGGCGAGTTCTCGGTGCGGCTGCCGAGCGCGGTCGCGGCCGGGTTCCTGGCCGCGGGCACGGCGGTGCTCGCGGGACGCTTCGGCGGGCCGCACCTCGCCCTCGCCTCGGGGCTGATCGCGGCTTTGCTTCCGCGCACCGCGGTGATGGCGGCGGAGGCCCGCTCGTACGCGATCGGATCCGCGATCGCAGTATGGCTGACCGTGCTGCTCGTGGACATGCTGACCCGGCGCCGCGCGTGGTGGGTGTGGGCGGCGTACGCCGCTGGGGCGGCCGTGGCGATCTACGTCTTCCTGTACCTGGCGCTGCTGCTCGTCGTGCACGGGCTCTTCGTCCTGCTCTTCCACCGCCGGCTGCTCTGGCGCTGGGCGGGGTGGGCGGCCGCCGGCGTCGTGCTCGCGCTGCCGATCGTGCGGCTCGCCTCCGCTCAGCGGAACCAGATCGGCTTCCTCGCGTATCGCGACTACATCACGCCGCTCAACGTGCTCGCGCTGCAGTGGTTCGACCCGGTGACGGCCGTCCTGTGCTGGGCGCTCATCGTGCTCGGGCTGGTCATGGTCTTCCGCGACCGCCGACGGGATCCGGATCGGCTCCGGCTCGGCGTGCTCGCACTGCTCTGGCTGGTGCTGCCGACCGCCGCGGTGCTGATCGCCAGCACGCTGATCGCGCCCATGTACACGGTCCGGTACCTGTCGTTCTGCACGCCGGCGGCGGCCGTTCTCGTCGCGGTCGGTCTGTCGGTCGCAGCCCGGGTGATCGCGCGGCGCGCGCCGCGGCGGGCGCCGACCGCCCTCGGGGTCCTGCTCGCGGTCGTGCTCGCCGCCTTCGTGCCGAACCTGATCGTGCAGCGCGGACCGTACGCGAAGGACGGCAGTGACTGGCGCGAGGCGGCCGCCTACCTGCATGCGCACGCCCGTGCCGGAGACGCCGTCGTCTACGACGACCGACCGAAGGACTCCGAGGAGCCGCGGCTGATCGCAGCGGTCTATCCGGCGGGCGTCGAAGGACTCCGGGATCCTGCCCTGCTCATCTCCTACCGGGTGCGCCCAGGGCTCTGGGATCGCACCGTCCCGAACGACGCGCTCGCCGTCCGGGACCTCGGATCCGAGGTGTGGGCGGTCGAGCGCGGCCCCGACGCCGCGCACTCCCCCGACGTCGCCCACCTGCAGGCGCTCGGGTACCGGATCCTGTCGTCGCACCGGATCAACGTCACGACGGTGCTGCATCTGGCCCGCTGAGCAGGCTCGCCACCTCCGCCGGTCACCCGCTGGACGTCTCCCGAGTCCGTCTATTTCTGCCGAACTGTCGCTTCTGAGGCGTGTAAGCGACACTTCGGCAGAAATAGACGGGGGCGGGGCGGCGTCATTCCGCGACCGGCACGTACATCACGACGGTCAGCCCTGGCGCGTCGGACGGCACCAGGCTGTGGTGCTCGAACACGAGCCGCCCGTCGGACGGGTGCGCGAACACCCGCTGCCGGGAGGCGAAGCGCTCCACCGCGTGCTCGGCCCACTGGATCCGGAAGTCCTCGCTCGCGTCGAGCAGCCGGCCGATCAGCGCGCGATGCCGGTCCGAGCTCAGCCGCACGCCCGAATCGGCCCGGAACTCGGCGAGGAAGCGGCGGCTCTCCTGGTCCCAGTCCGGCAGCATGCGGCGCAGCCGCGGATCCGTGTAGATCAGCCAGAGCAGGTTGCGCTCGGCGACATCCACGGTGGCGATCGGCGCGTACAGCCGCGCGTACGGGGCGTTCCAGCCCACGATCGCCCAGTCGCTCGCGACGACGAACGCGGGGAACGCGAGCGCGTCGACCAGCCGCTGCAGATGCTCCGGGATCCGTTCCGCCTCGCTCCGCCGGGGAATCCTCCGTCGGGCCCCGCGAGCCGCACCACGTAGTCGGTCTCGGCGGGGCTCAGCTGCAGCACCCGGGCGACGGCGCCCAGCACCTGCCGCGAGACGCCGATGTCGCGCCCCTGCTCGAGCCAGGTGAACCAGCTCGCGCTCACTCCCGCGAGCGCCGCCACCTCCTCGCGGCTCAGGCCGATGTCACCGCGGCGAGCGGCCTGCGGCAGCCCGAGCGCGGAGCGGCGCGCGGCGCGACGGCGAGAGGCGAGGAACTCCCCCAGCTGCTCGCGACGGGGGGTGCGCGGACGGATCATGCATGAACAGTACTCCGAGTACTAGTACAACCCCTCCTCGCTCCCGACCCTCCGCCGAGGGCAGAACGGGTCCACAATGGTCACCATGGTCGCTTATCGTTCTCGCACGGTCACCCACGGACGCAACATGGCAGGCGCCCGCGCCCTCTTCCGCGCCGCCGGCGTGAACGGCGCGGATCTCGGCCGCAAGCCGATCATCGCCGTCGCGAACTCGTTCACCGAGTTCGTGCCGGGGCACACCCACCTCGCGCCGGTCGGACGCATCGTGTCCGACGCGATCACCGAGGCCGGCGGCATCCCGCGCGAGTTCAACACGATCGCCGTCGACGACGGCATCGCGATGGGCCATGGCGGCATGCTGTACTCGCTGCCGTCCCGCGACCTGATCGCCGACTCGGTCGAGTACATGGTCAACGCGCACTGCGCCGACGCCCTGGTCTGCATCTCGAACTGCGACAAGATCACGCCCGGCATGCTGCTCGCCGCGCTCCGGCTGAACATCCCGACCGTGTTCGTCTCGGGAGGCCCGATGGAGGCCGGCCGCGCCACCCTGGTCGACGGCACCGTGCGCTCGCTCGATCTCGTCGACGCGATCAGCGACGCGGTGAACGAGAAGATCTCCGACGCCGACATCCTGCGTATCGAGGAGTCGGCCTGCCCGACCTGCGGATCCTGCTCCGGCATGTTCACCGCGAACTCGATGAACTGCCTCACCGAGGCGATCGGCCTCTCGCTGCCCGGCAACGGATCCGTGCTCGCCACGCACACCGCCCGCAAGGCGCTGTACGAGAAGGCCGGATCCCTCGTCGTCGACATCTCGAAGCGCTATTACGAGGGCGACGACGAGAGCGTGCTGCCCAAGAGCATCGCCACCGAGGCGGCGTTCGGCAACGCCATGGCACTCGACATCGCGATGGGCGGATCCACGAACACGATCCTGCATCTGCTCGCCGCCGCGCACGAGGCCGGGGTCGACTTCGGCCTCGCCGAGATCGACGCGATCTCGCGCCGCGTGCCGTGCCTGGCGAAGGTCGCGCCGAACTCGGCCGGCGGCCGCATCTACTACATGGAGGACGTGCACCGCGCGGGCGGCATCCCCGCCCTGCTCGGCGAGCTGCGCCGCGGCGGCCTGCTCGACGACCAGGTGCACACTGTGCACGCGGCGACGCTCGGCGAGTGGCTGGACGAGTGGGACATCCGCGGCGGATCCGCGTCCGCCGAGTCGGAGGACCTGTGGCACGCGGCTCCGGGCGGGCGCCGCTCGTCGACCGCGTTCTCGCAGTCCGAGCGCTGGGACTCGCTCGACACCGATGCCGAGGGCGGCTGCATCCGCGACGTCGCACACGCGTACTCGAAGGACGGCGGCCTGGGCGTGCTGCACGGCAACATCGCCGAGAACGGCGCCGTGGTCAAGACCGCCGGCGTGGACGAGTCGATCTGGACCTTCTCCGGCCCCGCCGTGGTCTGCGAGTCGCAGGACGAGGCGGTCGAGAAGATCCTGAACAAGCAGGTCAAGGAGGGCGACGTCGTCGTCATCCGCTACGAGGGCCCCAAGGGCGGCCCCGGCATGCAGGAGATGCTCTACCCGACGTCGTTCCTGAAGGGCCGCGGCCTCGGCAAGGCGTGCGCGCTGATCACCGACGGACGCTTCTCCGGCGGCACCTCCGGCCTGTCCATCGGGCACGTCTCCCCGGAGGCCGCGGCCGGCGGCATGATCGCGCTCGTCGAGGACGGCGACATCGTGTCGATCGACATCCCCGCCCGCACGCTCGAGCTCGAAGTCTCCTGGCAGGAGCTGGAGCGCCGCCGCGAGCACCTCGAGGCGAACGGCGGCTACCGGCCGAAGAATCGCGTCCGCGAGGTCAGCCCGGCGCTGCGCGCCTACGCGCACTTCGCCCAGTCCGCCGACAAGGGCGCGATCCGCGTCGTCCCGGAGCTCTGAGCGGTCCGGCTCCGCAGGACGCACGTCCGTCCCCGTCCGTCTGTTTCTGCGAAATGGTCGCTCCACCGGGGCATAAGCGACCGTTTGCCAGAAATAGACGGGCTTTCGGGGCGGGTCTCGTCGGCGCTCGACGGCGGCTCACCGCTCGTAGAGCAGGATCGCGCTGCCGAAGCCGGTGTGGCGCTGGCTCTGGTGGTAGCCGAGGGCGTTCAGGTCGCGAAGGCCCCAGGTGTCCTCCACGCCGTCGAACCTGAGCTCGACGACCCATACCCGGTTCACGCCGTCGAAGCGGCCGAGATCCGCGGCGTGCGGGATCGAGTAGGTCTGGTCGTACCAGGTGTACGACTTCGGGAACGGGGTCTTCAGCAGCAGGTCGGTCACGCTGCGGAAGGCGGCCGGATCCGTCGCCTTCGCCAGCCGGGTGCGCTGCGAGGGGCGCGCGCCGTCGTCGAACACGATCCCGTCGCCGGGGCGGGCGTTGTCCTGGATGTACGCCGCGATGTCGTTCCAATCGGACTCGTTCTTCGCGTACGGACCGCGCTGCGAGATCGCGACCGGGACCGCGGCGATCAGCACCGCGGCGACGCGAAGCAGCGGCGAGCCAGCGCGCGCGGCCGAGGCTGCGCCAGCCGGCGCACGCCGATCGCCATCAGGATCGCCACGGCGGGCGCCGAGAACGTGCCGTACCGCGCCGTGTAGCCCACCACGATCGGGCTCGCCACGAGGAGCAGCCCCATCGGGACGACCATCCAGGCGAGCGCGACCGTCTCCAGCCGCAGCCCCACCCGGCCGCCCGACCGGCGGATCCGCACCGCCTCGATCGCGAACGGCACCACGGCGACCAGGATGATCGCCCAGGCGATCACGGCGAACCACCACTCCTGGAACCACATGTCGCTCAGCACGACCTTGGGCGTGATCGACTCGCGCACCGCGAGGAACGCGATCTGGCGACGCTGCAGGAACCCGAACCACGCCAGCGGCGAGGCGAGCAGCAGCGCCACCGCAGTGCTGAGCGCCCAGGCCCGCCAGCGCCGGCGCAGCGGCGCCGTGCAGAACACGATCACCGACACGGCGAACACCATCAGCGCGAAGTACAGGAACACCCAGGTCGCGACGGTCAGCACCGCCGCATACGCGATCCACCACCCGCGCACCGGGCCGGAACGGCGCGCGATCTCGACCACGATCGCGACCAGCACCGCCGCGAGCGCGGCGCCGATCGCGTACGAGCGCGCCTCCTCACCGGCGAAGATCAGCCGGGGCAGCACGGCGGTGAACACTCCGGCGAGGATCGCGAACCGGAGCGTCCCGAACCGCCCGCACAGCCAGACGACGGCCGCCGCGCAGACGCCGATCGCGAGCGCGGACGGGAACCGGATCGAGAACGGGCTGGGTCCGAACACGTCGATCCAGGCGTGCAGTCCGAGGTAGTAGAGCCCGTGCACGGCGTCGACGTAGCCCAGCATCTGCCAGAGCGAGCCGAGCGGGCGGGTCGCCGACATCAGGCTGGCGGCCTCGTCGCCCCAGAGCGACGGGATCCAGCTCCCGGCGGCACTCGCGACGACCGCGAACACGCCCACGACCGCCGCCCACCGCGCCAGCCGGTGCGGATCCGTCGCCTCAGGGCCCGCCGCGAGGGCAGGGGTGCGCCGCTCCGAGGCGGTGCCGGCAGCGGAGGAGGTCACAGTCCCGAGGCTAGCGGGCGGCCCTTGGCCGCTCCTCCGAGCTCCCTGTCAGGCGGCTGGCCCCGCGCGCGCGGCGTCGGATTCGCCCCGCATGTCATCTCCCGGCCACCGGATGTTCTCCGAGCATTCCCTCGGGGACGGACGAATATCCTGGATCCGTGCCTCTCCCCTCCTCCGTGCGGCGTCTGCGGACCTCCGCCCGTCGCCTGAAGCGCGCCGTCGAAGCCGAGCGCATCGCGTTCTGGCGCTCGCGCCCGGTGCGCCCCGATCAGGTCCTCTACGAGTCGTTCGCCGGCAACGGCGTGCTGTGCAACCCCGAGGCGATCTTCCGCCGGCTGCTGGACGACCCCGCCTACGCGCATCTGAGGCACGTCTGGGTGATCGCGGACGACGCGGCGATCGCCCGGTTCCGCGCCGAGTTCGACGGGCACGCGCGGGTGTCGTTCGTGCGCCGCGGATTCCGCGTCCTACCGGCAGGCGCTGGCGGTCAGCGGCTGGCTGGTCAACAACGCCACCTTCCCGACCTGGTTCGGCAAACGCGAGGGCCAGGTGTACCTGAACACGTGGCACGGCACCCCGCTGAAGCTGATGGGCTTCGACATGCCGGACGGCGCCGTGCAGTCCGCGAACACGCTGCGCAACTTCCTGATGTCCGACTACCTGCTCGCCGCGAACCCGTTCATGGCCGAGACCATGTACGAGGGCGCCTACCGGCTGACGAACGTCTACCCCGGCACGATCATCGAGGAGGGCTACCCGCGCATCGACCGGCAGCGCCTGGACGCGGATGCCGAGGCGGCCGTGCGCGCCGAGCTCGAGGAGAACGGGGTCGTGCTCGACGGCAGGGACATCGTGCTGTTCGCGCCCACCTGGCGCGGGACCTCGTTCGACGATCCGGAAGACAACATCGAGGAGCTCGCCGCGCAGCTCGCCGCGCTCCAGGAGGGCGTGGGCCCCGACCGCGTGGTCGTGCTGAAGACGCACCAGATCGTGCACGCGCACGCCGCCGGACGGCCGGAGCTCGCCCGATCCCTCGCACCCAACACGATCCCGACGAACGTGCTGCTCGGGACGGCCTCCGGCCTCGTCACCGACTACTCGTCGATCTTCTTCGACTACCTCGCCACCGGGCGACCCGTCGCGTTCTTCACGCCGGACGCCGATCTGTACTCCTCCGGCCGCGGCACCTACATGCCGCTGGACACGCTGCCCGGCCCGGTCTCGGCCGACGCCGCGGAGACCGGGCGTGCACTAGGTGCGCTGCTCGCCGAGGGCGCGGACCCGCACCCGCAGTATGCGTCCTGGGTGGCGCGCTTCGCGCCGTTCGAGGACGGCGACGTGACCCGGCGCGTGGTCGACATCGTGTTCGGCGGCAACGCGCGACGGCTACCGGGCCCGCCCCGCCGCGCGCGACGGCCGCACACGGCTGCTCGTGTACCTCGGCGGAATGAAGCCGAACGGCATCACCACGTCGGCCCTGAACCTGCTGGGTGCGCTGGACCACGCGAAGTACGACGTCACGGCGCTGCTGCCCAAGCGCCGCGGATCCACCGACCCGCTGGTGCAGGCGCGGATCCCCGCCGAGGTGCGGCAGGTGTTCCGCATCGGCGGGATGAACGGATCCAAGGCCGTGCACCTGCGCCGCCGCCTCGACGACTGGCGCGGATCCTCGCGGCAGCCGGGCGCGGAAGCCTGGCACGAGAACCTGTGGCGCGACGAGTGGGTCCGCGTGTTCGGCGACTCCCGCTACGACTGGGTGGCCGATTTCAGCGGCTACGGCCCGATGTGGACGAGCCTGCTGCTGCACGCGCCCGCCCGGGACGAGCACGGTTCGGCGCCGACGCGCGCGGTGTGGATGCACAACGAGATGGCGGCCGACCGCGAGCGCACCGTCAACGGCAAGGCGCGCATGCGGCGCAGCCTCGGCGCCGTGTTCGCCATGTACCCCGAGTACGACCAGCTCGTCTCGGTGTCGCACCAGCTCGCCGAGCTGAACCGGGTCGAGCTCGCCGAGTACGCACCCGCCGACCGGTTCCGCACCGTGCGCAACTTCCCCGACGTCGAACACGTGACCCGGGGCATGCGCCGCCCGCTCAGCGAGTTCTTCGACGACGAATCCGCCGACGCGGAGGTCGAGGAGCCGCTTCCCGCCTGGTTCCAGGCTCTGCAGGAAGACGAGGGCGAACTGCGCTGGTTCATCACGGTCGGCCGGCTTAGCCCCGAGAAGAACCACGCGCGCCTGATCCGGTCGTTCCTCGCGGTGCACGCCGCCCATCCGGAGGCGCGGCTGCTGATCGTCGGCGGCGGGCCGCTGCGCGCCGACCTGCAGCAGCAGATCGACGATGCCGGGGCCGCGGACGTGGCGTTCCTCACCGGCGCCCAGCGCAACCCGTACGCGCTGCTGGCCGCCTCGGACTGCTTCGTGCTGTCCAGCCTGTACGAGGGCCAGCCGATGGTGCTGATCGAGGCCGCGATCTGCGAGCTGCCGATCGTGTCGACGTCGTTCGGATCCGTCTACGGCGCGCTCCCCGAGGGATCCATCCGGATCGTGGATCAGGACGACGCCGCCCTCGCCGCCGGCATGACCGCCTTCCTGGACGGCGACGTGCCCCCGGCGACGCTCGACGTCGACGCCTATCGCGCCGACGTCATGACCGAGTTCGAGGCGCTGCTCGAGAGCTGACCTCGCGGACCGGGCCACCGGCGGAGCGGGTTTCCCGCAACCGGCGCCCGGCCCCTCAGGCGGGGTTAGCATCGGGCTATGCGAGAGAGCAGGGCGAACCCCGGCTAGGCGCCTCCCGACGCCTCACCGGCACCCGAGCGGATCCCCCGGGAGGACCGATCATGAGGAACACATCGTCACACCAGAACGGGACGACGACGCATGCCGAGTGGGGCTCAGGCCACCCTCGCCTGCTCATCAGCTCCGAAGACGACCGCCTGCTGCACGAGATCACCGCCGACGAGACGCGGATCGGATCCGCGGAGGACTGCGAGATCCGCTTGTCCGGGATCGCACCGGTGCACGCGGTGATCCGCCACGACGGGCACGACGACTACGACCTCGAGATGCTCGGCCCGGGCGAGACGAGCGCGAACATCCGCAAGGCCGCGGTGGAGGAGGGCAGACCCGTCGAGACGTTGCACACCGGGGCGCGCTTCACCGCAGGCCCGTGGCGCTTCGTGTTCGTGCGCGACGAGTACGCCGACCACGGTCGCCCGTACGGTGGACGGCTCGGTGGCGAGGGCGCGCACCAGCGCCCCCAGGCCCCGCGCCCGGACTACCAGCACGACGGGCATGTCCCCCAGACGCCGGCACAGGACACCGAATAGCCCCGCGCGACTGAATAGCCCCGCGCGACTGGCACAGCTGACCACGGACGAAGCCCGGGAACGCGCGCGGGCGTTCTAAAGCTGTCTCGGGTGCGGGACGGCGCACGTCGGACTCGAGCGGCCTCTCCAGGCCGCCCCTCCCGACCGCGCCGATCGGCCGCGGTCAGTCCACCGCCTCCTGCTGGGTGCGGATGAACGTCCGATCCCCATCGCTGAGGCGGGCGGCCTCATCGACGGTCTCACCGACGATCTGCTCGATCTCGTGCCGCACCTCGTCGGGGACGACGCCGTCCTCGACCTCCTCGAGCTGCTGTTTGGAGTGCGCCGACAGGTGCGGCCACCAATGATGGACCTCGGGCAGCAGATGTACCTCTGGAAGCGACATGACTCCTCCTTCTCGGATCTTCCTCCACCTCTGAGCGTACGCGCGTGGACGGCCGCAGGCACGGGTCTTCGGATCCGGGACCGATCAGGACTCTGAGGGCTCCAGCGGCAACTGCGGGCCATGATTCCAGGCCAGGATCGCCGGCTGCTCGCGCGAGAAGCCCAGCACCGACACCGATCCGGCATCGAGCGTGATCGCGGCGCCGAAGCGGGGCGCGAGCCGCAGGAACACGGCCGTCAGGATCCGCAGGTAGTGGCCGTGCGCGATCAGAGCCACGTCGCCCTCCGCCATCGCCGGCAGTACCCGGGTGAGCACGCGGGAGGCACGGGCCGCGACCTCCTCGACGGTCTCCCCCGGCGTCTCGCCGCGGATCACCCCGTGCGTGAACGCGCTCCAGTTGTAGCCGAGTTCGGCGCGGATGTCCTTCGTCGTGCGTCCCTCGTACCCGCCGTAATCCCACTCCACGAGCAGCGGATCGACGTCGGCGTGCAGCCCGGCCAGTTCGGCCGTGCGGCGGGCCCGCTGCAGCGGGGAGGAGAGCACGAGCCGGAAGTCGTAGCCGGTGACGAGGGCACCGGCCAGGCGTGCGAGTTCCTCGCCGCGGGCGGTCAGCGGGATGTCGGTGCGCCCGGTGTGCCGGCCGCTCCGCGACCACTCGGTCTCACCGTGCCGCAGCAGCACCAGCTTGCCCTGCGGGTTGTCGGGCGCGGGACGGTCGGGCAGCGGATCGAAGGACGGCAGCGGGTCGAGGTTCTCCACGTCGCCACGGTACGCCCTCCGCGTCCCGCCGCAGGCCATCACCCCCGCGCGAGCACGAACAGCAGGCAGAGCACGCCGATGAGCAGGGCGGCGGCGGTGAGCGCCACGACCGGCCACCCGGAGCGCAGCACCACCGGTTCCGTCGAGGTGAGCGCCCGGTGCTGGCGCAGGTATCGGCGATGCGAGCCGACGAGCACGACGAGTGCGAGGGCCAGTCCCGTGAACCCGATCACGAGGGCGGCGACGCCGATCACGGACGGCAGGATCCGCATGATGATCACCGATCCTCCGGTGAGCGCGAGGGCGGTGCGCCGCCACGCCAGCGCGGTGCGCTCCGGCTGCAGTCCGGGATCGAAGACCCGCTCGCGGTCGGCGCTCACGCCAGCAGCACCCCGAGCAGCACGAGCACTCCGGTGGCGACGACGACCAGCACCAGCGGAACCGCGATCCACGGCGGCCCCAGCGGGGTCGACTCCCGCAGCGCCCGCTCGGTGCGCATCCATCCCAGCCACGCCTGCACCGGGGTCAGCAGCCCCGCCACGATGAGCAGGATCGACGCCGCGTGCCGGAACCCCGGGTGCATCCCCAGCCCCAGGGCCTCGAGCGCGACGCCGCCCGCGAGCAGCGCGAGGGAGGTGCGGATCCACGCGAGGAAGGTGCGCTCGTTCGCGAGCGTGAACCGCGCGTCGGGCTCCTCGCCGCGGTCGTAGACGCGCCGGGGGAAGCGGCTGGTGCTCATGCGTTCTCCGTTCGCAGCGAGACGGTGCGGAATCCCGCGTTGCCCATGGACGAGTCGGGGGTGTTCGAACTGCGCGCGGAGTTGCGGTAGCGGTTGCAGTACGAGAGATGGCACAGGTAGCTGCCGCCGCGCAGGACGCGCGCCGTGCCGAGCGACGGCCCACGCGGATCCTCCTCCGCCGAGTGCTCGTAGGCACGCGGATCGAACCAGTCCGCGCACCACTCCCACACGTTTCCGACCGGCTGGAAGAGCCCATAGCCGTTGGCGCCGAAGGTACGGACCGGAGCAGTCGTCAGCCAGCCGTCGTCGAGGGTGTTCACCCGGGGGAAGGAGCCCTGCCAGATGTTCGTGCGCCAGCCGCCGTCATCCGGCTCGTCGTCCCCCCACGGGTATTTCGCATCGTCGAGCCCGCCGCGCGCCGCATACTCCCATTCGGCCTCCGTGGGCAGGCGCCGCCCGGCCCAGTCGCAGTAGGCGACGGCGTCATTCCAACTCACGTGCACGACGGGGTGATCGGCGATCCCGTCCAGGTCGGAGCGGGATCCGCCCGGGTGCGCCCAGTCCGCGCCGCGCACCCCGTACCACCACGGAGCGCCGGACGCCGGGCCCATGATGTCGTCGTCCGGCGCATCGACCGCGAGATGGAACACCGCAGAGAATCCGAACGTCTCGGCCTCCGTGCGATAGCCGGTCGCCGCGATGAAGCGGGTGAAGTCGGCGTTCGTGACGGTGGTCGCGTCGATCTCGAAGCCCGCGAGCGATACGGTATGCCGCGGGGTCTCCCCGTCGCCCCGGTTCTCGTCGCCGGAGGAGTCGCCCATGATGAATGATCCGGCCGGGATCCGCGCCTGTGCGACCAGGTGCCGTCCGGACCGGTCGCCCTCGTCCCCGGGCCGCGCGCCGGGAAGAGGCAGCGCGACACGGTCTCCCGCCGGGGTGTCGCGGGTCGGAGCACCGCAGGCGCACGCGGGACCGCAGGAGGTCGATTCACCCATGGCATCCATCATGGTCGACGGAAGAAGCCCCGAGCTGCTGCTCGGGCTTGTTGTTTCGAACCGCTCGCGAGGGTGGCGAAAGCGTGACGTCGAACGCGAAGCGGTTCGACATCCACCGCGGCACGGTGTGGCAGTACGCGATCGACCGAGGAACCTACTGCGCCTTCAGCGGAGTGACAGTCCGGTCGAACATGGCGATCAGCGGCGCGAGATCCTGCTTGTCAGCCGCGATGCGTGATGCGGCGTCGTTGACCGCGCCCGTGACGCCGAGCCAGCTCAGTCGCCAGCCGGCGTCGCGGGCGATCCGATCCCACATCCACCGCTGAGTGCGACCGTTGCCCTCACGGAACGGGTGGATGTAGTTGAACTGGTCGTAGTGGTGCGCGAGCCGGGCAATGAACGTCACCCGGTCCATGCCGCGCAAGTAGTCGTCCGCCTGCAGCTCATCGGCGGCGAACCTGGCGGCGCGGTCGATCATCGAGACCGGGACGAAGTAGCCGGCTCCTTCGACGTTCTTGCGGATGTCGACGGTGCGCAGTTCCCCCGCCCAGCCGTAAATCGGACTGAACAGGAAGCCATGTATGGCCCGCAGCTCGGCGAGATCGCCCGTCGGCTGCGGTGGGTCGGCTGCGAGGCGCAGCGCGCGAATCGGGACGAGGTCACCTTCGATCCGGTCGAGGTGGGCCTGGGTGTTGGCGCCGACGAGGTTCTTCAGCACCCCCGTCGCCGGATCGAGATAGGGGTCGACGAAGTCAGGCAATCCCGTAGCGGGTGCGCACCCGGGCCTCGAGTTCAGCGAGGTCGATCTCGCCGGCAACGTACTTGTCGGCGTCAGCCTTGGTCGCCTCGCTGGTGGGGAGCCCTTCCATCTCGCCGGAGTGGATAGCTTCGGCAACCTGGCGCTCGCGCTCGGCGCGCTGAGCGGTGGTGATAGCCGTGATCGACATGATGCAACTCCTTCCGTCAGCGATGCATACAAGTTTACCGGGCAGGTCCGTGCGGCGACCAGGTTTCCACAGCGCCCATCGTGCTGAGCGTACTCAATCCGTCAGACGCCCCCGCGCCCGATCAGGATGGGCAGGACGCGGATGACACGCCCGAGCGCATCCACACGCTTTGGCCGATAACCCGCCGATCGCGACGCGAACCGGCAGTCGAGCCTCGTCCGGGAGAGGGCGAAGCTGGAGTCGGAGAACACAGACATCCCGGAGACGACTGAGGCCGCCCTCTCAGGCGGCCTCATAAGTGCCGATCTGCACTCTTGATAAGAGCAACTCGGTGGACCCAGGGGGATTCGAACCCCCGACCTCTTCATTGCGAACGAAGCGCGCTACCAACTGCGCCATGGGCCCGTGAACGCATGCAAGCCTATCACGCAGAAAACGACCGCTTGTGCACGCGCGACGGCTCGTCCGCGCAGATCGGCACGTCCGGGTCTCCCCGTAAAGTGGGGGGAGCTGCGGCGCGACCGTCGAGATCCCTCGGTCCCGCACAGACACACCCCCTTGCTGCCGACTGCCGAAAGGACTGCCGCGCGTCGCCCCGGCCGTGCGGCGCACCCGCTGATGCCCGTCGCCCCGTCCGCGCCCGAATCGACCGATTTCCGACTGCCGAACGGCCAGGTCCCCGTGCGGGCGGTGCTGCGGCGGCCCCGGCTGCTGACCACCGAGATGCTCGCCGGGATCGTGACCACCCTGGCGCTCATCCCCGAGGTGATCTCCTTCTCGCTGATCTCCGGCGTCGGTCCCGATGTCGCGCTGATCTCCTCCGTCGTGCTCGCCGTCGTGATGTCGTTCCTCGGCGGCCGTCCCGCGATGGTGTCGGCGGCAGCAGGATCGGTCGCGCTCGTCCTCGCGCCGATGGTGCAGGCGCACGGAACCGGGTACGTGCTGCCCGCAGTGCTGCTGACCGGCATCATCCAGATCGCGTTCGGTGCCGCCGGACTCGCCCGGCTGGTGCGGTACATCCCCCGCTCGGTGATGATCGGCTTCGTGAACGCGCTCGGCGTGCTGATCTTCGTGGCGCAGGTGCCGCACATCATCGCCGTGCCGTGGCAGGTCTATCCGCTGTTCGCCGTGACCATCCTGATCGTCGTGCTGCTGCCCCGGTTCACCCGCGCCGTGCCCGCCCCGCTCATCGCGATCGTGGTCGTCACGGCCGCGGCGATGCTGCTCGGGCTGCAGGTGCCGACCGTCGGCGATGAGGGATCCGTGAGCGGGATCCTCCCCGGGCTCACCCCCTGGACGGTGCCCTTCGACCTGCACACCCTGCAGATCATCGCGCCCCCGGCGCTGGCCGCGGCCCTCGTCGGACTGCTCGAGAGCCTGCTGACCGCCAAGCTCGTGGACGAGCTCACCGACAGCCGCTCGGCGAAGGGCCGGGAGTCGTGGGCGCTCGGCGTCGCGAACATCCTGGCCGGGCTGTGGGGCGGGGTCGCGGGCTGCGCGATGATCGGCCAGACGGTCGTGAACGTGCAGATCGGCCGCGCCCGCACCCGGATCTCGACTCTCGTCGCCGGGCTGTTCCTGCTGCTGCTCGTCGCGGTGCTCTCGCCCGTCATGGCCGCGATCCCGATGGCCGCGCTCGCGGCGGTGATGATGATCGTCGCGCTGCGCACGGTCGACTGGCACAGCGTCCGGCCCGCCACACTGCGCCGGCTGCCCTTGCCCGAGACGCTCGTGATGCTCGTGACGGTCGCAGTGGTCGTCGCCACCGGCAACCTGGCGATCGGGGTGGGGGTCGGGGTGCTCCTCGCGCTGGTGTTCTTCGCCCGCCGGATCGCGCACGTCGTGCAGGTCTCGCGCGTGCTCTCCGCAGACGGCGCCGTGGCGACCTATCGCGTGCTCGGTCCGCTGTTCTTCGCGTCGAGCAACGACGTGGTCGAGCAGTTCTCCTATGCCGACGACCCCGCACGCGTGGTGATCGACCTCAGCGCATCGCACATCTGGGATGCGTCCAGTGTCGCCTCGCTGGATGCGATCGAGTCGAAGTACGCCGCCCATGGGGCCACCGTGAGCTGATCGGACTGAACCCGCACAGCCATCGCTTCCACAGCCGGCTGACCGGCGAGCTCGGCGGAGCGTCCTAGGAACGAGTCCCGGGGCGCGGCGG
>CAWBTB010000019.1:0-6773 GCA_963791605.1 uncultured Actinomycetota bacterium | reverse complement strand
TTCGGGGCGGCGGGCCAGCACCGCGTCCAGATCCATCTCGTCGAGCTGCACTCCCCGGTGCGCGAGCCGCTGCCGGGGCACCTGCTCGATGCCCCGGGTCGGCGCGAGCGTCGCCTCGCGACCGTGCGTCTCCACGAACCCGATCACGACGTCGCGGCCCTCGTCGCGCAGGTGGCGGCCCTCGGCGAGCATCTCGTAGGTCTTGCCGACGCCGGGCGCCGCGCCCAGCAGCACGCGCAGGCGGCCGCGGGCGGATCCGGCCTCTCGCGTCTCGTCGTGCATCACGGCCTCTTCCCGCTCACTGCGCCCTCGCCGACCCGGGATCCGCATCGCCTCAGGCGTTCAGCGCAAGATCGAGGTCGACGACGTTCACCCGCGGTTCGCCGAGCCCGGATCGCGCGTTTGCATCTTAGACTCCACCCGTTTCCGCACGGCGGACGGATCCAGCCCGCGCGCCTCGGCGACCCGGCCGGCCCGCGGGAACCCATGCGGGTCGCACGTCTGCACTCGTCGGAATCCCGCGCGGTCACTCGTCGGAAAACGGAGGCGCTTCCGGCGTGTCGGAGGGCGGGGAACGCCGACACACCCGGATCCTTCTCCGTTTTCCGACAGGGCGTGAACGCACTTTCCGACAGGGCGTGAGGCGACCAGAACCCGCTCTGCGAGGGGCGCCGGGTACGATACCCCCGGGAGAGCCCCGCCGAGCGGAGGAAGGAGGCCGGGACGTGACCTTCGAGCATGTGCGCGACGCCGCAGACACCGCCGCGGACTCGGCGGCGCAGGTCGGTCCGCGAATCAAGACGGTGCGGCAGGCGCGCCGGATGACGATCGAGAGCCTCGCCGAGGCCAGCGGTCTGACCAAGAGCTTCCTGTCCAAGGTCGAACGGGGCAAGTCCACGCCCTCCGTCGCAGCGCTGCTGCGGATCGCGTCGGCGCTCGAGATCTCGCTGGCCAGCCTGTTCGAGAACAGCGCCACGCGGTACATCGTCCGGTCCGAGAATCTTCCGCGCATCGAGTTCGGCGGCGAGGGGCTCAGCGAGTTCCTGCTCACCCCGCAGTCGGAGCAGCGGGTGCAGGCGATCCTGTCGCGCATCCAGCCCGGAGGCGGCAGCGGCCACGAGCCGTATCAGCTTCCCGGCGAGGTCGAGTTCCTGTACGTGATCGACGGGGTGCTGGAGATCAGCTTCCCGGACAGCGTGATCACGCTCGGCACCGGCGACGCCGCGACGTTCGAGCCGTCGACGTTCCGCGCGTTCGCGGTGCCGGCGGATTCCACCCCGGCCACCGTGCTCTGGCTGATCGCGCCCGCCCTCCCGCGTACGGAGCATCGCGCCGGTTCGGAGGAATGAGCGACGAGCGAGAAACATGGGTGTCCTTGGCGGACACGCATGTTGACGCCGGTGCTACTTCCGTTGCATCATGGCTCTGCGTCACCGCAGAGCTGCCCCGCGCACCACTGCCCGGCGACGCGATCGCCACGGCGGAAGGAGTCCGGTGATGAGCACCGAGAGCACGGGCCCGATCGGTCCGATCGACAGTTCGAAGACACCGCGCTTCGCGGGCCGCGACGGATTCGCGCGGTTGCCCTGGCTGGATCGGGTCGAGCGGGCGGACATCGCCGTTGTCGGGTTCCCGTTCGACGCCGGGGTGTCGTACCGCCCCGGTGCCCGCTTCGGCCCGAACCACATCCGTGAGGCCTCGCGCCTGCTGCGCCCGTACAACCCGGCCCTGGACGTCTCTCCGTTCGAGCTCGCCCAGGTCGCCGACGCCGGCGACGTGGGAGTGAACCCGTTCAACATCGGCGAGGCCATCGACACGATCGAGCAGTCCGCGCTCGACCTCACCGCCGATGGGACGCGTCTGGTGTCCTTCGGCGGGGATCACACGATCGCGCTGCCGCTGCTGCGCGCGGCGGCGAAGCGGCACGGGCCGGTGGCCCTGCTGCACTTCGACGCGCATCTGGACACCTGGGACACCTACTTCGGCGCGGAGTACACGCACGGCACGCCGTTCCGCCGGGCGTTCGAAGAGGGGATCATCGACACCGAGGCGCTCAGCCACGTCGGCACCCGCGGGCCGCTGTACGGGAAGAAGGACCTGGAGGACGACCGCCGCTTCGGGTTCGGCATCGTGACCAGCGCCGACGTGTACTACCAGGGCGTGGCCGAGGTGATCGCGAAGCTGCGCGACCGGATCGGCGACCGGCCGCTGTACATCTCGATCGACATCGACGTGCTGGATCCGGCGCACGCGCCCGGCACCGGGACTCCGGAGGCGGGCGGGATCACCAGCCGCGAGATCCTGGAGATCCTGCGCGGCTTCCGCGGGCTGAACATCATCGGCGCGGATGTCGTCGAGGTCGCGCCCGTGTACGACCACGCCGAGATCACCGGTGTCGCCGCCTCGCACATCGCCTACGACCTGGTCTCGCTGCTGGCGGACAAGCACGCGGCGGACGCCTCCGCAGCGGTCGCCTGACGTGGCCCGCGTCGTCGTCACGGACACCGGCGGTCTCGATTTCACGCCGGGCCTCGCCGCGCTCGGGAACGCGGGACACGAGACGGTGCTGCTCGATGGCGGTGCCGACCTGGTGCACGCCGTCGCCGACGCCGACGCGCTCATCGTGAGCTACCGGCGCATCGACGCCGGCATCATCGCCGCGGCCCCCCGGCTGCGAATGATCGCCACGACGACGACCGGGCTCGACCAGATCGACCGGGATGCGGCGCAGGCCGCGGGCATCGACGTGCGGCCGCTGCCGAACCCGTCGAGCGAGGAGGTCGCGACCCACGCGCTTGCCGGGATGCTGATGCTGCTCCGTGAGATCCCTGCGGCGCAGGCGGCGGCCGTCACGTGGGACCGCTCGGGGATCCCTGTTCCGCCGCGGATCAGCGAGCTGACGCTCGGCGTGTACGGACTCGGCCGGATCGCCCGGAGCCTGGTCGAGCGCGCACTGCCCTCGTTCGCGAGGATCGTCGGCTACGACCCGTACGTGTCCGCCGATGCGTGGCCGGCCGAGGTCGGGCGGATGGAGACTCTCGACGACCTCTTCCGCGCCTCGAACGTGCTCAGCCTGCACGCGCCGGCCACGGCGGAGAACCGTCATGCGGTCGACGAGCGCACGCTGGGGCTCATGCCCGCGGGGGCCTGTCTCGTGAACGTGGCGCGCGGGGAACTCGTCGACGCGCGCGCGGTCGTCGCGGCGGTCGATGCGGGGCGGCTGCGAGGTGCGTTCCTCGATGTCCTGGATCCGGAGCCCCCCGCCCCGGATGCACCGGTGCTCGGCCACCCGCGCATCGTGGTGACCCCGCACACGGCGTTCTCGAGCACTGCGACAGAGCTCGCCTACGTGATGGTCGCCGTCGAGAACGTTCTCGACGCACTCGCCTCCAGAGAAGACGCACTCGCCTCCAGAGAAGGAGCCTCCGCATGACCGATCATGTCCGCAACGGCGGAGACGTCGTCGTCGAAACCCTCACGGCGCTCGGGGTGACGCACGTCTTCGGCATTCCGGGACAGCACGCACTCGGCCTGTTCGACGCGATCCGTCGCAGCGACCTCGAGTTCGTCAGCTCGCGCGTGGAGAACAACTCGGCGTTCGGCGCCGACGGGTACGCCCGTGCCACCGGCGAGCCCGCGGTGATGTTCGTCTCGACCGGACCCGGCGCGCTGACCGCGCTCGGCGCGCTGCAGGAGCCGTACACCACCGGGGTTCCGGTGCTGGTGCTCAGCGCGCAGATCCCCCGGCGCGGCCTCGGCGGGCAGAAGAACGGTCTGCTGCACCAGATCGACGACCAGCGGCGCAGCGCGGAGAACGTCACCAAGAGCACGGTCGTGGTGCGCGACGCCGCGCACATCCCGAGCGCGATCGCCGACGCCTGGGCGCTCGCGCAGTCCGTGCCCGCCGGTCCGGTCTGGGTCGAGATCCCGCAGGACGTGATCCTCGAGCCCGTCCTCGTGCCGCCCGTGCGCGACGTCTCCTTCACGGTCGTCGAGCGCGCGCCGCGGGCGGAGGTGGTGGACGAAGCCGTACGGCTGCTCGCCGGCGCCGCGCGCCCGGTGATCCTGGCGGGCGGGGGCGTGCGCCGCTCGGCGACGGGGCCGGCGCAGCTGCGGCGCGTGGCCGAGGCCCTGGGAGCGCCCGTCGTCTCGACAGCCGGCGGCAAGGGCGCGATCTCCTTCGACCACCCGCTGTCCGCCGCGAGCTGGATCGAGGACCGTGCCACGACCGAGCTCATGGAGGACGCGGATGTGCTCCTCGTCGTCGGCAGCACGATCGGCGAGGTCACCAGCAACTACTTCACGTTCGCGCCGCGCGGCGAGCTCATCCAGATCGATGCCGAGCCCCGGGCGCTGGGATCCAACTATCCGGTGCTGGGGATCCATGCCGATGCCGGTCTCGCGCTCGGCGCGATCGCGGACGCGCTGCCCGCCCCCGCCGAGGGAGGAGCGGAGCGCGGCGCCACGCTCGCCGCCGCCCTCCGCGCGCGGGTGCAGGCTCGTCTGGACGAGCAGGATCTCGCGACCGAGCAGGAGGTGCTCCGGCAGATCCGCGCCGGCGTGCCCAGCCAGACGCAGACGTTCTGGGACATGACGATCGCCGCCTACTGGGCCTGGTCGGCCTGGGATCCGCAGGACGGCGAGTTCCACTCCGCGCAGGGCGCCGGCGGCCTGGGCTTCGCATTCCCCGCAGCCATCGCAGCGGCGATCGGCACCGGGAAGCGCACCTTCGCGGTGTCCGGAGACGGCGGCGGGATGTATTCGATCGCCGAGCTCGCCACCGCGCGCCAGCACGACGTGGACGTCACCTGGCTCATCATCGACGACGGCGGTTACGGGATCCTCCGCGAGTACATGACGGGCGCGTTCGGCCAGGCCACGGCCACGGAGCTGGCTCGTCCCGACTTCGTCGCCCTCGCGGCCGCGTTCGGCATCCCCGCCGTGCAGGCGACCGTGGAGAACCTGGGCGAGACCATCGCCCGGAGCTTCGAGCAGCGGGGACCCGTCGTCGTCGTCCTCCCCGCGGTGCTGCGCATGTTCGCCATGACCTGACGCCTGCGGCGCCGGGTCCTCCCCCTCCCCCATCCACGTCACGCAAAGGAGCCTCACCGTGGATATCGCCATCATCATCATCTATCTCGCCGCCATGCTGGCGTTCGGGTTCTGGGGCAAGACCCGGACCAAGAACTCCAAGGACTTCCTCGTCGCCGGACGCCGGCTCGGCCCCGGCTTCTACACCGGAACCATGGCCGCCGTCGTGCTCGGCGGCGCCTCCACCGTGGGCGGCGTCGGCCTCGGCTACAAGTACGGCATCTCCGGCATGTGGCTGGTCATCGCGATCGCCGTCGGCCTGCTGCTGCTCAGCCTGCTGTTCGCCCCCGCGATCCAGCGACTCAAGGTCTACACGGTCGCCCAGATGCTGCAGCTGCGCTACGGCATCAACGGCACCCAGGCGTCGGGCGTCGTCATGGCGCTCTACACCCTGATGCTCGTGGTCACCTCCACGATCGCGTACTCCACGATCTTCCACGTGCTGTTCGGCACCGAGCGGTGGGCGTCGATCACGATCGGCGCGGCCATCGTGATCATCTACTCGTCGATCGGCGGGATGTGGTCCATCACGCTGACCGACATGGTGCAGTTCATCATCAAGACGATCGGCGTGTTCTTCCTGCTGCTGCCGTTCGCGTGGACGCAGGCCGGCGGCTATGACGGCATCGTGAAGCGGCTCGGGCGACACGGTCGGGGCCTCGCACTTCGACCTGTTCGCGATCGGCGGCGACACGATCATCACGTACTTCGTGATCTACACGTTCGGGATGCTCATCGGCCAGGACATCTGGCAGCGCGTGTTCACCGCGCGCTCGCCGCAGGTCGCCCGCTGGGGCGGCACCGCGGCCGGCCTCTACTGCGTGCTGTACGGAGTGGCGGGCGCGCTCATCGGCACCGCCGCCGCGGCCATCCTGCCGAAGGACGGCTCGAAGGACGACGTCTACGCAGCCGTCGCCGAGCATGCGCTGCCCGTGGGCCTCTCCGGCATCGTGCTCGCCGCGGCCGTCGCCGCGATGATGTCCACGGCGTCGGGCGCGCTCATCGCGAGCGCGACCGTGGCCCGCGCCGACATCGTGCCGCTGCTGAAGCGCATGGTCGGAAAGGGTGCCGACCACAGCCACGACATCGGTCAGGGCAACCCCGAGCACGACGTGCGGTCGAACCAGCTGTACGTGGTCGTGCTGGGTGTGGTCGCCACGCTCATCGCCCTCGTGCTCAGCGATGTGGTGGCCGCCCTCACCGTGGCCTACGACATCCTCGTCGGCGGGCTGCTCGTCTCGATCCTCGGCGGGCTGATCTGGAAGCGGGCGAACGGCGCCGGCGCCATCGCGTCGATGATCGTCGGCACCGTGGTGACGCTCGGCAGCATGGTCGTCTACGGTGCGATCGCCGGGGATGCGCTGTCCGGTGTGCTCGCGAACGAGCCCATCTACTGGGGTCTGCTCTCCAGTGCGGTCGTCTACATCGTGGTGAGTCTCGCCACTCCGCCCACGCCTGCCGACGTGCTGCAGCGCTGGGAGGACCGCAAGGCCGGGAACTTCGACGAGGAGACCGGTGTCGTCGTGGTCGAGCCCGTGGGGCACTGACCCACCTGCGCACGAGCACCCGCCGCGGCGCCGGGCCCCCCGGCGCCGCGGCACCCCAGCACCCCAGAGGCAAGTTTCAGAGGAAGGCACGACGTTGGCAACCAACGAAGAAGCGATCGAACCCGAAGGCAGCAC
>CAWBTB010000018.1:0-26956 GCA_963791605.1 uncultured Actinomycetota bacterium | reverse complement strand
CCCTCCAGCAGCGCGCACCCGGCTCCCGCTGTCCTGGGTGCGCAAGACGATGGTGCGCATGACGATGGTGCGCGCGTTCACGCCCCGGACGCGGCCGACTCCGGCTTTCCGGGGCGGTAGCAGAGCAGGAGCTGCCCGACACCCCCGACGATGCCGAGGCCCGCGGCGATCGCGAGCCCCCACCAACCGGACAGGACGCCCGCGAGCGGCGTGTGCGCGAACAGCAGCTGGTCCCCGCTGATGCGTCCGGCGCCGAGGAGCGCGACAGCGAGCGGGACGATCGCGAGCACGAAGTTGTACTCCCAGCCGTTCTTCGTGATGAAGAAGCCGTTGCGCAGGCTCGCGGTGCGGATCGCGACGATCATCACGGCCACGATGCCCGCCGCCGGAATCGGGGTGAGCACCCCGGCTGCGAGGCCGAGCCCGGCCAGCAGCTCGACGGTCGCCGCCGCCCGCGCGTTGAGCAGTCCCGGTCTCATGCCGATGCTGTCGAACCATGCGGCGCGGCCCCGGATGCCGCCCTTGCCGAAGAACTTGTCGAGTCCGTGCGCCGCCATCACCAGTCCGATGAGGAGCCGCAGGACGAGGATGGCGACATCCGTCGCCCACTCGCTGCTGATCATCCGCCGACCTTACGTCAGATCGGCACGACACCGGTCGCGGACGCGGATGCTCCCGTCGCGAAACCCGCGCGCTCCCGTCGCGCACCCGTGGCGCTCCCGTCGCGAAAACTGTCGCTATCCGCGACGGATGGCGACAGTTTTCGCGACGGGAGCAGGGGGTACCGACAGATTTCGCGACGGGAACCCGCGCGGCGAGCTCGGCGGCCGCGACGGGGACGTCGGCGGCCCCGGCTAGCCTGAGTCCATGGCTTCCCGACGACCCGCGACCCCCGCATACGTCTGCACCGAGTGCGGGTGGACGACCGCGAAGTGGGTGGGCCGGTGCAGCGAGTGCCAGCAGTGGGGCACGGTCGCCGAGCAGGCCGCGCCGACCGGGATCCTGCGCCGGGTGGAGGCCGTCTCCCCCGCGGCGGGCCGCGCGGCGCTCCCGATCACCGCGCTCACGTCGCTCGAGTCGCCGCGGCGTTCGAGCGGCGTGGCCGAGTTCGACCGCGTGCTCGGCGGCGGCATCGTGCCCGGCGCGGCGATCCTGCTGAGCGGCGAACCGGGCGTCGGCAAGTCGACGCTGCTGCTCGAGGTGGCTGCGGCGGCCGCGCGCGCGGGCCGGCGCGTGCTGTACGCGAGCGGCGAGGAGTCGACCGCGCAGGTGCGGCTGCGCGCCGAGCGCACCGGCGCCCTGCACGACGAGCTGTACCTGGCAGCCGAGACCGATCTCGCCACGATCCTCGGGCACATCGACGAGGTCTCCCCCGGGCTCGTGATCGTCGACTCGGTGCAGACGGTGGCATCCGGGCTGTCCGAGGGCGCCGCGGGGCAGCCCGCGCAGGTGCGCGAGGTCGCGTCGGCCCTGATCCGCGTCGCGAAGGACCGCGCGCTGCCGATCATCATCGTCGGCCACGTCACGAAGGACGGTCAGGTCGCCGGCCCCCGGATCCTGGAGCACCTCGTCGACGTCGTCTGCCATTTCGAGGGTGACCGGCAGACCTCGCTGCGGTTCATCCGCGCGCTCAAGAACCGGTTCGGGCCGACCGATGAGGTCGGCTGCTTCGAGATGACCGGATCCGGGATCGCCGAGGTGCCGGATCCGTCGAGCCTGTTCCTGTCGCGCGGGCGCCCCGAGCCGGGAACGTGCGTGGCGATCGCCCTGGAGGGCCGGCGGGCGATGCCGGTCGAGGTGCAGGCGCTGACCATCTCCACGCAGGCGCCGAACCCGCGGCGGGTCGTGAACGGGCTGGACGCGTCGCGTGTCGCGATGGTGCTGGCCGTGCTGGAGCGGCGGGCCGGGATCAGGACGAGCGACAAGGACGTGTACGTCTCGACCGTGGGCGGAGTGCGCTTCACCGAACCGGCCGCCGATCTCGCGATCGCGATCGCGGTGGCCGGATCGCTCACGAACATCGCCGTTCCGCGCACACTCGCCGCGGTCGGCGAGCTGAGCCTGGCCGGCGAGGTGCGCCCGGTCACGCAGGCGGGGCAACGCAGGTCCGAGGCGTCCCGGCTGGGGTACGCGTACGTCATCGACGACCGCGCCGCGACGCTGAAGGGAGCGCTCGAAGAGATCACGGCGCGCAGTGTGCCGCGCCGGCTCGAACAGCAGGAGATCCCGGCGTTCTGAGCGATCGCGGCGCCGGGCCCGGTCAGGCCTCGAGCGCGCGGAGCAGCTCCTCCGGCGGGGCCTGCATGGGGTGCGGGCCGGCGATGTCGAGGAACACCGTGGTGATCACATCCCGATGCGCGGCGAGGAACGTGCGCAGCCAGACCGGCGAGTAGATGCCGACGCCGGGAGGCAGGTTCGCGGGCTTGTGCGTCGCATCGCTGAACAGCAGCAGCGCGACGTCCCCGGTCGCGGGATCACGGTAGGTCCACACCTCGCCGCCGTCCCGCGGGTCGTCCTTCGCGCCGGGACGGATCAGCGGGACCACGGTGTTGCCGTTACGCAGCGCCAGGGCGACCGCGGCCATGTCCTGCTTCTCCAGCGCCTGCGCGAGCGCCTCGGAGCGGAACTGTTCGGGGGCGGGAGCCTTCTTCTTCGCCTTCTTCACAGCCATCGTCCCAGCATAGGAGAGGACCTCCTCGTCATCGTTTGGGGACAGATGCGAGAAGGTCCTCTGGGCCTCCGGAGACGGACGACTATGCGCTGGGGACGCTGGGATGTCGATGCCACTGGGGATGGCTTACCCGTCTGAGATCTCGAAGACCGTAATCTATGGTATCCCAAAGATCCGGATTCAGCGAAATATTCCGTCAATTGAGCAGGAATTGCACGGGCGCGGCACTTTCGAGCCCCCCGATCGAGACCCGCAGCTGGTACGCCGCGCCGCCTCCGGGCGCCCGCTGCCGATCCGTCGCGCTGCACGTGTCCACGCTCGAGCGCGTGCGATCCCACACGACCGGTGCGGAACTCGTCACCGTCGCGCCCGCCTTGATGGTCTGGATCGCGTCGCTCGGATTCTCCTGGCAGTCGGTGGAGCGCCACCAGGTGTCGCTGCCGCTTGTGATCGTGAACACCTGCTTCGTGGTGCCGACGTTCATCGTGCAGTCCTTGGCGCTGCTGTTGGTCAGGGAGATCGACAACTGCGGGTTCTCGTCCGCCGAGTACGTGTCGTGATCGGTCACCGCGGTGACCTTCACGTCGGCGGGCGAGCACGGGACCGGTCCGGCGTCGGCCGTGGACGTCGGGCCCGGTGTCGCGGCCGGGCCCGTGGCCGGGCTCGTGGCGGGAGCGGCGCTGGGCGACGGGGTGGTGGCCCTGGGCGACGGGGACGAGGTGGTCGGGGTCGGTTTCGGCCCCGCGCCGGATCCTGCCCGCGCCACCAGCGACCACACCAACGCGGTCAGCAGCGCCAGCAGCACGATGATGATCCCGAGCACCACGATCCGCCGGCGGCGGTACACGGCGGCGGACTGACGGGGGCTCATGGCTCCAGGCTACGTGGCGGCAGCGGCTTGAGCATCCGGGTGTTGCCGAGGGTGTTCGGCTTCACGTGCGCGAGGTCGAGGAACTCCGCCACGCCCTCGTCGCCGCTGCGCAGCAGCTGGGTGTACACGTCCGGATCCACGACCTGTTCGCCGATCGGCGAGAACCCGCGCCGCGCGAAGAACGGGACCTCGAACGTCAGGCAGAACAGCCGGCTGAGCCCGAGCCCGACCGCGTTCTCCTCGAGGCGCTCGACGATCGCGCGCCCGACGCCGTGGTGCTTGCGATCCTCGCGCACGAGCAGGGTGCGCACCTCGCCGATGTCCTCCCACATGACGTGCAGGGCGCCGCAGCCGATGAGTTCGCCGTCGGCCTCGGCGACCACGAACTCCTGCACGGCTCCGTAGAGCACCGCGATGTCCTTGCCGAGCAGGATCCGTCGTTCCACGAGCGGCTCCAGCAGCGCGTAGATGCCCTGGACGTCGGCGGCCCGCGCGGACCGGACGAGATAGTCGCTCATCCCTCCAGCCTACGACCGTGCCGGGCTCAGACCGTGACGATCACGTCGTCCGCGTCGACCCGCACCGGCACAGGGCGCAGGCCCACCCGCCGGTCCGCGGGATGCTTGCCGGTGAGGATGTCGAACTCGAAACCGTGCCAGGGGCACACGATGTTGCGGTCGGTGGGGTGGAAGCCCGGGCCGCCGCTCTTCAGTCCGCCTTCGCCGCGCACGAGCTGCACGGTGCGGGGCATGATCTTGCCCTGGCAGACCGGGCCGCCCTGGTGCGGGCACACGTTGTACCAGGCCCGCACTTCGCCGGCGTGGAAGTACACGCCCAGCTCGGTGCCGTCGACATCGACCACGATCCGCTCCCGCTCCGTGAGGTCCGCGAGGCTGGCGACGACGACGTCGCGGCGGACGACCTGTGCGCTCATTCGGCCCTCCGGTACCAGATCGCCATGTCGAACAGGTTCACGTCGGCAGCGTCGAGCAGCGCCGTGACGAGCACGACGGTCTCGGTCGCGTTCAGCGCATCCTCGCGGATCGGCCAGGCGATCTTGCCGACGCGGTCGGTCTTCGCCGAGAAGAGCCGGGCGGCGGCGTAGAGCACGTCGGCGATCTGCTCGTCGGAGACGTCGGCGCCGCGCTCGGTGGCGGACACCTGCTGCACGAGCTCGCCCAGCCGTGCGATGACGGCGGACAGCTCGGCGATCTCGGGGACGGTGGTCGTGGTGTTGTTCTCAGTCATGTCAGGAAATCCCGGGTCGCTCCTGGAGCACGCGCTCCGCGGAGGGCTTCTTGCGGTCGGTGGGGAGGTTGAACACGCGTGCCGCGTTCAGCCCGAGGATGTTGCGCTTGGCCTGCTCGGAGAGGAACGGCAGACGGGTGATGGTGGACGGGGCGTCCCAGTCCCAGTGCGGCCAGTCGGACGAATACAGCAGCTGCGTCTCGGCGTTGAACGACTTCATGGTCGCCTCGAGCAGCTCCATGTTGGTGCGCTCCATCGGCTGCGTCGTGTACCACATCTCCTTCATGTACTCGCTCGGCAGGCGCTTCAGCCCCGGGGCCTCGCTCGGCCGCATCAGCACCTCGTGGTCGAGCCGCTGCATCAGGAACGGGATCCACGCCAGGCCGCTCTCGACCCAGACCATCTTGAGCTTCGGGAAGCGCTCCGGCATCGCATTGATGATCCAGTTCGTCACGTGGATCTGGTTGTAGTGCGTGAACGAGAGCGCGTGCATCGAGAGGAAGCGGTTCAGCTGCGCGAACGACGGGTCGCCCCAGTGATAGCCGGAGTGGAACGCGAGCGGCTTGCCGCTGTCCTCGATGAGCTTGTAGAGGCGGGTGTAGACGTCGGAGTGCACCGGGTTGTTGCGGGTCGAGCACACCGTGTAACCGATGATGCCCTCGTTGTCGGCGTACTTCTCGACGAGCTCCTCGCACACCTCCGGGGTGTTGTACGGCAGGTACAGCATGCCTTTGAGGCGCGGGTTCGGCGGCAGGATCACCTCGGTGAGCCAGCGGTTGAAGGCGCGGCCCAGCACGACCTCGACCTCGTCCTGCGGGTGCATGCCGAGCAGCAGCATCGCGCTCGGGAACACCACCTGGTAGTCCAGGCCCATGGCGTCCATGCCGCGGCGGGCCGCGGTCACGAACGGATGCCCCTCGCCCGGATCGACCGGCTCCTTGCGACCCTGGTGGCCGATGCGACCGCCGACGCTCTGGTGCGACATGCCGGGCTGGATGTTCAGCAGCGCGTTGTTGCCGGCGAAGCCGGCGTACTGACTCATGCCCAGGTCGCGCCACACGTCGTTGTCGATGAGGTCGAGCACCTCGCCCCAGAAGTGGTCCTCGGAGACGTGGGCGTCGATGTCGACGATGAAGTAGTCGTCGTAGTCGTCCCGCGCCTGCTTGGTCGCGTGCGCGAGCACGTCGCGGGTGTCGGAGCGGCCGCCGATCTCGGCGAGCTCGCGGATCCGCGGCGCGTCGGAACGGGGTGTGGGCAGGTCACTCATCGGGTGTTCCTCTCGGGCGTCGATCGCATCAGTGCGCGGCGACGATCGCGTCGGTCATGGTGGTCAGGTAGTCGTCCTCGGACGGTGCGGCGGACACGCGATGCGGGATCACGACCGCGCGGGCGGGATTGATCGCGAACCCGTACTCGTCGCCGGGCCGGGGCACCGCGTCGGCGGCCCGCTCCCCCGTCTCCACGCGCACACGCAGCGGCAGCCTGTCGGCGCGGACGAGCAGGTTCACCGCGCTGCCGAGGTAGGTCGTGCGCTCGACGACGGCGCGGAAGCGCCCGGCGCCGGGCGCGAGATCCTCGACGGGCAGGATCCGGGCGTGCGCGGCCCGGAACGCCACGTCGGCGCGCTCCCCCGGCGCGGCCTCGCCGGTCACGGTGCCCGCGATCACGAGCGATGTACCGTCGACCTCGACATCGGCGATCCCGTCGCGCACCGCGAGGATCGTGCCGGGGAGGATGTTCTGGAAGCCCATGAAGTCGGCGACGTAGGCCGAGTTCGGGCGATCGTACAGCTCGCTCGGGGTTCCGTCCTGCACGATCGTGCCCTCGCTCATGACGACGATCCGGTCCGAGAGGGTGATCGCCTCCTCCTGGTCGTGCGTGACGTACACCGACGTGGTCTCGAACTGGTTGTGCAGGGATCGCACCTGCTGGCCCATCTGGTAGCGCAGCTTCGAGTCGAGGTTCGACAGCGGCTCGTCGTAGAAGATGATGCCCGGCCGGGCGGCCAGCGCGCGGGCGAGAGCCACCCGCTGCTGCTGACCGCCCGACAGGGCGGTGACCGGTCGCTTCTCGAAGTCCGCGAGTCCCACCGCGGAGAGCATGTCGCTGACCCTGGTCCGGCGCTCGGCGGCACCGACCCGTGCGACCTTCAGCGGGTACGCCACGTTCTCCGCGACACTCATGTGCGGCCAGAGCGCGTAACTCTGGAACACCATGCCCACGTGCCGCTTGTCGGCCGGCACGAACGTGCGCCGGTCGGTGTCGACGACGACGCGATCGCCCATGCTGATCCGCCCGCCGGTCGGGCGCTCGAGACCCGCCAGGCACCGCAGCGTGGTCGTCTTGCCGCAGCCCGAGGGGCCGAGCAGGGTGACGAACTCGCCGGATCCGATCGTCAGATCCAATCCGTGCAGAGCGGTCTTGCCGCCGTAGCGCTTGGTCAGTCCTGTTACCTGGACCTCAGTCATGCCGATCAGTGCTCTCTCGTCGGGGGCTTCGGAGTCGAAGCGCCTACTTCTTGAACTGCGCGTTGATGAAGTCGAAGTAGGGCTGGTTGAAGTTCGGGTCGGAGTTGGCGAACGGCAGCCGCCCGAGCTTGTTCAGGGCCGGTGCACCCGAGGGCCCGGGAGCCTCGGGAGTCCAGCCGTAGGACCGGTTCTTCTCGGCGAGTGCCTTCTGCCCTTCGGGCGAGTACAGCCAGTTGATGTAGAGCTGCGCGGCGTCCGCATGCGGGGCCTTGTTCACCAGGCACATGCCGGTGCGCGACATGAAGTTGCCGCCGTCGTCGAGCGGGAAGACCGCGTCGATCGGGCCGCCCTTCGCCTTCACGTCCTCGTAGAAGCCCTGGTAGACCGCGATGCCGATCGGGAAGCGCCCGCTCGCGACGTCGGCGGGGACGTTCGGCTCGGACTGGGCGAACTGCACGTCCTGCTTGCCGAGGGCTGCGACGTAGTCCTTGCCCCACTTGCTGGCGCTGTCCGGTACCATCAGCGAGGTGAGGATGTAGCGGATGCCGCCGGGGACCGTCGGGTCGCCGACGGTGATCTTGCCCTGCCACTTCGGATCGAGCAGGTCCTTCCAGTTCTTCGGCGCCTCGTCCTTCTTCACCATGTCGGTGTTGTAGACGAACACGAAGTAGCGCATCGCGTAGTACGTGAGGCGTCCGTCGAAGTCCGTCGGGATCGTGAACCCGTCCGGTGCGGTCTGCACGTCGGCCTTGGTGCACAGGTCGGGCTTCGCGGCCACCTGGGGCGCCTCGCCGCCGTCGTAGATGTCGGCGATGCGGTTGCCGCTCTGCGCCTCGGTCTCGATCTTCGTGATGCTCTGGGCGTCGGGCTGGTCCTGCGGGACCACCTTGATCCCGGGGAACCGGTCGGTGAACGCCTTGAACAGGGCCTTCTGCGACGAGACGCTCGGGCCGTAGGCGACGAGGTCGGTCTTCCCGCCGGCGAGCGCCTTGGAGTACAGGTCGTTCATGTGCGAGTTGCCCGTGGCGCTGGCGCCGGGCACCTCGATCGGCTTGTCGGGTTTCGCGGCAGCCGTGCCGGAGGAGCACGCGGTCAGGGCGGCGAGCGCGCCGATGGCCAGAGCCGCCGTCGTCAGTCGGAGGGTGTTGCGGGAGAACGTCATCATTCTTCCTCTCGGGTGTGTCAGGGGATGATTCGGGTGAGGGGGACTGAGGGGGCATGCCCGGCACGGCCGGCGCGCGCGCGGAGCACCGCGGCGAGCTTCATCGACAGGGCGGCGAGGGCGAGAACCGCCATCGCCTCGACGAGGATGATCATGAACAGGGCCGCGCCCTGCGACATGTTGCCCTGCAGGAACTGCTGGAACGCGGTCAGCGACACGGGTTGCAGCCCGGGCGGGGCGAGCAGCATGGGCACCGACAGGTTTCCGGCGATGAACAGCGCCGAGAGGAACCAGCCGGAGAGGAAGCTCGGCACGACGAGCCGCAGCACGATCGTGAGCAGCACCCGCCAGGATCCTGCACCGGAGGTGCGGCCCGCCTCCTCGAGCTCCGGCGAGAGCTGCGCGAGCGCGCCCTCGGCGATCCGGCTGGAGACGGGGATCGTGGCGACGATCAGCACGAGCGTCATCAGGAACGCCGTACCGTACAGGCTGCGGAACGCCGGCACGTACAGCACCGCGAACATGTAGGCGAGGGCGAGCACGATCCCGGGCAGCGCCCAGGGGATCCACACCGAGAACGACGTGTAGGAGCGGATGAAGCCGGTGCGGCGCGCGGTCACGTAGGCGGTCAGCAGCGCGACCGCGATCGAGCCGAACCCGCCGATCACGGCGAGCCAGGCGGTCAGCGTCAGGCTCGAACTGAACTCGGGGTCCGTGAGCATCTGCACGTAGTTGTCGAACGTGAGACCGGTGCTCATCACGCCGAAGATCGGCTGCAGGCTGCCGAGGATCATCGCGAACAGCGGCAGGATCAGGTTCAGCAGCAGGAACAGGGCGATGAGGGCGGTGAGCACCCAGCGCACCGGGCCCAGCTCCTGCGGTTCGCGCCGCGAGGTCTTGCCCGTGAGGGTCGTGAAGCTGCGCCCGCGCAGCAGCCAGCGCTGCGCGAGGAACAGCAGCAGAACGAGCACGATGAGCACGAGCGAGAGCGCGAAGGCCTTGGTGTACTCGGCCGGCGCCTGGTCGCGCACGTAGTGGAAGATCTGCGTGGAGAACACGAAGATGTTCGCCTGCCGGCCGATGAGCTGCGGGCTGTCGAAGGCCTGGAACACGAGGACCGCGATGAGGATCGCCGCGCCCGTGATCGCGGGGCCGACCGAGGGGATCGTGATCGTGAAGAAGGTCCGCACGGCCCCCGCGCCGCTGATCGCCGCGGCCTCGTCGAGGGATTGATCGCGGTTCTTGAAGGCCCCGAGCATGAGCAGGTACGCGAACGGCATGTAGCCGAGCGACATGAGCAGGAACAGGCCACCCCAGCTCTGGATGTTCAGGATCGGCCCGTGCGCGCCGAGCATCCGGCCGAACTGGTTGAGCAGTCCGTTCTGCGGGTTGCCGAGCATGATCCAGCCGAGCGTGTGGAACAGCGGCGGCACGAACAGGTTCACCGCCATCAGTGGCGTGAGGAGCTTGCGGCCAGGGACGTTCGTGTTCGCCGCGATCCAGGCGAACAGCCCGCCGCCGCCGACCGAGATCGTGCCGCACACGACGACGAGCAGCAGCGAGTTGCCCATGGTCTTCCAGGTCTCGGGATCCTGGAAAGCGGCGATCAGGCCGCCGATCGTGAACGGCAGGTTGTCGGAGGGGAGCCCGTCCCGGAACGCGCCGATCACGATCATCGAGACGGGGTAGACGAAGACGAGCGTGAGCGCGGCGAGGAACACCGTCCAGCCGAACCCGCCGGTCAGCGAGCGTCGCACCGACGCTCGCCGGTCGCGTTCGAAGTCGCTTGCAGTCACTGCCTCTTCTTCCCTTCGAGAGAGCGGATCCGACACCGTCGATGACCCGGGTTCAGACCGCTCCGTCTGTCGTGCTGCCAGCGTAGGAACCCCGCCGCCAGCCCTCATCGGGCCCTGCTCCGAAGTCCGCCACCGGGGGTCCGACACGGTGTCGGAACCGCGGCCGCCGGGGGGTGCGATCGCGTCGTCGACGGTCCCCGGCGCGTGATCGCAGCGCGCCGGGAACCCGGTGGAGGCTAGAGGAGAGCGGCGAGGACCGCGTCGTTCTCGGCGGGCAGGCCGACGGTGACACGGGCTCCGCCCGCGTTCGGGAACGGGCGCGCGAGCACGCCCTGTTCCTCGAAACGGCCCATGAGCGCGGCCGCATCGCCGGGCAGGAACAGGAAGTTCGACTGACTCGGGAGCACCGGCACCCCGGCGTCGGCGAGCGCGCCGACGATGCGGGCACGCTCCGCGACGATCGTCGCGACGCGCTCCGCGGCCACGGCGGCCCCTTCCGGGCTGAAGGCCGCGATCAGGGCGGCCTCGGCGATGCCGTTCAGCGCGAATCCGACGGACGTGCGTCGCAGCGCCTCGGCGATCCGCGCCGTCCCGACCGCGTAGCCGGCACGGATGCCGGCCAGTCCGTGCGACTTCGAGAGGGTGCGCAGGATCACGAGGTTGTCGAACTCGTCCAGCAGTGCGGTGGTGGCCTCGACAGGCTCGTCCGTGACGAACTCGCGATAGGCCTCGTCGAGCACGACGATGACGGATGCCGGCACCCGGCCGAGGAAGTCCCTGAGCCCGTCCACGCCGATCAGGCCGCCGGTCGGGTTGTTCGGATTGCACAGGTAGACGATGCGCGTCTCGGGACGGATCGCGGCCGCCATCGCGGCCATATCCATCGCGCCGTCCTCGGCCAGGCCGACGGCCGTGGTGTCGGCCCCCGCGAGCGAGAGCGCCGCGTTGTACGCCTCGAACGAGGGGCTCGGGAAGACGCCGTGCACGCCCGGCTCGCACACGAGGCGGGCGAGTCCGTGCAGCAGGGATCCGGATCCGTTGTCGACCGCGACCCGGTCCGCCTCGACGCCCATCGCGGTCGCGATCGCCTCGCGGGCCGCGGCGCGATGATAGTCGGGGTAGCGGTGCGCCGTGCCGATGGCCGCCGTCATCGCGGCGACGATCGGCGCCGAGGGCTCCCATGGCATCTCGTTCTGCGACAGCCGGATCGGCGGCGGCGTGGACCGGGCCGGCCGGTTCGGGGTCTGCAGCATCTGATCGACGACGCCTCGGAACTCCAGCGACATGCGTCCTCCTCGGGCGGAAGCTAATTCTTAATAATGAATATGAACATTATTGAAGACCGCTCGTGCTGTGTCAACCCGCGGAGCCGCTTCCGACGGTCGTTCAGGGCAGCAGGGCGGCCACGGAGGAGTGCCGATGACGCTCCACGGCGGAGCTCCCCAGCGCATGGCTGCGCTCGGCCACCGCGGCGGCGAAATCGAGATGCGTCTGCAGGCGCTCGACCGTGCTCGGGGCGGTCGCGCCCTCCAGCTGCTCCGCGATGATGTAGTCGACGAGGTTCGTGTAGAGGCTGCGCAGCAGCTCGTTCGGGGAGATCGCGGCGATCCGGGCGTGGAGTGCCCAGATCGCCGCCGACGCACCCTCGGTGTCCCAGGCCGCGCGCAGCCGATCCGCGAGCGAGACGATCTCTACGACATCCTCGTCGTCGGCATGCTCGATCGCGTCGTGCAGCACCAGGCCGTCCAGCGCGTCGAGCACGCGCAGGCAGTCGCTCGCCGTTGCCTTGCCCTCGCGCAGCTGCAGCAGCTGATCGCTGAGCTGCATGAACGGCGAGCGGGCGGCCACGAAGATCCCGCCGCCGGGGCCGGGCTTCGCGTCCACGATGCCGCGCGACCGGAGCAGCTGGATCGCCTCGCCGAGCGTCGCCGGCGCGACGCCGAACCGCGTTGCGAGCTCCTGCCTGCGCCCGATGAAGTGCCCCGCCTTCCAGCCCTCGGAGACGATCTCGCCCTCGAGGGACTTCGCCACCTGCACGGCGACGGCGGCGTTGGTGATCTGCGTCATTGCGTTCCCCCGGGTCGACCTTCCGCGGACCGGTGCCGGTCACGCGTGAGTACAGAGTATGAGGCGACTCCGCATCGGCGCACCTCTAATAGATATATTGATCATATCTAATGGGGCTGCCCATCCGCGGATCCTGGTTCGGAACTCGCGCGGACGCACGTGTCAGTGCTTCTCGTGGATGAGCGACCAGGGCGAGGGGAACACGTCCACCCGGACCCGGATGATCGCCGGGCGGCGGGCCGCGATCGCGTTCTCGATACCGCGCCGTACTCCGTCGGCGTCGGCGACGTCGGTGAAGTCGATGCCGAACGCCTCGGCGAGCAGGGCGAAGTCCGGATTGACGAGGTCGGATCCGATGAAGCGTCCGCCGTAGGTGTCGCGCTGGATGCGCCACACGTTGCCGAATCGGCCGTCCTCGAAGAGCACGGTGATGAGCGGGATGCCGTACCGCTTGGCCGTTGCGAACTCCTGCAGCGACCAGCCGATGCCGCCGTCCCCGGTGACCGCGACGACCGGACGCGCTCCAGCGCCGACGGCCGCGCCGAGCGCGGTGGGCATGGCGTAGCCGAGGGTGCCCTGATAGCCGGGCCACACGTACGAGCGGGGCGCCTGCACCGGGAAGCCGTAGGTCGACACGTAGCCGATCTGGGTGAGTTCGTTGACGTAGACGCCGTCCTCGGGCAGCGCGGCGCGGATCGCGTCGACGAACTCCATCTGCGGCGCGACGCGCTCACGGATCCGCTCCTCGCATTCCGCACGCAGGCGGCGGAGCTCCTCGCCCCAGCCCTCGCGCGCGGGCGCCTCGGCGACGAGCGCCTCGAGCACGGCGGTGGCATCGGCGTTGATCGCGAGATCGGGCTGCCGGGGCGCGCCCAGATCCGCCGCGTCGACGTTCACGAGCGCGACCTTCGCCTCCCCCGCGTTCAGCTGCTGGCCGAATGGCGTGAGGAAGCGGCTGCCGAAGGAGATCACGAGGTCGGCCGTGGCGCGCAGATCCCACAGGGCGAAAGCCGGCAGCGCATGCGGATCGCGGGCGTCGATCGCACCGCGCCCGTTCTCACTCATCACGACCGGCGCATCCAGCCGCTCGGCGAGGGTCGCGAGCAGGTCGAACGCGCGCTGTCCGCGCACGCCGCCGCCGACGTGCAGCACCGGGCGCGCGCTGGCCGCGAGCAGGCGCAGCAGCGCGGCGACGTCCTCGACCGGCGCGACCGGGGCGTCGACCGCGAACGGATCGCCGACCTCGACGTCGATCTCGGCGTGCAGCAGGTCAGGGCCGAGCTCCAGGGCGACCGGGCGCGGACGCCCCGTGCGCATCTGCCGGAACCCCTCGTGCACCAGTTCGGGGATCTCCTCGGCGCGCGTCGGCCGGACCGACCACTTCGTGAGGCCCTCGATCGTCTCGGTCTGCCGCGGAATCTCGTGCAGCGCGCCGAGACCGCCGCCGACGAGCCGGGACGGGATGGTTCCGGCGAGCAGCATGACCTGGGACGAGCAGGCGTAAGCGGTGGCCATACCGGCGCCGGCGTTCAGCACGCCCGGCCCGGGGACGACCATGGCGACGCCCGGGCGGCCGGAGGCGCGGTGGTAGCCGTCCGCCATGTACGTGGTGCTCTGCTCGTGCCGCGGGACGAGCAGGTCGATCTCGTCCTGCTTGCGGTACATGCCGTCGGTCAGTCCGTCCAGCTGCACCCCGGGGATCCCGAAGACCGTCTCGACGCCCTCGCTGAGGAGCGCCTGGGTGAGCGCGTCACCGCCTGTCATCTTTGCCATCGCATCGCCTCTCAAGAAATGAATATAATGAATATAGATCTATTGTCGAGGTCGTCGCAAACGCCGCCCGGTGGGCGACGCGCGGTGGCTCTCGGACGACGCCCTACACCCGGTCGGACGCGCAGCGCAGCACGGAGGCGAGCAATGAATCTCGAAGCACAGGTCCAGGCCTACGCGGACCGCCTGGGGCGGCCGATCATCGTGTTCGACGTCGACTTCACGGTCACCGCGTTCAGCGTGCACGACGGCGACGTCGACCACGCCCGGCTCGCGATCATCCTCGCCCACCGCGGATCCTCCCGGGCCCGCGAGTCGATCAAGGAGTTCCGGGTCGGCCAGGCGGACGGCCCCGTGGTGATCCCCGCGATCGAGGGCGGACAGACCCGGCTCGTCGCCCCGATCCGCCACGACGGGCATCTCGTCGGCTACGTGTCCTCGACCCTGCCGGACGGCCAGCAGGCCGCGGACGACGACGAGGTGCTGCGCGCGGGACGCGAGCAGCTCGGCGTGATCCTCGCGGCGATGGCGCTGGGCAACAGGCAGGACGAGGACCGCGCACTGCGCCTGCTCACCGCTCTCGTCGACGGCGAGCCGGAGCAGCGCGCCCGCGCCGCCGACGAGCTGCTCACGAGCGGACTGCTCTCCCCCGCTCCGCACTACACCGCCATCTCGATCGCCGCGCCGCCCGGCTCCGCCACGAGCTCCGCGACGCTGCGCCTGCTGCTCGATCGCGCCCTCGCGAGCATCCCCGTCTTCCCCACGCTCAAGGCGGTGGGCGCCGTGATCGACGGCGAGGCCGTGCTGGCCGTGCCCTACGAGATCGATGCGGGACGCCTGACTGCCCTGCTCGCGCAGCCCGCCTTCGCCGCCCTGCGCGCGGGCATCGGCGGTGCGCACGCGCCGCTGGCGTCGACGTTCCGCTCATTGCGGGAGGCGAGGATCGCGCAGCGCGCGGTCGTGGTCGATGCGGCCCGCGGCAGTGTGGCGCACTGGGCGGATCTGGGTCTGGACCGGGTGCTGCTGCAGCTCCCTCTGGAAGAGCTGGCCCTGACCGACCTGCCGGAGGCGGTGCAGCGATTGCTCGCCGCGCAGTCCGGCCCGGATCTCGCGCACACGCTCGAGGCGTATCTGGACTGCGGCTGCGACGCTCAGCGCACGGCGCAGGAGCTGCACGTGCACCGCAGCACGCTGTACTACAGACTCGACCGCATCCGTGCGATCGCCGACATCGACCTCTCCGACGGCGGCACCCGTCGCGAACTGCACACGGCCCTGCGGGTCGCGACGCTCGCGGCACTGCGCTGATCCGTCGTGCCCGATTCCGGTGGATGCCACCATCGCCATAATTGACTATATTGATTGTTGACGATTGGTGCGGCCGCTCCCCAGCTCGCACCTCCGCCGCACGCAAGGGAGCCTGCCATGAACGCACTGCTGACGTCCGTCTCCGACCCCGCCGGCCGGCCGATCCTCGACGCCGCCACCCGAGCGGAGGTCGGCCGTGCCCCGGTGCGGACCGTGCAGGACCTCGACCGCGCGATCGCCGCGGCACGCGCCGCCCAGCCCGCGTGGGCGGCGCTCGGCCACACCGAGCGATCCCGGCTGCTGCGCCTCGTCGCCGACGACCTCGACGCGCAGGCGGCAGAGCTCGGCGAGATCGTGACGGCCGAGCAGGGCAAGGTCGACGGCGCCGGCGAGGTGCACGGCGCCGCGCACTGGCTGCGCGCGGCCGCCGACGCCGTGCTCGAGCCGCAGACCCTGAGCGAGGATGGCGCCTCACGCACCGAACTGCACTACCTTCCGCTCGGCGTGGTGGCCTCGATCGGCCCGTGGAACTTCCCGGTGATGATCTCGGTCTGGCACATCGCCCCTGCACTGCGGATGGGCAACACGGTCGTCATGAAGCCGTCCGAGAACACGCCGCTGAGCGTGCTCGCCCTGGCCGAGATCTTCCGCCGGCACCTTCCGGCCGACGTCGTGACGGCGGTCTCCGGTGACCGCGAGGTGGGGGCGGCGCTGGCCGCGCACCCCGACGTCGCGAAGATCGTGTTCACCGGATCCACCCCCACCGGCCGGCGCATCGTGGCGAGCTCGGCGAACAATCTCGCCCGGCTCACCCTCGAGCTCGGCGGCAACGACGCCGGCATCGTGCTGCCCGGCACCGACGTCGCCGCGGTCGCCGACAAGCTGTTCTGGGGCGCGTTCATGAACACCGGCCAGGTGTGCGCGGCGCTCAAGCGGCTGTACGTGCACGACTCGGTCTACGACGAGGTGGTCGCCGCCCTTGCCGAGCGCGCGGACGCGGCGCCGATGGGATCCGGCCACGACAAGAGCAACCGGCTGGGCCCGGTGCAGAACCCGGCGCAGTTCGAGATCGTGTCCCGCCTCGTCGAGGACGCCCGTGCCCGCGGGGCCCGGATCGCGGCCGGTGGCGAGCCCGCCGCCGAGCTCGGCCCGCTGTTCTACCGCGCCACGATCGTCGCCGACGTGGAGGACGGCGCGGCGGTGGTCGACGAGGAGCAGTTCGGGCCGGTGCTGCCCGTGGTCCGCTACTCGGACGTCGACGACGCGGTGCGGCACGCGAACGGCACCGAGCAGGGTCTCGGCGCGTCCGTCTGGGGACCCGATGCCGACGAGGCCGCCGCGGTGGCCCAGCGCCTTGAGGCGGGAACGGTGTGGATCAACCAGCATGGCAGGGTCGACCCGTCGATCCCGTTCGGCGGCACCAAGGCCTCCGGGTACGGTCTGGAGTTCGGCGTCGAGGGCCTGAAAGCGATGGCGGCGACGAAGGTCATCCGGCGCTGACCGCCCCCCGGGGCCGTTGAGCGAGGACGGCGAAGCCGACCGAGACGAAACGCGGTCCCCCGCGGACAAGCCGATCACGGATCACCCTGCGTTTCGTCTCACTCCGACTGCGTCGGTGCTCGCTCAACGACCCCGAAAAGCGTCCGGCCGACGAATCGCGTAACCCCTGGGGGCCGTTGAGCGAAGACGGCGAAGCCGACCGACACGAAACGCGGTCCCCCGCGGACAAGCCGATCACGGATCACCCTGCGTTTCGTCTCGCTCCGACTGCGTCGGTGCTCGCTCAACGACCTCGAAAAGCGTCCGACCGACGAATCGCGTTCTCCGGGGCCGTTGAGCGAGGACGGCGAAGCCGACCGAGACGAAACGCGGTCCCCCGCGGACAAGCCGATCACGGATCACCCTGCGTTTCGTCTCGCTCCGACTGCGTCGGTGCTCGCTCAACGACCTCGAGCTCGTTCGGATCCGCTTGTTGCGGTCACGAACGGCGCCTGGCGCCCATCAGGCCGCGCCGCGGAGCTGCTCCCAGAGTGCGGCGGCTTCCGGCGCCGTGGGCATGCCACCCCGCCAGACCACGGTCTGGTCCTGGCGCACGAGCGTGATCGGCTGGTCGTACTCCGCCGGCAGCTCTCCGGCCTCGGCCTCGACCACGGCGAACGGGATCCCGCGGAGCTCTGCGGCCGCGGCGAGCACGGTGACGTGCGCGCCGGGCGCGCAGATCGCGGTGTACCCGGTCGACAGCCGGTCGTACACCGAGGTGCCGTCGGCGAGGCGGAAATGCGGGGCCCGGCAGCCCGGCACCGTGGACGGCGTGTACGAGCCCATCGTGTAGCCGGGCGCGGTCTCCCCGTCGTATCGGATGATCGGCGAGGCGCCGTAGCTGTAGCCGTAGTTCAGACCGGCGGCCGCGAACTGCGGCTCGTTCAGGTCGTGCACGGCGGCGCCGAAGACGCGGCGCGCCTCCTCACCTTCCGGCCCCTCGTCCTCGAGCGCGGCGGGCAAGCCGGGCTTTGCGAGCTTCTGCTGATGGCTCATCGCGAAGTGCGAGACCTGCTCGGTGATCGGGCGGCGCTCTGCCTGGTACGCGTCCAGGATCCGCTCGTCCGCCCAGCCGGACAGATGCGCGCCGAGCAGCCAGGTGAGGTTCAGCACGTCCGCGATCCCTGCGTTCATCCCGAAGCCGGCGAACGGCACCCAGAGGTGGCAGGCGTCGCCGGCGATGAACACCCGGCCGTCTCGGAACCGGTCGGCGAGCAGCCGCCGGGCGACCCAGTCCTCCTTCGAGACCACCTCGTACGCGACCTCGTCATCGACGCCGAGGATCGCGCGGATCGCGGCATCGCGGTCGACGGATTCCGGATTCTCGGCCTCCTCGGGTGAGAGGTAGGTGTGCACGAGGAAGGTGCCGGTGCCGTCGATCGCGTAGACGTGGCCGACCCGGCGCGGATTGAACGTGTAGTAACCCCAGGCGCGCGGCTCGGCGGCCGACATCTGCGCATACAGGTGCGGCGCGCGGATGCAGGTCGACTGCACGTGCTGCAGGACGGGGTCGCCGCTGAGCTTCGCGCCGATCTGCTTGCGCACGGGAGAGCGCCCGCCGTCGGCGCCGATGAGGAAGCGTCCGCGGATCGTGCGCTGGTGCGAGCCGTCCAGGTCGCTGATCGTCGCCGTGACGCCCTCGGCGTCCTGCGCGAACGAGTGGAACAGGGTGCGGTTCAGGAGCGTCACGCCGGACGCTGCGGCCGCGTGCCGGACGAGGATCGGCTCGAGGAAGGTCTGATTGATCCGGTGCGGCGGTTCCGGCGTCGCCCACGACGTGTCGGGCCCGATGGTCGCCGTATATCGCTCGCCGCTGGCCGGGATAGGGATCCGGGACAGCTCGATGCCGGTGAGGGACGTACGGAACGCGACGTCCTGCGGATAGTCGGCGGGTAGACCCGCGGCCCGCACCTCTGCGGCGATGCCGAGCCGGCGCAGGCTCTCCATCGTGCGAGAGGCGACGTGGTTGCACTTCACGTTCGGCGGCTCGAGGAAGTCGCGCGTCTCGACGACGATGGCCGAGATGCCACGGCTGGAGAGATCCAGCGCGGCGAGCAGCCCGACCGGGCCCGCTCCGATGATGAGGACGTCGGCGTCCGGCGTGCCGGTCATCGTTCTCCGTTCGTGTCGGCCGCGTGCCGGATCGGGTCGCCCAGGCGGCGGAAGTCGTAGAGGTCGAGGGTGAGCTCCCCCGCGCGAAGGCGCGCCATGTAGGCGTCCTCCTTGGCAGCGCGGGCGCGCGATGCGTCCAGGATCCGGTCCACGTCGCTTTCCGGCAGAATCGCGACGCCGTCGCGGTCGGCGACGACGAGGTCGCCCGCTCTCACGACGCGACCGCGGAGCGTGATCGGCAGCCCGACCGTCCCCGGCCACTGCTTGATCGTGCCGCGGATCGAGATCGAGGTGCTGAACGCGCTGAAACCGAGCTCCTGCAGCTGCGCGGTGTCGCGCACCCCACCGTCGATCACGAGCCCCGCGATCCCTCGCGCCTGCGCGGCGACGGCCATGACCTCGCCCCAGTAACCGAAGTGCGCTCCCCCGCCGTCGACCACGAGCACGTCGTCCGGGCTCGCCGCCTCGAGCCCATGGTGCAGCGCGAGGTTGTCGCCGGCCTGCGCAGAAACCGGCACGGCGCGGCCGACGATCGTCGCTCCGTCCCACGCGGGGCGGAACGCGGCGTCGAGGAAGCAGTCCAGACCGGAGGCCTCGTAGAGCGTCGCGCTGCCCAGCCGCAGCAGCTCGGCCGGATCCGGTGCGCTCACGTCTCGGCCCGCTGCAGGTCGTGATAACCGTAGCGCGCGCGGGCCTCGGCGATCGAGGCGCCGCCGAGCGCGGCGGCGAGGATCGACTCCTCACGGGCATGGATCATCTCGGCGACCTCGAGCACCTCGGCCTCGCAGTCCTGCGGGATGGCGACCACGCCGTCCGAGTCGCCGAGCAGGATGTCGCCCGGCCGCACCGTGACGCCGCCGATCGTGACCGGTCCCTGCTCCTCGGCCACCTCGACACGATCCTTGCCGGTGCGCATGAACCGGCCGCGGCTGTAGATCGGGTACCCGATCTTCAGCGCCCGGTGCGTGTCGCGGCAGACGCCCTCGATCACGGTCCCGGAGATCCCGCGGTGGTGCGCGACCGCGGTGAGGATGTCGCCCCACACCGTGCAGTCCACGCGTCCGTCGTTGTCGAGCACGACGACCTGGCCGGGCTCGACCTGGTCGATGAAGTCGCCGACCGTACCGGCCGGCACCTGCGCGCTCACGTAGCGCACCGTGAAGGCGCGTCCGATCATGCGCTGACCGTCGGTGAGCGGTGCGATCCCGAGCAGGCTCCCCGGACGCTTCAGCTTGTCGAGCGCGTCCGAGACGGTCGCGGTTCCGAGCGCCCGGAAGCGTTCGATGAGGGGGTCCGTCATGGCTTTCACTCCTCTGCGGTGACGGTGGGGAACTGGGAGTCGTGCATGACCTCGCTGACGTCGCGCCCGGCGCGCACGGCCTCGGCCATGCGGGCCTCGCGGTCGGCGATGCGCTGGGCGAGCGCGACGACCTGCGCAGCCCGGTCGGCGGCGACGAAGGCGACGCCGTTGACGTCGGCGACCACGTAGTCGTGCGAGGCCACGGACACACCGGCGATCTGGATCCGATCGTCCATCGCCTGCTGCACGATCCGGCCGCGCGCACTCACCGGCACGGCCGCGCGGGCGTACAGCGGCAGGCCGAGCGCGGCGCTCTCCTGCACGTCGCGGCAGGCGCCGTCCACGATCACGCCCGCGATGCCGCGCTGCACCGCGGCCTCGGCGAGCAGACCGCCCCAGCACGACACGTCGACGCGGCCGTGGTTGTCGATGACCACCACGTCGTCGGGCTCGGCGATCGCGACGAGCGGCGTCGCGATGTGCGTGGCCGGTCCTGCTGCCGCCTTGGGCGCCGCCGTGACGGTGCGCACCCGGCCGGCGAGGACCGTGTCGGAGGCCCAGCGCGGTGAGAGCGCCGTCACCGCCCCGGGCAGACCCAGCGTGTCGAGGGCGTCCGACACCGCGCAGCTGTCCAGCCCGCGCAGCGCCGTCACGATCGGATCGGTCATCGGGCGGTCCGCTCCCAGGTCAGGAAGCCCATCGCGTTGCCGGTGCCGGCCTCGGTGCGGTAGCAGGGCTCGTAGTCCACGTTCGTGACGTCGAGTCCCACCTCGTCGGCGATCCCGGCGACCGCGATCCAGTTGCGCAGCTCGGACGCGCCTGACATCATCTCGCCCGCGGGGACGGAGGACAGGTAGGCGGCGTCGTGGTCCTGCATGGCCTGGATGAACTCGGAGTCGAGCTTCTCGTCGATCACGAAGTGGCTGAGGCCGCCCGACGCGACGACGCCGACCCGCAGGTCGCCGGGGAAGGACTGGATCGCCCGGCCCACCGCGCGGCCGAAGTCGTAGCAGCGCTTTGCGCTCGGCGGATTCGGCTCCCAGAAGGTGTTGATGAAGATCGGCACCATCGGGATCGTCGACTCCTGGCCCAGGAAGCGCTGGTAGATGAAGCCGAAGCCGTGCGGGATCGTGTGGTTCTCGTAGCGCCCGGCCGGGATGACCTCGGTCGCACCGGTGTCGAAGTCGTCGGCCTGGGTCGACTGGATGATGTGCTTGCCGAGCGCGCGGTGCGTGGGGCGCATCACGGTGCGGTCGGGCACGTCGCCCATCGCGGCCTCGGCGAGGCCGGGCGCCATCTCGTCCAGCTGCGCCTGCGTGTACGGCACGTGCGCGACCTCGTCGCCCCAGAACACCGAGAACGGGGCGAGCCACTCGTCGCCGTAGGTCTCCTTGTGGTCGCTCGAGATGATCACGAGCACGTCGACGTTCTGCTCCTCGATGAAGCGGGAGAGGTCGTCCATCGAGGCCTGGCAGCTGTCCCAGCGGCGCTGCATGATGTCGTGTGTGATCTCGGCGGAGAAGTCCTCACGGAGGGCCTTCAGCTCCTCGAACGAGTACGTGCCGCCGCGGAACTTCAGGCCCTTGCTGCGGCGGTCGGCGACCCCGCGGGTCTCCCAGGCCGCAGGCGGCGCGGCCTTGAGCTGCGGTCCGTGCGAGGTGCCGAATCCGGCGACGATCTCGGTCATGATGGATCCTTTCTCGGAGTGCGAGTCGGTGCGCGGCTGTCAGAGCCGGAAGAGGGCGCGGGCGTTGTTCTCGAGCACGTCGGCGCGGCGGCCGTCGTCGAGCCAGTCGATGTCGTCGATGAGCAGGTGGATGTCGTCGAACCAGCGGCCCGTCGCGGGGTCGATCTGCGATCCGGTGCCCGGCTTCTCGGATCCGAACAGCACGCGGTCGGTGCCGACGGTCTTCATCAGCAGCTCCAGGCTGTCCTGCGTGTACAGGCAGGAGTCGAAGTAGAAGTAGCGCAGCTTGTCGAGGTAGGAGACCCCCGTACGTACGACCGAGGGCAGGAAGCGGCCCATCTGATACGGGATCGCGCCGCCGCCGTGCGCGACGATGACCTTGAGATCCGGGAAGTCGGCGAACACGTTCGACTGGATCATGCTCCAGATCGAGACCGTCTCCTCCTGGATGAAGTGCAGGCTGTACGGCTCGCGGGACGGGAACTTGCAGCCGGCCGAATGCAGCAGCATCGGCACGTCCAGCTCGCAGAGCGCCTCGTACAGCGGGTACCAGTAGCGCTCGCCCATCGCGGGCGGCACCTCGGTGCCCTCGTACGGGTCGGAGTTGACCATCGCGCCGACGAAGCCGAGCTCGGTGATCGCGCGGCGCAGCTCGGGCAGCCACTGCTCGACGCTCAGGTAGGGGCTCTGCGGAATCCCGGCGACGCCCTTGAAGCGCCCGGGGAAAAGCTCGGTGGTGCGCTGGATGAGGTTGTTCGTTTCCGCGGTGAACCACTCCACGATCTTGGTGGGGCGCTCGGAGTGCATCGCGTGGAACGGCCGCGGCGACAGCAGCTGCAGTCCGATCCCCGCGCCGTCGATGTGGTCGAGGTGCGAGATGTTCCCGAAGCTCGGGTGCGGAGCGTTGTACGAGGCGATGAGCGCATCGTCGCTGATCACGGGCGGCTTGCCGCCGTGCGATCCGCGCGCAGCCAGCAGCGAAGCCTTCCACGCGTAGTACGCGTCCGGGGCGGACATGTGGCCGTGGACATCGATGATCACGGGGGCTCCTTTTGAATCTTTGCGTTCCGGAGGGCGGGGCTTCGTCGCTATATCGACGCTATGAGAGCGGCTTTCCGCACGGATCGGCGGGCTGCGGGAATCTCGCGCCCCGGCGATCCGACACGGTGTCGAATCGCCGAGGCCCCGGTCCCTGAGCCTGTCGAAGGGACACACTTGTCCCAGGGCGCTTCGACAGGCTCAGCGACCGGTGCCTGGGCTCAGCGACCGGGCGTCACTGCACGAGCACGCTCGCCGCGGCCCGGATGCGCTTCAGGAACGGCTCGGCGGGATCCTCTGCCGGGGCATCGCCGCCGCGCAGGATCACGGCGAGCGCGTCGTCCAGCGCCATGGAGGGATCGGCCGGCATCGCCGCCGCACGCCAGGCGACCTTGCGATCGGGGCGCACCAGGAGTGCGCCGTCGTCGCCGATCTCTCGGACGCCGCGCCAGGCCGCGTCGTCGTCGGCGATCGCGGCGACGACGATCGGCAGCGCAGCGGGGACGAGATCGAGCGCCTCCTGCCAGCGCGGCGCGGCTGACGCCGACGTCAGCAGGGTCATCCCGATGGGGGCGATGAGGTCGTGCGAGGACAGCGGCGAGCCGTCCGCGGCCGTGCGGCTGTCCAGCCACACGTGCGGCAGGTGGTGGCCGGGGCGCGAGGTGGCGTGGAATGCGACCGGATCCGACGGATCGCCGGGGATCGGCGTGCCGTCGGGGACGAACGCGCCGGCCGCATAGTGGAATCCCGCCTCGACGCCGAGCTGGCTGTAGTCGTGCGCGTTGTGCGCGACCTCCGCCTCGACCCGGGCGCGCATCGCCTCCCCCTCGGGGGTGTCGCTCACGAACACCTCGAGGTTGCGGAAGCCTTCGGCCTCGTCCTCGCTGAACCCGAGCGCGGCGGCGATCGGAGGATGCCGGTTCGCGTTCTCCAGGGAGTGCGCGGTGTACCAGGCCACGATCGGCCGGCGCTCCGCCTGGTAGCTGTCCAGCAGGGCGTCCGGCGCCTGTCCGTCCAGCACGGCGGCGAGCTTCCAGCACAGGTTCTGCGCATCCTGGATGCCGCTGTTGAGGCCCAGCCCGCCGGTCGGTGGATGCTTGTGCGCGGCATCCCCGGCGAGGAAGACCCGGCCCGAGCGGAACTGCTTCGCGACCAGGCCGTTGTAGGTCCAGCGCGTCATCGAGTGCATCGTGATCGCGTGGTCCTCGGCGAGTCCGAGCATCCTGCGGATCGAGTCGAAGAGCGCCCGCTCGTCGTCCGGATCCCCCTCGACCATCCAGCCGGCGACGGAGACCAGCCACTCCTCGGAGTCGCGGTCGTAGTGCGTGGGGCCGAGCGCCTGGATCGTGCCGCGGCGCCGGGCGCCGCCCGCGGGGTGCAGGAAATGCCCGAGCAGCGCGTCCGGCTCCGACCACGCGGACAGGTCGAGGCTGACGTGGTAGTTCACGACCTCGCGCATGTCGCGTGGGCCCTCCAGCTCCACCCCGAGCAGCGCGGCGCTGTCGCGCCCGCCGTCGGCCGCGATCACGTACGAGGCTCGCACCTCGCGGACCTCCCCGGACTCCACGTCGCGGATCGACACGGTCGCGGCGTCGTCACCCTGACGGATCCCGACGACCTCCTGCCGGGCGCGGATCCGCCCGGGGGCCGCGGCCACCGCGTGCCGGTGGATGAGCGGGTCGAGCCGCAGCTGCGGCATGTTGGCGAAGGCGCGTGGGCTGGACGCGCGGTACCGCTCGGCGTCGGGACCGCCGCCCCAGGCCGGCACCTCGCCGATCTTGAGGCCGTCGAAGCGCCCCGGACCGGTGGCCGTGGTGTACCAGACCGCCTTGCGCCAGCGGTCGTGCGTGGGTGTGGCCGCATAGATGTCGGCCGCGACGCCCATGTCGTGGAAGGCCTCCATCGTGCGCGGGTTGAGCAGATGGGCGCGAGGGAAGCGGAACACGAAGTCGCGTCGCTCGACGAGCAGCACGTCGATCCCGCGCTGTGCGAGCAGGATCGCGCAGCTCATCCCGACCGGTCCTCCGCCCATGATGAGGACCTCGACGGCCTCGGGCCATTCGTCCTCGCCGAGCGGCGGCAACGGGGCGCGGGGGCTCTTCACGGATGCGGTCACGGACTCCTCCTCGAATACAGGAATCCCAGGCTAGGGACGGCCGGGATCCGTCCGATACGTGAGCGATCGTGCGAAAGATCCGCCGTGATTCCGACACGATGTCGCATCGGCGGGCGCGCCCCGGACACGACGAAGGAGGACGTGCCGTCCCCCTCGGAGCAGCACGCCCTCTTCCGCCCGCGGGCCGGTTTCTCAGCCCGAGATCGTGGGGACGGTCACCCACTGCCAGTAGGTGAACTCGTCCAGGTTCCAGTGGCCGCCGTGGCGTCCGCCGTTGCCGGAGGCGCCGATGCCGCCCATCGGGATGTGCGCGGCGTCGTAGATGGTCTGCCCGTTCACGGCGACCATCCCGGCGCGCAGCCGTGAGGCGAAGCCGAGCGCGCGGGCGACGTCGCGGGTGTGGATCGCCGCGGTGAGGCCGTAGTCGCTGGCGTTGGCGAGCGCGAGCGCGTCCTCCTCGGTACGGAACCGGGTGACCGGGGCGACCGGGCCGAAGATCTCGGAGCGGAACGCGGCGTTGCCGGCGTCGACGCGGTCGAGCACGGTCGGCTGGTAGAACAGCCCGTCGTGGGCGCCGCCGTGCACGACGCGGGCGCCGTCGGCGACCGCCTGCTGCACGATGCCATGCACGCGCTCGGTCTGCGCGTGCGTGATGAGCGGGCCGAGGGTCGTGCCGGGGGCGAGCGGATCACCGAGCACGAACGCACCCGCGGCGGCCCGCAGCCGCTCGACGTACTCATCCGCGATGCTCTCGTGCACGAGGTGCCGGCCGGTGGCCATGCAGATCTGCCCCTGGTGCCGGAAGGATCCGGCGACGCCCGCCGCGACCGCGCGATCGAGGTCGGCATCGGCCATCACGATGAAGGCGTTGTTGCCGCCGAGTTCGAGCACCACCCGCTTGAGCAGGCCGCCGGCGACCTCGCCGACGCGGCGGCCGGCCGCGGAGGATCCGGTGAACGAGATGACGTTCGTGTGCGGCGAGCGCACCACCGCCTCGCCGGTCGCTGGGCCGCCGGGCAGCACGTGCAGCACCCCGTCGGGCAGGCCCGCGCGCCGGAAGATCTCGGCGATCGCGGCGCCGCCGGAGAACGCGGTCTTCACGTCGGGCTTGAGCAGCACGGCATTGCCGAGCGCGATCGCCGGGGCGACGGAGCGGATCGCGAGCATGAGCGGCGCGTTCCACGGCGAGATCACGCCGACGACGCCGACCGGGATCCGCCGGGCCATGCCGATCGTGTCCGGATCCTCGACCGGGAGCAGATCGCCCTGCGACATCGTGACGAGTCCCGCGGCGGCGACGAGCTCGTCGATCGCCTTGTCGATCTCGTGCCGCGCCTTGCCGGGGAGCGATCCGCTCTCCCGGATCAGGACGTGCGCGACGTCCTCACGGATCTCCCGCAGCGCCTCGGCCGCGCGCATCAGCACGTCCGCCCTGGTGCGGTAACCGGTGCGACCCCACACGCTCTGCGCCGCGACGGCGCTCGCACCGGCCCGCTCGACGTCGGACTCGTCGGCGATGCCGGCGTTCGCGACGAGGCCGCCGTCGCCGGGCGACACGATCGGCTCGACGCCGCCCGCTCCGGGGCGCCACCCGTCGGAGAAGATCAGCCCGTCGATGCCACCGATGTCCCACTGCGTCATCGCTGCCTCCCTCTTCGTCGTCGAGCGATCCACGGCGATGCTATTCGACCCGGACGCGGCATCTCCCCGGCGCCGCGGCGCAATCCCGCCGCCTGCCCTCAGACACGGTGTCCATCGCCCAGCGACCGACCTTCCGCGAATCAGTGCGCAGCGAGCCGCAGG
>CAWBTB010000017.1:0-12695 GCA_963791605.1 uncultured Actinomycetota bacterium | reverse complement strand
TGGGTTCAGCCTAGGCCGCCCGCGCCGCGCCGGGCGGGCGTTAGCGTGGTGTCATGACCAGCTCCGCCGACAAGGCCCGCACCCTCGCCGCGCTCTACGCGGCCCCCGAGATCCTCCGTGTCGTGAACGTGTGGGACGTCGTCTCCGCCCGGGCGATCGCCGCCCTGCCGGAGACCACGGCCATCGCCACGGCCGGGCACTCCATCGCCGCCTCGTTCGGCTACGACGATGGCGCGATCCCGCGCGAGCTGATGCTCGACATGGTCGGCCGGATCGCCGCGGCCGTCGAGCTGCCCGTCACCGCCGACCTCGACGACGGCTACGGAGATCCGGGCGAGTCCGTGCGCCTCGCGATCGGCGTGGGAGTCGTCGGTGCGAACGTGGAGGACCGCCTGCGCCCGCTGGCCGAAGCCGCCGCGAACGTCGAGGCGATGATCCGCGCGGGAGAGGCGGAGGGCGTGCCGTTCGTGCTGAACGCCCGCACCGACGCGTTCGTCCGCGGCGGCGGACGCCCCGTCTCGGAGTCCCTCGCCGACGCGATCGAGCGCGGTCGCGCGTATCTCGACGCCGGCGCGACGTGCGTGTTCGTGCCGGGGATCCTCGACGCCGGCACCACCCACGCGCTCGTCGACGGAATCGGCCACGGCAAGGTCAGCGTGATCGGCCTGCCCGGCGCGCTCACCTCGACCGAATACGAGGCACTGCGCGTCGCCCGCATCTCGTTCGGTCCGCTGCCGCAGCGCGTCGCGCTCACGGCGCTTCAGGACAACGCCGCGGAGATCTACGCCGGGGGAGTGATCCCGGCCGACACTCGCGCGCTGAACTGAGCGGTCCGCTGTCGACGGCCCGGCCCCCTGCGACCCGCACGGGACCGGGTCGTCGGCGTTACTAGACTTGTGCCGTGGTCACTCGTCTCTCGAACTTCTTCCTCCGCACGCTCCGCGAAGACCCGGCTGACGCAGAGGTCACCAGCCACCGGCTGCTGATCCGCGCCGGATACATCCGCCGCGCAGCACCCGGGGTGTTCACCTGGCTTCCGCTCGGGCTCAAGGTCAAGGCGCGCATCGAGGCCATCATCCGGGCCGAGATGACGAATGCGGGGGCTCAGGAGGTCCACTTCCCGGCGCTGCTGCCGCGCGAGCCGTATGAGCTGTCCGGCCGGTGGGAGTCCTACGGGGATGGCATCTTCCGCCTGCAGGACCGCAAGGGCGCCGACTACCTGCTCGCCCCCACGCACGAGGAGATGTTCACGCTGCTCGTGAAGGACCTGTACTCGTCGTACAAGGACCTGCCGCTCACGATCTACCAGATCCAGGACAAGTACCGTGACGAGGCACGGCCGCGTGCGGGTCTGCTCCGCGGCCGTGAGTTCACGATGAAGGACGCCTACTCCTTCGACTACACCGACGCGGGTCTGGAGGCGAGCTACCAGGCGCAGCGCGATGCCTACGAGCGGATCTTCCAGCGCCTCGGCCTGGAGTACGTCATCGTGAACGCGGACAACGGCTTGATGGGCGGCGCGCGGAGCGAGGAATTCCTGCACCCGACCGCCGTCGGCGAGGACACCTTCGTGCGCTCGGACGGCGGCTACGCGGCCAACGTCGAAGCGTTCAGCACGGCGGTCCCCGCGCCTGTGCCGTTCGACGCCGATGGCGCCCCGGTGATCTACGATTCGCCGGACACTCCGACGATCGAGACGCTCGTCGCGCACTCGAACGCGGTGCTCAAGGGCGACTACACCGCCGCCGACACGCTGAAGAACGTCGTGCTCGCGCTGACCCACCTCGACGGCACCCGTGAGCTCGTCGTCGTCGGCATCCCCGGCGACCGCGAGGTCGATGAGAAGCGCGCCGAGGTCGCCTTTGCACCGGCCGAGGTCGAGACCGCCACTGCAGACGACTTCGAGAACAACCCGCTGCTGGTGAAGGGCTACATCGGCCCCTGGTCGCCGACGGGCGCGATCCTCGGCGAGGAGTCCGCGACGGGGATCCGCTACCTCGTCGATCCGCGGGTCAGCGAGGGCACCAGCTGGATCACCGGCGCCAACATCGATCAGAAGCACGCGCATTCCGTCGTCGCCGGCCGCGACTTCGAGGCCGACGGCATCGTCGAGATCGCGAACGTGCGCGCCGGCGACCCGGCCCCGGACGGCTCCGGCCACGTGGAGCTCGCCCGCGGCATGGAGATCGGCCACGTGTTCCAGCTCGGCCGCTTCTTCGCCGAGACCCTCGGTCTCAAGGTGCTCGACGAGAACGGCAAGCTCGTCACCGTCACGATGGGCTCGTACGGCATCGGCGTGACCCGCATCCTCGCGATCATCGCCGAGCTCAACAACGACGACAAGGGCCTCATCTGGCCGGCGTCGGTCGCGCCGTTCGACGTGCACGTCGTCGCGGCCGGCCGTGAGCAGGTCGCGTTCGATGTGGCGGCCGACGTCTCGGCGCAGCTCGAAGCGGCCGGGCTGGACGTGCTCTACGACGACCGCCCCAAGGTCTCGCCCGGCGTGAAGTTCGGCGACGCCGAGCTGGTCGGCGTGCCACGCGTGCTCGTCGTGGGCCGTGGCGCCGCCGACGGTCAGGTCGAGCTGTGGGATCGCCGCAGTGGCGGCCGCGACACGGTCTCCGTCGCGGAGGCCGTGCAGGCGCTCACCGCGCGCTGATCGCCTCCTGTGCGCGACCCCGGTTCCTGAGATTGTCGAAGGGCCTGGATCCGCCGCTGCGCTCTGTGCGCGGAGCGTGAGATACGCATCGATGACGGACAGCTTCGGATGTGAGTGGTAGACGGATGCGACTTCGTTCCATGCGATTCCTGGATCCGTCATGATGGGACCATGGCCTCCCTCGACACCGCGGCCTGGCTCCGAGCTCAGCCCGCTCTGAGCGGATCCGCGCCCGTGTTCGACACCGCCGCGCTTCCAGACGATCCGGTCGCGCTGTTCCTGGAGTGGATCAGCCATGCCGCTGAGGCCGGTGTCGCCGAGCCGCACGCCGCCGCGCTCGCGACCGTGGACGCCGACGGTATGCCCGACGCGCGCACGCTGATACTCAAGGGCGTCGATACCCGAGGCTGGGCCTTCGCCGGGCCGCGCAGTTCTGCGAAGGCGGGACAGCTCGCCGCGACCCCCGCGGCCGCCCTGAACTTCTGGTGGCAGCCCCTGATGCGCGCCGTGCGGGTGCGCGGTGGGGTCGAGGAGGCATCCCCGCAGGAGTGCGCCGCGGATCTCGCGGCGCGGTCGGCAGCGGCACGTGCCGATGTCGCGGACGGCGATTGGGTGCTCTGGCGCATCGTACCGAGCAGGGTCGAGTTCTGGCAGGGATCCCGAGACCGGCGTCATGTGCGCGTCGTGTACACGGCTGACGGGACGGGCTGGCGACGCGAACTGCGCACCCGCGAAGGATCCCGTGCAGGTGCAGAGCAGGAGGAGAGCCGATGAGCGATTACCAGATCACCCAGATCGGGGCCCCGGACCAGTGGCGCAGCCACCACGGCGGTTTCGACGAGGCGCGTTCACGGGACGGGCGCCGCGTCGTCGATCACGAGCTGACGATGCAGTACATCGGGATGACGGCGAACGCGCTCGAACCGGGCGAGGAGGCGGGCTACTGGCACACGCACTCCCGGATCGAGGAGCTCTACGTGTTCCTCGAGGGTCGCGGGCAGATGGGTCTCGGTGACGACCTGGTCGAGGTAGGACCCGGCACCGTGGTACGCGTCGGTCAGGACGTGGTGCGCACCTGGCGGGCCCGGCCGGACAGCCCGGGGCAGCTGCGCTGGCTGTGCATCCGGGCGGGAGGCGAAGCTCTCCCGCACCTGCCAGACGACAGTGCTCGGGTGCCGGGGCGTCCGATGCCCTGGAACGCAGCGGACTGAGACCGGGGGTCTCGGGCCTGCGCGGGGCCGGGAAAGGGGCGGTGGACCTGTGTGGCGGCACCCTCCGTTCACGCGTCCGTGACACGCTGGAGGCATGATCGACGAACCGCTGCCCCCGGCCCTGCGCGCAGAGATCAACGCCGTGCTCGACCAGGCGGGAGTGCACGCGGACCGCCGTCTGATCATGCGGATGCTGCAGACCGCGGTGCTGCTCGGCGAGGACGGCACCGACCGGCTCGACCTGAAGATCGCCTCGGCCGCGCTCAGCGAGATGCGCGACGCCTTCCGCTTGTTCGCTCCGTTCCGCGGAGTGCCCAAGGTCACCGTGTTCGGCTCGGCACGCACCGCGCCGCACGACCCGCTGTACCGGCAGGCGCGGGATGTCGCCGCCGCGCTCGCGGCGGAGGGCTGGATGGTCGTCACCGGAGCGGGCCCGGGCATCATGCAGGCGGCCGCGGAGGGCGCAGGTCCCGAACGGTCGCTCGGCGTCTCGATCCGCCTCCCGTTCGAGGAGAAGGCGGCGGGCGTCGCCGAGCAGGAGCACGTCGTCGCCATGAAGTACTTCTTCACCCGCAAGCTGATGCTGATGAAGGAGTCGCTCGGGTTCATCTGCCTACCGGGCGGGTTCGGCACGCTGGACGAGATGTTCGAGTTGCTCACGCTGCAGCAGACCGGAAAGGCCGAGCCGATGCCGATCGTGCTGCTCGATCAGCCCGGCGGCACGTTCTGGCACGGGCTCGCGCGCTTCGTGAAGGAGGATCTCGCGCCCACCGGGGTCATCTCGCCCGGGGACTTCGACCGCGTCCTGGTCACGGACTCGGTGACCGAGGCGGTGACGGCCATCACCGGCTTCTGGCACAACTACGATTCGCTGCGCTGGGTCGGCGACGTGCTCGTGCTGCGCCTGCGCGAGGAGCCGACCCACGCCGAGATCAACAGCCTGAATCGCGAGTTCGGCGACCTGCTGACCTCCGGCCGGATCGAGCGTTCCGCTCCGCTTCCCCCGGAGCTCGCCGACAAGGACATGCTGGAGCTGCCGCGGCTGACCCTGCACATGGACCAGCGCAGCGTCGGCGGGCTGTTCCGCCTGATCGGTGCGATCAACGCGTTCGGGTCTGCCGCGCACTGACCCGGCCGCGGATCCGGGAGATCCGCTCAGCTCACCGCGCGGGCCGCGACCAGCTCCCGGATCCTATCGGCGGCGACCTGCGCGCCGTCCTGAGACCGGAGTCGTGCGCCGAGTCGCTGTGCAGCGGCGTGCAGATCCGGATCGCCGACCGTCGCGGCGATCACCTCGCGCAACCGCTCGACGGAGGCCGAACGATCGACCAGCCGCCCCGCGCCCGCCTCCTGGACACTGCGGCCGACCATCGTCTCGTCCAGCAGGGGATGCAGCGGGATCGTGACCACCGGCACCGAGTGCGCGAGGGCCTTCATCGTCGTGGACTGCCCGCCGTGGCAGATCACGAGTGCGCACCGCGGGATGATCTCGGCGTGCGGCACCCAACCGGTCACGTCGACGTTCGCCGGCGCCTCCAGCCCGCCGTCGATGTCGACTCCGCCGGTGGTGACGATCGCCCGGATCGGCAGAGTGTCGAACGCGGCGACGATGCGCCGGTAGATTCCGGCCTGACCGGGGAACCACGTGGTGCTGAGGCTCACGAGCACGAGCGGATCCGGATCCGGCGTCGCGGGCACGGCGCGCTCCGTGGTTCCCGTCCAGCTCGCCTCGCCGACCGGGGTCGGATCCGTGCACGGGTCCAGGGCGCGATCGGCGACCACGAGCCGGGCCGCGGCCGATGCCCAGACATCCAGCGGGTCGGACCCGATCAGGGCCAGGATCCGCCCGAGGATGCCGGTGCGCCATGGGCCGGTCCAGTACGCGAGGTAACTGTGGAAGAGCGCGATCGTCGGGATCCCGGATCGGATCGCCGCGCGGAGTGCGGACACCATCATGCAGTCGACGAGCACCAGGTCCGGCTGCACCCGCAGGATCTCACCGGTCACCTCGCGCCCGATACGGCGAGACGCGCCGAGGTGCAGGTAGTGCAGGAAACCCCGCAGGAAGGACGACGTGCGCGCCGGGTCGCGATCCCCGAGGGCGGGAAGCGCCACGGGTTCGACACCGTGCGGCCAGGAGTACCGCTCCGGGTGCCGGATGCCCGCGAATACGATCTGGTCGCCGGTGGCGGCGAGCCGCTCGGCGATGGCGAGGTGCGGCGGCACATTCCCGCCGGCCTCGGACGTCACGATCAGGACCTTCGTCATGAGGACTCCCTCTCGGAGCGCTTCCCGGAGGGGACGGCGGCGAGGATCGCCGACACGTGCGCCGTGAGAAGCCGGAGGGTCTCGTCGAGGCTGCGGCCCCGATCCCGCCGCCACTGCTTCCAGGTATAGAGATCCGTGGCGATCAGGAGATGGTCGGCGAGTGCACGCGGGTCGTCGGCCACGGCGAGATGCGGGGCGAACAGCGCCTCGACGTAGGAGCGGTGGAAGGCGCGACCGCCGTCGGCGACCGCCTTCGCGAGCGGTTCCCAGCCCTCCTGCCCGAGCAGGAGCATCATGCCGTCGCCGATCCGCTCGTAGTGGGCGACGAGCGCGGCCAGCGCACCGGCCAGATCGTCCGGATCGGCGGGAAGCTCGGCGATGACGCGGTCGAAGGCGTGCGCGTGCGCTGCCTCGAGGAGGTTGTCCCGGCTCTCGAACCGGCGCAGCACGGTCTGCACCGAGACACCGGCGCGTTCGGCGATCCGGGGGAGAGTCACCGCGCTCAGCGGCAGCGCGGTCGCGAGCTCGACGGTCGCCTCGAGGATCGCGAGACGGGTGCGCGCCGCGCCGGCGGCGCGTTCGCGCTGGGTGTACGAGCGAGTTGTTTTCATGTCAATACCCATTGAACTCGAAATACATGTTCGTGTCAATGGGCATGAACATGAAATCCGGTACGATCCCGCCGCCGAGGTCCGCCAGAAGAGCTGCAATGAAGAACATGCCGACCGTGGGGATCAGAGCGCTGAAGCAGAACGCTTCCGAAGTGGTGGCACGTGCCGCTGCGGGTGAGCAGATCACGATCACCGACCGGGGCCGCCCCGTGGCGCGGATCTCCGCCCTCGAGGCCAGTGCCGTCGAGCGCCTGGTCGGGGCAGGGCTGGCGCGTCCTGCGTTGCACGGACTCATCGACCTGCCGGCGCCTGTCGTCGTGGCCGAAGTCTCGTCCGTGCTCGCACAGATGCGAGACGAGGAACGCTACTGATGTTCTATGCGGACACGTCGGCGCTCGTGAAGCTCGCTGTGGTCGAGGCCGAATCCGCCGCGATGCGGGCATGGATGCTGACCGGCACGGTGGCCTTGGCGAGCAGCGATCTGGCGCGCACCGAACTGTTACGCGCGGTGCGGCGGGGGGCGCCGGGCGCAGCGGGCGCCGCGAGAGATGTCCTCTCGCGGCTGCTTCTCATCACGGCATCCGCCGAGATCTTCGATCAGGCGACCCGTCTGGATCCGGTCGAGCTACGAAGCCTCGATGCTGTGCATCTCGCTTCGGCGCTCGCGCTGGGTGACGATCTAGAGGGCGTGGTGACCTACGACGATCGTCTCGGCGACGCGGCGCGGGACCTCGGCGTGCCGGTGGTCTGTCCGCGCTGATCTGGCTTTGCAGTGATCGGTAACCCTGTGTCTGTTGTCCCAGGGGGCGTGCCTCGGCGCCCGGATGCCATTCACCGGTTGCGATACGCCCTTCTCAGGCTTGGAGGGGGCGTTTCGTGACGAGTGAGCGGGGACCTTGACGCCTGCGGTGGTTCGGTTCGCGGCGGAAGCGGCCGATGTCGCCCTCGACGCCACCCTTCTCATGCGCGCCGGTGATGCCGGGCTGGCAATAGAACGCGTCGAGGTCGAAATGCGACCGAAACGCCGTCCACCTTTCCGCCTCGACGCGCTGCCGGGAGAACCCGATCACCTGCGCAACTGCGGCTTTGAGGTTGTCGTAGCGGACCTTCCCGTCGAACGCCGGGCACAGCCACACGATCGCCGCAAGAACGCGATTGTTCTGACCCCCCTCGGGGTGGCCCTTCTCCCGCGAGCCAGCCAGATCATCGACGACTGCGAGCAGCAGTTCTTGGCCGCCCTCGACACCGCCAGCGCCTCTCACCTCAAGCGTGCCCTTCACGCCGCCATCGACGCGGCCGACTGAGCTAGCCGGGCACCGTTGCGCGTCTCCTGCTGTCGACATTCGCGAACAGCCGAGGGTCGAGCAAGTCCCAGGTGTCGTCCGAATCCACGAACAAACGACGTCAGCCTTCACGCCCAGAACTATTCAGTCTCGTGTCTTGTCGCTCGCCGGTCGCGACTCGCCGTTCTCAGGCTTGAGTGGGGGCGTTTCGTGACGAGTGAGCGGGGGTGTTGGTCCTGCACAGGCGGGCTCTTCGCGAAGGTTTCCACAGTTTGGATAGTGGCGTTGATCTGGGGTTCGAATGTCGGTGGCCCCTTGTTGAATGGGGGTATGACATCGACGGTGACCCCGATCCTGGAGCAGGTGAGTGACCTGCTCGCTGGGGTGTGCCCGTCGGCTGGGAGTGGCACCCTCGATGCGGTGTCGCCGGCGGATCTGGTCGGGTTGCTGCTCGCGGCCGGGCGGGCGCAACGCCTCGTGGATGCGGTGGTCACGTCGGTGGCGGGGGAGGTGTTGGTTCGGGACCGCCGGCTCTCGGCGGAGCGGGTGAGTTCTGCGGTGGGGTGTCGGGACGCGACGGAGCTGTTGCGGCGCACCCTGCGGGTGGATGCGGGTACCGCCCGCCGATATGTGACCGCCGCGGACGGGATGCACCAGGACCTGTCGTTGTCGACGGGGGAGCATCTCCCTGCGCGGTTCGAGGCACTGGGGCAAGTGCTGCGGGACGGGGACCTGTCGGTGACGGGGTTCCTCGCCGCGACAGGCCCGCTGGCGAGTGCGTCATCCCGGATCAGTGCCGCGGATCTGGCTCGCGCGGATGCTGCTCTCGCCGCTGCCGCCCGGGGTGTGGACTTACCCGATGATGCGGGTCGTCCGGGCCCGGCGCCGACGACGGATGAGCTGGCCGCGCTGGCGAACTACATCGTGTTGAAGCTGGACCCGGATGGGCAGGAACCGGAGGATGACCGGGCGAACCGGAAACGGGGTCTCACGTTGGGGCGGCTCCGGGACGGGGTGGTCCCAGTCCGGGGAGACCTGCTTCCCGATGTCGCCGGACAGTTGCAACGTCTGCTGGACGCGTTGCTGAACCCGAAGGCCGACCGCACCGGCGACAGCGCCGATGGCACGGCGGGCGGTGGGAGCGACGCGGCGGCGGGTGGCAGCGGTGAGACGACGTCCGGTGTGAGGTTCACCGACGCCGACGCCGACGCCGACACGGCCGCCGATGCTGACGCGGCCACGGCCGGTCCGGGTGGTCTTCCGGAGCCGGTGGATCCGCGGTCCCCGGCGCAGAAACGGCATGATGCGTTCGCGTCGATCCTGACCACCGCCGCCGGGATCGGCGGATTCCCGACCCTGGGCGGTGCCGCACCGACCCGGGTCGTGTCGATGACCGCGGAGGACTACGCCAAAGGGGCCGGGCGGGCAACCATCGAGGGGACGGGGTGGGATGTGCCGTTCGGGGTGGCCCGGCAAGTCGCGTGCGCGGGCGGGATCCAACGGGTCCTGTTCGACGAGCACGAGCAGATCGTCTCGATCGGGACCACCGCCCGGATCTTCAACGCCCTGCAACGACGGGCGATCACCCTCCGCGACCGGGAATGCGTGATCCCCGGCTGCCACATCCCCGCGACCTGGTGCGAGATCCACCACGTCATCGAATACGCGCAGGGCGGGCCGACGCACACGTCGAACGGGGTCGCGTTGTGCTGGCACCACCATCGCACGCTGGAGACCTCCGGGTGGGAGATCCGGATGCGACAAGGGGCCCCGGAGATCCGTGGACCCTCCTGGTGGGACCCGCACCGCGGCTGGCACCGCCCACGGATTCGACACGGCACACACCGAACCCTCGCCAACGCACTCAGCCCACCCGGCAGGTGACCGTGCACTTCGGGGTTGAGCGAGCGCCGGATTCACCGTCGGTGGGAACTGATGCGGAGCAGTGCGATTCCGATGACGGTGAGCGGCAGGAACGCGAGCAGACTGGTCGCCGCGCCGTAGCCGAGCAGCCAAGGCACGAGGATCAGCGCCGGGATGACGGCCGATGCGACCGGCAGGGCGCGTCCGGTCCGGCGCCCTGCGTGCAGCGCATCATCGAACCGTCCTGACCGTCGACATGGCCTGACCTGTCAACCGGGAGACGTCGACGTCGTGTTGCGGCGTCGGGCTTCGCGGCGCAGGATGCTCGCGGCGAAGGCCGCGAGGTCGACCGGGCGGCCCAGGATCCGCTCAGCGGCGCGGACGCCGGAGGCATACGCGCCGCCGACCGTCGCGGGCTCCGTGCCCCAGGTCGCCTCGCCCGCGAAGTGCAGCACGCCGTCGACCGGGCCGGCCAGGGCGTCGTGGTCGTGGTGCGACGATCCTGCGGCGACGTACGAGTACGAGCCGTGCGAGAACCGATCCTGTCCCCAGCGCGTGATCCAGTGCGCGGACGGCTCCGGCATGTTCACGCGGTACAGGTCGCGCAGTGCCGCGACGACGTCGGCGACGATCTCGGCGTCATCGAGTTCCTGCACGTGCCGGCCGAACGGGCCCGCCGCGAAGGTGAGCAGCGTCGGACGCCCGCTGATGGCCGACACGTCGTACCAGGAGTGCCAGTGCTCTCCGGCCTCGCCGAGCGCGCGGATGGCGTACACGCCGTCGTCCCAGAAGCGCTCCGGGAACTGCAGGAAGATCTTGTTGAACACGCCCATGCCGAGCCGGTCGATCGGTCCCGCCACGGTGTCCGGCAGCGGGGGCTCGAACTCGATCGCGCCTGCCTTCAACACGCCCAGCGGCACCGTGACGATCACGGCGTCCGCCTCGAAGGACTCGTCCCCGGTCTGCACCCGCACGCCGTCCGCGGCACGGATCACGCGGTGCACGGCGCGTCCGAGCCGGACGTCGAGGCCGGCCGCGATCCGATTCGGGATCTCGTCGTAGCCGCGCGGGAACACCACCTCGTCGCCGGTGATCGCGTCCTCGTCCAGCCCGTGCGCGTCCAGGTCGCCGACCCATGCTCCGCACTGCTCCTCGACCCGGTGCCGGAAGAACTCGCGGATCTCGTCGATCCGTTCGGGGTCGAGTGCGTCGCGTTCGCGCTCGAGGCCGTCCAGGGCGCGCTCCGTCACGTCCCGGTAGGTGTCGCCGGGCCGGGAGAGCGCGATCTCGCGCTCCAGCGCCCTGTCGGCGGTGGCGACGTCCGCGACCCAGCGGGTGCTCTCGACGGCGGTCATCCGGCGGCCGTCGCCGTCGAAGTCCGAGATCGGCCGTCCTCCGGCCTGGAAGCTGCCCACCGTGAACTCCACGGTGGGGATGCCCAGCACCTGCACCAGCTCCCACAGCGGCGAGTCCTCGATCCCGTGGATCCAGGACGCGCCCAGGTCCACGGCGAAGCCGGCGCTGCGGTCGGACTTCATCCTGCCGCCGATCCGGTCCCGGGCCTCCAGGACGAGGACGCGCAGGCCGGCGTCCGCGAGAAGCCGGGCCGCGGTCACGCCGGACATGCCGGCGCCGATCACGATCGTGTCGTACCTGGTCAACTCGGTCCTCCTGGAGCCGGGCGACGAGCGGCCTTCGATCGCGCACGGGAGCCGGACCAGGGTATCGTTGTACGGATGTCGAGCCTGCATTCGGGCGCCGACGAGAGCTGAACAGGGAGGCCGTCATGGATATCGATCTCGGATTGCTGCGAACGATCGAGCGCGAGAAGGAGATCCCCTTCGATGAACTCGTCGCGATCATCGAACAGGCCGTCCTGACCGCCTACGCCAAGCACGACTCCGCTGACGGTGTGCTGACGGAGGGCGCCCGCGTCGACCTCGATCGCAGGACCGGCCATGTCGCCGTGCTCGTGCCGGTGCTCGACGAGGACGGTGCCGTGATCGGCGAGGAGGACTCCACGCCGGAGGACTTCGGCCGCATCGCCGCGTTCGCGGCCAAGCAGGTGATCAGCCAGCGGCTCCGCGACATCGCCGACGACGCCGTGCTCGGAGAATTCCGCGGCAAGGAGGGCGACATCGTCGCCGGAGTCATCCAGCAGGGGCCCAACCCGCGCATGATCCATGTCGACCTCGGCTCGGTCGAGGCGATCCTCCCGCCCGAGGAGCAGGTCCCCGGCGAGGAGTACACGCACGGGACCAGGATCCGCGTCTACGTGACCTCGGTCGCGAAGGGGATGAAGGGCCCGGCGATCACCGTCTCGCGCACGCACCCCGGACTCGTGCGCAAGCTTTTCGCACTCGAGGTTCCGGAGATCGCCGCCGGCCTCGTCGAGATCGTCGCGCTCGCACGCGAGGCCGGGCACCGCACCAAGATCGCGGTCAGGGCGAACGACCCGTCCATCAACGCCAAGGGCGCCTGCATCGGCGAGATGGGCCGTCGCGTCCGCGCCGTCACGGAGGAGCTCTCCGGGGAGAAGATCGACATCGTCGACTACCACGCGGATCTCGCGACCTTCGTCGCACACGCGCTCTCCCCGGCGAAGGTGACCAGCGCCTTCGTGCTGGACGCCAACATCAAGGCCGTGCGCGCGCTGGTCCCCGACTACCAGCTGTCGCTGGCGATCGGCAAGGAAGGGCAGAACGCGCGTCTCGCCGCGAAGCTCACCGGTGCCAAGATCGACATCCAGCCGGACTCGATCCTCGACGCGTGATGCAGCACTGCGGCACAGCTGCGAACG
>CAWBTB010000016.1:0-41148 GCA_963791605.1 uncultured Actinomycetota bacterium | reverse complement strand
CGGCGGCACCGTGCACCAGGGCGCGCAGATCAGCCCGCATTTCGACTCGATGCTGTCCAAGCTCACCTGCCGCGGTCGCGACTTCCCGGCTGCGGTCTCGCGCGCCCGGCGCGCGCTGGCCGAGTTCCGGATCCGCGGCGTCTCCACGAACATCCCGTTCCTGCAGGCGCTGCTGGAGGATCCGTCCTTCCTCGCCGGCGACATCAGCACCTCGTTCATCGACGAGCGCCCCGAGCTGCTCGTGGGCCGCGTCTCGAAGGACCGCGGCTCCCGGATCCTGAACTGGCTCGTGGACGTCACGGTCAACAAGCCGAACGGAGTCCGGGCGGGCCACGTCGAGCCACGCACCAAGCTCCCCGTGATCGATCTCGCGGCCGCCCCCGCACGGGGGTCCCGGCAGCGTCTGCTCGAACTCGGGCCGGAGGGGTTCGCGCGGGCGCTGCGGGCGCAGACCGGCCTCGCCGTCACCGACACCACCTTCCGAGACGCCCACCAGTCGCTGCTCGCGACGCGCGTGCGCACCCGCGATCTCGTCGCGGCGGCGCCGTATCTCGCGCGGCTCACCCCCGAGCTGCTGAGCGTGGAAGCCTGGGGCGGTGCGACGTACGACGTCGCGCTGCGCTTCCTCGGCGAGGACCCGTGGCAGCGGCTGGACCGGCTCCGCGAGGCGCTGCCCAACATCGCCATCCAGATGCTGCTGCGCGGCCGCAACACGGTCGGCTACACGCCGTACCCGACCGCGGTGACCGAGGCGTTCGTGCAGGAGGCGGCGGCGAGCGGCGTCGACATCTTCCGCATCTTCGACGCCCTCAACGACGTCTCCCAGATGCGTCCCGCGATCGACGCCGTGCGCGCCACCGGGACCGCGGTCGCCGAGGTCGCGCTGTGCTACACCGGCGACCTGCTCGACCCGGCAGAGGACCTGTACACGCTGGACTACTACCTGCGCCTCGCCGAGCAGATCGTCGACTCCGGCGCGCACGTGCTCGCGATCAAGGACATGGCGGGCCTGCTCCGGCCGGCCGCCGCCGCACGTCTCGTGTCCGCCCTGCGCGAGCGCTTCGACCTGCCCGTGCACCTGCATACGCACGACACCCCGGGCGGGCAGCTCGCCACGCTCCTCGCCGCGAGCGCCGCCGGGGTCGATGCGGTCGACGCCGCCTCCGCGCCGCTGTCCGGCACGACCAGCCAGCCGTCGCTGTCCTCGCTCGTCGCAGCCCTCGCGCACACCGAGCGCGACACCGGACTGTCGCTCGCGGCGGTGTCGGACCTGGAACCGTACTGGGAGGCCGTGCGCAACGTGTACGCGCCGTTCGAGTCCGGTCTTCCCGGGCCCGACCGGACGGGTCTACCACCACGAGATCCCGGGCGGGCAGCTGTCCAACCTGCGCCAGCAGGCGAAGGCCCTCGGGCTGGCGGAGGACTTCGAGCTCATCGAGGACATGTACGCGGCCGCGGACCGGATCCTGGGCCGGGTGCCGAAGGTGACCCCGTCGTCGAAGGTGGTCGGCGACCTCGCCCTGCACCTCGCCGCGGTGCACGCAGACCCCGCCGACTTCGAGGCGAACCCGGAGAAGTACGACATCCCGGACTCGGTGATCGGCTTCATGGCCGGCGAGCTGGGCGACCTGCCGGGCGGCTGGCCCGAGCCGTTCCGCTCCAAGGTGCTCGCGGGAAGGACCGTGCGCATCGGGGTGACCGACATCTCCGCCGAGGACGAGCAGGCGCTCGGCGCCGACAGCGCGACCCGCCGGGCCACCCTGAACCGCCTGCTCTTCCCCGCGCCGACACGCGAGTTCGAGAACGTGCGCGAGCAGTACGGCGACGTGTCGGTGCTGGACACGGCCGACTACCTGTACGGCCTCGTGCCCGGCCAGGAGCACCTCATCGAGATCGACCGCGGCGTGCAGCTGTACGTGGGACTGGAGTCGATCGGCGAGGCGGACGAGAAGGGGATCCGCTCGGTCATGACGACCCTGAACGGACAGCTCCGCCCCGTCGCCGTGCGGGACCGCTCGCTCGCGGTCGACGCGCACGAGGTCGAGAAGGCCGACACCACCCAGCCCGGCCAGGTGGCCGCCCCGTTCTCGGGGGTGGTCACGCTGAAGAGCGAGGTGGGCGACCCCGTGCGGGCCGGTGAGCCGGTCGCGTCCATCGAGGCGATGAAGATGGAGGCGGCGATCACGTCCCCCGTCGACGGCGTCGTCGAGCGACTCGCGATCGGCTCCCCCCAGCAGGTCGACGCCGGGGATCTCCTGGTGGTGATCCGCCCCTCGCATTAGAGGAAGGAACACCTCCGGGGCTCCCGCGGAGCTCGCGCTCGTCACACAACCAGGCAGGTGCACTAGCCTTGTGCGGGCGACGCGCTCGAGGAGAGGGCGTCCCGGGGAGAAACACCATGACCACAGAACGCAGGAATTCGCAACCCGAGGACGCCGACGACAGTCGCGGCGTTCTCGACAGCACGGGCGCGATCGGCACGGCAGACCTCGGGCTGCTCGGAGACGCGACGGCGCAGGTGTCGGTGACGCTGCCGAGCCTCGAAGACGACGACCTCGTGGATGACGATGTCATCGACGGCGAGGCGTACGGCGACCTCGTGCTGGATGCGGACCCGGCGGCGCTGGTCCGCGAGGGCAACGGCATCGGCCGGATCCACGAGGGCTTCGACGTCTCCGACATCGTCATCGAGATCCCGGCCCCGGCTGCCCAGGCCCCGGCCGTGGAAGACGTCGTCGTCGTGGCCGAGCTCGTCGAGGACGCCTCGGACGCAGAAGCCGGGGCGGACGCAGAAGCCGGGGCGGACGCAGAAGACGGGGCGGAAGTCGCGGCCGCTGCGGAGCAGTCGGAGCCCGTACCGCAGGAGCCGGAACAGCCTGAGCCGGAACAGTCGAACCGGAACAGCAGGAGCCGGAGCAGCGTGAGCCATGAGCAGCGGGAGCCGGAACAGTCTGAGCCGGAGCTGCAGGAACCCGTACCGCAGGAACCGGAGCAGACCGAGCCGGAGGCGGAGCAGTACGCGGACGCGGCAGTCGAGAGCTTCGGCAGCACCGAATCCGCCGCGGCAGCCGAGCCTGCGATCGCTCCCGCAGACACGCCGGAAGCCGCCGTCTTCGCACCGATGCCGGTGCTCGCCGTGCATACCGCACCCGTCCCTGCCGCAGAGGAGGAGACCGTGACCCCCGAACCCGCCCGCGCCCCCGAGCCCGAACCCGCCCGCGCACCCGAGCCCGAGCTCGTCTCGCGCCGCCTGGACCAGTTCGCCGACCGTGAGCGGGAGAGCGCCGACCTGCTCACCGCCGACCGGCTGCTCGACCCGCACCAGCTCACCAAGCCGGAGCCGGAGGGGCTGTGGAGCCACCTGCTCTACACCGTGTCCGGACGCCGCATCAATATCGGCGACGGCAGGCGCGCCAAGGAACGGAAGGCTCTGAGCGCGCGCATCGCGGCGCCGCTGTCCGGCACCGCGCGGTTCGTGCCCGTGCTGAGCCGAAAGGGCGGTGTCGGCAAGACCACCGTGACCGCATTGCTCGGCATGGCGCTGGCCGACGCGCGTGAGGATCGGGTCATCGCTGTCGACGCGAATCCCGACCGCGGCACCCTCGCCGACCGGATCGCGCGGACCAACAGCAAGACCGTGCGCGACCTGGTCCGCATCCACGACCAGGTCACCGGGTACCACGACATCTCCGCCGTGGTCTCCCGCGACGGCACGCGCCTCGACGTGCTCGCCTCGGACACGGATCCGCGCATCTCGGAGGCGTTCAGCGACGTCGATTACGAACAGGTCGCATCGGTGGCCGCACACTACTACTCGCTGGTGCTCACCGATACGGGCACCGGCATCGTGCACTCCGTGATGGGTGCGACGCTGGACCACGCGGACACCCTCGTGATCGTCGCGGGTCTCAGCGTGGACGAGGCGCGCCTCGCCTCCGAGACGCTCACCTGGCTGGAGGCCAACGGCTACTCCGAGAAGGTCCGCGAGGCGATCGTCGTGCTGAACCAGTCCACGCCGGGTGCGCCGATGGTGCGGCTGGGCGAGCTGGAGGCGCACTTCCGCACGCGGGTCGCGCACGTGCTCCGGATCCCGTACGACGCCCAGATCGCCGCAGGCAGCGCGATCACGTACTCCGCGCTGCAGCCGGAGACCCGGCAGGCCGCACGCGAGCTCGCCGCGATCGTCGTCGAGGGCCTCCGGGCGCAGGCCGCCTGATGACGGTCAGGGAGATCCGCCTCTTCGGCGACCCGGTGCTGCGCACGGTGTGCGCCGAGATCGGGACGATCGACGACGGCGTCCGCGCGCTCGTCGCCGACCTGGTCGACAGCGTCGAGCTGCCCGGACGTGCAGGCGTGGCCGCCCCGCAGATCGGCGTGGCGCTGCGGGCGTTCAGTTACAACATCGACGGCGACATCGGCTACGTCATCAACCCGGTGCTGACCGAGGTGCGCGGCGAGCCGGTCCCCACCGGCGAGGGCTGCCTCTCCGTGCCCGGACTGTGGCACGACGCCCTGCGGCATCCGTGGGCACGCGTCGAGGGCATCGACCTCGACGGCGAGCCGGTCGTGCTCGAGGGGGAGGGGCTGCTCGCCCAGGCCCTGCAGCACGAGACCGATCACCTGGACGGCAGGGTCTACCTCTCCCGCCTGGATCCGGAGACCCGCAAGATAGCGATGCGCGAGGTCCGCGAGAGCTCCTGGTTCTGAGGCGTCGGGGAGCCCCCCCTGCGCTCCGTTCGGTCGAGACGTCTTCGGGGTCGTTGAGCGAGGACGGAGCGCAGCGACGACCGAGACGAAACGCGGTGATCCTGCGGAAACTGCTCCTTCGCCTCGTTGCTCCTTCGTCGCTGCTCGCTCAACGACCGCAGGGCGCGGAGAGGTCAGCCGAGGGGAACGGTCGTGGTCGTGGTGGTCTCGTCGTAGATCTCGGCGATCTGCGGGGCGAAGTCGTTCAGGATCACGTTCCGCTTGATCGACAGCTTCGGGGTCAGGTGGCCGCTGGCCTCGGTCCACTCCGTCGGCAGGATCGTGAACTTGCGGATCGACTCCGCGCGGGACACCCGGTCGTTGGCCGTGTCGATCGCGCGCTGCACCTCGGCCCGGACCGCGTCGTTGCGTGCGGCATCCGCGAGTGTCATATCGGACGGGAGGCCGTTGTTCGACAGCCAGGACGGCAGCATCTCGGGATCGAGCGTGACCAGCGCCGCGATGAAGGGCTTCGCGTCGCCGACCACCACCACCTGGCTCACGATCGGGTTCGCGCGGATCGGATCCTCGAGCGCGGCGGGGGCGACGTTCTTGCCGCCGGCCGTGACGATGATCTCCTTCTTGCGGCCGGTGATCGTGAGGAATCCCTCGGCGTCGAACGAGCCGAGGTCGCCGGTGCGGAACCAGCCGTCGTGGAATGCGGCGGCGGTCGCCTCCGGGTTGTTCCAGTACTCCTTGAACACGTCGATGCCGCGCACCTCGATCTCGCCGTCGTCAGCGAGACGCACGCCGACACCGGGCAGCGCGGGACCGACCGTGCCGATCTTCGATCTGGTCGCGAGGTTGACGGTGGCCGGGGCCGTGGTCTCGGTGAGGCCGTAGCCCTCGAGAATCACCACGCCGAGGCTGTGGAAGAAGTGTCCGAGGCGTGCGCCGAGCGGCGCGGATCCGGAGATCGCGTACACGACCTTGCCGCCCATCGCTTCGCGCAGTTTGCCGTAGACGAGCCTGTCGAACAGCGCGAACTTGATCCGCAGACCGAGCGGGATCTTCGCGCCCTCTTCGACCAGGCGGGAGTGCTCGATCGCGACCGCGGCGGCCGCGCGGAAGATCTTGCCCTTGCCTCCGGCCTCCGCCTTCTGCTCCGCGGAGTTGTAGACCTTCTCGAAGACCCGGGGCACCGCGAGCAGGAAGGTGGGCTTGAAGGATCCGAGTGCGGGCAGCAGCTGCCGGGTGTCGGGCTGGTGGCCCGTCCGCACGCCGGCGTGGATGTCCAGGATCGAGATGAATCGCGCGAACACGTGCGCCGTGGTGATGAACAGCAGCGTGGACGCCCCGGGAGTCGACACGACGTCGTTCAGCGCCTTGGCGGAGTTGCGGGAGAGCTCCACGAAGTTGCTGTGGGTCAGCACGCAGCCCTTCGGGCGGCCGGTGGATCCAGACGTGTAAATGAGCGTGGCGATATCGGCGCCCTTCGCGAGGCTGCGGCGACGCTCGATCTCCTCGTCCGGAACGTCCACGCCCTGCGCGGTCAGCTGGGCGATGCCGTCCAGGTGCATCTGCCACACGTTCCGGATGAGCGGAAGGTCGCCGCGCACCTCGTCGAAGCGCGTGAAGTGCTCCGGGGACTCGACCATGAGCGAGATCGCACCGGAGTCCTCCAGGATCCACTGGATCTGGGACGGAGAGCTGGTCTCGTAGATCGGGACCATGACGGCGCCCGCATAGAACAGCGCGAAGTCCACGAGCGTCCACTCGTAGGTGGTGCGCGCCAGGAAGCCGACCTTCTCTCCCGGCTGGATCCCCGCCGCGACGAAGCCCTTGGCCAGCGCGATGACCTGCGTACGGAACTCGCTCGCGGTGATGTCGCGCCAGCCGGCGCCCGCCGGGACCGAGAACAGCGCGAGGCTCGGGGTCTTCTGCACGCGCTGCTCAAGGAGGTCGGTGATGTTGTCCCCGGGGGCGGCTTTCACGATCGCGGGGACTTCGAACTGGACGCCTTCTTCAGAGACCACGGCAACTCCTTCGGTACCGGAACGGGTACATGCTTCCGAGGAGTCTATGCCACGCGCCGCCTGGGGCCGGGGCGACAAGCGTGAGATCCAGTCGCATGAATCATGGAACTGCGTCGCAAGCAGGCGGCGCCTCTCGTGCGCGGCACCGCTGCGCGATAGACTGCGGGCGATGATCTACTGGTTCATGAAGTACATCGCCATCGGGCCCCTGGTCAAGGCGATCTTCCGGCCGTGGATCGTGGGGCGCTCGAACGTGCCGATCGCGGGCGCCGCGATCATGGCGAGCAACCACCTCTCCTTCTCGGACTCGATCTTCCTGCCGCTCATGCTGGACCGGAGGATGTCCTTCCTCGCCAAGAGCGACTACTTCACGGGGCGCGGCCTCAAGGGATGGGCGACCCGGATGTTCATGAAGGGCACGGGGCAGCTGCCCATCGACCGCTCGGGGGAAAGGCCTCTGAGGCGTCGCTGAACACCGGGCTCAGAGTCCTCGGCCGCGGCGACCTGCTCGGGATCTATCCCGAGGGCACGCGCAGCCCCGACGGCAAGCTGTACCGTGGCCGTACCGGCATCGCGCGAATGGCGCTCGAGGCGAAGGTCCCGGTCGTCCCCGTCGTCATGGTCGACACCGACGTCGCGATGCCGACCGGGCAGCGGATCCCGAAGATCATGCGCGTGGGCATCGTGATCGGGGAGCCGCTCGACTTCTCCCGCTACACGGGCATGGAGAACGACCGTTACATCCTGCGCTCCGTGACGGACGAGATCATGGTCGCGCTGCAGCGACTGGGGGAGCAGGCCTACGAGGACGTCTACGCCTCGTCCGTGAAGGAGCGCCTGGCCGCCGTCACACAGGCCCGCTGAGGCGATCCGGGGCTGCTTCGCGCCCTAGGATAGAGGGATGCCCCAGCCTCTGGACCTCGACTCGTGGCGCGCCCTTCCCATCAAGCAGCAGCCGCAGTGGCCTGACGCCGAGCGCGTCGCAGAGGTCTCCGCGCAGATCTCCGCCCTGCCGCCGCTGGTCTTCGCAGGCGAGGTGGACAACCTCCGCGAGCGGCTGGCCCGTGCCGCCTCCGGTCAGGCCTTCCTGCTGCAGGGCGGCGACTGCGCCGAGACCTTCGCCGGCGCCACCGCCGACCAGATCCGCAACCGCATCAAGACGGTGCTGCAGATGGCCGTCGTGCTCACCTACGGCGCGTCGATGCCGGTGGTCAAGATGGGCCGCATGGCGGGGCAGTTCGCCAAGCCGCGCTCGAGCGACACCGAGACCCGCGGCGACGTCACCCTGCCCGCGTACCGCGGCGACATCGTCAACGGCTACGACTTCACCGAGGGGTCGCGCGAGGCGAACCCCGCGCGTCTGCTGCAGGGCTACCACACGGCGGCATCGACGCTGAACCTGATCCGCGCGTTCACGCAGGGCGGTTTCGCCGACCTCCGCGAGGTGCACTCCTGGAACCAGGGCTTCGCGAAGAACCCGGCCAACCAGCGCTATGAGCGGATGGCGGCGGAGATCGACCGCGCCATCAAGTTCATGGAGGCGGCGGGCGCCGACTTCGACGAGCTCAAGCGCGTCGAGTTCTTCACGGGCCACGAAGGCCTGCTGATGGACTACGAGCGTCCGATGACCCGCATCGACTCGCGCACCTCGACGCCGTACAACACGTCGGCGCACTTCCTCTGGATCGGTGAGCGCACCCGCGAGCTGGACGGCGCCCACGTCGACTACTTCTCCAAGGTCCGCAACCCCATCGGCGTCAAGCTCGGCCCGACCACGACGCCGGAGACCGCGCTCGCGCTCATCGACAAGCTCGACCCGCACCGCGAGCCCGGCCGGCTGACGTTCATCACGCGCATGGGCGCGGGCAGGATCCGCGACGCGCTTCCCCCGCTGCTGCAGGCGGTCAAGGATTCCGGCGCGCAGCCGCTGTGGGTCACCGACCCCATGCACGGCAACGGCATCACCACGCCGACCGGCTACAAGACCCGCCGTTTCGACGACGTGGTCGACGAGGTCCGCGGCTTCTTCGAGGCGCACCGCGCGGTCGGCACCTTCCCGGGCGGGATCCATGTGGAGCTCACCGGCGACGACGTCACCGAGTGCCTGGGCGGATCCGAGCAGATCGACGAGGCGGCCCTGGCGACGCGTTACGAGTCGCTGTGCGATCCGCGCCTGAACCACATGCAGTCGCTCGAGCTCGCCTTCCTCGTCGCCGAGGAGCTCGAGAAGCGCTGACACGTCGGGGGTCGCGCTGGGTTGGCCCGCTCGCTGCGCTCCGTGGGCGGGATCCCTCTCCGGTCCCTGCGCTTATCTCGGTCCCTGAGCTTGTCGAAGGGACCTCCGGCGGACGGGCTCACTCCTCGCTGAGCAGCTTCAGCCCGGTCTCGTCGTCGTACACCCGGGTGAGGCGCTCCTGACGCGTCGTCAGCAGCACCTCGCCGGTGAGGCCGATCAGGCACCGCTGCACGTGCCCGCCGAGCACCGTGAAATCGGCGCGGGAGAACGTGCCGTGCACATGCCAGGCAGGCCGACCGTCGACCCAGGACAGGTTCCCGTGCAGGCCGGTGATCTCCAGCGGCTCCTCGAAGTCCTGCCAGCGGTACTCCCGGGCCTCAGGCGCGTAGAAGCCGAGGGTGACGGCCGCGGCCCCGCCGACGATGTCGACCCACGCGCCGGCGAGCTCGTGCTCGAGCGCGAACGCCTCGAGCCCGGCCATCAGCTCCTCGCCCTTGGCGAACACGAGCAGGTGCGTATCGGACTGCGCCTCGAAGAAGTGCTTCATGGCGGCAGTTTAGGGCTCGGAGAAGGACCTTGTTCTGGCTCAGCCCGAGACCTTCACCCGGACGACGGAGTTCTTGTCGACGCTGCTGCCGGCCTTCGGATCCGTGGACGTGGCGTTGAACAGGCTCCACAGCGTGTTGGGCACGCTGGTCTGCGGCTGCAGCCCCGCGTCGGTGAGGATCTGCATGGCATCGGTGAGGTTCTTGCCGGACACATCCGGCACGTTCACGGGCTGCGGACCCTTGGACACGTTCAGCGTGATCGTGTCGCCGGGACGCCAGTTGCCGCCCCCGTCGCGGTCGCCGTAGCCGATCACGCGGTCCTTCGCAACGGTGTCGCTGTAGTCGGAGTTCGTGTCGGGATTGACCTTCAGCCCGACGCCGACCAGCTTGTTCGTCGCGTCGCCGACCGTCATCCCGGACACGTCGGGCACGGGCCCCAGCGACACCAGGAGGCGGATCGCGTCACCCTGGTGGGCGGCGCACCCCTCGCCGCACTCCGCGGTCGATCCGCCACGCGGAGTGAGCTCGGCGTTGATCACGATCCCGTTGTCGGCACGGGAGAAGAGCGCGACCGACTCCTGCAGCTGCAGGTGCAGGGGCGCCAGGGCGGCCTTCGCCTGATCCTGGGTCATCTCGTTCAGCTTCGGGATCGCGACCTCGGCGGGGCCGGCGGAGATGACCACCGTGACCTTCGCGTTCTTGTCGACGCGTGCGCCGGCGCCGGGATCCGTCTTGATCGCGAGGCCCGCCTTGACGTCGAGCGAGTTCGCGGTGCTTTGCACCGGCCGCATGCCGTCCTTCGTGATCGCGGCGGCCGCGACCTCCCAGGTCTTGCCCGCCACGTCCGGGACGGACAGCTGGGATCCGGGGCCCGAGCCGAACCACCAGCCGGCTCCGCCGGCGATGACCGCCAGCAGCAGCACCAGCACCAGCAGGAACGCGCCGCGGGAGCGGCGCTGCGCGGTCCGCCGGCGCAGCAGCGTCGCATTGTCGATCGGGGCATCCGCTACGGCGGTCGGCGCCGTCGGGGCCGTGACACCGGGCAGGATCAGGGTCTGATCGGCCGTGTCGCGCATCGGGATGATGGTGGTCTTCGCGGTCGTGGGGCTCGGCGCCACGCCGAGCTCGCGCTCGATCGCCCGCAGCCGTTCGAGCATCTCCTGCGCATCGTTCGGACGCTCGTCCGGAGTCTTCTCGGTCGCCCACAGCACGAGCTCGTCCAGCTGCTCCGGCACGCCGGGGTTGCGCACGCTCGGGCGCGGCACGGAGTCGGTCGCGTGCTGGAACGCGATCTGCATCGGCTGCTCGCCCTTGTACGGCTGCTCGCCGACGAGCATCTCGTAGAGCATGATGCCGAGCGCGTAGATGTCGCTGCGGGCGTCCGCGGTGCCGCGGGTGACCAGCTCGGGTGCGAGGTAGGCGATCGTGCCCATCAGCTGCGCGCCCGAGGCCGTGTTCGCCGTCGTGGCCCTGGCCAGGCCGAAGTCGCCGATCTTGATCCGGCCGTCCTCGGCGAGGAGCACGTTCTCTGGCTTGACGTCGCGGTGCACGATACCCGCGCGGTGCGCCGCGGCGAGGCCGGACAGCACCGCGTCCATGATCGAGATCGTCTGCGGGACCGTGAGCCGGCGCTGCTCGCGCATCAGTTCGCGCAGCGTGATCCCGGGGAGATACTCCATGACGAGGTAGGCGAGCTCGCCGTCCTGGCCCTGGTCGAAGACGTTGACGACGTGCGGATCCGCGAGCCGGGCCGCGGCGCGCGCCTCCTGGATGAAGCGGCTCTGGAACACCGAGTCGTCGCTCAGGTGCCCGTGCATGACCTTGAGGGCGATGCGCCGCTCGAGGCGGAGGTCGGTCGCGACGTAGACGGTGGCCATGCCTCCGCGCGCGATCCGGGCACGGACCCGGTAGCGACCGTCGACGAGCCGCCCGATGAGGGGGTCGGCTTGTTGGCTGGTCGTCACGGCAAGAGTCTATGGAGAACTGCCTGAGAGGCCCGGCAACGGCTCGCGTGGGGGAGTCATTCCACCCGGATCACGATGCGGTATCGCCGGGTCAACCCAGCTCGGAGAGCCAGGCGTCCGCCTGCGGCTCCCACAGCGCGTAGCGTCCGGGGAAGGCGGAGATCTGCACCTCCTGCGCCGCCTGGCCGAACCCGAGGTCCTCCCAGCCGGGGATGTCCAGCAGGCCGTTCGTCGACGGCGTGCCCGTGTAGAACGCGGTGATCGCGTAGTCCGCGTCGCCGACCTGCTCCTTCGTGCCCCAACCCGTGCTGGGTCGCTGCTGGAACAGGCCCGCCGAGTCGCGATCCCCGCCCGGGTGATTGGTCAGCCCAGACTCGACCATCGCGGTGGCGAGCGCGATCGCGATGCCGCGCGGCGGGACGCCGAGCTGACGGCCGATCTGGATGATGCGCTGCGCGTTCGCGGTCTGCTCCGCCGTGAGGGTCACCTGCGGTGCGGTGTAGGTGTCCACGGCGGGCGCGGACGCGGCTGCCGGAGCGGGGACGGGGGCGGGAGCCGGCGCGAGCTGGAGTGTCTGTCCGGGGTAGATGATCGACCCGGGACCGAGGCCGTTGGCGGCGTAGAGGCCGGCGACGGTGGTGCCGTGCTCCTGCGCGATGGACCACAGCGTGTCATCTGCGGTCACCGTGTAGGTCGCCGCGGCGGGTGTGGGAGCGGGTGCGGGAGCGGGAGCCTCTGCAGGCGCGGGGGCGGGGGCGGGGGCGGCATCAGGCGCTGCGGCCGCGCCGTCGAGCCGCAGCGTCTGCCCCGGGTAGATGATCGAGTCCGGGCCGAGGCCGTTGGCGGCGTAGAGCGCGGCGACGGTGGTGCCGTGCTCCTGCGCGATCGACCACAGCGTGTCGCCGGCGGCCACGGTGCAGCTCGCCGACGCGGCCGGTGCGGGGGCCGGTGCTGCCGCCGGTGTCGGAGCGGAGGCGGGGGAGACCTGCAGGATCTGGCCCGGCTGCAGCACGCTGTCGCGGCTGAGCCCGTTCGCGGCGATCAGCGCGCCCACTGTGGTGCCGAAGCGCAGGGCGATGTCCCACAGCGTGTCGCCGGGCTGTACGGAGTAGCTGCCGCCCGCGGGGGCGGCCTCCTGCCGCAGCGCGCTCGAGGCCGTCGTGGTGTGCCACAGCGGCGACAGAACCGTGAGATGCGGTGCCGGGCGCTGCGCCGCGAACGTCTCGGCGTGGGCCGGCAGTGCGACGATCGCGGTGGCCACCGTGGTCAGCACGGCGGTGGGCAGCGCGAGGCTCAGCGTGCGGCGCTGATGCTGCGTCTTCGTCATGGATCCCCCCGGTTCGGACGTCTTATACCGCACGCGCCTCGATGCGCGTCGTCATGAAGACCGTGTCACGGAAGTTGTTCAGAGTCAATTACTGGGACAGAAGTGATCAGAGTGACGGATGTGGCGCATGTGAATTCATTCGGTGATCATCGGGCCGGGGTGAAGTGAGATCATGTCTGAGTGTCTGAAACGGAAACGACGGCTGCGCCGGTCGAATGGCTGACCCTTCCCGACCTTGTCGAGATCCTCGGCGAACCCCTCGGGCGGGTGCACCGGCTGTTCGACGAGCAGCACCTCGTCGGCTCGCGCCGGACCGGTCCGCTGGCGGTTCCCGCGCTCTTCCTGCAGGAGGACCGCCCGCTCCCGTCGCTGCGCGGCACGATCATCGTGCTGAAGGATGCCGGCTTCTCGGATGACGAGACGATCGACTGGCTGCTCGCCGTGGAGGAGTCCATCGGACGTTCGCCGATCGCGGCTCTCCGCGACGGCCATAAGAGCGAAGTGCGCCGGGTGGCGCGCGGACTGGCCTGAACCGGTCCTTCGACAGGCTCAGGAACCGGTCGACGGGCTCAGGAACCGGTCGACGCGCTCAGGAACCGGTCGACGCGCTCAGGAACCGGTCGACGGGCTCGGGAACCGCGGTCAGGCGGTGCGCTGAGTCGCGTCCCGGGCGAGCCCGCGCAGCAGCTCCAGCGCGTCCGCGTCCAGAGGGGCGCCGCGCAGAGCCGCCTCGCCGTCGGCCGCATAGCCGGCGATGAGCCGCTCCACGCGCGCGAGCGCCCCCGATTCGGCGATCGTCGCCTGCAGGCTCGCGATCTGGTCTCCGGTCAGCTGCGGATCACCGAGCAGCTCATCGACCAGGCGCCGTCCCGGCGCGGCGAGGGCCTCCCTGGTCCAGGCGATCAGCAGAGTGCGCTTGCCTTCGCGCAGGTCGTCGCCGGCGGGTTTGCCGGTGACCCGCTCGTCGCCGAAGACGCCGAGCACGTCGTCGCGGAGCTGGAAGGCCATCCCGAGCGGGTGGCCGAATGCCCGCAGCGCGGTGCGCTGAGCCTGGTCCGCCCCGGCGAGGGCGGCGCCGATCAGCAGCGGCTGCTCGACGCTGTAGCGGGCGGCCTTGAGCGACACCACGCGGAGTGCGCGCTCGGCGTGCTCAGCGTCGTCGTTCACGCTCCACGCCGACTCCTCGGCGATGTCGAGGAACTGCCCGATGGTGACGTCGCGGCGCATGCGCGCGTACTCGGCGCGCACGGCTTCGGCATGCGGAACACCCGTGAGCCCGGCCTCCAGCAGATCGTCGCTCCACGCCACGAGGAGGTCTCCGAGGAGCACGGCCGCCGCCCGCCCGAACTCGACCGCGTTGCCGCTCCACCCCTGCTCCGCGTGCGAGGCCTCGAGCGCGCGGTGCGCGGCGGGACGCCCCCGGCGCGTGTCCGAGTTGTCGATCAGGTCGTCGTGCACGAGCGCGGCGGACTGGAAGACCTCGAGCGCCGCGCAGGCATCCCAGAGCCCGGCGGGCTCGACGGCGGTTCCGCGCCGTCCGGCGACGGCCGCCCAGCCCGCGTGGCAGAAGCGGGCGCGCAGCCGCTTGCCTCCGCGGAGGGTGCTCTCCGCCGCGGACACGAGCGTCGCGGCGTCGGGTCCGTAGGGCTCCGTCTCGTCGCGCATCCGCTCGACGAACGCGGTCAGTCGGGCGGAGACCTGGTCGTTGAGATCGGAGCGGGCGGCCACCCGTCCAGCCTAGTCAGCGAGCCGACTCCGGGCGGGGGCGATCCTTCAGGATCCCGGCCCAACTCCAAGGTGATTTCTAGCCTGGCGGTTCTCCGCGCGCGTAGACTGTGCTCAACACCACCCGAGGGGGATGAAATGCCACTCTCCGAACAGGAGCAGCGCCTGCTCGATGAGATGGAACGCCATCTCATGCAGAACGACGCCGACGTCGTTTCCGCGCATGCCGGCGACCGCGCACTCAGCTATCGCAATCTCATCTACGGCGCCGTGCTGCTGCTCGCCGGCATCGGTGGGCTGATCGCCGGTGTCGCCGTCGGCGGCGTCGGCGGGATCATCATCGGGGTCGTCGCCTTCGCGGCCATGCTCGGCGGGCTGATGCTCGCGTTCACGCCGGTGCACCGCGGCGGCGGGCGCGGCGAGGGGGACGGGACGAAGGCGAAAGAGCCGTCGCCGTCCTTCATGGATCGCATGAACGATCGCTGGGATCGCCGGCACGAGGATCACTGAGCTCCTCGACAAGAGACTGTGAGGGTCCGGACGCTGCGGCGTCCGGGCCCTCTGCTCATCCCCGGCTTCCCCCTTCTCCTCCACCATCCCCTCCACTTCGCTCCACCGGCCCCTGAGCTGCGGAATTCCGCGGTTCAGGGGCCGTCGTCATGTCCCGGGATGTCCGACTGCGGCGACGCATGGGTATCGAAATGGAGGGAAGTGGAGTAAAGTGGAGGAAACGTCGTGGAGCAGGGGGAAAGGGGGCGAGGCGCATGTTGCTCGGTACGCATTCCCCCAAGCTCGACGACAAGGGCCGCGTCATCCTCCCCGCCAAGTTCCGCGAGGATCTCGCGGGCGGCGTCGTGGTCACGCGCGGCCAGGACCGCTGCCTCTACGTGTTCAGCACGGCGGAGTTCGAGAGCGTGCACGAGCGGATCCGCCAGGCGCCGCTGAGCAACAAGGAGGCGCGGGCGTTCCTGCGCATGTTCCTCTCGGGCGCCAGCGCCGAGATGCCGGACAGCCAGAACCGGATCACCCTCCCCGCCCACCTGCGCTCCTACGCGGGACTGGGCAAGGAGCTCGTCGTCACGGGCGTCGGCGCACACGCCGAGATCTGGGACGCCGCGGCATGGAACGCGTACGCGGAAGGACACGAAGACGCCTTCGCCGAGTTGGAGGAGGAGGTGATCCCCGGCCTGTTCTGACCCTGGCTGTGACTCCCAGCCGCTCCCGCCCCGGCGCACCTTCCCCGGTGCCGGGTCGAGCGGATGGGGATCAGAGTCCGGGTCGGATGACGAGGAGCTCATGGACATCCGACGGATCCACACCCCTGTGATGCTCGACCGCTGCGTCGAGCTGCTCGCCCCCGCCCTGCAGCACGACGGGGCGATCCTCGTGGACGCCACGCTCGGGATGGGCGGGCACTCCGAGGCCTTCCTGGAGCGGCTGCCGGACATCCGGCTGATCGGGCTGGACCGCGACACCGACGCGCTGCGGATCGCGGGGGAGCGGCTGGCGCGGTTCGGCGACCGGGTCACGCTCGTCCACACGGTCTACGACGCGATCGGCGAACACGCATCCGGCGCCTCCGGGATCCTTTTCGACCTCGGCGTCTCGTCGCTGCAGCTGGACGAGGCGGAGCGCGGGTTCGCCTACGCGAAGGACGCGCCGCTGGACATGCGGATGGACCAGACCTCCGGCACGACCGCCGCCGAGGTGCTCGCCACGTACAGCGAGGGGCAGCTGCGCCGCATCTTCGAGCGGTACGGGGAGGAGAAGCTCGCCGGCCGCTACGCCAGGGCCATCGTGCATGCACGCGCGGCTTCCCCGCTCGAGCGCTCGGGTCAGCTCGTGCAGCTGCTGCACGACGCGACCCCCGCCGCCGTGCAACGTGCCGGGCATCCCGCCAAGCGGGTCTTCCAGGCGCTGCGGATCGAGGTCAACCACGAGCTGAACGTCCTCGCGGACGCGATCCCCTCCGCCATGGACGCACTGGTCGTCGGCGGGCGCATCGTCGTGATGTCGTACCAGTCGCTCGAGGACCGCCTGGTCAAGCAGGCCTTCGCCGCGGCCTCCGCCTCGACCGCGCCTGCGGGACTGCCGGTCGAGCTGCCGGAGCATGCTCCCCGGTTCCGGGCGCTGACCAAGGGTGCCGAGCAGGCGGATGAGGCCGAGCGCGCGGCCAACCCGCGGGCGATCCCGGTGCGCCTGCGCGCCGCAGAACGTGTGAGAGACGATCAGAGGAGCGCCGTGCGATGAGCCTGGCAGAGAAGACCCTGCGGCGGCCGGAGCTCGAGGAGCCGATCCGTTCCCGCCACCTCCGCGCGGTCGAGCGTCCGTCGCGTCGCCGCCGTCCCCGGCTCGCCTACGCGATCGTGGCGCTCTCGGGCGCCGCACTCATCGCCGGGGCGCAGATCGCGCTGTCGATCGCGACGACTCAGGACTCGTTCGTGGTCTCGCAGCTGACCCAGCAGAACAAAGAGCTGACCTGGCAGGCGCAGGCGGCGGCCCAGGATCTCGACGGCGTCAGCTCGCCGCAGGCGCTCGCCACCCAGGCCGCGAAGATGGGCCTCATCGTCGGCGGCAGCACCAACTACCTGCGCCTGAGCGACGGCAGCGTGATCGGCAACGCCGGACCGGCGGCCTGGACCTCCACGGTCGATCCGACCAAGAACGGTGTCGCGAACGCACTGGTCCGCGACACGCCGGCCAACGCCTCCTCCGCGAAGCCCGGAACCGGCGTACAACCGAAGACGGGGGTCGCGCCGGCTCCCCAGGCCCCGCCGACTCCCCAGGCCCCGCCGACCGCAGAAGGCCTTCCGACTCCCACGATCCGCTGATCCGAGCAGGCTTCGCCCGCTCCCCGACACCACAGGCCGCGAGCCGGACGGAGACCCATGACCACTCGAGCGACACGGACCCGGCGGCGGCGGACCGTCCTCGCCCTCGCCGTGATCCTCGCGGTCGTCTGCGGGTTCCTGGTGCGGCTGGTCGACATCCAGGTCGTGAACGCCGCCGCCAACGTCAAGGAGTCGAAGGACACGGCACTCGGCGTCACGCGGCCCATGGACGGAGCGCGCGGCACCATCGTCGATCAGAACGGCACGGTCCTCGCGGAGAGCCAGCTGGTCTACGACCTGACGATGGACCCGTCCGCGATGAAGGGCCTGGAGACGGCGAAGAAGAAGCCGAAGCTGCCCTGGGCGAAGGCGTCGGACCAGGTCGCCGCGATCACGGGCCAGACCGGCGACGAGGTGCGCACACTCGTCTCGGACGCGCTGGCGGCGAATCAGGGCTCGCAGTACGTGATGCTCAAGACGGGCCTCAGCACCGACCAGTTCCTGAAGATCCGCAAGCTCGGCCTCGACTATCTCTACCCGCGGTCGCGCAGCGTGCGGGTCTACCCGAACGGTGCCGTCGCGGGCAACCTGATCGGCTTCGTCGCGGGCAACGGCGACAAGGAGGGCATCGAGGAGGCCCAGAACTCCTGCCTGAGCGCGACCAAGGGGTCCGAGAGCTACCTCACGGGCAACGACGGCGTGATCATCCCCGGCAGCATGACCGAGAAGCCCGCAGTCGACGGCGGCACGGTGAAGCTCACGATCAACACGGAGCTGCAGTGGTACCTGCAGCAGATGATCTCCGAGGAGGTCGCGACCCAGGCCGCCAAGAGCGGGACGGTGACGGTCGTCGAGGTCGGCACCGGCAAGATCCGCGCGGCCGCCGAGTTCCCGAGCGTCGACCCCAACGACCCCGGAGCCTCGAACCCGGACGACCGCGGGTCCCGCGTGTTCAGCACGAGTTTCGAGCCGGGCTCGACCTTCAAGGCGATCACGGCAGCGTCCGTGATGCAGTACGCCGGCGCGACGCCGGCCACGTCGGTCACCGCCTCCAGCCACGAGGAGTTCCCGAACGGGGCCGTGATCAACGACGCCTTCGAGCATCCCGCATACGACTACACCCTGGCCGGCGCGCTCATCGACTCGTCGAACGTGGCCCTGTCCCACTTCGGCGACATGGTCACCGACCAGCAGCGCTACGACGAGCTCGTCAAATTCGGCGTCGGCAGCAAGACGGCGATCGACTTCCCGGGCGAGACCAGCGGCGTCATTCACCCGGTGAAGGACTGGGACTACCAGTCGCACTACACGACGACGTTCGGGCAGTATTACACGGTCACGGCGCCGCAGGTCGCCAGCGCCTACCAGGCGATCGCCAACGGCGGTGTGAAGGTCCCGCTGTCGCTGGTCGAGTCGTGCACCAAGGGCGACGGCACGGTGGCCAAGGCCCCGCAGGCGAAGCCGCAGCGCGTCCTCGATGCGAACCTCGACGCCGAACTCGGCCGCATGATCGAGAACGTGGCCGAGCAGGGCAGCCTGTCCGACCAGATCAAGGTCCCGGGCTACCGGATCGCCGCGAAGACGGGAACGGCGCAGAAGCCGGATCCGGTGACCGGCGCGTACAAGGACGGGATCTACTTCACCAGCATGGTCGGGTACGCGCCCGCCGACCACCCGGAGTACGTGGTCGTAGTCACCCTCGACGAGCCCACTAGGGTAACCTCGTCTGCGGCCACCGCGCCCGCCTTCCAGAAGGCCATGACGCAGGTGCTGAAGACCTATCGCGTGCAGCCGTCGACCGTTCCGATGGAACCGCTGCTCCCCAAGTTCAAGGAATGACCGCGGTCACCGCGCCGCGTGTCATCGCCTCGGAGGATCCCGTCGCATCATGATCGCTCTGTCACTCGGGGAGATCGCCGCACTTGTCGGCGGCACCCTGCATCCCGTCGGTGATCACGATCCCGCATCGATCGTGTCCGGGGTCGTCGATACCGACTCGCGGCAGATGTCCGAGGGCGGGATCTTCGTCGCCAAGCCCGGAGAGCACACCGACGGCCACCGCTTCGTCGGCGCCGCGATCCAGAACGGCGCGGTGCTCGCCCTCGTGGAGCACCTCGTCGACGAGGACATCTCGCAGATCGTCGTCGCGGATGTGGTCGATGCGATCGCCGAGCTCGCCCGCGCGGTCGTCGCGCGCGTGCGCGCGGGCGGTGCGCTGCGCATCGTCGGGGTGACCGGATCCAACGGCAAGACCACGACGAAGAACTTCCTCGCCCGGATCCTCGCGGACGAGGGCGAGACGATCGCGCCGATCGCGTCGTACAACAACGAGGTCGGCGCGCCGCTGACCATGCTCCGGATCACGGACACGACGCGCTTCCTGGTCTGCGAATTCGGCGCCAGCGCGCCGGGCGAGATCGCGCGGCTCGCGGGCCTCGTGCACCCCGATGTCGTGATCGAGCTCATGGTCGGACTCGCGCACGCCGGCGGCTTCGGCGGCATCGAGGAGACCGCCCGCGCGAAGGCCGAGCTCATCGACGCGGCCGCCTCCCCGGGCACCGCCGTGCTCAACCTCGACGATTCCCGCGTCGCCGCCATGCGCGCCGGAGCCGAGGCGCACGGACTGCGTGTCGTCGGCTTCGGTCAGAGCCCCGCGTCCGACGTCCGCGCCACCGACGTCGACGTGTCCGCCTCCGGCACCGCGTGCACCGTGCACGTGGACGGGCAGGAGCTGCCGCTGAGGTTGCAGGTCCTCGGCGCGCACCACGTCGGCAACGCCCTCGCCTCGATCGCAGCCGCGTCCGCCCTGGGCGTGGCGCCCGCCGACGCCATCGCCCGCCTGGAGACCGTGCAGATCGCGGAGCGCTGGCGCATGCAGCCGATGGGGGGCGAGGCGGTGCGCATCATCAACGACGCGTACAACGCCAGCCCGGACTCGATGGCGGCCGCCCTGCGCACGCTCGCCCAGATCACCGGACCGGGCGAGCGCACGGTCGCCGTGCTCGGCGCCATGAGCGAACTCGGCGAGGCGGCGGGCGACGAGCACGACCGGATCGGACTGCTCGCGGTGCGCCTGAACATCCAGCGCATCGTGGTCGTGGGCGCGGACGCCCGCCGCCTGTTCCTGGCGGCCGTGGGGGAGGGATCCTGGGACGGCGAGGCCGTGCACCTGCCCGACGCGGACGCCGCGTTCGACTATCTGAAGGACGAGCTGCGCCCCGGTGACCGGGTGCTCGTCAAGTCGTCCAACTCCGCCGGGCTGCGGTTCCTCGGCGATCGTCTGGGAGAATCGTTCTCGTGAGATCCCTGCTTACCGCCGCCGCGATCTCCCTCGCGTTCACGCTCCTGCTGACGCCGGTGTTCCTCCGGCTGTTCCGGAAGTGGGGCTGGGGGCAGGTCATCCGCACGCCCGAGGCGATCGAGAATCCGAGCCACCACGCCAAGCGCGGCACGCCGACCATGGGCGGCGTCATCTTCATCGCCGGCACGATCTTCGGGTACCTGGTCGGCACGTTCACCGGCGGCAGCTATCCGACCCCGTCCGGTCTGCTCGTGATCTGGCTCATGGTCGGATTCGGCGCCGTAGGGTTCATCGACGACTACATGAAGCTGCGCCAGCAGCGCAGCCTCGGCCTGTCCGGGTGGCGCAAGATCCTCGGTCAGGTGATCGTCATGGTGCCGTTCGGCATCGTCGCGCTGACGGTGCGCAGCGCATCCGGCAACACCCCCGCCAGCGGATTCGTGTCGCTCTTCCGGGACATCCCCGTGCTGTCACTGTTCGCGCTCGGGCCGATCATCGGCTGGCTGCTCTACCTCGCCTGGCTCTCGGTCATCGGGATCGCGACCTCGAACAGCGTGAACCTCACCGACGGCCTGGACGGCCTGGCCGCGGGCTCCGGCGTGTTCGTGATCGGCTCGTACAGCCTGATCTCGTTCTGGCAGTTCAAGCAGTCCTGCACGGGGGCGAACCTGTCCGCCTCGTCGCTGGCGGGCTGCTACGACGTCGCGCATCCGTTCGATCTCGCGGTGGTCTCGGCGTCGTTCACCGGCGCGCTGATCGGCTTCCTGTGGTGGAACGCACCCAAGGCCAAGGTCTTCATGGGCGATGTCGGATCCATGTCGATCGGCGGCGTGATCGCGGCCCTCGCGATCCTCACCCGCACCGAACTGCTGCTGCTCCTGCTGGCCGGGGTGTTCATCATCGCCCCGGGCTCGGTGATCGTGCAGCTGACCTATTTCAAGCTCACCCGCGGCAAGCGGCTGTTCCTGCAGAGCCCGTTCCACCATCACCTGGAGATGCGCGGCTGGCCCGAGGCGACCATCGTGGTGCGGATGTGGATCATCGCCGGACTGCTCGCCGTATCGGGCTTCGGTCTGTTCTACGTGGAGTGGCTGTGGCTGACCAGCTCATGACGCGCGATCTCGACGCCCTCACCAGCTGGCACGCCGACTGGCGGGGTCTCAAAGTTGCGGTGCTCGGCCTCTCCGTGACCGGCTTCTCGGTCGCGGACACCCTCGCCGAGCTGGGTGCGGAGGTGCTCGTGCTCAGCGAGAACGCCGCCGAGGAGTATGAACGGCTGGTGCCGCTCATCGGCGCGCGGCTGTGGATCGGCGATCTTGGAGCGGTGCCGGCGGAACTCGTGGCGTTCGCGCCCGAGGTCGTCATCGCCTCGCCGGGCTTCTCCCCGTCGCACCCGGTGATCGAATGGACGCGCGCGCAGGACATCGCGCTCTGGGGCGACGTGGAGCTCGCCTGGCGGGTGCGCGACAAGGTGCCGGGCCCGTCCGGGGTCCCGGCCGAGTGGGTGTTCATCACCGGCACGAACGGCAAGACCACCACGACGCAGCTCACGGCCACGATGCTCGTCGCCGGAGGGCTGCGGGCCGCCCCGTGCGGCAACATCGGCGTGCCCGTCCTCGACGCGGTGCGGGATCCGGGCGGATTCGACGTCCTCGTCGTCGAGCTCTCCAGCCATCAGCTGTGGTACCTGGGCCTCGCCGATCCCGTCGCGCAGCCCGTGCCGTACGCCGCGACCTGTCTCAACCTCGCCGACGACCACCTGGTCTGGCACGGCAGCGCCGGGGCCTACCGCGACGCGAAGGCGCTCGTCTACCGGAACACCCGCGTGGCCTGCGTGTACAACAAGTCCGACGCGGCGACCTTACGCATGGTCGAGGAGGCCGACGTCGTCGAGGGTGCCAGGGCCATCGGCTTCGGGCTGGGCGTCCCCGGCCCGAGCGACCTCGGCGTCGTGGAGGGGATCCTCGCGGATCGCGCCTTCCTCGACGATCGCCACCACAGCGCGCTCGAGCTGACCACGGTCGCGGATCTCGCCGTGCACGGCCTGAGCGCCCCGCACATCGTGCAGAACATCCTGGCGGCCGCGGCGATCGCGCGCTCCCTCGCGGTCCATCCGAGCGCGATCCGCGACGCGTTGGACGGCTTCCGCCTCGATGCGCACCGGATTGAGGTCGTGGCGCGGGCAGGCGGCATCACCTGGGTCGACGACTCCAAGGCCACGAACCCGCACGCCGCGCAGTCCTCGCTGCGCGCGTTCCCCGGGGCGATCTGGGTCGTCGGCGGCGATCTGAAGGGCGTCGACCTCTCCGAGCTCGTCGCGGGCGCCGGGGCGACGGCGCGGGCCGCGCTCGTGATCGGCGTCGAGCGCGCCGAGGTGCTCGAGGCGTTCGCACGACACGCGCCCGCGGTGCACGTGATCGAGGTCGTCCCCGGCGACACTGAAGAGGTCATGACCCGCGTCGTCGAGCTGGCGGCGGGCATCGCACAGGATGGGGACACCGTGCTCCTCGCTCCTGCGGCGGCGTCCTTCGATCAGTTCCGCAGCTACGCGGATCGGGGGCACCGCTTCGCCGAGGCGGTACGGCAGTGGATCGATCAGGGGAGCGCCGGTGACGCAGGTGGCAGCACGCCCTCCGGCGAGGCCTGAGCCGGAGCCGCGCATCGGCGGCCTCGCCGCCCGGGTACGACTCGGCCGCATCTTCACGCCGGTGTCGACCGAGTTCGTGCTGATCGCGTCCACGGCGCTGATGCTGACCGTCTTCGGACTCGTGATGATCCTGTCCGCGTCGAGCGCGAACGCGGTCAGCCAGGGCAAGGGACCGTACTCGATCGTCCTCGTCCAGGCACTGGTCGCCGTGCTCGGCGTACCGCTGATGTTCCTCATGAGCCGGTTGCCGGTACGGTTCTGGAAGCGCTCGGCGTGGTTCCTGCTGATCCTGGCGATCGGCATGCAGATGCTCGTGTTCACGCCGCTCGGCTACGCGAACGACGGCAACCGGAACTGGCTCAGGATCGCCGGTCAGGTGGTCCAGCCCTCGGAGTTCATCAAGCTCGCGCTCGCCATCTGGGCCGGGTTCATCCTGTGGCGCAAGCAGGATCTGCTCGACCGCCGCCGGCACGTCTACATCCCGCTGATCCCGGTGGCGTTCCTCGCCATCGGCTCGGTCTACGCCGGCGATGACCTGGGCACGGCGATGGTGCTGTTCCTGCTGCTGCTCGGGGCGCTGTTCTTCTCCGGGGTGAAGCTGCGGATCTTCCTCCTCCCGCTGCTCGTGATCATGGGCGCCGTCGTGGGGTTCGCGCTCACGGATGAGCGGCGGCGGATGCTGATCTTCAGCATGTTCAGCTCGCAGAGCGACACGAGCTGCTACCACGACGGCTGCTGGCAGCAGGTGCACGCCATCTGGGGCATGGCCAACGGCGGCATCTTCGGGCTCGGGCTCGGCAACTCCCGGGAGAAGTACGCGTGGCTGCCGGCCGCGTCCAGCGACTACATCTTCGCGATCGTCGGCGAGGAGCTCGGGCTGATCGGCTGCGCGCTCGTGCTGGCCTTGTTCGTGCTGTTCGCGGTCGCCGTGTTCCGGATGATCCGCAAGAGCGACGACCTGTTCGTCCGCGTCACCTCCGGCGCCATCGTGGTCTGGATCCTGGCGCAGGCCCTGATCAACATCGGCGTCGTGCTGCGCATCTTCCCGGTGCTGGGAGTTCCGCTGCCGTTCATGTCGCAGGGCGGCACGTCCCTGCTGTCCGTGCTGCTCGCCTGCGGGGTGCTGCTGTCGTTCGCGCGCACCCTGCCGGCGACGCCGGCGAAGAGCCTCGTCGCAGACCGGTCCGGTAAAGTCCTCCGGTGACCACGTATCTTCTGGCCGGCGGCGGGACCGCCGGCCACGTCAATCCGTTGCTCGCCGTCGCGGACGGCCTGCGCAGCCGCGACCCCGAGGCGGACGTCCTCGTGCTGGGCACGAAGGAGGGACTGGAGGCGCGGCTGGTGCCGCAGCGCGGATACGAGCTGCTGGTCGTCGACAAGGTGCCCTTCCCGCGTCGTCCGAACGCCGCGGCCCTCGCCTTCCCGGTGCGGTTCGCGCGCGCCGTGAAGCAGGTCCGCAGGTACATCCGCGAGCACGGCGTCGACGCCGTGCTCGGCTTCGGCGGCTACGCCGCCGCCCCCGCCTACGTGGCCGCACGCCGGGAGCGGATCCCGTTCGTCGTGCACGAGGCGAACGCCCGCCCCGGCATGGCCAACGTGCTCGGCGCGCGGCGCGCCGCCGCAGTCGGGGTCGCGTTCCCGGGGACGCCGCTGCGCGGCGGGACCGTCGTCGGCATGCCGCTGCGCCGTGAGATCGTCGAGCTGGATCGTGCGGCCCTGCGCGCCGACGCGGCGGCCGCGTTCGGCCTCGACCCCGAGCGCCCCGTGCTGCTGGTGTTCGGCGGATCGCTGGGCGCCCAGCGGCTGAACGAGGCGATCGCCGGCTCCTGGCAGAGCATCCTCGACGCGGGCTGGCAGATCCTGCACGCGACCGGCGACCGCTCCGACCTGGCCGACCCCGGCGTGCCCGGGTACACGCTGCGCCGCTACCTGGACCGGATGGACCTGGCCTTCGCGCTCGCGGACGTGATCCTGTCCCGCTCGGGGGCGGCCACGGTCAGCGAGATCAGCGCCCTGGGCATCCCGGCGATCTACGTGCCGTATGCGGTCGGCAACGGCGAGCAGCGCCTGAACGCCGCCGCGGCGATCGACAGCGGTGCGGCCGTCCTGATCGAGGATGCGGAGCTGGACGGCGACCGGGTGCGCAGCACCGTGATCCCGCTGCTGGGTGACGAGGACCGCCGCCGGGAGATGGCGCAGGCTGCGGAACAGATCGGATCTCGCACCGGGACCGAGGATCTGATCGCCCTCGCCGACCGCGCCCTCGGCCGCTAAGCCCCGCCGCACGCCCCTGACCCGGCGAGCCAGGCCCTCGGCCGGTGCGCCCCGACTTAGGATGATTCAGTCATGATCAGACCCGACCTCTCCCTGCCGATCCCGGAACACATCACCGCTGCGCACTTCATCGGCATCGGCGGATCGGGGATGTCCGGACTCGCCCGCATGTTCCTCGACGCCGGGATCCGCGTCTCCGGCAGCGACCGTGCCGACAGCGCCAACCTTCGGGCCCTCGCCGCGCTCGGCGCCGACGTGCACGTCGGGCACGACGCCGCGAACCTCGGCGATGCGGACACCGTCGTGCACACCGGGGCGATCTGGCCGGAGAACCCCGAGTTCGTGCTCGCCATCCAGCGCGGCCTGCACGTGATCCACCGCTCCCAGGCGCTGCACTGGCTGATCGGAGGGCGCCGCCTGGTCTCCGTCGCCGGTGCGCACGGCAAGACGACGTCGACCGGCATGATCGTCACCGCTCTGCTCGAGCTCGGCGCGCGGCCGAACTTCGTCAACGGCGGCGTGATCGAGCAGCTCGGCGTCTCGAGCTCCTCCGGCACCGACGAGCTGTTCGTGATCGAGGCCGACGAATCCGACGGCACCTTCCTGCTCTACGACACCTCGGTCGCGCTGATCACGAACGTCGATCCCGACCACCTCGACCACTTCGGATCCGAGGAGGCGTTCCACGACGCCTTCGTGACCTTCGCGAACGAGGCGGGCGAGGCCGTCGTGATCTCCAGCGACGATCCGGGAGCACTGCGCGTGCGCGCGGGCATCACGCACCCGAACGTCATCTCGTTCGGGCTCGCGGAGGACGCGGATCTGCGCGTGACCGACGTCGTCACCGAGGGCCCGGTCGCGGCCACGCTCACGGCCGGCGGGGAGAGCGCGCGGATGCAGCTCGCGGTCCCCGGCGTGCACAACGCGATCAACGCCGCCGGCGCGGTCGCGGTGCTCGGCACGCTCGGCTACCCGCTCGCGGACGCCGTCCGCGCCGTCGAGGGTTTCGCGGGCACCGTGCGCCGGCTCGAGCTGCACGGCGCCGAGAGAGGCGTCAGCGTTTACGACGACTACTCGCACCACCCCACCGAGGTGCGCGCGGCGCTCCAGGCGATGCGCACGATCTCCGGATCCGGCCGGATCATCGCGATCCAGCAGCCGCACACGTACTCCCGGACCCAGCACATGTTCCAGGAGTTCGCCGACGTGCTGGAGACCTACGCGGATCACACCGTGGTGCTCGACGTCTACGGTGCCCGCGAGGATCCGGTCCCCGGCGTCACCGGCGAACTCGTCAGCGACGCGTTCGCGGATCCGCGTCACGTGCACTACGTCGCGGACTGGCAGCAGGCCGCCGACTACACGGCTTCCGTGGCGCGGGACGGCGACGTCGTGATCACGCTCGGCTGCGGCAACGTCTACCAGATCATCCCGCAGGTGCTCGAGGCGCTGCGCACCACCGCCGAGGACTGACCGTGCGCCGGCCGTCCCCGATCCCGGTCTCGGCGCCGCCGGCCGAGCCGGATGAGCCGCAACGCGCCGGCACGTCGACCGCCGACCGGGGCGCCGACGAGCCGGGCGCGCCGCCCGTCGTGCCGATCCGGATCGATGAGTCCTCGCGCTCCGGGGCACGCGGCGCGGAGGACGGTGAGGGCGACCGGGCTCAGGAGGGACCGTTCACTGCCCGCGACGTGTGGCAGGCGGCCAAGGCGCGACGCAGAGCGCTGCGCGCCGAGATCCGGCGGTTCACGCAGCGGTCCCGGCGCCGGCGGATCGGCTGGATCGTCGGTGCCCTGGTGGCGCTCGGCGTCGTCGGCGGCAGCGTGGGCGCGGCGTACAGCCCGCTGTTCGCGGTGCAGACGATCTCGGTCGAGGGGACGAGCGCGCTCAAGGCGGGCGATGTGCAGAAGGCGCTGGCCGGCCAGCTCGGCAGGCCACTCGCACTCGTGGACGCGAGTGCGGTGAAGGCCGCGCTGATCGGGTTCCCGCTGATCGAGACGTATCAGCTCGAGGCGCACCCCCCGCACGAGCTGGTGGTGCGGATCGTGGAGCGCACCCCGGTCGGAGTCGTGGAGTCGGAGCACGGGTTCACGGTCGTGGACGCGGCAGGGGTGCCCCTTTCCACGACCGCCGAGCGTCCGGGGGGCTACGCGCTGATCGACCTCAAGGGCGGGACGGACGCGTCGTCGTTCCGCGGCGTCGGGATCGTGCTGCGGACGCTCCCCGCGGCCCTGCGCGGGCAGGTCGACAGCGTCACCGCCCCGACGCCGGACGACATCGTGCTGCGGCTGGCCGGCGGAACCACGATCGTGTGGGGGAGTGCGGATCAGTCCGCCCTGAAGGCCGACGCCCTGCAGAAGCTGATGGCGGCGAAGCCCGATCAGGCCAGCTACGACATCTCCTCGCCGAACGTCGGCGTGGTCGGCTGACCCGTCCCGGCCCTTCTCCGGACGAATCCGGACGCCGATCCCGCCGACGCGCGTGTCGCTTGGGCTCCGCACGCCTCCTGCCGCTTACCGTCAGACAGAGAAAGCATTGCCGGGAAATACTTTAACCTTCTGCCTGAGGTTGAAGGTTTCCGGCTCAAGGCTCGAATACATCGGAGGACGGGATGAGCCAGAACCAGAACTACCTTGCCGTGATCAAGGTCGTCGGTGTCGGCGGTGGCGGCGTCAACGCCGTCAATCGCATGATCGATCTCGGCCTTCGCGGCGTCGAGTTCATCGCCATCAACACCGATGCCCAGGCGCTGCTGATGAGCGATGCCGACGTGAAGCTCGATGTCGGCCGCGACCTCACCCGCGGTCTCGGCGCCGGAGCGGATCCGGAGGTCGGCCGCCGGGCCGCCGAGGACCATGCGGAAGAGATCGAGCAGGCCCTCACCGGCGCGGACATGGTCTTCGTCACGGCCGGCGAGGGCGGTGGCACCGGCACCGGAGGCGCCCCGATCGTGGCGCGCATCGCGAAGTCGATCGGCGCGCTGACCATCGGCGTCGTGACCAGGCCGTTCTCGTTCGAGGGCCGCCGCAGGCAGAGCCAGGCCGACGCCGGTGTGGCGAAGCTGAAGGAAGAGGTCGACACCCTCATCGTGGTGCCGAACGACCGGCTGCTGGAGATCAGCGACCGCGGCATCTCGATGATCGAGGCGTTCGCCACCGCCGACCAGGTGCTGCTCGCCGGCGTGCAGGGCATCACCGACCTGATCACCACGCCCGGTCTCATCAACCTCGACTTCAACGATGTCAAGTCGGTCATGCAGGGCGCGGGGTCCGCGCTCATGGGCATCGGATCCGCACGCGGGGCCGACCGGGCGATCAAGGCCGCCGAGCTCGCGGTCGAGTCGCCGCTGCTGGAGGCCTCTATCGAGGGCGCGCACGGCGTGCTGCTGTCGATCCAGGGCGGATCCAACCTCGGCATCTTCGAGATCCACGACGCCGCCGACCTCGTCAAGGAGGCCGCGCACCCGGAGGCGAACATCATCTTCGGAACGGTCATCGACGACACCCTCGGCGACGAGGTGCGTGTCACGGTGATCGCGGCAGGCTTCGACAGCGGAGAGCCGACGCTGCGCCTGGATCCGCAGATCTTCTCGCGCACGTCGCCCGCCGTCGCCGAGAGGACGGCCGTCGCCGCCGACGAGACCGCCGCCGAGGAGAAGGCGGCGGAGGAGTCGCGCCCGGTCCTCGCCGCGAGCCCGGTGATCGCGCCGGTGCACACCAGCATCGAACCGGCCTTCGACGAGAGCGACCTCGACATCCCCGAGTTCCTGAAGTGACCGGCCTGGCCGAGCGGCTGTCTGCGATCGATGCCTCGATCGCGGACGCCGCACGGCAGGCGGGGAGGGATGAAGCGGAGATCACCCGGATCGTCGTGACGAAATTCCATCCCGTCGCGATGGTGCGCGAGCTGTACGACCTCGGCGTCCGCGAGGTCGGCGAGAACCGGCAGCAGGAGCTGTCCGCCAAGGTGGACGCGCTTCGACAGGTTGCTGAGGCCGCCGAAGCACCGGGGCCGGATTTCGCGGACCTGCGCTGGCACTTCATCGGTCAGGCGCAGACCAACAAGGCTGCGGAGATACGTCGCACGGCCCAGGCCGTGCACTCGGTCGATCGGGTCCGCATCGCCGACGCGCTCGATCGCGCGGCGACCGACGATGGACTCCTCGACGTGCTGCTGCAGATCAATCTGACCGACGATCCGGATCGCGGGGGAGTCGTTCCCGCGGACCTGGAGCGCCTCGCCGAGCACGTGCGGACGCTGCCGACGCTGCGGCTGCGCGGCGTGATGGCGGTCGCCCCGCTCGACGAGGAGCCGGCTGCGGCCTTCGCGCGCGTGCACGGCTACGCCGAGCGGCTGCGCCGGATCGCACCCGAAGCGACCTGGATCTCCGCCGGTATGACCGGCGACTATGCCGAGGCGATCGCCGCCGGCGCGACACACCTTCGCATCGGGACCGCAATCACGGGACCGCGCCCTGCGCAGGGCTAGCCTCAATACCAGAACCACACGCATACTACGGAGGACGCGATGGGGAACCCGCTGAAGAAGACCATGGTGTACCTCGGCCTCGCCGATGAGGAAGAGGTCTACGACGAGGCCCCCGCGGCCGCTTCCGTCGCCAGCCGAGAGCGCACGGCCCATGAGCGGCCCCGCCACGACGAGGAGCGCCGTGACGAGTCCCGGCCCGCGCCGGTCACGCCGCTGCGCCGCCCGACCGCCGTGCGCCAGCCCGCCGCCGGGGCGGTCAACGAGATCCTCACCGTGCACCCGAAGCAGTACCGCGACGCGCAGGTCATCGCCGAGAGCTTCCGCGACGGGATCCCCGTGATCATCAACCTGTCGCAGATGAGCGATGCAGACGCGCGTCGTCTGATCGACTTCGCGAGCGGCCTCTCCCTCGGTCTCTACGGACGCATCGAGCGCGTGACGAGCAAGGTCTTCCTGCTGTCGCCGGAGAGCATCGCCGTGTCGGGCCAGGGCGGTATCGCCGGGGGCGACGAGCCCGCGCTCGCGCACTCCTGACGCGTGACATCGCTGCCCGCGATCTCCGTGATCGCAGCGATCCTCAACATCCTGCTGCTGCTGTACCTGCTCACGCTGTTCGCACGGCTGATCTTCGAGTACATCCCGATCTTCAATCGCGGATGGCGCCCCCGCGGCGCACTGCTGATCGTCGCGGAGATCATCTACACGCTCACGGATCCGCCGATCCGGCTGTTCCGGCGCCTCGTTCCTCCGCTGAGGCTCGGACCGATCGCGCTCGATCTCGGGTTCACGTTGACGATGCTCGTCGTGCTCATCCTGATGACGATCACCCGATCGTTCATCTGACCCTGAAGTCGCCGCGAGGCTCCGCCTTCGCGACGCCCGGATCGGACGGCTATGCTTTCCTCAGGTGCTCCGCCTCGGGCAAGCGCCGCAACCTACCCGGCCACCGAGAACTCATCGAAAGAGGAGCCACCAATGGCACTGACCCCGGATGACGTCGTCACCAAGCAGTTCCAGCACGTCCGTTTCAAGGACGGCTTCGACCCGGACGAGGTCGACGACTTCCTGGACGAGGTGGTTCTCGAGTGGCGCAAGGCACTGGACGAGAACGCCGAGCTCAAGGCCAAGCTCGCCGCCTACGAGTCGGGCGAGAAGGCTCCGGCCGCCGAGCCGGCCGCTGCCGCTCCGGCGCCGGTCGCGGCGGCTCCCGTCGCCGAGGCGGCACCCGCCGCGGCCACCGCGGGCATCATCGAACTGGCGCAGCGCCTGCACGACGAGCACGTCGCGGAGGGCAAGTCCCAGCGCGATCAGCTCATCGCCGACGCGAAGGCGCAGGCGGCGAAGATCCTCGCCGACGCCGAGCAAAAGCAGCGCGAGGAGACCGCACGTCTCGACCGCGAGCGCAACGTGCTCGAGGGCAAGATCACCGAGCTGCACGACTTCGAGCGCTCGTACCGCACTCAGCTGCGCAGCTACATCGAGGGTCAGCTCCGCGACCTCGATGAGAAGGGCGGCCCCTCGGACGCCGCCGCTCCGGCGCAGTAGGAGCCCCGTTGGCCCGGCGTCAACCGCTTCACGGTTCGGCGGCCGGCACGATCATCGCGATCCTCGCGGTGCTCGTGCTGGCCGCCGACCAGTTTGTGAAGTACCTCACGATCACCCGGCTGCCGCTGCAGAAGCCGGTGCGGGTGCTCGGCGAGTTCCTCCAGCTCTACTACGTCCGCAACCCCGGCGCGGCATTCTCGCTCGGCGAGAACGTCACCTGGATCTTCACGATCGCGCTCGCCGTCGTGGCCTGCGTGATCGTATGGAAGGCCTTCGCGGTGCGTGCCCGGCTCTGGGCCGTGGTCCTCGGCGCTCTGCTCGGCGGCGTGCTCGGCAACCTGTCCGATCGCCTCTTCCGCGCACCCGGATTCCCGGTGGGGCACGTCGTCGACATGATCTCGATGCCGTGGATGCTGCCCGCGATCTTCAACGTGGCGGACATGTTCATCGTGACCGGCATGATCTCGATCGCGCTGCTGATCATCGCCGGCCTCCGCCTGGACGGCACCCGGGAACGTACGACCGCCACGACCGCGGACGGTCCGGATGAGGAGGCCCCGGAATCCGGCGATGCGGCAGGACAGCAGGCCTCGTCGGAATCCGCGGATCCGGGGGATCACGAGCCGGGCAGGCGCGACGCCGCCGGAGCCGGGGCCTGACCGTGGAATCCCGCGCACTTCCCGTGCCGGACGGTCTCGACGGCGTCCGCGTCGACGCCGCGCTGGCGAAGATGCTGGGCTTCTCCCGGACGTTCGCCGCGGAGGTCGCCGAGGCGGGTGGGGTGAGCCTGGACGGCGTCGCTCTGGGCAAGTCCGACAAGCTGCGCGCGGGTGGCTGGCTCGACGTGGAATGGCGCCCCAGGCAGGAGCCGCGGATCGAGCCCATCGCCGTTCCCGACCTGGGCATCGTCTACGACGACGACGACATCGTCGTGGTGGACAAGCCGTCGGGCGTCGCGGCGCATCCCTCCGTGGGCTGGGAGGGGCCGACTGTCGTCGGAGCTCTCGCCGCGGCCGGTTTCCGTGTCGCCACGAGCGGTGCGGCAGAACGGCAGGGCGTCGTGCACCGGCTCGATGTCGGCACCAGTGGGCTCATGGTGGTCGCGAAGACCGAGCGCGCCTACACGGTGCTCAAGCGTGCGTTCAAGGAGCGCACCGTCGAGAAGATCTATCACGCCGTCGTGCAGGGGCACCCGGATCCGCTCGCCGGAACGATCGACGCGCCCATCGGCCGCCACCCGAACCACTCCTGGAGGTTCGCGGTCACGCCGGACGGCAAGCCGTCCGTGACCCACTACGAGACGCTGGAGGCGTTCCCTGGCGCGTCTCTGCTGGAGATCCACCTGGAGACGGGTCGCACGCACCAGATCCGCGTGCACATGGCGGCGCTGCGTCACCCGTGCGTCGGCGATCCGCTGTACGGTGCCGATCCGACGCTGTCCGCGCGTCTGAGTCTGACCCGGCAGTGGCTGCACGCGCACCGGCTGGCCTTCGCGCACCCCACCACCGGGGAGTGGGTGCAGACGGAGTCGCCGTATCCGGCCGACTTCCAGCACGCGCTGGACGTGCTCCGCGGCGAGGCCTGAACTCCGCAGCGTCCGCGCGGCGGGTCAGATCCGCAGGTCGGCGGTCGCGGTGACCACTCCGTCGAGCGTGGTCGCCAGGAACCGCACCACGTCCTCCGGATCCGCATCGCGCTCGATGACGAGGCTGATCAGGATCTCCTCCGTGAACGACACCCAGGCCCGCAACGCCACGCGCAGCGCAGGCGTGTCGGGGATGCCGAGCTCGGTGAGCGCCTCGAGGAGCCGATCCGCGTTGATGTCTCTGGACTCGTCGACGACCCGTCGCACGGCCGGGTCGCCGCTCGCGATGCCGCGCACCAGCGAGTGGAACGTGCTCTGGTGCTGGCGCACGAACTCCGTGATGCGCAGGAGGGTGTCGCGGATCCGCGCCCGCGGGTCCAGTTCGGGACGGGGCTCCGACGCGAGCAGCAGGCTGTCCCGGGCGGTGGTCACGACCGCGAGATGCATGCCCTGTCGGGTGTCGAAGTAGTGGAACAGCAGCGGCCGCGAGACCCCGGCGAGCTGCGCCAGCACGTCCATGGTCAGCTCGTCGAGCGAGTGCTCGGCGAGGTAGTTCACACCGGCCGCGACGAGCTGGGCACGACGCTCCTCGGGGCTCAGTCGGGCACGTCGCACATCGGGCATGCCACGAGCCTAGCGGGGGCGCCGTGGGGTGCGTCTTGTATTGACTAAGAGTCAATGAGCAATATACTCGGACTGTTGCGTCGCCACGGCAGTCGGCGCCCCTGGAGGAGGATCGATGAAGTTCCCGAAGTCTGATCGCGTCCGCACGCTCGGATCGTCGCACGCTGGACGCATCGCGCTCGTCGCCGTTCCGGCGGGCGTCGTCGCCGCGGTGCTGATGGGAGGCGTGGCGCAGGGCGCCGTGCCGGTCTCGTTCGCGGTCTCGGGCAGCCAGTTCCAGATCGGCGCCTCGCAGCTGGAGGGCACCGGCTTCTCGCAGTACGCGGGCGTCGCGAAGGACACGGAGGGCAAGGAGCACACCGTCGCGATCGCGAACATCAAGAGCGCGACGCTGACCGACCTGTGCCAGTCCGTGATCACGGACACGCCGCTCGGCAAGGTCGGCGTGCTCATCAAGGCCGGCGGCAACGGCAACCCGGCATCGGCCTCCGACCTGCAGATCGGCATGACCGGGCTCAAGGGCGACGCGTCGTTCGGGGCGATCCGGATCGGCGTCGACGCGTCCACCGTCAACACCGAGGCGAAGGGCTCCGCGGGCGACTTCGCGCAGGACGCCGACACGGTCTCGATCAAGAACCTGCAGCAGACGGCGTGGAGCACCCAGGCCTCGGTGTTCACCCTCACGGGGATGACGCTGGAGCTGACGGACGGATCCAAGGGATGCTTCTGAGCGGCGACGCTCCGATGACGGACGAGGGCATGGCTCCGGTGCGCGATGAGAGGCCTGTGACGACCCGCCGCGGGCGCTTCCGCGGGTGGCGGCGGCAGCGGCCGTTCGTCGGCGGACTGCTGGTCGCACTCGGCGGCATCGAGATGTTCTTCTCCGGGCAGCTCGACATCGGGCATCTGCACGTGCAGCTCGGGATCGAGGGAATGCAGGCCACGATCATTCCCATCGGGCTGCTGCTGCTCGGGATCCTCGCGATCACCATGCCTGCGCATCACGTGTTCTACGGCATCATCGCCCTGGTCGTCGCGATCTACTCGCTGATCGGCGTGAACCTCGGCGGATTCATCGTGGGCATGCTGCTCGCCGGGACCGGTGCCGTGCTCGTCGTGGCGTGGATGGGCGCGCGGACGCCGGATCCCGAGGCCGAGGAGGACGTGTCGTGAGGACGAGGCGCCGGGCCGCCGCAGCGCTTCTCGCCGCGCTCGCGCTGGTCGCCCCGATGACGCTCGGAGCGGCCGCCGCGCCCACCGTCCGCCCTGCGGCGCTGTGCATCCCGCTGATCTGGTGCCCGACGCCGAGCCTCGCACCCACGCCGTCGCCGACGATCCCCGGTGCGCCGGGCACGCCGTCGACGCCGGTGATCCCGGGGACCGGGTCGATTCCCGCGGATCCTGCGGTTCCGGGGGCGCCGACCCCGGCTCCGACGCCCGTCACCGCGACCAAGGACGACAGCGCACCGATCTTCACGAAGACGCCGGCGTCCATGGGATCCCAGGGTCTGTCGTTCACGGGACTGAGCGGCATCTCGATCGTGGACGTGCCCACGGTCGACGGCAGCACCATCCGCGCGCTGAAGATCTCGGCCGACTCGATCACGATCTCCGGCTTCTCGCTCACCGTGCGCCCGCCCGACAAGGCCGGACTCGTGACGAACGCCGACACCATGACGCTCACGGGTCACGTGAGCGTGTACCTGGGATCCGTCACCGCCACGACGCAGGACGGCAGGGCGCTCACGCTCGGCACGGACACACCTCCGCCGCTGGACGACGTCAAGCCGGGTCTGCTGCGCGTCACGATGGGCCTCGTCGGGACGATCGCCGATTCGATCAGCTACACCAGCACGGATCAGCGCATCGTCGAGCACTGAGCCCGGTCCGGTCAGGCAGTAATCCCGGCCGATCAGGCAGTAGTCTGGGGCCGCACCGACGTCGAGGAGGACGCATTGGACGAGGGATCCGGGACCCAGCGCGAGCGCATGATCTCCGGGCGCACGTACCGGTCGACGGATCCCGAGCTCACCGCCGAGCGCGCGGCGACCAAGCGCGCGCTGCACGAGTACAACAACACCCACCCCGACGACGAGGAGCGCCGCGCAGAGCTGCTGAAGAGCTTGCTCGGGGCGGTCGGCCAGGTGTGGATCGAGCCGCCGTTCCGCTGCGACTACGGCGCGCAGATCACGATGGGCGACATGGTCTTCGCGAACTACGACCTCGCGATCCTGGACTGCGCACCCGTCACGATCGGCGACGGCGTGCTGTTCGGGCCGCGGGTGACGCTCGCCACCGCGAGCCACCCGATCGACTTCGAGCAGCGGATCGCGGTGTTCGAGTACGCCGAGCCGATCACGATCGAGCCCGGCGCCTGGCTCGGCGCGCACGTCGTCGTCGGGCCCGGCGTGACGATCGGGGCCCGTGCCGTGATCGGCGCGGGCAGCATCGTGACCAAGGACATCCCGGCCGACGTGGTCGCCGTCGGCAACCCCTGCCGGGTGGTGCGCCCGATCACCGAGGAGGACCGGGAGGCCTACCTGCGCGCGTACGGCCCTCCGGCCGATTGACGCCCGAGTCCGTCGCGGATGTCGGCGCCGGACGGCAGACTGGGCGCATGGACATCGAGGTGCGGGCCGCGACCGTCTTCGAGGACGTCGCGACGCTCGTGGGCCCGAAGAACCCGGCGTCGCAGTCCTGCTTCTGCCTGAGCTATCGCCTCCCGGGTGCGGAGAGCCGCGCCCTGCAGGGGCCGGCGAGGGCGGACCGGATGCGCGAGTTGTGCCATCAGGATCCGGCACCGGGAGTCATCGCGTATCGGGACGGCGAACCCGCGGGGTGGGCGGCGGTGCATCCGCGTCGCGACACGAGCTTCGCGACCAACAGGCTGATCCCGCACATCGACGACCTGGACGTGTGGTCGCTGTGGTGCTTCCGGGTGCGGCCGGGGCACCGCAAGCAGGGCGTGATGCACGCGCTGATCGACGGCGCCGTCCAGTACGCCCGCGAGAGCGGAGCTCCCGCGATCGAGGGGTATCCGCTCGACAACGGGGAGGCCCGCGTGAACTTGACCATGGCGTACGCCGGCACCCGCTCCCTGTTCGAATCCGCGGGCTTCACGAAGGCCGCGGATACCGGGTCCGTGCTGGACGGCTTTCCGCGGGTGCTGATGCGGATGGGGCTGCGCTGAGAATTCGTGAACCGGATCCGCGGACAGAGGCAATACCCAGTGTGAGCACAGACAGCGACATCATCGAGCGGTCGCTCGCGGAGCCCGAGGCGTTCTCGGAGATCTTCGAGCGGCACGTGCGGCCGATCGGCGGCTACGTCCGCCGCCGCGTGGGGGCCGACGCGGTCGACGACGCGCTGAGCGAGACGTTCCTCGTCGCGTTCCGGCGTCGGGCGTCGTTCGACCTCGCGGTCGATTCGGCATTGCCGTGGCTCCTCGGGATCGCGACGCGTGTGGTGAAGAGCCACCGCGCGGCGGAGGCACGGCAGTGGCGCTCGTTCGAGGCGTCCGCCGGGGCTGCGGAGCACATCGCGCCCGTGCACGATGTGTCGGACGAGCGACTGGACGCCGATACGGCGCTGACGGCACTCGCACCGCGGATCGCCGCGCTGGCAGCCCGGGATCGGGACACCCTGCTGCTGTACGCCTGGGCCGACCTGACCTATGAGCAGATCGGCGAGGCGCTCGGCGTGCCCGTCGGGACGGTCCGTTCCCGGCTGAACCGCGTCCGTCGCAAGCTCGCACCGCCCGGATCGCATTCCGCGACCCGGCTGACCTGGATGGCGAAGGAGGAGAACGATGCCGCTTATGGAACAGGTGCGTGAGCTCGGCCGTGCCGAGGCGCGCCTCGATGAGGAGTCGATCCGCGCCGCTCGGACGGCGCTGACGCGTGAGATCGCGCGGGGCGGTCGGACGAAGGATCCGCTACGTGCACGACGGCGACGGTGGACCGGTATCGGCATCGGGGGACTCGTCGCTGGGCTGGCGGCGACGGCGATCGTTGTGGGTTCCGTGTTGACGCCGACTGCGGCGCCGAGTGCGTCGGCGGCGGAAGTGCTGAATCGGGCCGCAGACCGAGCTGAACTTCGAGAGATCGTGCCGACGCCAGGCCAGTACATCCAGATCGAAGAAGTGACGATTCAGCGATTGGGCTGGACGGTTGACGCAAGCCGATCAGAGGGCGGCGCCTGGTCCGCCGGCCCGTCAGCCACGGAGGCCACGGTTCGATTCTTCACGTCGCTCTACGTGCCGGCGGATCGATCGGGAGACTGGGTCGAGGACTGGAGCCGGCCGAAGGAGATCCTGACCATCTCGGGTCCTGATGTTGCAGGCGCACGCTCGGGTCTCGACGAGATCGGACCCCGTACCGTGCAGGTCTATCCCGGCGGTACGTTCACACAACCGGACGCGATCGATCCGACGATGCCGTTCCACCGTGACTGGATGCAGCCGTACTACGACGTCATGCCCCGGGAACCCGAAAAGCTCATCGAGTGGATGAAGCATCAGAAGGATGGCGCGCTGACACGCTTCGGGGAGCCTGTCGATGTCGACCTTGCTCCGGCAGACCTTCGCGCCGCGATCTTCCGCGCATTGGCACTGATCCCGGGGGCCAAGGTCACGAAGGTTGACGGCGATGTGACCACGATCGTCTATCCCGATGGTGGTGAGAGTAACTGGCCTCAGACCGTTCAGGTCGATACGAGGCAGGGCCTGCTCGTGGGACGTGGCGGCGGGGAGACGGACGGGGGATCGAGTCGCATCTCCGTCAGGATCATCGACAAGATGCCGGACTCGGTGAAGCTCCCGGCGAACTGACCTCAGCCCATCGGCGGCCTTCCACCCCGGAAGTGCGCAGGATCGTCCTCGGCCATCGCGAGGGCGATCTTGCGCACATGGGAGTCGTCGACGTCGCCCATTGCGGCGAGTTCGTAGAAGCCGACCTCGGTGAGCTCCCCGTCGGCGGGATAAGGGGTTCCCGAGACCCAGGAGCAGCGGAACACCAGGTCGAGATAGTCGACCTGATCCCCGTTCGCGTAGATGACCCGGGGGAGCTGCTGCACGAGGGCCAGGCGCTCGGCCTTCACGACTACGCCGGCCTCCTCGAGGCACTCGCGCACTGCCGTGTCGGCCGGTTCCTCGTTCGGCTCCACGATCCCGGAGACCGCCTGCCAGGCGCCGTTGTCGGCCCGTTTGCCGAACAGCACCTTCTGATCGCGGAACACGATCGCGGTGACGCCGACGAGGTTCAGCGGGGCCTGGCCGATCTTCTCGCGCAGGGCAAGGACAAAGTCTGGCGTCGTCATGCGACCAGCGTAGTTCGGTGAGTGGCAACGGATTCGTTATCTCATCGTGATCTCGTGGGGCCTTGTCCCTTGTGGATAAGTGTTCGAATGTCGGTGGTCGCTGGGAGCATGGGGTATGGCTTCCTTCGATGCGATCACGGCGCTGATCCCGACCCTTATGGGCCGGGTCGGTGCGGGGGCGCGTGTCGAGGACGTGCAGGCGGTGCTGTTGTCGGCGTCTGATGCCGATGTGGTGTCGGTGGTGCAGGAGGTCGTAGAGCTGGGGCGGATCCTGGAGCGGATCGGTTTGGTCGGGGCGGGGGTGATCGGGGTGCGGTCGCGGCGGGAGGCGGGTCATTCCGGGTTGGCGCAGCGGCTCGGACACCGGTCGCCGGTCGCGCTCGTGCAGCAGCTGACCGGGGTGACGAAGGGCGAAGCGGCCCGGCAGGTGCGGGTCGGGGAAGCGCTCGTCGCACCGGACGTTCCCGCGGCGGGTGGTGCGGGTGAGCGGCCGCCCGAGCCCGAGGCGCCTGCTGAGCCCGACGCCGAGGCGCAGCCGGACCCGGAGGCCCAGCCCGATCCGGAGTCGCAGGCCGACCCCGGGGCGGGGCGCGCGCCGGAGTGCGAGTTCGAGTCGGATGACGTGCAGCCGGAGCCGATGGTGTGGCATGAGTTGTTGGGGCGGGCGTTGCGGGAGGGGCGGGTGACGTCGGCGCAGTTCGATGCGATCCGGCGGGGGTTGGGGGATCCGCCGGACGGGTCTGAGGCGGCGTGGGGTCTGGCGGCGGAGCAGCTGCTGGAGGAGGTGTCTCGGCGGACGGTGGAGGAGCTGCTCGCGCACGCCCGGTGCGTGCGGGACCTGCTGGATCCGGTCGGGGCGCAGGCACGGTTCCTCGCCCGGTTCGAGCGGCGGGCGTTTCGGACCTGGCTGGATGCGGACGGGATCCGCCGGGCGAGTATCGCGTTCGATGATGAGGGCGGTGCGTTCGTGGAGTCCGTGTTCGCCGCCGCGCTGCGCCCCCGCCGGGGCGGGCCGAGGTTCGTGGACCCGACGGAGAAGAGTGTCGCGGAGGATCTGGTCGCGGATCCGCGGTCGAACGAACAGCTCGCGTACGACCTGCTCCTGGACGTGATCCGCGCCGGCGTGCTTGCCGACACGGCGGCCGTGTTCGGGACCCGGCAGGCCGGGCTGCGCCTCGTGCAGACCGTCACAACCGACGGCGCGTTCGGGAAGATGGTGCTCACAGAGGACGGGCTCACCGCCCTCCCCGCCGGGGTGGGCGAGCGGCGGCTCTGCGAAGCGGGATCCGTGATGGTGACGGTCGACTCATGCGGGAACCCGCTCGACGTCGGCCGGGAGCATCGCCTGTTCACGCCGAAACAGCGCATCGCTCTCGCGGTCCGTGACGGCGGGTGCCGGTGGCCCGGATGTGACCGGCCCGCGTCGTACACCGAGGCGCATCACATCGACCCGTACGCGTCCGGTGGCAGGACCGACATCGATCGGGGTATCCTGCTCTGCCGTTTCCACCATATGGAACTGCATCACGGCGGGTGGTCGATCATCCGCGACGGGAAGAGCGACTTCGTCCTGCACGACAGGCACGGGACGGCGATCGTGCTGACCCGGCGGCTGCCGTTGCGCTACCTCTGGGGTGACATCGACCCGCCCCCGATACGATTCCGCCCCGCCGCCTGACCGCACCCCGAAGACGGGACACGGCAGGCCGGCCGGAGTGCGCGAACGCACGCGACCGGGCCGGCGCGGGATGCGGGGAGTCCCTTCGACAGGCTCAGGGACCGGGAACGGCGACAGGTGCGGGACGTCCCTTCGACAGGCTCAGGGACCGGGAAGGGCGACAGGTGCGGGACGTCCCTTCGACAGGCTCAGGTTCGACAGGCTCAGGGACCGGAATGAGCGACAGGCGCGGAGTCCCTTCGACAGGCTCAGGGACCGGGGCGATTCGATTTCTCGGCCTCGGAGCGGCTACCGATCGGGAGTCAACGTCGGAACCGAAAAGTAGACTCGAACCATG
>CAWBTB010000015.1:0-217398 GCA_963791605.1 uncultured Actinomycetota bacterium | reverse complement strand
CGCGGCGCTGTAAGCATGCTGTTGCGAAGGGCCCCGGGCGTCACGCTCGGGGCCCTTCGTCGTCCAGAGAAGGCGAGGTGCGTCCGTTGCGGGGGTTCTGCGGAAGACGGATGTCGATACCCATCAGCTGGTCCGAGCCATGCAGGCACGCGCTCGTATCCTGGGGGAATCCTGGGAACATTCATAGCATCGATGCAGTACATGCCACACTTGCCCGAAACCCCGCGCGAGACATCGCCGGAGACCGGAGCAACAGACTATGCCCACACGTCCACCGTTCAAGAGGGAGTTCTCGTACGCGACGTTGGATCTGGCCAGAGGGATCGCCGAAGCGGGATTTGTGGGGGACATCCCCGAGGCAGCGGCAAAGGTCGCAAAGGGTGTTTCAGGGCTCGCTTTGCGTAGCGACGTCGGATACTCCGACCTCGGGCTCAATGAAGACGTCTCGGCCATCCTGCGGGTCACGGAGAAACTCGCCTCGTCCCGCGGAAACGGCTATGCAGGGGCCGACATCGCATCGAAGACGATCACCGTCGTCTTCGATCAGGTGAACAGCGGCGGTGAGCCAGCCACTGATTCGAAGGATCTCATCAAGCAGATCCAGACCGAGGTCGCAGCGCTCGAGCGCAAGGCTCCGATATTCCGAGTCGTCGTGGAGAGTTCCAAAGAGCCCGTGGTGGAGCCGCAGGCGGCGATGGCGGATGGTTGATGCAGGTCGGCGGCCAGCGGCTCGACGTTCGGCTGCTGTACTGATGGGACAGCGCCGGACGACCGAGATGCTGAGAGTTGCTCGTCTCATCGCACCGCTGACATGCGGACTACTTGTGCTGGTCGCGAGCGGCTGTTCCGCACAACCGCAACCCGCGCCGACGTCGACGATCCCGTTGTCGGTCGTCGGCAAGTGGGCGGAGACGCCGGACTCGGCGGGACAGACCATCACTTTCAAGGACGGCGGCGAGTTCGTCGGAAACGACGGCTGCAACTCCAAGATGGGCACCTACCGTGTGTCGGACGGGCGCGTGGATTTGGAGTTCACCGGGGGCACTGAGGCGGCATGCTCCAAGGATGTGTGGCTGGATCGCTCCACATCCGCTTCGCTTCAGGACGACCAGCTGACCTTCGCAGACGGGTCGGGCGGGAAGCTCGGTGAGATGACCCGGTCGGGGAACTGATCCTCGGTCTCGTCCTGCGCGATCCCGCGCGGCTGGATCCGGCTCTCGTGGGACCGGATCCAGTCGGGGATCAGTGCAGCAGCGCCTCGAGCGGGCCGCGCACGAAGTAGATCACGAAGCCGATCGCGACGATCCAGAGCAGCGGGCTGATCTCGCGGACCTTGCCGGAGAATGCGCGCAGGAGCACCCAGCTGATGAAGCCGGCGCCGATCCCGTTCGCGATCGAGTAGGTCATCGGCATCACCGTGACCGTTACGAACACCGGGAACAGAGCCGAGAAGTCGGTGAGGTCGATGTGCCGGATCTGCACTCATCATCAGGGCACCCACGATCACGAGCGCTGCGGCGGCGACCTCGGTCGGCACGATCGAGACGAGCGGGGTGAAGAACATCGCGACCGCGAACAGCAGGCCGGTCACGATGTTCGCGAAGCCCGTGCGCGCGCCCTCGCCGATGCCGGCACCAGACTCGATGAACACAGTGTTCGAGGAACCCGAGGTCAGCCCGCCGGCGACCGCGCCGACGCCCTCGACGATCAGCGCCGAGCGCAGCCGCGGGAAGTTGCCCTTCTCGTCGGCGAGGCCCGCCTCCTTCGACGATCCGGTCATCGTGCCCATCGCGTCGAAGAAGTTCGTGAAGACGAGCGTGAACACGAGCATGAGCGCGGCCACGGCGCCGATCCGGCCGAATGCTCCGAACAGGTCGACGTGCCCGATCAGCGAGAGGTCCGGCACGGCGACGAGATCCTGCACCGCCGGGACGTTCAGGCTCCAGCCGCCAGGATTGACGACCTTTCCGTCCGCCACCTTTGGGCCGAAGTGCCAGATGGCCTCGACGATCACGGAGATGACGGTGCCGGTGACGAGGCCGATGAGGATCCCGCCCTTGACGCGCATCGCGACCAGGATCGCGGTCACCAGCAGGGTGATCACGAAGATCAGGGTGGGCACGGTCGCCACCGAGCCGGCGACGCCGAGCCCGACCGGCGGGGAGTCGCTCTGGGTGGCTGTGACGAAGCCGGCGTTGACGAAGCCGATGAACGCGATGAACAGGCCGATGCCGACCGTGATCGCGAGCTTGAGCTGCATCGGGACGGCCTCGAAGATCATCCGGCGTAGTCCGGTCGCGCTCAGCAGCACGATGATGAGGCCGTTGATGACGACCAGCCCCATCGCCTCGGGCCAGGTGACCTCGCCGACCACGGAGAAGGCCAGGAACGCGTTGATGCCGAGACCTGCGGCGAAGCCGAACGGCAGCCGCGCGATCAGGCCGAACAGGATCGTCATCACCGCGGCGGTGAAGCCGGTGACCGCGCTCAGCTGCGCGAAGCCGAGCTGGGTTCCGGCGATGTCCTTCGAGGTGGACAGGATGATCGGATTGAGGATCACGATGTAGGCCATCGTCACGAAGGTGACGATGCCGCCGCGGACCTCGGCGCCGACGGTGGATCCGCGCTTCGTGATCTCGAAGAAGCGGTCGATCCCATTCCGCGCCGGGGCGGAAGTCGTGTCGGAAACGGGCGGGGGAACAGTGGACATGGGGAACCTCCGCCGAAAACCGTACCTGCTCCACGCCCATCCTGTGGGTGAATCGGCAGGTCGCGCAGCGGCCTTCGACCCGGTTGCTGAGCGAGGAGCGCAGCGACGAGTCGAAGTACGCCGCGCTGTAAGGCGCTCCCGCGGAGGGCTCCGAGCATCTCGCGCTCGGAGCCCTTCGTCGTTCTCGGCGCGGCGCGGAGGCGTGGCGGCGTGGCGACGTCGCAACGCCGGGCGCCGGGTGCCGGACGCCGGACGCCTCTCCGCGCCCATCCTGTCCCGGGTAGATCGGCGGGGAACGGCGGAGGGGAATCGGCGGGGGCGGGAGGGGCATCGCGGAACCGCGGGGTTCAGCACGTAGGCTCGAAACCGTCATGCAACGCCTCCTCATCGTGCTCCTGGCGGCGGTCGACGCGGCCGTCGCCGCAGCCATCGGCCTCGTCGTACTGCTCGCACCGCTCACGGTGGTCTGGGCGATCTCCTTCGGCACGGGCGCCGACTGGGGGGTGCTCTGGCCGAGCACGGTCACGCTCTGGGAGTTCGGCCACGGCGTCCCCCTGGCGGTGTCCCTGCCGGACGCCCTGGTGCGTGCGGTCGGCATCGCGCCGGACACGGCGACCTTCGCCCTGTCCGTGCCGCCGCTGCTGTTCCTCGCGTTCACGGCCGTGTTCGCCGCGCGCTCCGGTCGCCGGGCCGCGCTGGCCGGATCCTGGGTCGCGGGGGTCGTCTCCGGGACCGTCGTCTTCGCGGTGATCGCCGCGCTCGCCGCCCTGACCGGGCGCTTCGCCGTCGTCGCGACCCCGCTGCCGCTCGCGATCCTGTTCCCGCCCCTGGTCTTCCTGTGCGGGGCGCTCGCGGGCGCCGTGACCACCGCGTGGAGCGAGGGCGACGGAGGGATCGTCGAGCGGGTGCAGGATGCGCTGGATCGGTGGCCCGACTGGGCGCACGTCCCGGGCGACGTCGTGCGCGGCGCGGCCGCTGCGGTCGCGGGCGTGATCGGCGCCGCGGGTCTCGCGGTCGCGATCGCCGCGCTCACCCGCGGCGGCCAGGTGGTGGCGCTGTTCGAGTCGCTGCGTGCGGATGCGCTCGGCGTCATCGTGATGGGCCTCGCACAGGTCGCCTACCTGCCCACCCTGCTGGCCTGGGCGGTCGCCTGGATCGCCGGCCCCGGATTCGCGATCGGGACCGGGACCGCCGTCTCGCCGGCCGGCACCGTGCTCGGCGTGGTCCCCGGGGTGCCGATGCTGGGCCTCGTGCCGGACAACTCCTCGCCGTGGTTCCTCATCGTCGTGCTCGTTCCGGTCGCGGCGGGTGCGTTCGCGGGGTGGATGATCCGTTCCCGCCAGGTCTCCGCGGGCGTCGAAACCGGTGTGCTGCCGCGGATCGCGATCGTGCTCGGCATCGCCGTGCTGTCCGCCGCGGTCGGCGCGCTGCTGGCCGCGCTGTCCAGCGGGTCGCTCGGCCCCGGCCGTCTCGCGCAGGCCGGCCCCGCGCCGGGTCCGGTGGCGCTCGCGCTCGGGCTGGAGGTGCTCGTGGGGGCCGCGATCCTGCTGCTCTCGCCGCGCCGCCACGGTGCGCTCAGCGACGCCCTGGGCGACGACGACAGGCTCTGAGAGGCGCCCTCGCACACGCCGCGCAGCGGCCGGAGGGGCCTGTGCGCCCGGCTAGACTGTGTGGGTGCTGACGGTCGCCGTTCTCATCTCGGGCACCGGCTCGAATCTTCGTGCCCTGCTCGACGCGGCCGCCGACCCCGGATTCCCCGCCCGTGTCGTCGTGATCGGCGCGGATCGGGAGGCGGAAGGTCTCTTCCACGCCGAGGCGTACGGGATCCCCTCGTTCGTCGTCCCGTGGGACGGCTTCGACAGCCGTGAGGCCTGGGGGGCGGAGCTCGACGCGCAGCTGAACGTGTGGGGTCCCGACCTCGTCGTGCTGAGCGGGCTGATGCGGCTGCTGCCGCGCGAGGTCGTGGCCGCGTGGGCTCCGAACATCATCAACACGCACCCCGCGTACCTTCCCGAGTTCCCCGGAGCGCACGGCGTGCGGGACGCGCTCGCGGCAGGGGCGACCAGGACCGGGGCCAGCGTGATCGTGGTCGACGACGGCGTCGACAGCGGACCGATCCTCGCGCAGGAGCGCGTCGACGTGCGCCCCGGTGACACCGAGACGTCGCTGCACGAGCGCATCAAGCCCGTCGAACGGCGCCTGCTGATCGACGTCGTCCGCCGCATCGCCGAGGGCGACCTCGACCTCGGCGTGCGCCCCGACCCGAACTGAAGCCCTCCTGGAAGGAATCCCGATGGCCGGTCCCGCCCACGATCCGTCGCTCTACCGCCCCCGAGACGAGGTGCGCATCCGTCGCGCGCTGGTCTCCGTCAGCGACAAGACCGGGCTCGTGCCGCTGGCCCGGGCCCTCGCCGACAGCGGAATCGAGATCGTCTCGACGGGATCCACCGCCGCGACCATCCGCGACTCGGGCCTCGAGGTCACCGACGTCGCCGCGGTCACGGGCGTCGCCGAGATGCTGGACGGCCGGGTGAAGACCCTGCACCCGGCGATCCACGGCGGACTGCTCGCCGACCTGCGCCTGGACGACCACGAGCGCCAGCTCGCCGAACTCGGGATCAGCCCGTTCGAGCTCGTCGTCGTGAACCTGTACCCGTTCGTCGAGACGGTCGCGTCGGGCGCGGTCGGCGACGCCGTCGTCGAGCAGATCGATATCGGCGGTCCCGCCATGGTGCGCGCCGCGGCGAAGAACCACGCCAACGTCGCGATCGTGGTCTCGCCGGAGTCGTATCCGTCGATCATCGCCGGACTCGCGACCGGCGGCACCACGCTGGTGCAGCGTCGCGAGCTCGCCGCACGTGCCTTCGCCCACACGGCCGCCTACGACACCGCGGTGGCCGAGTGGTTCTCGGAGGGGACCCTGAGCACCGAGCGCGACCTGCCGGAGCATCTCACGATCAACGCCGAGCGTCTGGCCACGCTGCGCTACGGCGAGAACTCTCACCAGCGCGCGGCGATCTACACGCGCGCGGGCGGGCACGGCATCGCCCAGGCCACCCAGCTGCAGGGCAAGGAGATGTCGTACAACAACTACGTCGACGCCGACGCGGCCCTGCGGGCGGCGTACGACATGGTGCACCCGGCGGTCGCGATCATCAAGCACGCGAACCCGTGCGGCATCGCCACCACCGCACCGAACGCGCTGGATCCCATCGCGAGCGCCCACCTGCGCGCGCACGAGTGCGACCCGGTCTCGGCGTACGGCGGCGTGATCGCCGCGAACGGCACCGTCACGCTCAAGATGGCCGAGAACCTGAAGGACATCTTCACCGAGGTCATCGTCGCCCCGGCCTTCGAACCGGCAGCGCTCGAAGTGTTCAAGGCGAAGAAGAACCTGCGCCTGCTGCAACTGCCCGAAGACTGGCGGCGCGAGCGCATGGACGTGCGCCTGGTCTCCGGCGGCCTGCTGCTGCAGGACGCGGACCTGTTCCCCGACGACATCGTCTCGGTTGCGAGGAACTGGGAACTGGTCTCCGGCGAGCGTCCGGACGACCTGGAGATGGAGAACCTCATCTTCGCGTGGAAGGCGTGCCGCGCCGTGAAGTCCAACGCGATCGTGCTCGCCAAGGGCAACGCCACGGTCGGCGTCGGCATGGGCCAGGTCAACCGTGTCGACTCATGCCGCCTCGCGGTCGAGCGCGCGGGCGACCGCGCCGCCGGATCCGTTGCGGCGTCCGATGCGTTCTTCCCGTTCGCGGACGGTGCGCAGGTGCTCATCGACGCCGGGGTGACGGCGATCGTGCAGCCGGGCGGATCCGTGCGCGATGAGGAGGTCGTGGAGGCCGCCCGCAAGGCCGGCGTGACCATGTTCTTCACAGGGGAGCGGCACTTCTTCCACTGAGTCTTGGGGCCGGGGTTCGCTGCGCTCCGTTCGTAGGGCAGGTCCCGGATGCCGCACTGTCATGTCCGATTTCCGCGAGCCTGCGGGAATCGGACGTGTCAGAGTGGAGGCATGAGCTTCCCCGGGATGACCTTCGACGAACGGTACCGCGCGATCGACGCGCGCGACGTGCGCTTCGACGGACAGTTCGTCACGGCGGTGCGCTCGACCGGGATCTACTGCCGGCCGAGCTGCCCCGCGCGCACGCCGAAGCCGGAGAACGTGACGTTCTTCCCGACAAGCGCGGCTGCGCATGAGTCCGGCTATCGCGCCTGCAAGCGCTGCCTCCCGGAGGCCGCCCCCGGATCTCCCGAGTGGAACCTGCGCGGCGACGTCGCGGCACGTGCCATGCGGCTGATCGCCGACGGCGTCGTGGAGCGCGAGGGCGTGCCGGGGCTCGCCGCGCGGCTCGGCTACTCGTCGCGCCATCTGACCCGGCTGCTCGCCGCCGAGCTCGGCGCCGGTCCGCTCGCCCTGGCCAGGGCGCACCGCGCGCACACCGCGCGGATGCTGCTCGTCGGCACCGACCTGCCGATCGCCGACGTCGCGTTCTCGGCGGGGTTCGCGAGCGTACGTCAGTTCAACGACACGGTGCGCGAGGTGTTCTCCGTCACGCCCGGCGAGCTGCGTGCCAAGCGCCCTTCGACGGGCTCAGGGCCCGGGTCAGGGATGGCGATCGCGGTGCCCGGTGAGATCGCACTGCTGCTCCCGTACCGGGCGCCGTTCGACGCGGACGGTCTGTTCGCGTGGATGCGGGCCAGGGCGTTGCCGGGCGTGGAGGAGGCGGGGGAGCGGAGCTTCTCCCGGCATCTGCGCCTGGACGGCGGCCCCGGCTGGTTCGAACTGAGGCTCGACGACACGGGGCGTCTGCACCTGCGGGCGCGGCTCGCGCAGCTCGGAGACCTCACGCCGCTCGTCGCGCGGGCGCGCAGGCTGTTCGATCTGGACGCGGATCCGCAGGCCGTCGACCTGGCCCTGTTCGCGCATTCCGAGCTCGCACCCCTGGTCGCCCGCACGCCGGGCATCCGGGTTCCCGGCGCCGCGGATCCGCACGAGATGCTGATCCGAGCGATGATCGGCCAGCAGATCACCGTCGCCGCCGCCCGCACGGCCCTCACGGCGCTCGCGCAGGACCTCGGGGAGCGCGTCGACGGCGGGTTCCTCTTCCCGACGATGGCGGCGATCGCCGAACGCGGATCCGAGGTGCTCCGGGGCCCCGCCGCCCGGATCCGCGCGATCACCGGCGCCGCGGCCGCCCTGGTGGACGGATCGCTCCGGCTCACGCTCGGCGACGACGGCGAGGCGCAGCGCGCCGCGCTGCTGGCCATGCCGGGGATCGGACCGTGGACCGCCGACTACGTGCGCATGCGCGTGCTCGGCGACCCCGACGTGTTCCTCCCGGGGGACGTCGCCGCACGAGCGGGCGCGGCGGGCGCTGGTCTGCCCGCGGACGCTGCACCGCTCGACGCCTGGGCCGCCCGCACCGCACCGTGGCGGAGCTACCTCACGGCCCATCTGTGGCGCGCGGCTCCGGCACGGCGCCAGGTCACCAAGACCACGAAGACCTCCGGATCCACCCGGATCCCGCTCAAGGAAGGTGCGCAATGACCGCCCTCATCCAGACCATCAGCACGCCAGACGGACCGTTCACGATCCTCACCGACGAGGAGCACCGCGTCCTCGCGTCTGGCTGGACAGCCGATCATGACGAGATCGTGAACCGCCTGTCCGAACGGCACCGCCCCGCGGACATCGAGGAGGAGGGGAGCACCCCCGCGGCCGATGCCGTCAGGGCGTACTACGCGGGAGACCTGACCGCGATCGACGACGTCGAGGTGCACCAGTACGGCACGGACATGCAGCACGCGGGGTGGGCGGCGCTGCGCCGGATCACGCCGGGCGAGCCGCTCACGTACACCGAGTTCGCGGTGGCACTCGGCAAGCCAGGGGCGGTGCGTCCCGCTGCGTCGATCTGCGCGCGCAACGCGCCCGCCCTGTTCGTGCCGTGTCACCGGGTGCTGCGCACCGATGGCAGCCTCGGCGGCTTCGCCTGGGGCGAGGACGTCAAGCGGAGCCTGCTGGAGCGCGAGGCCGCGGCACGGGAAATGGTCTGAGCGGTGCTCTATCGGGAATGGTCCTTGCCTTCAGGTGGTTCACAGGCATAGGCTGGACGGCTGTCGCGTCAACCGACCGACGGCCACGAACCGAGGAGGACACCATGCCCACGATCATCACTGCATCGTCCGTCAGCGCTGTCCCCGGTTCGCCCTTCACGCCGGCCTTCACGCCGGCCGAGGTCTGACCCGCTCCGGGATCCCTCGGCCGTACGGCCGCCGCTGTGCGCACGGATGCATCGCATCCGCTCTTCCTCGTCCCTGCCGTCCCTTCCGCGATACGTAACTGCTGAGAATCATGTCTGAACACTCCTCGTCCTCGTCCACCACGCGCACCGCCCGCTCCACACCCCGTCTGTCCACACCCCGTGCGCTCGCGCGCCTTGCGCCGTTCGTGAAGCCGGTCGCCTGGAGGCTGGTCGGCGGCGGCCTGAGCGCGCTCGCGGCCGCGGTGATCGCGCTGTGCATCCCGCTGCTGCTGCAGGTCGTCCTGGAGGGGCCGATCGCCTCCGGCGAGATCGGCGCGATCGTCTGGGGCGCGGTCGCCATCACCGGCCTGGCTCTCGGCGAAGCGATCATGGTCTGGCTGCGCCGCCAGTTCGTGCTCAACCCGGCGACCCAGGTGGAGTACACGATGCGCACGCACCTGTACTCCCGGCTGCAGGATCTGCCGGTCGCGTTCCACGACCGCTGGCAGTCCGGGCAACTGCTCAGCAGGATGATGCAGGACATCGGCCTGATCCGCCGCTGGCTCGCCTTCGGACTCGTGCTCCTCGTCGTGAACATCCTGACGATCGGGATCGGGGCGGTCATGCTGTTCCGCTGGCACTGGCTGCTGGGCACGATCTTCCTGCTCACCGCGGTCCCGCTGTGGATCTCCGGGTTCCTGTTCGAGAAGAACTACGGCCTGCTCACGCGGCGGAGCCAGGATCAGGCCGGCGACCTCGCGACCAGCGTCGAGGAGAGCGTGCACGGGATCCGCGTGCTGAAGGCGTTCGGACGCGGCAAGCACGCGCTTGCGCGCTTCACCCGGCAGGCCGAGTCGCTGCGCGCGACCGAGCTGAGCAAGGCGAAGGCCGTCGGCTGGATCTGGTTCTGGCTCGTGCTGATGCCCGAGGTCGCCTTCGGGCTCAATCTGGTCGCCGGCATCTGGCTGATCGCGCAGGGCCAGCTGATCGCGCCGGAGCTCTTCGCGTACTTCGCGATGGCGACCGTGCTGCGCTGGCCGATCGAGTCGATCGGGTTCCTGTTCTCGTTCCTGCTCGACGCGCGCACCGCGACGGACCGGGTGTTCGAGATCTACGACGAGGTGAACACGATCACCGACCCGGCCGAGCCCGCGCACATCGGCGTGCCGCGCGGGGAACTCGTGTTCGAGGGAGCGCGGTTCCGCTACCAGGATGCGCGTCCCGAGCAGCGCGATCTGCTCGACGGGATCGACCTCGTGCTGCGGCCCGGGGAGACGATGGCGCTCGTCGGGCTCACCGGATCGGGCAAGACCACGCTCACCACGCTGCCGACCCGGCTGTACGACGTGACCGGCGGGCGGGTGCTGCTCGACGGCGTGGACGTGCGCGACCTGACGCTGTCGGAGCTGCGCACGCACATCGCGATGGCCTTCGAGGATGCGACGCTGTTCTCCGCCTCCGTGCGCGAGAACGTGCTGCTGGGCCGGGCCGACCTCGACGTGCACAGCCCCGAGGCGGAGGCCGTGCTGCGCGAGGCGCTGGATGTCGCCCAGGCCGGATTCGTGGACACGCTTCCGGACGGCGTCGAGACGCGGATCGGCGAGGAGGGGCTCAGCCTCTCCGGCGGGCAGCGGCAGCGCCTGGCGCTCGCGCGCGCGGTGGCCGCGAAGCCGAAGGTGCTCGTGCTCGACGACCCGCTGTCCGCGCTCGACGTCGACACCGAGGCCCTCGTGGAAGAGGCGCTGCGCCATGTGCTCGCCGAGACCACGGCGCTGATCGTGGCGCATCGTCCGTCCACGGTGGCCCTCGCCGACCGGGTGGCGCTGCTGCAGGACGGCCGGGTGACCGCCGTCGGCGCGCACAGCGAGCTGCTGCGCAGCAGCGCGCACTACCGGTACGTGATCTCGAGCATCGAGGCCGAGCACCAGGCGCGTATCTCGAACGCGACCGGGGCGATCCCGGTGGTGCGGACGGGAGACGCACCCGCCGCTGCGGACGCGGCGGAAGACGCGTCCGTCGAAGACGAATCCATCGAAGAGGAGGTGCAGGCATGACCGCCGTCGCACCCGCCCAGGGCACCAAGGACGAGGACCGTTCGAACCTGACCCGTGCGGAGAGCCGCGCCGTCCGCGACCGGTCCCTGCGGCTGCTCGGATCCTTGATCGCGCCATTGAAGACGCGCATCGTGATCACCGCCGCCGTGCTCGTGATCGCGACCGCGGCGCAGGTGGCGGGACCAGCCCTCATCGCGTACGGCCTGAACACGGCCCTGCCCGCGGTGATCCGGCAGACGAACTGGATCCCGACGATCGGAGTGGGCCTCGCGTACCTCCTGATCGGCCTGGTCGGATCCGCGCTGATCGGCGGGTACGCCGTGCTCACGGCCCGGATCACGCAGGCCGTGCTGATGGACCTGCGCACCCGGATGTTCCTGCACACCCAGCGGCTGAGCCTGGAGTTCCACGAGAGCTACACGTCCGGCCGGATCATCTCGCGTCAGACCAGTGATCTCGATTCGATCCGTGAACTGCTCGACGGCGGGCTCAACGAGCTCGTCTCCGGCGTGCTCTACGGCATCTTCACGTTCATCGCGCTCGTGCTCGTGGACTGGCACTCCGGCGTCGTCCTGGTGCTGGCGGGCATTCCGCTGGCCTACCTGATGCGCTGGTTCTACACGCGCTCACAGCGGGTGTACCGCGAGTCGCGGGTGATCAGCGCGAAGGTGATCGTGCAGTTCGTCGAGACCATGACCGGGATCCGTGCGGTCAAGGCATTCCGCAAGGAGCCCCGCAACGACGTCTCGTTCCAGGGCATCGCGGGAGAGTACCGTGACGTGAACCGCCGCTCGATGCTGCTGTTCGGCACGTTCGAGCCGGGCCTCATGGCGGTCGCGGCGCTGACGCTCGGCGCCGTGGTGGTCTGGGGTGGCATCCGCATGGCGAGCGGGGAGATCCAGGTCGGCATCCTGCTGGCGGCGGTGCTGTACGTGCGGAACTTCTTCGCGCCGATGCAGGAGATCGCGATGTTCCTCAACTCCTACCAGTCGGCGACGGCCGCACTCGAGAAGGTGTCCGGGGTGCTGGACGAGGTGCCGACGGTTCCGGATCCGGCCCGCCCGGTCGATCTGTGGAATGCCGCGGGTCACGTGCGCTTCGACGACGTCGAGTTCGGGTACGCCGCGGACCGGGTGATCCTGCCCGACTTCTCGCTGGACATCCCGGCCGGGCAGACCATCGCGCTCGTGGGCACGACGGGGGCGGGCAAGTCGACCCTCGCCAAGCTCGTGTCGCGGTTCTACGACCCGACCGCGGGCACGGTGAGCCTGGACGGCGTGAATCTGCGTGACCTGCACCCGAAGGATCTCCGTCGCGCCATCGTCATGGTGACGCAGGAGGCGTACCTGTTCAGCGGCACGGTCGCCGACAACATCGCGCTCGGCAAGCCCGACGCGACCATGGACGAGATCCGGGCTGCCGCCCGCGCCGTGGGTGCCGACGGGTTCATCGAGTCCCTGCCGGACGGCTACGGCACCGATGTGAACAAGCGCGGCGGCCGGGTGTCGGCGGGGCAGCGTCAGCTGATCTCGTTCGCGCGCGCCTTCCTCGCCGACCCCGCGGTGCTGATCCTGGACGAGGCCACCGCCTCGCTCGACATCCCCTCGGAGCGGCTGATCCAGGACGCCCTGCAGACGCTGCTCGCCGACCGCACCGCGATCATCATCGCGCACCGCCTGTCGACGGTAGCGATCGCGGACCGGGTGCTGGTGATGGAGCACGGCCGGATCATCGAGGACGACGCCCCCGCCGTCCTCATCGCGGGCACGGGCAAGTTCGCGCAGCTGCACGCCGCGTGGCAGCAGACGCTGGTGTAGGCACGGCTGCGCGGTTGCGCGTGGAACGGACCGGACGAAGAGGGCGACGGGGCTTCGATGGGGGAGGGGATTCGAAGCCCCGCCGCCGGTATCAGCGTGCGGGGGCGGAGCGCACGGGTCTCAGGAGAAGCGGATCTCGGCGATCACTTCGGCATATTCGGTCTCGCCGACGGGGGTGAAGCCGACGCGCTCGAAGAACGCCTCCGGCCCGCCCTCGCCGGCCTCGTAGATGACGTTCAAGTGATGGAACCCGCGGACGCGGGCCTCGTCGATGAGACTTTCCACGGCGAACCGGCCGACCCCGCGACCCTGCTCGTCGGCCGCCACGTTGATCCGCCACAGCACGGAGCGGAAGTGCTCCTCCGGGGCATCGGGGTCGAAGTTCGCGCTGACGAACCCCACGACCTCGTCCTGGTCGAGCACCACGCGCTGCCAGGTCGTCTGGGGGTTCATGACGGTCGCGGCGATCCCGTACGACACGGGAGCCAGGAACTGTTCCTGCCCGGGCTTGAGGGAGAGATTGTTCACGGCGACGATCGTCGCCGCGGACAGTTCGACCAGTCGCAGTTCCGTCATGGACCCAGGCTAACCCCTGGACGGCTCTCCAGACGGATCAAGCCGAAACGTGGGGAGAAGTTCACCCGGCGGGCTGCGACCCCGGACCGCGGCGCGCCCGGCCGCTCAGGTATCTTGGGATCGAGACAATTCCGCGTGAAATCCCCCTGCGTGAAACCCTTCCTGTGCACATAAGGAGACCCCGGTGACCGACGACGCCATCATCTACACCTACACGGACGAGGCGCCGGCGCTGGCCACGGCCTCGCTCCTGCCGATCGTCCAGGCCTTCGCGCACCAGGCCGGTGTGGACATCGAGACCCGCGACATCTCGCTCGCCGGGCGCATCCTCGCCGCCTTCCCGGAGCGTTTGCGCGCCGAGCAGGCCGTCGGCGACGCACTCGCGGAGCTCGGGGGGCTGGCCACGACGCCCGAGGCCAACATCATCAAGCTGCCGAACATCTCGGCGTCCATCCCGCAGCTGAAGGCGGCCATCGCCGAGCTGCAGCAGAAGGGCTTCGACGTCCCGGACTATCCGGACGACGCGACCACGGTCGAGGAGAAGGACGTCCGCGCCCGCTACGACCGCATCAAGGGCTCCGCCGTGAACCCGGTGCTGCGCGAGGGCAACAGCGATCGCCGTGCGCCGCTCGCCGTGAAGAACTACGCGAAGAAGCACCCGCACCGCAACAAGGCGTTCGGCGCGGGCTCGAAGACGCATGTCGCGACCCTCGGGCACGACGACTTCAAGGCGAACGAGAAGAGCTGGGTCGCGCCGGGCGATGACGTGCTCACGATCCAGCACGTCTCGGCCGACGGCCAGACCACGGTGCTGAAGGAGAACCTCAAGGTGCTCCCGGGCGAGATCATCGACGCGACGTTCCTGAACGCCGCAGCTCTGGACGCCTTCCTCGCCGAGACCCTCGCTACGGCTGCGGCGGAGGACGTGCTGTACTCCGTGCACCTGAAGGCCACGATGATGAAGGTCTCGGATCCGATCATCTTCGGCCACGTCGTGCGCGCCTACTTCGCGGACGTGTTCGCGCAGTACGCAGACACGCTCGCCGCCGCGGGGCTGACCGGGAACGACGGACTCGGATCCATCCTCGCCGGTCTCGCCGACGTCGAGGGCGGGCGGGAGATCGCCGAGGCGTTCGCGCGCGCCATCGAGAACGGCCCCCGCCTGAGCTACGTGAACTCGGACAAGGGCATCACGAACCTGCACGTCCCCAGCGACGTGATCGTGGACGCCTCGATGCCCGCACTGATCCGCAACGGCGGCAAGCTGTGGGGCAAGGACGGCGGCGAGGACGACACGCTCGCGGTCATCCCGGACTCCTCCTACGCGGGCGTCTACCAGGCCGCGATCGAGGACGTCATCCAGCACGGCCCGCTCGACCCGGCGACGATCGGCACCGTGCCGAACGTCGGCCTCATGGCGCAAGCGGCCGAGGAGTACGGCAGCCACGACAAGACGTTCGAGATCACTGCGGACGGCCGCGTGCAGGTCGTGACCTCCACCGGCGAGGTCGTGCTCGAGCACGACGTGCACGCCGGGGACATCTGGCGTGCGACGCAGACCAAGGATGTGCCGGTCCGCGATTGGGTGCGGCTCGCCGTGAGCCGCGCCCGTGCGACCGGGGTCCCCGCCGTGTTCTGGCTGAACCCCGCCCGCTCGCACGACGCCGCACTGATCGCCAAGGTGACCGAGTACCTGAAGGACCACGACACCACCGGCCTCACGATCGAGATCCTCACCCCCGAGGAGGCGACCCGGTACTCTCTCGCGCGGATGCGCAAGGGAGAGGACACCATCTCCGTGACCGGCAACGTGCTGCGCGACTACCTCACCGACCTGTTCCCGATCCTCGAGGTCGGCACCAGTGCGAAGATGCTCTCGATCGTGCCGTTGCTCGCCGGCGGCGGACTGTTCGAGACGGGCGCGGGCGGATCCGCCCCGAAGCACGTGCAGCAGCTCGTGGAGGAGAACTACCTGCGCTGGGACTCGCTGGGCGAGTTCTTCGCCCTGGCCGCGTCGTTCGAGCACTACGCGGACCGCACCGGCAACGCCAAGGCGCGGATCCTCGCGACCACGCTCGACGCGGCGACCGGCGCGTTCCTCGAGAACGACCGCTCGCCGGGTCGCGCCCTCGGCACGATCGACAACCGCGGCAGCCACTTCTACCTCGCCCTGTACTGGGCGCAGGAGCTGGCCGCGCAGACCGAGGACGCAGAGCTCGCCGCCGCGTTCGCGCCGGTCGCCGCCGCGCTCGCCGCGGATGAGGACCGCATCGTCACCGAGCTCAACGCGGTGCAGGGCGTGCACGCCGAGATCGGCGGCTACTATCGCCCGGACGGGGCGCGCGTGGCCGCCGTGATGCGCCCGTCCGCCACGCTGAACGCGGTCATCGACGGACTGAGCTGACCGGATCCGCGAAGGGGGCGGGTGCTGCGGCGCCCGCCCCCTTCGGCGTCCTCGCTCAACGACCCCGAAGGGGATCAGTAGTGGACGTTGACCTCGGTGCCCTGCGGGCTCCAGTCGAACAGCCACTCGGCGCGGTACTCGGGCATGCCGACGCAACCGTGGCTCATCGGAGTGCCCCAGTTGTTGTGCCAGTACACGCCGTGCAGGGCTTCATCGCCGTTGAAGTACATGACCCACTTCACGTCCGGCTGGTAGTAGTACGGAGCCTTGGTGAGGTCGGTGTTGCCCATGTTCTGGCTGTCGAGCTTCCAGTTCACGGTGAACGAGCCCGTGTGGGTCGCGAAGCCCTCGCGGCCCGAGGAGACCTCCCAGGAGTCGATGACGTTGCCGTTCTCGGTGACCGTGAGCGTCTCGGTGCTGAGGTTCACATCGATCTTGCGCAGCAGCGAGGTCGAGCTGAACGGGGTGTCCTTGACCGGCAGAGCGAAGGTGCCGCTGCCGCCCTGGCCGTTGCTCCCCTGCAGCTGGGCGGCGAACCCTGCCGCCGCGCCGGAGACGTCGCCGAGCTGGCGGCCGTTCACGCCGGGCGTCACGTCCTCCAGCACCGTGCCGGAGGAGTCCACGACCGAGGTGGCGTTGACCGGCGCACGGTTCACCAGGGCGCCCAGCGTGTCGACCGTCTTCTGGATCGCGGCCCGGTCGGCCTGGATCGTGAGCTTGCCGTTGTCGGGGGTGAGCGTGATCCAGCTCGCCGCGGTCGCCGGTGCCACCGGCACCGTGCGCTCGGTGCCGACGTAGAAGCCGATCGTCGTGAGCATCGTGTTCAGGCGGCCCGCGGTGTCCGCCGCGATCTTGTCCGTGATGGCGGGGGCGACCGGTGCCGCGGCCGCGGGGAAGGAGACCGTCTTGTCGCCCTTCTCGGCGGCGGTCGTGATCGCCGTGGTGAGCTTGGCCAGGTCGATGCCGGAACCGTCCTTGGCCGGAGTCGTGACGTACGTGCCGCTCGCGGCGTTGAACGCGACCGTGGCGTCGGTCGCGTCGGTGTAGACGGCCGGCACCTGCGCGCGCAGCGCGTGGTCCGCGGCGCGGGGATCGAGGGTGATCGTGCCCTTGACGGGGGCGGACATCCACGCGGTGATGTTCCACATCGGGTGCTTCTGGAACGCCTGCTCCGCGAGTGCCGTGGCGTCGATGTGCGCGCCCAGGTCGGATCCGGTGACGTGGCTGCCGGATCCGTCGCCGGTCAGCGTGACCTGCATGCCGGAGACATGGTTGTTCACGGCTTCGGCCGCGGCCCCGACGGTCATCCCGCCGACCGGAACACCGGCGATCGCGGTGCCGGGGGCGATCAGGATGGTCGATGCGGCGCCGAGACCCAGCACCAGCACGCCCAGGCCGATGCCCACCCAGCGGCCGATGTGGCGCTTCTTCTTCGGCGCGTCGGCGGCGGGTGCCCACTCCGCGGGGTGATCACCGGATCCGTCGTCACCGGCCTCGATCGACGACGTCGTGCCGTCCGTGTCTGCGGTGACCGCGCCGGCGATCCCGTCCGTGCCGTCGACGATCGGAGACTCCTCGGTCGAAGCCCCCGCTGCCGTTGCCAGATCCGTCACGTCCACACCCCCCTGCGCTCAGCTGATGTCAGTATCACCCAGGATACGGGATGCCATATCACAGAATGGCAACGGAAGCGTGCTCGCCGGGCCCGCGGTGCAGAATCCGGGTCGAGAGGTACGTGCGGGGCGGCACTGCGTCCTGTAACGTTTGCGTATCCCGAGCGGCTTCTTCCGCGTGGTGACTTGCGTTTTCCCTGTTCGTAAGGTCTACTAACAAACATGGTCTCACGGATGAGCGGGGTCGCAGCATGAATGCGGACAACGGCGACTCCAGCCGGCACCGATTCGGGCCCGCGCAACGCCTGCGCACGCACGTCAAGGTGCTGCCGGAGCACGCCAGGGGACACAACAGGGCGCTGGTGCTGCAGACGCTGTTCCACGCCGGTGCGATGAGTCGCGCCGACCTCTCCCGGGAGACGGGGCTGACCCGGGTGACGATCTCCGACCTCGTCGGCGAGTTCATCGCCGACGGCATCGTGGTGGAGAAGGGGATCCGCTCCACCACCGGCCCCGGAAAGCCGCCGATCCTCATCGACATCGACCGTGAGGGGCACCGCATCGTCGGGATCGACCTTTCCGGCCCCGGCGCCTTCGAAGGCGCGCTGATGAGCCTGGGCGGCGAGGTCCTGGAACGGCGCGAGGTGCCGCGACCGAGCGGCGGGATGGCCGCCTACGAGGCCGTCCTCGCCCTCGTTCAGGAGCTGCTGTCGCTGTCGACCATGCCCGTGCTCGGCGTCGGCGTCGGCGCGCCGGGGATCGTGCGCCCGGACGGGCTCGTGCTCAGCTCGCCGAACCTGGAGTGGACCGACTTCCCGCTGGAGAAGCTGCTCGGCGCCGCCCTCGGCCTGCCCGTGCTGGTGCGCAATGACGCGAACGCCGCCGTGCTGGCCGAGTACACGTTCGGCCGGGCCCGTGCCGACATGCTGCTGATCAAGATCGGCCGCGGCGTCGGCGCCGGACTCATCTCGGACAGCCAGCCGCTCGTCGGCAGCCGGTACGCGGCGGGGGAGATCGGTCACGTCGTGGTCGGCACCGACGGCGGCCCGCGCTGCGCCTGCGGCAAGGACGGCTGCCTCGAGGCGTGGCTGAGCGCCTCCCACCTGCGGACCAGGATCGCCGAGGCGCCGGCCGGCGAGGCCGATGCCGTGCTGCGCGAGGCGGGGATCCGGCTCGGCGTCGCGATCGCGCCGATCGTCGCGGCGCTCGACCTCTCCGAGATCGTGCTGTCCGGTCCGGCCGACCTGCTCGCCGGAACGCTCATCGACGCCGCGACGCGCACGCTCACCGAACGCACCCTGGAGGGCGTCTACGACGACGTCGTGATCCGGCTCACCACGCAGAGCGACATCGTGCTGCGCGGAGCCGCAGTCATGGTGCTGTCCAGCCAGCTGGGCGTTTCGTGACCACGGTGCGCGTCGGCCTCGATGTGGGCGGCACGAAGATAGACGCGCTCGCGCTCGGAGCCGACGACGCGATCGTCGCGCACGCCCGGATCCCGACGGGCTGGGGCGATCACGCCGTGGTCGCGGCCGTGCACGACGCGATCGATGCGCTCGCGGCGCAGGGCCGGTTCGGGACCTCCGATATCGCCTCGGTCGGGATCGGGATCCCCGGACTGGTCGACGCCGCCGGCGGGCGGGTGCTGCACGCGGTCAACCTCGGCGTCGCCGAACTCGACCTGGCCGTCGCCGTGCGGGAGCGGTTTCCGGTTCCGGTCGCGGTCGAGAACGACGTCAAGGCCGCCGCGCTCGGCGCAGGGTCGCTGCGCGGCGACGCGCATTCGATGGCGTACCTCAACCTCGGCACCGGAGTCGCGGCGGGAATCGTGATCGACGGGCTGCTGTGGCGCGGTGCGCGCGGCACCGCCGGTGAGGTCGGGCATCTCTCGGTGGATCCGAACGGCCGCGTCTGCGGCTGCGGGCAGCGTGGCTGCATCGAGACGTTCTGCGGCGGCGGGGCCGTCACCCGGGCGTGGGGGCGCGGCGGTGCGCTGCCGATCCTCGACATCTTCGATCTCGCCGAGACCGGCGATCCGCTCGCGGTCGAGCTGCGCACGGGGATCGCGTTCGGCGCCGCCTCCGCGGTGCGCTGCCTGGTGCTGAGCGCCGATGTGGAGACCGTGGTGATCGGCGGCGGCGTCACGGCGCTCGGTGCGCGGCTGCTGGACGACCTGCGGCGGCGGCTGCGCGTCGAGGGCGAGGGATCCGCGTTCATCGGATCGCTGCGCCTCGACGAGAGGATCGAACTGCTGCCGGCCGGATCCCCGGCGGCGGCCCTGGGTGCGGCGCTCGTGGGCGCCGCACAGCTGAACACGCACGAAGGAGCACTGCATGGCTGAAGTCGTCATCGTCGAGGACGCCGCGGCGGCGGGCGACCTGGTCGCCGCCGAGATCGTCCGGTTGATCGCGCGCCGCTCGGACGCGGTACTGGGCCTGGCGACCGGATCCACTCCGCTGCCCGTCTACGCGGCGCTGCGCAACCGGCTCGCCGGGGTCGACGTCTCGCACGTGCGGGGCTTCGCACTCGACGAGTACGTGGGGCTCGACCCGGCGCATCCGGAGAGCTACCGCTCCGTGATCACCCGCGAGGTCGTCGAGCCGCTGGGGCTCACGCCGTCGCTGATCCACGTCCCGAACGGCTCGGAGGAGGGAATCGAGCACGCCGGGGCCGAGTACGACGCGAAGATCCGCGCGGCCGGCGGCGTCGACCTGCAGCTCCTCGGGATCGGGACCGACGGCCACATCGGCTTCAACGAGCCGGGATCCTCGTTCGCCTCGCGCACCAGGGTGAAGACCCTCACCGAGCAGACCCGCGAGGACAACGCGCGCTTCTTCGAGTCGATCGACCAGGTCCCCATGCACTGCATCACGCAGGGCCTCGGCACGATCCTGGAGGCGCGGCACCTCGTGCTGCTCGCGTACGGCGAGGGCAAGGCGCAGGCGGTCGCCGACGCGGTCGAGGGGCCGCTGTCGGCGTTCCTGCCGGGCTCCGCGATCCAGCTGCATCCGCATGCCACGGTCGTGGTCGACGAGGCTGCGGCGTCGAAGCTCAAGCTCGCGGACTACTACCGCTACACGTTCGCGAACAAGCCGGCCTGGCAGGGGATCTGACGCCGTCCTCACCTCGGGGTCGTTGAGCGCCCTTCGACAGGCTCAGGGACCGGCTCCGGCCAGGCGATCGGGAGCAGGTGCTCCTCGCTGAGCGGGGCCAGCGGAAGGTTCTCGGCGTCGGCCGGGGTGATCCAGCGCAGCTCGGCGAGCTCGGCCTGCACCTGCACGTCGCCGGGTTCGGCGGTGGTGGCGAACGCGGTCGCGATGACCCGGTGGCCTGGCTCGTTCGCGGCGGCGGAGACGAACACCCCGAGCGGGCGCAGCGCGCTCTCCTCGACGCGCAGGCCGAGCTCCTCGTGCAGCTCCCTGGCGAGGGTCTGCGCGGCCGTCTCGCCGGCCTCGGGCTTGCCGCCGGGCTGCATGAAGCGCTCGGTGCCCTGCTTGCGCACCACGAGCACGCGCCCGGCGCGGTCCGTGATGATCGCGGCCGAGACGTGGATGTCAGGCATCGGAGCCCTCCGGTCGCGGCGCGAAGACCTTTCCGGGATTGAGGATCCCGGCCGGGTCGAAGACGCGCACGATCTGGCGCTGCAGCTCCCACTGGTCCTCGCCGAGCTCGTCGGCGAGCCACCGGCTCTTCAGGACGCCGATCCCGTGCTCCCCGGTGAGCGTGCCGCCGAGCCGGATCGCCGCGCGGAACAGCTCGTCGGCGGCGCGCCAGATGGCGTCGGGGATCTCCGGGCCGTCCGTGATGAAGTTGGGGTGCAGGTTGCCGTCCCCGGCGTGCGCGACCGTGGGGATGGAGAGGCCGTAGGTCCGCTCGATCCGCGCGATCTCGTCGAACATGGCGGGCAGGGCGCTGCGCGGCACCGAGACGTCCTCGATGAGGGTGGTGCCGAGCGAGGCCATCGCGGCGTGCATGCGGCGGCGGATGCGCAGCAGGTGCTCGCCCTCCTCCGCGTCGTCGGTGACGGTCACCGTGCCGCCCGCGGCGCGCAGCACCTCGGCGATCTGCCCGGCCTCGGCGGCAGCCAGGGGCCCATCGGTCTGGATCGTCAGCTGCGCGAGGCCCGCAGGCGGCGGATCCAGCTCGAGCAGGGCGTGCACGGCCGCGAGCGAGCGCGCGTCCATGAGCTCCATGATCGACGGCTGCGCACCGCTCGCGGTGACCGCGGCGGAACCGCGGGCGGCGGCATGGACATCCGGGAAGGTCGCGACGATCGTGCAGGGGGCGCCCGGCACGATCCGGCGCAGCTTCAGGGTCGCACCGACGACCACGCCGAGCCGGCCCTCGGAGCCGATCACGAGCGCGGTGAGATCGAGCCCGGTCACGCCCTTGACCGTGCGGTGGCCGAGGTGCAGCAGCCGTCCGTCGGCGAGCACGAGGTCGACGCCCAGCACGGCATCGCGGACGACGCCGTACTTCGCGCAGAGCAGGCCGCCCGCGCCGGTGGCGATGTTGCCGCCGACCGTGGAGATGTCCTTGCTGGCGGGATCCGGCGGCCACCACAGTCCATGCTCGGCCAGCAGTGCGTCGAGCTCGCCGTTCAGGATGCCGGGCTCGACGACCGCGAGCAGATCGTCCGGGCGGATCTCGAGCACGCGCCGCATCCTCAGCGTGGACAACACGATCTCGCCGGGGCCGGCGTTCGCCGCTCCCGCGAGTCCGGTGCCGGCCCCGCGGACGACGACCGGGGTGCCGGTGGCGTGTGCGATGCGGAGCGTCGCCTGCACATCGTCCGTGGACTCCGCATGCACGACGACCAGCGGCACGCCCGCGGAGGCATGCCCGGAGCGGTCGGCGCGTGCGGCCTCGAGTGCGGCGGGCGCGGTGTCGGCGCGTTCGCCGAGGACCGCACGCAGCCGGTCGACGACGGACGGATCCGGCATCAGCGGCACCTCAGGAGAGCGCGCGGCGTCCGGCGATCAGCCCGGAGGCGACCGCGACGACCGCGAACCCGAGCCCGATCCACGCCTGGCCCATCGTCCACCAGGCGATGGTCACACCGGCGTAGACGACGAGCTCGACCGCGGCGCGCAGGAACGGGTGCACCGCGAGCACCGGACGTGGCGACAGGAACAGGGCCCACAGCAGCAGGACGATCACGGGGGCGCCGACGGCGGCGACCACATTCCACGGCAGCGGCCAGACGACGAGCCCCCACAGCACGAGCGACGCGAGCGCGACGATCAGAACCACGACGCGGACGATGTCGAGCGGGGTCGCGCGCGGCAGCACTCCCTGCGGGTAGGGCAGCGACGGCATCGCACCGGGGGTGTCGGAGGCAGGCGTGTCGGCGGACATGCCTGCAATTCTACGCGCCGGGCGTGGAGGCGGCGGCGGGGTCGGCCGGTGCCAGGACGAGGGGTTCCGGAGCGATCAGGGTCAGGACGGAGTCGACCGGTGCCGGGTCGGCCGGTGCCGGGGTGGCGGGCGCCGGGCTGGACTCGGCCGGGGCTGCCGGTGTCGGGTCGGCCGGTGCCGGTGCCGGTGCCGGTGTCGGGTCGGCGGGTGCCGGTGCCGGGTCGGCGGGCGCCGGGTCGGCGGGTGCCGGGGTCTGGACCGGCGCGGCCGGGTCGGCGGACGGAGCGAGGGCGGCGGAGGCCGGCGCCGGCGTCGTCGGGACGGAGCCGGACGCGGCAGGAGAAGGGAGCGGTGTCGGAGAGGGAGCCGGCGGCGGCACCGCGACGACGGCGTCCAGCAGGCACGCCAGCAGGCTCTCCGTGACCGGCGGGAAGTCTCCGGTCCGGCCGGCAGGGTCATACGCGAAGGTGACGTCGTCGGCCAGGATCTGCAGCGCGGTCGGGGTCAGCGTCATCGAGCCGTTCCCGTCCTTGTCCAGGACCGTGCTGCCCGCGACGGTCGTGCTGCTCCCGATCGTCGCCTGCACGGCTGCGAGGGGGGTGCCGGCGATCGATGCGGCGACGGTGATGACCCGGACGCGCGGGGGGAGGATGGTCAGATCGCCCGGTGTGAGGGTGCAGGACATCGTGACGGCGAGTGCCCGCGGGGTCGGCGGTGGCGGATCGGTCGGCGTTCCGCCCCCCGAACCGGGGTCGCCGCCGGTGCCGGTGCCCGTGCCGGTGCCGGTGCCCGTGCCGGTCGTGCCGGGATCCGTCGGCTTCGTCGTGTCGGGCGGGGTCACGGGGGTGCTGCTGCCGCCGGACGTCGTGCCCGTCGCGGGCGCGGACGGCAGGACCGGAATCGTCGTGATCGGCGGCGGCGGAGCGTCGCTGTGCGGCGCCGGGGGCGTCACGGGAGCCGGCGGGGCGGCCGGCTGGGGTGCCGGGACGTTCGCGGGCGGGGAGACCTGGGCCACGATGCTGGAGTCGCTCTTGTCCGATGCGGACGGCGCCGACGTCGAGGCGGGATCGGCGGTCAGCCCCGGCACGATCGCCGCAGCGACGATCGCACCGACGACCACGAGGGCCGCGGACCCTGCGCCGACCAGGGCGCCGAAGCCCGCGATGACGCCGCCTGATCCCGAACTGCCGCCGGAACCGGCCGCGCCCGATCCTGCTGCTCCGGATCCTGCTGCTCCCGATCCGGCTGCTCCGGATGCCGCAGACCCGGAGCCGACCACGCCGGATCCGACCACGACCGCGCCTTGCACGACGCTCGACGGCATGGCGGCGAGGGCGACGACGGGAGCGGCGCCGCTCTGCAGCATCGCGAGATAGGCACCGGATCCGCCGATGCCGAGCACCAGAGGCAGCAGTACGAGTGCGAGCCGGCGCGAGACCTCTTTGGCCTCCGCGGCGACGATGAGGCATCGTGCGCATTCGCCGAGGTGGGCTTCCAGCTTGTTGCGGTCGCGGTTGCCGAGGTTGCCGCGCGTGTATGCGCCGAGACGCTCGATGGTCCACTCGCAGACCGAACCCGGCTCGGCCGTGCGCAGGTGCGCCTGGATCCACGCCTCACGCAGGCCCTCACGCGCGCGGAAGGCCAGCTGCGACGTCGCACCCGCGGTCATGCCGAGCAGCGGCGCGATCTCGGCCGGCTTCATCTGCTCGATCTCGGAGTACCAGAGCACCTCCTGCCAGCGCGAGGGAAGGCTGCGGAACGCCTGCGCGGACAGGGTCTGATCGAGAGCCTCGTTCGCGGCCTGGTCGGTCGAGGACGGATCGGCGACGGCGTCGAACTCGTCCACGGACGATTCGTGCCGTGCCCGGCCCCAGCCGGCCGCGGTGTTGCGAATGCTGGTGAACAGGTAGGCGCGGAACGAACCGCTCGGTCCGCCGCCCTTCTGGATCGCCTGATAGATGCGTGCGAACGCCTCCTGCACGAGGTCGTCGGCGTCGAAGGTGCTCGTGATCGACCGTGCCACCGCGATGCCCGACCCGTAGTGGCGACGCCACAGCTCGGCATACGCGTCGGCGTCGCCCGAACGGGTGCGCAGGACGAGATCGGCGTCGCTGCGCACGGACGCCTCGTCGGCGTCGTTCGAGAGTGAGTTGTTCTGATCGGTCATCTGTCGGTTCTTTGCGGGAGCGGTCTCACAGCAGGGAGACGCAGGTTCCGGGACATCGCCACGCGGAGTATCCATTCTTCACCCTCACGCTGGGAAAGCGCCAGGGTGCGAACGAAATCAGTGTGCAGCGGCCCGCGGCCGAGGCGTGGGCCGCGGTGCCGCCCCGGGCGGGACCGGGTCTCAGAAGACCCGAGCAGAAAAAGTTCCGGGAAAAGTTCAGGACTCGCGTAATGGAACGGCCGCCGCGCCATCTCATCAGTCGGAGACAGTCTGCGCATGGCCACCGGGGGGCGGCGAGCAAAGACTCCGGCGGACGGGGGTCCGCCGGTCGGGTCGGCCCGGCACCTCGGGGGAGGAGTCTCGGGCCGACCTTCTCTGAAACCGGAGGGACCAGGGGGAAACCGGGGACACCGAGGGGGATCGGTGGGGCCGCCGCAGTGGGAAGCGGCGGCCCCCCAAAACTTCGGCCCGCGCCGGTCTCAGCGCGTCCGTGCTCCGATCAGCGCGCGAGCGCAGCGCCCGTCCACACCCGGGTGACATCGAGCCCGGCCGACAGCAGCACGGCATCCGCGAGGAAGCCCCGCTCCAGTGCGCCCAGCTGCTCCGCGACGCCGATCGCCCGCGCCGGAGTACGGGTCAGGGCCTCGACCGCATCCGCGAGCGGGACCCCTGCCGCGACGGTGTTCCGCAGCGCGACGTCCTGCGTGAGGGTCGAACCGGCGATCGATCCGCTGTCCACCCGTGCCACGCCGTCCAGGACCGTCACGTGCAGGGATCCGAGCAGGTAGTCGCCGTCGGCGGATCCCGCGGCGGCCATCGCGTCGGTGACCAGCGCCACGCGCCCCGGCGCCTCGTCGAACACGAGCTTGATGACGTGCGGGTGCAGGTGGATGTTGTCGGCGATCGCCTCGAGCGTGACGCGCTCGTCGTGCGCGGCGGTGAGCACCGGGCCCGGCTCGCGGTGATGCACCGGCCGCATCGCGTTGAACGCGTGTGTGAGGATCGTGGCGCCGGCGTCGAAGGCTGCGCGCAGGGTGTCATCGTCCGCGTCGGTGTGACCGACGGCCGCGGCGGAACCTGCCGCGACGACGATCCGGATCGCCTCGAGCCCGCCGTCCAGCTCGGGGGCGAGGGTCACCTGGCGCACCGTGCCCCGGCCCGCCGCGAGCAGCCGGCGCACGTCCTCGGCCACGGGCGCGCGCAGCAGCTCCGGGTCGTGGGCGCCCTTGTGGCCGAGGTCCAGGAACGGGCCCTCCAGATGCGAGCCGAGCAGGTCGCGATCCGTCTGCATCAGGTCGGCTACCGCGCCGATCCGCTCGGCGAGCAGGTCGAGGGGGGCGGTGATCAGCGAGATCACGGCGCGCGTCGTGCCGTGCGCGCGGTGCATGGCGCGCGCGATGCGGATCGCCTCGGCGCCGTCGTCGAACGCGGTGCCGGCGCCGCCGTGGCCGTGGATGTCGATGAAGCCGGGGGTGAGGATCGCGCCCGTTCCCGCCGCCTCGACCGCGTCGATCACGACGTCGGCGGGTGCCCAGCCGGATCCGGTGCCGCGATCCGCGATCACGCCGTCCTCGAAGCGGATCCAGCCGTCGTCGACGGCGGCTCCGCCGGACACGATCCGGGCGGAGTGGATGACGATGGACCCGTGCGCTGAGGACTCGGGCTGGCTCATGCGTTCTCCTGGGTCGGGGCGGGGACGTGCTCTGCGATCTCGGCGGCGGTCGCACGGTCGACCGCGATGCCGGACGCCTCCCATGCTTCCACGAGCCCCGCGACGCGGGTGCGGAAGGACTCCCAGGTGCGCTCGGGGCCGTGCTGCGGCGACCAGGCGATCTCGGCGGATGCGGCGATGCGCGGGAACACGAGGCGGTCGGCGTCGGCGAGCGTCGACACGGTCTCGGTCCACAGCGGGGCCTCGACACCGAGGATCGCGTCGGCCGGAACGCCGTCGATGACGGCGGTCGGCTCCCAGTCGTAGGCGGTGCGCAGCGGCACGAGGCCGGCCCAGGCGAGGCCCAGCGGGAAGTCGGCGGCGGGCTTCATGTCGAGGTACGCGCGGTCGGAGGGGGAGAGGATCAGCGCGCCCCCGCGCTCGACGAAATGCGCGGCGTGCGCGCCGTGCTCGCCCTCCGGCACAGCACCGGACCAGTACTGGCCGACCATGCCGGCGGCGAGGTCGTCGACGGCGCCGGCCTCGTGCCAGGCCACGGGCGTCTTGCCGGTGGCCGCGGCGATCCGGCTCACGCGCTCGAAGAACAGCGCGAAATCCGCCGCGCTCGTGCCCAGGCATTCGTCCCCGCCGATGTGCAGGAACGGTCCGGGGGTGAGCTCGGCGACCTCGGTGAGCACGTCGCGGATGAGGTCGTAGGTGCGCTCGTCGTGGATCCGGACCGAGGAGTGACCGACCGACCGGCCCGTGTACGGCACGCCGCGCTCGGGCAGCGGCTGGCGAAGATGCTCGGATTCGGCGAGCGTCTTCGCGTCGATGACGGGCGGTTCGACCAGCTCGGGGTAGCCGATGCCGACGGCGTGGGTGTGCCCGGGCAGGTCGATCTCGGGGACGACCGTCATATGCCGGGCCGCGGCATGGGCGACGATCGCGCGGTAGTCGTCCTTCGTGTAGAAGCCTCCGGGGCCGCCGCCGACCTCGCTCGCCCCGCCGCGTTCGGCGAGCAGCGGCCAGGAGTCGATCTGGAGCCGCCAGCCCTGGTCGTCGCTGAGGTGCAGGTGCAGGTGGTTGAATTTGAGATCCGCCGCGCGGTCGATGAAGCGCCGCACGTCGTCGACTCCGAAGAAGTGCCGCGCGACGTCGAGCATGACCCCGCGGTACGCGAAGCGCGGGGCGTCGTCGACGCGGATCTCCGGAACGACTCCAGCCGGCGTCGTCGCGGCGCAGCAGCTGCAGCAGGGTGCGGGTGCCGTAGAAGAGGCCGGCGGCGTCGTGCCCGGTGATCCGGATGCCGCCGGCGGATGCGTCCAGCGCATAGCTCCCGGCGGATCCGTTCCCCGGGTCGAGTTCGAGGGCGACCTCGGTGGCGCCGGCCTTCTCGAACGTCTCGACCCCGAGGCGCGCGGTCAGATCGTCGCGCAGCAGCGCCGCGATGTCGGGATCCCCGCTGATGCGGACGGATCCGAGCGGGACGGATCCGTCCCCGAGTCGCACGGACGACGGGAAGGGGATGAGCGACAGCGCATCATGCAGGACCATGAACAAAAGGTACCGTGCTTTGGAACCGCCCGGTGCGCCGCGGGACGTGTCCTGGGTGGTCAGTCCTCGTAGCCCCAGGCGATGCCGACGCGGCCCGGGCCGAAGCTCGTCCGGGTGACGTGCGCGGTGAGGTCGGGCTCGATGGTGCGGGTCAGCACCGGGTGGCCGTCGGGGTCGTCCTCGAACTCCTCGCACCAGCGCGGCACGGCGTTCTCGGGATAGCGCACGATCAGCAGCAGGTCGCGGCTGCGCCGGAAGACCGCGTGCTCGACCAGCCGGGCAGGCGGATAGCCGGGAGGGAAGGTCAGCGACCATTCGACCACCGCGGTGCCCGCCGGCCCCAGCGGCCGGTCGAGCTCCAGCGCGAAGCCGAACACCTCGCCGTCGGGATGGCGCGCCTGCGCCGTGAGGCGGCATCCTGTGATCGCGGTGAACTCGGGCATCAGCTCGGTGGGCGCCGAGGCGAGCTCGAAGTACGGGAACGCGAACAGCGTGCCGGAGACGCACTGCAGGACGGCCTGATTGCGGAGGGTGCGCACCGCGCCGCTCTCGTCGACGTCGGCGACGATGTGCGTGGAGAGGTCGCGGAGAGTGATGTCGCCCGCCATCCCCAGGACCGCCACGGTCTCCTCGATCGCGGCACGCACGTGGTCCTCGCCGACGACGCGCGCCGGATCGACGACCCCCGTGCGCCTGCTCTGGCCGAGTCGGCGCAGGAGCGCCCCATCGGTCAAGCCGAGGATCGACTCGATGTCGGCGACGGCCGCGAGCGACGCCGCGCCCTCGGGATTGCGCTGGCCGGTGCGCCAGTATCCGAGGGTCGTCCGCGAGATCGGGTTCCCGTGCGCGTCGAGGCGGTTCTGCAGCGCGGCGAGTGTCATGCCGCGCGCCTCCAGGGCCTCGCGGAACGCGACCGCGAAGGTGCCCGAGGACGGCGGCGCAGTCGGGTGGCTTCTGCGCATGGCAGGACAATATCGCTTCCATCCGTCACATGTGAGCGCTGAGGTATGTGGGCGCGCCCTCCCTACCGTGGTGATCGATTTCGACGGAAGAGGTCGACGGGCGTGTCTGGGGAAGACCGTCCGCGACGGGGAAGGGCATCCAGCATGCGATTCAGACGAGCACGACGACGGCAGACGCAGCGGCGCGGCGCGATCGGGAGAACGGTCTCGGCGCTCGCCGCGGCATCGTTCGTCCTCGTCGGCCTGTGGTCGGGCGCCACCGCCGCCCACGCCGCCGACACCCCCACTCAGGTGGACAGCGTGCAGTTCACCGGTCCCACCCAGTTCCAGGATCAATCGACCCAGCGACTCTCCGTCGACTGGCACGCCACGCAATCGCCGGCGCAGCCCACGGTCAGGGTCGAGTTCGACATCCCCGCAGGGCTGCACGGCATCCCGGACACGTTCTCGATCGGAAACGGCACCTGCACGGTGACGGCGGGCCACGTGAGCTGCATCGTCGACGACTCCTACGTGACGGCCAACCCGTTGAACGTGCACGGCTCCTTCACGATCGACGTGCAGGTCGACCTGAAGAACCGTGAGCCGGTCACGCGCACGTTCGAGATCGGTGGCGTCGTGACGCAGGAGGTCACGGTCACCAGCCGGTACTGCACGCAGAACTGCGAGTACGGCGGAACCGGCCCGTACAAGTGGGGCTCGTACAACCGTGCGAACGATCTCGTCACCTGGACGGTGGGCGTACCCACCGTGGGCGAGGGCATCGTCTCCGCCGACGGCACCCGTTCGCTGGCTCCCGGCCAGACCGTCACGGTCACCGACGACTTCACCGCCGGAGGCAACCCGTTCACCGCGGTGGCCGATCCCGTGGTCAACGTCGCGAGCTGCCTGATCACCGACCAGTGGGATCGGCAGACCCCGGCGGGCTGGCATCAGCTCGACCCGGGCGGGTACACCGTCTCGGCGGACCGCACGCAGGTGACGTTCACCTCGGCGGCCGCGGCAGCCTGCGCCACGGGAGAGCAGCTCACGGGTTCGATCTACACCGTCTCCTGGACCGTGCACGCGGATGACGGCGGCAAGGGCGTCACCGGTCCGGGCCAGTACCACAACGAGGCATCCATCGCGATCGGCGGTCGCACGCTGCCCGTGCGTGCCGATGCCGCGCGCAGCTCGAACTCCGGAACCGCCATCGGTGAGAACTTCGGCCGGTTCGGCCTGCACAAGGTCTTCGACCTCGGCGCCGGGATGCTGACCCCGTCGCAGATCCTCGTCGACTACACGATCCACTATCCGGGTGGCGTGCCCGCGGACTCGACGGGAACGATCACGCTCGATGCCGCGAACGGGTGGTCCTTCCACAGCGACGACATCTTCGTCGGCTCGACCGTGACCCTCCGGGAGCGCGACGCGTGGTCGGGCAACGTCACCGCGAGCGCGCAGCTCACCGGCACCGGGATCACGACCAACCCCGACGGATCATTCACCTTCACCTCGGCGCATGCGGATGCCGAGCTCGGCTACACGCTGACCAACACGGCGGCCCTGCAGACGCAGGCGCTGAACGCACGCAAGGCGATCGAGAACCCCGACGGGGTGACCCTGCCCGACGGGACGGCGTTCGCGCTCACGGCATCCTGGCCCGCGAACCCGGACCTGTTCATCGCGGCCGGGACGGCGAACGTCGAACTTCCCGCGGACGGCACGGCCGTTCCGTTCGCGGGCCTCCCCGTCGGGGCGGACGTCACCTTCGCCGAACAGGCGCCGGACGCCGTGCCCGGTGCCACCTGGAAGAGCTCGACCGTATCGCCCTCCACCCTCACGATCGACGAGGGCGCGGCGGACGTCACCGTCACCGCGACCAACGTGATCAGCCGGAACGTGGGCTCCTTCACGATCCGGAAGGACCTCACCGGCACGGCGTCGGGTCTCGTCGGGGACCGCACCTTCACGGTCGTCTACTCGTACCCCGCGAACCCGGCTCTGGGCATCGAGGCCGGAGAGGGCGCCGTCGAGGTCGAGGCCGGGGGAGACCCGGTGCCGGTCACGGCCCCCGCCGGAGCCGTGGTCACGCTCAGCGAGACACCGGTCGAGATCGAGGGCGGTACCTGGGCGGTGCCGGAATTCGCACCGGGGGCCACGTTCACGGTCGTGCAGGATCAGGATCTGGCCATCGGGCTGACGAACCTCATCACCCTCGACACCGGTGCATTCTCGCTGCACAAGATCCTCGACGGCAACGCGGCCGGCCGCGTGCCGGCCGGCACCGAGTTCACCGTCCACTACTCCTATCCCGCCGGGGTCGGATTCGCCGCCGGCGGCGGTGACCTGACGGTCCGAGCGGGGGAGACGGTCACCGGGCCGCAGCTTCCGTACGGGGCCGTGGTCGCGCTCACGGAGGCGCCCCCGGTCGCCGTGGCCGGAGCGACCTGGTCCGCACCCTCGTTCAGCACGACGACCGTGCGCATCGGAGACGGCACGACCACCGCCGTCACCCTGACGAACAGGATCTCCGATCCGTCACTGGCCTCCACCGGAGGCGAGCTCGGACCTCTCATCGTGCCGGCCGCCCTCGTATTCATCGCGGCGGGTGTCCTCGCCACGATGGCTGCGCGTCGCCGACGCACGCCCGAGACCCGGGACGGCACGGCCGGCCCCGTGTGAGCGATGCTCCGGGCCTGAGCTGGGGCCGGCCCGGAGCTTCGCGCACGATCCGTGGCGGACGAACCCTGCACTCCCTCGCGGGGATCGTCCGCCACTGCCTCACCAGGCGACACCGCACCACGACCTGCACCGCACACCCCAGAAACCAGGAGAACCGATGAAGCACTCTCTCTCACAGCGGAGCGCAGGGAGGTTGCGGCGCACCCTCGCGGCGTCTCTCGTCGTCGTGGCCGTCATGACGTCCGCGATGCTGACGGCGTCCGCGGCGTCCGCGGCGCCGGTGCGACCCGCCGCGGTGCCCGGTGGCCCCGCGACGGTGAGCACCACGGTCCAGTTCGTGTCGGGTGATGACCTGACGACCCCGATCACGGAGCTGTCCTCCGCCGAGATGGACCCCACGACCGTGAACCCGCCGGTCGTCGAGAAACGCTTCGCGCTGAACATCGGCTACAGCTGCGGCGGCGCCGCGCCTTGCAACGGCGTGACGATCGCCATCGCGCCGCAGCAGCTCGATGCCTTCTACGGCACCCATCGCTTCGCCCGCTACGACTCGGGCACGCTGCCGGCCGGGGCTGTCCTCACCGCGAATACCCCCGCGGCCGGTCAGACCGTGACACTCGGCGATCTCCCCGCAGGCGCCACCGGCTCGTTCACGCTGCTGTACCGCTACGAGGAGCGTGCGAGCAACGTGGCCGCCGCGCAGTCGTTCTTCCTCGACGGCAGCACGATCACGAACACCGCGACGATCGACGCGGCGAACGCCGCCGCGACGGCATCCGCCTCCTCCTCCATCACATGGCACATCGCCACCCCGGCGCCGAACGTCGTCATCGACCAGGGTGGAATCGCGCGCGCGGATCTCGACTACACATACACGGTCCGCATGGATGCGGACTGCATGTACGCCAATCTGAACGGCTGGGGAAACCGCGGCGAGCCCGCCACGCTGTGCGCCTCGGCCTTCACGAACGTGCTGCAGCTGCCCGCCGGAGCCGCCTTCGTGTCGGCGACCGACGGCGGCGCCTACGACTCCGGGGCGAACACGGTGACGTGGTCGCGGTCGGGCGAGCCCGCCGCCACGGGCTGGAACACCGTCAACGGCTGGTACGACTACTCGCGCCGGGTCGTGGTCCGCTTCCCGGACACCGTGTTCACGGCCGGATGCGTGGCCGACCTCACCGCCACCTTCACGACCGACGTCACGTACCTCGACGGGCAGCAGAAGAGCGCGCAGACCTCGATGACGCACAAGGCCACGAACTGCGCGCCGTTCTCCTCGGTCGAGCCGTTCGTGAAGTACTCGAGCACCAGCGGCGCGCCGAACCTGGTGTGGGATCAGAACACGCCGGGGACCTTCGAGCTTCGGATCGGCAACAAGGCCAACGTTCCGGGGGTCGCCACCTTCCGCGACGAGGGCCTCGCTCAGCTCCAGCAGCACCTCCGCATCACGCGCGTCGACCTGCCCGGCGGCGGCAGTGCGACCCTGACGTACACCGACGGTACGAGCGCGACGATCACGGCCAACACGGACGTCCCGGCAGGCAAGACGCTCGACTCGGTCGTCGCCGTCTCCGCGCCGATCCCCGGACCGAATCTCGACCAGGCCTCCCAGCCGAACGTGACCCGTTACGCCGTGCGACTGCAGTACGTGACGGTCGGCGAGGCGCCGGCGGAGGGATGGCCGGTCTCGAACACCGCGAGCGCGACCATGGCCTACCCCGACACCGGCCTGGCCGACGTCGACGCGGGCTCGTCGACGGCCTCCATCGTCATCGCGCAGCGGCCGGCGAGCTTCTTCGCGCAGCAGACCTCGAGCTTCGCCGCCGGCGGGAACCCCGTCGCCGGTCAGCCGGTCGACTACACGCTCGGCGGTGTCACGAGCGAGATGAAGCCCGGCAAGACGATCGAGCCGCAGTACGTGTTCGTCGCCCCGTACCAGTGGAACCTGGTCGCCGGATCCTGGTCGCTCGACGCGGGAGCCCCCGCCGGCGCGATCTTCACCCCGGAGACCGTCACGATCGCCGGGCAGAGCCGCCAGGCGCTCTACGTGCACTGGCCGGCGGGCACCACCTGGGGCATGAACGCGACCTGGCCCAGCCTGCACGTGCAGGCGACGCCGGGCGCCGCTCCCGCTGGCAGCATCGGCGTCGCCAGCGGGTACATCGGCGACGCCTCCGGATCCTTCCCCGGCATCACCGCCTACTGGGGCGCGGGCAACAACGGGCAGCGTTTCACCGATGCTCCCGACCTCGACCGGGATGGTGACACCGCCGAGTACTTCTCGCAGGTGGCGACGACCGGCTACACCGTCGGCGCAGCCTCCGGGCTCAGTTCGGTGAAGGAGATCTGCCGGGTGAACCCGGCGGCGGCCGACGGCTGCGACTGGATCTCCGACACCTCCCAGGCGGTGCCGGTGTCGCCCGTGGCCTCCGACATCAGATACCGGATCACCCTGCGCAACAACGGCAACACGGTGCTGTCGAACGTGGTGGCGTACGACGTGCTGCCCTACGTCGGTGACACCGGCGTCAGCAGCGGCAGCGCCGGCACCTCTCGCGGCTCTCAGTTCGCGGAGTCGGTCGACAGCGTGAGCAACGTGTCGAGCGCCCTGGTGCTGAGCTACTCCGGCTCGACCAATCCCTGCCGCACCCAGGTCTTCGCGGGCGGTCCCGCCGGATGCACGAACGACTGGGGCGCCATGGCCGCGAACGCCGTCGCCATCCGCGCCTCGGTGACGGGCGGCCTCGCCCCCGGCGCCACGGCCTCGTTCGTGTACACCGCGAACGTGCTCGGCACCCCTGCGTCGGGCCAGAAGGCGTGCAACTCGATCGCCACCGCGGCCTCCGGTGCGCCGGTGAGCGAGCCGAGCCCCGTGTGCGCGCGCATCGTCGCGGCCGACCTCGAGGTCACCGGCCCCGCGACCATCGCGCCCCAGCTGGGGCGCCCGACCGCGTTCCCGTTCACGGTGCGCAACATCGCCGGGGACGCGACCGATCCGACCGTCACCGTCTCTCTGCCCTCGGGCGTGCGGATGACCGCGCTCACCGCGGGAGAGTGGACCTGCACCGCGCAGGGGGCAGCCGCTCCCGTCGACGGGCCGGCGACCCTCGTGTGCACCCTGCCCGCCGCACTCGCCCCCGGGGCGAGCAAGCCCCTGGAGATCCCCGCGATCGTCTCGGTCGACGGCGCCTCGGTGCGCGCGTCGGTCGGTGGCCCGCTGTTCGACCCGGTGCCGGGCAACGACGCCGCGACGATCACGGCGCATGCTGCTCCGGCGATCCGCGGCGGACTCACCGTGACGAAGGACGACGGCGTCGTGGCGGTCGTCCGCGGGCAGCAGGTCAGCTATGACATCGGCGTCGTGAACCAGCTCGCGGGCGAGGCGCTCGGCGCGGTGACGGTGACCGACACGCTCCCGGCGGGCGCGCAGTTCGTGTCGGCCACGGGAGGCGGCGTGTTCGACGGGTCCACGGGCCAGGTCTCCTGGGCGCTGCCCTCGCTGACCGCCGCCGGGTCCGCCCAGCTGACCGTCACGGTGCTGATCCCGGCCGACTACGCGGGCAGCACGGTGACGAACGCCGCGGCCGCCTCGTCGGCGGACCCCGCGTTTCCGGGTGCGACCCTCACCGGGTCCGCGACCGATTCCGACCAGGTCGACCGCATCGCGTTGACGAAGTCGGCGTCCTTCCGGTCGCCCGGCGATCCCGCCCATCCGCAGCCGGGTGATGTGATCGAGTACCGCTTCGTCGCCCTGAACACCGGGGCCGGGACGCTGACCGGCGTGACCGTGACGGATCCGCTCCCCGGACTGTCGAGGATCTCCTTCCCGGACGGCTGGCCCGGCGCGCCAGGGCGTCTCGGCGCGGGCGAGAGCGTCACGGGGGTCGCGACGTACGCGCTGACGTCCGATGACATCGACGCCGGAGCAGTGCAGAACACGGCGTTCGTGACCGGCCGCTCGGCTGGCGGGCAGAACGCGACGGCGGACTCGTTGTTCGACCTGCCGCTTCCCGCGATCGGCGGGCTGACCCTCACGAAGGACGCCTCTGTGAGTGCCGAGGGCACCGTGCACGCCGGCGACACCGTGTCGTACACGCTCGTCGCCGCGAACACCGGGAACGTGACCCTGCACGACGTCGCCATCGCCGACGAACTGCCGGGGCTCTCCGACCTCGCGTTCGACTGGCCGGGTGCGGCCGGTGTGCTGAAGACCGGCGAGGCGGTGCGGGCGACGGCGACCTACGTCCTCACACAGGGTGACATCGACCGGGGAACCGTGTCGAACACCGCGACCGCTTCGGCGCTCGGCGTCGGCGACGGGCCGTTCACGGCCTCGGACGGGGCGGACGTCACCATTCCCGCGGCCCCCGCCGTGGTGTTCACGAAGAAGGCCGCGTTCGCCGGCGACGAGAAGCGCCCGATCGCAGGAGACGAGGTGCAGTACTCCTTCGAGATCGAGAACACGGGCAACGTGACGATCTCGCAGCTCCAGATCGCCGAGCATCGGGCAGGCGTCACGGACATCGTCTACGGGGAGTGGCCGGGAGCTGTCGGGATGCTCGCCCCCGGGCAGTCGATCCGCGGCACCGCGACGTCGGCGCTCCTGCAGAGCGACATCGATGAGGGCGAGGTCGTGAACACGGCGACGCTCACCGGCTCGCCCGCCCGCGGCGACGCGATCGACAAGGACGCTTCCGCCACCCTGCCGCTCGCGCAGGTGCCCGGTCTCGCGATCGTCAAGACGGCCGAGCTCCTCGACTCGGACGGAGACGGCGTCGGCGACCCGGGCGAGAGCATCCGCTATGGCTTCGCGGTCGAGAACACCGGCAATGTCACTCTCGACGGCGTCCGGGTCGACGACCCGAAGGTCGCGGGCATCCGGGCGATCGGATCCCTCGCCCCGGGCGCGACCGTCACCATCGCTGCCGATCCGTATGCCATCACGGTCGCAGACGGATCGGCAGGACGCGTGGTCAACACGGCGACGGCGACCGGCACCGCGCCGGACGGCTCCGCGATCGAGTCGGATCCGTCGTCCGTGACGACGAAGACGGCTCCGGCGAAGGGGCTCGCGACGACCGGCGGCACGCTCGATCCGGGGCTCGTGGCCGGCGCGGGCGGCCTGCTGCTCGTCGGCGCGCTGCTGCTGCTGACGAGGGTGCTGATCCGGCGCCGTCGCTCGAAGGAGGACGCGCTGTAGGGCGCGGATCCGCTGTCCCGCCGAGCGGCGGGGATCCTCTGTCCCGCAGGGGATCGGGGGCCGAGACGGGACGCGCGCGGACAGCGCGCGTCCCGGTCTTCGTCACCTCTCGTCACGCCCTCCGGATCCTCATCCCGATCGGGTAGGCTCGTGCACGTCGCGACTGGCGTCTGGGTGGGTCACCACCGGGGAGCGACCGTTACGGATTCGACCGCGCGCCTGGGCCGATGAGCCACCCCCGTCTTTTCGTAACCGTCAAAGGAGCACGCTCATGACCGACCGTTTCTTCAACGCGCCTCTCTCCGAGGTCGATCCCGAGATCGCCCAGGTGCTCGACCGTGAGCTTGCGCGCCAGCAGACCTTCCTCGAGATGATCGCCTCGGAGAACTTCGTCCCGGTTTCGGTGCTGCAGTCGCAGGGGTCCGTCCTCACCAACAAGTACGCCGAGGGCTACCCGGGTCGTCGCTACTACGGCGGCTGCGAGGAGGTCGACGTCGCCGAGGAGCTCGCGATAGCCCGCGCCAAGGAGCTGTTCGGCGCCGAGTTCGCGAACGTCCAGCCGCACTCCGGCGCCACCGCGAACGCGGCTGTGCTGCACGCCATCGCCCGCCCCGGCGACACCCTGCTCGGTCTCGCGCTCGACCAGGGCGGCCACCTCACGCACGGCATGAAGATCAACTTCTCCGGCCGTCTGTACAACATCGTCGCGTACGGCGTGGATCCCGAGACCTCGACCATCGACATGGACGAGGTCCGCCGCCTCGCGATCGAGCACAAGCCGAAGGTCATCATCGCAGGCTGGTCCGCGTACCCGCGCACCCTCGACTTCGCCGCGTTCCGTGCGATCGCCGACGAGGTCGGTGCGCTGCTCTGGGTCGACATGGCGCACTTCGCCGGCCTTGTCGCCGCGGGCCTGCACCCGAACCCGGTTCCGCACGCGCACGTGGTCTCGTCGACCGTGCACAAGACGATCGGCGGCCCGCGCTCGGGCTTCATCCTGACGAACGACGCCGACATCGCGAAGAAGATCAACACGGCCGTCTTCCCGGGTCAGCAGGGCGGTCCGCTCATGCACGTGATCGCCGCCAAGGCGACCGCGTTCAAGATCGCCGGCACCCCCGAGTTCAAGGAGCGCCAGGAGCGCGTGCTGCGCGGCGCGGCCATCATCGCCGACCGGCTCTCGCAGCAGGACGTTGCCGCGGCAGGCATTGCGGTGCGCTCGGGCGGCACCGACGTGCACCTCGTGCTCGTCGATCTGCGCGACGCCGAGATCGACGGCAAGCAGGCCGAGGATCTGCTGCACGACATCCACATCACGGTCAACCGCAACGCGGTCCCGAACGACCCGCGCCCGCCGATGATCACCTCGGGCCTGCGCATCGGCACCCCGGCGCTCGCGACCCGCGGCTTCGGCGACGCCGAGTTCACCGAGGTCGCCGACGTGATCGCGCTCGCGCTGCTGCCGGGTGCCGACGTCGAGGCGCTGCGCGCCCGCGTGGACGCCCTCGCCGCCGCCTTCCCGCTGTACCCCGACCTGCAGCAGTAAGCCTCCGGATCCCGGCCCACCCCGCGACCCGATCCCGACCCGATCCCGGATCCCGACCCGACCCCGACCCGATCCCGACGGATCCGACCCGATCCTGACCGCGAGACTGCAACTGCGCGACGAGACAGCACGAATGTGCTGCAGTCTCGCCGCGGGGATGCAGTCTCGCGGATCGAGGGGATCGCGGGAATTGCGGGAACGACGCGCATGAAAGGAGCGGCATATGTCCGCGACGATTCTTGATGGCAAGGCCGCATCGGCGGCGATCAAAGCGGAGCTCGCCGAGCGGGTCGCCGCGTTGCGTGCCCGGGGGATCGTCCCCGGCATCGCCACGGTGCTCGTGGGCGCCGACCCCGCCTCGCAGCTGTACGTCGGCATGAAGCACAAGCAGTCCGAGACGATCGGGATGAACTCGATCCAGCGCGAACTGCCCGCTGACGCCACGCAGGCCGAGGTCGAGGCGCTGATCGACGAGCTGAACGCGGATCCGGCCTGCCACGGCTACATCGTGCAGCTGCCGCTGCCGAAGCACCTCGACACCGACAGGATCCTGGAGCGGATCGATCCCGCCAAGGACGCCGACGGCCTGCACCCGACCAACCTCGGCCGGTTGGTCCTGAACGTGAACGCGCCGATCCACACACCCCTGCCGTGCACGCCACGCGGCGTGATCGAGCTGCTGCTGCGCAACGACTACGACCTGCGCGGGAAGCACGTGGTGGTCGTCGGGCGCGGCGTCACGATCGGCCGCTCGATCGGGCTGCTGCTCACCCGTCGCGACATCAACGCGACGGTCACGCTCACGCACACCGGCACGGTCGACATGCCGCAATACCTCCGGGAGGCCGACGTCATCGTCGCCGCCGCGGGCGTCGCGCACCTGATCCGTCCCGAAGACGTGAAGCCCGGCGCCGCCGTGCTCGACGTGGGCGTGACGCGCGAGACGGATCCGGAGACCGGCAAGTCGCGCGTGTTCGGCGACGTGGATCCGGCCGTGGCCGAGGTCGCGGGCTGGATCTCGCCGAACCCGGGCGGCGTCGGCCCGATGACGGTGGCCCTGCTCATGACGAACGTGGTCGAGGCCGCGGAGCGCGCCGCGGGCTGAGCCCGCCCCGTCCACATCCCGTCTATTTCTGCCGAAGTGCCGCTTTCGCGGCTCGGAAGCGGCAGTTCGGCAGAAATAGACGGACCCGGCTACTGCCGCAGCAGGGGTTCGAGGTCGGCGTGGAGCTTGTCGAGCACGCCGTCGGCGATGAGTACCGGCGCGCTGCCCCACCGGTTGACCGCGGGGGCGACGCGGATCGCGATGGCCTGCGCCCGCAGATCGTCGGCCTCAGCCGCGAGGGCCGCGCTGTGCGCGGTGTCACCGGCGATGCTCGCGTCGGCGGCGTCGAGCAGCTTGCTCGTCGCCTGTCCCCACAGTGCCGTGGCGTCGAGCCACGGGCTCGCGTCCGCGACGAAGCCCGGATCCGCCAAGGAGCTGCGGATCGTCGCCGGAGCCTGCTGGATGCGGTCGACGTACGCGCGCAGGTGCGCGACGGCCGTCGCGCGGTCGGTCTTCCACTCGCTCCAGAATGTCGCGATCTGCGCGGACAGGGCGGGGGACTGGGGCTGCCAGTCCACGTCGCCGAACGTCGGTGCGAGGCGGGAGAGATCTGCGAACACCTCGAGTGCGCTCGTCGCCTTCGCGTCGCCGCGCGCGATGTACGACAGTGCGCGCTTCCACGTCGTCTCGGGGTCGTACGCGCGGTCGTTCCACGTGAAGTCGGCGACGCCGACGAGCGCCACCTTGCTGGCCGCGGCCTGGTTCATCGGGTTCGCGACGATGCCGGTGACGTGGTCGCTCAGCCCGGCCTCGCGCTTCGCGTACGGCGCGAGCAGCAGCCGGCCAGCCGTGCGCCAGTAGTCGTTCACGGGGTAGTTGTCCCACACCAGGACGGGTCCGCCGTAGACGGTGGAGGCCTGGTCGGCCTGCGCGTTCGTTATCGCCGGGGGCACGACGTCCGGGCCGGTCCACATCACGACGATCCTGTCGTCCATCGTGCGCAGTGCCTGCTTGTAGCCGGTGTCGGTCAGATCCGAGTACTCGGTGGGAACCATCTGCAACGGGTAGGCGCCGGGATGGGTGTCGACGAAGTCGTGCTGGATCCGGTCCAGCCAGGCCGCCTGTGCCGCTCCCGCCCGAGCCGCCGTGGCATCGCCGTACGCGGCCTGATCGCCGGCGCAGTTCCACCGGTCGATCAGGATGTCGTCGAACGGCACGCTGAAGGCGCGCACGCCGATCGCGTACATCTGCTCGAACTTCGCCGTCAGCGCCGCGTAATCCTCTTCACTCGAATAGCAGATCGTGTTGCCCGGCGACAGGGCGAACGTGAAGCGGACGTGGTGCGCCGTCGCGACGGAGGTCAGCTGCTGCAACTCGGCGAGCTTGTCCGCGGGGTAGGGCTCGCGCCAGCGCTCGCGGTGGTAGGGGTCGTCCTTGGGTGCGTAGATGTACGTGTTCAGCTTCATGTCGCCGTAGAAGGCGAGCTGGTCGGCGCGCTGGGCGGATGTCCACGGGCTGCCGTAGAAACCCTCGATGGTGCCGCGCAGGGGCATCGCGGGTGCGTCCACGATGCGCACACCCGCGATGCTGCGCTCGCCCGATGTGACCGAGAGCGTGCTGCGCAGGGACTGCACCGCGTAGTACTGGCCTGCCGCGTCCTTGCCGGCGAGGACGACAGTGCCCTGGGGTGCCCCTGTGCGTGTCGCCTGCACGATGTACGCCTCGGCCTTGTCCGGCACCGTGCGGCCGGACAGTGCCGCGGCGACATCGGCACGCACCGCACTGCCCAGCACGAAGCGGATCGGCGCGTTGCCCGCCGATCGGCGCACGTCGATCCGGTGCACGCCCGACCCCGTCAGCGTGGTCTTGAGCAGGGTGAGGGCGGCGTCGTCGGTGTCGTCGCCCACGATCACCTCGACCCGGCCCGCGACGGGAAGATCTGCGCCGGTGCGCTCGATCGACTGCGGCGTCGGGGTGATGACGGGGAGTGCGGGGGTCGACGCGGCATCGGCCGCCATGCTGCCGCCGAGCGGGGCGAGTCCCGCCGCCACGAGCAGCGCGGCCGCGGCGGCGCCAAGGTGTCGGAATACGGACATGAGAGTCTCTCCTCGATTTGAGTACACGGTGTACAAAACTCTGCCCCAGTGTGCGGGAGAGCGCTTACCGTGTCAAGGCGCCGTCGTCATGTTCCGGCACGCCCACCTGCAACAAGCCCGTCTATTTCTGCCGAAGTGCCACTTTCCGGGCTCAGAAGCGACCGTTCGGCAGAAATAGACGGACCCGGCTCGCGGGCCGGATCCGGTCAGCCGAGCCCGAGCACGCGTTGCACGGTCCAGACGAGGCCGAACAGCAGCACGATCGACGCGACGACGATGCTGAGCACGGCTGCGGTGCGGGGCGCGTGCCGGCGCAGCAGCGCGAGGGGAGGGAACACGACGGCGATGATCGCGAGCTGCACCGCCTCGATCCCGACGTTGAACACGAGCAGCGACCAGAGCAGTGTCCACGACCAGGGCTCCTGGATGTTCAGCGCACTCGCGAACCCGAGACCGTGTACCAGGCCGAAGCAGAACACGATGCCGAGCCGCACGGCGAGAGCGCGGCGGGACGGCGGACGCGGATCCGGCACGGCCGGATCCTGACCCGCCGCCGAGCTCGACAGCAGACGGGATCGCGGCCGGACGCTCCACAGGTACCATCCGGCGACGGCGGCGATCGACAACGCGATGACCGGCTCCACGACGCGCGCGGGCACGTGCACCAGGCCGAGAGCGGCGAGCAGGAAGGTGACCGAGTGGGCGACGGTGAAGCAGGTCGCGGCGAGCACCACGTCGCGCAGACGGCGGGAGCTGACGATGAGGGCGACCAGGAACAGGATGTGATCGAGGCCGGTGAGCAGATGCTCGGCCCCGAGCAGGAAGAACTCGGTGAACCGCTCGGTCCAGGGCTGTGCGGTGGAGAACTGCGGATGTGCGGCGTCCAGGGCGGCGCTGCCGGTGCGCCCGCCGAGGGCGTACGTCACGATCGTCTTGGTGTCCTTGACCAGGCCCTCCGTATCGGGGAACAGGGCGCTGCGCACGAGGAAGGCGCTGCCGGGCGCGGCCCCGCACGCGTAGCGCACCGAGAAGCGCGCATAGTCGGTGGCGTCCCTGGTGTGGAACGTCGCAGGTCCGTCGGCGCGGGGCCGGCAGGCGCGGCCACCGTCGACCGCAACCGTGAAGCGCGCCGCCGTGTATGCGAGGATCGCCGCGGCGTGATCCGCCAGCACCGCGTTCTCAGCGCCCTGCCGCGGGTGCTCGATCGCCTGGTCGAAGAGGCCGGGGTCGTTCTGCGCCTTCGCGGCCGAGGCGCTGAGCAGCTCGTACTGCAGGTCGAACTCGACGCGCACGTCGGCCGATCCCGCGGCTGTGATGTCGGCGTAGGCGACCGTCGTCACATGCGCGTCGGCGGGGCCGGCGGTGAGCAGCATCGCGGCCGCGATGATCGCGAGGGCGACCAGGATGCGCGATGCGGTGCGCATCGTGCTCCGCATCGGCGGGGGCGTCGGGCTCTTCGGCTCGCGGTGAGCGGTCAGGCCTGCGCGGGCTGACCGAGCTGCGACTCGATGCCCGAGATGCGTGCGTACTCGTCGAAACGGAACGTCGCACTGCCGGTGGCGTCGGTGACGACCGCGCCGGAGTACGCCTCGTCGGTCCACTGCATGCTCCAGCCGGCGAGCCGGGCGAGGTCCCACACGCTGGAGCGCGCGTCGGAGAGCGTGAGCTCGGACAGGATCCGGGGGAGCGCGATCACGGCGTCGGCGACGGTGAGCGCCGGGATCGGGGCGTCCAGCAGGAAGACCGCACGTGTGCCGCTGCCGACCGGAGCAGAGTAGTACGGCGAGCGGCCGGTGATCTCCTCGGCGATCGCGCCGATCTGGTGCGCGGCGCCGGCGATCCAGCCGTCCAGGTCGGCCTGGGCCTCGGCGGGGAACGGCAGCTCGGGCTGGGACAGCTCGGCGAGCGAGTAGGTCGTGCCGTACTCGCGCAGTGCGGCGATGGACGGATCCGCGCCGCCCTGCGGGTGCGCCCACGCCCACATCAGCGAGCGCGGGCCCGGGCGCGATCGTCGCGACCAGCGAGGCGCGGGTGACCAGCTGGCGGCTCGGATCCGTCTCCGACGTGAAGGTGAGCGTCCCGGCGGCCAGATCGGCGTCCCAGCGGTGCTCGCCCAGCGCGCCGGTCGCGGCGACCAGTTGATCCTGACGGAGGGCGGCGAACAGCGCGGCGCGGTCGGCGAGGGGCGCGAGGGCGGGGAAAGTCATGGGTTCATCCTGCCGCCACCGGCTATGAAAAAGCCAGTCGGCGCGGCCGTGGTCGGGTCGAGCCGGAACGATGTCAGTAGCTCGCGCCGGGCCCGATCGTCGGCGGCGGGGAGGAACCGGGCGGCCAGGGCCTCGGACGCGCGGGCGAGCAGCGCCACGTCGGCGCCGACGGCCACGAACGCGGCGCCCGCGGCCATGTAGGCGTCGGCCGCGGCCGGGTCGAACGCGTTCACGCCCACGGGCTTGCCTGCCGTATGCACAGCGCCGAAGACGCGCTCGACCGCGGCGACCACGTCGGGGTGCGTCTGCTGCCCGAGCAGGCCCATCGACGCGGACAGATCGGACGGACCGACGAATACCGCGTCCACCCCGTCGACGGCGGCGATCTCCGCCGCCGCCTCGACCGCGGCCGCGGTCTCGATCTGCACGGTCAGTGACACGTGCTGCGCGGCATCGACGAGGTACCCGTCGACCCGGTTCCAGCGGGCGCTGCGGGCCAGGGCCGATCCGACCCCGCGCACGCCCTGGGGCGGATACCGGGTCGCGGCGACGGCGGCCCGGGCTTCGTCCGCGGAGGAGACCATCGGCACGATGAGGTTCTGCGCGCCGAGATCCAGCACCTGTTTGATCGTGACGGCGTCGTTGAACGGCACGCGCACGACCGGGGTGATCGGGTATGCCGCGGCGACCTGCAGCTGCACCTGCAGCGACTCCAGCGTGTTCGCGGAATGCTCCCCGTCGATCAGCAGCCAGTCCAGGCCCGATCCCGCCGCGATCTCCGTGACCAGCGGGCTGCCGGTGCACGCCCACATCCCGATCAGGGGACGGTCTGTGTCCGCCAGATGCTCACGGAAGGTCGGGTTCAGACGAATCGGCATGTGATGGTTCCCATCGGTCCGTAGTCGCACAGCACCTCGTCGCCGCGCGACACCCACATCGGGCGTGTGAATGATCCTGCCAGGATGATCTCGCCCGCCTCGAGCCGCGCGCCGTGCTGGTGGAACTTGTTCGCGAGCCACGCTACGCCGGTGGCGGGGTGACCGAGCACGCCCGCGGCGACCCCGGTCTCCTCGATCTCGCCGTTGCGGCTGAGCACGCCAGGCACCCAGCGCAGGTCGATCTCGTCCGGCCGCTTGCGCACTTCGCCGAGCACCATCGCGCCGTACGCGGCGTTGTCGCTGATCGTGTCGACGATGGTGCGGCCCTCCAGCTCGATGTGCGAGTTCAGCACCTCGAGCGCGGGCACGGCGTAGTCGATCGCGGCGAGCGCATCCTCGAGCGTGCAGTCGGGGCCTTCGAGCGGTTGCTTCAGGACGAAGGCCAGCTCGACCTCGATGCGCACGTTCGAGAAGTGGTCGACCGGGATCTCGGATCCGGACGGGTACACGGTGTCGTCGAACATCACGCCGTAATCCGGTTCGGTGATGCCGGTGGCCTGCTGCATCGCCTTCGAGGTGAGGCCGATCTTGCGGCCCACGAGCGTGCGCCCCGCGGCGATCTGCGCGTCGCGCCAGACCCCCTGGATCGCATACGAGTCCTCGACGACGGCCTCGGGGTGGCGCGCGGTGATGCGCGGGATCACGCCGTGCGTGCGGTCGGCCTCGGCCAGCTCCGCGGCGAGCGCGGCGATGGTGTCTGCGGGAAGCATGGGCACATCCTCTCGAAGTCATGGGTCGTTGAGCGAGCACCGGCGAAGCCGGAGCGAGACGAAACGCGGTTCTCCGCGGATCGCCGCGTTTCGTCACTTCGACTCGCTGCGCTCGCTCAGTGCGGCGCTCGGTCGCCTTCGGCGTCCTCGCTCAACGACCCCGAGAGAGGACCCGAAAGGCTACAGCTGGTGGCCGAGCTTGTACTCGCCCTGCTTCCACTCCGGCATGGCCTCCTCGTCGGCGGGCCGGGTGTAGCTGAACCCGTCGGCGCCGATCGTGACGGCCATCTCGCTGGAGTCGGTGCGGGCCACGACCGGCTGCGGGTCGCCGTCCAGGTCGAGCACGAGCGAGGCGTCGGTGTACCAGCTCGGGCACGACAGGGTTGCCCCACCAGTCGCGGCGCTGGTTGTCGTGCACGTCCCAGGTGATCACCGGGTTGTCCGGATCCCCGGTGTAGTAGTCCTGCGTGTAGACCTCGACGCGGTGTCCGTCGGGGTCGCGCAGGTACAGGTAGAACGCGTTGCTCACGCCGTGCCGGCCCGGACCGCGCTCGATCGCGTCCGAGCGGCGGAGCGCGCCGAGCTTGTCGCAGATCGCGAGGATGTTGTGCTTCTCGTGCGTCGCGAAGCAGACGTGGTGCATGCGCGGGCCGTCGCCGCCGGTCATGGCGGTGTCGTGCACGGTGGGCTTGCGGCGCATCCACGCGGCGTAGACGGTGCCCTCCTCGTCCTGGATGTCCTCCGTGACGCGGAAGCCGAGATCCTGCATGTACTTCACGGCGCGCGGCACGTCGGGGGTGACCTGGTTGAAATGATCCAGGCGCACCAGCTCGCCGGGGATGTGCAGGTCGTAGCGCCACGACATGCGCTCGACGTGATCGGTCTGGTGGAAGAACTCGTACGGGAAGCCGAGCGGATCCACGACTCGCACCGAGTCGCCGATCCCCTTCACGAAGCCGTCGGGGTTGCGGCGCACGTCGCAGCCCAGCTCGGTGTAGAACTCGACCGCGCGGTCGAGATCCTCCGGCGTCCGCACCCGGTACGAGAAGGCGGCGACCGCGGCGACCGGACCCTTGCGCAGGACGAGGTTGTGGTGGATGAACTCCTCGGTGGAGCGGAGGTAGATCGCCTCGTCGTCCTCCTCGGTCACGTACAGCCCGAGCACGTCGACGTAGAACACCCGCGACGCGGCGAGGTCGGTGACGACGAGCTCCATGTAGGCGCAGCGGAGCACGTCCGGCGGCGGGGAGGACGGGGTGGCGACCGGGTTGTCGGTCGTGATGGGCGCCTCCTGGCTGGTGAAGAAGCCGGAGGAGGTGAGCGTCATATCCGCTCGATTGGTCATGTCAGCGTCCTTGCGTGAAGAGGTTCTTCCCGGTCGTTGAGCGAGCGAAGCGAGACGAAACGTCGTGCCCGTCATAGGCGTTTCGTCTCGGTCGGCTTCGCCGTCCTCGCTCAACGACCGGTGGGGGATGGGATCCGGTCAGCGGGGGTCCGGGTCGTCGAGGTCCTGCTCGACGGGCGGGAGCTGCTTGCCGAATGCGGGCGTGTGCGCGGTGCCGAGCGTGATCTGCACGGATCTGCTGCGTGGTGTAGAAGTCGACCGAGCGGTAGCCGCCCTCACGCCCGAGGCCGGACGCCTTCACGCCGCCGAACGGGGTGCGCAGGTCCCGCACGTTGTTCGAGTTCAGCCAGACCATGCCCGACTCGATGCGCCTGTGCGAAGTTGTGGGCGCGGCGCAGATCCGAGGTCCAGACGTACGCGGCCAGGCCGTACTTGGTGTCGTTCGCGAGCGCGAGCGCCTCCTCGTCGGTGTCGAAGGGGGTGATCGCGACGACCGGGCCGAAGATCTCCTCCTGGAAGATCCGCGCGTCGGGCGCGACGTCGGCGAACACGGTCGGGGCGACGTAGTTGCCGGTCGGGAAGCCCTCGGGGCGGCCGCCGCCGGCGAGCAGGCGGCCCTCGCCCTTGCCGATCTCGACGTAGCTCATCACCTTCTCGAAGTGGTTCGGGTGCACGAGCGCGCCGACCTCGGTCGCGGGGTCGCGCGGGCAGGCCGACGACGATGTTCTTCGCGCGCTGGGCGAGCTCGCGACGAACTCGTCGTAGATGCTGCGCTCGACGAGCACGCGGGATCCGGCCGTGCAGCGCTCGCCGTTCAGGCTGAACACGCCGAAGACGGTGGCGTCCAGAGCCGCTTCGAGGTCGGCGTCGGCGAACACGACGGCCGGGCTCTTGCCGCCGAGCTCCAGCGACAGGCTCTTGAACTGCGGGGCCGCGGCGGTCGAGATGGTCGCACCGGTCGAGCTGTCGCCCGTGAACGAGATGATCGGCACGTCGGGGTGGCGGACGAGGTGGTCGCCGGCGACGCCGCCGGATCCGAAGATCAGGTTGAACACGCCGTCGGGCAGGCCCGCCTCGCGGAAGATCTCCGGCCACAGCACCGCGGACAGCGGCGTGTAGCTGGCGGGCTTCATGACCACCGTGTTGCCCGTCGCGATCGCGGGGGCGAGCTTCCACGACTCCTGCATGAACGGCACGTTCCACGGCGTGATGAGGCCCGCGACGCCGATCGGCTTGCGGTTCACGTAGTTCATCTGGCGACCGGGCACCTTGAACGCGTTGTCCACCTGGGCGACGATCAGGTCGGCGAAGAAGCGGAAGTTCTCGGCGGCGCGACGGGCCTGGCCGAGCGCCTGCGTGATCGGCAGGCCGGAGTCGAAGGCCTCGAGCTCGGCGAGGCGGGCGTCGCGCGACTCGACGATGTCGGCGATGCGGTGCAGCACGCGCGAGCGCTCGCGGGGGAGCATGCGCGGCCACGGGCCCTCGTCGAAGGCGCGCTTGGCGGCGGCGACGGCGCGGTCGACGTCGGCCTCGGTGCCGGACGCGGCCTGCACGTACGTCTGGTTCGACACCGGGTCGAGCACGTCGAACGTGCCGCCCTCGATCGAGTCGACGAACTCGCCGTCGATGTAGTGCTGCAGCTTCGCGGGCAGATCAGCGGGGGTGTGAACGTCGGTCATCATCGTCCTTCCGGGTGGGTCTGGCGGGGTTCGTTCGGGGTGGTTTGGCGCGGGTCGGCGGGGTGGCGGGCGGCGAGGAACGCGTCCAGCGTCCGCCAGCGGTGGTTGCGTGCGGCGAGCTCGATCTCGAGGGGATCGGCGTCGGTGCGGATCAGGTCGAGGATCCGCACGTGCTCCTCGACGGAGTGCCCGGCGCGGCCGGGGACGAATGCGAACGTGGAGTCGCGGATCCCGCTGAGGCGTGCCCAGCCCCGGTGCACGAGGTCGAGGATGTGCGGGTTCGGGCATTGCTCGTACAGCACGGAGTGGAACTGCCGGTTCAGTTCGGTGAACCGGTGCGCGTCGAAGCTGTCCAGCAGCCGGGTCATCCGGGCGTTGACGTCGGCGGCGCGTTCGAGGGCGTCCGCGTCGAGGAACGGGGCGGACAGCGCGGTGGCCGCGCCCTCGACGAGGCCGAGGGTCTGCATGGTGTGCGCGTACTCGCTCTCGTCGATGAGCGACACCCGCGCACCGACGTTGCGCTCGAACGTGACCAGGCCCTCCGCCTCGAGCCGGCGGATCGCCTCGCGCACCGGCACGACGCTCATGCCCAGCTCATCGGCGATCGTGCTCAGCACCAGGCGGAACCCGGGGCCGAACGCGTGCGAGGAGATGCGGGAGCGGATCCAGGCGTACGCCTGCTCCGACTTGCTCTCCGTGAGGATGTCGGTCATCAGGCGCTCGCAGACCCCTGCGCGGTCGAGTGCGCGGCCTCGTATTTCGCGCGCCATGCGGCGTTCATCGGGAAAAGTCCGTCGACCGGGTTGCCGGCAGCGACCTGCTCGGCGATCCAGACGTCCTCGGTCTCCTGGGCGAGCGTCGCATCGGCGACCTCCTCGGCGAGCGCCGGCGGGATCACGATCACGCCGTCGTCGTCGCCGACGATGATGTCGCCGGGTTGCACGGTCGCACCGCCGCAGGCGATCGTCACGTCGATGTCCCACGGCACGTGCCGTCGGCCCAGGACCGACGGATGCGCGCCCTGCGAGAACACCGGAAGCCCGATCTCGGCGACCGCGGCGAAGTCGCGCACGCCGCCGTCGGTGACGACGCCGGCCGCCCCGCGTGTCTGTGCGCGCAGGGCCAGGATGTCGCCGAGGGTTCCCGTGCCGCGCTCGCCGCGGGCCTCGATCACGATGATCTCGCCCTCGTTCACGGCGTCGAACGCCCGCTTCTGCGCGTTGTAGCCGCCGCCGTGGCTCGTGAACAGGTCTTCGCGGGCGGGGACGAAGCGGAGGGTCTTGGCGGTGCCGACGATCTTCGCGCCGGGCAGGTTCGCGCAGACGCCGTCGATGAAGCAGGAGTGCAGCCCGCGCTTGCGCAGCTGTGCGGAGAGCCCCGCGGTCGGCGCCGCGAGGAGCTTGGCGCGCAGGTCGGGATCCATCATCGGGGTCGTTGAGCGAGCCGCAGGCGAGTCGAAACGCAGAGACGAAACGTCGTTTCCTTCGGAGGACCGCGTTTCGTCTCGGTCGGCTTCGCCGTCCTCGCTCAACGACCTCTCGGTCGGGAGCCCGGCCTCCTCGGGCGAGCCCCAGGCTTCGGCGCGCTGCAGGTCGTCGACGGCGGGGAGGGATCCGAGCTCCGCGTCGAACGCGACGGAGCCCTCCGAGACCGTGGTGCGCAGCTCACCCGAACTGAGGGTCTTCACCGAGTGCGGGGCGTCGACCTCGATCACGACCACGTCGCCGGGCACGATCACGCTGGATCCGGCCGGAGTGCCGGTGAGGATCACATCTCCCGGCTCGAGCGTGAAGTGCTGGGACAGGTCGGCGACCAGCTGCGGCAGCGGGAAGAGCAGGCCGGAGGTCTCGTCGTCCTGGCGCAGGTCGCCGTTCACCCAGGCGCGCACACGCAGGGCGCCCGGGTCGACGTCCGCGGCCGGGATGAGATCGGGGCCGATCGGCGTGTAGCCGTCGCCGCCCTTGGAGCGCACGTTCGAGCCCTTGTCGTTCGCGCGCAGGTCGTACAGGCCGAGGTCGTTCGAGGCGGTCACCCAGGCCACGTGCGACCACGCGTCGCCGACGCTCACCCGGCGCGCCGCGGTGCCGATCACGAGCGCGATCTCGCCTTCGAACGCGAGCAGCTCGGTGCCGGCGGGGCGCTCGACGACCCCGTCCGTGCCGGCCAGCGAGGAGGACGGCTTGAAGAAGTAGGAGGGGGCCGCGGGGGTGCGGCCGCGCTGGTCCGCACGGGAGCGGTAGTTGAGGTGGATCGCGATGATCTTGCCGGGCCGGGGGATCGGAACGGGCATGGGCGCCTCCTCGCGCGTCGGGGGCCGCGGAGGGTGCTCCTTGGCGTCGTATTCGAAATCGTATATCATCGGTTCGTGCGCGGCAAGCGCCGATCCGGATCCGTCCGCCAGGGGAGCCGGAGGTGCGAGCGGCCACGACGATGATGTCGATCACGACGACGACGTCCTTGCACAAAGGAGACAGCATGTCCGCGGAATCCTCACCGGGCTTCACGCCCACCGGAACCATCGCCTCGTCCGCCGACCGACGCCGGGTGGTCTTCGCCACCGTGATCGGCACCACGGTCGAGTGGTACGACTTCTTCATCTACTCGTCCGCGACCGCGCTGGTCTTCGGGCACCTGTTCTTCTCGCCCTTCGGCAAGGGGACCGAGCAGATCCTCGCGTTCCTCACGATCGGGATCAGCTTCCTGTTCCGCCCGTTCGGCGCGTTCCTCGCCGGGCACTTCGGCGACCGCATCGGCCGTCGCGCGGTGCTGATGATCACGCTGATCCTGATGGGCGCGTCGACCGCGCTCATCGGCCTGCTGCCGACCGCTTCCGCGATCGGCTTCGCGGCACCGATCCTGCTCATCCTGCTCCGGGTGCTGCAGGGGATCTCCGCGGGCGGGGAGTGGGGCGGCGCCGTGCTGATGGCCGTCGAGCACGCGCCGCGGAAGAAGCGCGGCCTGTTCGGCGCGGCTCCGCAGATCGGCGTGCCGCTGGGGCTGCTGCTGGCGTCGGGGGTCATGGCGGTGATGTCGGCCGTCGCGCCCGGCGAGGCCTTCCTCGTCTGGGGGTGGCGCGTGCCGTTCCTGCTCTCGATCGTGCTGATCCTGGTGGGCTACTACGTGCGTCGCCGCGTGGAGGAGAGCCCGGTGTTCACCGAGATCGCCGAGCGCCGGGAGCAGACGCGGATGCCGATCGTGCAGCTGTTCCGCAAGCACGCGCTGCTCGTGATCATCGCGGCCCTGGTCTTCGCCGGAAACAACGCGGTCGGCTACATGACCACGGGCGGGTACATCCAGAATTACGCCACCGATCCGGCGGGCCCGGTCCGGCTCGACAAGGGTCCCGTGCTCTGGGCGGTTGCAGGATCTGCCGTCACCTGGCTGCTCTTCGCGGCCTTCGGCGGCTGGATCTCCGACCGGATCGGGCGGCGCACGACATACATCGCGGGCTGGATCCTGCAGCTGATCGGCGTGTTCGCGCTCTTCCCGCTGGTGAATCAGGGCACCGTCGGGATCGCTGTTCGCCGGACTCGCGATCCTCACGATCGGCCTCGGCCTCACGTACGGGCCGCAGGCGGCGCTGTACGCGGAACTGTTCCCCGCATCGATCCGGTTCTCCGGAGTCTCGATCTCGTACGCGATCGGCGCGATCCTGGGCGGCGCGTTCGCGCCCACGATCGCGAAGGCGCTGGTGCAGGCGACCGGTTCGACGCAGGCCGTCACCTGGTACCTCGCCGGCATGACCGTGATCGGCCTGATCGCGACGCTGCTGCTGCGCGACCGCAGCGGGATCCCGCTCGGCCCGGAGGCCGAGGCGGAGCAGGAGAAGAGCCCGATCTACGGTCTGTCGAGGGCCTGACGCCGGGTACCGCTTTCGGGGCCGTTGAGCGAGAACGGCAACGGGTTACCTCTTTCGGGGTCGTTGAGCGAGGACGCCGAAGGCGACCGAGACGAAACGGGGTACCCCCTGGGCGCACCTCGTTTCGTCTCGCTCCGACTGCGTCGGTGCTCGCTCAACGACCCCGACGCACGGTCCTCATCAGGCGCCGAGCGCCTCGCGGATCGTCGTCGCGGAGCGGCCCAGCCGTGCCGCGATCTCGATGTCGGTGCGGTCGGTCGCCACGTGCACTACGGCGATCGCGGCGGGGCGCTGGGCGCGCAGGGCGAGCGGCACCGCCACCGACTGCACGGTGGGGATGACCTCGTCGTGGCTCGTCGCGAACCCGCGGGCGCGCACCTCGGCCACCGCGCGGTGCAGCGCCTCGCCGGCGCCGCTCGGCCACTCCGGATCCGACAGTTGCGCGAGGATCGCCTTGCCGGGGGCTCCGACCGTGACCGGGTGCCGCGCGCCGGGGCGCTGTGCGACGCTGGCCACGGCGTGCCGCGGCTCCACGCTCGCGAGAGTGATGCACTCCTCGCCGTCGAGCACGGCGAGGAAGCAGGTCATGCCGAGGTCGTTCGCCACGGCGGTGAGTTCGGGCAGTGCCTCGGCCTGCAGGTCGTGCGCGACACCCGCCGCGAGCGCGGCCATCCGCGGACCCAGCGAGACGAGCCCCGCCGCGTCGCGGGCGACGAGCCCGTGATCCTCGAGCGTGCGCAGCAGGCGGTAGGCGATCGAGCGGTGCACGCCGAGACGCGCCGCGATCTCGTCGATCGACAGGGAGCCGGTCGCGTCGGACGAGGACCTCCAGGATCCGGATCCCGCGACTGAGCGTTTGGGACGCGGGTGTCTCGGCCACGGCGGATCCTCCTCGCATCTTGATCGCCTGCGCGACCTCGGCTAGTCTGTGTTCAATAGTAGAACGGTGTGTTCGAATATAGAACAAAATGTTCCGTAGCGCAACGGTCCGCGGTTCCTGTGCCTCGACAGGCTCAGCAACCGGTCGACGAGCCGACGGCGCCGTCAGGAAGGAATCGACGACGATGCAGTTCCACCACCACGGATACGTCTCCCACGACCCGCGGGTGCTCCCCGCGTCCGGCACCGGCATCGACCGGCCCGAAGACCTCCCCGACGAGGTCGACGTGCTCATCGTCGGATCCGGTCCCGCGGGCATGCTGCTGGCCGCGCAGATGTCGCAGTACCCGAGCGTCACCACCCGGATCATCGAGCGGCGCGACGGTCGGCTCGTGCTCGGGCAGGCCGACGGCATCCAGCCGCGCAGCGTCGAGACCTTCCAGGCGTTCGGGTTCGCCGAGCGAATCGTCGCCGAGGCCTACAACATCGGCTGGATGAACTTCTGGGGTCCCGATCCGGAGAACCGGCAGAACATCGTCCGCACCGCGCGCACCGCCGACTACGCGTACGACATCTGCGAGTTCCCGCACCTGATCGTGAACCAGGCCAGGGTGCTCGACTACTTCGCGGAGGCGGCCGCCGACGGACCCGGCCGGATCCGCCCCGACTACGGCGTGGAGTTCACCGGCCTCACCGTGCACGAGGACGGCGAGTACCCGGTCGAGGTGCAGGTGCGCTACGTCGCCGGCCCTTCGACGGGCTCAGGGGCCGGGGGACGGGCTCAGGGACCGGGCAGGGCCAGCAGCGCACGATCCGCGCGAAGTACGTCGTCGGCTGCGACGGCGCCCGCAGTGGGGTGCGCGAGGCGATCGGCCGCACCCACGTCGGAGCGATGGCCGCGCACGCGTGGGGCGTGATGGACGTGCTCGTCAACACCGACTTCCCGGACTGGCGCACCAAGTGCGCGATCAATGCGGAGGCGGGGAACATCCTGCACATCCCGCGCGAGGGCGGGTACCTCAGCCGGATGTACATCGACCTCGGCGAGGTGGCCGCGGACGACAACCACGCGGTGCGGTCCACCCCGATCGAGGCGGTCATCGCGAAGGCCAACGAGATCCTGCACCCCTACACGATCGACGTGAAGCAGGTCGCCTGGCACAGCGTGTACGAAGTCGGGCACCGGATCACGGACGGCTTCGACGATGTGGATCTGGGATCGTCGCGGCACCCCCGCGTCTTCCTCACCGGCGACGCCTGCCACACGCACAGCGCCAAGGCCGGCCAGGGCATGAACGTGTCGATGCAGGACGGCTTCAACCTCGGCTGGAAGCTGGGCGCGGTGCTCACCGGCCGGAGCCCGCAGGAACTGCTCTCGACCTACGGCGCCGAGCGACGCCCCGTGGCGCAGCAGCTCATCGACTTCGACCGGGAGTGGTCGAGCCTGATGGCCCGCAAGCCGGAGGAGATCTCCGATCCCAACGAGCTCGCCACGTTCTATCTCGGCACGGCCGAGTTCCCGTCCGGGTTCATGACCGAGTACACGTCATCGATGATCGTCGGATCGGACGCTCACCAGGCGCTGGCCGCCGGCTTCCCGCTCGGCAAGCGGTTCAAGAGCGCCGAGGTCGTGCGCGTCGCGGACGGCAACGCCATCCACCTCGGGCACCACGCCCGCGCCGACGGCCGCTGGCGCCTGTACGCGTTCGGCGACCGCGACGGGGCGGGGCTGTCGTCGTGGGCCGCAGCGGCCGCACCCGTGCTCGCCCGGTTCACTCCGGCCGACGGCGACGTCGACGCGGTGTTCGATGTGAAGGCCGTGTACCAGCAGCCGTACGAGGAGCTCGACGTCACGACCGCGCCCGCGCTGTTTCAGCCGAAGACTGGTCCGCTCGGCCTCACCGACTGGGAGAAGGTCTATGCCGCGGCGCCGTCGCACTGGTCCGCGACCGACATCTTCGAGGAGCGCGGGCTGTCCCGTGACGGCGTTCTGATCGTGGTCCGCCCGGACCAGTACGTCGCCGCGATCCTGCCGCTCGGCGCCGTGGACGAGCTCGAGTCGTTCCTGGAGGGGTCGTTCCTGGAGGCGTGATCAACCGGCTGGTTCCGGCGACCCTGCCTCATCAAGGCGGCTGATGAGCCTTCGTGTGGCTTCGGCCAGTGCGGGCACCGCATAGTTCGCGGTGTCGAACACCACGGCGTGAGTCGTGTCGAAGTAGTGATGCGCGAGATGGTCGCGCATCCGGGCGATCTGCGCCCAAGCGATGTCGGGTTCGGCGGCGATGAGCTGATCGGGCAGTGCCTTCGTGGCTTCGCCGATCTCGAGCAGTCGGACCCGGAGCGCGTCGAAAAGCAGTCCTTGATCGACTCCGGTCGCACGCAAATGGTTGGCGATCGCCTCGCATGCGATGAGGATGTCTCCCAGTCGGGCTCGTGGCGATCGTGTCACAACATCACGACATCTCGCGCGACTGCTGGTGCGACATCTGGTTTCAAACCATCCCGGGGAACAAGATCGACGGGTCGGCCGAGCAGTCTTTCCAGCTCGATCTGCGCACCGATGATCGTAATGAGTGTCGTGCCGGGTGAGATGTCGACCAGCAGGTCGATGTCGCTCGCGCTCGTCTCCTCGCCGCGTGCGACGCTGCCGAAGACCCCCACATTCGTGAGGCCGTGCATGGCGAGCAGCTCGACGATCTCGTCGCGCCTGCGCCGGATGCGATCCAGCTCGGACAGCGGCGTGAACTCGATCTCGAGGCCCGCGGCACTCACCAAGATGTCGACGGCGCCGAAGGAGGGCTCGCGCTTGCCTCGTTCGTAGTCGCTGATGACGTTTTGCGCGATTCCGCTCCGGAGGGCGAGCTCCACCTGGGTCAGGCCGGCGCGCGCTCTCGCGTCGCGGATCACCTCGGCTGCTCGACTCATGCCACGAGAATATCACTGAAACGCGATATCGCGGATCCGTGAAGAAGCGAGGGAAGGTGGGGCAGGATGCCGGTTCGGGGATCCGCGCCAGGATCCTCCCGTGCTCAGCCCCGAGCCAGCGCGAACAGCGCCTCTGGTGCGCCGTCGGGGAACAGCGGACGCACTCCGCCCCGGATGTCCTCGATACTCACCCAGCGGATCGGGCTTCCCTCGTCGAGCACGTGCAGCTCTGCGTCGAGGGGCAGGGCGCTCAGTTCAGCGGAGGCCACGGCGAAGACGTGCGCGATCTCGTGTCCCATCGTCCCTTCGTAGGTGAACAGGTTCTCGTGGACGCTGAGCAGCTCGGCCGAATCGATGCCCACGTCGAGTTCTTCGCGGAACTCCCGTCGCAGCGCCTCGACAGCGCGCTCGCCGAACTCGATGCCGCCGCCGATGGCGCGGTAGAAGTCCAGGCCTTTCCACGCATCGCGGCCTTCGAGGACCAGTACGTGTCCGTCCTTCAGGGGCAGCCCGACGCTGATGTTCCGGATGGATCCCATCGCCTCAGCATAGGATCCTGCGCCAGAGAGGGGAGAGACCCGAGCGGGAGGGGCCGGGGTGCGACGTCGATGCGCTGAAGAAGCGTGGACTTGGGCGCCCCGGAGGTGGCGCCGAAGCGTTACAGATCGTCGCACTGCGGCTGATGTCGATGAGCCGGTAGCTCTCGATGCGCGCGCCGCTCGTGAGCACAAGACATGGTCCGAGATGATCCGCGAGGCGCTCGCAGCATACGCGGCGTGAACGTTCACGAATCGGCACGTCGACACGGTGTCACGGCCTAGAAGGTCGAACTGCTTCCGTGAGCCCGGTCAGACGTCAGAGATCCGCGCCGCGCCGCCGGAGACAACGATCCCGCCCGCATCGGGGATCGCGACCGTGATCAGGCTCGGGCGGCCGACATGCGCCCCCTGGTGGATGCGCACCGTGCGCGAGACCGGCACGCGTCCGATCGCGCGCAGATAGGCGCCGGTGGCCGCCGCGGCGGATCCGGTCGCGGGGTCCTCGGTGATGCGGCCGACGGGGAAGATGTTGCGGGCGAGGAACTCGTCCGCGGCCGTGGCGTGCAGCACGGTGATCGTCCCGGTCCAGCCCTGCGCGCGCATCAGGTCGGCGACCGGCGCCGGCGCGAAGCGGAACTGGTGGAAGATCTCAGGGTCCCTCAGCACGAGCATCGGGTGCCAGTTGCCGGCGAACGATTCGCGGGGCGGGTAGGCGGGATCCAGGTCGTCGGCACGCAGGGAGAGCAGGCCGAGCGTACGGGCCAGGACCTCCGGATCCAGCGTCCGCACAGTGGGCTCGACGCTGGTGAACGAGACCTCGACCCCCGTCGCGGTGGTGGTCGCGACGATCGAGACGTCTCCGACCGGCGTCTCGAAGACCATCGTCCCCGGTCCCTCGCGCTCGGCGAGGACGACCGCGGTCGCGACGGTCGCGTGCCCGCAGAACGGGACTTCGTCGGCCGGTGACCAGTACCGGATCCGATACCGCCGCTCGCCGTCGGCGCTCTCCCGTCCGAGCAGGAACGCGGTCTCGGGATAGCCCACCTCCGCGGCGATCCTGAGCATGTCGGATTCGCGAAGCCCGGCGGCGCCGAGGACGATGCCGGCCGGGTTGCCGCCGCCCGGTGCGGCCGAGAAGGCGGCATAGCGAAGGACTTCGGGATCCGATGCGGCGTCCATGGATCCGAGCCTACGGTGGTCTCCTCGCCCGCTCGAACGCCGTCGCGCGTCCTCGTCGGAGCCGGGGTTCGCCCCGCTTCCTGTCCGCGTCGGAAAACGGAGGAAGTCGCGGCGTGGCGGCCCGCGTGGACGGGCGACACGCCGGGATCGTCTCCGTTTTCCGACATGACGGGAGGGAACGCGGTGCCGGGTCGGCCCGGCGCGAGCGCGCTCAGGAGTTCACGCGGATGATCTCCTCCTGGTACGGGGCGATCACGTCGCCGGAGATGCGCAGGTCGAGCACGAGGAACGGGCGGGCGTCGGGATCCTCCGCGGTCCAGGAGGCGAGGCGGTCGAGGTCGGCGAGGGTGCGCACGGCGACGCCTTCCGCACCGACGGCGGCGGCGAAGGCGGCGAAGTCGACCTGGGGGATCAGCATGGGCTCGCGGGCGAGGCCCTTGATGCCGTACAGGTTGATCTCGGCGCCGTACGCGGCGTCATTCCAGATGACGGCGACGCCGCGACCGCCGGCGGACCGCACGGCCGACTCCAGGTCGGCGATCGCCATGAGGCCGCCGCCGTCGCCGGAGGTGAGCACCACGGTCGACTCCGGGCGCGCGCGTGTGGCGCCGACGACGCTCGGCCAGCCCTGGCCGATCGCCTGGAAAGCCGTGCCGATCATCATCATCCGATCCGGCGAGGCGACCGGCCAATACATGTTCGCCCAGCCGATGAAGTGCCCGCCGTCCGAGACGACGACGCGATCCTCGGGGAGCAGTTCGGCGAGGCGGCGCGCGGCCGAGCGCGGGTCGAGCCGGCCGTCCGGGGCGAGCTCGTCGCCCTCCTCATACGCGCGGGCGGCGGTGACGTCGACGCTCTCGCGCCAGCCGGATCCCTCGGCACCCTGCAGCCGCGCCGCCAGGGCCTCGACCGCGAGCCGGGCATCGGCACGCACGAACCCGCCCACGTGCGCGTGGGTCGCGGCGGGCGCGACGTCGATCTGGAACACCTGCGTGTCCGGCGCGAACAGCGCGCCGAACCGCATCGTGAACTGGTTGAGGGAGGCGCCGAACACAACGGCGACATCGGCGGTGCGGATGAGGTCCATCGCGCCGTCCGCGCCGAAGCCGCCGGTCACGCCGAGGTCGAAGCACTGGTCGGGGAAGATCCCTCGGCCGAGAGCGGAGGAGGCGGTGAGGGCGCCGGTCGCATCGGCCAGCGCGCCCAGGGCCTCGCCCGCGTCGGCGAGCCAGGCGCCGCGCCCGGCGAGCAGGAACGGGCGTTCCGCGCCCCGCAGCGCCTCGGCGATCCGGTCGAGCATGCCCTCGGCGAACTCGCCCTTCGGAGCCAGCGGCGCGGGCACGCGCGGCTCGGGGGCGGCGGGCACGTCTCCGGCCTCGAGCGCGGCGACGTCGTAGGGGATCGCCAGGACGACCGGCACCCGGTAGGTGAGGGCGTGCTCGATCGCGATGACCGTGGTGGCCGCCGCGTCGGCCCGACCGACCGTGTAGGTGCGGGCGCCGACACCCGACGCGAGCGCGATCTGGTCGACGTCCCACGGGCGCGGACCGCTCGTGGGCTCGTCGCCGACGACGAGCACGAGCGGGACGTGCGCCTGCACCGACTCCGCGAGCGCGGTGAGCGTGTTCGTGAAGCCCGCGCCGTACGTGCTGGTCGCGGCGGCGATCCGGCCCGAGGCGCGGAAGTGCGCGTCGGCCGCGACCACCGCGCCCTGCTCGTGCCGGACGGCGGTGAAGGCGGCACCGGTCTGCTTCTCGATCGCGTCGAGGAAGTAGGCGTTGCCGTTTCCCATCACGCCGAAGACGGAGTCGATGTGCTGGGCGAGGGTAAGGGCGACGTGTGCGGAGACGGTGGGCATGCAGAACGTCCTTTCGAGACGGCAACGGAATGAGGATCCGTATGTGTCTCGCCGGAGCACGCCGTCGCGCTGCGGGCTTCGTGCCCCTTTTTCGAGCACCGGCACGGGAGCGGTTCGCGCGTGCGCCGGACGCTGCGATCCTACCGCGCGGCACAGGGTCCGCGAGAAACCACATTCTGCACGAGACACCACAGCAGGTGTGGTTTCTCGTGCAAGATCTGGTTTCTCGGGCTGCTGGGGCACCGCGGCAGGACTCAGCCGCGCAGCAGCCCGCGCAGCGTCTGGATGGTGTCCGCGTCGGCGGCGGTCTTGTCGGGTCGGTAGTGCTTCACGCGGGCGAACCGCAGCGCGATCCCGCCGGGGTAGCGCGGAGAGCGCTGCACTCCGTCGATCGCGATCTCCACCACGAGCTCGGGACGCAGGTGCACCGCCCAGTCCGTGCGACGCTGCTCGTACGCCGGGAAGGTTTCGGTCTGCCAGCGCAGCAGCTCGTCGGTGAGGCCCTTGAACGTCTTGCCGACCATGACGAACCCGCCCGGCTCGCCGAACTCGCCCTCCGGATCGCGGGCGCCGAGGTGCAGGTTCGACAGCCAGCCGCGACGGCGCCCGGATCCCCACTCCGCGCCCAGCACGACCAGGTCGTAGGTGAGCACCGGCTTGACCTTGACCCAGGACTTGCCACGGCGGCCCGCCGCATAGGGCGATGCGATCGCCTTGACGACCACGCCCTCGTGCCCGGCCGCGAGTGCCTCCCGGGATACGCTTTCGGCCTTCTCGGGATCTGCGGTGACCACGCCGGGGATCCGCCATTCGGCCGCTACGCGATCGAGCTCCGCCAGCCGGGTCGACAGCGGTTCGTCGATCAGGTCGCGGCCGTCGACGTGCAGCAGGTCGAAGAACCACGGCCGCAGCACGAGCTCACGGGACACGTCCGCCCCGAACCGCGACATCGTCTGCTGGAACGGACGCGGCCCGCCGTCCTCGTCGAGCGACAGCGTCTCGCCGTCCAGGATGAGGTCGTGCGCGGGCAGCGCGCGCACGATCTCGACGATCTCCGGGACCCGGTGCGTGACGTCGGCGAGGCTGCGCGTGAACACCCCGACCTCATCGCCGTGCCGGTGCACCTGGATCCGGGCGCCGTCCAGCTTGTACTCGACGGAGGCCTCACCGGTGATCTCGAGCGCGGCGCTCGGGGTCGCCGCGCTCGCCGCCAGCATCGGCAGCACCGGCCGCCCCACCGTGAGTCCCACCGCGTCCAGCTCCTCCGCGCTACCGGTGAGCGCGAGCAGCGCCGTCTCGCCGAGGTCTCCGGACAGCATCGCCGCGCGCCGGACCGCCGCGGCCGGGCGCTCTGCGGCGCGGGAGATCGCGTCGAGCAGCACACCCGCGAGGGCACCGGTGCGCAGTTCGCCGAGCATGGCGCGGGCCAGGAAGTCCCACTCGTCGGCCGTCGCGCGTGCGGCCAGATCTTCGAGGAGCGCGGCGCGGGTCGAAGCGGAGCCGGATCCGGCGGTGCCGGCCAGGGCGTCGAGCGCCCGGTCGACGTCGGCGATGGTGAGCGTGCTCTCGCCCGCGGGTGCGACGTCGACCGCGGAGATCCCACGCCAACCGACGCCGAGTCGCCCCTGCCGCGGCGTCGCGAGAAGCAGCCCGACGAGAGGGATGACCTCCGCGGGTGCGGCCTCGCGCAGCAGCCGTGCGAGCGCGTCGATCTTGGCCAGGCGCGACGAGGTCGCGGCGGCTTCCGCGGTCGCCGTGACGAGCTCGCTGAGCATCATGACGGCATTCTCGCACCGGGGTCCGACATCGGAGACGGGCCCGGTGCTCAGCGCTCGACGGGACTCAGCGCCCGACGCCGAGCGCCGCGAGTCTGCTCTGCGAGGCCTGGGCGTCCGCGACGATGCGTCCGGTGTCCGCATGCACCATGCGCCCGCCGCTCTTCACCCGTCGGCCCGCGACGAAGACGGTGTCGACGTTTCCCTCGTGCGCGCCGAGCACGACGGCGGCGACCGGATCCGACACCGGCGCGATGTTGAGATCCGTGGCACGGATGCAGACCAGGTCGGCGGCCTTGCCCGGAGAGATCGATCCGATCACGTCCTCGAGGCCCACGGCACGCGCCCCCTGAAGCGTCGCGAACTCCAGCACGTCGTGCAGGGTCAGCGCCTGGGGCTCCGCCAGGCCGCTGTGACCGCCTCCGACCCACGAGCGGTAGTAGCCGAACAGCGAGCGCATCTGCGTGAACATGTCGCCGGAGCACTTGGTCTCGGTGTCTCCGCTGAGGCTGGGCCGGATCCCCACCGACAGCAACCGGTCCAGCGGGACATCTCCGATCCCCATCGCGTTCAGCTCGCAGTGCACCCCCAGCGAGACCGTGGCGCCCGCATCGGCGATCATCGACAGCTCCTCGGTCGAGGTGTTCGAGCAGTGCACGAACGTCATGTCCTCCCCGAGCAGCCCCGCGCGGTGATACTGGGCGACCGCGCGCGCGGCGGCGTTGTGGCGGTAGGCGCCCACGTGCACGCTGACCCGGATGCCCAGCTCCCGCGCACGGGCGACCTCGTCGCGCCACACCTCGGCCGAGGCCATCTCCGGTCCGCGTGCCGCGAGCGCCAGCTGGATGAGCGGCGATCCCGCCGTGGTCCCGGCCAGTCGCTCGATGTCGTGTGGATGCCGCAGCACGCTGTCGTCCGTCCACTCGCCGGTCGCCGTCAGCGGCCAGCCGTGACCGAGAATCCCGCGGATACCGGCCTCCGTCAGCGCCGCGACGCCGGCATCGGCGTGGGCGGGGGAGTTCTGGATGTGCGCCCAGTCGAACAGCGTCGTCGTGCCGGCGCTCAACGCCGACACCGCCCCGAGGAGCGTTCCGGCGTACACGTCCTCCGGGAGGTAGTGCGCGCCCGCGCCGGCGAGCACCTCGCGGAAGTACGACAGCGGATCCGCGTCGCCATAGGTGTGCCTGATCGCGCTCTGCCAGGTGTGACGATGCGTGTCGACGAACCCCGGGATCACGATCCACTCCGTGGCGTCGACGACCTCGCCCGGGATCGCGGACCTGCCCTCCGCGACCTCGGCGATCAGGCTGTCCCGGATGACGACGTCAGCGCCGCGCAACACGCGGCGCTGCCGATCCATGGTCACCACCGTCGCTCCACGAAGGACCGTGACCGCGGAAGCCGCGCCGCTCATGGGAGCGTCACCCAGTCCGCCAGCGCGTCACGCACGGTCGCGCGATCGGCGGGGCGTTCGCTCGTCGCCCAGTGCACGAATCCGTCCGGCCGCACGATGGCGGCGGTGATCTCTCCCCAGGGCTCCGGCGGATTCGGGATCACGCCGCTGACCACCGTCGCCCCTGGGGCCTCGAGGTCGGACAAAGCGCCGTCGCCGGTGAGATCCAGGATCAGCAGTCTGCCGTCGCGGAGAAGCTGCGCACTGGTCCGCTGCCCCTCGGCGGTGCGGATCGTCAGGGGCGGAACGGGGCGCCCCGCCACGACGGTGCCGGAGCGGGCCGTCGGATAGGCGGCGCTAAGGCCGTTCAGCTGCAGTCCGATCTCGCGGTTGGCGCTCTCCAGCGGCAGGATGTCCCGCGCGAACATCCGCCGGAAGGCGATGCCCTCCGGCGTGAAATCGAACTGGATCGAGCATTGGGCCTGCACGCTCTCCAGGAGGCCGTCGATGACGGGGCGGCGATCGGCCTCGTAGGTGTCCAGGATCGACGCGGGCGACGCGCCCGTGGCGACGCGGCCGAGCTTCCAGCCGAGGTCGAACGCATCCTGGATGCAGAAGTTCATCCCGACGCCACTGGCGGGGTAGTGGATGCGCGCGCTTTCACCGACCAGGAACACCCGACCGGAGCGCAGACTCCCCGCGACCCGCATCGCGTCCGTGAAGCGGGATGCCCAGAGCAGGTGGTCGAACTCGAGCTCCAGCCCGAAGATGTCGCGAATGCAGGAGCGCACCTCCTCGACCGTGACCGCTTCGGATTTGTCCGCGTGCCGGCGCTCCGCGTGCACGAGGTTGAAGCGGGTGGTCGCTCCGTCTGCGCCGAAGGGGAAGGACGCGCCCCAGCCGTGCTCGTTGTCGGCCATGCCGCGACCGGCCGGCCACTTCATGTCGAGCGGCAGATCGACGATGATTCCCGTGAAGGTGCCGTCGTGCCCCTCGAACGGGATGCCCGCGAGCGTGCGCACGGCGCTGCGTCCGCCGTCCGCGCCGACGACATACCCGGCCGTCCAGGTGCGTCGTGCGCCGCTCCCGTCCTCGGTGACGACGCATACGCGGTCGGTGTCCTGGCTCAGCCCGACAACGGTGTGGCCCCGGTACACCGGCACGGCGGCCTCGGCCACGATCTCATCGAGAACCTCCTCCGTGATGCTCTGCGGCAGGATCAGGCGATAGGGGAACTCGGTCTGAAGGAGACGCCAGTGCACCGGTTGCATCCCCGCCCAGATGTGGAAGAGCAGGAACGGATTCTTCCGGATGGCGGCCGCGCGCGCGATGAAGCGATCGGCGTGGCCGCGGTAGTCCAGCAGCTCGAGCACGCGGGGGAGCACTGTACCGGCCCTGGATTGCACCGGATCCGTGCGTCGCTCGAACACGAGGACGCGCGCGCCCTGCAGCGCGAGCTCGGCGGCGGTCGTGAGGCCGGAGGGGCCCCCTCCGACCACGATGACATCAGCATCCATCTCACTCATGATTCTCCTCGACGGCTGGTGTGAACGTTGTCACGAATCGGGCGATCTCATCGATCGCGGGCGGTTCGGCGAAGGCCGGATCCTCGTGATTCGCCCCGGCGATGAGGATCACCCGGCAGGGGACGCCGACCTCGGCCGCCCGTGCCGCGAGCCGTTCGGAATGGCGGTGATCCACGACGGCGTCCCGAGTGCCGTGCAGCAGCAGCGTGGGCGGTGCGGCATGCGTGATCACCGAGGCGGGGCTGAGTGCGGCGAGCATCTCGTCGTCGACTGAGGAGGGCGATGCGCCAGCCAGGAGCGCGAGGCGGGAACGCGCGTCCAGTCCGCTAAGGCCGGGGCGCGCCTCCGCGCGGAGGATCTCGGCGGGGACGGCGAGTCCGGGTGCGGGACGCAGCTCGTCGCCGGCGGAGGTCAGGTCGTACCGGCCGAAGAGCCCGATGACGCCGTCGACGGCGTGCCGGCTGGTGTAGCAGATGAGTGCCGCCAGGTGCGCCCCGGCGGAGGCCCCCATGAGGAACAACCCGGTGCCCGCGGGGGCGAGTGCGCTGATCACGGCTTCCACGTCGTCGCGCTGGGAGGGGAACGGCGCACGGTCCACGGTGCGGTACCCCACGGAGAGGACCGTTATGCCACGGGCGGCCAGTGCGGCGAGGCGTTCCGGGTGGTCCCGGCAGCTGCCGGTCACCCAGCCACCGCCGTGCAGGTAGATGACGGTGGGGGAGCCGGGCCTCGGACTCCGGTAGCGCTCGACGGGCAGGGCGGAGCCGTCGGCTCGCCGCAGCAGGAGGGACTCCGCCCGCAGCGGATCGAATGCGACCGGGGCGGGGGGCGGAGGAGAAGATTCCAAAACTTCACCAATCTTTGAAATACTGACGAGGTGAGCACAGCCAAGACCCGAGTGGAACCCGTCCAGGCCCAGTTGCGGGGGGAGATCTTGTCCGGCGTCGTGGCGCCAGCATCGAAACTGCCGCTGGCCGAGATCGCCGGCCGGCTGCAGGCGAGCGTCGGCGTCGTCCGGGAGGCCCTGATCCGCCTCACTTCCGAAGGACTCGTCGTCGCCGAGCCGCAGCTCGGGTTCCGGGTCGCCGCCGTCTCCGAGAAGGATCTGCACGAGTTGATCGACACGCGCCTCGTCGTCGAGTGCGAAGCGTTCCGCAGCGCGATCGCGCACGGCAGCGTCGACTGGGAGAGCGATGTCATCGGCGCGTACCACCGCCTGCACCATATCGAGCGGGATTCGGACGGCGAGCGGAACAAGGATGCCTGGGTGTCGGCTCACCGGGCGTTTCACGAGACGCTGCTGGCAGGCTGTCCGAACCGGAGGCTGGTCGCCGTGGCCATGTCGCTGCGGGATGCGGCCGAGCTGTACCGCTCGGCCTCGGTCACGGTGATGACCGCGGAGGATGAGGCACGCCGCGACGCCGAGCATATCGCGTTGCGCGATGCGGCGACCGCCCGCGACCTCGTTCGCGGTCCGGAGCTCCTCGGCGATCACATCAGGATGACCGCACGGTACTTCGACGGCATCGCCTGACCGGTCAGACATCGTCGTCCCCCTCCGGGGCGAGGATCCCGAACTGGGACATCAGCTGTGCCAGCAACCGGTAATAGCCGACCGTGGTGACCACCTCGACGATCAGCTCCGCGTCCAGGCCGGAATCCTGCACAGGTGGATCAGCGTGCGCCATCAGCTCCTCGGCGAGCCGCGCAGCCGCGGACTCGATCCGGTCGGCGCAGGCGAAACAGCCTGTGAGGAGATCGGAGATCTCCGTGTCCGAGAGCCCAGCGGTCCGGGCCACGGCGGTGTGCGCGTAGCGCTCGAATGCCGAGTCCGAGGCGCGGGCCACGGTGAGGATCACGATCTCGCGGACGCGCGCGCTCATCCGCGTCCCGTACCGCAGCACCGCACCCAGCTCCTGCAGGGGCGCGCCCAGCACGGGGAACCGGACCATGAGGCCGAAGGGACCGACGAGCGAACCGTCCGGGTTGCGCAGCGGGAACGGCGACGCACCGCCCCGGGGACCGCCGGCGATCGCCTCGTGCACGGCACGCTGCGCCTCCGACAGGTCCGCCGGAGCAGGCGCCTCGTTCATTCGGCCTTCACGCCCTGGGCGATCGTCGACTTCGCGTCGATCACCGAATCCGTGATCCCGGCAGTCTTGGCCCATTCGAATCCGGACTTCAGACCGGGCAGCGAAAGCGTCGCGTTGTAGGTGTACTCGGAGATGCGGTCGCGCAGCGCCTTGCTGTCCGGGGTGCCTCCGGCCTTCGCGATCGTCACGACCTCGTCCAGGTGCTTCGGATCCTGGATGAACGCCGTGGCCTTCGCGATCGCCTTCTGCACCCGCTCCGCGGCTCCCGGCTTGGCGGCGAGGGCCTGCGCCGTCATGAATAGCGCCGCATTCGACTGGTGCGCGAAGATGTCCGGGATGCCGGCGTCGAGCCGGAACACGAACGACGCGAGTCCATGCTCCACGAGCGGAAGGTCGAACCCTCCGCCGGAGACCACCGCCGCGACCTGCCCTGCGGACAGCGCGTTGCCGGCGGCGGGTCCTGGGGTGTCGATGAGCGTGTATTCGCCGGGCTGCACGCCGGCCTCGCTCATGAGCTTCGTCACCGTGAGGCCGATGGGCCCCGCCTTCGCGGCGACCCCGATCGACTTCCCGCGGAGGGCTTCGAACGACGCCTTCCATCCGTCCGCGCCCTGGGGCTTGGGGATGTCGACGTTCTTCGCCGCGAGGAGTGTGAAGTCGACGTTCTGGTTCAGCCCGGACACGAACTGCACCTTGACGCCGTTCTGCAGGTAACGGCCGACGTTGTAGACGACGTCGGCCGACATGTCGAGCTGGTTGCCCGCGAGCGCGGCGGGCAGGGCCTGCGCGGAGGTCTGCACGACCTTGAGGTCGATTCCCTCCTCGCTGAAGTAGCCCTTGGCGAGGGCCACGTCGACGGGGAGGAACGGCAAGGCGCCCGCGACCGGAGCGCTGTAGTTGATCGTGATGCTCTTCGACGTGTCGCCGGACGCCGAGGCGGACGACGGCGTCGTGCCGGTGACGGCGGGATTGCACGCGGCGAGGCCGCCGATCATTGCGAGCGCGCCGAGTGCTGCCAGGCTTGCGCGGATGTACCTCTTCATTGCGGATCCTTCCAGGGATCTGAGGGCCGTCGACATCGACGGCCCGGTCTGTGTCGGGTAGGGAGCGGAATTCGGTTTGGATCAGAGGCGCTGCCAGCGCAGCAGCGCGTGCTCGGTCCATGCCACGACGCCGTTCATGGCCGTCGTGATCACCGCGAGCAGTGCGAGCACGGCGAAGACGCCGGCGGAGTTGAAGTTCTGACCGTAGAGCACGACCTTCTGCCCGAGGCCGCTGCTGGAGGCGACCATCTCCGAGGACACGACCCCGAGGATCGAGGTGACGACGCCGAGGCGGAGGCCGGCGAAGATCGCCGGGACGCAGGCGGGAAGCATGATGGTGCGAAAGCGCTGCCACGGCGACGCGTGGAAGGCCCTCCCCAGCGCGACGAGGTCGGGCGGAACCGTTTTGGTGCCCGCCGCGGTTGACACCAGCACCATGAAGAACACGATGGACACGGCGAGCGCGATCTTCGACATCTCGGTGATGCCGAACCAGAGCAGGAACAGGGGCGCCAGGGCGACGCGGGGGATGCTCATCAGCACCGAGATCCACGGCTGCAGCACGCGGTCGAGCAGGGGGACGGCGGTGATCGCGAAGGCCGCGGCCACGCCGGCCGCACTGCCGATGGCGAAGCCGAGCAGGGTCGCGCGCAACGTGACTCCGGCATCTGTCATCAGCGCGCCGAAGTTGGCGACGAAGAATCCGCCAATCGCGCTCGGGCGCGAGAAGAAGAGCGGATTGAGGATTCCGACGGCGGCGAACCACTCCCAGATCGCCAGGACCGCGACCAGGCTGAGCACCTGCAGCACGCGGATCAGAACGCTCATTCCGCGCCTGTTCCGCACCGTCACGATCGCGGACGTGGCGATCGCGTGGTTCAGTTCGGTATCGACGCGAGCCGTATGGCTGCCGGTGATGCTGGTCGGCGACATCATTCTGCTCCTTCGGCGAACAGGTCCCACAGTGAGCGGACGAGATCCTGATACCCGGGCTCGAACCGGAGCGCGTCCAGGTTCCGGGGACGGGGGAACTCCACGGCGATGTCCGTGCGGATCGTGCCTTCGCGCATCATCACGATGCGATCCGCGAGGAGCGCGGCCTCACCGAGGTCGTGGGTGACGAACACCACCGTCTTGCCCGTCCCCTCCCAGATGCGCAGGAACTCGCCCTGCAGGCGGGCCTTCGTCTGCGCGTCGAGGGCGCCGAACGGCTCGTCGACGAGCAGCAGCTCCGGATCCATCGCGAGTGTGCGCGCGAGGTTCGCCCGCTGGCGCATGCCGTGCGAGAGCTGGGAGGGATGCATGTCGCCCTTGCCGTCGAGCCCGACCAGGTGGAGCATCTCGGCGATGCGCGCCGCGCGCCGGGCCCTGGGCACGTGTCGCAGTTCCAGGCCGTAGGCGATGTTGCTGCTGATCGTGCGCCACGGCATCAGCGAGTCGCGCGCGAACATGTACCCGACGGCCGAGGAGGCCGGCTGCGCGGTGGTGACCTCGACCGACCCCCGACGCGGCGTCAGCTGGCCGGAGATCATGTTCAGGAGCGTCGTCTTGCCGCATCCGCTGGGGCCCACGAGGCAGACGAACTCGCCGCGCCGGACGTCGAGCGAGATCGCGTCGAGGGCGACATGGGTCGAACGCACGGAGGGGAACCAGTGCGTCAGGTTCTTCACGCTGATCACGGTGTCCGCGCCGGCCCCCGTTCTCGGGGGCACAGCCCGTGTGGTCTCAGGCGTGTCGCTCATGAGGATCTCCCTTCGCTGATGCGGTGTGCCGTGCGGGTCATCGTGCGGTCGGGGGAACGCCGTGGTCGAGAATGCCGTCGGGCACCTGTCCGTCCCACTGGTTGATCCAGTACAGGTCGTCCTCGTGCCACCGCCGGACCTCGCGTTCCGGATCGAAGATGCGCTCCAGATCGGTGTAGAGCTCGATGACGGCCCCGGTCGGCTCGACGTAGTAGACGGCGATGTTGTCGCCCGCACCATGGCGGACCGGGCCCCAGGCCAGGCGGGAGCCGGTGCGCGCGAGCCGGTCGCCGAGCCGGCCGAGATCGACGATGCTCTGGGTCTGCCAGGCGTGGTGATGCATCGCCGCGCGGGTGCTCTTGAAGACCGCGACACCGTGATGGTCGTTGTTGCAGCGAAGGAAGAACGCGGCGTCGGCGCCGATCTGATCGGAGACGCGGAAGCCGAACACGTCGACGAGGAAGTCGCGCATGGCCAGGGTGTCGACGACCTGGACGTTCACGTGCCCGAAGCGATCGGGTCCGAATCCGCCGTACTTGACCATGCTGTAAGCGGAGCGCTCGAGGTAGACCTGCCACGTGAACCCCTCGGGTCCGACGACGGCGAAGCCCTCGTCGATCTGGTCCTCGATCGGCTGCTCCGAGACGACGCGGTATCCGGCGCGGGCGACGTTCTCGCGGATCTGCGCCAGAGATTGCCGGTTCTGCGCGACGAGGCCGATGTGGTCGACCGAGTTCTCGTCACTGCGGGTGTAGACGATCTCGTGATGGTTCGCCTGCGCGGTGAGGAATGTCTTCTGCCGCGTCGACTCGACCTCGTGGAGTCCGAGGATCTCGGTGGCGTTGCGGATCACCGCGTCGAGGTCGGTCGTCCGCAGCGACACGTAGCCCAGGGAGGAGATGAGCCCGGTTCCGGTCATGAGTGCTGCCTTTCAGGAGAGGTTCGGGCCGGTTGCGGTGGGGTCGGCGGGGCGAGGAATCGCTGGTTCAGTTCGCCGATCCCCTCGATCCAGCTGTGCAGGGTCTCCCCGGGCTGCAGGAACCGGGCGGGCGTGCGTCCGACGCCGACCCCGGCCGGGGTGCCGGTGAAGATGACGTCTCCGGGCAGGAGCGTGATGGTCGCCGACAGGCGCGCGATGAGCGCAGCGACGGGGAAGAGGAGATCCCGGGTCCGGCCCTCCTGCACGATCTCGCCGTCGATGGCGCATCCCAGCGCCAGATCGTCACGGTTCTCGAGGTCGTCCGGTGTGACCAGCCAGGGACCGATCGGGGCGAACCCGGGGAACGACTTGCCGAGGGAGAACTGCGGTGCCGGCCCCTGCAGCTGTGAGATCCGCTCGGAGAGGTCCTGGCCGACCGAGAGCCCGGCGATGTGATCCCACGCGTCCGCCTCCGCGATGTGGTGCCCCGCCCGGCCGATGATCACCACGAGCTCGACCTCCCAATCGGTGTGGCCGCCGGGCGGAAGCTGCACCTTCGTGTCCGGCCCGGTGATCGACGACACGAACTTCGTGAATGTCGGCGGGAGCTGATCCGGCGCGTCGAACCCCGACTCCGCGGCGTGGGCGCTGTAGTTCAGGCCGACCGCGATGACCTGCCGAGGTGCGGGAGAGGGGCTGCGGAGGCGCGAACGATCGATCGGAAACGCCGAAAGCGCGACAGTGTCGAGTGTCTTCGCCCAGATCGCGAACTCGTCCCAATTCTGCAGTACGGCTTCGGGGGCGGGCCCGAATCGACCGTTGCTCATCTCGGCGATGTCGATCCCGTGCTGCTCGTCGACGACCAGGACACTCCGGCCGTCGTGGTTCGCGATCCTCATTCGGTTCCTCCAGAAGCGGGAGGCGCGTCCGCTCGACCCGCCCCGTTGCGTCTGCCGGCCCATCATGCCGACAGATGCGAGATTCTCACAAAATATCGAAGATGGCAAGAAAATTCGTAAATATGGCATGGATGCGAAGATCGGAGGGGGGCGAGGCGTCGCCCGAGGCGCGCCAGAGACGCCATCGTGTGCGCAGGATCGCGCCGTCCCGGGCCGTGCCCTGCCCAGCGGGAACGAGCCTCAGCGCGATCGCGAGATGAGCGCCAGCAGCGCGCGTCCGTACGCCTCGGACGGATCCGGATGCTCGAACGTCAGCCGCTCGCCCGCGATCTCGATCTCGACCCGGAACGCGTCGTCCAGCCGGACGAGGCTGCGGAAGGTCCCGCGCAGCAGGTCGCGCAGCTGATCCTCGCGCGGCAGCCACACAGCATCCGCAAGGGTCACCGCATCGAGCGCCCATTCCGTGGTGCCGTTGAACGCGAGATCGGTGCCGCTCGGCGTCCGCCGCGCCTCGATCGTCATGTCGCTGACGGTGAAGACGTCGGCCTCGGCCTCCAGCTCCACCTCGTCGGGGAGGTCGAGCTGGAACCGGTCGCCCTCGGCCGGACGCCAGACGAGACCGGCGTCGCGCAGGGCGAGCGCGAGCTCACGCGTGATCACCGCGGCGCCGATCTGCTCATCGACCGAGCGTACCGGTGCCCCGGTCGGGCCGCGGCGGATCCGCTGTCGGAAGGGTGCGGCAAGGTGGAGGCATGACGTCACCCGACCCGACCGGTTCCGCCGCGACGCGCGCCGCCGCCCTCGGCGCGCTGCGCGACCTCGTCGGGCGCCCCGACGCCGACTTCCACGACGGGCAGTACGAGGCGATCGAGGCGCTGGTCGCCGAGCGGCGCCGCGCGCTCGTCGTGCAGCGGACCGGCTGGGGCAAGTCGGCCGTGTACTTCGTCGCGACTCTGCTGCTGCGCCGGGCGGGGGCGGGGCCCACCGTGCTGGTCTCGCCGCTGCTCGCGCTCATGCGCGACCAGATCGCCGCCGCGGAGCGGGCGGGGGTGCGGGCGGTCGCGATCAACTCGACGAACGCGCACGAATGGGCGGACGTGCTCGCGCAGCTGGACCGTGACGAGGTCGACGTGCTGCTGGTCTCACCCGAGCGGCTCAACAACCCCGCGTTCCGCGAGCAGCAGCTGCCGGCCCTCGTGCGGCGGATCGGCATGCTCGTCGTCGACGAGGCGCACTGCATCAGCGACTGGGGCCACGACTTCCGCCCCGATTATCGGCGGCTGCGCGACCTCATCGCGCAGATGCCCGCCGACGTCCCCGTGCTCGCCACCACCGCGACCGCGAACAGCCGGGTCGTCGCGGACGTCGCCGAACAGCTCGGAACCGACGGGTCGGCGTCCGGCGGATCCGAGGTGCTCACGATCCGGGGCCCGCTCGCCCGTGCATCGCTGCGGCTCGGGGTGCTGCGCCTGCCGGACGCGCCGAGCCGGCTGGCGTGGCTGCTCAGCCACCTCGACGACCTGCCCGGATCCGGCATCATCTACACGCTGACCGTCGCGGCGGCGGTCGACACCGCACGCCTGCTGCGCGAGCACGGGCACGAGGTGCGCGCCTACACCGGCCAGACCGACCCCGACGAGCGTGCGGAGTCCGAGGGGATGCTGAAGCGCAACGAGGTCAAGGCCCTGGTCGCGACGAGCGCGCTCGGCATGGGGTTCGACAAACCAGACCTCGGGTTCGTGCTGCATCTGGGCGCGCCGTCCTCGCCGGTCGCGTACTACCAGCAGGTCGGCCGCGCGGGGCGTGCGAGCGAGAGCGCCGACGTGCTGCTGCTGCCCGGTGCTGAGGACCGCGACATCTGGCACTACTTCGCGACCGCGTCGATGCCGGACCGGGAGCGCGCGGAGCGGGTGATCGCGGCGCTCGGCGACGCCCCGGTGTCGACGCCTGCGCTCGAGGCGATGGTCGACATCCGCCGCACGCCGCTCGAGCTCCTGCTCAAGGTGCTCGACGTCGATGGCGCGGTGCGCCGGGTGCAGGGCGGGTGGATCGCCACCGGCGAGCCGTGGGTCTACGACGCCGAGCGCTACGACCGGATCGCCGCGGAGCGCAGGGCCGAGCAGCAGCACATGATCGAGTACGAGCAGGGCGACGGCTGCCGCATGGAGTTCCTGCAGCGCACCCTCGACGACGACACGGCTGTGCCGTGCGGACGGTGCGACAACTGCGCCGGCGTCTGGTTCCCGACCGCGGTCGGCTCCGACGCGAGCGCGGCCGCCACGGCGTCGCTCGACCGCGTGGGGGTCCCGATCGAGGCGCGACGGGCCTGGCCGACCGGCGCGGACCGGCTCGGAGTGCCGGTGAAGGGGCGCATCGCCGCCGACGAGCAGGCGGGGGAGGGACGGGCGCTCGCACGCCTCACCGACCTCGGCTGGGGCGGAACGCTGCGCGAGCTGTTCGCCGCGGGGGCCGTCGACTCCCCGATTCCGGAGCGCGTGCGCGACGCCTGCGTGCGGGTGCTCGCGGGATGGAGGTGGGCCGAGCGCCCCGTCGCGGTCGTCTCGATGCCGTCGCGCTCGAGGCCGCAGCTCGTCGGATCGCTCGCACGGGGCCTCGCCGATATCGGCCGGCTGCCGTACCTCGGCGAGCTCGGCCTGATCGGAGACGGCCCCGCAGGCGGACCGGGCGGCAACAGCGCGTTCCGCCTCGCGGGCGTCTGGGACCGGTTCAGTGCGGAACCCCTGGTGGTGCCCCCGGGGCCGGTGCTGCTCGTGGACGATCAGGCCGACAGCCGGTGGACGCTCACCGTCGCCGCACGTGCGCTCCGCCGGGCCGGATCGACCGAGGTCCTCCCGTTCGTGCTCGCGCTGCGCGGCTGAGGCGAGGTCGGCGCACCGCCCGGCTCCGGCTCCCGCCGCCGACCGACGTCGGCTCCCGCTGCCGACCGCGGGCCCTTCCGATCGAAATCCCGAAACCGACTGTCGCCGCACCGACTCGAACCCGTAATGTGTCCGAAACCAGCTGACGGAAGGATGCGGCCATGGAGTCGCTCTTCAACGGATACATGTCCCGCCGCTCGGCCGTGCGCTCGGGGCCGGCGGCGTGGGATGAGATGTTCCCCGCGGACGCCGTGCCCGGAGGTGCGGAGGTCCGAGATCCGTACCGCGACATGTACCCCGCACTGGCCCGGATGGACGACGCCGAGCTGCGGACGCGCACGGACGCGCTCGCCAGTTCGTACCTCGCGCAGGGCGTCACGTTCGACTTCGCGGGAGAGGAGCGGCCGTTCCCGCTCGACGTCGTGCCGCGCGTGATCTCGGCGGACGACTGGTCGTACGTCGAGTCCGGCGTCCGGCAGCGGGTGCGCGCGCTCGAGGCCTTCCTCGCCGACGTCTACGGTCCGCGCCTCGCGGTGCGGGACGGCGTGATCCCGGCGACGCTGATCAGCTCGTCCTCGCACTTCCACCGGCAGGCGGCCGGGATCGCCGGTGCGAACGGCGTGCGGATCCACGTCGCCGGCATCGACGTCATCCGCGACGAGCGCGGGGCCTGGCGGGTGCTCGAGGACAACGTGCGGGTGCCGAGCGGGGTCAGCTATGTGCTCGCCAACCGCCGCGTGATGGCGCAGACGCTGCCCGAGCTGTTCACCAGCCTGCGCGTGCGTCCGGTGGTCGACTACCCGAGCCGGCTGCTGCACGCGCTGCGGGCATCGGCGCCGCGGGGCGTGCGAGGATCCGACCGTCGTCGTGCTGACGCCCGGCGTGTACAACTCCGCCTACTACGAGCACACCCTGCTCGCCCGGCTGATGGGCGTCGAGCTGGTCGAGGGCCGCGACCTGTTCTGCTCCGGCGGGCGGGTGTGGATGCACACGACCGCGGGCCCGACCAGGGTCGACGTGATCTACCGCCGTGTCGACGACGAGTTCCTGGATCCGCAGCACTTCCGCCCCGACTCGGTGCTCGGCGCCCCCGGCCTCATGCTCGCCGCCCGCCTCGGCACCGTGACGATCGCGAACGCGGTCGGCAACGGCGTTGCCGACGACAAGCTCGTCTACACGTACGTGCCCGACCTCATCCGCTACTACCTCGGCGAGGAGCCGATCCTGCCGAACGTCGACACCTGGCGGCTGGAGGAGCCGGACGCCCTCGCGGAGGTGCTGGACCGTCTCGACGAGCTCGTGGTGAAGCCCGTCGACGGCTCCGGCGGCAAGGGACTGGTCGTCGGGCCGGATGCCTCGAAGGAGACCCTGGCGGAGCTGCGCCGGACGCTGATCGCGGATCCGCGCGGCTGGATCGCGCAGCCGGTCGTGCAGCTGTCCACGATCCCCACGCTCGTCGACGACGGCTTCCGTCCCCGGCACGCGGATCTGCGTCCGTTCGCCGTCAACGACGGCACGGACGTCTGGGTGCTGCCCGGCGGCCTGACCCGGGTGGCGCTGCCGGAGGGTCAGCTCGTGGTGAACTCCAGCCAGGGCGGCGGGTCGAAGGACACCTGGGTCCTGGATCCCTCGCTGCTGACCGGCCCGACCGTGACGATCGGCGACGGAGCGGACGCGGTGTCGGACGAGGTGTCGCTCGCCACCGGCGCGATCGCCGTGGTCGGTTCGTCGCGTCCGGAGCCGCACTCCCCGTTCCTGTCCTCGCCGCAGGACGAGGACGTCGAGGTGCGACATCACCAGCAGCAGCAACAGCAGCAGCAACAGCAGCAGCAGCGGGCGGGTGAGCCGACATGCTGAGCCGCATCGCCGAGGCGCTGTTCTGGATCGGTCGCTACGTCGAGCGCGCGGACGGCACCGCCCGCATCCTGGACGTGCACCTGCAGCTGCTGCTCGAGGATCCCTGGGTCGACGAGGACACGGCGTGCCGTGCGCTGCTGTCGGTGATGGGCACGGCTGCCGAGGACGACACCGAGCTCGGCCGGGCCGACGTGGTGCGCCTGCTCGCGCTCGACAAGGACAACTCGGCCTCGATCGCGCACTCCATCGCCGCCGCGCGGGAGAACGCCCGCCGCGCCAGGGAGATCATCTCCACGGACCTCTGGGAGACGCTGAACGAGTCGAATGCGCGGATGCCGCGGCGGATCCCCCTGGACCGCACGCACACGTTCTTCCGCTGGGTGCGCGACCGTGCCGCCCTCGCGTTCGGGGTCGTGGACTCCTCGACCAGCCGGGACGAGGCCTGGCAGTTCTTCGTGCTGGGGCGTTCCATCGAACGCGCGGACATGACGGCGCGGCTGCTCGCCACCCGCTCGCTCACGGACGCCGCCGGCCCCAGCTGGACGACGCTGCTGCGCAGCTGCGGCGCGTACGAGGCGCATCTGCGCGGCCATCGCTCGATGCCCACGGCGACCTCGGCGGTGGAGTTCCTGCTGGTGGACCGGCTGTTCCCGCGCTCCGTGCTGGCGAGCGTGCTGCAGGCGGAGGAGTGCCTGCGCGGCATCGATCCGGCGGGTGCGTTCGGCGCGCCCGATCGGTCCAGTCGCGTGCTCGGCCGGATGCGCTCGGAGCTGGAATACCGGCCGATCGGAGACATCGTGCATCGCCTCTCCGAGAGCATGGAGGAGGTCCAGGTGGGGATATCGCTGGCGAGCGACGCGATCCGGGAGCGCTACTTCCCCTCGATCGCGATGCCGGTATGGATCGGAGAAGCGCTGTGAGCCGGCTGCGGGTGGTGCACCGCACCGGCTTCCGGTACGCCGAGCCGGCGACCGCGTCGTACAACGAGGCGCGGATGCTGCCGCAGCCGCGGGACGGGCAGTTCGTGCTGCAGGCCTCGCTCGAGATCCAGCCCGCCAGCGACCCAGCACTCGTACGCGGATTACTGGGACACGCGGGTGACGACGTTCGAGGTGCTCACCCCGCACCGCGAGCTCGCCGTCACGGCCACGAGCGTCGTCGATGTGCGTCCGCTGCCCTCCGCCACCGGCCAGGGCATCGGCTGGGACGAGCTGGCGCGGCGGATCCTGCGCTCCATCTCGCTCGCGGAGTGCGCGGCGCAGTCGCCGGCCACCGAACCGGATGAGGAGATGGTTCAGCTGGCGGCCCGGATCAGGACCGAGGGCGGCGGCATCGACGAGACGGCCCTCGCCATCTGCACCGAGGTCGGCGGCGCCATGGAGTACCGCAAAGGCGTCACGGGGGTGAACTCGACGGCGCGCGATGCGTGGCCGACCCGATCGGGTGTGTGCCAGGACATCGCGCATGTCGCGCTCGGCGTGCTGCGCGCCGCCGGGATCCCCGCACGCTACGTGTCGGGGTATCTGCACCCGAATCCCGAAGCGGCGGTCGGCGAGTCCGTCGACGGCGAATCGCATGCGTGGGTGGAGTGGTACTCCGGGCAGTGGCACGGCTACGACCCCACCAACCTGGTCGGCATCGGCGAGTCCCACGTCTACGTCGGCCACGGCAGGGAGTACGCGGATGTCGCGCCGCTGCGGGGCGTGTACGCGGGCAGCGGCAGCTCCGAGCTGTTCGTCTCGGTCGAACTCACCCGGCTGTCCTGACCCGCGGATCCGCAGAGCGTCCGCGGGATCCGCCGTCCCGTGTCGGGACGGAGGTCCCGGCGGGAGGAGAATGTGTCCATGACGGATACGGCGATCGAGCGCGAAGTGCTCACCTGGGACGGTTTCGGCGAGGCGACACGGGATCTGGCCCGCAGGATCCTCGAGTCCGGTTTCGAGACCGAGGTGGTCGTCGCGATCGCCCGCGGCGGGCTGCTGCCGGCGGGGGCGATCGCCTACGGGCTCGGTGCGAAGAACTGCGGCGCGATCAACGTCGAGTTCTACACCGGCATCGGCACGGTGCTGGACGCCCCCGAGGTGCTGCCCCCGGTGCTCGACATGGAGTACCTCGACGGCCGCCGCGTGCTGCTCGTCGATGACGTCGCCGACTCCGGGCGTACGCTCGCGCTCGCCGTCGAGCTGCTGCGCGACAAGGGCGCCGACGTCCGTTCGGTGACGATCTACACGAAGCCGACGACGATCATCCAGCCCGACTACGCCTGGAAGGACACCGATCGCTGGATCGACTTCCCGTGGTCGGCCAAGGGCACCGTGCGCGAGGAGGACCTGGGGCTGCCGCCGACCGCCTGACCCCTCCAGACGATCGACGACTCGCTTGTCATCGGCACCGCGACCGGCGGGTCCCTCGTTGACATTCCGACATGATCCACGCATATTCGACACTACGAGGCGTGTTCCGATGTCGCACCTCTTCGTGAATCACCACTGCCACAAGGAGGTCGCAGGATGAAGAAGCTCATCAACGCCCCGGAGGACGTTCTCGCCGAGTCGCTGCGGGGGCTGGCTCTTGCGCATCCGGAGCTGTCCGTCGACTTCGCGAACCGGGTGATCCTGCGCGGGACGCCCAAGCCGCAGGGCCGGGTCGCGCTGCTGAGCGGGGGCGGATCGGGGCACGAGCCGCTGCACGGCGGGTTCGTCGGCACCGGCATGCTCGACGCGGCCTGCGCGGGCGAGATCTTCACCTCGCCCACGCCCGACCAGATGCAGGTGGCCACCCAGGCGATCGATCGCGGTGCCGGCGTGCTGCACATCGTGAAGAACTACACCGGCGACGTCATGAACTTCGAGATGGGCGCAGAGCTCGCCGCGGCCGACGGCATCGAGGTGCGCGCGGTGGTGGTCGACGACGACGTCGCCGTGCAGGACTCGCTGTACACCGCCGGGCGTCGCGGGGTGGGACTCACCGTGCTGCTCGAGAAGATCGTGGGTGCCGCCGCCGAAGAGGGGCAGGACCTCGCCGCGGTCGCCGACCTCGCCGCGCGGGTGAACGGACAGGGCCGCTCGATGGGCATGGCGTTGACGAGCTGCACCGTGCCGGCGGCCGGCCGACCCACGTTCGACCTGCCGGAGGATCAGATGGAGATCGGGATCGGGATCCACGGCGAGCCGGGCCGGCACCGCGAGCACCTCGCACCCGCGAAGGACATCGCCGCGCAGCTGCTCGAGCCCATCCTGGCCGACCTGGACTTCACCGGATCCCCGACGATCGTGATGCTGAACGGCATGGGCGCCTCCCCGCTCATCGAGCTGTACCTGATGTACGGCGAGGTCGTGGCGCTTCTGGAGCGGGCCGGTGTCACGGTCGCGCGCAACCTGGTCGGGAACTACATCACGTCGCTCGACATGGCGGGCTGCTCGGTCACCGTGCTGAAGGCCGACGACGAGCTGCTCCGGCTGTGGGATGCCCCCGTGGTGACGCCGGGTCTGCGCTGGGGCGCCTGATCCGTCGTCCCGGTCCGCATAGCCTCGCGCCCTGCCGGCCCACCAGCACTGCTCCCGTCGCGAAAACTGTCGGCAAGCGGGTCGGATAGCGACACTTTTCGCGACGGGAGCATCAACACCACGACCTGAAGGAGAACGCACGGATGTCGAACACGATCGGGATCGCCGTCCTCGTCGACTGGCTGCACCGGTTCCGCGACGCGGTGATCGAGAAGCGCGACTGGCTCACCGAGCTCGACTCGGCGATCGGCGACGCCGACCACGGCGCGAACATGGCGCGCGGCATGACCGCGGTCGTCGAGAAGATCGACCAGACCGACCCTGCGACGGCCGGAGAACTGTTCAAGACCACGGGCATGACGCTGGTCTCGACCGTGGGCGGCGCGAGCGGCCCGCTCTACGGCACGTTCTTCCTGCGGCTCGGCGCGGCGCTCGGGCCGGTGACCGAGGTCGAGCCGACGGCGCTCGCCGCCGGATTGCGCGCGGGACTCGACGGCATCGTCGCGCGCGGCAAGGCCGAGGCAGGGGACAAGACGCTGTACGACGCGATCGACCCCGCGCTCGCCGCCCTCGATACCGCGCTCGCGGAGGGGGCGGATCCGGCGTCCGCCACGGCACGGGCCGCCGCTGCCGCGGCGCAGGGCCGTGACGCCACGATCCCGCTGGTGGCGCGCAAGGGGCGGGCGAGCTACCTCGGGGAGCGCAGCGCCGGGCACATGGATCCCGGATCCGCCTCCGCGACACTGCTCATCGAGACGCTGGCCGCGGCCGTCGCCGGCTGACCGGCACGGAGGACGGACAGGATCCGATGAGCGCGACCGGAATCGTCGTCGTCTCGCACAGCACGCGGCTGGCGGAGGCCGCGCTCGAGCTCGCCGGGCAGATGGTGCCGGGCGGAACCGTGCCGATCCGGCTCGCGGCGGGCGCGGGGACGGATCCGGACGGCGCGGCGATCCTCGGCACCGACGCGACGCAGGTGGCCGAGGCGATCGACGATCTGGCCGGATCCTGCGACGGCGTGCTCGTGCTGATGGACCTCGGATCCGCGGTCATGAGTGCGGAGTTCGCACTGGAGCTGCGGATGAGCGATGTCCCGGTGCGGCTGTCTTCGGCGCCGTTCGTGGAGGGTCTGCTCGCGGCCTCCGTCACTGCCGCCCAGGGCGCGCCGCTGGCGCAGGTCGCGGCCGAGGCGGAGGGCGCGCTCGTCGCGAAATCCACCCTGCTCGGAGACGCGGCCGAGCCGGCGGAGAACGGAGCGCCTCCGCCGCCGGAGCGACCGGACACGGTGCGTGTCGTGACGGTGCGCAACCCGGCCGGGATGCACGCGCGGCCCGCGGCGCTGATCGCGCAGGCGGCGCAGGATGCGGGTCTCACGCTGCGTCGCCGGCCGGACGGCGAACCCGTGCCGGCATCGAGCATGATGCGGCTGCTGGCATTCGGGGCGCGCCAGGGCGACGAGATCGAGCTGCAGGGGGACCCCGGAGCGATGGAGCGGGTCGCCGCGCTGTTCGACGACGGATTCGGCGAGCTGGACGGACCCCCGCCGGGGGAGTCGGACGTCTCTTCCCGCTCCGACTCCGCCGGTGCTCGCTCGACGCCCCCCGCGGACGCGACCCTGCTCGGCCTGGGCGTGAGCCCCGGCCGGGCGGTCGCGCCCGTCGCGCACATGGGAGCCGCGGTCGGCGAACCGGACCCCGCGGTGCGAGTCGCGGAGGAGCGCCGGGAGGCCGAGGCTGCGCGGATCCCGGCCGCCGCCGCGGAGGTCGTGACGGCGCTGCGGGCCCGCGCCGCCCAGGAGACGGGTGATGCGGCCCAGATCCTCGAGGCGACCGCGCAGCTCGCCGCCGATCCCGACCTCGCCGCCGGGGCCGCCGCCCGCGTGCGCACGTCCGGGCTGACCGCGGCCCGCGCGATCTGGGAGCAGGCCGTCGCGCAGGAGGAGATCCTGCGCGGGCTGGGCGGACGGATGGCCGAGCGCGCCGCCGACGTGCGGAGCGTGCGCGACCGCATGGTCGCAGGACTCACCGGGCACGAGGTTCCCGGGATCCCGGACCGGGCGGATCCCTTCGTGCTGGTCGCCGCGGATCTCGCGCCCGCCGAGACGGCGACCCTGGGGCGCAGCGCCTGCGTCGCGCTCGTGACCGAAGAAGGCGGACCCACCTCGCACACGGCGATCCTGGCGCGCGCGCTCGGGATCCCCGCCGTGGTCGGGGTCGCCGGCGCGACCGGCATCCCGGCGGGCACGGTCGTGCTCGTCGACGGCGCGACGGGGACGGTGCGGCTCGACCCGACCGCCGAGGAACGCGCCGTCGTGATCGAGGCCGTGCCGGCGTTCGACGGGGCCGGCGTGCTCGCGGACGGCACCGGGATCGCCCTGCTCGCCAACGTCGGCGGCGCGGCCGACGCGGTCGCGGCGGCGGAGGCGGGCGCGCAGGGGATCGGCCTGTTCCGCACCGAGTTCTGCTTCCTGGACCGCGCGGAGGAGCCGACGGTCGCCGAGCAGGTCGCCGCCTACCGGGGCGTCTTCGCGCCGTTTCCCGGGCGAAGGGTCGTCGTGCGCACGCTCGACGCCGGATCCGACAAGCCGCTCCCGTTCGCGACCGCGGTCGAGCGAGGAGAACCCGGCGCTGGGCGTGCGCGGGCTGCGCGTCGCCCGGGCGCACCCCGCGGCTGCTCGCGCATCAGCTCGCGGCGATCGCCGCGGCTGCGGCGGCCGAGAGCGCGCTGGTCGAGGTGATGGCGCCGATGGTCGCCACGATCGACGAGGCCCGCGACTTCGCGGGCGCGTGCCGGGCCGCCGGGATCGCGCGGGCCGGCGTCATGATCGAGACCCCCGCGGCGGCTCTGATGGCGGCGGATCTGCTCGCCGTGGTCGACTTCGTCAGCCTCGGCACGAACGACCTCGCCCAGTACACGATGGCGGCGGATCGGCTGTCGGCGCCGCTCGGCGCGCTCAACGACTCGTGGCAGCCCGCGGTGCTGCGCCTGATCGGGATGGTGGGAGAGGCGGGTCGTGCGGCCGGGAAGCCCGTCGGCGTGTGCGGCGAGGCCGGCGGGGATCCGGCTCTCGCACCGGTGCTCGCCGGGCTCGGTGCCACGAGCCTGTCGATGACCGCGCGGTCCCTCGCCCCGGTTGCGGCCCGGCTGCGCGCCGTGACCGCCGAGGACTGCCGGCGTGCGGCGGCCGCCGCACTCGGATCCTCGACCGCTGCCGAGGCGCGGGAGGCCGTCGCCGACGCGCTGCGCTGATCGCGCGAGACGCGCGGGCGCACGGGCGCCGCCGCGGCGCAGCGCGTCCCGGCAGCGCGCCGGCGACGAACGCGGCTCAGGCGACGGTCAGCACGAAGCCGTCGCCGTCGGCGGCGACCGTCACGTGCGTGAGGTCGGCGACGACCGCGTCGGGGGAGTGCGCGACGGATCCGGCGCCCACGCCGATCACGCGCATGCCGGCCGCACGCGCGGCCTGGATCCCCGCCTCCGAATCCTCGAACACGATGCAGTCGGCGGGGTCGACGCCGAGGCGCTGCGCTCCGAGCAGGAACCCGTCCGGAGCGGGCTTGGACGCGGCGACGTGCTCGGCCGTGACCGGATCCACGGGGACGTCGAGGGCGGCGGCGCCCATGCGCGTGCGCATCAGCCGGTCGTCCGCGGAGGTGACGATCGCGTGCGGGAAGGGCGCCAGCGCGGCCAGGAACTCCGCCGCCCCCGGCACCTCGACCACGCCGGTCACGTCGCCGCTCTCCCGGGCGAGCATGTCCTTGTTCTCGGCGATGTTCTGCTCGTGCGGGCGATCCGGGAGCATGATCGCCATGCTCTGCTGGCCCTGCCGGCCGTGCACGACGCTCAGCACGAATTCGGGATCGAGCCCGTGCGGCGCGGCCCACGCCAGCCAGAGACGCTCCACGACGGCGGTCGAGTCGACGAGAGTGCCGTCCATGTCGAGCAGGGCGGCGCGGGCGCGGAAGGTCTGGGTCACTCCTCCAGGGTAGCGGCGGGCATCGACCGGGCTGCCGCGGCCCTGCGTGCCGCGGCTCCCGCCATAGGGTGGACCCGGGAGGCAGGCATGAGAGCTCAGTGGGACCGTCTGATCCAGAGGCTGCGCGCGACGCGCGCCGCCTCGTCGCCGCGTGAGGTGCAGGAGAGCGACGCGCTGCTGGTGGGAATTGTCGCCTTCGTGCTCGGGTTCCTCGTCGCGTTCGCACTGTTCTGGGGACGCACGCTCGCGATCTCCGGTCCGGGATCGCTCGGCCTGGCCGCCGCGATCGGCGGCGCCGTGGTGGCCACGGCGGGTTTCGCGGCGGGGCGCGTCTCCAACCGCGTGGAACGCGAGGCGCACCCGGGCCAGACAGGGACGGATCCGGACGACTCCGACGTCTTCGCCGGGCAGCGGCCGCGCTGGTACGAGCTCGTCGCGATCGCCCTCGCCCACGGCGCGGTCGCCCTGCTCGGCATCCTGGGCCTCGCAGCTCTCCTCGAGGCGGGCTTCCGCGACGCGACGGTGTTCCCCTTCCCCGGCGCCGTGCTCGTCGGCGTCACGCTCGCCCTGACCGCCTACGTCTGCTACCTCAGCGCCGCCGTGCTCAGCCCCGCGTCGATCTCGCTGATCCTGGCGATCTTCCTCGTGAACGGGGCGCTCACCGCGATGCTGGACGCGACGGATCCGCACTGGTGGCGGGAGAACCTGTCGGCGCTCGGCATGGCCGGCAACGCCTCCGCGCCGGCCTTCAACGGCACGCTGATCGTCGCGGGCATCATTGTCACCGCGATCGCCCGCTACGCGACGGCGGCACTGCCGGTCGAGGATCCGCGAGACCGGCGCGGGCGCGACGTCGTGCGCGCCGGACTCATCCTGATCGGGCTGTTCCTCGCGTGCGTGGGGATCTTCCCCGTCGACCGGTTCTTCCTGGTGCACAACACGGTGGCGACCGGGATGGCCGTGGCGTTCGCGGTGATCGTCGTGGGACTCCCGTGGTTCCTGCGCCGCATCTCGCGCGTGTTCGTCGGGCTCGGCTGGACCTACGTGGTGGTGATCGCGCTGCTCGCGGTCTTCTTCGCCACCGGGTACTACAACCTCACCGCGGTCGAGCTCATCGCAGCCGTGCTGATCTTCAGCTGGATCATCGTGTTCCTGCGCACCGCGAGTGCGGACCCGCGCCCGTCCGTCGCGGCGGGCGCCACGAGGAGCTGAGCACGCGGGATCCTTTCGCGCCAGGACATGGGCGGAGCGCTCGGCGACAAGCCGAGGAGCGCCGGCCGGACCGACAATGGAGGAGACGCATCGTCGACCGAATGCTCGAAGGAGAGACCGATGACCGACTCGTCCGCAGTGTCCGCGCTGCTCGACCGCATCCAGGCGCCCGAGGGGTCGGGGCGGGACATCCCGGATGCCGCCACCCGCGAGATCATCGGCCGCGCTCCCGTGCAGACGGTCGCCGATCTGGATGACGCGATCGCGCGCGCGAAGGCCGCGCAGCCCGCGTGGGAGGCGCTCGGACACGCGAAGCGCAGCGAGCTGCTGCTGGCCGCCGCCGACGCGATCGACGCGAACGCCGAGGCGCTCGCGCAGCTGCTGTCCCGCGAGCAGGGCAAGCCCCTGAACGGCCCGAACGCCCGTTTCGAGCTGGGCGCCTGCTCGGCCTGGCTGCGCACGAACGCGACCACGGTGCTCGAGCCGCAGGTGCTCATCGACGACGAGAACATGCACGCCGAACTCGTGTACAAGGCGGCCGGCGTCGTCGGCGCGATCGGCCCGTGGAACTGGCCGCTCATGATCACGATCTGGCAGATCGGCCCCGCGCTGCGGATGGGCAACACGGCGGTCGTCAAGCCCAGCGAGTACACGCCGCTGAGCGTGCTGGCGATGCTGGCGGTGATGAACGAGGTGCTCCCCCCGGACGTGCTGATCGGCATCTCCGGCGACCGCGAGGTGGGCGCGCGGCTGAGCTCGCACCCCGACATCGACAAGATCATGTTCACCGGATCCACCGCGACCGGCCGGAAGATCGTCGAGGCGTCGGCCGGCAACCTCGCCCGGCTCACGCTCGAGATGGGCGGCAACGACGCCGGCATCGTGCTCCCCGGCACGGATCCCGCCGCGATCGCCGAGGACCTGTTCTGGGGCGCGTTCATCAACACCGGGCAGACCTGCGCGGCGATGAAGCGCCTGTACGTGCACGACTCGGTGTACGACCAGGTCGTGGACGCCCTCGCCGGGATCGCGTCGAGCATGCCGATCGGCAACGGCCTGGACGAGAACAACGTGCTCGGGCCGCTGCAGAACAAGGCCCAGTTCGACATCGTCTCGCGGCTCGTCGAAGACGCGAAGGCCCGCGGCGCCCGGATCGTCACCGGTGGTGAGCCCGCGCCCGAGCTCGGCGAGCTGTTCTACCGGCCGACGATCGTCGCCGACATCGACAACGACGCCGCCCTCGTGCAGGAGGAGCAGTTCGGCCCTGCGCTGCCGATCATCCGCTACTCGGACGTCGACGAGGCGTTCGCGCAGGCCAACGCGGTCGATGTGGGCCTCGGCGCCTCGGTGTGGTCGAGCGATCCGGAGGCGGCCCGGGAGGCTGCGACCCGGATGCAGTCGGGCACGGTGTGGATCAACTCGCACGGCGGACTGCACCCGATGGTGCCGTTCGGCGGGGTGAAGGGCTCGGGCTACGGCCTCGAGTTCGGAGTCGAGGGACTCAAGTCGGTCTCCGTCACCCAGGTGGTGTCGGGACCGGGCCGGAAGGGCTGAGGCGTGTCCCGCTCCGCGATCGTGGTCGGCGCCGGCACCGCGGGCAGCATCGTCACCCGGCGTCTCGTCGACGCCGGGTGGGACGTGACGCTCGTCGAGGCCGGCGGCTACGACACGAATCCCGCGATCCACGAGCCGTCCCGCGCGGGCGAGCTGTGGCACGCCGCCGAGGACTGGGACTACTTCACCGTGCCGCAGGAGCACGCGGCCGGGCGCCGGCTGCACCTGCCGCGCGGCAAGGTGACCGGCGGATCCCACGCGCTGAACGCGATGATCTGGGTGCGCTGCGCGGCGAGCGACTTCGACGGCTGGGAGCGCGCGGGCGCCACCGGCTGGGGCTGGTCCGCGGTCGAACCCGTCTACGAGTCGATCGAGAACGACCTGCTGCCCGTGACCGGCGACTATCCGCTCGTGCCGATCCAGCAGTCGATCATCGCCGCCGCGGTCGAGGAGGGGCTCGCGCACAACCCCGACTACAACGGGGGCACGCTCGACGGGGTCTCGCAGGAGCAGGTCACGATGCAGGGCGGCAAGCGGGTGAACACCTGGATGGCGTACGTCCGGCCTGTTCAGGACGCCCCGAACCTGCGGATCGTGACCGGCGCAGAGGTGCACTCGGTGATCGTCGAACACGGTCGCGCGGTCGGTGGCGACTGGCATCGGTCCCTGAGCCTGTCGAAGCGGGCCCTGAGCCTTCGAAGCGGTCCCTGAGCCTGTCGACCCGGTCCCTGAGCCTGTCGAAGGGCCCGAGCTCCGCGCGGACGAGGTGATCCTCGCCGCCGGCGCCCTGGGCAGTCCCGCGATCCTGCTGCGCAGCGGGATCGGCCCGCGCGCCGAGCTGGAGGAGCTGGGGATCGACGTCGTGCAGGAGGCGCCCGAGGTCGGCGCGAACCTGCACGACCACCTGCTGTCGCCGGTGATCTTCACGACCGAGAAGCCGATCGGCCCGCCGGAGCCCGGCGTCTCGGTCACCCAGACGCACCTGTTCTGGCGTTCCCGCGACGACCTCGCCGAGCCCGACACGCAGCCGATCCATTTCTCGGTGCCGATGTGGGGCGAGCTCGAGCCGCGTCCCGGTGCGAACGGACCGGGTGACGGCTTCTCGCTCATGGCCGGACTCGTCACGCCGCACAGCCGTGGTTCGCTGCGGATCTCGGGTCCGGACGTCGAGGATCCGCTGCTCATCGACCTCTCCGCCCTCGAGGACGAACGCGATGCCGCCGCCCTGGCGGCCTCCGTGCGGCAGGCGCGACGGATCGGGGCGCGCCCGGCGCTTGCCGAGGAGTGGGGAGCGGTCGAGGCCTATCCCGGTCCGGAGGTCGCGGACGACGATGTCGAGGACTGGGTCCGCCGCACCGCGATCACGTACCACCACCAGGTCGGCACCTGCCGGATGGGGTCCGATCAGGGTGCGGTCGTGGATCCCCGCCTCCGAGTGAACGGAGTCGCGGGCCTGCGCGTGATCGACGCCTCGGTCATGCCGACGATCACGACGGGCAACACGAACGCGCCGGCCGCCGTGATCGGTGAGCTCGGCGCGCGGTTCGTGATCGAGGACGCCTGATAGGAACCGCGGGCAGTGCGTCCGGGCCTTTCAGCGGCCGCGCAGCTCCGCGAGCAGCGCCTGCAGGCCGGCCTCGATGCGGTCGTCGCCGGCGGACTCCGGCAGGAGCACAGACACCATCTGCCAGCCGGCGTTGCGCGAGGCGACCTCGCCGACCGCCGTCTCGATGTCGATGTGCTCGGCGAGTTCGCCGTCCTCCCTCGCCTCGATCAGGAAGCGACGGAACTGGTCGCGCCAGCGCTGGTTGTTCTCGCGATGAATCTGCGTGACCCGGGTGTCCTGCGACGCGTGGTCCCAGAACGCGATGACGACACGGGCGTACTTGGGGCCGAGATCCCCGAACGGGAGGATCTCGCGGCACATCTGCTCTAGCGCGTCCAGACCGCGCCTGCCGGCCACCTCGCTGAGGATCCGCCCGTTCGCCTGCACGTGGAGCCGGATGAACGACGCGGTGAGCAGGCTCTCCTTGGTGGGGAAATAGCGCGCGATCGCGCCGTGGCTGTAGCCGGCCTCGGCGGCGATCTGACGCATCGTGAGCCGCTCGAAGCCCTCTCGGGCGATCACCTGGGTGGCGGCGTCCGCGATGTGTTCCCGGCGTTCGTTGTGATCGACGATCTTGGGCACGTCAGTCCTCCTCCGATGCTGATGATCCTAGGTGCGCAGGCACGGCGAGCGATCTCATCTTCAGCGGCCACCCGGATACGTAAATACGGAAAACTCTTGACAACAGTAGTCCGTTCCTCGATATTTGAGTGACCAAGTGGTGATTAAAGACGATGTCGTCGCACCCGAAGCGGCGCGTCCGGCCCGAGATCCCCCCGTCCCAGCCCTGACAGGAAGCACACATGGAAATCACGCGCTCACTTCGTGCGGTCGCCGCGGTCGTCGCCCTCGGCGCCGCCGTCGCCCTCGCCGGCTGCTCCTCCTCTTCCAGCAGTTCCGAGCCCGGCAAGAGCGGCTCGCTCACGACCGTCAAGGTCGCCACCATCGGACTCACCTCCGACGGAAGCCTGCTCACCGGGATGGCGAAGGGCTTCTTCGCCGACGAGGGGCTAAAGATCGAGACGTCCATCGTCGCGAACCCGCCGGCCGGTCTGGCCGCCGCGCAGAGCGGGCAGGTGGACGTCGCGTACGCGCCCAGCATCCCGTTGCTGAACGCCCTCAGCCAGGGCGTGAAGATGAAGGTCATCGGCGCCGCCGACGGCTACCCCGACAAGGCGACCAGCGCCTCCGACCCCGCAAAGTACGACGACACCGGCCTCTATGCCAGCGCGTCGAGCGGAATCACATCGGTCAAGGAAGCTCGCGGGCAAGACCATCGCGATCCCCGCACGCAAGGCCCAGCTGGAGGTTGTGATCTCCGACCTGCTGAAGAAGGACGGAATCGATCCGACCACCGGCGTGAAGTGGGTCGTGCTCGACTTCACCTCGGCGGTGGCCGCGCTCAAGAGCGGCAACGTCGACGCGGCCGGCCTGGTCAGCCCGTTCACCGCTCAGGCGCTCGCGGCCGGCAACCCGCAGCTCGCGGCTCCGTCGATCGGCTTCTTCGAGACCGGCGCCACGGGCCTGTGGACGGCTGGCGACTCCACCGTGCAGTCCAAGAAGGACATCATCAGCGCCTTCCAGCGCGCGATCGTGAAATCCAACGAGTACGCCACCGCGCACCCCGACGAGGCCATCAAGGCGGGGCTCGCGTACACGAAGTCGACACTGACGGTCGATCAGGTGAAGGTCCCGGTGTGGCCGTCGGCGGTCACCGCAGAGGACCTGCAGCGTCCGGACGACAAGATGGTGGATCTCGGGTTCCTGAAGAAGCCGGTCGACATCTCGGGCGTCATCGTCACGAAGTGATCGCCATGACTCGTTCCCGGATCCTCCCCGTGGTGCTCGGCGCCGCTGGCGCCGCGGTCGCGCTGCTGGTCTGGCAGCTCGCTGCGACCGTCGGCCCGCTCGCGGACGCCCCGCTGCCCTCCGCGCTGGAGGCGCTGGGTGCGGCGGGGGCGCTGCTGGGCACGCCCCAGCTCTGGCAGGCGACGGCGGCCACCCTGGTCATGGCCCTCACCGGTCTCATCGCCGCCGCGATCGTGGGCGTGCTGCTGGGCATCGCGATCGGATCCTCCCCGCTCGCGATGCACGCGACGCGGGTGCCGCTCGAGTTCCTGAAGCCGATCCCGCCCATCGTGATCCTCCCGATCGTCGTGCTGGTCCTCGGTCCAACGGCGGGGATGGGCACGTTCCTGGTCTTCTTCGGCTCGTTCATCGCCATCGCGGTGCAGTCCTCCGCGGGCGTCTTCGACACCGACCCGGTGGCGCGCGCGACGGGAGCCTCCTACGGCATGAGCCGCACGGAGATCCTGGGGCGCATCGTGATCCCGAGCGCCCTGCCCTACATCGGCACGGCTCTGCGCGTCGCGGCGCCCACGTCCCTCGTGATCGCCGTCGTCGCCGGCCTGCTCGGGGGAGGCCCGGGGCTCGGACAGAGCCTGCTCATGTCGCAGATCTCCGGGAATCAGCCCGAGCTGTTCGGCTACGTGCTGATCCTCGGCGTTCTCGGGCTGCTCATCCAGGGTCTCAGCCAGTGGGGCGAGCGGCGCCTGCTGCACTGGCATCCGCAGTACCGGAAGGCGGATCACGCATGACCCTCACGACGTCGGTGCAGACCAGCGCCCGGCTGCGGCGCGGACGGCGCACGAGCACCGCCCCGCGCTGGCTGCTGATCCTCGCCGAGATCGCCGTCCCGGTCGTGCTCGTCGCGTTCTGGTGGATCGCGTCTGCCGGTTCGACCAACGCGTTCTTCCCTCCGCTCTCCGCGATCCTCGGCCGCCTCGGCGAACTCCTCGGCACGCCCGCGTTCCTCGGCGACATCGGCATCTCGGTCCTGAACCTCGTGCTGTCCTTCCTCATCGCGACGGTCGTCGGGGTGCTGTTGGGATGCGCGCTCGGGCTGATCGCGCCGCTCAGCTGGTTCGTCGAGCCCACGATCCACTTCTTCCGGGCGATCCCCCCTGTCGCACTCGTGCCGATCTTCGTCTCGCTGATCGGGTTCGGCAACGGCACCCGTATTCTGTCGATCTCGCTGGCCGCGCTGTTCCCGATCCTGATCTCGACGATCGACGGGGTGCGCGCAGGGGATCCGACCCTGCAGATGGTGAGCCGGGTGTACCGGCTCAGCCGAGCGGAGCGTCTGTTCCAGGTGACGCTGCCGGCCGCGAGCCCGCGGATCCTGTCCGGCATGCAGGTGAGCCTCATCACCGCGTTCGTGGTCATGATCGCGAGCGAGATGCTCGGCTCCTCCACCGGGTTGGGGGCGGCGACACTGCTCGCGCAGCAGTCGTTCGCTATCGCCGACATGTGGGCCGGCATCATCGTCCTCGGCGTGCTCGGCTACCTGTTCACCGCCCTGTTCGTCCTGTTCCGCCGCGTCGTCCTGCGGTGGTACATCGCCTCACAACAACTGGAGAAGAGCGAATGAGCACCACCTCCGTCCCTCGCCTCAGCGTCCAGGGCCTCGCCAAGACCTACCGCACCAAGAGCGGGGATGTGCCGGTCATCGCCGACCTCACCTTCGATGTGGCAGCCGGGGAGGTCGCGTGCATCGTCGGACCCTCCGGCATCGGCAAGACGACGCTGCTGAAGTGCCTCACCGGGCTGCAGCCGATCACGGCCGGCACGGCCGCGATCGACGGCGTGGAGATCGACGGGCCGCCGGAGGAGATGGCGCTGGTCTTCCAGGAGTACACGCGATCGCTGATGCCGTGGCTCACCGTCGAGAAGAACGTGCGCCTGCCGCTGCGCCACCTGCACCTGAGTGCGGTCGAGCGGGAAGAGCGCATCACCTCGGCGCTCGCCGCTGTCGGCCTCGCCGGGTCCGGCGCGAAGTACCCGTGGCAGTTGTCCGGCGGCATGCAGCAGCGCGTCGCGATCGCCCGGGCGATCGCGTACCGCCCCGAAGTGCTCGTGATGGACGAGCCGTTCGCCTCCGTGGACGCGCAGACCCGCTTCGAGCTCGAAGACCTGTGCCTGCGGATCCGGGAGCAGTTCGGTATGACGATCCTCGTCGTCACGCATGACATCGACGAGGCCGTCTACCTCTCCGACCGGGTGATCGTGCTCGGCGAGCGGCCGGCGCGGGTGACCGAGATCATCGAGATCGACTTCCCCGAACCTCGCGATCAGCTCGTGACGCGCGCCACCGCCGAGTTCGCGGAACTGCGCACGCGGGTCTTCGGGCTCATCCGTAAGGCGGGCTGAATGGATCGCGCGGCACGAGGTTACGAGGGCTTCCCAGGGCGGATCGGGGAGTTCGCCTCCGAGTCGGTTCCGGCCTGGCCCGCACGGCCGACCGCGCGGGAAGGCGCGCCGAACATCGTCGTCATGCTCATCGACGACCTCGGCTTCAGCGACCTCGGGCCGTTCGGGGGCGAGATCGACACCCCGGTGATCGACGCCCTCGCCCAGGACGGCTGGGTGTTCACGAACTACCGCACCGCACCGATGTGCTCGCCGGCCAGGGCGGCCCTGCTCACCGGGCTGAACCCGCATCGGGCAGGGTTCGGGTTCGTCGCGCACATCGACCCGGGATACCCCGGTTTCGCGTGCGAGCTGCCCGCGTCCGCGCCCACGCTCGCCGAGTCGTTGCGTGCGGGCGGCTACGCGACCTTCATGGTCGGCAAATGGCACCTCACCCTGGAGTCTCGGCTGCACGACGGGGCGGACAGGTCCTCCTGGCCGCTGCAGCGCGGCTTCGACCGCTACTTCGGATCGATGGACGGGTTCACCTCGCTGCACCATCCGCATCGGCTCCTGCAGGACAACTCGGTGGTCGACGTCCCGGAGTTCCCGGAGGGGTTCTTCCTCACCGACGAGCTCACCGACCGTGCCATCGCGATGATCGACGAACTCCGTGTGAACGATGCCCGCAAGCCGTTCTTCCTCTACTACGCGCATACCTCGGTGCACGGGCCGATCCAGGCGAAGGAAGCGGATATCGACAAGTACCGCGGGCGGTACGAGCGCGGCTGGAACATCCTGCGCGAGGAGCGGTTCGCACGACAGCGCGAGCGCGGGATCGTGCCGGAGCACGCGAGGCTCCCGGAGGATCCGATCGCCGACGGCGGAGCGATCCTGCACTGGGACGGGCTGAGCGCCGAGGAGCAGGCGCTGTTCGCCCGGCACATGGAGGTGTACGCCGCCGCCGTCGACGAGATCGACCAGAGCGTGGCCCGGCTGCTCGCACGCCTCGAGGAGCTCGGCGAGCGCGAGAACACGATCATCGTGATCGCCAGCGACAACGGCGGAACGGCCGAGGGCGGCTCGACCGGCACGCGCAGCTACTTCGCGCAGTTCGGGCTGCACGGCGCCGTACCCGATGGCTGGGTGAGCGACGTGCCGCGCGACGTGGCCGAGATCGGCGGACCGCGCCTGTACGGGCAGTATCCGACTGGATGGGCGCGCGTCTCGAACACGCCGTTCCGCTCGTTCAAGGGGAGCACGTACGAGGGCGGGGTGCACGCGCCGCTGGTGATCTCCTGGCCTGCCGGCGCGGTGTCCGCCGGGGTCCGCGATCAGTTCGTCTTCGTCTCGGATCTGGCCCCGACGCTGCTCGAACTCGCCGGGGTCGCCCGCCCCGAGCTGTGGAACGGCGCGGAGGCGCTCGAGGTCGACGGCAGCAGCATCATCGACGTGCTCGCGGATCCGGCCGCTCCCGGACGTGAGCAGCAGTACTTCGAGTGCATCGGGCGACGGGCGTTCATCGGCGGTGAGTGGAAGGCCGTTTCTCCGGTGCCTCCGACCGCGGCGGAGGGTGCGGCCGGCGGATCCTGGGAGCTCTACCACCTGCAGGACGATCCGACCGAGACCGTCGATCTTGCCGGGCTGGAACCGGGGCGGGTGCGCGACCTCGCCGAACGCTGGCGGCACGAGGCGTGGCGGAACACCGTGTTCCCGCTGGGCGACGACGGAACCCTGTTCACCGTGCGGCCCGGCACCGAGGCGAGCCTCTCGCTGCCGGTGCGCCTGGTGCCCAATCGTCCACCGCTGGAGCGGTTCCGTTCCGCACGGCTGACCGTGCTCCGCTCGTTCGAGGTGCGCGCCGACGTCGAACTCGGACCGGAAGCCGAGGGCGTGATCGTGGCGCACGGCGACCAGGGTGGGGGGTATCTCCTCGCGCTGGAGGGCGACGACCTCCTGTTCTCGTACAACGCCTACGGCGTGATGCGTCGTGTGCGCGTGTCCGGGCCCGGCGCAGGGCAGCACATCATCGTGCTGCGCGTGCGCGCGGACGTCGGGTTGAAATGGAGCTTCGCCGTGGACGTCGACGGCGTGCAGCGTGCGGGCATCGAGGATCTGCCGATGCTGATCGGGATGGCCCCGTTCACCGGCATCAGCGTCGGTTACGACTACGGCGGTCCGGTCGACTGGGAGCTGCACGAACAGCACCGGTCGTTCGCGTTCCGTGGGGGAAGGATCCTGTCGCTGGAGTATCGGCCGGGTGAGCGCTCGCCGGAGGATCCGACGGTGCTCCGCGCGATCGACCGCGAGATGCAGGACATCGCCGACTGACGATGCGGTTCCTGATCTGGGACGCCACGTCGGCCTGAACCGACGACGCCCCCTCTGGCCGTCGTCGCCCCTTCGTAGCGACGCCACTACGAGGGGGCGACGACGATACGAGGGGGCGACGACGGCGTTCCTTCGCCGAGGAGCAGATCCTTTCCGTGACCCGTCCGGTCAGCGGCGGGTCACGCCGAGGCGGCGAGTGCCGCGCTGTACGGAACACGCAGCGTGTCGGCGAACCGCTCGAACAGGGACGCGTCGCCGGTGAGCTCGCACCGCGCCCGTGGCGATCGCGGTCGGCGCGTCCAGTACTCCGGCGAGCACGTCGCGGATCCCGGGGCCGGCCGTGATCACGAGGTCAGCATCCTCGGCGCGGCCCGGGGCCGACCGTGATGACGCCGTCGCGCATGACGACGTGCGCCTCGACGTCGCCCACCCGCACCGTGTAGGTCGTGTCCCAGTCTTCGGGCACGACGGCGTCGCCCGCCGCGACCCGGAGCGCGGCGGTGAGTGACGCCGTGGTGACGATCTCCCCGTCCCGCGGTGTGCGCATGTCGCCCGCGCCCCACCGGGACAGGGCGTCCAGCGCCGGACCGAGTTCCTCACCACGCGGCCGTGAGGCGCGTAGACGACGGCGCGCTCGCCGCCGGACGGCGCCGTCCGCGCGACGATCCCCTCGTCCTCGAGCTCCTTCAGCCGGGTCGCCAGGGTGTTCGTCGGAATGCCGGGCAGTCCCGCGACCAGGTCGGAATAGCGCCGGGGCCCGACGCTGAGATCGCGCAGGATCAGCAGCGTCCAGCGCTGCCCGACGATCTCCGCCGCGCGCGCCAGCCCGCAGAACTGACCGTAGTGCTGGTTCGTCATGGATCTCACTCTAGCACTTGACTTCATTATCTGCAGTGTGCTTTATTTTTTGCAGTGACAGGCACGGCACCCCCGCAGAGAACGTCACCCAGGAAAGAGAAGGAGAAGGACATGACCGACACCATCGCCCGCGTCGAGACCGGGCCGGCACCGGCGTCCGCCCCGAGCCTCGCCGCACGCGACCGCACCGCGCTGGGCCTGCTGCTCGCCGCCGTCTTCGTCGTGTTCCTGAACGAGACGATGATGGCCGTGGCGCTGCCGCGCATCCAGGAGTCCCTGCACATCGACGCGACGAAGGGACAGTGGCTGACGACGGCGTTCGCGCTCACGATGGCCGTCGTCATCCCCACCACGGGATGGCTGATGCAGCGGCTGCGCACCCGCGCCGTCTTCACCCTCGCGATGTCGAGCTTCGTGCTCGGCACGGTGATCGCGGCGCTGTCGCCGGTGTTCGAGGCGCTGGTTGTCGGGCGCGTCGTCCAGGCGGTCGGCACCGCGATCATGATGCCGCTGATGATGACCACGGTGATGACGATCGTCCCCGCGCACGAGCGCGGCCGCGTCATGGGGCGCGTCTCGATCGTGATGTCGGTGGCGCCCGCCGTCGGGCCGATCGTGTCGGGCGCCCTCATCCAGGTGCTGCCGTGGCAGGGCCTGTTCTGGGTGATGCTGCCGATCGGCCTCGCGATGCTGGCCGTCGGGGTGCTGCGGGTGCCGAACGTCTCGGAGACGCAGAAGGTCCCGCTCGACGTGCCATCCGTGATCCTGGCCGCACTCGCCTTCTCCGCGCTCGTGTTCGGCCTCAGCCAGATCGGCGCCGCGGCGGTCGGGCAGGCGGCCGTGCAGCCGTGGATTCCGATCACCCTGGGACTCGTGACGCTGAGCCTGTTCGGATGGCGCCAGATCGTGCTGCAGCGCACCGACTCCGCGCTGCTCGACCTGCGTACGTTCCGCTCGCGGGACTTCGCGGTCTCGGTCGCGATGATGACCGCCGCGATGGTGTCGCTGTTCGGCGCGTTCATCGTGCTGCCCCAGTTCGCGCGGTACACGCTCGGTCTCGATCCGCTCTGGGTGGGCGCGATCCTGCTGCCCGGCGGACTGCTGATGGGGCTCGCAGGACCCACCGTGGGCCGGCTGTACGATCGCTTCGGCCCCCGGCCGCTGGTCATCCCCGGCTCGATCGGCCTGGCGGCGTCGCTGTGGACGCTCGCCCTGGGCCTCGGCGAAGGATCCTCCTGGGTCGTGCTGCTCGGCGCGCACATCGTGCTCATGCTCTCCCTCGCCCTCCTGTTCACGCCGGCCTTCAGCGCCTCCCTCGGCTCGCTGCCGCCCCAGCTGTACTCGCACGGCAGCGCGACCATCGCCACGCTGCAGCAGGTCGCGGGTGCCGCGGGGACCGCGATCTTCGTCGCGCTCTATGCGACCGGCGTGGCCGGGACCGGCAACGCGAACCCCGACCTTCCCTCTCCCGCCGCGGCAGCCGCGGGCTCGCACCTCGCGTTCCTCGCCGGGGGGATCCTGTCGCTCGCGGTCGTCGCGCTCGCCCTGGGCGTGCGCAGGCCCGCCGCGCCCGAGCACGCCGAGCGATGACACGGCGTCACAGCCCGGACCGCGCTCCGTCTGTTTCTGCCGAACGGCCACTTCCCACGTCCGGAAGCGGCACTTCGGCAGAAACAGACGGGCGTTGATCAGTCGTCCAGCAGCGCCGCGGCGAACATCGGCCGGGCGGCGTCCGCGCTCGGCGGGTGGAACAGGCCAGCCGTCGCGTCGCGGTAGAGCCGGCTCAGCTCGTGGCCGTTGTCGAAGCCGGATCCGCTCGTGCACATGAGCGCGGCCTCGGCGGTGCGGCGGGCGGACGTCGAGGCGTTCAGGCGCGCGCTCACCAGCAGCAGCGGCCAGCGCGCGCCGTGGTCGACGAGTTCGTCGAAGTCGCGGCAGTATGCCTCGAGCTGCGCGGGAACCGCGAGGAAATCGAGGTGGGCGTCGGCGAGCCGGGTGCGGGACTCGGGCACCTCGGCGTAGGTCGTGCCCGCCTTCGCCGATCTCCGGGCCTTCAGCCCTGCCGCACCCAGCTCGAGCGCACGCCGGGCGACGCCGGCGTAGACGGATCCGATCAGCAGCTGGAAGTTGCTCGTGATCGCGAACGTGAGCAGATCGGGCACTCGGCCCGCCGGGATCCGCCGCACGACGCGCTCCGGGCGCATCCGCACGTCCTCGAGGATCGTGGCGCGGCTCTGCGAGGCGCGCATCCCCAGCACGTCCCAGCGGTCCGAGACCGTGATGCCGGGGGTGTCGCGCTCCAGGAAGCCGTAGACGAGGGTCGGGTTCTCTGGATCCGTGTCGTCGCGGCCGTGCGCGATCAGGCGCGTCCAGACCGGGGAGAGCGACGTGAAGATCTTCACGCCGTTGAGCAGATAACCGCCGTCGTCCTGCGGCGTCGCGACGGTGCGCGAATCCTGCATGACCCAGTCGTTCGACGGCTCGCTGATGCCGAACGCGAAGATCTGGCCGGCCATCGCCTCGGCGAATATGCCGTCGAGGGAATGGTCGCCGCGGTCGGTCATGGCCTTGGCGACCCCGGTGCACATCAGGTGCATGTTCACGGCGAGCGCGGTCGCCGGGGCCGCGGTCGCGAGTCGCTGCTGCAGGTGCGAGACCTCGTCGAGGCTCAGGCCGGGACCGCCGTGCGCCTCCGGCACGAACAGGTGCAGGTAGCCGCGCTCGACGAGTTCTTCGAGGTCCTCGTCGAAGAACCGGTTCTCCCGGTCGTACACTGCCGCGCGCTCGCGGAACCGCTCCAGCACCTCGTCGGGCAGGTAGCGCTCGGCGAGCTCGGCGTGGCGGGTGAGACGGTCGGTCATCGTGCCTCCTGGGACGTTTCGAAGATGACGGCGCCGTTGTGGCCGCCGAAGCCGAACGAGGGCGAGAGCACGCGGCGGATCGGGCCGGCGTCGCGGGCCGTGCCGTGGACGATGTCCCAGTCCGCGAACTCGGGATCGTCGAGGTTGATCGTGGGCGGGATCAGGCCGGTGCGCAGGGTCTGGATCGCGAGGATCGCCTCGACCGCCCCGGACGCGCCGAGCAGATGCCCGGTGCTGGACTTCGTCGCGGTGACCGGGATCCGCCGGGCCGCTGCGCCGAACACGGACTCGAACGCCGCAAGCTCGGCGGCGTCGCCGACGGGGGTGCCCGTGCCGTGCGCGTTGATGTGGTCGATGCCCGTGTCGGCCGGGTCGGCGGGGTCGATCCCGGCGTCGGCGAGGGCGGCGGCGACGGCGCTGAGCCGCGCCCCGGCCGTGCGGGTGCGGGGCCGTGGGGTGGTGTGCGTCGCTGGACTCGCCGAATCCGGCCAGCACGGCGAGCGCTTCGGCGCCGCGGTCACGCGCGACGTCCTCCGCCTCCAGCAGCACGGCGGCGGCCCCCTGGGACATCACGAAGCCGCGGCGGTCGCGGTCGAACGGGCGGCTGGCGGACGTCGGATCCTGCTCGTATCCGGCGGCAAGGGCACGCAGGTTCGCATTCGAGGCGAGATTGACCGCGTTCAGGCAGTCCTCCATGCCGACCACGAGCACGGCGTCGGCGTAGCCGTGCCGGATGCGGCGCAGTCCCTCGCCGAGCCCGATCGCGCTCGATGCACAGGTCGCGGTGATGCCGTGCGCGGTGCCGCGGGAGCCGTAGCGCTGGCTGAGCAGGGCGGCCGCGGCGTCCGGGGCGCCGTGCACGACGAGGCTGAGCGGAACGGCGCGCGGACCGCGGGCGTCGAGCGCGCGCGTGGCGGCCTGCATCTGATCGATCGGGCCGGATCCGGTCGCGGCGAGGATCGCGGTGCGCGTCGCGTCCCAGGGCAGGGGGCCGCCCTCGCGGATGGCGGCAGGGTCGGCGCCGGCCTGCGCCATGGCCTGATCGGCCGCGGCGATCGCCCACAGCTGCACCGGGCTGAGGCGGCGTCTGAGCGGCGGATCCACGAGGCCGGTCGCGTCGAATCGGTGGATCCGCCCGCCGATCCGTACCGGGAGATCGGCGAACTCCGCCTCGTCGAGCAGGGTGATCGCGCTGCGGCCGCAGAGGACGGCGTCCCACAGTGACGGCACATCGAGCCCGCTCGGCGTGATCGCGCCGAGCCCGGTGACGACGACGCGCCGGTTCACAGCCGCACCGCCTCGCCGGCTTCGACGAGCGCAGCCGTAGCGGGGCGGCGGATCTTCCCGCCCGCAGTGCGCGGCAGCCGCTCGACTCGGTACCAGCGCCGGGGCACGAACTGCGGCGCGAGCCGGGCCCGCGCCCAGGCCTGCAGGTCTGCCTTGGCGGGGAGCGACGCGAGGGGCGGTCCCTGAGCCTGTCGAAGGGCCCGGTCCGTGGTGGTCGCGTCGGCGGGCTCGGCGTCCGGAGTGCTCCTTCGGGCCGCCGGTTCGGGAGGAGAACCCGCGTTCGGGAGGAGATCCACGACAGGATCCTCTTCCGATGCGTGAGATCTCCGCCCGAGCGGGTGCGGAACCGGGGCCTCGATCTGGGCGAGGCCGCCCCCCTCGATCACCAGCACGACGACGCTGCCGAGCCGTGGATCCGGCAGCGCCACCGCGCAGACCGCGCCGAGCCCGGGCATCCCGTCGAAGGCGCGCTCGACCTCGGGCAGGGAGACCTTGTGCCCGCCCGTCGCGACGATGTCGCCCGCGCGTCCGGCCAGCTGCAGCCGGCCGTCGACGATCCGGGCCATGTCGTGCACGGTGGCCCAGCCGTCGGCGCCACGCAGCACGGCGTCGGTGGTCGCGGCGAGGTAGCCGTCGGAGCAGGCGTTGGCGCGGATCCACAGCGTGCCGAGCTCGCCGTCGGGCAGCCGGTGCCCGGAATCGTTGCGGATCTCGGCGCCGATCCCGGAGTAGACGTCGAGGAGCGTGCCGTCGTCGCCGCGGCTGTCGCCGATGAAGCCGATCTCGGCGGCGCCGTAGTAGCTGATCAGGCGTACGTGGGGGAGCGCGGCAGTGAGAGCGTCGCGCAGAACGGCGGGAAGATTCGCACCGCCTGTGACCACGAGGTCGAGCCCGCTGAAGCGGGACGGATCGCGGCGGGCCGCGTCGGCGAGCGCCTGCACCACGGCGGGGACGGCGACGATGCGGGTGATCCGCTCGTCGTCGATGCGCTGCGCGATCCGAACCGGGTCGAACACATCGGCGAGGTGTGCGCCTCCGCCCGTGGCGAGGCACTCGATGAGCGCATACAGGGTGAGGCTGTACGAGAGCGGACCCGGCGCGAGAGTCTCGACGCCGGGACGGGGCTCCAGGTGCGCACTCGAGACCGCGACGTTCGCGCGGTACTGGCGCCGCGTCTTCAGGAACGCCTTCGGGTCGCTCGTGGTGCCCGAGGAGAACAGCAGCAGGAACGCCTCGTCGCCGTCGCGCACGGCGGGCGGATCCGCCGGCGTCGCCGCTTCTTCGCGCGTCCGGAACTCGGCGAGGGTGAGGATCGTGCCGGTCCAGGCCGTGCGTGCCGAGAGCCTCCGCGAGCTCGGCATCGTCGCTGATCACGAGTCCGATCCCGGCGGCGATGATCACGCGCACGCGATGCCCGAGCGGCCACTGCGGATCGATCGTCGCCGACACCGCCCGGTATCCGGCCAGGCCCGCGACGATCCGTGCCGCGTGGAATGCGCTGGCGATGCTGACCGCGGTGATCGGGATGCCCCGGGTCTCCGGTGCGGGCTGCGGGGGAGCGGGCTGCGCGCGGTGCGCGGCGTCGACGACCGCGACCACACGACGCGAGTCCTCGACGAGCCCGGCGTAGCTCAGCCGGCCGTCCACCCCGACGATCGCCGGCTGATCCGGGTGCTGCCGCGCCGTCTCGAGCACGGTCCTGGTGATCGGCACTGCACCTCCCCGGATCGACCGGTCCAGTTTAGGCGCGGTCCCGGGCCAGGCGGTCGCGACGGCGCATCCGCCTCCGCTGAGAAACCATTTCCTGCATGAGAAACCACGTGCGCAGGTGTTTCTCGCGCAGGAAGTGGTTTCTCGTGACGGGGGAGGCCGATACCTTGACCTCTCTTGCCACGCAAGCTAGCTTGTGAAACATGACACCGGATGTCGGGGCGCAGATGCGCAAGGGCGTGGTCGAGTACTGCGTGCTCGGCCTGCTTGCGCGCGGGCCGATGTACGGCTGGGAGCTGTCGGAGCGGCTCATCGCCGAGGGGCTCATCGCGAGCATCGGCACGCTCTACCCGCTGCTGTCGCGGCTGCGGCAGAGCGGCTGGGTGCACACGTTCGAGCGCCCGTCCATCGCCGGCCCGGTACGGCGCTACTACGAGCTGACAGAGTCCGGCGCGCAGCAGCTGGCACAGTTCCGGTCGTCGTGGGCGCCGTTCGCCCGTGGCGTGGCGGGCCTGATCGCAGAGGGGGAAGCATGACAGACAGGGAGGCGCAGCGGTTGCGCGACGACTACCTGGGCCGGCTCGATGCCGCGATCGCGGAGTTGCCCTGGCGGGTCGCGAACGAGTTGCGCAGCGGCGTCGCGGAGCAGCTCGACGGACTCGATGCCGCCGAACTGCATGCGAGGACGATGGAGCTGGGAGATCCCGAGCGGATCGCTGCCGCGGCGCAGGAGGAGATGGGATCCGGATCGGCCCCCGTGGTCGTGGTCGCAGCGGCGCCGGTCGCCAAGGCGCCGATGGTGGACACGAAGTGGTTCGCCGTCGTCGGCGCGCTCGCGCTCGGCTTCGGCGGATTCCTGCTGCCGATCGGCGGCTGGGTCGTCGGCGTGGCGCTGGTCACGTCCAGCCGGTTCTGGCGGCGCTGGGAGAAGGCGGTGGCAATTCTGGTGCCGTTCGGGGCCGCCGTGCTGGCGTTGCTCGCGACGGCGATCGTGAGCGCGATCGCGCCGGAGACGACGATGGCGGATCCGCGGAATCCTGTTCTTCCCGCCTCCTTCGCGCTGTGGAATCTGGCGCTCGTCGTGGTGCTGATGGTCCCCGTCTGCGCGCTCTGGCTGCTCTGGCGGCTGCGCGGCCGGGATGTGCCGCGGCGCTGAACCCGCACCGGCGATCCCCAGAAGATGGAAAACGCCGATCCGCGCGCGGCTACGCCCCTCCCGTGAACACCTCGCGCCCGGCGAACCAGGTCGCCAGCACCCGGGCGTCGATGATGGCGTCGGCGGGGCCCGCGATCGCATCGCGGTCCAGCACCACGAAGTCGGCCGACTTGCCCACTTCGAGCGAGCCGGTCTCAGCGCCGAGGCCCATCGCGACCGCGGCGTTGCGGGTGAACACCTGCAGCGCCTCCTCGGCCGTGATCGCCTGCTCGGGCCAGAGCGTGCCGGGCGCACGGCGCAGCGGATCCGCCCGCGTCACCAGTCCCTGGATCCCCTCGAGCGGGTTCGGCGACTCGCTCACCGGCCAGTCGGATCCGCCCGCGACCAGCGCCCCCGCATCGATGAGCGCGCGGTTCGGCTGGGAGTGCTCGGCGCGCTCGCCGAGCACCTCCGCGAGCATCTGCGGGATCACGCCGGGGAACCAGATGAACGGCGAGATGTCGGCGACGACGTCGAGCGCCGCGAGCCGCGGGATGTCGCTCTCGGCGAGGAACTGGCCGTGCGCGATCTGGATCGGCGTGGTGAAGCCGTCCGCGCGCAGCCGCTCGACGACGTCGAGCACGAGCCGGGCGGATCCGTCTCCGGTGCAGTGCACCTTGGCGCCGAGGCCGCGCTGGGCGACCAGACGCAGCCAGCCGTACAGCTCGTCGAAGGTCATCGTGGTCTCGCCGTGGAAGTGCGCGCCGTGCGCGGCGTCGGCCACGTACGGCTCCAGGAACGACGCGGTGCGCGCGGGCGGTACGCCGTCGAGGAAGATCTTCACGAAGTCGGGGCGGTGGTGTGCGGTGCGGAACTCCTCGCCGCGCGCGATGAGCTCGGATCCGATGGGATCGAACCCGAAGATGTCGTCGTTCACGAGCAGCGAGGACACCACCCAGGCGTCGAGCTCGCCGTCGCCGTCGAGCGCCGCGAGCGCGCCCAGGATGTCGGTGGACACACCCGCGTCCTGGAATGCGGTGATGCCGTAGGAGTTCGCGAGCTGCACACCGCGCGCCGACGCGGCGCGATGCTGCTCCGGGGTCAGCCCTCCGGATCGGTCGTACGCCTCCTGCACCGGGATGCCGGCTGCCTCGAGCAGCACGCCGGTGGGGGTGCCGTCCGTCTCGTCCAGGATCGTCACGCCGCCGGACGGGATCGCGTCCGCGCGTGATCCCCGCCAGCTCCAGCGCGCGCGAGTTCGCCCAGCGGTTGTGCCGGGAGTCCTCCACGATGACGACGGGGCGGCCGCCCGCCGCCTCGTCCAGGCGTTCCCGCACTGCCGTGCTGCCGAGGGCGGGCATCATCGTGGAGGCGATCACACCGCCGACGATCCACGCGTCCTCGGGGAGCGTCGCCGCCTTCTCGCGCACCCGGTCCAGGATCTCGTCCAGGGTGAGCGAGGGAGGAAGGACCAGTTCGAACAGGTCGGTGCGGCCGGCCAGGGCGTGGTGGTTGTGCACGTCCGCGAAACCGGGATAGACCGCCGCCTCGCCGAGCTCGAGCAGGCGCGTGCGCCGGCCCCGGAGGGTCGCGACGTCCGCACGCGCGCCGATCGCGACGATCCGGCCGTCGCGCACCGCGAAGGCTTCCGCGGTCGGCGCGGCCGGGTCGCAGGTCCGGATCGTCCGGGCGGTGACGATGAGCTCGGCGGGGGCGGTCATCTCAGGCCTCGATGCCGAAGTTCGCCGGCTCCAGCTCGGGCGCGTGGTGCGTGACCGAGATGAGCCGGCCCCACGCGCCGAACGTGAAGTGCGTGGGCACCTCGCCGGACTCGTCCAGGCCGAACAGCACGCCGTGCGAGCGGATCCGGTTGACGTCGCGGTGGTCGGCCACCGTGACCGACGCGCACGGGATGACCTTCTCGCGCCAGGCGAACACGTAGATGCCGGGACGCACCTCCCACACGCTGTTCTCGTCGGTGTCGGCGAGCCCGCGCTCGGGCCCGGCCAGGCACTGCCAGCTGTACCAGCGCTCGGAGAGGTACACGTGCTCGTAGGCGTGCACGGGGCTGTACACCCACTCCACGCGGCGGCCGATCAGGGCCGTGGTCGGCGCGAAATCGGATCCGGTCGCCTCGACGCCGTCGATGGTCGCGGTGCCGAAGTGGTGCAGCACCCGGGTGCGGCCCTTCTCGGCGGTGGGCAGGATCTCGCTGATGATCGACAGCACGCGTCCGGCCCGCAGGTCGATCACGAGCGACACGGCCTCGTTCGGCTTGTAGGTGTGGTGGAACTGCACGTAGAACAGATCGTCGTCGACCTCGATCGCCTCGTACGCGTCGGTGTCGCTGGCGGGCGCCGTCCGATCGCCCTCGCCGGGCGAGTAGGTCCAGGTGACCTCGTTCTCGGCGAAGGAGTGGGCGATGCGGGTGCCGTTCGGGGCGGTGACATCGATCTGGCGGCCGGCCAGCGCCGTGCTGTGCGGGGCCTTGTTCGCGTCGAAGCCGGGGGCGAGCTCGTCCAGCGGCAGCCAGGTCGAGGTGTCGGCGGGGTTCATGGTGGTCATGGATCGGTTCTCCTTCGAGGGCAGGGGTTGGTCTGGAGCAGGTCAGCGGTCGCTGACCTGCTCCAGGTCTGTGGCCAGTCCGTCGTACACGGCGGGCTTGGCGCGCTTGAGGTAGCCGGCGTAGACGATCCCGCCGATGACGGCGAGCACCAGCAGCAGGGGCAGCAGGTTGATCCACAGCTCGTCGGATCCGGCCACGATGTTGAAGTTCACGATGGCGAGGATCGAGATCGCGGCGATCCCGAGGAACCCGATGCCGGGCGCGATGAACGTGCTCCACCACCGGGTGTCGTGCTGCCGGCGGAAGTGCACGACGATCGACAGCGCGGCCAGTCCCTGCAGGATCAGGACGGCGAGCGTTCCGAATCCGAGCATCGCGGGCACGATCGTGACGATCGGATCCGCCCCGGCCAGGAAGAAGATCACGGCCATGACAGCCGCGAAGCCGGCCTGCACGATCCCGGCGAACTGCGGCGCGCCGGTCGCACGGGTGCGGGAGAGGGCGTGCGGCAGGATGCGGGCGCGTCCCAGCGCATACAGGTAGCGGGTCGCGGAGTTGTGGAATGCGAGCATCGCGGCGAACAGGCTCACCAGCAGCAGGATCATCATCACGGTGGTCAGCGGGCCGCCCAGGTACTTCTGGGCGACGGTGAAGATCAGATCACCGGTGGGCAGGTGCTTCACCGCGGTGGCCTGGGCCTGCGCGATGCCGATCGCGCTGACCACGGCCCAGGTGGTGACGCCGAGGATGATCGCGATCGAGATGATGGCGGTGTAGGTCGCCCGGGGGATGGTGCGCAGCGGCTGCTTGGCCTCCTCGCTGAACAGCGCGGTCGCCTCGAAGCCGAGGAAGCCGGTCGCGGCGAGCAGCAGGCCGATCGGCAGGGATCCGGAGAACACCCACTCCGGGCTGAACGCGGCGAACGAGAAGCCCTTCTGCACCAGCACGGAGATGTCGAACACGACGAGCATCGAGATCTCCAGCACCAGGCAGACGCCGAGCACCTTGGACGAGAAGTCGACGCCGACGCGGGCGAGCACGAAGCAGACGGCGATCGAGAGCAGGCCCCAGACCAGCCAGTGGATGTCCAGCCCGGTGAGGTCCTTGATGATCGACTGCATGAAGAAGCCGCTCGTGCCGATCGTGCCGACCACGAAGAAGTTGTAGCCGAGCGTGGCGATGAGCCCGGCGATCAGTCCGCCGGTGCGGCCGAGGCCCTTGACGACGAAGGCGTAGAAGCCGCCGGCGTTGACGAGCTGCTTCGACATCTGCGCGTAGCCGACGGCGAACAGCAGCAGGATCACGGCGACCAGGAAGAACGACATCGGCGACCCGCCGCCGTTGCCGAGGGCGATCACGAGCGAGGCGACGACGACGATGCCGGTGAGGGGCGCGACCGCGGCGAGGACGAGGAAGACGATGCCGGCGACGCCCAGCGCACCGGGTCTGAGGGTGGTGTGGGTCTGTTCGGACGACGTGGTCACGTCGGCTCCTTCGCTCGGGTGACGACCGGTGCGGTTTCGGGAGCACGCCGGTCTTGCGGACTTTCTGCGAGTCTGCCCGCTCTCGCGGCGCGCGGCTTGCCCGTCAGCGAAAGACGATGGTGTGAGGGTGCACAGCCGGGCGCTCGCCCCTCGCCGCGGCCGAGCGCGCGGAGCAGTATGGCGGGACGGACGGATCGCCCCACATGCGTCCGCGATCGGAGGAGGCGGCGATGGAACTGCGGCTGCAGGGCAGAACGGCCCTGATCACGGGCGCCGCCGGCGGGATCGGCCGCGCGGTGGCGCAGGCGCTCGCCGCAGAGGGCGTGCGGGTGGCACTGCTCGATCGCGACCCCGCCGGGCTGGCCGCGACGGCGGCATCGTGCCCCGGATCCGTCGTGCTCGAAGCCGACGTGACGGACGAGGAGTCCGTCGCCGCGGCCGTCTCGCGCGCGGTGACCGCGCTCGGGGGACTGCACACCGTGGTGTGCTGTGCGGGGATCTCGGGACCGGTCGGATCCGGCATCGAGCAGACCACGCTGGCCCAGTGGCAGGCGGTGTTCGCGGTCAACGTGACCGGCGCCTTCCTCGTGCTGCGTGAGGCGCTGCCGGCGTTGCGCGCAGCGCCTGCGGCCTCGGTGGTGCTGGTGGCGAGCGACTCGGCGTTCGTCGCGTCGGAGGGCATGGCCCCGTACTGCGCGTCGAAGGCCGCGCTCGTGCAGTTCGGGCGGGCGCTCAGCGTCGACCTCGCCGGCGACGACGTGCGCGTGGTGACGGTCTCGCCGTCGATCGTGGACACTCCGATGAGCCGCGGCGACCTCGGCGACGCGGCGTTCGCGACGCCGTCGTTCCCCGTGCAGACCGCCGACGATGTCGCCGCGCACGTCGTCTACCTCGCCTCTCCGCGCGCGGCAGCGGTGAACGGATCCGGGATCCTCAGCGATTTCGGGTACAGCGCCCGCTCCGGCTTCCCGGCCTGAGCCGGCGCCCCTCTCGAGACCCCTTCCCCCTGACAGGAGACCCCATGACCATCAGCGCAGGATCCACCGGACGCGTCGTCGTCATCACCGGCGGCGGAACCGGCATCGGCGCCGCGATCGCCGCCCGCTACGCCGCCGAGGGCGCGCACGTCGTCGTCGTCGGACGCCGCGAGGAGCCGCTCCGCGAGGTCGAGCGGGCCGTCGGCGCGCACCCGGTCATCGCCGACGCCGCATCGACCGAGGACGCGAAGCGCGCGGTCGCGGAGGTCCTCTCCACGTTCGGGCGCATCGACGTGCTCGTCGCGAACGCCGGCGGCCACGGATTCGCCCCGGTCGGCGAGACCGACGACGCCGGGTGGGACGCCGCGATCCGCGCCAACCTCACCACGGCGTTCGTGATGGCGCGCGAGGCGCTGCCTGCGCTCATCGAGTCGAAGGGGCAGATCGTGGTGATCTCGTCGCTCGCCGGGCTGTTCGCCGGCCCATCCGTGGCCGGTTACACGGTCGGCAAGCACGCGCTCATCGGCCTCACCCGCACGCTCGCCCGCGACTACGGCAAGCACGGCGTGCGCGTGAACGCGGTCTGCCCCGGCTGGGTGCAGACGCCGATGGCCGACGAGGAGATGGACGAGTTCGCCGCGCACGCGGGCCTGGGATCGCGTGAGCAGGCCTATGCGACCGTCACCGCCGACGTGCCGCTGCATCGTGCGGCCCAGCCGAGCGAGATCGCGGCCGTGGTGCGCTTCCTCGGATCCTCCGAGTCGTCGTACATGACCGGATCCGTGCTGGTCGTCGACGGCGGCGCGCACATCGTCGACCTGCCCACGACGGCTTTCGAGCACGCCGGGATGTAGCCCCATATCCGCGACTGCGAAGGGGTGAAGGGTCAGGACGGACCGGGATCCGCGACCTGCGCCTCCGGATCGCCGAGAGGTGCGGGGTCGGCGACGTGCAAGTCCGGATTCATCGCCAGGAGCACCGCACGCAGCTCGGCGATCTCGGCCCGGAGCGCGTCGACGTGGGCGACAGTGGCCGCCTGCCGGCTGGTGTTCTCCGCTGACACCTTCTCGATGATCCACGACGCGAACGTCGCCGTGATGACACCGAGCAGGGCGATGCCGCTCAGCATGAGCCCGACCGCGATGATCCGGCCCTGCAACGTGATCGGGGCGAGGTCGCCGTACCCGACGGTCGTGATGGTCGTGAACGCCCACCAGATCGCGTCGCCGAACGTGGAGATGCTGCCGCCACCGGCGCGCTCCGCGTCGAGCACGGCGAGCGAGGCGACGTAGACGAGGAGCAGGGTCGCGCCCGTCACGTAGATGACGATCTGCCCGCGGACGGCGCGGCCAGCGGTGCGCTGCAGCACCGTGAGCAGCGTGACGACGCGCAGCACCCGCAGCGGGCGGAGCATCGGCAGCACCACGGTCGCGAGGTTGAACAGGTGGGTCAGGAACCAGTGCCAGCGCCGCGGGGCGACCGCGAGGCTCACGACGTAGTCGACGAGGAAGGTGCCCCAGGACACCCAGAGCAGGTCTTCGAGCAGGGCGCCGAGCGTGCCCTGGGGATCCGCGATCACCTGAACCGAGTAGGCCACGAGGAACAGCAGGGACGCGATGATCAACGGCCACTCGGTGATCCGCCGCCAGCGCTCCAACGTCATGCGCGCATCGTAGCGCCGCGGGAGGCGTTAGCGGCAGGGCCAGGGCCGGAGCGACTCCGGGATAGGCTCGGCTCGTGAGGCGGAGAGCGCAGTGGGGAGCGATCGCGGCCGTCTGCGTGCTCGGCGTCATCGCCGTCCTCGGCTACTCGCAGGGCTGGATCGGCGGCACGGGCGGCCCCGTCAGCACATCGGTCTCCGCGCCCGCGGCCGGATCCGCGTCCGCACCCGGCGGATGACCCGATTCCGGGGCTGTTCCACGGCCGGCGCAGCGGAGTCGAGGTGCAGGGCACCGGGATCGTCTCGCGCATCCTGCCGGACGACGACCAGGGCTCGCGGCATCAGAAGTTCCTCCTCACCACCCCCGGCGGGGTCACGATCCTGATCGCGCACAACATCGACATCGCTCCGCGACTCGACGGCCTGTCGGTCGGCGACCGGGTCGACTTCCTCGGCGACTACGAATTCAGCGACAAGGGCGGCACCGTGCACTGGACGCACCACGATCCGTCCGGACAGCATCAGAACGGGTGGCTGAAATGGAAGGGCCGCGCCTACGCCTGAGGCCCTGCGGGCTCTCTCCTTCTCCGGGCGCACGAGCTGCCTGGCCTGCCGGCGGGTCGTGACGTGCGCGCGTCCGTGCCGCCTCAGAATTCGGGGATTGCGGGGTCGCGTTCGGGCGGTGGGCCCGGATCCGGTTCATCGATGGTGAAGGTGACGGGGGAGGGCGGCCGGTCGACATAGCTCGCTCCGGCGGGGCTGGTCCATTCCAGGACCCCGGCCCCGAGCTGCTTCACCGTCCAGGCGGTCTGGTGTTTGAGGACGTGGTGTCGTCGGCAGAGCCCGCCGAGGTTGCCTTCCTCGGTCGCCCCGCCGAATGCCGCGTCGACCGTGTGGTCGAGGTCCTGGGTGACGGGAGGGAGCCCGCAAGTGGGGAACCGGCAGCGGGAGTCGCGGGCGTGCAGCAGCCGGCGCAGGTCGGCGTTGGGCCGGTACCGGTCCACGGCGAGGATCGCCCCGGTGATCGGGTGGGTGAGCACCCGTTCCCACGCGACGACCCCGCCGGCGAGGATCCGGGCGGTGTCCGTGTCGATCGGCTGCCCGCCGGCGAGTTCCGCGGGCTGCTCGACACGGACGCCGAACGCGGAGCCTGCTCCTGCCGGCGTCCCGCATCCGCTCGCGCCCGTGTCGGCGGCCATCAGCGTGAACGCGGGAACAGTGACTTCGACGCGCGCGTGGATCGCGGACAACAGCCCGACGGTCGTGTCGTGTCCCGACGCGTCACCGGTGAGGAGGGTGTCCGCGCACAGGTCCGCGCGCAGCTGATCGGTCGTGCGCGTATCGCCCGGATCACCCAGCCCGTCCGGGTCGGGGGCGATTCCCGCCGCCGTGTCCTTCGCGGCCTTCGCATTCGCGGCCGTGACGATCCGGGCCTGCTGGGTGAGACGGTCGTAGATCCCGTCGATCACGGCGGCGGAGTGAATCAGCCCGAGGGCCTTCTGCCCGTCCGGGAGCTCCTCCCGCCACACCCGGCGCTGCTCCTGAGCGGACCGGTGCCGTTCCGTCAGACTCCGCGGGGCGAGCTGCTCCGCGAGACGCTCCACCTCCCGCTTCGCCCGATGCGGGGTCTCCCCGATGCATGCCGCGACCGCGATCTGTTCGAACTCGCCCCGCACTGCATCATCCAGACGGGCGCCGGCGTCTTGGATCAGCCGGACGTGGGCGGCGTTGATCCGCGCGTCGGTGAACGCCTGCATCGTCTCCGGGTACCGGGTCATCAGCTCCGCCGCCCGCATCATCCGGCCCTGCACGACCCGGTCCGACATGTGCAGCACCCCGGCGAGCTCCGCCGCGACCGACCGCGCGGCCAGATCCGCCGACTCGCCCCGCACCGGCGCCCCGCCGGCGTCGGCGAGGTCATCGGCGAGGCGTTGCGCGACCGCGAGATGCGCGTCCCGCACCGCCTGCAACCGGATGATCGTCGCCTCCGTCGCCGCCAGGCCCTCGGTCAGCGTCCGCAACACGACCACCGGATCCACCGGGTCCACCCCGGGATCCACCACCGCGCCGGTCGAGTTCGTCATGACCCCAGTCAACCCCGGACCACCGACATTCCCAGAGCGAAAAGCACCAGATCAACGCCAAGAAAAGTCACGAACAGGTCACGAAGTCATGACGGGGCCGCTTGAGATCAGCCTGCCGCGCCGGCGCGGATCTGCTTCGCCATCTCCCTCATCTCCGGACCCGGTTCGCTGATCGCGATGATGTTCCCCTCGCTGTCGCTGAACCACGCGCCTCGGACATCGCCGAGGTCCGCGATCCCGTCGACGGTCTTCAGCCCGGGGACGTCGTACTCGTGGAACACGACACCGTGCGTGCGCAACGCCGTCGCATCGCGATCGAGGTCGTCGGTCACGAGATTGAACGCGGTGTTCTTCGCGGTGCCCGCGAAATCGGTGCGGTACACCAGCACCATGACTCCGCCGACCTCGTAGTACAGGTTTCCGGATTCGACGTCGGCGTGGATCGGGTCCCGCCCGAGCACGTCGTGCCACCACTCCTTCGCGCGATCGAGGTCGGCCGCCGGGAGGACGGCCGTCGCCATGAGGTTCTCGAACATGATGTGCCCCAGTCCGGGGGCGTGGTCATCCTCGCGCCGGCCCAGCACAGCGCTGCAGCGATCAGGGCGTGCGAATGCCGTCCCCGTGCGGAGTCTACGCCCGGCTCCCTCCCGGAAGAAGGGCCGTCCCCTATCCCCCCAGATACGCCCGGTGCAGCAGCTGCGGATCGGCCTTCAGCTCCGCGGACGTGCCCTGGAACGACACCTGCCCGCCGGCGACGACGACCGCCTCCTGCGCGATGCCGAGGGCGAGGTGCGTGAACTGCTCCACGAGCAGCACGCCCACCCCCGACTCGGCGATCGACTGCACGATCGGCACGAGGCGCATGAACACCACGGGCGCGAGGCCCAGCGACATCTCGTCGATGAGCAGGATCTTCGGCTTCGCGGCGAACGCGCGTGCCAGCACGACCATCTGCTGCTCGCCGCCGCTCAGCAGCGCGGTGGGGGAGTCGATCCGCTTCTCGAGCTCCGGGAACGGCGCGAGCGCCGCCTCGATCCCGGCCGGGGTGCGCGCGGTCAGCGACAGGTTCTCCCGCACCGTCAGGGACGGGAACACCGCCCTGCCCTGCTCGATGTGCACGATGCCCTTGCGCGCCCGGGCGACGCGGGAGAGCTTGTCGATCCGCTCCCCGTCCAGGCTCAGGGTCCCCGCCGAATGCCCGGTCACACCCGAGACCGCCTCGATCAGACTGGTCTTGCCCGCGCCGTTCGGACCGACCAGCGCCAGCACCTCGCCGCCGCGCACGGTCAGCGACACGTCCGAGATCACGGGGCCTGCTCCGCGGCTGACGGTGACGCCGTCCAGCACCAGTTCGCTCATGACAGCAGCTCCGTCTCTCCCATGTAGGCCTTGACGACGTCGGGGTTCGCGAGCACCTCGTCCTGCGGCCCGCTGGCCAGCACCGTGCCGAAGTTCAGCACCGTGAGCATCGGGCACACCGAGCGGACCAGATCCAGGTCGTGCTCGATGATGATCAGCGCGGTGCCGTAGCGGGCGGGCAGCTCGCGCAGCCTCGCGGCGAGGGCGAGGTGCTCCTCGTGCGAGAGGCCGGCGGCGGGCTCGTCCAGGATCAGCAGGCGCGGCTGCGACAGCACGGCCGCGGCGACCTCGACGAGCCGGCGGGTGCCGACGTCGACACTGGACAGCCGGGCCCGCGCGGGCGGGCAGCCGAAGAACGCCAGCGCCTCGTCGATGTCGGCCGTCGACAGCCGGCGGCGCGCGACGAACCGCACGTAGGCCCCGACGGTGAGCAGCGGCGGCACCCGGTCCTGCTGGAACGTGCGGCGCAGCCCCAGCCGCGCGCGGCGGGTGGGGGAGAGCCCGGCGAGATCGCGCCCGCCCAGCAGCACGCGGCCGCCGTGCTTGGGCAGGAAGCCGCTGATCGCGTCGACGAACGTCGACTTGCCGGCGCCGTTCGGGCCGATGAGTCCCATGATCGACGCGGCGGGCACCTCGAACGACACGTCGTCCAGCGCCTTCAGCGCGCCGAACTGCACGGTCAGATGCTCGACGGTGAGCACCGGCTCGCCGGTCAGCACGGCCGGATCCAGCGCGGCGGTCGTGGTCGTGCGGATCTCTTCCGCGTCTTCGGGTGCGTCGGGGGGCAGCGCGGTGAGGGCGGCGCTCGCGGTCCTGCGATCCTGCCGCTTCCAGATCGCCGAGCGGATCGTCTGGCCGAGGTTGGAGCCGCTCGTGAGGGCCTGCACGCCCAGCACGCCGAAGATCACGAAGCCCCAGTCCTGCGGAATGCCCCAGCGCTTGAGCAGCTCGGGCACCAGCACCCAGAGGATGCCGCCGAACACGGCCATGTCGATCAGGTGCGCGCCGGACATGATCGCCAGCACGTACAGCGCGAGCGACTGCAGCGGGGCGAAGCTCGACGCGAACGGCAGCTGCACCTGGCCGGCGATCAGACCGCCGGAGATGCCGCCGAGCGCGGCCGAGACCGCGAACGCGGTGAGCTTCGCGCTCTGCACGCTCTGCCCGGCGGCGGCGGTGCCGCGCTCGGAGAACGCGACCGCCTTCCAGCTCGCACCCCAGCGGCCGCGCTGCAGGAAGAAGACGCCGAGGCCGCAGGCCACCAGCACGATGATCGAGAGGAAGAAGAACTGCTTGTCGCTCGTGAAGCCGGTCGGGCGGTCGATCGAGATGCTGTCGGCGGATCCGGGGAACTGGATCTGCACGAGCGTGACGTCCGCCGCGGCCGCGAAGCCGAGCGTGACGACGGCGAGGTTCACGCCGCGCAGGCGCAGCGCGGGAAGGCCGACGAGCATGCCGACGAGGCCCGCCGCGATGCCGCCGGCGATGAGCCAGACGATGAAGCCACCCGGCACGTGCCAGAGGTTGAACAGCGCGACGATCCAGGCGCCGACCGCCGCGAAGGTGAGCTGGCAGAGCGCGATCATGCCGGCGGATCCGGTCACGATCCCGAGTCCCGAGGATCGCGATCGCGGCGATCACGGCGCTGATCGCGAGGAAGACGAAGTAGCCCGAGAGCGCGTTCGACAGGATGAGGCCGATCACCACGGCCACGGCGCCGACCGCGAACGGCCAGGCGTTGCGGAACAGCGGACTCTCGGTGAATGCCCGGCTCGAGGCGAGCGGGCGGTCAGCGCGCGGCATCCCACACCTCCTTGCGCTGCGTCCAGAGCAGCAGGATCACGATGAACAGGAACGGCAGGAAGTTGCGCACGAGCGCGACCTGGTTGATCTGCGCGACGAGCCCGCCGAGCACGCCCAGCACGAGGCCGCCGGCGACGGTGAGGTCGAGGCGCTTGAATCCGCCGAGCAGCGCCGCGGCGGCCGCCGGGATGATCAGCATCGCCAGCCCCGTGGCGTCGTTCGACTGCGAGGGGGCGACGATGATGATCGCGATCGCGCCGATCACGCCGGTGACGAACCACACCGCGATCGACAGCGGACGGGAGCGGATCCCCAGCAGCTCGGCCGTGGTGGGCCGCTCGGAGAGCGCGCGCAGCTGCACGCCGACCCGGGTGCGGCTGAGCACGAGCTTGACCACCAGCGCGGTCACGATCGCCATCAGCACGGTGGCGACCGTGACCTGGCTGACCACGACGCCGCCGATCGAGAACGCGGGTCCGGCGATGATCGGGTCGAACGGCTGCGGCTTGTTGCCGAACAGGATGAACGACAGCGAGATCAGCAGCAGGAGAGGCCCGACGGTCATCGCCGAGCGGGTCGTGGTGGAGGCCTCGGACAGCCAGGTCGCGGCGATCCAGCCGATCGCGACCGCGAGGACTCCGGCGACCAGGACGCCGATGAGCGAGCCGAGCCAGATCGGCAGCCCGGCCTGACGCACCAGCCAGACGGCGGCGAACGCGCCGAACATGCCGGTGGCGGCCTGCGCGAAGTTCACCACCCGCACGAGCCGCGACATCAGGGTGAGGCACACGCCCAGCACCGCGTAGAGGCCGCCGGCGGCGAGACCGGCGATAGCGCCCTGCAACATGGCGTCGTCCTTTCGTTTCTGTGGGTTCGTTGATCGAGTCGTTTCCATGGGTTCGTTGAGCGAGCACCGACGAAGTCGGCGCGAGACGAAACGCGGTCTTTTGCGGATCACCGCGTTTCGTCTCGGTCGGCTGCGCCCGGTCCCTGAGCCTGTCGAAGGGCGCTCAACGACCCCGGGAAGAGAGTCGGATCACTTGGTGAGGCGGAACCAGTCGTCCGCGACCTTCTCCCACTTGTGGGTGCCGCTCTTCAGCACGATCGGCCAGCCGGCCGTGTTGTCGACGCCGAAAGTGTACGGCGTGCCGATCATCTTGTCGTCGATCGGCTTCATGCTCTTCAGCGCGGCGGTCACGCTTTCGCGCGTGATGTCGCCCTTGATCGACTTCAGCACCGAGATGAAGTGCGTCGCCGCGAGGTAGCCGCCCTGGCTGAACGAGGTCAGCGGGATCTTGTTCTTCGTCATCAGGTCGCGCCAGTCCTTGTTGATGGCGTTGTCGTCCGTGAACGGGTAGAACTCGGCGGGCACGTAGACGCCCGCGCCGGCGTTGTCGACGGCCTGGGCGAAGTTGTCGCTGTACACGCTGGTCAGGTACAGGAAGGTGACGTCGTTCCAGCCCTGCGCGTTGGCGGCCTTGATCTGGCCGATCGCGTCGGGCTCGATCGGGTTCACCGCGAGCGCCTTGCAGCCGGCCTGGCGGGCCTTCACGATGTACGGCGTGTAGTCGCTGGCGCCGTAGGGCAGGGTGTCGTCGACGTACGACGGCTTCTTGCCGGTCGCCTTGGTCCACTTGTCGATCGCGGCCTGGTAGGTCGGACGGGTGGAGCCGGCGATCTCGAGCAGCACGCAGATGTTGTCGAGGTGCAGCACCTCGGAGCCGTACGTGAGCGTGAGCGTGAGGTCGTTGTACGGGCCGACGTTGGCGGGGGAGATGCTCTTGCTGTCGAAGCATCCGGTGTCCACGCCGATGCCGGGGATCGAGAGGATCCCCTCCTGCTCGTAGTACTTCTTGTTCAGGTCGCACTCGATCAGGCTCGCGGAGCCGACCATCGCCACGGCGTTGTCGCTGCCGACGATCTCGCGGGCGTTCGCGGTCGCGGTGGCCGGGTCGCCCTTGTCGTCGAGCGCCTTGTAGTCGATCTTCTGGCCGTTGAGGCCGCCCGGCGGCGTTGAACTGGTCGAAGACCGCCTTCGCGGCCTGCGACGCCTCGGGGAAGGTCGCGGGACCGCTGATGGTGTTGACGGATCCGACGACGATCGGATCCTTGGACCCGCCTCCGGATCCGCCGGATCCGGAGCAGCCGGCGAGTGCCAGCATGCCCGCGGCGAGCAGCGCTGCCGCGGCGGTGATGCGCTTGTTCATGTGATTCCTGTCTCTCGGGTGGGTGCGTGCGGGGTGCGGGTCGGCGTCAGTCGCGGATCGCGCGCCGGACCATCTCGGTGTCGGTGAACTGCTCGAACGCGACGACCTCGCCGTTCTCGAGCCGCCACACGTGTGCGACGCGGGCGACGAAGAAGCGTCCGGTGCGCGTGTGCGTGCCCGAGTAGGTGCCGATGCCGACGACGGTGTCGCCGCCGTCGATGACCTCGTCCACGGCGAGCGCGTAGTCGTCCCAGTCCTCCTGGATCCGGGCGAACACGTTCGCGCTCACGGCCTCGGGACCGACGTAGGTCCCGGCATACGGGAAGCCTGCCGCCTCGGTCCAGCGCACGTCGGCGGCGAGCGGCGCGAGCATGCCGTCGAGGTCGCCGCGGTCGCTGGCCTCGTAGTGGGCTCGGATGATGTCGGCGTTGGTCATCGTGCTCCTCTGCATGATCGTGGGTCCCTGATCCGGTCGAAGGGCCGGTCAGACCGGCTGCGCGTCGGGGTAGGCGACGGAGCCGAGCGGGTAGATGTGGCCGCCCGCGCGGGAGTGCTCCGCGGCGCCCTCGCCGTTGAGGCCGAGGAAGATGCCGGTGGTCATGAGCTGGTAGCCGAGGTCGTGCAGCCAGACGCTCGCGACCGCGATCCGGAACTCCCGGAAGCAGAACAGGTACAGGCCGTCGGCGAACTTCCAGACCGTGGAGAGATCCATGTCGCCGTGCCCGCGCTGCACGCCCTCCAGGCACTGCCAGGCGTAGCGCAGGCTCGACACGTAGACGTGCTCGTACAGGTGGTGCGGGCTGTACCGGTAGACGTTGCGCTTGCCGATGAGGTCGCGGCTCGGGCCGGGGATCTCGCCCGTGGGCTCACCGCCGTCGGTCGTGGCGGCCCAGAACTCCTGGCCGACCTGCGGGGTGCCCTCGACCGCCTCGGCGGCGATGCGGGAGCGGATCACGGTCGCGCGGTGCGTCGTGGTCGAGTAGACGATGGTGAGCGCCTCGCGCTCGCGGCTTTCCAGCGGCAGGTTCACGAACACGACGTCGTCGCGCACGGCGACCGCGTCGTACGGGTCGGTGCCCGAGGCGCCGAGACCCTCCCATTCGACCGTGCCGCTCCCGGTCCCTGAGCCCGTCGAAGGGCCTGTCGAAGGGCCGAAGCGCAGCGACAGGCTCTGCCCGTCGTCGAGGGCGAGGGTCAGGGTCGTGCCGTCGAGGTCCGTGTTCGGCAGCCGGTAGGTGTCGATGCCCGCGGCGAATTCGTCATAGGTCCGCCACTCATCGAGCGCGGGATCAGAAACCGGAGCAGCGGCGGATGCGGTCACAGCGGGAATCCTTCGACCCAGGCCCCACCGGGTCGCGGGGCGTGAGCCCATGCTGTGCCGTCGTGGATCCGTCCCTCAACACCGTGCGGCAGATCGCGCGCCGAGAGTCAACCGGCGTGCCCGCAGCGGCAAGGGCCGTTTCGGGCAGGTAACGCCGGGGCCGTTGAGCGAGCGCCCCCCGCGGGGTCGTTGAGCGAGCAGCGACGAAGGAGCAGCGAGACGAAACGCGGTCCCCCGCAGGAAACGGCGTTTCGTCTCGGTCGTCGCTGGCGCTCCGTCCTCGCTCAACGACCCCTGGGGGAGGTCGTCGCTGGCGCTCCGTCCTCGCTCGACGACCCTTGGCAGCGGCCGCGAGCGGTCAGTGCGCGGTGCGGTACTCGCTGGGGGAGACGCCGTACGCGGTCTTGAACGCCCGGCTGAAGTGCGCAGCGTCGACGAAGCCCCAGCGCGCGGCGATCGCCGCGACGGGCCGATCGCCGAGCATCGGATCCAGCAGATCGCGCCGGCACTGCTCGAGCCGGCGGGTGCGGATCCAGGTCGACACGGTCGTGCCCTGCTCCTGGAACAGGCCGTGCAGGTGCCGCGTGGAGATGAAGTGCGCGCTCGCGATCGACGCCGGGCCCAGCTCCGTAGAGGCGAGATTGCGGTCGATGTGTCCGCGGATGCGCTGCATGAGCGCGCGATGCGGGTCGGCGGCGGCCTCGTCGAGTCCGAGCTCGCGCGTGAACACCGTCGAGACCAGGTCGAGCGCGCTGTGTGCGAGGCGGGCGCCGGTCGCCCCCGCGAGCTGGTCGAGATTGGCGGCGAGTTGGCGCAGATACGGCACCACCATCCCGCCGAGGCCCTCCTGCCCCGAGATCCGCACCGCGGTGAGTCGCCCGACCATCTCCGGAGGCAGGCTCAGCAGGTGCTTCGGGAACATCACGACCATGGTCCGGAAGTCCTCGTCGAACACGAGCGAGTACGGGCGGTCGGTGTCGTAGACGGCCAGGTCCCCGGGGGTGAGCACCGCCTCACGGTCGTCCTGGATGAGCAAGCCGGTGCCCGCGAGCATCAGGCTCACCTTGAAGTAGGAGCGGTCCCCCCGGGCGATGAGTTCGGGCGTGCGCTCCACGACGTGCCGGGTCGCGCGGACATCGGTGACGTGCACCTCGTCGACCGCGGCGCCCCGGATCATGCCGCGGAACGGATCCTTCCCCTCGCCAGTCACCTGCAGCGGCACGAACGAGTCCGATACGGCGGAGCGGAACTCGTTGATGTTCCGCGCGACGAGCGTGGAGACGGACTCGACGGGCGCGACGGGAGCTGCGGCCACGGCTGATCACCTCGGGAAGGTCAGGGGATCGACAACTTTGTATACGATCCGTTCCGGCATGCTATCACCGCAGCCCGCCTGCTCGTTCAGCGCTCCATGTCAGCAACCTGCTGACGATCATTCCCATGCATTGTCCTGGCCATCTGGATGCCCGTACTCTATGGTGATGAACCTCGAGCAGCTGCGCGGATTCGTCGAGATCGCCAGGATCGGGAACTTCACGCGGGCGGCGGAGGAACTGCACCTCGCGCAGCCGTCGCTGAGCCGGCAGATCTCCACGCTCGAGCGGGAACTCGGCTCGGAGCTGTTCCACCGGGCGCGCGGCAACATCTCGCTCACCGCGGCCGGCGAGGTGCTGCTGCCCTACGCTCGGCGGATGCTCGCCGATGCCGCCTCGGTGCGACGGGAGATGGCGGAGATCGCGGGCCTCCGCCGCGGGAAGGTGCGTCTCGGCGCCCCGCCGTCGCTGTGCGGGAGCATCGTGCCCGGACGTGGTGAGCGCCTTTCGCGCGGCGCATCCCGGCATCGAGCTGGAGATCACCGAGCGCGGGTCGAGAGGGCTCGTCGCCGCGCTCGCCGAGGGGGCGCTGGATCTCGCGCTGCTCGCCTCCTCCGACGCGGCGGCCGCCTCCCCGGTGAGCCTCACCCGCACGCCGCTGCTCGCGGAGGACCTCGTCGTCATCTCCTCCGCGGACCGTCCGGAGATCTGCGCAGGGCGGGAGATCGCGCTCGCCGCGGTGGCGGATCTGCCGCTCATCGCGTTCCCGCGCAGCTACGAGCTGCGGGCGGCGACCGATGCCGCGTTCGCTGCAGCGGATCTGACACCGGAGGTCGTCGTGGAGGGGCCGGAGATGGACACGGTGCTGCGCCTCGTCGAGCGCGGCGTGGGCGTCTCCGTGGTCCCGGCGATGGTCGCCCTCGGGCGGCCGGGCTTGCGCGCGGTGCCGCTCGCGACGAGGCTCACGCGCACGGTGAGCCTGGCGCACCGTGCGGACATGACCCCGACCCGGGCCGCAGCGGCCCTGCGCGACACGATCTTCGCGACCGCAGACGCCTTCGCCGGGTCCGGCGGATACGTCACCAAGGCGAGCTGACCGGCTCGCGACCCGTCGGGGTCGTTGAGCGAGGACGGAGCGTCGGGGTCTTGTTCTCCGGGGTCGTCGAGCGAGGACGGAGCGTCGGGGTCTTGTTCTCCGGGGTCGTTGAGCGAGGACGGAGCGCCAGCGACGACCGAGACGAAACGGGGTTTCGCTCGGATCACCGTTTCGTCTCGGTCGCTTCGCGTCCTCGCTCAACGCCCCCAAAGCGGGCTCAGTGCCCGCAGGTGCAGCCGTCCCCGCCACCGCAGCAGGCGGATCCGGAACCCGCGACCCCCGCTCCGGCCGCGGCGTGCGCCTGCGACGACTCCGGCACGTCCATGGCCGGGTTCTGGTCGAGGAACCCGTACGGGCGGAATGCGAAGCCCGCGGTGTCGACGGGCATGATCGGCCAGTCCTCCGGGCGCGGGAAGTGCGTGAGCCCGAACGTGTGCCAGAGCACGAGATCCGCGCCCTCGGGGCCATCCAGTGGCGCGTCCGCCGCGGCGTAGGACGGCAGGCCGGATCCGCCCTGGTGCGCGTTCGGGAACCGGCCGGCCGGCCACAGCTCGCCCTCGCGGTACGCGGTCGCCCACAGGTGCTTGGTCGCGAACGTCGCGCGCGCGGCGACCGACGAGGCCGGGTCCGCCATCAGCAGTGCGGTCGGCTGCGGCACGAGCTGGTACGCGGTCGCCCGGCCCACGGCGTTCGTGTGCGACGCGCTCTGCACCTCCCACACCCGGGCGACGGAGGTGTCGGCGTCGCGCTGGGCGGCGGACTCCGGACCGAGCGACGGTCTCGGACCAGCTGAACGCGTTGCCGAACGGGTTCTCCGGTCCCATCGGCACGCGCTCGGCGTCGACCTCGACGAGGCGGTTGTCGGATCCGTCGATCGCGACGTCGAGACGCGCGCAGAACAGGTGCTGGTGCACGGGCGCGAACACGCCGGGCGCGAGCTCGGTCGCGTGCCGCTGCGGGATGCCGGGGATCCCGGCGCCCACGAACACGATGCCCGTGGCCTTCGCGACCACCTCGATCGTGCCGTCCAGACCGAAGTTCCAGTAGAAGCCGTAGTCGTAGTTGCCGATCGTGGAAAAGTACGACGCGACGAAGCGGCGGGCGCGGCGCACCTCGGAGCGACCCTGCAGATCGGTGTGCTTCCAGAGGATCCCGGTGTCCTCCTCGTGCATGCAGATCACGTTCGGGATCCGCACCGGGTGGCCCTGGTCGTCGGCGACGTAGCCGTCCAGGTAGCGGATCACGCCGAGGCAGTCGCAGCCCAGCTCGAGGTGGTTCGCGTTCTTGCCGAGCAGGTACTCGCCGGCGTCGAAGTAGCTGATCCAGAACCGCCCGGGCGCCGTGTCGCCGTACGGGACGACCATCTCGGGCACGCTCGCGCGGTTCAGCACCGGGCGGCCGTCGAAGCGCACGTCGTGCAGCACCAGGCCCTCGCGGGCGTTGAAGCTCACCCGCATCGACCAGTTCTCCCACTCGACGAGGGATCCGGATACGGAGAAGCTCGGGCCCTCGGGCTGGACGATCTCGATCGGCTTGAGGCTCGTGCGGGCGGGGCCCTGTGCCTCGGGATAGTAGTTGCCGTGCCCGGCCGGAACCGGCACGTCCCCGTGATCCTCGACCCGGATCACGCTGTTCGTCGTCAGGTCGATGTGCACGATGAGGCCCTCGACGGGGTGCGCCCAGGGAGAGTCGAGTTCGTCGTAGCGGAGGAAGGTGAGCGAACGGATCACCCGACGCCCGACCTCGTCGGCGCGGCCGGTGAAGCCCGGCGCGAGCGGCCCGCAGAACGCGAGATCGATGTGCTCGGCGAGTCCGCGGCGCTGCATCGCGGCATGCCACTCGGGGGAGGCCTTGACGATCGCCTCGGCACGCTCGTACTCCTCGAACAGGTACTGCGGCTGCCCGTACGGCGGGGCGTCGTTCGGCACGCGCTCGGCGCGGATGACCTCGCCGCGGGTGATCGAGACCACGACATCGGTGGCGACGCCTGTCGCGGTGTCGAGCAGCACGGCGTCGACGCGGCGGTCGATCGGAGCGCCGGGCTGCCAGGCGGCGAGTTCCTGCCGGGTCGGCTCGTCGGGGAGCAGCATCGGCACCCGCACGGTCTCGCCCAGCAGTCCTGCGGAGACCAGGATCGCGCGGGCCGCGGCGATCTCGGGCCCGGTGAGCGGATCCAGGGGGTGCGGCGTGGGGATCGTGTCGAGGGTGATCGGCTGCGGCGCGGAGTGGGGCATCATCGACCTCTGCTTTAGTTGAGCACATGCTCAAGAAACGGGTGAGTCGATGGTATGGCCTGACGCCGTTTTCCGCAATCCCCTCCCACGCCCGGCGGCCCCGTCTCGCGGTCGAGGAGGGCGGGGACTTTGAGGCGGTCAGGGACGCCAGGGGGCGAGGATCGCGGCGAGCACGGCCAGGTGTGCGGCCGGATCCGCGGGCTCGGCGACCTCGACCACCTGTTGCCCGTAGGTGATCGCGCGCAGCAGCCCGAGCACGTCCTCCCGAGGCGTCTCGGGGCGCAGGTCGCCCGCAGCGACCGCCTCGTCGAGCGCCTCCGCGAGCTCGGTCCGCCAGAGCGGCAGGGTGGGGATCGCCGAGTCCGCCGAGGGGGCGAGTGAGGCGAGGCGTCCCCAGAAGCCGACCACGACGTGCGCCTCGGTGCGCGTCGTGGCGTCGACGGGCAGCACCTCGCGCATGATCGCTTCGAGCCGGTCCAGGCCCTGCAGCCCGGCGGTCGCGGACTGGATCCGCTCCTCGGTGCGGCGGGTGACCTCGGTGGCGGCGGCCCGGATCACGTCGTCGAAGCCGTCGAAGTAGTGCCACAGGGATCCGACGGCGACGCCGAGCTCCTTCGCCACCGCGCGCGAGTGCACGCCCTCGTGCCCGTCACGGGCGGCCACGGCGAGCAGCGCCGCCGCGATGTCGCGACGGCGGGCGTCATGATCCACGACCCGGGGCATGCCTCCATCCTGGCGCAGATCCCGGCCGGGGTCTTGTTTTTGAGCAGAGGATCAATAAAACTGACGGGGTGGTGATCCTGCACGGGGTGGCGATGGGGCTGATGATCGGATCCGCGATCATGGCCGCGTTGTGCTGTCTCGGTGCCGGCCGCCTGTCCGCGGGCCGCGCCGTGCCCTGGCAGGGGCGGCAGAGCGCCATCGTGATGGCCCTCGGCATGCTCGCGCTGTGCGCGGGCGGCGAGGATGCCCGAGTGGCCCTGCTGGTGGCCGTGGCCGGCCTCGGATCCGCGATGCTCGGCGCCGCGGGCACCCGCGGCCGCCCCTATGCCGGGGCGTGCTTTCATCGGGCGCTCGGCTGCGTGGCAATGGCCCTGTGTGCGATGGCCATGCTCGGCGCCGCCGCGGGACGGCGTACGGCGGCGGCCGCGACGACCGCGACGACGCATGCCGGGCATGGCGCGGTCACGCCCGCGGGGCTGCTGGTGGCCGGCGGTGTCGCGATGCTGCTGGCGCTCATGGTCGCGGCGCGAGTGCGCCATCGCCCGGCCGCGCAGGGCGGCGTCCGGATCCTGCTCGAGGCGGAAGGCGGCGCGATGGCCCTGTCGCTCGTGGTCATGGGGGCGATGGTCGTGCTGGGTGCCTGATCATTGCCTGCGCAGCGAAGGAGATGCGGGTAAATTCCTTGCATGACTTCTCCGGGGACGGTCGCCGTCGATCTCGGCAAGTCCCTGTGCCGCGTCCGCACGGGCGCCGACGGTCGCGCGGTGCACCGCGAGGGACCCGGCGCCCCCGGCCTCGCCGCCCGTGACGGGGTTCGGCTCGCACTCGACGCGATCCTGCCGCTCCTCGACGGTGCGGAGCCGCTCATTCCGGAACGGATCGGCGTCGGCGCGGCGGGAGCGATGTTCGCTACGGATCCCGCCGCGGAGTTCGCCTCGGCGCTGACGCGGGCTGCCGCCGTCCCCGTCGCGGTCGCGTCCGACGTGGTCACCGCGCACGCGGGAGCGCTCGGCGGTGCGGCGGGCGTGCTGCTCATCGCCGGCACCGGTGCCGTCGCACTCGGCGTCGACCCGGACGGATACCGCAGCGTCGACGGCTGGGGTCCGGAGCTCGGCGACCTCGGCAGCGGATCCTGGATCGGTCGCGAGGGCGTGCGGGCCGTGCTCCGCGCCCGCGACGGCCTCGCCGGTCCGACCGCGCTCACCGAGGCGCTCGCCCGGCTCATCGGCACCGGCGAATCCCCGATCTCCTGGGTCGGACGGTCGGCGACAGCCCCGCGCCTGCTGGCCACGTTCGCCCCCGCCGTGCTGGACGGCGCGGATCAGGGGGATCCGGCCGCACGCGCGATCCGGGACGACGCCGCCGGGCTGCTCGCCGACACCGCGCGCGCCGCCGCGGCGGGGACGTCCGGCGTCGTGCCCGTCTCCGCCGTCGCCCTGCACGGCGGACTCCTGTCGCATCCGGGCTTCCGGGCGCGGGTCGTCGCGGCGCTGGCCGAGCGGGGGCTGGAACCGCAAGAATCACTGGGCGACGCGTTGGACGGCGCCGCCATGATCGCCGAGGGCCGCGCCCCTCTCCACGAAAGGTTCGTGCACCGTGCAGGATGACCGCTCTCCCGAGGACCCGGCGACGGGGGATCCCGGCCGTCTGGCCGGACTGATCGCCGAACTCGCCATGCTCTCCACCGAGCAGGCGGACATCGATCGGGGGGATCTGGACCTGCTGCCGACCCTCGATCTCGTGCACGCGATGAACGCCGAGGATCGGGTGCCGGCCGAGGCGGTGGCCGCGCAGTCGGAGCGCATCGCGGAGGCGGTGGACGGCATCACCGCGCGGTTCCGCCGTGGCGGCCGCCTCATCTACATCGGTGCAGGCACGGCCGGCCGGGTCGGCGTGCTGGACGCCTCCGAGTGCCCGCCGACCTTCGGCACGGATCCGGGCATGGTCGTCGGACTCATCGCGGGCGGCGACGTCGCGATCCGCTCCGCCGTGGAGGACGCGGAGGACGACGACCGCGCCGCGGCGGAGTCGCTCGGCGCGCTCGCGCTCGGCGAGAACGACACGGTCGTGGGCATCTCCGCGTCGGGCCGCACGCCGTATGTGCTCGGCGGTCTGAGCTTCGCCCGTCAGGTCGGCGCGCTCACGATCGCGATCGCCGCGAACGCCGGATCCGCGATCGGAGCGGCCGCCGACATTCCGATCGAGGTCGTGGTCGGCCCCGAGTTCGTCACCGGATCCACCCGGCTGAAGGCCGGCACGGCGCAGAAGCTCGTGGTGAACATGCTCTCCACGCTGTCCATGATCCGGCTCGGCAAGACCTACCGCGGGGTGATGGTCGACCTGCGCGCCACGAACGAGAAGCTCCGCGCGCGCTCGGTGCGCACCCTCATCCAGCTCACCGGCGCGGCGCAGGACGACGCCGTGCGCGCGCTGGCCGAGGCCGACGGATCCGTCAAGCTCGCCCTGCTCATGCTGTTCACGGGATCCTCCGCCGAGGTCGCCGCCCCGGCTCTGACGTCCGCCGCCGGGATCCTCCGGGACGCCATCGCTGAGCTGAGCTGAGCTGAGCTGAGCTGGCGGCGGGACCCGCACCTCCGAAGATGGAAAACGTCTCCCGTGGCGCGGGCGGAGCAGCGAAATCCATCTCGTGCGGGCTCCGCCGGAGAGACCGGGCACTGCCGCGACGCGGTGCGGCCGGTCCTCAGCGCGCGGCGGGGAGCACACCGCTCATCCGCCGAGGCGCAGCACGCGGCGCAGCCAGCTCTCCCGGGCGGCGTTCGCGGCGATCGAGACCTCGGCCTCGGGGGAGAAGCCGGAGAAGCCGTGGTAGCCACCGCCCCAGACGTGCAGCTCGGCCCGGCCGCCGGTCGCCCAGATGCGCGAGGCGTAGTCGACGGCCTCGTCCCGGAACGTCTCGGCCGCGCCCACCTCGATGAACGCCGGCGGGAGGCCCGACAGGTCGCCCGCTCGGGCGGGCGCGGTGTACGGCGAGACCCGGTCGGTGAACCGGTCGGATCCTGTGATCGCGGTCCACGCCGTGTCGTTATTGTTGCGGTCCCAGGCGCCGATCCCGTCGTACTGCCGGGCCGACACGGTCTCGTTGCGGTCGTCCAGCATCGGGCAGCCGAGCAGCTGTCCGGCCAGGCGCGGGCCGCCCCGGTCACGCGCCAGGAGCGCCACCGCCGCGGAGAGGCCCCCGCCCGCGCTCTGCCCGGAGGCGAGGATCCGCGCCGGGTCGATGCCCAGCTCTTCGGCGTGCGCAGCCGTCCAGACCAGGGCGGCGTAGCAGTCCTCCGCCTGCGCGGGCCCCGGGTGCTCCGGCGCGAGCCGGTACTCCACGGCGACGCCGACGACGCCGTTCCGCTCGGCGAGGTCGATGAGCTCGGGCGTGCCGAAGAAGCGCGTGCCGAGCACCATGCCGCCGCCGTGGATCGACAGCACCGCCGGCGCGGGGCCCGGGCGAGGGGAGGAGGGGCGCACGATCGTCACCTCGATGTCGGGTGCGCCGGCCGGACCGGGGATCACGCGATCCTCCCAGGTCACGGCGCGGCCCTCGGCCTGCGCTGCGATCGGCGGGATGATCGTGGCGAAGTGCGCGCGGTTCGCGAGGATCGTCTCGGCACGTAGCGGGATGATCTCGACGAGGCCGAGGAAGGCGGCGAGGCCGTCCATGAGCTGGGGGTCGTAGGGGACCGGCGGAACGGATCCGGTCGCGTGTTCGGGCCCTCTCACCGGGACCCCCAGATCCGGCGCAGCCACGAGGCTCGCGCTGCCAGCGCCGCCCGGCTGATCTCGGCCTCGGGCATGTACATGTCGAAGCCGTGCGCACCGCCGCCCCAGACGTGCAGCTCGGCCTGGCCGCCGGTCTCCCAGATCCGCAGCGCGTACTGAGTGTCCTCGTCGCGGAACATCTCCGCCTCGCCGACTTCGATGTAGGCCGGCGGGAGGTTCGACACGTCGGCGGCGTGCGCGGGGGCCGCGTAGCCGGAGACCTCGGGGCTGTATGCCCGATCCTCGCCCAGCAGGCACGACCAGGCGAGCAGGTTCGCCTCGCGCTGCCAGGTGCCGATGCCGTCGTATTGCAGGCTCGACACGGTCGTGTTGGTGTTGTCCAGCATGGGGCAGAGCAGCAGCTGGCCGGCGATCGCTGGGCCGTGCCTGTCGCGGGCGAGCAGGGCGACGCCGGCCGCGAGGCCACCGCCGGCGCTGCCTCCGCCGACGACGATGCGGTCGGCGTCGACCCCCAATTCGCGGGCATGCGCGTGCAGCCAGAGCAGGGCGGCGTAGCAGTCCTCGAGTCCCGCGGGAGAGGGGTGCTCGGGAGCGAGCCGGTACTCGACGTTGACCGCGACCACGCCATGCTCGGCCACGATGTCGACCACTCGCGCGGTCTCCCAGCTGCGGTGCCCGACGATCTGCCCGCCGCCGTGGATGTTGAGGAGGGCGGGGCGAGCCCGGTCCCGATCCCGTTCCTGATCCCGGTCCTGATCCCGGTCCCTGAGGTTCTCGAAGGGTTCGAAGGGTTCGAAGGGCTCGAGGGGCTCGGCGGATCCACGCGGCCGGAACACCGTCACCTCGATCTCGGGGGCGCCCTCGGGGCCAGGGATGACGCGATCCTCCCCGTCGATCGCACGCCCGGCGATCACGGTGTCGTTGTCGGGGAACAGCGCGGCCACGTTCTCGCGCGGCAGCGTGTCGCGGGTGAGCGGCGGTTGTGGATTCGCGGCGAGCGCGTCGAGCACGAGCTGGACCTCGGGATCGAACGGCACAGGGGTGATGGTCGGATGCCCGGCGGCGGGAGCGGTCATGCGGTGATGCCTTTCTCGTGAGTTCGTCTGCTGGGATGCGGTCTCAGGGGCCTTCCGGATCCACGACGTCGCGATCCGCCCAGAACGGCGCGACCCGCTCACGGAGCTCGGCCGCCCCGACACGGTCGACGAGCGCCGCGGCGTCGAGGTTGGCGCGCAACTGCGCGATGCTCGACGCACCGAACAAGGTCGTGGTGAGCGCGGGATGCGTGAGCGTGAACGCGATCCCGAGTTGCGCAGGAGTGACGCCGAGCGACTCCGCGAGCGCGGTGAACGCGGGCACGTCGTTGATGATCCGCTGCCGGATGTCTCCGGGATCCCGGCCGATCTGCCGGTCGCCACGCACCTTGCCGGCGAGCACGCCGCCCTCCAGGCAGTCCGAGGCCTGCAGGGTCAAGCCCTGCTCCCACAGTCGTGCGAAGGGCGCCCCGTCCGGGATGGACCGGCGCGAGACGCTGTACTTCAGCTGCGCGATTTGCGGGCCCGCGACGCCCTCGGCGGACGCGATGTCGATCAGCTGCTGGATGGATCCGGCCGACCAGTTGTTCACGCCCCAGGCGCGGATCAGCCCGCGGTCTGTGAGCCCGGCGAGATCGAGCACCAGGTCGCGCAGATCGAGATCGTCCCGGCGCAGGTCGCCGAGGATCACCAGATCCGCATGTTCGGTGCCGACCCGGAACAGCGCGTTCTCCAGCTGCGGGCGGAATCCGTCCGCGCCGAAACCCTCGAGCCACAGCTTCGACGACAGCAGCCACTCGTCGCGGCGCAATCCGGCGGCCCGCACCATGGCGCTGAAGATGACGTCCGTGAACGCGGGGGGCATGCCTGGGCCCGTGTACACGCCCACGTCGAACAGGTTCACGCCGCGATCCACCGCCTCGCGGAGCATCGCGGTGGCGTCGCCGAAGTCCATGCGGTCGTAGGTGTGCCAGGATCCGAGCGAGAACAGCGACGAGCGGATCCCGCTCGTGCCGATCTCGCGCCGGGGGAGGGTGCGGGTCATGGTGCTCTCCTGATTCACAGTCGGGGATCGATGACGGCCTTGACCTCATCGAGGCGGTGCATGTGCGCGATCTTGTCCGAAGCCCGGTCGAGGCCCACCGGAGCGCTGAACAGGTCATCCCACGGGTAGCGGTCCGCGAACGAGCGGAAGAAGTCGATCGACCGGGCGTAGTCGGCGATGTCGCCGTTGAGGGATCCGACCACTGTCAGCTCCTTGCTCATGATCGTGCTGAGCGGGAAGACGTCGCCGGCGGGCCCGGTGGATCCGACGATGACGACCGTGCCGCGCCGCGCGGCCATCGCCACCGCGTCCGGACCGACGCTCGGCGCACCGGCGAAGTCGAACACGTGATCCGCGCCTTCGCCGTCGGTCAGCTCCGACACCTGGTCGACGACGGGTCGGTCGCGGAAGTCGACGACCGCGTCGGCGCCGAACCGCGCGGCGAGCTCGAGTCGGGCGGTGGGCGCTCCGACCGTGATCACCCGACCAGCGCCCGCGATCTTCGCCACCGCGGTCGCGAAGATGCCGAGTGCGCCGGAGCCCTGCACGACGACCGTGGACCCGGGCCGGATCCGTCCACCCCGCTCGAAGGCGCGCAGCACGGTCTTCGCCGCGCAGCCCGCCATCGACGCCCAGGTGTCCTTGACGGTGTCGGGGAGGCGCAGCTTGGCCGCACCCGGCGTGACGTAGGCGTACTCGGAGAGGCCCGCGGTTGCATACGGCGGCACGTCGGAGCGCTGCAGGAAGCCGTAGCCGCGACGCGCGCAGTGCACCGGCTCGCGCAGCACGACGCAGCCGTAGCACTCGCCGCAGGTCGACTCCGACCAGCCGATCCGATCGCCGACGGCCAGCGGCCGGCCGAGCGCATCGGCGGTGCCTTCGCCGAGGGCGACGATCTCGCCGACCATCTCGTGGCCGAGCACCATGGGCAGCATGCCGGGGAAGGTCATCCTGCCCTCCCAGATCTCGATGTCGGTGCCGCACAGGGTCGAGCAGGCGATGCGCACGAGGGCGGCGCCGGGAGCGACCTCTGCGGGCAGCGGGAGCTCCTGCAGAGTGAGCGGCGCGCCGTGCTCGGTGAGCACGGCCGCGCGCGTCGTGGTGGGGATGGTCATGCGGATCCTTTCGGGATCGGAGGTGCGTGGTGTCACTTCGAGAGCCGGTCTTCGGTCCCTGAGCCCTCGGCCCTCGGTCCCTGAGCCCTCGGCCCTCGGTCCCTGAGCCTCGGCCCTCGGTCCCTGAGCCCTCGGTCTTCGGTCCCTGAGCTTGTCGAAGGGACATCGACCGGGACCGGGCGCTTCGACAGACTCAGCGACCGGCGTCAGACGAGCAGCTGGCCGCCGTCGACGGGGACGGAGACGCCGGTGATGTGGCTCGCGGCGTCGCTCGCGAGGAACACGACGAGCGGCGCGACCTGCTCCACTTCGGCGATCGCGCCGAGCGGGATCCTGGCCTCCCACGCCGCGCGGGCATCCGGATCGGTCGCGAAGCCCGCGGTGAGCGGGGTGAGGATCGGTCCCGGTGCGACCGCGTTCACCCGGATCCTGCGGGCGGCGAGCTCGATGGCCGCGGTGCGGGTCATCGCGTCGACCGCGGCCTTGGTCATCTCGTAGTGGCCCATGCCGGGGGTGGGCTGACGTCCGCCGATCGACGAGGTGTTGACGATCGCGCCGCCGTCCGGAAGGCGGGGCGCGAACTCACGCAGCATCAGGAACGTGCCGCGGATGTTCACCGCCACGGCGGCGTCGAACACCTCGAGTGGCACCTGCTGCTGGGTGCCGCCGCCGAGCACCACGCCGGCATTGTTCACCAGCACGTCGATGTGCTCGAGTGCGGCGCCTGCGGCCTGCACGGAGGCCGGATCCGCGATGTCGAGCGTGAGTGCCGTGATGCCGAGCTCGGCGGCGACGACAGCCGCGGCCTCGGCGTTCACGTCGCCGATGATCACTTCGTCGCCGGCATCGCGGAAGGCCGCGGCGATGCCCCGGCCGAGCCCGGAGGCTCCTCCGGTGACGAGAATGCGGCGGGGGGAGACGGTCATCTCACGTCCTCTCTGACGTCGTTCCTCCGTTATATTCTACAAACATAGAAAAACACAACCCGCGTTGGCCCCCGGTCGTTGAGCGAGGACGGCGAAGCCGCCCGAGACGAAACGCCCTCACAACAAGGAGCACTCATGTCAGCGTCGACAGCAGCCCGCGCCTCTCTCGGCGATCTCGTCGTCCCTCCGCTCGCGCTCGGATCCTGGAACACCTGGGATCGGATGGATCCCGGCGACGCCGTCGCGATGATCCGTCGCGCGGTCGAACTCGACGCCGGATTCTTCGACGTCGCCTACTACAACACGGGTCCACACGCCGAGAACTCGCGCACCGACATCCTGTTCGGGACAGCGCTGCGGGCGAGCGGCGTGCGGCGCGACGAGATCGTGCTGTGCGGCAAGCTGTGGCTGTGGGACTGGCCGAACCAGTCGTTCCGCGCGCAGCTCGTCGAGAGCCTGGATCGCGCGGGGCTGGACCGCTTCGACGCTCTCGTCGTCGGCGACTACCTGGCCGAGCCCGATGTCGTGCGGATCGTCGCCGACGTGAACGAGCTCATCGACGAGGGGCTCGTCGGCGGCTGGGGCATCAACAACTGGCGGATCGGGCACACCCGGGCGGCGCTGGACGCGGCTTCGTCCGCCGGTCTCGAAGGGCCCCGGTTCGCGCAGCTGAAGTACTCGATCGCCCGCCGTGCGATGGCCGAGGGGTCGTCGTACGGCCCCCTTTTCGCCGACGGCACGCTCGCGCTGCAGGCCTCGGACGTGTTCGAGGGCGGGATCCTCGCGACCGGGCTCACCCCACAGCGCAAGATCGGCGCCGACGTCGGCGGCATCAGGGAGCGGATCCTCGCGCTTCATCCCGAGGTCGCCCGCGTCGCCGAGGGCTTCGGCGTCACGCCGGCCGCGCTCGGTATCGCGTTCTGCCTCACGCACCCGGCCACTGCGAATGTGCTCTTCGGGGCGTCGCGGATCGCCCAGCTCGAGCAGAATCATGCGGCGCTCGCGCTCGTCGCCGAGCGCGGCGCCGAGGTTCGGGCGGCACTGGCAGGCTTGCAGCTCGACGGCGAAGTTCACGATGACGGAGCCTGGTGACGGCGATTCCGCTCGTTCTCCGCGCCCATCCCGGTCCCTGAGCCGGTCGAAGGGACGGCCCGCACCCGCCTCTCATTCCGGTCCCTGAGCCCGTGCCGGTCCCTGAGCCTGTCGAAGGGACGTCCCGCCTCCCGCGCAGCCCGCCCCCGGCGCCCGCGCACTCCGGCCGGCCTGCCGTGTCCCGTGGTCGGGGTGTGGTCAGGCGGCGGGGCGGAACCGTATCGGGGGCGGGTCGATGTCACCCCAGAGGTAGCGCAACGGCAGTCGCCGGGTCAGGACGATCGCTGTCCCGTGCCGGTCGTGCAGGACGAAGTCGTTCTTTCCGTCGCGGGTGATCGACCACCGGCCGTGGTGCAGTTCCATATGGTGGAATCGGCAGAGCAGGATGCCGCGGTCGATGTCGGTCCTGCCGCCGGACGCGTACGGGTCGATGTGATGCGCCTCGGTGTACGACGCGGGCCGGTCGCATCCCGGCCACCGGCACCCGCCGTCCCGGATCGCGAGGCCGATGCGCTGCTTCGGGGTGAACAGGCGGTGCTCCCGCCCGACATCCAGCGGGTTCCCGCACGCATCGACCGTGACCGTGACGGATCCCGCCTCGCACAGCCGCCGCTTACCCACCCCGGCGGGCAGGGCGGTGAGCCCGTCCTCGGTGAGCACGACCGTCCCGAACGCGCCGCCGGGGGTGACGGTCTGGATGAGCCGGAGCCCGGCCTGCCGGGTCCCGAACACCGTCTGCGCATCGGCGAGCACGCCGGCGCGGATCACGTCCAGGAGCAGGTCGTACGCGAGCTGTTCGTTCGACCGCGGATCCGCGACCAGCTCCTCCGCGGTCTCTTCTCCGTCGGGTCCACGAACCTCGGCCCGCCCCGGCGGGGTCGCAGCGCCGCCGCGAACACGGTCTCCACGAACGCGCCGCCCTCATCATCGAACGCGATACTCGCCCGGCGGGTCCCGTCCGCATCCAGCCAGGTCCGAAACGCCCGCCTCTCGAACCGCGCCCGGAACCGCTCCTCCGCCCCGTCCGGGTCCAGCAGGTCCCGCACGCACCGGGCGTGCGCGAGCAGCTCCTCCACCGTGCGCCGAGACACCTCCTCCAGCAGCTGCTCCGCCGCCAGACCCCACGCCGCCGCAGACCCGTCCGGCGGGTCCCCGAACCCCCGCCGGATCGCGTCGAACTGCGCCGACGTCACCCGCCCCTCCCGCAACGCCCGCCCCAACGACTCATCCCACACCACCGGCTCGGCTCCGGCTGGGCGTCATCCGACTCGCACTCCGGCTCCGGCACAGGCCCGAACCCCGCCCCCGGATCGACCTCCGACCCCGCATCGACCCCCGCCCCCGCGTCCGGCTCAGAAGACCCGTCAGGCTCGGGCGACCGCTCACCCGGACCACCCGCCGCGGGAACCTCGGGGGCGACGAGCGCTTCCCCGACCCGCACCTGCCGGGCCGCTTCCCCCTTCGTCACCCCGGTCAGCTGCTGCACGAGCGCGACCGGCGACCGGTACCCGAGCCGCTGCGCCAACCCGGAATGCCCCGCCTCCCGCCGCGACCGCACCCCGATCACCCCCGCCCCGACCAAACCGATCCGCTCCAGCACCCGGCCCAGCTCCGCGACCTCCTCGAGCACGGACACCACCTCCGCGTCCGACGCCGACAGCATCACCGCCTGCACGTCCTCGACGCTCGCACCCGCGCTGATCCGGCCCATAAGGGTCGGGATCAGCGCCGTGATCACATCGAAGGAAGCCATACCCCATGCTCCCAGCGACCACCGACATTCGAAGCTTTATCCACAGTCCGGATCCGACCAGAAAGATCGCGAACCGATAACGATGGCCGCGTGACGACCGCCCGCGGCGATCCCCGCAACGTCTGCACGCTCGGGCAAGCCGGGTGCGCGCAGCGCCATGACGCGGGGCGGCGGGAGCCGAAGATCCCCTTGCGTTCAGTTTCCACATGCGTAGACTAAACATCACGACACATCGAAGTGGCGTCGAATCGACTTCCCTGGGCGCTGCCCGGAGCTCCTTCGAACCTTCTTCACCCACCCGCACCCGAGAGAAGGAATCATGAAACGAGTGCCCCTCGCGATCGCCGCGGCCGTGGCTGCGGTCCTCGCCCTGTCCGGCTGCTCCGGCGGCGCAGGCGCCACGCAGACGAGCGACGGCTCCGCCGCGAACGCGCCGGACGACCTGAACATCGGCAACTTCCTCGATGTCACGAGTTGGGATCCGTCCCTCGCCGACATCGGGTTCGACGGACCCTATCTGTCCGCCGTCTACGACACCCTGATCGCCCTCGACAAGGACGGGAAGCCGACTCCTTCGTTTGCGACCAAGTGGACCCTCTCGAACGACGACAAGACCATCGACTTCGACCTCCGCACGGGTATCAACTTCTCCGACGGCACCGCGGTCGACGCCGACGCGGTGGTGAAGAGCCTGGAGTACCTCAAGGCCGGCGCCCGCTCCGGCGAGGCGTACACGAACGTGTCCGCGATCGCCGCGAAGGACGACCACACGGTCGAGGTCACCCTCACCCAGCGCGACGACACGATCCTGTACCTGATGGGCCTCGGCCGCAGCTATCTCATGTCGCCCAAGGCGATCGCCGCGGGCACGCTCGGCAAGGATCCGATCGGATCGGGCCCGTACGTGCTCGACAGCGCGAAGAGCGTCGCGGGCAGCGAATACCACTTCACGAAGGTGAAGGATCACTGGGACGCCAAGACCTACGCGTTCTCGAACCTCGCGATCTTCCCGATCCAGGACGCGACCGCGCGGCACAACGCGATGCTCAGCGGCCAGATCAACCTGGAGTACGGCGACGTCGCGAACCAGGCACAGGCCGACCAGCAGGGCTGGAACACGGCCGACCGCGTGTCGGGCTGGGCGGGACTCGTGATCACCGATCACACCGGCGCGAAGAGCAAGCCGCTCGGCAGCGTCGAGGTGCGTCAGGCGCTGAACTACGCCTTCGACGGCGCAGCGATCCTGAAGGCCGTCGGCAACGGCGCCGGTGTCGCGACGAACCAGGTCTTCCCGGATGGCGGCGACATCAACGACAAGGGTCTCAACAAGGCCTACGGCTACAACGTCGCCAAGGCCAAGGAGCTGCTGGCGAAGGCCGGCTACGCCGACGGCTTCAGCATCTCGATGCCGATGTCGCCCGTGTTCGAGGTGTGGAAGCCGTCCGCCGAGCAGGCCCTGAGCGCGATCGGCGTGAAAGTCACCTGGGACAACATGCAGATGCCCGACTACCAGACGAACGCGCCGAACTACCCGATGTTCATCTCGTTCCTCGCTATGGACGGCAATGACGTCGCGACCGTGCAGCGCCAGGTCACCAGCAAGCAGTGGTTCAACCCGGCGCCCGACTACGCGAGCAACACGGTCATCGCGCCGCTCGTGAAGAAGGTGCAGGAGTCCAAGGGCGCCGATCAGACCGCGGCGATCAAGGCGCTCGACAAGGCCCTGGTCTACCAGGCCTGGTGGTCGGTCTGGTACCAGGCGAAGAACACGTTCTACAGCGTCCCCGGCGTGAAGGTGCAGCCGATCGTCGGGATGATGTTCCCGACGCTCCGCTACATCACGAAGGGGTGAAGCGACGCGGGGTTCCGGTCCCTGAAGTCCTCGAAGGGCCCGGAACCCCGCCCGATTCCGTACTCCGTCGCTTCGACAAGCTCAGCGACCGTCATCCGAGAGGCCCCCATGCTCCTGTTCACCGCGAAGCGGCTGCTGTCCGGCATCGTGCTGCTCGTGGTCGTCTCGATCGCGACGTTCTTCCTGGCGCATCTCGCGATCAAGGATCCGACCGCCGCGCTGCTCGGCACCACGGCGAGCCCGGCCCAGCAGGCGGCGCTCGCGGCGAAGATCGGCATCGACCGCCCGCTGATCGTGCAGTTCTGGGACTGGTTCTCGCACCTCGTCACGGGCGACTTCGGCACCTCGTGGCGCAACTTCCAGCCGGTGTCGTCCCAGCTTGCGATCAAGCTGCCCGTCACGCTCTCGGTCGTCACCTTCGCGACGATCATCACGGCCGTGCTCGGCATCGCGTTCGGGATGATCACCGGACTGCGCCCTGGCACCTGGTTCGACCGCATCCTCAAGGGCCTCTCGGTCGTGCTGTTCGCGCTTCCCGGCTTCTGGGTCAGCCTCGTGCTGGTGATGTGGTTCGCGGTGCAGCTGAGGTGGTTCCCCGCCGTCGGCTACGTGCAGCCGTCGCAGTCGGTCGACGGCTGGATCCGCTCGCTCACGCTGCCGGCCATCTCGCTCGCGCTGGGCGGCGTGGTCGTGGTGTCCGAGCAGCTGCGCAACGCCGTGATCGCGCAGAGCAGGCAGGACTGGGTGCGCACCCTGCGCAGCCGCGGCCTCTCCGCGACCCGGGTGAACCTGCACATCCTGCGCAACGCCTCACCCGCCGCCCTCACGGTCATCGCGCTCATGTTCGTGGGACTGCTGAGCGGCGCGATCGTGGTCGAGCAGATCTTCAGCCTGCCCGGCATCGGCCAGCTCACCAACCAGTCCTCGCAGAACGGCGACATCCCGATGCTGCTCGGCATCACGGTCGTGTCGATCGTCTTCGTCGTGATCATCAACCTCCTGCTCGATCTCATGCTCGGCTGGATCAACCCGAAGGTGCGCGTCGCATGACCACGACCGACATCCGCGTCGCGTTCGACCGGGCGAAGCTCAAGCGCCGCTCCGGCCTGTTCCGCCGGTTCCTCCGGCACCCCGGCGGATACGTCCCGCTGACCGTCTTCCTGCTCATCGTGCTGGTGGGCGCGTTCGCCCCGCTGCTCGCCCCGATGGATCCGAACTTCGTCGAGCTCGCGGCGGCCAAGGCGCCGCCCTCCGCCGCGCATCTGCTCGGTGCGGACTCGACCGGTCGCGACATCCTCAGCCGCCTGATCTACGGCACCCGGATCACGATCTGGGGCGCGTTCGTCACGATCGTCACCTCCGTCGTCATCGGGGTGCCGGCGGGCATCGCGGCCGGATACTTCCGCGGCGGCTTCGACCGCGTCGCGATGTGGGTGAGCGACGCGCTGCAGTCGATCCCGGGCATGATCATCCTGCTCGTGGTCGCCGCGGGCAGCCGCAACAACTTCGAGCTGCTCATGATCACGGTCGGCGTGTTCATGGTGCCCGGCTACTTCCGGATCGCACGGTCGCAGACCCTCGCGGTCCGCGAGGAGCCCTACATCGACGCGGCCAGGGTCTCCGGGCTGTCCGATGCGCGGATCATCTCCCGGCACGTCCTCGCCGCGGTCTATCCGCCCGTCATCATCCAGACGGCCCTCACCGCCGGCATGGCGATGGGCATGCAGGCGGGGCTGCAGTTCCTCGGCATCGGCGACTCGAACACGCCCAGCTGGGGCGCGATGATGCTCGAGGGCTTCCGCCTCATGCTCACCTATCCGCTCATGCTGCTGTGGCCGTCGCTGGCGCTCGGCATCACCATCGCGGTGCTCGCGATCATGGGCTCGACGCTCGCCGAGCTCGCGCAGGTGCGCACTCCGCGGCTGCGTCGCCGAGGGGCCGCTGCCGCGCCAGCGGCCCCGGCCACCCCGGCCACCGGGACCGTCCGGCATGCCGCGGCGGCGTCGGCCCTGCGCATCGAGAACCTGCGGGTGAGCCACGCGACCCCGAACGGCGAGGTCGAGGTCGTGCACGGCGTGACGCTCGACGTCGCCCCCGGCGAGGTGGTCGGCATCGTCGGCGAATCCGGATCCGGCAAGTCGCAGACGATCTTCTCGGTGCTCGACCTGCTCCCCTCCAGCGGTGCGAGCACCGCGGACGCGATCCGAATCGGCGGACAGGACGTCACGACCGCGTCGCCGAAGCAGCGCCAGGCGCTTCTCGGCCGTGAACTCGGCTACGTGCCGCAGGAGCCGATGAGCAACCTCGATCCGTCGTACACGATCGGCCACCAGCTCATCGAACCCCTGCGTCGTGTGCACGGCATGGCTCCCGCCGAGGCGAAGGCCCGTGCGCGGGAGGTGCTGCTGCGCGTGGGGCTGGCGGATCCGGACCGGGTCATGAGCAGTTATCCGCACCAGGTCTCCGGCGGCATGGCGCAGCGCGTGCTCATCGCCGGCGCGATCTCGGGGCGTCCGTCGATCCTGGTCGCCGACGAGCCCACCACCGCGCTCGATGTCACGGTGCAGGCCGAGGTGCTCGAACTGCTGCGCGAGCTGCAGCAGGAGTACGGCATGGCACTGCTCATCGTCACCCACAACTTCGGCGTCGTCGCCGACATCTGCGACCGCGTGATCGTCATGCGCGGCGGCGAGATCATCGAGGAGGGCGACGTGGACCCGCTCTTCGCGCACCCCCGGCAGGACTACACCCGCGAGCTCATCGCGGCCTCGCTCGACGATGCCCCGGGGCGAGCCGAGCTCGACGCGGCTGCGAACGGCGCGACCGACAAGACGGAGGTGCGCGCATGACGGCGCTGCTCGAGGTGAACGATCTCGTCGTCGAGTACGGCCACGGACGCAAGGCCTTCCGCGCCCTGCACGGCGTCTCGATCGATGTCGCGTCGGGGGAGTGCATGGGGCTGGTCGGCGAGTCCGGATCCGGCAAGTCCACGCTCGGCAAGGCGATCCTGGGCCTGGCGCCCGTGACCGGCGGCAGCATCCGCTTCGACGGGAAGGACATCACCTCGCTCGGCCGGGCCGGGCGCCGCGCGCTCGCGAGCGACGTGCAGGTCGTGTTCCAGGATCCCTACGGATCCCTGAACCCCGCGATGACGATCGGCGACATCCTCGCCGAACCGCTGCTGACCAGCGGTCTCGGCGGCGTCGAGGCGCAGACCCGCGTCCGGGAGATGCTGGGCAGGGTGCGCCTGCCGGAGACGGCGATGGACCGCTATCCCAGCGAGTTCTCCGGAGGGCAGCGCCAGCGGATCGCGATCGCGCGGGCGCTCGTGCGCAAGCCGCGCCTGATCGTCTGCGACGAGCCGGTCAGCGCGCTCGACCTCACCACGCAGGCGACGATCCTCGACTTGTTCATCGAGCTGCAGCGCGACACCGGCGTCTCGTACCTGTTCGTCTCGCACGACCTGGGTGTGGTCCGCCGGGTCTGCCATCGCGTCGCGGTGATGTACCGCGGCGAGATCGTGGAGACGGGGCAGGGTGAGCAGATCACCCGCGCCCCCCGGCATCCCTACGCCGAAAGGCTGCGGCTGGCGTCGCCGGTCGCCGACCCCGTGAAGCAGCGAACGCGCAGGTCCCAGTGGCTGGCGCTGCGCGAGGTCGCGGATGCCCCGGTACGGTAGCAGGCAGCGATCCTGCCCCCGTGCGTCCTGCGGCGCCGGACGTACGGAAGGCCGGATCGCCCAGGCGGAAGGAACGCATGCCGAAGATCATCGATCACGATCAGCGTCGTCGGGAGATCGTGGAGGTCGCCAAGGGGATCATCCTGAAGGGCGGCTTCGAGGCGGCGACCATGCGCAGCATCGCCGCCGAGGCGGGCTTCGCGAACGGCGCCCTGAAGCACTACTTCCCCGGCAAGGAGAGCATCGTCGCGGCGACGTTCGAGACGATCCTCGCGCAGATGTCGGAAGGCGTGCAGGAGGCGGGATCCTCCCCGGAGACCGCCGAAGCCGCTCTGCGCGGCTTCCTGGAAGCGACGATCCCGCGCGATCCCGCCCAGATCGCGGCGGGCCGGGTGCTGCTGGCGCTGTGGGAGTACGCGATGTCGAACGAGCAGCTCGCGCAGCTGTACCGCAGCCACCTGCGCTCCTGGCGGGCCTCGCTGGTCGAACGCATGGAGGCCGCACGGGACGAGGGCGCGATCCGCGACCAGGACTTCACCCCGCTCGCGAACGAGTACATCTCCTCGGCCGTGGGCGCCACGGTGATCAACCTCATGTATCCGGACGGCGACCGCATCGCCGACTACCTGGCCTACATCGACCAGTTCCTCGCGCGGCTGCGCTGACGTCCTCGCGCGCCGCCTCCCCGCACCATCGAGAGGAGGGCGCCCGATGAACGGTGCACCCCATTGCGTTCTGTCCGTCACCCGCACCGAGGGATCCGGCCGGCCGGTGCTGTTCCTGCACGGGCTCGCCTCGCGTGCCCGGCTCGACTGGCCCGCGCCCGAGTGGGGACAGGAGTTGTCCGGCCGCCCTGGCGTGTTCGTCGACCTGCCCGCCCACGGCGACAGCCCGGCGGTCGGAGCGCTCCCGACGAGCGAGGTGGTCGACCTGATCGCGGAGGCCGTGGCGGACGTCGCGCCGGGGGAGCAGATAGATGTCGTCGGCTACTCCCTGGGCGCCCGGCTCGCGTGGGCGCTCGCCGGACATCCCGGCGTCGGTGTCCGCCGGGTCGTGCTCGGAGGGCTCAGCCCGATGGAGCCGTTCGCCCTGGTCGACCTGCCCGCTGCCCGAGCCGCGCTCGCCGGAGGGCCCGCGCCGGCCGACTCTCTCACCGGCATGATCCTCGGTATGGCGACGCTGCCCGGCAACCGTCCGCAGGCGCTGCTCGACCTCATCGAGGGGCTCGCGTCCGAGCCGTTCGATCCGGCGTCCGGAGCCCCGTCGCAGCCGACGCTGCTGCTCGGCGGGACCGACGATCCGATGGCGCAGGGGATCGACGTCCTCGCCGCCGCCGTGCCCGACTCCCGCGTCGTGCGCGTGCCCGGCGACCACCTCGCCGCGTTGCACTCGCCCGAGTTCCGCACCGCCGTGCGCGACTTCCTCGCCGACGGTCACTGAGGCTCGGACTCCGGGTCGTTGAGCGAGGACGCCGAAGGCGACCGAGACGAAACGCCGTTTCCCCGATATCCGCCGTGACGCAGTTCCTTTAATTCCTCCACTGGTAGATAATCGAAAGGCATGACAATGACGACCACACCCGACGCCGCGCGGATCCTCGACATCGCGACGGGGTACATGGCCTCGAAGCAGCTCTTCGAAGCGAGCCGGATCGGCCTGTTCGCCGCAATCGCCGACGGCGCCGACACCATCCCCGCGATCGCCGCGCAGACCGGTGTGAGCGAGCGCATCGCCCGCATCCTCGCCGACGCGATGGCGGGCAAGGGTCTGCTGTCGCGCGCCGAGGGGCGCTATGCGCTCGCCGAGGATGCCGCCTCCTACCTGGCCGGGCACGCCTCCGCGCTCGATCTGGCGCCGTTCCTCACCTTCCTCGGCGAGATCAGCTACCCGCACTGGCTGCAGTTCGCGCACACGGTCGACACCACCGAGCCCGGCGAGCTGCAGATGGACGACGCCCGCTGGGGCACGTTCATGGCGGGTGTGATGACGTACAACGCGCTGCACGCGCAGGAGTTCGGCCGGCTCGTCGACCTGTCCGGCGCGACGAACGCGCTCGACTTCGGCGGGCTGTCCGCCGGCTTCGCGCTCGAGGCGATGACCCGCAACCCGGACCTGCGCACGACGTTCCTGTACGCGCCCGGCTTCGAAGAGGGCGTGGCCGAGGCCGTCGAGGCGGCGGGTGTCGCGGATCGCGCCACCGTCACCACGGGCGACACCGCCACGGCCCGGCCCGAGGGGACGTACGACCTCGTGCTCGCGAACCATGTGATCCACCGGTTCTCCGCCGAGGAGAACGCGCAGATCTTCCGCAACCTGCGCGCGGCCGCGGCCGAGGGCGCGACTCTCACCGTGCTGGACTTCTTCCTCGACGACGACGCGGATCAGCGCGGCATCGACGCGCTGCACGCGGGGGAGTACCTCGTGATCGACGGCACGGTGGTCTACCCCGAAGCGCAGGTGCGCGGCTGGCTGCGCGACGCCGGCTTCCAGGTGCGCGAGAAGGTCGCGCTCCCCGCGAGCCCTCGCGTACTCATCGCCACCGCGGTCTGAGACCGGCGCGCGCGCCTTCGGGGTCGTTGAGCGAGGACGCCGCAGGCGACCGAGACGAAACGCGGCTTCCTGCGGATCGCCGCCGTTTCGTCTCGGTCGTCCGCTTCGCGGTCGTCCTCGCTCAACGACCCAGAAAGGCGGTCTGCGCGCCGGTCAGTCGCGCGAGAACACCGTCCGGCCGTCGACGATCGTGCGGGCGATGCCGATCTCCGCGAACGGGCGGCCGGGCTCCGCGGGATCCTCGTCCAGCACGGTGAGATCGGCGACCTTTCCGATCTCGAGCGAGCCCTTCCAGTCGGCCGCGCCGTCCTGGCGGGCGGGGTCGAGCGTGATGCGTCGCAGCAGCCCCTCCCGGGTCGTCGCGTCGTCCCGGCCGAGCAGGGCGAGCGAGGCGTCCAGGCCGACCCGCCAGTCCGGGGTGGCGATCGGCGCGTCGCTCGTGATCGTGGTCAGCGCCTCCGACGCGATCATCTCGCCCAGCGGCCACGCCGCGGCGGTCCGTTCCGGCCCGAGCTGCGCTCCGGCCCAGTCCCTGGTGTGCGCGGCGATGAGCGGCTGCACGGCGAAGCCGGCTCCGATCGCCCGCATGCGCGCGATCTGCTCCGGTGAGGCGAGATCGGCGTGCACGACGTAGTGCGGGGCGCGCGCCGCGGCGCCCGTGTGCTGTTCCAGCACGCGCAGGAACTCCTCGATCGAGCGATCGCCGGTGGCGTGCACGGCCACCTGATCGCCCCGCTGCACGGCCAGGGAGATCATGCGCCGGTAGGCGTGCAGCGCACCCTCGGCGCCCCGCGGCAGCAGTTCGCCGGTGCTGCCGTCGGGGTAGGGCTCGCTCACCCATGCGGTCGTCATCGGCGGGATCCCGTCGGCGAAGATCTTCACGCCGGTCACCGCGAGCCAGTGCGGATCCGTGTCCGGCACCGGTGCCCGGATCCCGCGTTCGAACGCCGCCAGGTCGGCGGAACCGTCCAGCGTTCCGAACAGGCGCAGCAGCGTGACCCGCGCGGTCTGCGCGCCGTCGCGATGCAGATCGAGGTAGGCGTCCAGCATCGCGGTGCCGAAGCATCCGGTCTCGCCGTCGTCCTCACCGGGTCCGATGCCCGGTTCGGTGTAGCTGGTGATGCCGAGCTCGGCGAGCAGGCGCCAGGCCTCGCGCAGCGCGGCGCGGCGCTCGGCGGCGGTCCGCACGAGCACGCCCGACGGCTGGTGGCCGGCCGGGGCGTCGGAGAAGAACAGGTGCGGCCAGCGCGCTCCGAGCCAGGCCGCGTGCAGGTGCGCGTCGTTCACGCCCGGGATCGCGGTGCGTCCGTCGAGGTCGATGGTCTCGGCGGCGCGGAGCCGCAGCGCGTCGGCGCCGACCGCGACGATCCGGCCGGACGCGACGGCCAGGGCGTCGGTCACGGATCCGTGCGGATCGATCGTGCGGATCCGTCCGCCGTGCAGGAGGAGATCGGCCTCGTCGCCGAACCGTGTCGCATTCATTATTCCACCAGTGTAGACGAAAAGAGGGCAAGTTCGTGCTACAGAGTTCCGGGGTGTCTCTTGCCGCAGGCATAAGAGTCACTGTTCTTGACGGGCGGATCCGGCAAACCTTCGTCTCCGGCGCGCCTACGCTGAAGAGTGGGCACATCTTGCCCCTCCCATCCTGCGCCGCCATCCCTCGGGCGCACCCCTGCATGCAAGGACCCTATGAACGACTTCGCCGCGCGCCGCGACGACTGGAAGGCCAGAGAAGAACTCGCCGAGCGGATGATCCCGCTCGTCGGCGGACTGAACCGGGATCGCGACGTCGTCACGTCGCTGCACGGGCACCGTCTGCTCGGGCTGTCGACCACCGAGATCCTCGAGGTGCACGAGCGCGTCGCCGCGCTCGGCCACGACGAGCTCGCGCTGGAGGACACCCTCGCGGTGCTCGAGGCGCTGCGCGAACTCGCGCCGTCTGCGGCGTCGCTCGACGTCGGACGGCTGGCCGTCGGCGCCCACGGTGACGCCGATCTGGTGGAACGCCTCCGGGGCGAGCTCGCCCCGGCGCTGCGCGAGGCCGCCCCCGTCGAGCCCACCGACGTCGTGCTGTACGGCTTCGGCCGCATCGGCCGCCTGCTCGCCCGCATCCTCATCGCGCACACCGGTGGCGGCAGCGGGCTGCGCCTGCGCGCCATCGTGGTGCGCAAGGGCGCCGAGAACGACCTCGTCAAGCGGGCGTCGCTGCTGCTGCGCGACTCCGTGCACGGACGGTTCGAGGGGACCGTGGACGTCGACGAGGAGAACGCGCAGCTGATCGCGAACGGCACCCGGATCCAGGTGATCTATTCGGACGACCCCGCGACGATCGACTACACCGCGTACGGGATCCACGACGCGATCGTGGTCGACAACACGGGCCGCTGGCGCGACGAGGCGGGTCTCAGCCGCCACCTCGAGTCCACCGGGGTCGCCCGGGTGCTGCTCACGGCTCCCGGCAAGGGCGAGTTGAAGAACATCGTGCATGGCATCAACCACGACACCATCGAGCCCGGCGACCGGATCCTGTCGGCCGCGTCCTGCACGACTAACGCGATCACTCCGGTGCTGAAGGCGGTCGGCGAGGCCTACGGGATCGTGCGCGGACACGTCGAAACGGTGCACTCGTTCACGAACGACCAGAACCTCATCGACAACTTCCACTCGGGCGATCGGCGCGGACGCTCCGCCGTGCTGAACATGGTCATCACCGAGACCGGTGCTGCCAAGGCTGTCGCCAGGGCTCTGCCCGAGCTCGCCGGCAAGCTGACCGGATCCTCGATCCGAGTGCCCACCCCCGACGTGTCGCTCGCGGTGCTGCACCTGACGCTCGAGCGCCCGGCCGAGAAGGCCGAGATCAACGACTACCTGCGCCGCGTCTCGCTGCACTCGAAGCTCCGCCAGCAGATCGACTACGTGGAGTCGCCCGAGGTGGTCTCGACGGACTTCGTCGGATCGCACCGCGCCGGGATCGTGGACGGCCTCGCGACGATCGCCAACGGCACCGACGTGATCCTGTACGTCTGGTACGACAACGAGTTCGGCTACTCCAGCCAGGTGATCCGGGTGCTCGAGGTCATGGCCGGATCGCACCCCGTCGTGCTGCCCGTGCGCCGCGAGGTGACGCTCCAGGCCTGAGGCTGTCGGCCTCCGGGGTCGTTGAGCAAGGACGGCGAAGCCGACCGAGACGAAACGCCGCTTCCGAGGGCAACCGCGTTTCGTCTCGCTCCGACTCCGTCGGTGCTCGCTCAACGACCCCGGGGGCGGGATCGCGTTCTTGGTCTCGTCTGGGAGCCTGCGTGGTGAGATCGTGGGGGAGGACAGGAGGCCCGCATGATCGACGCCCGGCCGCGGCTGCTCTACGTGGAGGACGACGCCGACATCGCCGAGATGACGATCGAGGTGCTCTCCGAGGCGTACGACGTCGACCACGTGGCCGACGGGTCGGTCGCGCTGCGGCGCGCGCTCGACGAGCGCTACGACGTGATGGTGGTCGACCGGCGGCTGCCCGGGCTGGACGGCGCCGGCCTCGTCGAGGCGATCCGCACCGCCCGGATCACCACTCCGGTGCTCATGCTGACGGCGCTCGGCGCCGTGCCGGACCGCGTCGACGGGCTGGACGCGGGCGCGAACGACTACCTGACCAAGCCGTTCGATTTCGACGAGCTGCTCGCCCGGCTCCGCGCGCTGCGGCGCGGATTCCAGGCCGAGGGCCGGCGGCGCGCGATCGGGGACTGGATCTTCATTCCGGACTCGTGGGCGCTGCACGCTCCGAACGGGCTGCGGGTGGCGCTGACCGCGACCGAAACGGCGTTCCTGGAGTTCCTGTCCGCGAGCCCGGAGCGCGTGTTCAGCCGCGAGGAGATCCTGCGTGCCGTGTTCACGGGCGCGGACGGGGTCGGCACGGTCGACACCTACGTGCACTACATCCGCCGCAAGACCACGCCGGAGATGATCGACACCGTGCGCGGGCGCGGGTACCGGGCCGGAGTGCCCTCATGAGCGGATCCGCGGACCGCGAACGGGTGCGCCGCTCCGCGCGTCAGATCGGACTGTGGACCGGGGTCGCCTCGGCCGTCGTGATCGCGGCCGGCGTCGGGATCCTGATCGCGGTCATCCTGGTCACCTCGCACCCGCTGGACGACCTCGGGCGGACGCAGGGCGGCCCGGCCGGATCGGGTGGCACGGGCGGAGCGGGCAACCCCGACCACATCTACGTCGACGTCGACCGGGTCGTGCCCTGGGTGATCGTGCTCGGGATCCTCGGCGTGGCGCTGCTGGGGCTGATCGCGTGGCTCACGGCGCGGCGCGCGGTCGCCCCGCTCGAGGTCGCGCTGCGTGCCCAGCGCGACTTCGTCGCCGACGCCAGCCACGAACTGCGCACACCCCTCACGGCCCTGTCGAGCCGGGTGCAGATCCTGCAGCGCCGGGTCGCCCGCGGCGAACCCGTGGGCGACGCCCTGGCGCGTCTGCGCGGTGATACGGCTGCGATGGACGACATCCTCACCGAACTGCTGCTGGCGGCGCAGGCGGATCAGGGCCCGGTGGAGGCGGCGGCCTCCGACGCCGCCGGCGCGGTGCGTGCCGCCGTCGAGCTGCTGCAGCCGATCGCGGAGGATGCCGGAGTGGTGCTGCAGTCGTCGGTCGCGGCGGGGATCGCCGTCGCGGTGCCGGAGGTGACCCTGACCCGGCTCTGCACGGCGCTGCTCGACAACGCCGTACAGCACGCGCCGCAGGGCTCCGCGGTGACGATCGGCGTGGACGCCGGCGCATCCACGCGCGGATTCGCTGACTTCCGGGTCGCCGACCGCGGCCCCGGCATCCGCGCGGAGGACCGGGAGCGGATCTTCACCCGTTTCGGGCGGGGGCCGGAGACCGGCCGTCGGCGCGGGTTCGGACTCGGCCTGGCGCTGGTGCGCGACATGGCGACACGGTACGGCGGATCCGTCGGCATCGAGAGCACGTCCGACGCCGGAACGATCTTCCTGCTGCGCCTGCCGCTCGCCTTGCCCCGGGGTCGTTGAGCGAGCACCGACGCAGTCGAGCATCTCCGGGGTCGTTGAGCGAGCACCGACGCAGTCGAGCATCTCCGGGGTCGTTGAGCGAGCACCGACGCATTCGAGCATCTCCGGGGTCGTTGAGCGAGCACCGACGCGTCGAGCATCTCCGGGGTCGTTGAGCGAGCACCGACGCAGTCGAGCATCTCCGGGGTCGTTGAGCGAGCACCGACGCATTCGAGCATCTCCGGGGTCGTTGAGCGAGCACCGACGCAGTCGGAGCGAGACGAAACGCGGCGATCCTGCGGGAAAACCGCGTTTCGTCTCGGTCGCCTCCGGCGTCCTCGCTCAACGACCCCGAAAGGCCGCCGCGACCTCGACGCCGTGCGTCCAGCGGCGCACGCGACCGTCCGCCGCGATCAGCATCCCCGAGGTGTCCGGGGCGCGGCGCAGCCAGGTGAGGTCGTCGAAGCCGGCGACCACGGCGATCGTGGCCCAGGCGTCGGCGTCGCTCAGGTTCTCCGCGATCACGGTGGCGGTCGGGGCGTCGGCCACAGCCAGGCCGGTACGCGGGTCGACGATGTGCGCTCCCCGCTCCGACGGGCCGGAGGTCGCGACCGCACCCGCCCGCAGCGGGACCTGTGCGCGCATCGTGCCGGGGCGGAGCGGATCGGCGATCCCCACGTGCCAGGTCCAGTCGGCGCCCGGCGCCGTGAGCAGCTGCATGTCGCCGCCGGCGGAGAGGCCCGCAGCGATCACGCCCTCCTCACCGAGCAGAGGGGAGAGGTGGCGGGTCGCGGCGCACTCGACCGCCCAGCCCTTGACGTAGCCGGTCGGATCGAACCAGCCCTGCCAGTTCGCGTCGAAGCGCCCGCCACTGGCCGAGGCGAGCCGCACGCATGCCTCGGACACCTCGAGGATCCGGGGATCCGCGTCCTCCGGGCGCAGGGCGCCGTCCCGTAGCAGCGAGATCTGCGAATCCGCACGGAACGGCGAGAACAGCGAGTCCAGCTCGTGCAGCTCGTCGAGTGCAGCGCGCTGCGCGTCGGCGATCCGCCCGGCGAGCGCCGAACCGGCATCGGATCCGTCCGTCAGCACGTGCACGCTCGCGACCGTGCCCATGAGTTCGGCGGTGTGCACCCGGCGGTGCGGGCCGGCGATCGCGGCCGGCGGGACGGCCCCCGCCGCCGGAGCGGTGCTCATGCCTTCGCCTGATCGATCGCGCTCTGCAGCGACCGGGTGTAGCCGTCCGAGGTGAACGTGGCGCCCGAGACCATGTCGATCTGCGCGGACTGCGCGCTCTTGGTCTCGGAGATCAGCTGGGGGAGCGCCTGGGCGTTGATCTCCTCGTCGCGGCGCTCGGTGTTCGGATACTGCGGCACGGTGACATCGGTGATCTGACCGCCGGCGACCGTGATCTGCACCTGCACCGCGCCGTACCGGGTGTCCGCGGCCTGCCCGGTGAACGAGCCGTCCTTGAGGCCGCTCGAAGTGGTCGCGGTGCCCGAGGACGACGACGAGCCGGAGGACGCTGTGCCCGACGACGTCCCCGCGCCCGACGCAGAGGAGCCGGTTCCCGTCGAACCGCCGGCCGAGCCCGTCGAGGAGGATCCGGTGGTGCTCTTCGTGGCGGCAGGGGTGCCGCCCGCCGCCGGTGCCACCACGTCCAGCGAGGTGCGGTAGCTGAACAGCAGGACCAGCCCCGTGATCGTGGCGAGCACGGCGTAGACGATCTTCTTCATGATTCTCTCGCTCTCTGATCCGACGCCCGACGCTCAGACGGCGAACGCCTCGCTGTGGATGCGGTCGGCGGAAACTCCCGCGGTGCGCAGGTCGCGGCGGATGCTCTGCATCCACGGAACCGGCCCGCACAGGTACACGTCGTACTGTGCGAGGTCCCCCGCCACGCGACGGAGCAGCTCGGCGCCATCCCATTGCGCGTGCGTGGCGGGGACCCAGCTCGTTCCGGTCGCGGCCCGGCGCCCGTGCAGCGTGTAGTGCACGAGACCGCGGGTGCGCGCCAGCTGGTCGATCTCGGCCCGGCGCAGACCGTGCTCCGCGGAGCTGTCGCGGGTGATCAGGATCGCCTCGCCCGGGGCGTACGGCTCCGACTGCAGCAGGGCGACCAGGGGCGCGACGCCCGCGCCGGCGCCGAGCATGAGCAGGCGGGATCCGGCCCGGCGCTCGCCCGTCATGTGTCCGTACGGGCCCTCGACCATGACTCGCGTGCCCGGTCGCAGCTCGGCCAGGCGATCGGTTCCGTCACCGACGCGGCGGGCCGAGATGACCAGCTCGGATCCGGTCGGCGCGGCGGCCAGCGAGAACGGGTGCCCGCGCGACCAGCCGGGCCCGTCCAGGAAGCGCCAGATGAAGAACTGCCCGGCCCGCGCGCCGAGGCGGTGCACCTGCCGGCCGCCGATGCGCACCGCGATCCCGTCCTGCCCGTCGCGCTCCACGGCGACGACGCGCAGCCGGTGCCGGGCGCTGCGGACGAGCGGCACCGCGATCCGGAACAACAACACGCACGCGGCCGTCACCGCCCACAGGGCCCACCAGTAGAAGGTCGCGGCGGCCGAGGCGGTGAAGTCGGCGCCCGTCCACAGCATGTGCGGGATCGCCAGGCCGACACCGAGGTAGCCGTACAGATGCAGCAGGTGCCACGACTCGTAGCGCAGCCGGCGCCGGGCCCGGCGGATCGAGGTCACCACGACGAGGATCAGCAGGCCCGTCCCTGCGGTGGCCAGCAGCATTCCAGGGTAGTCCCAGACGAAGCTCCAGGCCTGCACGATCACGTTCGTGCGGGAGGTGATCGCGTAGCCGACCGTGATCAGCACCAGGTGCGCCATCAGCAGCCAGAACGACCAGAATCCGACCAGGCGGTGCAGGCGCGTGATCCCGTCCCGGCCGAACCCGCGTTCGAACACCGGCACGCGGGCCATCAGCAGCACCTGGTACAGCAGCAGGTTCGCGGACACGAGGCCGGTGAGGCGGCCGAGCGTCGTGAGCGTGTCGCCGTCGACCGCGAGGAGCGACTGGATCCCGCCGCCGCTCACCCAGAGCGCGAGCACGAACAGGCTCGTGGCCCAGATCAGGGTCACCGCGGCCAGTCGCCAGAGCGCCTGGCCGAACCGGCGGGCCGGCGGCGCGACGAGCCGCGAGACCGGAGCGAGGGAGGTGAGCGTCGCCATGGCACCATCGTCGGACCCGACTTGACAGAGAAGCCCAAGAATCGGGTCCCTTGAGCGGGCTCATAGGGAACTCATCGGAGAGTAAGGGTCGTTGAGCGAGGACGGAGCGCAGCGACGAACGAGACGAAACGAGGTTCCCTCAGATCACTGCGTTTCGTCTCGCTCCGACTCCGTCGGTGCTCGCTCAACGACCCCGAGGAGGGGTGCGTTTCGGTGCTCGCTCAACGACCCCGAGGAGGGGCGTGTGCTCGGATGCTCCGCTGGTGTCCGTCGTGCGCGGCAGGATGGACCCATGACGGCTCTGCTCAAGGAACGGCTCCGCTCGCACCGGCTCACCGCCCCCGCCCGCACTCCCGTCGCCGCAGCGCGGCACATGCTCGCCGTGCAGAGCCAGGAGTTCCTCGGTGGGCGCTGGGCGCTCGGGATCCGCTCCGCCGGAGCGCCGACGCTGGCCGCGGTCGATGCGGCGTTCGACCGTGGCGAGCTGGTGCGCACGCACACCATGCGCGGCACTCTGCACATCGTCCCGGCCGAGGATCTGCGCTGGGTGCTGTCGGTCACGGGCGAACGCCAGCTGCGGCAGGATGCGAGCCGGCAGCGCCAGCTCGGCATCGACGATGCCCTGATCGCGCGGGTCGAGCGGGAGTTCCGCAAGCGCCTCGCCGACGGCGGACGCACGAGAGCGCAGCTGTTCGACGATCTCACCGAGATCGGCATCGATCCGTCGGCACAGCGCGGCATCCACCTGATCTACGCGCTGAACGTGCGCGGAATCCTGGTTCAGGGACCGGTGGTGCATCGCGACGACGCGGTCTCACGCGAGCAGCTGTTCGTGCTTGCGGAGCAGTGGATCCCGGAGTCTCCGGCGCCGGCGGATCCGCTGGCCGAGCTCTTCGTCCGCTACGTCGACGGTCACGGGCCCGCCACGGTCGCGGACTTCGCGTGGTGGAGCGGCCTGCCGATCACGACGGCGCGTGCGGCGGCTGAGCGCGGTCGGCATCGCGTGGCCGAGCCGGCCGAAGGCATGTTCGCGGCGTCGACGCGCCCGCGCCGCGCGGCCGGCCTCGACGACGCCGCGGTCCTGGCGCTGCCCATGTTCGACGAGTACTACATCTCCTACGCCGACCGCTCGACCGTGGCGTCCGCGGAGAGCATGGCGCTGATCGGCCCCGGCAAGAACGGCATGGTCCGCGCCAGCCTGCTCGCGGCAGGGCGGATCGCCGGCGCCTGGACGCACTCCGCCGCCGTCGGCCGGCATCACGAGGACGCGATCCCGGAGGCCTTCGATCCGGCGCTCGATCCCGAGGCCGTCGCCGCAGCCCTGCGCCGCTACGCCGACTTCGTCTCCGCATACTGAGAGCGGCGCAGGCGTCGAACCGTGTGAGCATCCTTCCGGCCCGGAGTCATCAGACTCCGAGAAGCGACACCGTCTGCACCCCGCAATGCGCGCGCAGCACCTCGAAGTCGCGATCGCGGTGCATGACCGGAACACCCAGTCGCAGAGCGACCGCGGCGATGAGGCAGTCGCCGAGGCTGCGCACGGTCTCGCCGCTGCGGCGGCATTCGCGCTGGAGCGCGGCGGCACGAAGACTGTCCGCGAGCGGCTGAGCAGCGGCGATCTCGAAGGACTCGAGCATACGGCGGCGTCGTGCGGCGGCGAGCTCATCGGTCGGCCCGCTCAGCAGTTCGAGCAGCACCGTCTCCGGCACGATGATCGTCTCTCCGCGCTCGATCATCTCGGCAAGTCGATCGCCCGCCACGGAGGGACCGGCCCGAAGGAACTCGATCCACACCGACGTGTCGACGATCACGACGCGGCGTCCCACCCGTTTTCGACCTCGTCGTTGTCGAATTCGATTCCGCTGCCGCGCATCGCGAGAATCTCGTCGCGACCCATCGGCTCCACGACCAGACTGCGCAGGGCGAAGTCGACGGCACTGCGCTTGGATTCCAGGCGATAGCGCTCCATCACCTGTGTGATCAGGGCGTCGTCGATATCGATGTTGGTCCGGGACATGACACCAAGATACACCTCATGGTGTACAGAATTACTGGGCCGCGTGCCGGTCCAGGAACGCGTACACCTCGTTGTCGTCGACGCCGGGGAAGGCGCCGCGGGGGAGCGGCGAGAACATGTGCGTGTGCACGCGGGCGCTCGGCCACGCCTTGCTGCTCCAGCGCTCGGCGATGCCGGCCGGCGGGCGGCGGCAGCACGCCTCGTCCGGGCAGGTCGACTGGGCGCGGTCGGTGGTCTCGCGGCCGCGCCACCAGCGCGCGTCGTCGAACGGCACGCCGACCGTGATCGAGAACCCGCCGCCGTCGGTGGATCCGGTCTGCGTCGAGCACCAGAACGTGCCGGACGGGGTGTCCGTGTACTGGTAGTGCTCGGTGGTGCGGTTGCGCTGGCTGAACGCCGCGCGCGCCGAGAACTTGCGGCACACGGTGAGCCCCTCGACGGATCCGGTCACATCCATCGGCAACGGCAGATCGTCGTTCTCGTACACCCGGGTGAGCGCGCCGGACTCGTCCACGCGCAGGAAATGCAGCCGCATGTCGAGGTGCGTGGTCATCAGGTTCGTCATCCGCATCCCGGCGGCCTCGTGCGTGACCCCGAACGCGTCGCGGAAGTCCTCCACCGCAAGGTTGCGGTCCTTCTTCGCCTGCTGCAGGAACGCGACGCCCGCGGTCTCCGGGATCAGGCAGCACGCGGCGAAGTAGTTGATCTCCAGCCGCTGCTGCAGGAAGTCGGCGTAGTCGGTCGGCGGGGTGTGCCCGAGCAGCCGGTGCGCCATCGCCTGCAGCGCCATCGAGCGCAGGCCGTGGCCGCCGGGGATCGACGCCGGCGGCAGGTAGATCCGCCCGTGCTCGAGGTCGGTGACCGACCGGGTCGAGTGCGGCAGGTCGTCGACGTACAGCAGTTCGAAGCCCAGCTGCTCGGCCATGATGCTCACGGTGCGGTGCGTGAGCGCGCCGGAGGAGTGGCCCGCGGCCTTGAGCTGCTTCTCCGCGAGGGCCTCGATCTCGGGCAGATGGTTGTCCTGTGCGCGCATGGTCAGACGCAGCTCGGTGTTGGCCCGACGCGCCTCCTCGGGCGTGGCGATGGCCTCGCGCTCGCGACGGTGCAGCTCGCGGTGCAGGCCCGAGGATCGACTCGATCGTCTCGTCCGGCATGCCCTTGCTCACGCGCACCGGCGCGATCCCGAGCTGGCGGAACACCGAACTCGACTGCGCGCGGTCCAGCTCGATCTCGAGCGCCGCGCGCCGGTTCGGCGGCTCGCCGGAGATCAGATCGCTGACCTCCGTCCCTGTCGCCTCCGCGATCGCCTGCAGCAGCGAGAGCTTCGGCTCGCGCTTGCCGTTCTCGATGAGGCTGAGCTGGGATCCGGCGACGCCGACCGCGGCACCCAGGTCGTCCAGGGTCAGGCCGCTCTGCGTGCGGTGGTGACGGATCCGGTGTCCGAGGGTGGTGAGCTCGAGTCCTGAGGGCATTCCTTGATCATAGCGAAAGAAACGTGGTTCTTGACATCCCAAATGGCGCGAAGAGCATCGGAACTCGGCCGAAACTGGATGCAACGCCCCACTCTTCTAAGGAGCAGAAATGGCCATCGCCGAGACGTTCACCCCGCGGATCCCCGCCCTCGCCCCCGTGCGCGAGTACGGAGCGGCTCCCGCGTATGACACTCCGGCCTTCGCCGAGCTCGCCGCCTGGGTCGACGAGATCCGCGCGCTCACCCAGCCCGACCGCGTGCACTGGGTCGACGGATCCGCGAGCGAGAACGCCGCGCTGCTGCACGAGCTCGTCGACGAGGGCAAGCTCATCAAGCTGAACCCGGAATGGCGCCCCGGCTCCTACCTCGCCCGCTCGCACCCGAGCGACGTCGCCCGCACGGAGGGGCGCACCTTCATCGCCTCCGAGAAGGAGATCGACGCCGGCCCGACGAACAACTGGGCCGACCCGGCCGAGATGCACGCGAAGATGGACGAGATCTTCGAGGGCTCCATGCGCGGCCGCACGATGTACGTCGTGCCGTTCTCGATGGGCCCGATCGGCGGCCCGATCTCGCAGATCGGCGTGCAGATCACCGACAGCGCGTACGCGGTCGCATCGATCGGCATCATGACCCGCGTCGGTTCGGCGGTCGTCCGCCAGATCGCCGAGGGAACCCAGTGGGTGCGCACGGTGCACTCCGTCGGCGCCCCGCTCGAGGCGGGCCAGGAGGACACCACCTGGCCGTGCAACGACGAGAAGTGGATCGTGCACTTCCCCGACACGCTCGAGGTCTACTCCTACGGCTCCGGCTACGGCGGCAACGCGATCCTCGCGAAGAAGTGCTTCGCGCTGCGGATCGCCTCGGTCCTCGCCCGCGACGAGGGCTGGCTGGCCGAGCACATGCTGCTGATCCGGGTGATCTCGCCCGAGGGCAAGGCGTACCACGTGGCCGCGGCGTTCCCGTCGGCGTGCGGCAAGACGAACCTCGCCATGCTCCGTCCGACGATCCCGGGCTGGAAGGTCGAGACCCTCGGCGACGACATCACCTGGATCCGTCCCGGTGCGGACGGCCGGATGCACGCGATCAACCCCGAGGCCGGCTTCTTCGGCGTCGCTCCCGGCACCGGCGAGTCGACCAACGTCACCGCGGTGGAGACGCTCTGGGGCAACACGATCTTCACGAACGTGGCGCTTCGCCCCGACGGCGACGTGTGGTGGGAGGGTCTGACGGACGAGGCGCCCGCGAACCTCATCGACTGGGAGGGCAACCCGTGGACGCCGGCGAGCGGCCGTCCCGCCGCGCACCCGAACTCCCGTTTCACCGTGTCGGCGGCGCAGTGCCCGCAGATCGCGGACGACTGGGAGGACCCCGAGGGCGTGGCTCTCGACGTGATCCTGTTCGGCGGCCGCCGCGCGACCAACGTCCCGCTCGTCGTCGAGGCGACGGACTGGAGCCACGGCGTGTTCCTCGGCGCGACCATCTCGTCCGAGCGCACGGCTGCGGCCGAGGGCACGGTCGGGGAGCTGCGCCGCGACCCGTTCGCGATGCTGCCGTTCTGCGGCTACAACATGGGCGACTACTTCGCGCACTGGCTGAAGATGGGACGCACGGTCCGGTTCGACAAGGCTCCGCGCATCTTCCAGGTGAACTGGTTCCGCCGCGGTGCCGACGGCCGGTTCCTGTGGCCCGGCTTCGGCGACAACGCCCGCGTGATCGACTGGATCATCCGTCGCATCGAGGGCGAGGTCGGCGCCGTGGACAGCCCGATCGGCCGCCTGCCCAAGATCGAGGACCTCAACCTCGAGGGCGCGAACGTGACCGACGAGGATCTCGCCGAGCTGTTCACCGTCGACACCGCGTCGTGGAGTCGCGAGGCCGAGTCGACCGAGGAGTTCTTCGCCATGTTCGGCGATCGCTTGCCCGCAGCGCTGTCGACCGAACTCGCCTCGCTGCGCTACCGGCTCGCGAGCGCCTGAGACGCGATCCGGCCCCTCGGTCCCCCGCTCGTCGGAGCGCACGAGGGGCCGGATCCACCAAGACCCGCGGCGGCGGGATGTCAGGGACGAAAAGCTGAGTGGTCCCCGGCATCCTGCCGCCGCGCTGTGGTCCGGACTTTGGATCAGCCGTCGTCATCATCCGACTGCTCGGTAGTATCTGAACCAGAACCAGAACCAGATTCAGAACCAGAACCAGAACCAGAGTCAGGATCCGAACCGGCGCGAGCGGAAGGTGTGAGATGAAGCCATCCGTGGCGCTGGAATCCCATCGCGCTGCCGTGCGTGAGATCGTGCTGGCTCACCGGGCCTCAAACCCCAGAGTGTTCGGATCCGCCGCGCGGGGAGACGACACGGCGAGCAGCGACCTGGATCTGCTCATCGATCCCACCCCTCAGACGTCGCTGTTCGACATCGGGGCCATCCGGCACGAATTGCTTGAACTGCTCGGCGTCCCAGTCGACGTCTTGACTCCTCGGAGCCTGCCCGCATCTTTCCGCGATGCGGTCATCGCGGATGCGGTGCCGGTGTGAACGAGCCGCGCCTTCGTGACTACCTGGGGCACATACTCGAGGCGGGAGGATCTTCCGATGCTTGAAGAGACCGTGAGAGGGATCCTCGGCGAACTCGACTCGTGAGCGCGTCGCCGGGTCGTGGGAGGCTGGTGCGATGCTGCACCCGCCCAAGGCCCGCCCCGGTGACCGCGTCGCGGTGCTGTCGCCCGCGTTCGCCGCTCCCGCGGTGTCGGCGCCGATCCACGAGCAGGCGCTGCGCCGGCTGACCGCGCTGACCGGCCTCATCCCCGTCGAATACCCGACCACTCGGCAGCTGGACGCGTCGCCCGAGGCGCGCGCGGCCGACGTGAACGCCGCGTTCGCGGATCCGTCGATCCGTGCCATCGTGTCGACCATCGGCGGCGACGACCAGGTCCTGGTCACCCCGCACCTCGATCCCGCCCTGGCGCAGGCGGATCCGAAGCCGTTCCTCGGCTACAGCGACAACACGAACATCCTGAACTGGCTGTGGCGGCACGGGGTCGCCGCGTTCCACGGCGGATCCACCCAGGTGCATCTCGGACCCGGGCCCCGGATCGATGACATCCACGCGCGATCGCTGCGCGCGGCGCTGCTCGACGGCGGCGAACTCGAGCTCGACGAGCCGGGGGAGTCGGAGGATTTCGGCGTGCGGTGGCAGGATCCGGCAGCGCTCCGCGAGTTCGGCGACCGCGAGCCGACGCCGCCGTGGACCTGGGAGGGGCCCGCGCTTCGTGTCGAGGGGCCGACCTGGGGCGGTTGCACGGAAGTGCTCCTCCAGCTCGCGCTCGCCGACCGATTCCCGCGCCCGGAGCAGCTGGACGGCGCGATCCTGCTCCTGGAGACGAGCGAGCGGCTCACCCCGGCCGCAGCGGTCGCCGAGCAGTTGCGCGGCTACGGGGAGCGGGGGCTGCTCTCCCGGGTGGCGGGCGCCATCGTCGCGCGTCCGCCGGTGAGCGTGCACGAGCTCATCCCGCCGGCGGCGGAGCGGGCGGCGCTGCGGGACGCACAGCGCGATGCCGTGCTCGCCGCATTCGAACGGTACAACCCCGGCGCAGTGGTGTGCATCGGCGTCCCGTTCGGGCACACCCGTCCGCAGTGGATCCTGCCGTACGGCGGCCGCATGGTGCTCGACGGCGGATCCCGGCGGATCACCGCCGACTACGCCTGATCCGCCGCTCCCGGTGCGCGCGTGCCCCGTCCGGGGTGCGCGATGTCGCAACCGCGGAGTAGCGTCGCGACATGGACGTCGTCGCACTATCTGATGGACAGCGATCCCGCGATCCGTTGGCAGGTCATGCGGGACCTGACCGATGCGCCGGCCGAGGACGTCGTCGCCGAGCGGTCTCGGGTCGCGCGCGAGGGCTGGGGCGCTGAGCTGCTCGCGCTGCAGGCGGACGACGGTCTCTGGGACGGCGGGGTGTACCGGCCGGGCTGGGTGGACGAGTCGCGGCCCATGTACGACGCGTGGACCGCCACGCACTTCAGCGTGCAGCAATTGGTCGACTTCGGCGTCGATCCGGCCGATGAGCGGGTGCGGGAGGCGGTGCGACGGCTGCGTCAGGTGCGCTGGGACGTCGAGGGCGGCCCGGGCTACTTCGAGGGCGAGACCGAGCCGTGCGTGAACGGGGTGGTCCTGGGCAATGCCGCGTACTTCGGCGAGCCCGGCGAGATCGTGCTCGCGAAGCTCCTGGCCGGGCAGCTGAGCGACGGCGGCTGGAACTGCTGGGACGTGCACGGCGCCACGGTCGCCTCGCTGCACCCCACGATTTGCGTGTTGGAGGGCCTGTGGGCATGGGAGCGGGCGACGGGCGGGTCCGAGGACGCGCGGGCCGCGCGTCTCGCGGGGGAGGAGTACGTGCTGGATCGCCGGTTGTTCCGCCGGCGCAGCACGGGCGAGGTCATCGATCCGCGGTTCGCGATGCCGTCGTATCCGGTGCGCTGGTACTACGACACGTTGCGTGCGCTGGACTACTTCCGCCGCGCGCGGCCCGCGGGCGATCGACCGCTTGCCGCGGCGCTCGACTTGCTCCGTTCCCAGCGTCGTCCGGACGGGCGGTGGACGCTGGACAACACTCACGAGGGTCCGACGCCCTTCGAGATGGACGGCGAGATGGAGGGCTTCCCCAGTCGCTGGATCACGCTGCGCGCCCTGCGCGTGCTGCGCTGGGCCGACGCGGCTTCGATCTAGCGCCGGCCGAACCAGCGGTGCGGCTCCGAATAGGCACCAGGGTGACCAACTCAGTTAGTCAACTTGCGCATTCTGAGAGAGGGGCGATGTTCGCATCATGAAGACCGTGAAGGTGCAGTACGCCAAGACGCATCTTCCGCTCTGATCGCCGCGGCGGAAAGCGGTGAGGAGCTGATCATCGCGCGGCGGAATCAGCCGGTCGCGCGGTTGCCGCCGCTCGCCCCGGCGGATGAACGGGAGCTCGGGTTCGTCGCATACCGGGTTCCGGACGCGTTCTTCGAGCCGCTCCCGGCGAGCGAGCTCGCGGAGTGGGACACGTGAGTGAGCGCCTTCTGCTCGACACGCACGCGTTTGCTCTGGGCGTTGTCCGAGCCGGAGCGCCTCGGGCAGCGGGCGCGGATGCTGATCGCGGACCGGTCTTCACTGGTTGCGGATGATCATGCACTCCTCGCCGGCAGTCTCGACTGGGCGCATCGAGATCCATTCGACCGGATGCTGGCAGCCCAGGCCATGATCGAGTCCCTGGTGCTCGTGTCCGCGGACGACGTGTTCAGCGACCTTCGCGGCCTGACCGTCGTCTGGTAGTCCTGGTAGTCCGCCAGGTCGGTGCGTCAGCGCCGCCCGAACCGGCGGTGCGCGGCCTGGCGGGTGATGCCGAGCGCGCTCGCGATCGCCTGCCACGAGTAGCCGTTCGCCCGCGCCCGTCGTACCTGCACCTCCTCGGAGCGGGCGATCTCGCGTCGTGCTTCGACCAGCCGATGCAGTTCCGCCAGCGGCTCGCCCTGCGGATCCGTTCCCTGCGCCGTCTTCATGATTCAGGCCTCCTCGCGTCAATAGTCGTTGACGCGAGGAGGCCTGTCAATCGATGTTGACGGATCCGGTTCCGCTGCGGGCGGACCGCCGTCACGGCAGCGTCGGTACGCCCAGGTCGTCCTCGTAGTCGTGGTCCTTGGTCTCCGGGATCAGGATCAGTGCGATCAGGGTGAGCACCGCCATCGTGGAAAGGTACACGCCGACGAGCCACGGGGAGCCTCCTGCGAGCTGCCACAGCCATACGGCGATGAGCGGCGCCACCGCCGCGCCGAGGATCGAGGACAGGTTGTACGCGACGGCCGAGCCGGTGTAGCGCACGTTGGTCGGGAACAGCTCGGGCAGCAGCGCCCCCATCGGCCCGAACGTCGTTCCCATCAGCAGGAAGCCGAGGATCAGGAACGACTGCGTCAGCACGACCGCGAACGGCTCGCCGGCATGCTGACCGAGGAAGAACGGGAACGTGAAGCCGAACAGGATGATCGCGACCGTGGTCCAGATCAGCAGCTTGCGGCGTCCGATCCGATCCGCCCAGGGGCCGGAGAGCAGCGTGAAGATGCCGAAGAACACCACGCCGATGATCTGCATCACCACGAAGCCGGTGTAGCCGAAGCCCTGGCCCGGGTAGAACTGGGCCGCGAACACGGCGGGATCGAACGGCTTGCCCGCCGTCTCTGCAGCCTTCTGCGCGGCGGCGGACGCGACCTCCAGCGAGAACGGCTTGGTGCCGAACGACAGCGTGAAGTTCGTCATCAGGTAGAACAGCACATACGTCGCGAGCATCACGAACGTGCCCAGGATCAGGTGCTTCCAGTGGTGCTGGAAGACGGTCGCGAGCGGCAGCTTGCGGATCGCGCCCTTGTCCGCCGCCCGTGTGAAGGTGTCGGACTCGACGAGCTTCAGGCGCACCCAGAGGCCGATGATCACCATGACCGCGGAGAACAGGAACGGCACGCGCCAGCCCCAGCTCAGGAACGCCTCGGACTTCAGTGTGGGATCGGACGCGTGCGGCAGCAGCGCGTTGATCAGCAGGAACAGGCCGTTCGCGATGATGAAGCCGAGCGGGGCACCCAGCTGCGGGAACGATCCGTACCAGGCGCGCTTTCCGGCCGGGGCGTTCTCGGTGGCGACGAGCGCCGCACCCGACCATTCGCCGCCGAGAGCGAAGCCCTGCACGAGGCGCAGGATCAGCAGCAGCAGCGCCGCCCACCAATCGATCTGCGCGTACGTCGGGAGCACGCCGATGAGGAACGTCGCGATACCCATCGTGAGCAGCGAGGCCACGAGCGTCACCTTGCGGCCGTAGCGGTCGCCGAAGTGGCCGAACACCATCGCGCCGACGGGGCGGGCGATCATCGCGGCGCCGAACACCCCGAACGAGGCCAGCAGCGCGGTCGTGTCGTTCCCGGTCGGGAAGAACAGGATCGGGAAGACCAGCACTGCTGCGGTGGCGTAGACGTAGAAGTCGTAGAACTCGATCGTCGTGCCGACGAGGCTCGCCAGGATCACCCTCGATCTGGGGTTCGCGGGTGCGGTCACGGTGGTCATACGGTCCTCCGGTCGGTCGTGTCGCGTGCCCCAGCGCTCCGAGGAGCACCGGGAGTCTACGCCCGACGTTCAGCGAACCCACAGGTGGACACGCGGCGGCGGGAGGAGTGTGACGACGACGGAGCCGCGGATCCGGATCGGTCGTCCCTCTCGACCGGACCCGAGCAGTCGCGTCCCTCAGCGCGACAACCAGGCCTTGTACTCGATCACCGAGCCCGGATCGATGCCGAGCTTCAGCGTCGATCCGCCCTGATAGATCGTGTCGGCGGCGATGATCTCGCGCGTCGTCGGCGTCGAGCACCACGGTCGCGGTGAACTGCGGTCGCTTCGCCGAGACGATCTTCAGCGCGATGCCCAGGGCGGCCGAGCCGGTCGGTCACCGAACCCAGCACGCTCACGCCGCCCGCGTCGCGGAGCAGCTGCAGCGCGGCGGCCTGCTGCGACGGGCTTAGCGCCCACTATCGCGGATCGCGCTGATCGACTCCCCACATCGGCCATCGCGTCGGCGTCCGCCGGCAGCCCGACCGTGCCGCGCGATGTAGGCGCGGAGCGCGCCAGCGTCGGACGGGCGGCTCTGTGAAGTAGAGATTGCCGCGCTCTGCCGCGGTACCTCAGCAGGTGCCGTCCCGCGTCCGGCGCGGCGGTGGCCGGAGCGACGATCTTCCCGTCCGATGTGACCGAGTACGGGGCGCCCGCCCTGGATTCGAGGTGCCCGGTGCCGTCGGCGTCCCACACCCACTTCTGCCACTCCGGCATGATGACCGGATCCGCCTTCCCGTCGTCGCGGAGCGCCCAGCGCACGACCTGCGCGTCGCGCGTCGGCGGCGCGGCGGGCGCGGCCTGCAAGTGCGGCGATCGACGAGGCGAGCACCTCGTCGGCGGTCTGCGCGATCGGCTGTGCGACGAGCGCGGGCGGAGTCACGGCGTAGGCCGGGGCGGCGGTCATCGGGCCGATCGTCAGTCCGACCGCGACGACGGCCGCCAGCGCCGGGGCGATCCAGGCGGTGCGCAGGGCGATCCGGAGCGGGCGGGATGCCCTGGCCGCTGTGCGGATCGCGGCGATGCGGTCGCGGATCGGCCGCGCCGGGGTCGATCGCACCGGGGAGGTCCGCGGAAGGCGCGTCCATCATGCGGCGCAGCAGAGCCCAGTCCTCCGCGGTCGGCGCGGTGTCGTGCGGCGTCGAGGCCGGGTCCGCCTCGCGAACCAGTGTCTCGAGCAGGTCGTCAGTCAACGGCATAGGTCATCACCCCTTTCCCGGGTGTCGATGCGGATGGTCTCATCGTGCGGATCCGGGATCCGGATGTCCGGTTCGGGCGGGGGAGCAGTCGCGGGCTCCTGCAGCAGCAGGCGCAGGGCTGCGCGTGCGCGGCTCAGCCGTTTCCAGGCGGCCGCGGTCCGGCAGCCCACGACTTCGGCGATCTCGTCGGCGCTGAGTCCATCCCAGTAGTGCAGCTCGATCACCTCGCGGTCGGCCGGGCGGAGCAGGGAGAGCGCGTGGCGCAGTTCGACGTGCGCGAGGTCGTCACCCGGCCGACACGGCCGCCGCGAGATCTCGCAGGCCTTCGCGCTCGCGGTCGCGCTTCCGGTACGCGTCGCCGACGACGTTGCGCGCCGTCTGCAGCAGCCAAGGGCGACGGTACGGGCTGCGCAGGGTCGAACCGCCGCCAGGCGATCTCGAAGCAGTCCATGGTGAGCTCCCTCGCGTGCTCACGGTCGTCGACGCGACGCTCGATGTACCGCAGCACGGCGGTGTGGTGCTCGGCGAAGAGCGCTTCGAAGGCGGCGCGACGCGCGTTGGGCGGAGTCCCGGAGCGGGGTCCCGGGACGGCGTGCTCGGTGCATGATCGCGTGTCCTGTCGGGATCCGGATCAGTGCAGCGGTGGGTTGTCGGCGATGATCTGCCGAGCCTGGGCGGTGAGCGCCTCGACGTCGGCCTTCATCGCTTCAGCTGGTCCGCGTGGTTCTGCACGACCTCGACCTCGGCATTCCACTGTCGCCTCGTAGACCGCTTCGTCCAGCCGCTGGAGTCGCGGCAGGTCGCGTCGGCGACGGCGAGCTCGATTTCCGCCGGTGTCGATTGACGTGGGCCGGCCGCGTCGGGATCGCCTCGGTGTCGCCGTAGGTGCCGCCGCCGCCGTGGCGGAACTCGACGGCTGTGGCGCGAAAATCCGATTCGCTGCCGAGCTTCTGCGTCGGCATCTGTTCGTCTCCGTCGCCGACGGGCGCGGAGATCTCGACGTCGTAGCCCGCGTTGCCGTGAGGCACTTCTTCCACGCCGCGGCGGACTTCTTCACCGCAGGATCCTGGTGGACCTGCCTTCCCCTCTTCGAGCGCCACATTTGAACGTGTTGTAGATGTCGCCGGCTTTTCCTATCGTCGAAGATCTTCCGGCTCTCGATCAAGGCAGGCCTGGAAGCCGTTGTGTCGAGGCCGGGCTGTGATTCTGCGATCCGGTTCAGCTTCATGGAGGTCTTGCGGGTCCGGCGCCGGATCCCGGCCATGTAACGCGGCTCGTACCCGAACTGCTTCGCGATCTCCACGGTCAGTGCGGGGAACGACGACATGTTCCTCGGGAAGGCGAGATAGCTCGCATCGTCCGTGGGCTCGACCGGGATCGGCCAGGCGAAGCCCTCCTTGTCAGGCACGTCTCCATCTGCCGGTTCTACGCGTAGTTCATCAGTGTCCGAGCGACGTCGGCGACGTGAACTGGTCCGTGGGCATCACCCAGTGCGCGATGTCCTTCTCCGGCAGGTCGGGCATCGGGCCGGTCGCGGCGCAGGCGGCGTCGCGCACCCCGCGACCGGGAGCACCAATGCGGCCACAGCGAGGAGGGTGATCGTTCGGCGGTGGCGTGTGGTCGTGATGCGCGTCATGCGGAGCCCTCTCTTCCGGAGCCTGTCGTGGCTCTCACCGTAAAGGTTGGTGCGGGAGCCGGATCCTGACATCTTCCCGGCATGACATGCAAACGCGGGATCCGAGCACTCGGATCCCGCGTTCTGCACTCTGTCACGGAGGGTGTCTCAGGCGGTCGTCACCAGATGACGGCGATGCCCGCGTTCAGGGCGGTGAGCACGCCGACGCCCCAGAACATCACCAGGGGAACGGTGTCGTCGCGCTTCTGCCGGGCCGATCCGATGCCGAGCAGTGCGCCGATGATGAGCAGCACGACGAGCTTGGTGCCGATCTTCGCGTAGTTCAGCGTTTCGCCCGCCGCGAGGCCCCAGGGTGCCGCGAGCACGAGTCCGGCGACGCCGGCGATCGCGAGGCCGATGTTCATCAGACGGGTGAGCTGCTTCTTGCCGCCGAACGCCTGCACGACCCACGAACCGAACAGCGTCGCGAAGCCGATGAGGTGCACGAACAGGACGATATTGCGCAGGGTCTCCATGCCTTCAGGCTACCCGTCCGCGGGCCTGTCAGACCCGGGCCCGGGACGGGTGGCGGGGACGCCGAGTGCACCGGATCCTGCCGAATGCACCGGAAAGTCGCGTCAAGAAGCGGTGCGTTCGGCAGCAGGCGGTGCACTCGGCGCCGCGTGCGGGCGCTTCGACAGGCTCAGCGACCGAGGCCTGGCCAGGCCAGCCTTAACCGCGCAGCGCCCGGATGACCTGGGCGGTGCGCAAGGCGGCGTCGGCCGCCTCGGCGCCCTTGTCCTCCTTCGAGCCCGCAAGCCCGGCGCGGTCGAGCCCCTGCTGCTCGTCGTCCAGCGTGAGCACGCCGAAGCCGACCGGCTTGCCGGCGTCCAGCGACACCCGGGTGAGGCCGTCGGTGGTCGCCGCCGAGACGTACTCGAAGTGCGGGGTGCCGCCGCGGATGATCACGCCGAGCGCGACCACGGCGTCCGCCCCGCCCGCGAACGCGGCCTGCGCGGCCACAGCGAGCTCGAAGGATCCGGGGACTCGCACCAGACGGTGGTTCGCCCCGGTCGACTCGAGCACGCGCTGCGCGCCGGCGATCAGGCCGTCGGTGATGGTCGCGTGCCAGGTGCCGGCGACGATCACGACGTTCAGGCCGCTCGCGTCGAATCCTCCGACGCTCCGGTGCTCCTGCGCCGCTCATGCGTGGTCCTTCCCGTTCTCCGTGCCGTTCGCGGCCAGCGCGGCCGCGAGCTCGGTCTCGCCGATGATGTGGCCCATCCGGTCGCGCTTGGTCTCGAGGTACTGGTGGTTGTTCGGGCCGACGCCGACGATCAGCGGCACCTGCTCGATGACGTCCAGCCCCAGCTCGCGCAGCTGCGCGACCTTGTCGGTGTTGTTCGTGAGCAGGCGCACCTTCGACACGCCCAGGTCGGTGAGGATCCCGGCCGCCGCGGCGTAGTCGCGGGCGTCGGCGGGCAGGCCGAGTGCGAGGTTGGCGTCGACGGTGTCGAGCCCCTCCTCCTGCAGCGCATACGCGCGCAGCTTGTTGATCAGGCCGATGCCGCGCCCCTCGTGGCCGCGCATGTAGATGACGATGCCGCCCTCCTGCTCGATGGCGTCCAGCGCCGCTTCGAGCTGTGGACCGCATTCGCACTTGAGCGAGCCGAACGCCTCGCCGGTCAGGCACTCCGAGTGCACCCGCACCAGCGCCGTCTCCGTGGGCTCGCCCGAGACGACCGCGACATGATCGGTCCCGGTGATCCGGTCCTTGTACGCGAGGAACCGGAACACGCCGTGCGTGGTGGGCACGGTGGCGTCGGCCCGCAGGCTCACCCGGCGACGCGTGTTGGTCGCGACACAATCGGCCTCGTCCCGCGGATCCGTCTCGTTGAGGTGGTCGATGAGCTGCTCGATCGTGATCACGGGGATCCCGTCGCGCTCGCCGAGCTCGAGAAGTCCCGGGCAGGCGCATCATGCTGCCGTCCTCGGCGACGACCTCGGCGATCGCGCCGACCGGGCGCAGGCCCGCCAGGCGCATCAGCTCGACCGCTGCCTCGGTGTGCCCGCCGCGCTGGCGCACGCCGCCGTCGACGGCGCGCAGCGGCAGCACGTGCCCGGGGCGGATGAGGTCGATCGGCGTGGACGCCGGGTCCGCGAGCACGTTCAGGGTGTGCGCACGGTCGTGGCGCTGATCCCGGTCGTGACGCCCGAGGCCGCATCCACGCTGATCGTGTAGGCGGTGCCGCGGGCGTCCTCGTTGGACTCCACCATCGGCGGCAGGTTCAGCGCGTCGGCGATGTCGGCGGGCATCGGGGCGCACAGGTATCCGGAGGTCCAGCGCACGGTCCACGCGATCCACTCCGGTGAGGCCAGCTCGGCGGAGAGGATGACGTCGCCCTCGTTCTCGCGGTTCTCGTCGTCCGCGACCAGCACGGGGCGTCCGGCGCGGAGGGACTCCAGCGCTTCGGGGATCGTGGAAAGGCTCATCGGGAGCCTCCTTCCAGTGTGGTGGCGCGCGCGGCGCCAGAGTCTGCGGTACGGAACGCGAGCAGCCGCTCGACGTGCCGGGCGAGGATGTCGGTCTCGAGGTTCACGCGGTCGCCGACGGTGCGGGATCCGAGCGTCGTCGCGGCGAGGGTCTCCGGGATGAGGGACACCTCGAACCAGTCGCATCCGGTCCCTGAGCCCGTCCGCCGCCGGTCCCTGAGCCCTCCCCGCCGGTCCCTGAGCCCGTCGAAGGGGCCTCGCTGACCGCGCTGACCGTGAGCGACGTGCCGTCGACGGAGATGGAGCCCTTGTCGACGACGAGAGGCGCCAGGTCATGCGGCAGCGAGATCCGCAGCACGCTCCACTGCGCGCCGGGGCGCACCTCGAGCACCTCGCCGACGCCGTCGACGTGCCCCTGCACGATGTGGCCGCCGAGACGCGCGCCGAGCGGCATGGCCTTCTCGATGTTGACCCGGGTGCCGACCGTCGCACCGCCGATCGCGGCCACGTCGAGCGTCTGCTTCATGACGTCGGTGTCGAAGGTGTCGGCGGTGGATCCGACGACGGTGAGGCACACGCCGCTGACCGCGATCGACTCGCCGTGCACGGCGTCGGACGCGGCCTTCGGCGCGCGCACGGTCAGCCGCCAGCCGTCGCCGGCGGGCGCGATCGCGGTGATCTCGCCGATCTCCTCGATGATTCCGGTGAACATCAGGATCCTCCCTCGTTGCGGGTGGTCTCGGTGCGGTCGGAGGATCCGTCCGCGTCTGTCAGGTGGGCGACGGCCAGCAGGTCGGGGCCGAGCGGCAGCCATTCGTCGACGACGAGTCGGCGCGCCTCTCCGATCGTGGCCACGCCGATGTCGGTGAGCGCGAGCCGGGGACCGCCGAGCAGCACGGGCGCCAGGTAGGCGAGCACCTCGTCGGCGAGGCCGGCGGCGAGGAAGGCGCTGGCGAGGGTCGGGCCGCCCTCGACGAACACGCGCTGCACGCCGCGGCATCGCAGATCGTCCAGGATCGCGGCGAGCTCGTGCTGTGCGTAGAACAGCGGCTCATGCGGGTGGCGGCGCACGGCGGCATCCGCAGGCGTCTCGCGCGCGCCGATCACGACGGGGATCGGCTGATGCGGGAACAGCGCGTCGCCGTCGCGCGCGGTGAGCGCGGGGTCGTCCGCGAGCACGGTGCCGGTGCCGACCACGATCGCGTCGGCGTCGGCCCGGCGTCGGTGCACGTCGGCGCGGGCCGCAGGTCCGGTGATCCACTGGCTCGATCCGTCCGCGGCGGCGGCGCGGCCGTCCAGGCTCTGCGCCCACTTCACGGTGACGCGCGGGCGGCCGAGACGCTGCACGGCGAGCCAGTCGGCGATGAGCGAGCGCGCGGCCTCGGCCTGCTCGCCGGACTCGACGTCCACGCCCGGCGGCGCGCATCCGCTCCGCGCCGCCGCCCGATGCGGCGCCCGGGTCGTCCAGCGCGTAGACCACGCGCGCGACGCCGGCGTCGATGAGGGCCTGCGCGCACGGGCCGGTGCGGCCGGTGTGGTTGCAGGGTTCGAGCGTGACCACGGCGGTGGCGCCGAGCAGCTGCATCCGGGGAGACCCGGGAGAGCGCGTCGACCTCGGCGTGCGGGGTGCCCGCGCCGCGGTGCCAGCCTTCGGACAGCACGTCGCCGTCGGGGGAGAGGATCACTGCGCCGACCTGCGGATTCAGTCCGCGCGGACCTCGGCGGGCGATCTCGAGGGCGCGCAGCATCGCCGCGTGCTCCGCCGCTGTCGCCGTCATGTCGCTGCCTCGTCCTGAGTCGAAAGGATCGGATGCCCGGGGCGGGCGCACGGCGATCATGCGTGCTGCCTCCCATCCGGACTCGCGAGCTGCTGCTCGCATCACCGTCGGTCCCGGAATTCCACCGGATCGGCCTCGGATCCTTCGATCCTCGGTTCGCGGACTGTCACCGCCGGTTCGGATTCTCACCGACCCCGGAGCACGTTACTGCTCTGAGTTTAGTCAACACGCCTCCGTCCGATTCATTCCGGCGAATGGTTCTGTTGCGCCCGAGTCATGGCTTCGCCTACTTCAACAGCCGCGAGAGGCGGCGATCGGCCAGAGGCTTGCCGCCGGTCTGGCAGGTGGGGCAGTACTCCAGCGAACGGTCCGCGAAGAACACGCTGCGCACGGTGTCGCCGCAGACCGGGCAGGTCTCGCCGCGACGGCCGTGCACCTGCATGCCGCGCCGCTTGGCGTCCTTGAGATCGGCCGGGGGCTTGCCCGTCGCCTCGGCCACGGCCTCGCGCAGGGTCGCCTCGATCGCGTCGTAGAGCCGCGTCACGTCGTCGGCGCCGAGCCCGCCGGCCGGCGCGTACGGCGACATGCGCGCCGCGTGCAGGATCTCGTCGGAGTAGGCGTTTCCGATCCCGGCGATCACGCCCTGGTCTCGCAGCAGCCCCTTGATCTGCGTGCGCCGGCCCTCGAGCAGGGCCGCGAAGGCGTCGCGGGTGAACGACGGGTCCAAGGGGTCGGGGCCGAGCCGGGCGATCCCCGGCACGTCGGCCGGATCGCGCACCACGTACGCGGCGAGCGACTTCTTCGTACCCGCCTCGGTGAGGTCGAACCCGCTGCCGTCGTCGAACGCGATCCGCATCGCGATCGGGGACCTGCCGGGCCGGATCAGGGTCGTCGGCAGCGTGTCGTACCAGCGCAGCCAGCCCGCCTTGGCGAGGTGGAACACGAAGTGCAGGTGCGGTTCCGTGTCGCTCTGCAGGGCGAGGTCGACGAACTTGCCGTGCCGGGACGCCCCGCTCACGCGGGATCCCGCAAGCGCGGTCACCGGCGGATCGAACGTCTTCAGCGCCGAGATCGCCGACACCGAGGCGCGCGTGATCGTCAGCCCGACCGCGCGCTCCCCGAGGAAGTCGACCAGGCCCTGCACCTCCGGCATCTCCGGCATGGGTTCATCCTGCCACCGGCCGGGGACATCCGGGCGTGCGCCAGTCCTCCTCACTGGTCGCGAAACGCCTCTATCCGCCGTTCATAAGGACCATTCGCGACCAGCGAGCGGGATCTGAGATCGCCGTGGCGGCGGGCGGGATCATCCGAGGTCGATCGGCCACTCCACGGGCCCGCGGTCGTCGGTGCGCACCAGGCCGGCGAACCAGCCGTGTCCCGATGTGACCGAGTTGCTGCGTCGGGCGTTGCGGGTCGTGCGGCCACGGGGCGCCGGTCCGTGCACGCTGCGCGGGCCTCGTAGCGGGAGATGATCCTGTCCAGCGGCGAGCTGGCCCGGGCGGCGTATCCTGCGTTGGCGGAGGCGCTGCGCGACGTGTCATCTCGTGCCGGCGCCGCTCGCAGCGATGGGCCCGTGAGCGTTCCGAGACCGGTCGGCGCTGAGGAACTCCGCGCTCGACATGCTGCTTGCAGCGTGCGCCCGCGGTGAGGTACCTGCGGGACGCGCTGCCGGGGCAGGTCCCGTCGACGGACGAGCTTGCCGCTTTCGCTCCGGCGCGGATGCTCGGCTGGATCCGGATGGTGCAGAACCCGATGACGGGCCGCGAGCACGCAACCGGGCGCTGCGGATCGGGGCGCTCCGCGGTGGCGTGCACCCGGTGTCCGGGGGGCTGCTTCCCGTAGTCGCCGCCCAGTTTCAGCGTCTATTCGATGCGCTGAACAACCCGAGCGCCGCAGGCTCGCCCTCGCTCTCTCCGGTCGACACATCCGGTTCGGTCGCGGCGTCCGGGAATGTCGCGTTCCCGGCCCACGATGCTGCGGGCGTGGCCGAGGCTGGGCCTGGTCTGCCTGTCGCGCCGGACGAGGTCGACGGGCTGCCCGCGCCCGAAGATTGCCGTACGCCTGCGCAACGCAACCACGACAACCTGGCGATGATTCTGGGTGTCGCCGCCGCGTCCGGGGGCATGCCCGAACTCGGCGGGGCCGCCCCCACCCTCGTTGTCTCGGTCACCGCGGAAGACTATGCGTCCGGACTCGGGCGGGCATTCCTCGAGGGAACCGGAGATGACGTGCCTCTCACCGTCGCGCACCACACGGCCTGCGCGGGAGGAATCCAACGGGTGCTGTTCGACCAGCACGGACAGGTCGTCGCGATCGGCACCACGGGCCGCATCTTCACCGCTCTGCAACGCCGTGCGATCGTGCTCCGCGACCGGGAATGCCTGATCCCCGGCTGCCATACCCCGGCCACTGGTGCGAGCTCCACCATGTCCGCGAGTGGGCCGACGGCGGACCGACGCACACCAGCAACGGCGTCGCGCTCTGCTGGCACCACCACCGCACTCTTGACACTTCGGGATGGCAGATCCGCATGAGCCGCGGCGTGCCCGAGATCCGCGGCCCGCATTGGTGGGATCCGTACGGCGCCTGGCATCGCCCCCGCACCCGGGGCGGTGATCCGCATCGCATCGCCCGCATCCTCGGGGACGCCCTCGCCCCACCCGGATGAAGCCCCACCCGGATGAAGGCTCCCGCCGCCCGCGGCCGCGGGCCCGCCTCCCGGCCGACACCGCGAGCCCACGCGGGATCGCGTCAGACCCGGCGCAGCAGCCCGACCCGGTCGTACACGTCGGCCAGGGTCTTGTCGGCGACCTCGTCGGCGCGGGCGGCGTTGGCGGCGAGGATCCGGTCCAGCTCGGCCGGGTCGGAGAGCAGTTCGTTGGCGCGCTCGCGCACCGGGCCGAACTCGTCCACGACGACCTCGGCCAGGCCCTTCTTGAAGTCTCCGTAACCGCGGCCCGCGTACTCGTCCTCGATCGCCGCGACCTGGCGGCCGGTGAGAGCTGCGTAGATCGTGAGCAGGTTCGAGACTCCCGGCTTGTTCTCCCGGTCGTACCGGACCGAGCCCTCGTTATCCGTGACCGCGCGCATGATCTTCTTCGCCGACTTCGCCGGGTCGTCCAGCAACCACAGCACGCCCGCGTCGCTCTCCGCCGACTTCGACATCTTCGAGGTCGGGTTCTGCAGGTCGTAGATGCGGGCCGTGTCCTTCTGGATCACCGGGATCGGCACGACGAACGTCTCGCCGAAGCGCGCGTTGAACCGCTCCGCGAGGTCGCGGGTCAGCTCGACGTGCTGCTTCTGGTCGTCGCCCACCGGAACCACGTCGGTCTGGTACAGCAGGATGTCGGCCGCCATCAGCACCGGGTAGGTGAACAGGCCGACCGAGGTCGCGTCCTGGCCGTACCGCGCCGACTTGTCCTTGAACTGGGTCATCCGCCCGGCCTCGCCGAAGCCGGTGATGGTGCTCAGGATCCACGCCAGCTCGGCGTGCGCGCGCACGTGCGACTGCACGTACAGCGTCGACTGGGACGGCTCGATCCCGGCCGCGATGTACTGCGCGGCGGTGCGGCGGGTCTTCTCGCGCAGCTCAGACGGGTCGTTCGGCTGGGTCAGCGCGTGCAGGTCGACGACCGAGAAGAACGCGTCGTAGGAGCTCTGCAGGTCCCGCCACTGCAGCAGCGCCCCGATGTAGTTGCCGGCCTGGAGGGAGTCGGCGGAGGGCTGCATTCCGGAGTAGAGGCGGGGTTTCGTCACGGTTCAATCCTATGGTGCGGCCCGGAGGCGCTCGTTCGGACCCATAGGCTGAAAGCATGGCGGTTCCCGGGCAGACCTCGCGCACGCGTGCGCGACGGGACCGTGCGCTGTACGTGGAGATCACCATCCGCGCCCCGCTCGAGACCGTGTGGGAGCTCACCCAGGATCCGCGTCGACACGTCCGCTGGGACGCGCGGTTCAGCGCGATCCGGCCCGTGCGGACCCGCGAGGACGGCGCCCACGAGTTCGAGTACGAGCGCGGGCTCGGGCTGCACACCATCCGCGGCACCGGGGTGTCGCTCGGCACCCGGCACGGACGCGACGGCGAGCGCACGTCTGCACTGGTCTTCGACTCCGCCGACCCTCTCTCGCCCCTGCGCCGGGGCAGGGGGTATTGGCGCTACATCCCCACGCCGGATGGCGTGCGCTTCCTCACCGGCTACGACTACGCGCCGGGCTGGGGCCCGCTGGGGCGGGCGCTCGACCCTCTGCTTGTGCGCCCGTTCGTGTGGTGGCTCACCGCGCGCAGCTTCGATCGCCTGCGGCTCTGGGCCGAGGCCGGAATCGCGCCGGAACGGACCGTGTGGTGGCGCGCACTGCGGAAGGGTCCGCGTCCGCAGGCACGGCGCTGCCTGTCCCGACCGCCGCAGCGCGGATCCGGGATCATGCAGGACGCACCCGGCTCCCTCGCGGAGATAGAGCGGTGACCGGCGCGGAGGGGGTCTTCCGGCGCGCCCTGGGAGAGGAGTTCGCGCGCCTGCATCCGCAGCTGCAGCGACGGTTCGGGGTCGGTGTGGCCGCCGGGTACGGGTGCATCGGTCGCGGCGTGATGACCGAGGTGCGGCGCGGACCGTGGTGGACCGTTCCGTTCCTCGCGCTCGGCTCCGCGCGCAACATCATGTTCCCGGAGAAGGGCGACGGGATCCCGTTCCGGATCGACAACCACGCGTACGTCGACGGCTTCGGCCGCGAGACGGTCACGTTCGCCCGCACCATGAACGTGCGCCCGGGGCGACGGCGTCGCTTCGACGCGACGATGATCTACAGCGAGACGAGTGGCCGGATCGTCGACTACCTCGGCACCCACCAGCATCTCGCCGTGGAGCTGGATCTGTCCGTCACCGACGACGGTGCGCTCCGACTGGTCTCCGGGGCGCAGCGCTTCTACGAGGGACCGATCGCGTTCCGGATCCCGTTGCTGTTCAGCGGGCGTGCCTACCTCACCGAGCGCTTCGATGAGGAGCGGAAGCTCTTCGTGATCGACCTCGAGGTGCGCAATCGCATCTTCGGGCTCGTGTTCGGCTATCGAGGCGAGTTCACCTGCGAGTTCCCGGAGGGGCAGGGCGCACCGGAGACCGCGAAGCCGTACCGTGAGGAACGCCGGGAGTGAGCAGACGCGGCGCGACGGCCGCAGGCGCTCAGTACGTGTAGTCGACGAGGACCGGGGTGTGGTCGCTCCAGCGCTCGGCGTAGGTCGCGGCACGGGCGACGCGGTAGTTCGTCGCGCGCGCGGCGAGCGGCGCCGTGGCCAGGTGGTAGTCGATCCGCCAGCCCGAGTCGTTGTCGAACGCCTGCCCGCGCATCGTCCACCAGGTGTACGGGCCGTCGACCTCGCCGTGCGTCGCGCGGCCGATGTCGACCCAGCCGAGGCCGGGGCCGGTGGATCCGTCGACGCCGGTGATCGTCTCGCCCGCGGGCCCGAGGAACCGGTCGAAATAGGCGCGCTCGCGCGGCAGGAACCCGGCCTTGGTGCGGTTGCCGCGCCAGTTCTTGATGTCGAGTTCGCGGTGGCCGACGTTGAGGTCGCCGGTGATCAGCGCGTGGGCGCCGTCGGCGCCGAGCTCACCCATGCGCACGGTCATCGCGTCGAGGAACTTCCACTTCTCGATCTGCTTCGGCGTCTCGGCCTCGCCGCTGTGCACATACGCGCTGACCACGGTGAGCGGCGCACCACCGAGCAGGAAGTCGGCCTCGAGCCAGCGCCCTCGGGAGTCGAAGTCCTCGGCGCCGAGTGTCGTGCGCGCGGCGAGCGCGGGCTCGCGGCTCAGCACCGCGACGCCGGCGCGGCCCTTGGCGGTCGCCTCGTCGTGCAGGATCGACCAGCCGGGGAACGCGGCCTCGAGGTGCTCGTCCTGCGCGCGGACCTCCTGCAGGGTGAGCACGTCGACGCCCGCGTCGTCGAGCCAGGTGTGCATGCCGTTGCGGACCGCGGCGCGGATCCCGTTGACGTTGACCGTGGCGATACGCAGATGGGGCATGGATCCAGCCTAACGAGGGCCGGGGACATCGCCCCGTTCGCGGCGCAGCCCGAACCGGTCGCCCTCCGGCGGCGGCACGGCTGCCTGCTCGTCGGCCAGGGCGTCTCCCCATTCCTCCCTCGCGCGCGTGAGCGCACGCGAGGTCGCCGCGCGCCGCCACCACGGCGCCGCATCGTGCTCCTGCTCGGCGCGACGCAGGCGCACCCGGGCGGCGAGCGTGAGCGCCGCGAGCTCCGCGCGGTGCGCGGCGTTCTCGTCCACCGTCCTGCAGCGGCAGGTCCCGATCCTCCGCGCTCAGCGCGATCCATGCCGCGGCGACGAGAATCACGACCGAGACCCAGCGGCACCAGAGCAGCATCGCGACGATCACGGCGAACGTGGCGAGCAGGGGATTGCCCGGGGTGTGCGCGAGCAGCAGCCCGGCGCCGAGCTGCAGCACGACGATCGCGCCGCCGCCGAGCATCGCCCCCGGCAGGATCGTCCGCCAGGCGAGCCGGGTGCCGGTGAGGAAGCGCACCAGCAACGCGATCGCGGCGGAGTCGATCGCGAACATCACCACGACGGACACGAAGCGGGTGGTCACCTCGAACACGGGGGAGCCGACGCTCCAGCCCAGCAATCCGAACACCTGCCGCAGAGTCCAGACCCCGACGAAGCCGAGGACGGATCCGAGCAGCAGCGCCAGTCCGAACATCATCCCGGCGAGACCGTCCCGCGCCTTCAGCAGCACGAAGCTGCGCGAGTCGTACGGCAGTCCGAAGATGTCGCGCACGGCCCGTCGGGTGAAGGTGACGGCAGTGATCCCCGTCCACGCGACGACGCCCGCCGCGATCAGACCGGTGATGCTCAGCACACCGGTGGCGCTGCGCGGCGAGGTCCTGCACGTCCTCGGGATGCACCAGCCCGTTCTCGCCGACGATGCCGGGGATGTAGCTGTTCGCGATCGCCGTCACGATCCGGATCGCCTGATCGCTGCCGCCGAGCCAGAGCCCGGCCGAGGCGAAGGCGATGTAGAGCAGGCCGAACACGGCGAACAGGCCCTGATAGCTCATCCCGGCGGAGAGCAGGAAACCGTTGCGGCGCAGGAACCGGCGCCACACCCGGATCGGGAATGCCTGCATCGTACGACGGGTGATCGCGGCGGCGCGCTCGACCGGCGCCTCGAGACGCGCCCGCAGCTCGGCCCCGGAATCCACCACGGAACTCACCCTAGCGACCGCGTCGTGTTCGGGGTCGTTGAGCGAGCACCGACGAAGGAGGAGCGAGACGAAACGCGGCCTCCCGCAGGAGACCGCGTTTCGTCTCGGTCGTCGCTGGCGCTCCGTCCTCGCTCAACGACCCCGGTGCGACCGGCTGGCTCAGGGCCGGCCGCGCAGGATCGCCTGCTTGACCTCGGCGATCGCCTTGGTGACCTCGATGCCGCGCGGGCACGCCTCGGTGCAGTTGAAGGTCGTGCGGCAGCGCCACACGCCCTCCTTGTCGTTGAGGATGTCCAGGCGCACCTCGGCGCCGTCGTCGCGGGAGTCGAAGATGAACCGGTGCGCGTTCACGATCGCGGCCGGGCCGAAGTACTGCCCGTCGGTCCAGAACACGGGGCAGGACGAGGTGCACGCGGCGCACAGGATGCACTTGGTGGTGTCGTCGAAGCGTTCGCGCTGCACGATCGTCTGCAGGCGCTCCTTGCCCTTCGGCGGCTCGCTGGTGGCCATCAGGAACGGCTTGACCTCGCGGTACGCGGCGAAGAACGGATCCATGTCGACGACGAGGTCCTTCTCCAGCGGCAGACCCTTGATCGCCTCGACGTAGATCGGCTTGGAGATGTCCAGATCCTTGATCAGCGTCTTGCAGGCGAGCCGGTTGCGGCCGTTGATGCGCATGGCGTCGGAACCGCAGATGCCGTGCGCGCAGGAGCGGCGGAAGGTGAGGGATCCGTCCACCTCCCACTTGATCTTGTGCAGCGCGTCCAGCACGCGGTCGGTCGCGTACAGCTCGACGTCGTAGTCGACCCAGTGCGGCTCGCTGTCGACCTCGGGGTCGAAGCGGCGGATGTTGAACGTGACCAGGAACGACTGCACGCCGGTGTCCTCGACGACGACTTCCTGCACCGGTTCCTGTGCTTCGACAGGCTCAGCAACCGATTCTGTGGCCGCGGACATCAGTACTTCCTCTCCATCGGCGGGTAGTTGAACTCGCCCTTGTCGTTCTTCGTGAACACGACCGGCTTCCAGTCCAGCTTGATGTGGTCGCTCGGGGTCGACGAGTGCGGGTCCCCGGTCAGGTAGGCCATCGTGTGCTTCATGTACTTCTCGTCGTCGCGCGTCGGGAAGTCGTCGCGCATGTGGCCGCCGCGGCTCTCTTCGCGGTTCTGCGCGGCGTAGACGACGACCTCGGCGATGTCGAGCAGGAAGCCGAGCTCGACGGCCTCGAGCAGGTCGGTGTTGAACCGGCTGCCCTTGTCGTCGACGTGCACGTTCCTGTAGCGGTCGCGCAGCTCGGCGATCACGCCGAGCACGTGCTGGAGGGACTCGTGCGTCCGGAACACCTGGGCGCCCTTGTCCATCTCCTCCTGCAGCTTCTTGCGCAGCACGGCGATCCGCTCGGTGCCGGCGTTGTTGCGCAGGCCCTCGATCATCTGCTTGACGGCGGCCTCCGGTGCCTCGGGCAGGGGCAGGAACTCGGCGGTCTTGACGTACTCGACCGCGTTGCGGCCGCTGCGCTTGCCGAACACGTTGATGTCCAGCAGCGAGTTGGTGCCGAGGCGGTTGGCGCCGTGCACCGAGACGCACGCGCACTCGCCGGCGGCGTACAGGCCGGGGACGATCGTGTCGTTGTCGGCGAGCACCTCGCCGTTGTTGTTGGTCGGGATCCCGCCCATCGCGTAGTGCGCGGTCGGCATGACGGGCACCGGTTCGACGACCGGGTCGACGCCCAGGTAGGTGCGCGCGAACTCGGTGATGTCCGGGAGCTTGGTCTCCAGCACCTCGGCGCCCAGGTGCGTGCAGTCCAGCAGCACGTAGTCCTTGTGCGGGCCGGCGCCGCGGCCCTCCGCGACCTCCTGCACCATGCAGCGCGCGACGATGTCGCGCGGCGCGAGGTCCTTGATGGTGGGGGCGTAGCGCTCCATGAACCGCTCGCCGGACGCGTTGCGCAGGATCGCGCCCTCGCCGCGGGCGCCCTCGGTGAGCAGGATCCCGAGGCCGGCGAGGCCGGTCGGGTGGAACTGGAAGAACTCCAGGTCCTCGAGGGGGAGGCCCTTGCGCCACACGATCCCGACGCCGTCACCGGTGAGGGTGTGCGCGTTCGAGGTGGTCTTGAAGATCTTGCCGAACCCGCCGGTGGCGAAGATCACGGCCTTGGCGTGGAACACGTGCAGCTCGCCGGTGGACAGGTCGTAGGCGACGACGCCGGCGATCCCGGTCTTGCCCGCCTCGTCCTTCACCGTGATCAGGTCGAGCACGTAGAACTCGTTGAAGAAGTTGATGCCGAGTTTGACGCAGTTCTGGAACAGCGTCTGCAGGATCATGTGACCGGTGCGGTCCGCCGCGTAGCACGCGCGGCGCACGGGGGTCTTGCCGTGCTCGGCCGTGTGGCCGCCGAAGCGGCGCTGATCGATCTTGCCCTCGGGGGTGCGGTTGAACGGCAGGCCCATGTTCTCCAGGTCGATGACCGCGTCGATGGCCTCCTTCGCGAGGATCTCCGCCGCGTCCTGGTCGACGAGGTAGTCGCCGCCCTTGACGGTGTCGAAGGTGTGCCACTCCCAGCTGTCCTCCTCGACGTTCGCGAGCGCCGCGGCCATGCCGCCCTGCGCCGCGCCCGTGTGGGAGCGGGTGGGGTAGAGCTTCGAGATCACGGCGGTCTTCGCGCCGGGGCCGGCCTCGATGGCCGCGCGCATGCCCGCGCCGCCGGCGCCGACGATGACGATGTCGAACTGATGGTGGTGCACGCCGTTCTTGACGACGGAATCCTGGGTCTCAGTGCTCACTGCTGTATGCCTATCTGCGTTGGTTTCGCCGCTGTCGCTGGTGTCACTTGCCGGGGTGGCAGGTCGCCCACATCGCGCCGTCCTGGAACACGCCGTTGCAGGGGTCGAAGGTGAACACGACCAGGGTGCCGAGCAGGATCAGCAGGGCGGCCGCGAGGCCGATCACGACGACCAGCGCCTTGCGGACGCCCTGGTGGCCGACGTAGTCGTTGACGACCGTGCGCATGCCGTTGGCGCCGTGGATCAGCGCGAGCCACAGCATCAGAACGTCCCACCACTGCCAGAACGGGGTGGCGTACTTCCCCGCGACGAACGCGAAGTCGAGGGCGTGGATGCCCTCGCCGAGCATCAGGTTCACGAAGAGGTGGCCGAAGATGAGCACCACGAGCACGACGCCCGAGATGCGCATGTAGATCCAGCCCCACTTCTCCACGTTGACGCCCTTGTGGCGACGAGGGGCGGCGAGATGCTCGGTGGTGAACACGTCGGCGGACATCAGTGCGAACCTCCCACGTTGGAGAACACGTTGATCAGATGGCGGGGTGCGAAGCCCAGCATCAGCACGGCCCACACGCCGATGACGCACCAGAACATCTGGCGCTGGAAGCGGGCGCCCTTCGACCAGGTGTCGATCAGGATGATCCGCAGGCCGTTCAGCGCGTGGAACACGATCGCGGCGACCAGGACGGTCTCGCCGAGGCCCATGATCGGGTTCTTGTACGTGCCGAGCACGGCGTTGTACGCCTCGGGCGACACCCGGATGAGCGACGTGTCCAGCACGTGCACCAGGAGGAAGAAGAAGATGGCGATTCCGGTGATGCGATGCAGCACCCACGACCACATGCCCTCGCTGCCCCTGTACAGGGTGCCGCGCGGCGTCTTGGAGGTGGTTTCCGAAATCGAAGGCGTCAAGCGAGTGCTTGCGGACACAGTCGTCCTCCCTGATCTAAGCGGCGGATCGAGGCGCGCAGGCGTCCGATCCCTGCAATCCTATTCCTGTCGAAACGCTGGGAGCGACGAAGGCGACCCTTAGTGCGATGCGCATCCGCGATCGGAACCATGCGCGTCCGGCGATGACCGGCGCACGGGACTACGCCGCACCCGCCTCGCTACGCTGGGGGCATGCGCGAGCCGATCAGGGACTTCTACGCCGTCATCCCCGCCGGGGGCATCGGCAGCAGGCTGTGGCCGCTGTCCCGGGCCGACGCGCCGAAGTTCCTGCACGACCTGACCGGATCCGGGCAGTCGCTGCTGCGCGACACCTGGGACCGGCTCGTGCCGCTCACCGGGCCGGACCGGATCGCGGTCGTCACGGGGCGCGCGCACCGCGCGGCCGTGGAGGCCCAGCTGCCCGGCATCGCCGACCGGAACGTGATCCTGGAGTCCGAGCCGCGCGAGTCCGCGGCCGCGATCGGGCTCGCCGCGGCGATCCTGCACCGCCGGGATCCGGACGTCATCATCGGATCCTTCAGCGCCGACCACGTCATCCGCGGCACCCGCGTGTTCGAGTTCGCGGTGCGCGACGCCGTCGAGGTCGCCCGCCAGCGGCTACATCGTCACGATCGGGATCACGCCGACCGAGCCCGCCGTCGGCTTCGGCTACATCAAGCAGGGCGCGGAGCTGGTCGTCGAGGGCGCCAGGGAGGCCGCCCTGGTGGAGCGGTTCGTGGAGAAGCCCGACCTCGCCACCGCGAAGAGCTACGTGGCCGACCGCGGCTACCTGTGGAACGCGGGGATGTTCATCGCCCGGGCCGACGTGCTGCTGGACGAGCTCGAGCTGCACCAGCCGGCGCTGCACGCCGGGCTGATGGAGCTCGCCGAGGCCTGGGACGACCGGGAGCGCCGCGGACCCGCCGTGGACCGGATCTGGCCGACGCTGCCGAAGATCGCGATCGACTACGCGGTCGCGGAGCCCGCCGCCGAGCGCGGCCGGCTCGCCGTGGTGCCCGGGCACTTCGACTGGGACGACGTGGGCGACTTCGCCTCCCTCGCCAAGCTCGTCCTGAACGGCCGCAAGAACGATCTCGCCGTGCTGGGGACAGACCGCGCGCGTGCTGTCCGACGCGGCGAGCGGCATCCTGGTCAGCCAGACCTCGCGGGTGATCAGCCTCGTCGGCGTGCAGGACATCGTCGTGGTGGACACCCCCGACGCCCTGCTGGTCACCACCATCGAGCACGCGCAGCGGGTCAAGGGCGTCGTGGAGTCGCTCAAGCTCACCGGGCGCGGCGACGTGCTCTGACCCCGCGCGCTCCGAAAGCGGAGATCATTCCCGCTCTGCGCTCATCTGAGCACAGACGAGCGCAGATGATCTCATGTTTGTAACCATTGACGGGTGCCCGGCGGACAAGGATGCCCGATCTTCGTCATAGTCGGTAACTTCGATTTGACCCGCGATGGCCGCGGGTCGTTTTCTGGAGGCCCGAGTGACCATCTCCCTCACCAAGAAGCTGATCGGCGCGACCATCGCCGCCGGTGTCATCGTCGCCCTGGCAGGTTGCGGATCCGCTCCTGCCCCGGCGGGTTCGAGCGCGGCCAAGCCGGCCGACGCCAACTTCAAGCCCTGCCTCGTCTCGGACAGCGGCGGGTTCAACGACAAGTCGTTCAACGAGTCCGCCAAGAACGGCATGGACAAGGCGGGCAAGACCCTCGGCGTCAAGCCCATCGAGGTCGAGTCGAAGTCGGACAACGACTACAAGAGCAACATCGACGCCCTGATCTCGGGCAAGTGCACCCTGATCATCGGGGTGGGCTTCAAGCTCGACCAGGCGATCGCCGACGCCGCCATCGCGAACCCGAAGCTCAGCTTCGGCATCATCGACTCGATGGCAGACCCGAAGAACACCGGAAAGCCGGCGTCGACGAACATCAAGCCGATCCTGTTCGACACGGCTCAGGCCGCGTACCTCGGCGGGTACGCCGCGGCGGCCTGGTCGGCGCAGGCCGGCGGTAACAAGGTCGGCACCTTCGGCGGCATGCAGATCCCGCCGGTCACGATCTTCATGGACGGCTTCGTCGAGGGCGTCAAGAAGTACGACGACGACAAGGGCGCCAAGGTCGAGGCGTTCGGCTGGGACGCCGCGTCGCAGAAGGGCTCCTTCACCGGTGCCTTCCAGGCGAACGACACCGCCAAGCAGACCGCACAGGGCATCCTCGACCAGGGCGTCGACGTCATCTTCCCGGTCGGCGGCCCGATCTACGTGTCCGCCAGCGCCGCCGTCAAGGACTCCGGCAAGAAGACGGTCATGCTCGGCGTCGACTCCGACCTCGCCGTGGCCGACCCGTCGGTCGCCGACCAGATCCTGGTCTCGGTGATGAAGCGCATCGACGAGGCCGTGTACGCGACCGTCACCGACACGGCCAAGGGTTCCTTCGACCCGACGCCGTACGTCGGCACGCTGCAGAACAACGGCGTGGGCCTGTCCTCGTTCCACGACTACGAGAGCAAGCTCCCGAAGGGCCTCACCGACGAGCTGAAGGCCCTGCAGGACAAGATCATCAAGGGTGACATCAAGGTCACGTCGCCCAGCTCCCCGAAGTAATCACCCCCTGACGCGGGACGCTCCGGTCCGTGGTCGTCGCCACCGGGCACGACGGCGAGATCGGGCGTCCCGCGCTCTTCTTGTGTCGGACGCTCCCGGATAGGGTCACAGTTATGAAGCTTGAGCTGCGCGGCATCACGAAACGCTTCGGATCCCTCGTCGCCAACGACCACATCGACGTGGTCGTCGAGCCGGGCGAGATCCACGCCCTGCTGGGCGAGAACGGGGCCGGAAAGTCGACCCTGATGAACGTCCTCTACGGCCTGTATCAGGCCGACGAGGGCGAGATCCTGCTCGACGACGTGCCGCAGCACTTCCGCGGGCCCGGCGACGCGATGGCCGCCGGCATCGGCATGGTGCATCAGCACTTCATGCTGATCCCGGTCTTCACGGTCGCGGAGAACGTGATGCTCGGTCACGAGCAGTCGAAGGCCCTCGGCGTGCTCGACATCGCCGCCGCCCGCGAGCACGTGCGTGCGGTCGCCGCACGCTTCGGGTTCGAGGTCGACCCCGACGCGATCGTGGGGGACCTCCCGGTCGGCGTGCAGCAGCGCGTGGAGATCATCAAGGCGCTCTCCCGCAACGCCAAGGTGCTCGTGTTCGACGAGCCCACCGCGGTGCTCACCCCGCAGGAGACCGACGAGCTCATGGGCATCATGAAGCAGCTTCGCGACGAGGGCACGGCGATCGTGTTCATCACGCACAAGCTGCGTGAGGTGCGCGCCATCGCCGACAAGATCACGGTCATCCGGCTGGGCAGGGTCGTCGGCGAAGCCGACCCGCAGTCCTCGAACACCGAGCTCGCCTCGATGATGGTGGGCCGTCCGGTCGAGCTCACCGTGCACAAGGATCCGCCCAAGCTCGGCGAAGGCGGGCTGGTCGTCTCCGGACTCCGCGTGATCGCGGCGGACGGCGTGGTCGTCGTCGACGACATCGGCTTCGAGGTGCGCCCGGGCGAGGTGCTCGCGATCGCCGGTGTGCAGGGCAACGGCCAGACCGAGCTCGCCGAGGCGATCATGGGGCTGGACACGCGCACCAGCGGATCGATCCGGCTGGACGGGGTCGAGCTGGTCGGGCGCAGCGTCAACCAGGTGCTCGCCGCCGGCGTCGGTTTCGTTCCGGAGGATCGCAACGAGGACGGTCTGGTCGGCGCGTTCTCGGTCGCGGAGAACCTGATGCTGGACCGCTCCGACGACCCGTTCTTCACGAAGGCCGGCACGATCCAGCGCGGTGTCCTCGACACGTTCGCGAAGGAGCGCATCACCGAGTTCGACATCCGCACGCAGGGGCCGGGCCAGGCGGCCGGATCCCTCTCCGGCGGCAACCAGCAGAAGGTCGTGATCGCGCGCGAGCTGAACCGCGAGCTGAAGCTGCTGCTCGCCTCGCAGCCCACGCGCGGCGTCGACGTCGGATCGATCGAGTTCATCCACAAGCGGATCGTCGCGACCCGCGACTCCGGGATCCCGGTGGTCGTGGTGTCCACCGAGCTCGACGAGGTCGTCGCCCTCGCCGATCGGATCGCCGTGATGTACCGCGGCCGCATCGTCGGAATCGTGCCCGCGACCACCCCGCGCGACGTGCTCGGCCTGATGATGGCCGGCGAGAACCCCACGGAGGAAGCCGCATGAGCATCGAGCCCGATCCGCATTCGCCGTCGCCGCAACTGCCGGATGCGCAGACCCCGTCGCCGAAGTCGGAGCCGCCGATGACGCGCAACATCCAGGAGATCCCGGTCTCGAACAAGGTGCTCCGCGACATCCTGCGCGGCGGCGCCGTGAACACGATCCTCGCCATCGTCCTCGCGCTGGTCGTCGGCGGCGTGCTCATCGCCGTGACCAACCCGGACGTGCAGGCGGCCTCGGGCTACTTCTTCGCCCGGCCGATGGACACCCTCGCCGCGGCGTGGAACGCGGTCGCGGGCGGCTACGGTGCGCTGTTCTCCGGGTCGGTCATCGACTTCTCGGCACCCGACTTCCTCACCGCGATCAAGCCGCTCGCCAACACGATCGGGTTCGCGGTGCCGCTGATCGCCGCCGGGCTCGGCGTCGCGCTCGCGTTCCGCGTCGGCCTGTTCAACATCGGTGCCCGCGGCCAGATGCTCATCGCGTGCGCCGCCGCCGCCCTGGTGACGTTCCAGCTGAATCTGCCGGCCATCATCCAGGTGCCGCTCACGCTCATCGTCGGCATCGCCGCCGGCGCACTGTGGGGCGGTCTCGTGGGCCTGCTCAAGGCGCGCACGGGCGCGCACGAGGTGATCCTCACGATCATGCTCAACTACGTCGCCTTCTACCTGGTGTCGTGGATGGTGCGGGTCCCCTCTCTGCTGCAGAAGCCCGGCCAGATCCAGCCGATCAGCCGGCCCACGCCGGTGACCGGTCAGCTGCCGAAGCTCCCGTTCCTCAGCCAGCTCGACTGGGGCTTCGTGATCGTCATCGTCGCGACGCTGTTCGTGTGGTGGCTGATCGAGCGCTCCAGCCTCGGCTTCCGGATGCGCGCGGTCGGGGAGAACCCGCACGCGGCGCGCGCGGCCGGCATCAGCGTGCCGCGCATCTACATCTACGCGATGCTGTTCTCCGGCGGACTCGCGGGCCTCGCCGGCATGATCCAGATCCAGAGCACCATCCCCAGCGGCTTCGACGGCAACATCGATGCGGGTATCGGCTTCACGGCCATCACCGTCGCGCTGCTCGGTCGCAGCCGCGCCTGGGGCACGTTCTGGGCGGGCCTGCTGTTCGGCGCGCTGAAGGCCGGATCCTTCCCGATGCAGGCGCTGCAGTCCATCCCGGTCGACATCGTGCTGGTGGTGCAGTCGCTGATCGTGCTGTTCATCGCGGCGCCGCCGCTGATCCGCACCATCTTCTTCCTGCCGAAGAACGACTGCCGAGCGCTCCGCCCGCTCCCGCGCCCGCATCGCGCGCCGCGCCGAGCGGCATAACGATTCCTCCGACACGAAGGCGGCGGCCGCATGAGCACCTCCCTCACCGCGGCGCCCGTGCTCGACGCGCCGACCATCGTCAAAGTCCGCTCGCTGAAGACGCCGATCACGCTGCTCGCGATCGTCGCCCTGCTGGGCCTGCTGTTCCTCCTCGTGCCGCGGTACGGCATGGCCACCTACCGCCTCGCCGAGCCGGGCGCCGTGATCGCGCTCGGCGACGTCGCCGTGCCGGCAGGGCCGGTCGTCTGGATCTCCTGGGTCCTGGCCGCCGTCCTCGCCGTGGTGGCCCTTGTCGTGGCGCTGCAGTATCGCCACGCTCGGCCTGTGGCTGCCGATCGTCTACGCCCTGCTCGGGATGACCGCGTTCCTCACCTGGGCCGGTGCCGGAGCCTCCGGGGCGATCACCCTGATCGGCCTGCTCGGCGGTTCCGTGTCCCTCGCGGTCCCGCTCGTGTTCGGCGCCCTCGGCGGCGTCATCGGCGAGCGCGTGGGCGTCGTCAACGTCGCGATCGAGGGGCAGTTCCTGCTCGGCGCGTTCACCGCGACGATCCTGTCCTCGGTCACGCACAACCCGTTCGTCGGCCTCGTCGGCGCGATGATCGGCGGTGTGATCGTGGCGTTCGTGCTCGCCGCATTCGCGATCAAGTACCTGGTCGACCAGGTGATCGTCGGCGTCGTGCTGAACGTCTTCGTCTCGGGCCTGACCGGCTTCCTGTACGGGGCCGTGCTGGCGCCCAACGCGCAGACCCTGAACAGCCCCGCGCGGTTCTCGCCCGTGAAGATCCCGATCCTCGGCGACATCCCGGTGATCGGTCCCGCGCTGTTCCACCAGACCTTCCTGGTGTACCTGATGTACGTCATCGTGGCGCTCGTCGCGTGGGGCCTGTACCGCACCCGCTGGGGTCTGCGCCTGCGCGCCGTGGGCGAGCACCCGCAGGCGGCCGACACCGTGGGCATCAAGGTCAACCCGACCCGGTTCTGGAACATCCTGCTGGCGGGCGCGATCGCGGGTATCGGCGGGGCGTACTTCACGCTGGTCTCGGTGCCGCAGTTCACCAAGGACATGACTGCGGGGCTCGGCTTCATCGCCCTCGCCGCGGTCATCTTCGGGCGCTGGGATCCGGTGCGCGCCGCGCTCGCCGCGCTGCTGTTCGGCTTCGCGACGAACCTGCAGAACCTGCTGTCGGTGCTGAAGACGCCGATCCCCAGCGAGTTCATGCTGATGCTGCCGTACGTGGTCACCATCCTCGCGGTGGTCGGGTTCGTCGGGCAGATCCGCGGGCCGCGGCCGCGTCCGGCAAACCGTACATCAAATCCTGAGAGGAGCGCGCATGGACGGGACATCGACTGGGACGAGCTGCGCCAGGTCGCCAACGACGCGCAGCAGAACGCGTACGCGCCGTACTCGCACTACCGCGTGGGCGCCGCGGCGCTCGTCGACGACGGCCGGATCGTGGCCGGCTGCAACGTGGAGAACGCCTCCTACGGCGTCACGCTGTGCGCCGAGTGCGCCATGGTCGGCGACCTGTTCATGTCGGGTGGCGGGCGTCTGGTCGCCTTCGTCTGCGTGAACGGCGACGGCGAGACGATCATGCCGTGCGGACGCTGCCGGCAGCTGCTGTACGAGCACGCCTCGCCGGGCATGCTGCTCGAGACCGTGTCCGGGATCAGGACGATCGACGAAGTGCTGCCCGACGCGTTCGGGCCGAGGGCCCTTCGACAGGCTCAGGGACCGATGGGAGATGGACGATGAGTGCTGTTGAGCCGTTCGACGCCGTGGACGTCATCCGCGCCAAGCGCGACGGCGGGGCGGTGCCCGAGCCGGCGCTGCGCTGGATGGTGGACGCCTACACGCGCGGCTACGTCACGGATCCGCAGATGGCGTCGTTCGCGATGGCGATCTTCCAGCGCGGCATGGAGCGCGACGAGATCCGGGTGCTCACCGACGCGATGATCGCGTCGGGGGAGCGGATGAGTTTCTCAGCCCTCGGCAAGAAGACGGTCGACAAGCACTCCACCGGCGGCGTGGGCGACAAGATCACGCTGCCGCTCGCGCCGCTTGTGGCGTGCTTCGGCGTGGCGGTGCCGCAGCTCAGCGGCCGGGGCCTCGGCCACACCGGCGGCACGCTCGACAAGCTGGAGTCGATCCCCGGCTGGCGCGCCGCGCTCAGCAACGAGGAGATCTTCGCGCAGCTGCAGGGCGACGTCGGCGCGGTGATCTGCGCGGCCGGATCCGGCCTCGCCCCCGCCGACAAGAAGCTCTACGCGCTGCGCGACGTGACCGGCGACGGTCGAGGCGATCCCGCTGATCGCCTCGAGCATCATGTCGAAGAAGATCGCCGAGGGCACCGACGCGCTGGTGCTGGACGTGAAGTTCGGATCCGGCGCGTTCATGCAGGACATCGACCGTGCGCGCGAGCTCGCCCGCACGATGGTCGGCGCTCGGCACCGACTCCGGCGTGCTCACCACCGCGCTGCTCACGGACATGAACGTTCCGCTGGGTCTCGCGATCGGCAACGCGAACGAGGTGCGCGAGTCCGTGGAGGTGCTCGCCGGCGGCGGCCCTGCCGACGTCCGCGAGCTCACCCTCGCGCTGGCCCGGGAGATGCTCGCGCTGAGCGGGCAGCCGGACGCGGATGTCGAGGCCGCACTGGACGACGGCCGCGCCATGGACTCCTGGCGGGCGATGATCCGCGCCCAGGACGGCGATCCCGACGCCGCGCTGCCCGTCGCGCGCGAGACGCACACTGTCACCGCCTCCTCCGACGGCTTCATCACCCGCATGGACGCCCTGCCGTTCGGCATCGGCGCCTGGCGACTCGGCGCCGGTCGCGCCAGGGCCGAGGACGCCGTCGTGTTCGCCGCGGGGATCGACCTGCATGTCAAGCCGGGCGATGCGGTGCGCGCGGGGGATCCCGTGTTCACCCTGTCCGCCGACGACGCGGCCCGGTTCGAGCGCGCTCTGGACGCGGTCGACGGAGCGTGGGAGATCGGCGCCGAGCAGGTCGAGCGGTCGCCCCTCGTGCGCGAGCGGATCACCGCCTAGGCTGATTCCGGGCGCCGCGCCGCCTTGGTCCCTGAGCCTGTCGAAGGGTCCGCCCCGGTCCCTGAGCCTGTCGAAGGGGCCCCGTCATCCCCCTGCTGAGGAAGGATCCGTCATGCCCATCGACGCGAACGGCGACCTGGATGTGGAGGGCATGTCCCTGCGCGGGCTGCCCAAGATCTCCCTGCACGACCACCTCGACGGCGGGGTGCGCCCGGCCACGATCATCGAACTCGCGGATGCGAGCGGGATCGAACTGCCGCACACCGACCCCACGGCGCTGGGGCTGTGGTTCCGCACCCAGGCGAGCGCGGGATCCCTCGTCGACTACCTGAAGACCTTCGACGTGTCGCTCTCGGTCATGCAGAGCGCCGACAATCTGCGGCGGATCTCCCGGGAGTTCGTCGAGGACCTGGTCCGCGACGGCGTGGTCTACGGCGAGGTGCGCTGGGCGCCCGAGCTGCACCTTGCCGCGGGACTCAGCCTGGAGCAGGCCGTCGACGCCGTGCAGGAGGGCATCGAGGAGGCCGAGGACGCCGCCGCGCGCAGCGGGACGAGCATCCGCGTCGGGCAGCTGCTGTCCGCGATGCGGCAGACCGACCGGGTGCGCGAGATCGCCGAACTCGCGGTCGCCTACCGCGGTCGCGGCGTCGTCGGGTTCGACACCGCAGGACCCGAGGCGGGGTACCCGTCCTCGCGGTACCGCGACACCTTCGAGTACCTGGCCGGACAGATGTTCCCGACCACCGTGCACGCAGGCGAGGCCGCTGGACCGGATTCGATCCGCTCCGCGCTGATCGACGGACGCGCGCTGCGCCTCGGGCACGGCGTGCGGATCGCGGAGGACCTGGAGATCGTGAACCGCGACGGCGAGGAGGTGCAGGTGCGCTTCGGCGACCTGGCCCGCTGGGTGCGTGACCGCGAGATCCCGCTCGAACTCTCACCGTCCTCCAACCTGCAGACCGGCGCGATCGCCGCCTGGGGCACCGAGTTCGCCGACCACCCGTTCGACCTGCTGTACCAGCTCGGCTTCGCGGTCACCGTGAACGTCGACAACCGCACGATGAGCGCGACGTCGCTCACCCGCGAGATGGCGCTGCTCGTCGACTCCTTCGGCTACGACCTGGAGGACCTGGAGGCGTTCCAGTTCAACGCCGCGGCCGGAGCCTTCCTCCCCGTGGAGGAGCGTGAAGAGCTCGTCGAGATGATCGCCGAGGGCTTCGACGAGTGACGTCCCGCCGAAACGAGGAAGCGCCGGCTACGTGCGCACCACGTCCGGGTGCGTGCGCACGTACTCCTCGAACGCCTGCACCGTGGTGAGCGCCGGCGTGTAGCCGAACTCCTCCTTGAGACGCCGGTTGCGGAGCACGGGACGATAGCGCAGGAACCGGACCTTCTCCGGGCCGTGCTCGGTCAGGCGCAGCAGGCCGCCGATCGCCAGTGCGGCCGCGAGCAGCGGCGCAGGGACCGTCAGCAGCGGCTTGCGCAGCCGGCGGGCGATCTGCGGCACGGTCATCGTGCCGTCCCCTGCGACGTTGTAGATCCCGGGCGGTCCGCCGCCGAGCGCGGCGCGCACCATGGCGGCGGCGACGTCGTCGACCCACACGAACACGAACGGGGAGTCGGATCCGGCGATGTGCAGGATCCGCTTCGCGTCCCACAGCGCGGTGATCTGGTTGTGCACCGTGGGCCCGAGGATCGTGCCGATCCGGAAGATCACCTGCTCCAGGCCCGGATGCGCGGTGCGGGCCGCGGCGAGCATCTCCTCGATGAGACGCTTGTGCCGCGAGTACGGGAACTCGTCGTTGCCGCGCAGCGGATCGGTCTCGTCGATCCACGCGGGATTGTCCGGGTGATAGCCGTAGGCGGCGCCGGAGCTCGACACCACGAGCCGGCGCACGCCCGCCTCCACGCAGGCGGCGAGGACGTTCGCCGCGCCCTGCACGTCGACGCGGAACTCCATCGGCACGTCTCGGCCGGGGTTGACGATCGCAGCGAGGTGCACCACCGTGTCGATGCGGTTCCGCTGCAGCACTTCCGGCAGGGCATCCGGATCCGTGGTGTCGATCCGGACCGAGATCACGCCGGGCACCGAGGATTCGCGCAGATCCGCGCAGACGACCAGGTCGACGTCGGGGTGCTCGGTCAGCAGCGCGGTGATCCGCGTACCGAGGAATCCTGCTCCTCCGGTGACCAGGACGCGCGTCATCGGGTCGTCGCCTGCGTCTCGCGCCGCGAGGCGAGGACGGCAGGTCCGCAGGGGCGCAGGGAATGCATGTCCCCGAGCGTAGCGACAGCGGCGCGGGTCCTCACGCGACGCCCTGCAACGCCGACGTCTCGGTGCGCACGGCGCGACGGTAGGCGTCCTTGTTCACGTAGTACGACATGCGCGCCAGATCCAGGTACCGGTACCCGCCGGTGAGATCGGGCCACGGCTGCGCGGCGACCCGGGTGCGGAACCGTTCGGCGCGCGCCGGATCCTGCACCAGCGCGGCCAGATAGGCCGCGATCAGCTCCGCCTGCTCGTAGCGGCCCTGCCAGCCGATGCCGCTCGCCTCGATCATGCCCGACGACGAACAGGCCGTTGAACGAGGGCGGGAACACGTTCAGGAACAGCCGCGGCGCGGCACCCGTCCAGTTCAGGTGCGCGCGATCGACGAACGGGTAGTCCAGCCGGTAGCCGGTGGCCAGCAGGATCAGGTCGTAGTCCCCGCAGGTGCCGTCGGCGAACCGCACCGTGGATGCCGTCGAAGCGGTCGATGTCGGCGCGGATGCGCAGATCGCCCTGGCCGAGGTGGTTCAGCACCATCGTGTTCACGATCGGGTGCGCCTCGTAGATGCGGTAGTCGGGCTTCGGGAACCCGAACCGCACCGGGTCGCCCGGTGAACGCGCGCAGCACCCGGGAGTCGATCGCCTGCTTGATCCGCGCGCGGCAGCGGGCGTCCCTGATTCAGGGTGTCGCTGGGGCGGCCGAACAGGTAGCGCGGCACGAAGTAGTAGCCGCGGCGCACGCTCATGTCCACGCTCGCTGCGTGGTGCACGGCGTCGACGGCGATGTCGCAGCCGGAGTTGCCGGCGCCGATGATGAGGACGCGCCGGCCGGTGAGCTGTGCGGGGTCCTTGTAGGCGCTGGTGTGCAGGATCTCGCCGTCGAAGTCCCCGGCGAACGTGGGTACGTACGGCTCGGCCAGCGTGCCGTTCGCGAGGATCACTCCGTCGTAGCGCTCCTCGGCGTTCTCGCCGCCAGCACCGGGCGATGCGGAGGAGCGCAGGATCCACCCGTCTCCGTCGCGTTCCAGGCGGTCGACGCGGGTGCTGAACCGGAAGCGCTCCCGCAGATGGAAGGCGTCGGCGTAATCGTCGAAGTAGCGCTTCAGCGCCCGGTGGCCCGGATAGTCGACGGTGGAGTCCATCGGGAACTCGGTGAACTCGGTCGTCGTGCGGGACGAGATCAGGTGCGCGGACTCGTACACGGTGCTGCGCGGGTTCGTGATGTCCCACAGCCCGCCGACGTCGTGCGACGCCTCGTAGCCGGTAGCGTCGATGCCGGCCTTCTGCAGCGCCCTCATCGCGGCGAGGCCCGAGGGACCCGCACCGATGACCGCGTACGATCGTCCCGCCGCTTGCGCTGTCATGGCCGGCGTCGGTCGAGGCGTGCGTCGAGGCCGTTGCGCACGGCGGGCCACTCGTGCGGCAGGATCGAGTACACGACGGTGTCGCGCAGGGCGCCATCCGCTCCGATGCGATGGTTGCGCAGGATCCCGTCGAGCCGGGCCCCGAGGCGTTCGATCGCGGCCCGCGACTGACGGTTGTGGAAGTGCGTGCAGAACTGCACCCGGATCGCGTCGCACTCCTCGAAGGCGTGGCCGAGCAGCAGCAGCTTGGCGGAGGGGTTCACCGCAGTGCCGTGCACGGCCGGGCTCAGCCAGGTGTAGCCGATCTCGACGGTGCGGTTGGCCAGGTCGATGTCGCAGAACGTCGTCATGCCGACCGCGCGGCCGGAGGAGAGGTCCCGGATCGCGAACGGATTCATGGATCCGCTCGCGTGCATTCCGCGGCGTCGGACGATCTCGGCTCGAACGCCGTCAGCGGTCGGCACCGAGGTGTACCAGCGGTCCTCCAGGCCCAGCGGTCGCGGCGGCGAGGTCCTCGGCGTGCTCGGCGGCCGAGCGGCTCCAGCCGGACGAAGTCGTTCTCCAGGGTGACGGGCATCGCGAAGTCCACCCTGAGAGCCTATCCGCCCGGATTCGCGAGACCCCGTGTTCTGAACGCGGGATCTCGCGGATCAACGGGGGTCTCGCGGATCACGGCTGGGGTCGGCCCTGGTGCCGGGCGACCTCGTCGCGCACGGCGGTGAACAGCGGATGGGCGGGGTCGAGACCTGTCACCTGGGCCGTGAACGCGTCCGCGTCGAGGGTGCGCAGCAGCTCCTGCAGCCGCACCGCCTCCTCGTCCTCTGGCGCGTCGAACGCCAGCGCGGCCCCGATCGCCGCGACCAGCGCCGTGGTCGGCAGACCCCGTTCCGCGGCCTGCGCCGCGGGCCCGATGAACCGCTCGTGCCGGGACAGCTTGCGCAGCGGCTGGCGGCCCACCCGGCGCACCGTGTCCGGCAGCAGCGGGTTGCGGAACCGGTCCAGGATCTTCGCCCGGTACTGCGCGAGCTCGGCGGGATCCAGGCCGTGCACCGCGGAGAGCACGCTCGACGTCTCCTGCAGCGCCGCCTCGACGGCCGCTGCGGTCGTCGGATCCTGCAGCGCCTCGGCGATCGTGATCGCGCCCGCACGCTCGCCGAAGTACGCGGTCGCGGCGTGCCCGGTGTTCACCGTGAACAGCTTGCGCTCGATGTAGGGGCCGAGGTCCGCCACGAAGTGCGCGCCCGGGATGTGCGGCAGGTCGTCGCCGAACGGGCCGCTCTCGATCGCCCACTCGAAGTACGGCTCGACCGTGACGTCCACGCCCTGCCCCGGCGCCTGCGCGGGCACGATCCGGTCGACGGCCGTGTTCGCGAACACCGCGCGCTCCAGGAGCGCGGGGGCGTCCTCGCCGGCGGCGGCGGCGACCTCGGCGCGCAGCAGATCGGTCGCGCCGATCGCGTTCTCGCACGCCATGATCTGCAGCGGGGCCCGCCCGACGTCGCGGAGCCGGAGCCCCGCCACGATCGTCGGCGCCACGAAGCGCAGCACGGTCGGTCCCGACCGCGGTCGTCACGACGTCGGCCGCGGCGACGGCCGCCGCTGCGGCATCGGGGTCGGTCCGGCTGTCCACGGCGCGGTACCCGGTGACGACGTGGTCGACGCCCCCGGGCCCCGCCTCGTGCACGGTGTACTCCGGCGCGGCGTTGATCGCGTCGACGAGATCGGGGGCCACGTCCGAGAACACCAGGTCGTAGCCGCCCTCGTGCAGCAGCAGCCCGACGAAGCCGCGGCCGATGTTGCCGGCGCCGAAGTGCACCGCGGTGGGCATCAGTCGTTCACCGCCGACAGCAGCCGCGTACAGCTCCTCGGGGGAGGCGGCCGCCGCGAGCGCGGCGACGTCGTCCTCCTCGGAGAACGTGATCGCGATCTGCGACAGGATCTCGAGGTGCTCGTCGCCGCGCCCGGCGATGCCGATCACGAACGTGACCGGATCGCCCGCCCAGTCCACGCCGCCGTCGTAGCGCACGACGCAGAGCGCCGACGCGAGGATCTCGTCCTTCGCCTCGTTGGTGCCGTGCGGGATCGCGAGGCCGTTGCCCATGTATGTCGACACGGTCTGCTCGCGCTGCCGCATCGCGTCGAGGTAGGCGGGGGTCACCGCTCCCGCCGCGACCAGGAGGCCCGCGGCCTCCTGCAGCGCCTCCTCCCGGGTGGCGGAGCCGGCGTGGATGCGGACACGATCAGGGGTCAGGATGCTCATCTCAGGGTTCCTCTCGTTCGGCCGGGGATCAGGCGTCGCCGCGCTGGCGGCGCACCATCTCGACGACCTCGTCGTACTTGGGCGAGTTCATGAAGTTGTCCACCGAGACGTGGATCGCGTCGCCGTTGCGGGCCCTTCGCGCGGTCGGTGAGCTGCTGCTGCGTGATGATCAGGTCTTCGCCGCCGTCGAGGTTCGCGATCGCCTTGTTGGTGACGTCGACCCCCTCGATGCCCGCCTTCTTGATCTTGTTCCGCAGCACGCTCGCGCCCATCGCGGACGAACCCATGCCCGCGTCGCACGCGAACACGATGCGGTCGATCCGGCGCTCCGTGGCGACCGGCGCCCCGGTCGCGGGGGCGGCGTCCTCGGTGCGCATGCCGTCCAGGAAGTCGGACTTCTTGCCCTTGTTGGCCACCGTCTTGCTGATCGCGGACTCGAAGGAACCCTCGCCCGCGGCCTCCGCGGCGAGATCCCGCTTGCGCGAGGCGCGCAGGATGATCGCGGCGACGATGAAGGTGACGGCGGCCGAGAGGACGACCGAGAGGATCACGCCGAGATAGTCGGTCTGATAGCGTCTGCGCGATGACGGCGATGATGCTGCCCGGAGCGGCCGGGGCGCGCAGGCCGTCGTTGAACAGGACGTTGGTGGTCGACGCCCGTCATGCCTCCCGCGATCAGCGCGAGGATCAGCGTCGGCTTCATCAGCGCGTACGGGAAGTAGACCTCGTGGATGCCGCCGATGAACTGGATCACCGCGGCGCCCGGTGCGGACGCCCGTGCGGCGCCGATGCCGAACAGGGTGAAGGCGAGGAGGAGGCCGACGCCCGGGCCCGGGTTCGCCTCGAGCAGGAACAGGATCGACTTGTGGTCCGGGCCCGACGCCTGGGCGAGACCGAGCGGCGTGAGCACGCCGTGGTTGATGGCGTTGTTCAGGAAGAACACCTTGGCGGGCTCGATGAGGATGCTCGTCAGCGGCAGCAGGTGGTTCGCGACGAGCCAGTTCACGGCTGCGCTGAGCAGGTTCATCAGCCCGTTCACGAGCCAGGCGATCGGGAAGAAGCCGATGATCGCCATGACGAAGCCCCAGATGCCGGCCGAGAACATGTTCACGAGCATCTCGAAGCCGGCCTTGATCCTGCCGGCCCACAGTCCGTCCAGCCACTTCATCGTGTACGCCGCCAGCGGCGCCATGATCATGGCGCCGATGAACATGTGGATCTGGCCGAGTGGTGCGGCGTCCGGGTTCACCTTGAGCGCGGCCGCGTTGAACAGTGCGATGAGGTTGTCCGAACCGGCGATCACGCCGAAGGTCGCGATCGAGCCGACGACCGCCCCGCGCACGCCGTAGACCATGTGCCCACCGGTGTAGGCGATCAGGATCGGCAGCAGGTAGTGGATCATCGGGCCGACGATGGTCGTCAGGTCCGCGTTCGGCGTCCAGCCGACGGGGATGAAGAAGGCGGTGAAGATGCCCCACGCGATGAGCGCGGGGATGTTCGGCATGATCATGCCGGAGAGGAAGGTGCCGAACCTCTGCACGAGGACCCGGACGGATCCGGGCTGGGAGGCGGTCGGTGACGTCGTCGTCATGATGTCGTCGCTTTCTGTTCTTGTCTTGCGGGGGCGATCCGGGTGGGATCAGGAGGCTGCCTGGGCGGCGGCACGCGCGGACGCGGCGTCGTCGGCGCCGAGTGCGGCACCGGCGATGCGGTGCGCGTCGTCGAGCGTGTACTGGGTGAGGGAGCGGCGGACGTCGGCGAGGGCGGCTGGCGCCATGGACAGCGAGCCCACGCCGAGGCCGACGAGCACGACGGCGAGCAGCGGATCCGCGGCGGCCTCGCCGCACACGCCCACGGGCTTGCCGAGGATCGCCCCGGCGCGGCCGACCTCGGCGACGAGGCGCAGCACGGCGGGGTGCCACGGATCCTGGAAGGACGCGACGGAGCCGAGCAGCCGGTCGGCTGCCATCGTGTACTGGGTCAGGTCGTTCGTGCCGATCGAGGCGAAGTCGGCGTGGGACAGCAGCCGGTCGGCCATCAGCGCGCACGCGGGCACCTCGACCATGACCCCCGCGGTGCGCAGCCCGTATTCGCGGGCCAGCGCGGTGAAGTACTCCGTCTCCTCGATCGTGGTCACCATCGGGGCCATCACCCACAGGTCGGCGTCGGTCTCGGCGTCCGCCTCGGCGAGGGCGGTCAGCTGCTCGCGCAGGATGTCCTCGCTGGCGCGCAGAGCCCGCAGGCCGCGCAGGCCCAGGGCCGGGTTCTCCTCGTGCGCGTCGTTGAGGAACGGCAGCGGCTTGTCGGCGCCGGCGTCCAGCAGCCGCACGACGACCTTCTTGCCGCCGAACGCGGCGAGCAGCTCGCGATACGACTCCCGCTGCGACGAGACGGTCGGCGCGTGCGTGGCGGACAGGAACAGGAACTCGGTGCGGAACAGCCCGACGCCCTCGGCGCCCCGGGCGACCGCGTCGGCGGCGTCGCCGGGCTTCCCGAGGTTCGCGAGCAGCGCGATCGGGGTGCCGTCGGCGAGCGCCCCGGCTTTCGGCGGCGCGGTGTCGGCGGCCTGCCGTTCCGCGGCGCGCGTCGCGGCGCGCTCGCGCTCCTCGGCGGTCGGGCTGGGTGGTGACCGCGCCGGCGGCGGCGTCCACGATCACCGTCTCGTCGTCGACGAGGGCGGTGGCGTCGACTGCTCCGACCACGGCCACGATGCCCTTCTCCCGGGCCAGGATCGCGGTGTGCGAGGTGGGTCCGCCGTCCGTCGTGATCAGCGCGAGCACCTTGTCCAGGTCGAGCAGAGCCGTGTCGGCCGGTGCGAGATCGCGCGCGACCAGCACGAACGGGTGCCCAGGATCGGGGACACCGGGCGCGGCCACGCCGCGCAGCCGGGCGAGCACCCGCTGAGCGATGTCGTCGAGGTCCGCGGCGCGCTCGCCGAGGTACCCGCCCACGGCTTCGAGAGACGCCCGGAAGCCGGCGAAGGCGTCGTGCACGGCCCACTCGGCGGTGGATCCCGCGCCGATCCGCTCCTCGACCTCGTCGGCGAGGGTGGGGTCCTCGGCGATCATGGCCTGCGCCTCGAGCACTTCCTGCGCCGCCCCGTCGACGGCCTCGGCGCGCCGAGCCAGATCCGCGGCGACATGCGAGATCGCCTCCTGCACGCGCACCCGCTCGGCGTCCGCGCCGGCCGCGCTCGGCAGGTTCTCCGGCGCGGGCAGCGCCTCGGCCATGCGCCGGACGGGGCCCGTGGCCACGCCCTGGCCGATCCCCACCCCGCGGAGCACGGCCATCAGGCGGCGCCTTCGTCGTGGTCGGTGGCGAGCAGCTCGGCGAGCAGGTCCAGGGCGGCCTCCGCGGTCTCGCCGTCGGCGGTCAGGGTGGCGTAGTCGCCCTGTTCCAGGCCCAGCGAGATCACGCCGAGGATGCTCGCGGCGTTCACCGCCTTGCCGGAGTCCTTCGCGATGGTCACCGGGATCCCGGTCTCCTTCGCCGCCTGGGCGAAGATCTTCGCGGGGCGGGCGTGCAGCCCGTGCGAAGAGCCGATGCGAACGGTGCGGGTCAGCGCGGTCATGGTGTTCCTCTCGGTGCGGTGTTCTCGGCGGTCCCGGCGAGCACGAGGGCGCGGATGCGGGCTCCGTCGAGGTCGGTGAAGGCGTCCTCGGGCAGCACGATGATCCGGGCGCGAGGAGCACGGCGGCCCACCTCCGCGAGGCGGTCAGCGATGTGCGGTCCCAGCAGGACGACGTCGGCGAAGGGATCGACACCGTCCAGGGGCGCCGCAGCGACCTCCCAGTCGGAGCCGGCAGCGACGGCCGCTCGACGCAGCCGCGCAGCGACGAAGGTGCTGGACGCACCTGCACCGCAGATGACCTGGATCCTCATCGATTCATCCCTTCCCCGCCATCATTCGGCCGGAGGAGGGGAGGGGGCCACCAGGATCTCTTCCGCCGGGGCGGAACGCGCGTTCCGGCCCTCCACGGCTCGGATCCTGGCATCATGAGGGTGTCCGTGCGGAGCACGGGGACGGCGAAGGGACAACGGGTGTCGACTCGACGGCAGGATCGGCTGCTGAGCGCGCTGCTGCGGGAGGACTCCTGGGTGGCAGGTCCTCGGCTGGCGGATCTGCTCGGCGTCACCCCGCGCAGCGTCCGCGCCTACGTCACCGCCCTGAACGCGCGGGTGCCGGAGGGCGACGCCGTCGTCTCGGGTGCGGCGGGCTATCGCGCCGGACCCGCAGCGCGGGCCGCGCTCGCCGCCCGCGCCGCGGCGGATTCGACGCCGCGCGCCCGTCTGCACGGCCTGGTCCGCTCGCTCCTGGACGACGAGAACGGGATCGACGTCTTCGACACCGCGGACCGGCTGCACGTCAGCGAGGCGACGCTCGAGGCGGATCTCGCCCGGGTGCGGTCATTGCTCGACGGCACCCGGCTGACCCTGGAGCGGGACAGGGACGTCGTGCGGCTGCGCGGAGCGGAGCGCGACCAGCGCCGGCTGCTCAGCAGGCTCGCGCACGACGAGATGGATGCGGCCGACTTCCCGGTGGACCCGTACCGCCTCGCGCTCGCCGGCGGCGCGATCCCCGCGGAGGCGGTGGCTCCGTTCAAGGCCGCCCTGGTGGTGGAGCTCGGCGACCTCGGCTACTACGTCAACGAGCTGGCGATCGCGGACGTGCTGCTGCACATCGCGATCGCGGCGGATCGGGTCGCCGCGGGCCGGGAGCTGGACGGCGCGGAACTCGCGGGCAGGCCGGAATCCGCCGCCGCCGCCGATCCGGTCGCGGAGCTGATCGCTCGACTTTCCCGGCAGCGGCTCGGAGTCGAGCTGGGCGCGGGGGATCTCGCCCACCTCGCCCGCCTGGTGCTGACCCGGATCGTGACTCCGGGCGGCGCGGATCCTGCGGCCCTCGCCCGCGCCGGGCTCGATCCCGAGGTCGAGGCGGCCGTGCGGGCCCAGGTCGTGCAGGCGTCGTCGGACTATCAGGTGGACCTCGAGGACGACGCGTTCATCCTCCGCCTCGCCCTGCACGTGCAGAACCTGCTGCGCCGGGCGCAGGAGGAGTCGCATGCCCGCAACCCGCTGACCCGGTCGCTCAAGTCGGCGTACCCGATGATCTTCGAGGTCGCCGTGTCGGTGGTCAGCGGCCTGCAGGAGCGGCTCGGACTGCGCGTGGACGACGACGAGATCGCCTACGTGGCCATGCACATCGGCGGCCGGCTGGAGCGCAGCCGTCGTGCGGAGTCCCTGCTCACGGCGACGATCGTGTGCCCGGGCTACTCCGAGCTGCACGAGGTGCTCCGCTCCCGCGTGGACCGCTCGCTCGGTCAGGGGATCGAGGTCGTGCGGGTCATCACGGCGATGGATCCGCGAGAGTCGGAGATCGACACGGACCTGGTGCTCAGCACGGTGCCGCTGCCGGCCGCGGCCGACCGCACGGTGCTGATCCAGCCGTTCCTCACCGAGGCGGACGTGGAGCGGGTGCAGCAGGCCGCGGCGCGGCTGCGCCGCGCCCGGCGGCTGGCGCGGCTGCGCGAGGAGCTGTCCCGGTACCTCTCCGAGGACGCGTACGTGCATCCGCTGCCCGACACCGGCGAGGAGGCGATCATCCGGCTCCTCGGCGGGCGCCTGGTCGAGGCGGGGCTGATCGGCGAGGACTACATCGAGAACACGATCCAGCGCGAGCGGCTCTCCTCGACCGCGTTCAGCGACGCGCTCGCCGTGCCGCACGCGCTGCAGATGACGGCGACGCGCACCGCGATCGCGGTGGGCGTCGCCGCCGGGTCCGTCGCGTGGGGGACCGGGCGGGTTCAGGTCGTCGCTCTGGCGGCGTTCAGCGAGCAGGACCGGGACGCGTTCCAGACCGTGTTCGAGCAGCTGGTCGAGGTGTTCGGGGAGAGCGACAGCGTGCAGCGGATCCTGCGACGAGGGGCGACCTTCGCCGGCTTCCTGGACGAGCTCGCGGCGGTCGTCGACGGCTGACGCCGCGGGTCCCGCCCGCACCTCGCGCGGATCAGCCGTCCAGCACCCGGGCGAGCGCGTCCAGCAGGCCCTCGGCGTCGGGACCGTCGGCCGAGAGCACGACCTCGTCACCCGGGACCAGCGCCAGGTCCATCACGGCCAGCACGCTGCCGAGGTCGACCTGGCGCCCCGCGGTCGTGGTCAGGCCGACGGGGCCCTCGTACGCCATCGCGAGCCGCACCAGCTCTGCGACCGGGCGCGCGTGCGCCCCGCCCTCGGCGCGGATCACGACGGAGCGGGTCGCCACGGTCAGCTCAGGCGTGCCAGCAGCTCGCGGATCGCCGCGTCGAGGTCGGCGACCGCCGCACGGGCCGCCTCGGCCGTGTCCGCGCGCGCGTCGATGTACGCCTTGAGCTTCGGCTCGGTGCCGCTCGGGCGCACGATGACGCGGGAGCCGTCCGCGAGGCGGTAGCGCAGCACGTCGCCGGCGGGGGCGTCCCCGGTCGCGGGGAGCAGGTCCTCGGCGCCGGCGACGGCGGTGTCTCCGAACACGGCGGGCGGATCCTGCCGCAGCGCGGCCATGATCCGGCCGATCACCGTGACGTCCTCGACGCGGATCGAGACCTGTCCGCTCGCGTAGCTGCCGATCTCGGCGGCGAGTTCGTCGAGCAGATCCGCGATCGTCGCCTCGCGTCCCGCGGGCCTCGGCGGCCAGGCCCAGCAGGGCGATCGCCGCGGAGATGCCGTCCTTGTCGCGCACGGTCTCCGGGTTCACCAGGTAGCCCAGCGCCTCCTCGAAGCCGAAGGCGATGCCGGGGGCGCGGGAGATCCACTTGAAGCCGGTGAGCGTCTCGTGGAAGCCCAGCCCGTACCGCTCGGCGATCGCGCCGAGCGCGGGGGAGGAGACCAGCGAGCAGGCCAGGGAGGTGCCGGGAGCCGCCGGCCCGTCCGCCGTGGCCGCGCGGGCGGCGCGCCAGCCGAGCAGCAGGCCGACCTCGTTGCCGGTGAGCCGGCGCCAGCCGCCCGTCCGCGGACGCGTCGGGGATGCCGACGGCGAGCCGGTCCGCATCCGGGTCGTTCGCGATCACGAGCTCCGCGCCGAGCGTGCGCGCCTTCGCGAACGCGAGGTCCATCGCGCCGGGCTCCTCCGGGTTGGGGAAGGAGACCGTGCGGAACGTCGGATCAGGATCGCGCTGCTCGCTCACGGTCCACGGCGCGGGATATCCGGCCTCCCCGAGGATGCGCGAGAACGTCTCCCAGCCCACGCCGTGCAGGGCCGTGTAGACCCAGCGCAGCCCCGCCGTGCCGACCGGCGCGGGTGCGACGGCGGCGGTCGCGGCGACGTACGCGTCCACGATCGCCTCACCCGCGGTCTCGTAGGCCGTCGAGCGGGGGATGCCGAGTGCATCGCCCTCCTCGGCGATGCGCTCGATGTGCGCGGCGATCTCGGCGTCCGCGGGGGCGACGATCTGCGAGCCCTGATCCGCGCCGCCGAGGTACACCTTGTAGCCGTTGTCGTTCGGCGGGTTGTGGCTGGCCGTCACCATCACGCCCGCATCCGCGCCCAGGTGCCGCACCGCGAAGGCCAGCACCGGGGTGGGCAGCAGGCGCGGCAGCAGGATCGCGCGCAGGCCCGCACCGGCGAAGATCTCGGCGGAGTCGGAGGCGAAGACGCGGGAGTTCTTGCGGCCGTCGTAGCCGATCACCACCGTCGGCGTGGTGCCGGGCGCCGCCCGCTCGTTCAGGTAGGCGGCGAAGCCCGCGGCCGCCTGCGCCACCAGCACCCGGTTCATCCGGTTGGACCCTGCCGCGATCTCGCCGCGCAGCCCGGCGGTGCCGAACGCGAGACGGCTGCCGAAGCGGTCCTCGAGCTCGGCGACGGCGGCGTCGTCGCCGGAGCCCGCGCGGGTGATGAGGCCCGCGAGTTCGTCGCGGGTCTCCGGATCCGGATCCTGTCGCAGCCAGGCGCGTGCCTGTGCCAGCCGCGCGGCCTCGTACCCGCTCACAGGGCGCCGATCACGCGGGCCAGCAGGGAGGAGATCACGGGCTCGGCGAGCTGGCCGGCCTCGATCACCTCCGCGTGGCTGAGCGGGGTCTTCTGGATGCCCGCGGCGAGGTTCGTGATCAGCGAGAAGCCGAGCACCTCCATTCCGGCCTCGCGCGCGGCGATCGCCTCGAGCGCGGTCGACATGCCGACGATGTGACCGCCGATGATCTTCACCATCTGCACCTCGGCCGGGGTCTCGTAGTGCGGGCCGCGGAACTGCGTGTACACGCCCTCGTCGAGGCTCGGGTCGATCGTGCGGGCGAGGTCGCGCAGGCGCGCGCTGTACAGATCGGTGAGATCGACGAAGTTCGCGCCCTCGAGCGGGGAGTCCGCGGTGAGGTTGATGTGGTCGCTGATGAGCACGGGCTGGCCGGGCTTCCAGGTCTGCTTGATGCCGCCGGCGCCGTTGGTGAGCACCATCGTCTTAGCCCCGGTCGCGGCGGCGGTGCGCACGCTGTGCACGACCCGGCGCACGCCGTGGTCCTCGTAGTAGTGGGTGCGGGCGCCGATCACGAGCACGTTCTTGCCGGACGGCGTCACGATGCTGCGCAGCGTTCCCACGTGGCCTTCGAGCGCGGGCTTGGAGAAGCCGGTGACCTCGGTCGCGGGGACGGTCGCCACGGTCTCTCCGATGAGCTCCGCGGCCTTGCCCCAGCCGGATCCCAGCGTCACGGCGATGTCGTGATGGTCGACGCCGGTGAGCCGGTGGATATCGGATGCCGCCTCCGCGGCGATCGCGAAGGGGTCGGCGTTCGGGTCGTCGAGGGGGTGGTTCCAGTCAGCCATGAGATCGAGGATACGGCCCCGGGGCGCGGACGTGCGAGGTCGGCGCGGATGAGCGCGGGCCGCGGCGGATCCTGCGCGGCCACGCGCTCACGGCGGATACGCCAGAATGGACGCCATGACCCACATGTTCGAGCGCTCCCAGCGCGTCGCGGTCCTCGGCGGCGGTCCCGGCGGATACGAGGCGGCGCTCGCCGCGGCCCAGCTCGGGGCGGAGGTGACTCTCGTGGAACGGGTGGGGGTGGGCGGCTCCGCCGTGCTCACCGACGTCGTGCCCTCGAAGAGCCTGATCGCCACGGCCGATGCCGCGGTCGCGATCTCCGAGGCCACCGACCTGGGCGTGCAGTTCTACGCCACGGGCGCGGAGGGCAAGCCGCTCAAGCCGCAGATCGCGATCAATCTCGCGGCCGTCAACAAACGGCTGCTGGCGCTCGCGGGGCAGCAGTCCGAGGACATGCGCGCCACGCTGCTCGACGCGGGCGTGACCATTCTCTCCGGTCACGGCCGGCTGGACGGTCCTGGTGCGATCGTCGTCTCCACCTCCGAGGGCGGGACCGACTTCGACCGCGTCGAGGCCGACACCCTCGTCGTCGCGGTCGGCGCCTCGCCGCGCGAACTCGACTCCGCCAAGCCGGACGGGGAGCGGATCCTCACCTGGACCCAGCTCTACAACATGAAGACGCTGCCGGAGCACCTCATCGTGGTCGGCTCGGGCGTCACCGGTGCCGAGTTCGCCTCGGCGTACATGAACCTCGGCGCGAAGGTCACGCTGATCTCCAGTCGCGACCAGGTGCTTCCCGGCGAGGATCAGGACGCGGCCACGGTGCTGGAGGGCGTCTTCAAGCGCGGCGGCATGCAGGTGCTGTCGAAGTCCCGCGCCGACACGGTGGTGCGCACCGCGACCGGCGTGACCGTCACCCTGTCGGACGGTCGCACGGTCGACGGCAGCCACTGCCTGATGGCCGTCGGATCCATCCCGAACACCGCGGGCATCGGCCTGGAGGACGTGGGGGTCGAGCTCACCGAATCGGGGCACATCCGGGTCAACAGGGTCGCGCGCACCTCGGTGCCGAACATCTACGCCGTCGGCGATTGCACGAACTTCTTCCCGCTCGCCTCCGTCGCCTCGATGCAGGGCCGCACGGCCGTGTACCACGCGCTCGGCGACGTCGTGATCCCGCTGGAGAAGCGCAAGATCACCGCCAACATCTTCACCGCCCCCGAGATCGCCACGATCGGCTTCTCGGAGAAGGATGTCCAGGACGGCATCGCCGACGGAGTCGTGTACAAGCTGCCGCTGGCGGCCAACCCGCGCGCGAAGATGATGGGGATCCGGGACGGTTTCGTGAAGCTCATCGCGCGCACCGGATCCGGCACCGTGATCGGCGCGGTGATCGTGGCGCCCAAGGCATCCGAGCTGATCTACCCGCTCGCTCTGGCCGCGGAGCGCCGGCTGACCGTCGACCAGGTGTCGCGGGTGTTCGCCGCCTACCCGTCGCTGACCAGCAGCATCACCGACGCCACTCGCGCGATGCACCAGGGCATCGCGAACTGATCCTCGCCCTCCCCATTGCCGTGACTCCGTCCCGTGCGTACAATTATCTGTACGCGAGGAGGATACGGTGAAGACGATGGGCTACAGCGAGTCCCGGCGCCGCTACGCCGAGGTGCTCGATTCGGTCGTCGACGATCGCGAGGAGATCGTGATCACTCGGGCCGGTCACGAGTCGGCGGTCATCGTGTCGCTCGACGAGTACCAGTCCTTGAAGGAGACCGCGTACCTGATGCGCTCTCCGGCGAACGCCCGGCGGCTCCTCGAGTCGATCGAACGGCTGGAGTCCGGGGGCGGCGAGGTCCACGAGCCGATCGACCCGACCTGATCGTGCGTCTCGTCTGGGATCCGAACGCTTGGGAGGACTACCTCTGGTGGCAGACCCAGGATCGCAAGGTGCTGCGGCGCATCAACGCGCTGCTGGCCGACATCGCGCGCAACGGCAATGAGGGGATCGGCAAGCCGGAGCCCCTGAAGCACGAGTTCTCGGGGTACTGGTCGCGCCGGATCACCGAGGAGCATCGCCTGGTCTATCGCGTGGCCGAGACCGAGGTCCTCATCGCGGCCTGCCGTTACCACTACGGCCGCTGAGCGACACCGGCCTGCGCCTTGCCGTTCTGCGCGGTGCGCCCTGCCTGTGGCCTCCGGCGCATGCGGTACCGTACGGCGCTGATGCGACACCGGCCTGCGGCCTGCGGTCAGCGCGCTGCCGTGCTGCGCGTGCGCCGGCCTGCTGGCGGTGCGACTGCCGTCGCCGGTGACCGCGCCGCGCGGTGACCGGGTGCAGGGCGACGATCACGCTCCAGCCGACGCTCTATCGGATGCATCCGCGACGCGCGATGCTGCGGACGGCGCTGCGCGTGTGCGCGGACTCGCCGAGTGACGGCCGCGCGACAGGATCGGACAGCGCGATCAGGTTCGGCAGCGCGATCAGGAAATTGCCGCAGGTCCGGCCCCAGGTCCGGCCCGTCGAAGCCTCAGGACCGATCAGCTGATCGTGAGGAGCTGGTGGCCCGCCGAGACGGTCGTGCCGGCGGCGGCGTTGATGTTGCCGATCACGCCGTCCTTGTGGGCCTGCAGCGGCTGCTCCATCTTCATCGCCTCGAGCACGACCACGAGGTCGCCCTTGACGACCTGCTGGCCGTCCTCGACGGCGACCTTGACGATCGTCGCCTGCATGGGCGACTTCACCGCGTCGCCCGACGCTCCCGCGTTCACGGTCTTGGCGTGGCTGCGGCGCGACGGCGGGACCGCGGCGGGGCGGCCGCCGGTGCCGACGACCGAGGCGGCGACGCGGTCGGGCAGGCTGACCTCGAGGCGCTTCCCCGCGACCTCCACGACGACCGTGTGCCGGCCCTTCGCCTCGCTGGGAGCCTCCAGCTCGCCGTCCCAGGCCGGGATGTCGTTGACGAACTCGGTCTCGATCCAGCGGGTGTACACGCCGAACACGCCGTCCTCCGCGGTGAAGGCCGGGTCGTTCACGACCTTGCGGTGGAAGGGCAGCACGGTGGGCAGGCCGGAGACCTCGAACTCGTCCAGCGCACGGCGCGAGCGCTCGAGCGCCTCGGCGCGATCCTTGCCCGTCACGATGATCTTCGCGAGCAGCGAGTCGAACGCGCCGGAGACCTCGTCGCCCGCGGTGACGCCGGAGTCGAGGCGGATGCCGGGCCCGCCGAAGGTCTTGAACACGTGGATCGGGCCGGGCTGCGGGAGGAAGTTGCGACCCGGATCCTCGCCGTTGATGCGGAACTCGAACGAGTGGCCCTGCGGCGTCGGGTCGTCGTAGTCGATCGTGCCTCCGGCGGCGATCCGGAACTGCTCGCGGACCAGGTCGATCCCGGTGACCTCCTCGGAGACCGGGTGCTCGACCTGCAGGCGGGTGTTCACCTCGAGGAAGGACACGGTGCCGTCGGCGCCGATCAGGAATTCGCAGGTGCCGGCTCCGACGTAGCCGACCTCCTTGAGGATCGCCTTGGACGCCGAGTAGAGCAGCGCGTTCTGCTCGTCGGTCAGGAACGGCGCGGGCGCCTCCTCGACGAGCTTCTGGTGGCGGCGCTGCAGCGAGCAGTCGCGGGTGGAGACCACGACGACGTTGCCCTCGGCATCGGCGAGGCACTGGGTCTCGACGTGACGGGGCTTGTCCAGGTACTTCTCCACGAAGCACTCGCCGCGACCGAACGCGGCGACCGCCTCGCGGGTCGCGGACTCGAACATCTCGGCGACCTCGTCCAGTTCGCGGGCGACCTTCAGGCCGCGCCCGCCGCCGCCGTAGGCCGCCTTGATCGCGATCGGCAGGCCGACCTGCTCGGCGAAGGCGACGACCTCCTCGGCCGTCTCGACCGGGCCGGGCGTGCCGGGGGCGAGCGGGGCGCCCACCTTCTCGGCGACGTGCCGGGCGGTGACCTTGTCGCCGAGCGCCTCGATGGCCTCGGGCGACGGGCCGATCCAGACCATCCCCGCGCCGATCACGGCACGGGCGAAGTCGGCGTTCTCGGCGAGGAACCCGTAGCCGGGGTGCACGGCGTCGGCGCCGGCGCGGCGGGCGATCGACAGGATCTTGTCGATCTGCAGATAGGTCTCGGCGCTGGTCGCGCCGTCGAGGGCGTAGGCCTCGTCGGCGAGCCGGGTGTGCATGGCATCCCGGTCCTGGTCCGCGTAGACGGCGACGGAGGAGAGACCGGAGTCGCGCGCGGCGCGGATGATGCGGACGGCGATCTCGCCGCGGTTGGCGACGAGCACCTTGGCGATGGCAGGCATGTGTGTCAGCCTATCGACACCGCCGCAGAAGTTTTTGACGACTCTCCACAAGAATTCTGTGCGATGCGTGCCGGAACCTACGAAGGATCCGCGGACGGCGTTCCACAGGTCGGTCCAGCGGATGCCGAGGTGCCCGGTCAGGTGCCGGATCGTGGAGAGCGACATGCCCACGACGGTCGACGGATCCCCCTCCACGCGCTCGATGAACGCGCCGCCGAGACTGTCCACGGTGAAGGCGCCGGCGACCAGCAGCGGCTCGCCCGGTGGCCACATAGGCCTCGATCTCGGCGTCGTCGATGTCGGCGGCGAACGTCACCGACGCCTCGGCGACCGCATGCACCTCCTCGTCCGGGGCGCCGGGGCGGACCCGGATCACGCTGTGCCCGGAGTGCAGCACCCCGGTGCGGCCGCGCATGGCGCGCCAGCGGTCGATCGCGCGCTCCGGCAGGTGCGGCTTGCCGTGCACCTCGCCGTCCAGCTCGAACATCGAGTCTCCGCCGATGACGACGCCGTCGAATCCGGGATCCGAATCGCGGATCCGGCGCGCGACGTCGGCGGCCTTGGCGCGGCCGAGCAGCAGCACGACCTCCTGCGGAGCCAGTGCGCGCCCGAGTCGCTCCGCCTCGGCGGCGGCGACCGCGTCCTCGTCCACATCGGGGGCGAGGCACAGCGGTTCGATGCCGCTCTGCCGCAGCAGGGCGAGGCGGGCGGGCGAGGTCGAGGCCAGGCAGACGCGCATCCCCTCACGCTAGTCGGCCGGGGGCCGCGGACGCTCGGGTCTGGGATGATCGAGGAGTGACCGACTCCGATGCGTCCGCAGGCGCCCTCCTCGACCTCGACGTGACCGGCATCGCGCACGGCGGTGTCTTCGTCGCCCGGCACGAAGGCAGGGTCGTCTTCGTCGCCGACGCGATCCCGGGGGAGCGGGTGCGGGCCCGCCTGACCGACCCGGCGCCGGGCCCTTCGACGGGCTCAGGGACCGGCCCTTCGACGGCTCAGGGACCGGGGCCGCGGCGGACACCCGGTCGTTCTGGCGCGCGGAGACGGTCGAGGTGCTCGAGGCCTCCCCGCACCGCCGCCCGCACGTGTGGGCGGAGGCCGACGTCTCCCGCGCTCCCGGACAGCGCCCCGGCGGAGCGGATCTCGGGCACATCGAGATCGGCCATCAGCGCGTGCTGAAGCGCCAGGTGCTGCAGGAGGCGCTGGACCGGTTCGCCGGCGGTGGCATCGCTGCGCCCGAGGTCGAGGCCACCGGGACGGACGAGAACTGGCGCACCCGGGTGACGCTGCACGTCGACGCGGACGGCAGGATCGGGCCGTTCGCCGCCCGCAGCCACCGGGTCGTCCCGGTCGCCGCGCATGTGCTGGCGCGTCCCGCGATCGACGCCGCCGCGCGCGAGCTGAGCGGTCTGCCCGAGGGGCGCATCGAGCTCATCGAACCCGCGGACGGGCGGGTGCGCCGGGTGCTGCGCCCCGAGGCGGAGCGGCTCGCCCGGGGCAAGGGCCCGCGCCGACGCGGATCCTCCGGCGCGAAGAGAGCCGCGCCCGAGACGATCGTCGAGCACGTCGCCGGGCGTGCGTTCGGGCTGGACGTCGACGGCTTCTGGCAGATCCACCCGGCCGCCGCCGGCCTGCTCGACGGTGCCGTCGCCGACCTGCTGGACGGGTCCGTGGACCCGGCGGCCGCGCACCTGGACCTGTACGGCGGCGTCGGCCTGTTCGCGGCGACCCTCGCGCGGCTCGGCGCCCGCCGGATCACCACCGTGGAGTCGTCGCGGCGCGCCACGCGACACGCCGCGGAGAACCTGCGCGACCTCGATGTGCAGGCGGTGACCGCGCGCGTCGACCGGTATCTGCGTGCCGGGGACGCGGGCCCGCAGGGCGTCGCGGGCGGCGCCGTGATCCTCGATCCGCCCCGCTCGGGCGCCGGGCGCGCGGTCGTCGAGGACGTCGCGGCACTGGATCCCGCGGCGGTCGTGTACGTCGCCTGCGATCCGGTCGCCCTCGCCCGCGACCTCGCCACCTTCCGCGGGCTCGGCTACGAGCCGCGCCGGATGCGCGCCTTCGATCTGTTCCCGCACTCGCACCACCTCGAGACGGTGGCGCTGCTGACCCGGTGAGGGCGGCATTCCGCGGGCGGTCCGCGGGATAAGGTGAGAGCGTGAGCAGTGTAGCCCTGATCGACGACCACGAGTCGGTCCGCCTGGGACTCGCGGCCGCGCTCGAACGGGCGTCCTTCGACGTCGTGTTCGCCGGCGCCGGCGTCGCGGAGTACCTCGACGCGCGGCGCCGAGGACGGCCGTGCCCGCCGACGTCGTCGTCCTCGATCTCACGCTCGGCGACGGCACCACGGTGACGGAGAACGTCACCCGCCTCGTCGCCGACGGATCCAGCGTCGTCATCCACAGTGTCGCGGATCGCCCCGCGGCGGTGCGCGAGGCGCTCGCCGCCGGCGCCGCCGGGGTCATCAGCAAGTCGTCGCCGCTCGATGACGTGATCGCCGCGGTGCGCACGGTCGCGCGCGGCGAGGCGCTGAACAACGTGGAGTGGGCCAACGCGGTCGATGGCGACACCGCCTTCGCCGACGCCCAGCTGTCCACGAGGGAGCGCGAGGTGCTGCGGCTGTACGCGACCGGGCTGCCGCTGAAAGTCGTGGCGGAGCGGCTCGGCGTGGCCTACTCGACCGCCAAGGAGAACATCACCCGGATCAGGGTCAAGTACGTCGACGTGGGGCGTCCCGCCCCGACCAAGGTCGACCTGCTGCGACGCGCGATGGAGGACGGCATCGTGGACACGTCGCAGGAGGACCCGCAGGGTGTCGGCTGAGCAGATCACCGGCTGAGCGGCATGTCGACGGATCAGGGCCTGCGCGAGGCGTGGGAGAGGATCCCGACGCCGGGCGAGGTCGGCCAGGAGCTGGAGCGCTTCGCCGGACGCCGGATGGAACGCATCATCGCCATCGTCGTGGGCGTCGGCGCGCTCGCGCTCGGCACGCAGGCGCTGGTCAACGCGCTCGTCACGCTGGCGCATCCCGATGCTCCCGCATCTGCTGCATGATGGCGCTCGTCTTCGTGCCCTGGCTCGTGATGCTGTGCTGCTGCGTGATCGGGCGCGGCGTGCGGGTCGCGGCGGGCGTCTTCTTCGTCGCCTACATCGTCGTGCTCGCGCTCTGGCCGTTCGTGGCCGAGCCGCGGGCCCGCGGTGGTGCCGGGGGATCAGCCGTGGATCTTCTTCCTGGTGAACGTCGCCGGCGTGGCCGCGGTCGTCGCCTTCCCGCTGGGGGTCCAGGTGACCTGGGCGCTCATCGGCCCGTTCCTGTACGGTCTGGTGCGGCTGATCCAGGGCGGGTTCCGGCCCGACTTCTGGATCGTCACCGCGTTCGACGTCTCGTTCACGCTGATCCTGGGTCTCGTGCTCGTCGCGCTCGGCTGGATGTTCCGCTCGGTCGCGAAGGGCGTGGACGAGGCCCGTGGGCGGGCCGTCGCGCTGTACACCGAGGCGGCCTCGGCGGAGGCCGTGGAGCACGAGCGGGTCGCCGTCGCCGCGCTCATGCACGACAGCGTGCTGGCGGCGCTGATCGCCGCGGAGCGCGCCGAGACCGAGCGCGCGCGCGCCCTGGCCGTCGAGATGGCGCGCGAGGCGCTGACCCGCCTGGCCAACGCCGAGGCGCCCGCACAGGAGGGCAGCGACGAGCCGGTGCAGATCGAGCTGATCGCGGAGGATCTGCGCCACACCGTCGCGCAGCTCGGCGTGCACGTCGAGGTCGAACGTTACGGCCACGGTGCCGTCCCGGATCGCGTCGCGAGGGCGATGGCGCTCGCCGCGCGGCAGGCGATCGGCAACGCCGTCGCGCACGCGTCGGGGCGCGGGCTCGACGATCGTCGTCGAGGGGCACGGGGACACGGGCCTCACGGTCAAGGTCAGCGACACCGGGGAGCGGCTTCGATCCGTCCGAAGTCGGTGCGGACCGGCTCGGGATCCGGGCGTCGATCCTCGCCCGGATGGCGGCGGTCGGGGGCATCGGCGACGATCGATTCCGATCGCCGCGGCACCGTGGTCACGCTGGGCTGGTCCCACACATGAGGCTCACCGTCCGCATCGTCGCGACCGCGCTCGCGCTGGTCTTCTCGCTGTACTTCGCCGCTCGCGCGCTGTGGTGGACGTCGCCGCCCGCGCGGCCGCTGCTGGTGCTGCTCTCGGTGCTGATCTTCCTGGTCACGATCTCGACGATCACGGTGATCGGCGTCGGTCGGCGGGTGCTCATGCCGCGCTGGGCCGCGGCCGCGGCGCTGATCGCGGCGGCCGCGATCCCCGAGCTGACCAACCTCGGGCTGGAGCGGTCGGCGCTGCGCGCCCCGTACGCCACCTGGTACATCGGCTCGGTCGGCCTGATCGGCGTGGTCTGCATCGTGCGCCGGCGGCCGTTCGTCGGCTGGGCCGTGCTGGCGCGCGCTGACCCTCTCGTCGATGGCGTGGATCGGGCTCCCCGACGCACTGGGACTCGGACTGGTCGGATCCGCCGTGTGGATGGTGATCGCCCAGCTGCTGGTCGCGTTCTGGGGCCGCGCCGTGCGCGACACGGACCGGCTCGCGCAGATCCAGCAGGCCGCGTCGGCCTGGCAGGCGACGCAGACCGTGCGTCAGCGGGAGCGCCGGGAGCGCGTGCAGTACGCGCTGCACGTGGCGGGGCCGAGCCTCAGCCGGGTCATCGAGACGCGCGGCGAGCTCTCCGCCGAGGAGCGCCGGACGGCGCACCTAGCGGAGGGTCGCCTGCGCGACGAGATCCGCGGCGGCGAGCTGCTGAACGAGCGCGCCCGCGAGGCCATCGAGGCGGCCCGCGCCCGCGGCGCCTCGGTCACCGTCTTCGACGACGGAGGGCTGGCGGGATTGGACGAGCACGCCAAGGCGCGGATCCGCGCGGAGCTGGCCGACGTGCTCGTGGACTCCTCCTCGGCCCGGCTGATCATCCGCTCGCCCAAGGACGAGCGGATCGCCGTGACCGTCGTGGGGCGTTCCGCCGCGGGCGAGTCGTCCGATGAGGACTCCGTCGAGCTGTGGCGCGAGATCCCGCGCGACGCTCCCGCGGACTGAGCCTCTTCCCGGTCCCTGAGCCCGTCCCGTCCGTGAGCCTCCTCCCGGCCCCCGGTCCCTGAGCCTGTCGAAGGGACGCGCCGGGTTCGCACCGTACCGGGATGCTCCCGTCGCGATTTCTGTCGTTCTGGGCGGCGGATAGCGACAGATTTCGCGACCGGAGCCGGAGGATCCGACAGAGAATGCGACGGGAGTGCGGGTTCCGACGGCGGATCGGGGCTGAAACCGACGAGACGCGGGAAAGGGAAGGAGAGGGCGAGGGGTGGCGAAGCCGCGCACCCCTCGCCATATGCGGCGCGGTTACCCGAAAACCGTCCGCAGAGACCGGAGATCGTCCGCCTACCCTGTGGCGGAGACCCGGCCGAACGCGAAGCGTTGCAAGAAAGAGTCTTCCGGTCCGCGGCAACGATGTCTGTAGGTATTTTGGGGGACAATTCCGGACAATGACGAAAATCCTGCCATCCGGCCCGGATCCGATGATCCCGGTCAGCCCGAGAACCGCCCCCACGGGATGTCCCGGCGCAGCGGAGCGCGGAGCCCGCGCTGATTGCGCTGCCAGACCGACACCGGCTTCTGCGCGGCCACCGCGTCGGCCTCCTCGGCGACGAACGCCTCGGAGAGCACGGCGATGAGTGCCGCGAGCTCCTCTTCGCCCGCGGCACCCCGCAGCACCTGGATCTCGACCCCCTCGGCCGGTTCCTCGACGCTCACAGCGGGATGTTCCCGTGCTTCTTCGGCGGCAGTTCCGCCCGCTTTCCGCGCAGCGCGCGCAGCGCCTTCGCGATCGAGACGCGGGTGTTGGCCGGTTCGATGATCCCGTCGATCTCGCCGCGCTCGGCGGCCAGGAACGGCGAGGTGACGCTGTACGTGTACTCGTTGGCGAGGCGGGTGCGCACGGCGGCGACGTCCTCGCCGGCGTCCTCGGCGCGCTTGATCTCGCCGCGGTACAGGATGTTGACCGCGCCCTGCCCGCCCATCACCGCGATCTCGGCGGTCGGCCAGGCCAGGTTCACGTCGGCGCCGAGCTGCTTGGAGCCCATCACGATGTACGCGCCGCCGTACGCCTTGCGCAGGATCACGGTGACCAGCGGCACGGTGGCCTCGGCGTAGGCGTAGATGAGCTTCGCGCCACGACGGATCACTCCGGTCCACTCCTGGTCGGTTCCCGGCAGGTAGCCGGGCACGTCCACGAGGGTGACGATCGGGATCGAGAACGCGTCGCAGAAGCGCACGAAGCGGCTCGCCTTCTCGCCCGCCTCGATGTTCAGCGTGCCGGCCATCTGCGAAGGCTGGTTGGCGATGATGCCGACCGAGCGGCCCTCGACGCGACCGAAGCCGATCACGATGTTCGGCGCGAACAGCGGCTGGACCTCGAGGAACTCGCCGTCGTCGACGACGTGCTCGATGACCGTGTGGATGTCGTAGGGCTGGTTCGCCGAGTCCGGGATGATCGTGTTGAGCGTGCGGTCCGCGTCGGTCGTCTCGAACTCGAAAGCTGCTGGAGTACGACGGCAGCTCGGCCATGTTGTTGTCGGGCAGGAAGCCGAGCAGGGTCCGCGCGTAGTCGATCGCGTCGTCCTCGTCCTCGGCGAGGTAGTGCGCGACACCGGAACGGGTGTTGTGCGTGTAGGCGCCGCCCAGCTCCTCCATGCCGACGTCCTCGCCGGTGACGGTCTTGATGACGTCGGGGCCGGTCACGAACATCTGGCTGGTCTTGTCGACCATGATCACGAAGTCGGTGAGGGCGGGGCCGTACACGGCGCCGCCCGCGGCCGGACCCATGATGATCGAGATCTGCGGGATCACGCCGGAGGAGCGGGTGTTCGCGCGGAAGATCTCGCCGTACTTGCTGAGCGCGAGCACGCCCTCCTGGATCCGCGCGCCGCCGGAGTCGAGGATGCCGATGATCGGCACCCCGCTGCGCAGCGCGAACTCCATGATCTTGATGATCTTGTCGCCGGAGACCTCGCCGAGCGATCCGCCGAACGTGGTGAAGTCCTGCGAGTACACCGCGACCGTGCGGCCGTTGATGGTGCCGACGCCGGTGACGACGGAATCGCCGTAGGGGCGGTTCTTGTCCATCCCGAACGCCGTCGTCCGATGCCGGACGTACTCGTCGAACTCGACGAAGCTGCCGGGGTCGACGAGCAGCTCGATGCGCTCGCGGGCGGTCATCTTCCCTTTGGCGTGCTGCTTCTGCCTGCGCGGTCGCCTCGGGCGCTACGACGGCCTCGTCGTAGCGGGCTGCGGAGGTCGGCGATCTTGCCGGCGGTCGTGTAGAGGTCAGGCGTGTCCGTCACGGTTTCCACATTAGCGCCGGGGCCCCGGCGTCCGTTGGATGCCCGGCACAACCCGATCGCGCGATCCTCTGTCCGGTTCCTCCCCGCATCCTCCGTGCCGCGACATGGCGCGGAGTCGCCCGGTCATCGAGTCATCCCCCTCAGCGCACCCTGGGGCGTGCGCTGAGGGGACGACTCGACATTGCGGCGCGGATAGGGTGACCGGATGAGCTTCCCGCACGCCGCCGCCGCCTCCTCGCGCCTCGAGGTGCTCTCGTCGACCGGATCCACGAACGCCGACCTGCGGGCGCACGCGGCGGACGAGGCCGGGTGGCCGCATCTGTCCGCGATCCTCACCGAGGACCAGACCGCGGGCCGAGGACGGCTGGATCGCGTCTGGACCGCTCCGGCCGGATCCGCCATCGCACTGTCCGTGCTGCTGCGCGTTCCCGGGGTCCCGGTCGCAGAACGCGGCTGGATCCCGCTCGCCGCCGGCCTTGCGATGTCCGAGGCGGTCGCGGCGCAGCTGCCGGAGCGGGAGGTGGGGGTGAAGTGGCCGAACGACGTGCTCGTGAACGGCCGCAAGATCTGCGGGATCCTTGCGGAGGCGGTCGGATCCGATGCCGTGATCGTCGGATCAGGCGTCAACACCGCGATGAGCGCGGGCCAGCTTCCGGTGCAGACCGCGACGTCGTTCGCGGTCGAAGGCGCGGTCGCCGACCTCGACCTGCTCGTCGCGGGCTATCTCGCGCGGCTGGACGCCTGGGTGTCGCGCCTCGAGGAGCACGGATCGGCTGTCTCGAGCGGACTGCGTGAGGCGGTCGCCGCGCGCTGCGTCACGCTCGGCCGGGCCGTGCGCGTCCAGCTGCCCGGTGGCGCGGACCTCGTCGGCGAGGCGACCGGACTCGGCGACGACGGCTGCCTGCTCGTGACGGCCGGACGGATCCGAGCACCGCATCGCCGCCGGCGACATCGTGCATCTGCGTCTCGCCTGACGCCGCGTCCGCACCTCATCGACGTTTCCCGCGGATCGCCGCGTTTCGTCTCGGTCGCCTCCGGCGTCCTCGCTCAACGACCCCGGGGGTGAGTGTCCTGGGGTGAGCGGCGTTTCGTCTCGGTCGCCTCCGGCGTCCTCGCTCAACGACCCCGGGGGGTGACCGCCCCGGGGTGAGCCGCCGGATTTCGCCCGACTACCCTGGAGAGGACATGGCACATCTCCTCGGGGCCGAAGGCCTCCACCTCGAGTTCCCCACCCGCATCGTCTTCGACTCGATCACCCTCGGCATCGAGGAGGGCGACCGGATCGGCATCGTCGGCCGCAACGGCGACGGCAAGTCCAGCCTGCTCGCGATGCTGGCGGGGCGCCTCGAGCCCGATGCCGGCCGGGTCACGATGCGCGGCGGCACGACGATCGGGGTGCTCGACCAGGCGGACGCGCTCGACGACGCGCTCACGGTCGGGCAGGCGATCGTCGGCGACGCCGCCGATCACGAGTGGGCGGGCGACCCGAAGGTCCGCGACGTCATCGACGGGCTCGTCGGCGACCTGGACTGGAACGCCTCGATCGCCGACCTCTCCGGCGGTCAGCGCCGCCGCGTCGCGCTCGCGCAGCTGCTCGCCGGCGACTGGGACGTCCTCGCCCTCGACGAGCCGACCAACCACCTCGACGTCGAGGCCATCACCTGGCTCGCCGCGCACCTCAAGAAGCGCTGGCCGGCGAACCAGGGCGCGCTCCTGGTCGTCACGCACGACCGCTGGTTCCTCGACGAGGTGTGCACCGAGACCTGGGAGGTGCACGACCGCATCGTCGAGCCGTTCGAGGGCGGCTACGCGGCGTACATCCTGCAGCGCGTCGAGCGCGACCGCATGGCCGCGGCGACCGAGGCGAAGCGGCAGAACCTGGCCCGCAAGGAGCTCGCCTGGCTGCGCCGCGGCGCGCCCGCCCGCACGTCGAAGCCGAAGTTCCGGATCGACGCCGCCAACGAGCTGATCGCCGACGTGCCGGAGATCCGCGACCGGATCGCGCTGCAGTCGCTCGCCGTCTCCCGTCTCGGCAAGGACGTCGTCGACCTGATCGACGCCGGGGCGACGTTCCCTACGACGGGACCAGCCCGGCGCGAGTCCTGCGCGACGTGGAGTGGCGGATCGCGCCGGGGGAGCGCACCGGGATCCTCGGCGTCAACGGCGCAGGCAAGTCGACGCTGCTCGGCGCTCGTCGCGGGCACGCGTCGCGCCGACCTCGGGCGGGTCAAGCACGGCAAGACCGTGCAGGTGCGCACGCCTCACGCAGCGGCTCGACGAGCTGCAGGACGTGTGGGACGAGCCGGTGCGCGTCGTGATCGGACGGCTGCGCACGGCTACACGTTCGGCACCGGCTCCAAGGCGGCCGAGCTCACGCCCGGGCAGCTGCTGGAGCGGCTGGGGTTCTCCGTCGGCCCAGCTGTCCACCCCGGTCAAGGACCTCTCCGGAGGCCAGCAGCGCCGGCTGCAGCTGCTGCTCGTGCTGCTCGACCAGCCCAACGTGCTGATCCTCGACGAGCCCACGAACGACATGGACACCGACATGCTCGCCGCGATCGAGGACCTGCTCGACTCCTGGCCGGGCACGCTCCTCGTGGTCAGCCATGACCGGTACTTCCTGGAGCGGGTGACGGACCAGCAGTTCGCGATCCTCGGCGGCCGGCTGCGGCACCTGCCGGGCGGCGTGGACGAGTACCTGCGGCTGCGCGAGCGGAGCGCGGCGCCGACCGGCGCGATCCGTCGATCCGGTCCGCCGCCGGCCGCGACCGGATCCGGCCGGCCGTCGGCGCTCCCGGCGCCGATCGGCGCGCGGCGGAGAAGGAGCTCGCCGCGCTGGAGCGGCGGATGCAGAAGCTCGCCCAGCAGATCGACGCGGCCAAGCACGCGCTCGCCGACCACGACCAGTCCGACTACGCCGGCCTCGGCGAGCGGATGAAGGAGATCTCCGCGCAGGAGGCCGAGGTCGAGGAGCTCGAGCTGCGCTGGTTCGAGCTCACCGAGCAGCTGGGCTGACCGCGCCGTCGACCCGAGACGCCGAAGAAAGTAGCTCAGCGCGTTCGCGAAGGTCGCGATACATGACCTGATTTCGGATTTGGATCAGGGAGAGACGTCGTCTTTGGATCTGTGCAGCGATCCGTATTACGGCGAGTCTGGCGGCATGACTCCGGAATTCTGGGTGGCCTCGATCGTGGTGACCGCGACACCGGGCACGGGCGCGCTGTTCACGATCGCGGCGGGCCTGAACCGCGGGGTGCGGGCGGGTCTTGTCGCCGCGCTCGGATGCACGCTGGGGATCGTGCCGCACCTGACGCTGGCTCTCACCGGGGCCGCCGCGGTGTTGGCGGCGAGCCCTGTGGCGTTCCAGACGATCAAGTGGCTGGGTGTCGCCTATCTGGTCTACATGGCGTGGGGAACCTGGCGACAGACCGGCGTGCTGGCACCCGAGGCCGATCAGGCTGCGCCGGAGACAACGCCTTCGGTCGGGAGGGTGATCGGTAGCGCGGTGCTGGTGAATCTGCTCAATCCGAAGCTCACGATCTTCTTCTTCGTGTTCCTGCCGATGTTCGTGAAGCCGACCGCGTCCGGAGCGGTGTTCCGCATGATCGGACTGGGACTGGTGTTCATGGCGATCACGCTCGTGATCTTTGCCGTCTACGGGGCGTGCGCGGCGTGGCTGCGACGTTCCGTGATCGGTCGGCCGCTTGTGATGCAGTGGGTCGGTCGCGGGTTCGCCGTCACGTTCGTGGCGCTCGCGGCGATGCTCGCGTTCACGCGCCAATGAGGGCTCGGGCCGGTACAGATCATCTGAGGATGCGGGGGAATGGGCAGGCAAGGGGCTGGGCGTGCCCGCTGGGTGGGGAAATACGAGCAGGGGCAAGCGGACTCTCGATC
>CAWBTB010000014.1:0-24660 GCA_963791605.1 uncultured Actinomycetota bacterium | reverse complement strand
CTGTGCGACCACATCCCGCGCCCAGGGCGACAGTGCGCGCTCGGCGTCGAAGATGACCGTGAGTATCGTCCAGCCGAGTTCGATCGCCTGCGAGATCGGGCGTACGCCCTGCACCACGAATCGATGTTCCCGGGCGCGGTGGTTGCGATTGCGGGTGAGCGCCTCGATCAGCTGGAATCGCGAGTTGCGCGTCGAGATCTTCAGATCAGCCATGTGGCGTCCGTTCGTTGGTGTGCCGAGGTCATGCTGACCAGAGCTCGACGGAGCCATGATCCGCCGGAGTCAGCGACGAAACCAGACCGGCGTCGAACGTCACGAGCCGGGTGTGGTGAGACGCGGCCAGGTTCACGAGGTGCAGGTCGGTGACCTGCCGCCGTCCCATCAGCACCCGATCGTCGATCAGGGCGTCCGCAAGCGATGACCCGTCCGGCATCCAGGTCCACCCGGGCGCGGCGCGGATCGCGCGCAACTGCGACAGTGCATCCTGACCAGACACCTTCGACCCGGTGACCGCTTCTGTCATGAGAAGTCGCACCAGGCCGGCTTCGGTGATCGGCGTGGTCGCCCAGCCCTCGAGTCTCGCGAAGTTCCGGTGCGCCGCATCGTGATGCACGTGCTCATCCCAACTGAGCGCAAGGAGAACATTGACGTCCAGCAGCATCGGCACGTCACCACTCGTCACGATGCTCGGCGACGATCTCATCCGTGACCGAGTGGCCCGGTACGCCGCGCATCACGGGGAACCCATTGCGGCTTTCCGCTCGCGCAGCGTCGTCCCGTCGCATGCCCTGCACCGCCAGATCGGAGACCGCCCGCCCGAGCGAGATATGCTCCGCCCGGGCCTTGGCGCGCGCGACACTCAGCACGGCGGGATCGATGTCAAGGGTCGTTCTCATCACCGCATCATAGCATCAGCGCACCAAAACGGCCTCGACGCGGGGCGTCGTGGCACGTAGGCCCGTGCTCACGCACCGACGTAGGCGGCGAGGTACTCCCCCGTCACCGTGGACTTCGCAGCGACGAGATCCGCCGGGGCGCCCTCGAACACGATGCGCCCGCCATCGTGTCCGGCGCCGGGCCCGACGTCGATGATCCAGTCGGCGTGCGCCATGACCGCCTGGTGGTGCTCGATGACGATCACCGACTTGCCGGAGTCGACCAGCCGGTCCAGCAGCCCGAGCAGGTTCTGCACGTCCGCGAGATGCAGGCCCGTGGTCGGCTCGTCGAGCACGTAGGTCGCGGCGCCGTCGGTCATCTGCGTGGCGAGTTTGATGCGCTGGCGCTCTCCTCCGGAGAGCGTCGAGAGAGGCTGGCCGAGCGACAGGTAACCCAGCCCGACGTCTTCGAGCCGGCTGAGGATCGCGACCGCGGCGGGGATCTTCGCCTCTCCCGCGCCGAAGAACTGGTGCGCCTGCGAGACCGGCATGTCGAGCACCTCGGTGATGTCGAGCCCCGCCAGCTTGTACTCCAGCACGGAAGCCTGGAAACGCTTTCCGCCGCAGTCCTCGCACGGACTCTCCACCGTGTCCATGAAGCCCAGCTCCGTGACGATCACGCCCGCGCCCTTGCACGTCGGGCAGGCGCCCTCCGAGTTCGCGCTGAACAGCGCCGGCTTGACCCCGTTCGCCTTCGCGAACGCCTTGCGGATCGGCTCCAGAAGTCCGGTGTAGGTGGCGGGGTTGCTGCGGCGCGATCCCTTGATCGCGGTCTGGTCGATCGACACGACGCCGTCGCCCTTCGCGATCGACCCGTGGATCAGGGAGCTCTTGCCGGATCCGGCGACCCCCGTGACGACGGTGAGCACGCCCAGCGGCACGTCGACATCGACGTCCTGCAGGTTGTTCGTGCTCGCCCCGCGCACGGCGATCTCGCCGGTGCGTTCGCGGACCGCGGGCTTGAGCGATGCACGATCGTCGAGGTGGCGACCGGTCAGCGTGCCGCTCGCGCGGAGCCCCTCGACCGTCCCCTCGAAGCAGATCTCGCCTCCGGCGCTGCCGGCACCCGGCCCCAGGTCGACGACGTGATCGGCGATCGCGATGGTCTCCGGCTTGTGTTCGACCACGAGCACGGTGTTGCCCTTGTCCCGCAGCCGTTCCAGCAGCTCGTTCATCCGCTGGATGTCGTGCGGGTGCAGACCGATCGTCGGCTCGTCGAACACGTAGGTGACGTCGGTGAGCGAGGATCCGAGATGCCGCAGCATCTTGATCCGCTGCGCCTCTCCCCCGCTCAACGTGCCGCTCGGCCGTTCGAGCGAGAGGTAGCCGAGCCCCAGGGTGACGAAGGCGTCCAGGTTTGCACGGAGCGCGTCCAGCAGGGGCCCGGCGCCCGGCAGATCGAGGCCGCGAACCCAGGCGGCGAGATCCGTCACCTGCATGCGGCACGCGTCGGCGATGCTCACGCCGTCGATCCTCGAGGAGCGCGCCCCCCCGGTGAGCCGCGTGCCGTCGCAATCCGGGCACACCGCGAACGTCGCAGCCCTTTCCACGAAGGCGCGGATGTGCGGCTGCAGCGCGTCGATGTCCTTGGACAGCATCGACTTGGTGATCTTCGGGATCAGCCCTTCATAGGTGATGTTGATCCCATTGATCTTGACCTTGGTGACGTCGCCGTAGAGGAAGAGGTGCCGCTGCTTCTCGGTGAAGGAGGAGACCGGCTTGTCGGCCGGATAGAAGCCCGACTCGGCGAACTGGCGGACCATCCAGCCGTCGGCGGTGTACCCCGGCACCATGATGGCCCCGTCGTCGAGCGACTTCGTCTCGTCGACGATCTGGCTCAGGTCGAGATCCGACACCGCTCCCCTGCCCTCGCAGCGCGGGCACATGCCGCCGAGGTAGATCGCGTCCTTGACGATCTTCTTCTCGCCGCCGGGTCCGGTCATCACCCCGCTGGCTCGCTGCGTGGGGATGTTGAAGGAGAACGCGGTCGGGCCGCCGATGTACGGGGTGCCGAGCTTGGAGAACAGGATCCGCAGCATCGCGTTGGCGTCGGTGACCGTGCCCACCGTGGAGCGAGGGTTGGCGCCGAGCCGCTCCTGGTCCACGAGGATCGCGGTCGTCAGCCCCTCCAGGACGTCGACGTCGGGCCGGGGCACCGACGGCATGAATCCCTGCACGAACGCGCTGTAGGTCTCGTCGATCATGCGTCGCGATTCCGCGGCGATCGTGTCGAACACGAGCGAGCTCTTGCCGGAGCCGGACACTCCGGTGAACACCGTGAGCCGGCGCTTCGGCAGCTCGATCGAGACATCCTTCAGATTGTTCTCGCGGGCGCCCTGCACCCGGATCGCGTCGTGCATGTCGGCGACGTGCTGGTCGGTCATCGGCGATCTTCTCCGTATCGTGCGCAAGGGTGGGGCGGACACAGACTAGCGGTGCCCGCCGACACACCGGCGGGCACCGCGACGGACTCAGGCGACCTGCTGCAGACGGATCATGTTCCCGGCAGGGTCGCGGAATGCGCAGTCCCGGATCCCGTACGGCTGGTCGATCGGCTCCTGCACGACGTCCCCGCCTCGGCCCTCGATCTCCGCGAACGCCGCGTCCACGTTCGCGGTCGCGAGCACGATGCCGCCGTAGCTGCCCTTCGCCATCAGCTCGAGGATCGTGCGGCGCTCATCCTCGGAGATTCCCGGGTCCACCGCGGGAGGAGTGAGCACGACGGCCGTGTCGGGCTGGTTCGCCGGTCCCACTGTGAGCCAGCGCATCTGCTGATAGCCGACGTCCTTGCGGAGTTCCCAGCCGAGCACGTCACGGTAGAACCGGAGCGACTCCTCGGCGTCGGTGTGCGGAAGGAAGCTGGCGTTGATCGTGATGTCCATGCCGTTCACGCTACGCGTGGCCATCGTCGGTGGCTTCTCGATTCCTGATCGGTCTGGTGGCCTGCTTCTCGATCCAGGACGGGATCCCCGGCCCCAGGCCGGGGTCCGCACGGTAGCGGCTCGGCGAGACGCCGACGAGCTCCGAGAAGCGGGTGCTGAACGTGCCCAGCGACTGGAACCCGACCGCGAAGCAGGCCTCGGTCACCGACACGTCGCCGCGGCGCAGCAGCGCCATCGCACGTTCGATCCGCCGCGTCATGAGATAGGAGTACGGCGGCTCGCCGTAGACGAGTTTGAACTGCCGGCTCAGATGCCCCGCCGACATGTGCACGCCCGCGGCGAGAGCCTCGACGTCGAGCGGCTGCGCGTACTCCCGGTCGATCCGGTCCCTGACCCGGCGGAGCGCGACCAGATCGCGCAGGCGATCGGCGTCGGCGGGCTGGTTCATCCCCCGATCCTCGCACGCGTCCGCAGGACGACCTGCACGGATCCGCCTCCCCCCACCTCGCCGGGCACGGCGCTACGCTGGGGTGACCTCACCCAGGTATTTCACAGAAAGGATCGCTCATGTCCGACACCATTGCTGGAGCGAAGAACCTGATGAAGTCGCTCCGCGTCTTCCTCGCCGTCTCCGGAGTCATCGCCCTCATCGCGGGGCTCGTCCTGCTGATCTGGCCCGCGAAGTCCGCCGTCATCGTGACAGGCATCGTCGCCGCCTACCTGATCGTCGGCGGACTCGTCTATCTCGCCCTCGGATTCTTCTCGGGACGCGGTGGCGGTTGGGCCCGCATCGGCCACATCGTGCTGGGTCTGCTGTACATCCTCGCCGGCATCATCGCGTTCTCGAATCTGCAGGCAGCGACCGTCGCGCTTGCGCTGGTGACCGTCATCTTCATCGGCATCAGCTGGATCGTCGACGGCGTCGTCTCGCTGACCCTGATCGGCCAGGACGGATCCAAGACCTGGACGCTCCTGTACGCCCTGCTCAGCATCGTCGCCGGCATCATCGTGCTGTTCTCGCCGCTGTACGCCGCCGTGATGCTGTGGTGGATCCTCGGGATCTCGCTCGTCGTGCTCGGCATCGCGCAGATCCTCCGCGCGATCACGATCGGCAAGGCCGCCAGGGCCCGCGTCTGATCCTCAACAACCTGGAAGCGGCCCGGCGCGTTTCGCACCGGGCCGCTTCGGCGTTTCAGTGTCGGATCACTCGGCGACGAAACCGCTCACGTCGCCGATGAGCCGGGTGTGATCGGCCGGGATCGGCTCGACGGCGGCGAGGGCGACCTCCGCCGCGAACTCGGAGACGTTGTAGAGGCGTCCGGCCGACTCGCGGCGCTCCGAGATGGCTCCCGGGTTGGCGCGCTCGAGGAGGGTCGCCGTGATGGTGCCCTCGATCATGTCGCCGGAGACCACGACGAACCCGACGCCCTGCTCCTCGATCTCCGGGATGAGCTCACGCAGCGCATCCTCTCCTGCCCGCTTGGACAGTGCGACCGGCTCGTACTCCGGCATGGTCGGGGTGGTGCGGATGAAGTGGGCCTGGTGGCTCGTGACGAAGACGATCCGTCCTCCTTCGCGCAACACCGGCAGCGCCGTCTGCAGCACGTTCACCTGCGCGTCGCGATTGAGCCGGAGCGCGTAGTCCTCACCCAGGTTCGCCTCCATCCCGCCCGAGGCGTTCAGCACGAGGATGTCGAGGCCGCCGAACTCCGCCTGGGCCGCCGCGATCATCCCGGCGACCGACTCGGGGTCGGTCAGGTCGGCGCCGACGACCAGCGCACGACGGCCGAGCGCGCGCACCTCGGCGGCGAGCTTCTCGGCCCGGGGCGCCTTGTTGCGGAAGTTGATGACGACGTCGGCGCCCGCTTCGGCGAAGTAGCGGATCGTGTCGGCACCGATGCCACGGGAGGATCCGGTGACCAGGGCGACCTTGCCGGTCAGCGATGCGGCGGGAAGAGGCTGGGGCACGTTCGGCTCCTCGGGAGGGTGCGCGCAGGCGCGGGAAATGGGACCCGATCACCCTATCAACCCGCGTGATTCCGCGGCGGGTGACTCGTCGACGGCTCCGAGCCGCGTGATAGGTTGACGGGAAAGAGGGGGGCGTGATGGACACGATGCTGCAGGTCTTCACGGACTGGGCATGGATCGGCTGGCTCGTGCTCATGGTGCTGTTCTTCGTGATCGAGATCTTCACCCTCGACATGACCTTCCTCATGCTCGGGCTCGGGTCCGCCGTCGCGCTTCTCTCGGTGCTGACCGGCTGGCCGCTGTGGGCCCAGGCCATCATCGGCGCCGTCGCCGCCGTCCTGTTCATCTTCGTGCTGCGCCCTCCGCTGCTTCGCCGGCTGCGCCGCGGGGAGGACGCCACCCGATCCAACGTGGCGGCTCTGATCGGTCTCAACGGCGTGGTGCTGCTCGAGGTGACCGCGATCAGCGGGCAGGTCAAGCTCGGCAACGGCGAGACCTGGACCGCCCGCCTCGCCTCCGACGCACCCGTCCTCTCGCCCCTCTCCCCCGGAGCGCCCGTCAAGGTCGCCCGGATCGAGGGCGCGACCGCATACGTCCAATCCGTCCACGACTAGGAAACAGGAGCAGCCCTTCATGGACAGCGCGTCCTTCATCCCCGCCGCCATCGGGTGGATCCTCGCGATCGCCGTCATCATCTTCGTGCTGGTGACGCTCGCGCGATCGATCAGGATCATCCCGCAGGCGACCGCCGGCGTCGTCGAACGCCTCGGCCGGTACCACAAGACCCTCATGCCCGGTCTGAACCTGCTGGTGCCGTTCGTCGACCGCCTGCGCCCGCTGATCGACATGCGTGAGCAGGTCGTCTCGTTCCCGCCGCAGCCGGTGATCACCGAGGACAACCTGGTCGTCTCGATCGACACGGTCGTCTACTTCCAGGTGACCGATGCCCGAGCGGCGACCTATGAGATCGCGAACTACCTCGGCGCCGTGGAGCAGCTCACCACGACCACGCTCCGCAACGTCGTCGGCGGCCTGAACCTCGAGGAGGCGCTGACCAGCCGCGACAACATCAACGGCCAGCTGCGCGTCGTGCTCGACGAGGCGACCGGCAAGTGGGGCATCCGCGTCGGCCGTGTGGAGCTGAAGGCGATCGACCCGCCGCACTCCATCCAGGACTCGATGGAGAAGCAGATGCGCGCCGAGCGTGACCGGCGTGCCGCGATCCTGACCGCCGAGGGCACCAAGCAGTCGCAGATCCTGGAGGCGGAAGGTCAGCGCCAGGCGGACATCCTCCGCGCGGAAGGCGAGAAGCAGGCCGCCGTGCTGCGCGCACAGGGCGAGGCCGAGGCCATCCAGAACGTCTTCAACGCCATCCACCAGGGGCAGCCGGACGACAAGCTGCTCGCCTACCAGTACCTGCAGATGCTGCCGAAGATCAGCGAGAGCGCGTCCAGCAAGCTGTGGATCATCCCGAGCGAGTTCACCGAGGCGCTGAAGAACTTCGGCGGCGCGTTCAGCCCCGCCTCGGCCGGCTCCACGCCGTTCACCCCGAAGGCTCCCGTCGCACCCGCGGCGGCGCCCACCACGCGGGCGGCCGCATCCGCCGCGTCCGCCGGCCCCGCCGTACCGCCTCCCGCCGCGTCCGCCGGCGACGCGTGACGCACCCGTACTTCGAGGGCGCCTCGGCGCCACGGATCCTCGCCCACCGCGGTCTGGTGATCCAGGGCGGCGGGGATCCGTCGCCGTTCGACAATTCGGCACTGGCCCTGGCTGCGGCGGACGCCGCGGGTGCGCAGTACGTCGAGACGGACTGCCGCGCGACGGCGGACGGCGACGCCGTGCTGTTCCACGACGAGACGCTGCAGCGACTGCTCGGCGATCGTCGCCCGGTTTCGGAGGTCGGCACGAAGGAGCTCGCCGATCTGTTCGCGATGCACGGCGGACTGCTCACGCTCGTCGACGCGCTGGAGTCGTTCCCCGCTCTGCGGTTCAACATCGACGTCAAGGCCGCGGACGCCGCAGAGGCAGTCGGACGCGCCGTCGCCGCGCACGGAGCACGGGTGCTGCTCACGAGCTTCCGCGACGGGAACCGCCGCGCCGCGCTCGACGCGGCCGAGCAGGCGGGCGCCCCGGTGCTGCCGGCGTCGTCGGGCGGTCGGCTCAGCATCGGCCTGCTCCTGATCGCGTCCTCACTCCGGCTCTCCGGCTGGACCCGCCGGATCCTGCGCGGTCTCGACGCCGTGCAGATCCCGGAACGCTTCGGCATCCTCCCCGTGTTCACGCCGGCGCTCGTCCGTGCCGCGCATGCCGTCGGGGTCGAGGTGCACGTGTGGACGATCAACGATCCCGAGCGCATGCGCGCGCTCGTCGCCGCCGGAGCCGACGGGATCGTCACCGATCGCGCCGACCTCGCGATCCGCGCGCTGCGGCAGCCCTGAAGCGCCGCACGGGTCCCGCCGCCGCGACTGCGCTGGGGATCGACTGTGAATGCCTTCTCCGTTTGCTCCCCTCGCACCATCTGCACAGCCCGGAACGGTATACCTGAGGGCGACGAGAGGACCACACAATGGCAGATCGCAGCCTTCGAGGAATCCGACTCGGCGCCCAGAGCCTTCAGAGCGAAGAGGGCGTCGTCTTCATGGAACGGCAGCAGACCGCGTACACCTGCGACACCTGCGGCCACGTGACCACGCTCATGTTCGCCGCGGACGCCGAGCCGCCCGCCACCTGGGAGTGCCGCGCCTGCGGCGCCGAGGCCCGGCTCCAGATCGACGGCAAGTCCGTCGAGGTCGAGGAGAACGGCGACAAAGCCGCCCGTACGCACTGGGACATGCTCCTGGAGCGTCGCAGCCGTGCCGAACTGGAGGAGCTCCTGGAGGAGCGCCTCGCCTTCATCCGCGCCCGCCGTGGCGCCGGTGAGGATCCGACCCGCGAGCGGATCGGCGCTTAAGCGCCGGATCCGCGTCGCCGCACCCGGCCGATGAGGCCGGCCCCGACGACGACGAGCAGGCCGCCCCAGAGCAGGACCTGTTCGATCCACGGCCCCAGGACAACACCTGCTGTCGCCCCGGTGCGCAGCTCGACATCCTCGAGCAGCGCACCGGGGCGATCCTCGTGCAGGGACGCCTGCGTCGAGCCGTCCGGACGGATCACCTGGCTGGTGCCGACGGTGGAGATGTTCACCACGGAGCGCCCGGTCTCGATTGCGCGCATCCGGGCGATCGCCAGCTGCTGCAGGTTCTCCGCGGTGCCGCGGAAGTCGGCGTTGTTGGTCTGGAACACCAGCACCTGCGCTCCCCCATCGATGCCTTGCGCGACGAGTTCGTCGTAGATCACGTCGAAGCAGATCGCGAGTCCCACGGGCGTCTTGCCGACCCGGATCACCGGCGCATCGGTGCCCGGCGTGTACCCGCGGCCGATCAGGCCGATGAGATCGGGCACGATCGCGTAGTAGAAGGCGCGATCGGGGACGTACTCGCCGAACGGCACCGGATGCCGTTTGGAGTGCGTCTGCACATCCGACCGGCCGAGGAATCCATGGGGCCCCTCCGGCCACAGCAGCGACGTGTTGAAGAACTGGTCGCCCTTCTGCGTCGCCGCGTTCGCGAGGATCGGGGCATGCACGCCGGCGGCGACCTCATCCAGACCGCTCGCGAGTTCGCCGTACTGGAACGGGTCGCCGTCCAGGCCGCCCTCCGGCCAGACCAGCAGATCCATGCGCTTGCCGTACAGGGGTTCCGACGCGGCGGTCTGCGCGCGGAGCACGGCCAGCGGCTCGCGGTGGTCGAAGTAACCGGTCGGACCGTTCCCCTGGACCGCGCCGATCCGCATCGTGCCGTTCGAGGTCGTCGGGAAGGCGGGAACCGACGCGAGCAGCACGACCAGCGCCACCGGGATCGCGACCCCGGTCAGGGACGGACGCCGTCCCGCACGGGCCAGCTCTAGCACGAGCCCGACCAGTGCGACCATCACGAAGCCGAGACCGCTGACCCCGATCCAGCTCGTCAGGCGGGCGGCCGTGGTGTCGGACAGGGCGAACGCGATCCGCGCCCACGGGAATCCGCCGTACGGCCAGTTCCCGAGCAGCAGCTCGCGCCCGATCCACAGCGCCGCCAGCACGACGGCCAGCACCGCCGCGCACAGCAACCCGCGGCCCTTCCCGTCGTGGCGGAACAGCGCGGGGACCCACCGGTAGGCGAGAGTCACGGGGACCAGGGCGAGCCCCGTCAGCGCGGCCTCGAGAAGCGCGAGGGCGAGCCACGGGATCGGCCCCAGATAGCGCGCCGTCCAGGACACCAGGATCAGGTAGAACACCGCGCCGTACACGAAGCCGACCAGCAGCGCGGCGCCGGCGCGTCGTCCGATCAGGGAAAGCAGCAGCAGGCCGACCGCGGGGAACGCGGCGATCCAGAGGGACACCGCCGGGAACGCGAGGGTCAGCAGGGCGCCGGCGACGGCCGCGGCGATCAGGGCCGCCCACAGCGGTAGAACCGGGCGGACCGTGAGCCGAGCGGCGCGGATCCCGGCAGGCGCGGCGGTACGACTGGTCATCGCTTGTCCGACCGGGTCACATCGAGGAGTAGGCGACGATGCCCCGGCGCACGCCGTCGAGCGCGGCGCGCGCAGTGCGCGCGGTCTCCGCGTCCGGGGCGACGATCGAGAGCTGATCGAGCAGGTCGATGGTCTGCTTGGCCCAGCGCACGAAGTCGCCCGCCGCCATGTCCGCGTCCGACAGCACCGCATCCAGCGAGGAACCGCGGGCCCACGCGTGCATCGCACCCGCGAGGGCGGCGGACGGACGCTCGGATCCCGGCAGCCGGTTCTCGTGCTCGAGGTCGTCGAGCTCGGCCCACAGCTCCTGGGTCCGGTCCCAGGCGATCCGGAACCGCCCGCGGGGCAGATCGCGCGGGTCCGCGGATCCGTCGTCCCGGCGCGGCTCGTACACGAGGGCACAGGCCATCGCGGCGAGCGACGGCCCGTCCAGGCCGTCCCAGAGCCCGCGGCGCAGGGACTCCGCCACGAGCAGGTCCCGCTCTCCGTAGATCCGCTGCATCGTGCGCCCGGCATCGGTCAGAGTGAGCTCGTCCCCCGAGCCCTGCACGTAGCCGACCTCGGCGAGGACGTCCAGCACGCGGTCGAACACGCGCGCCACCGTGCCGGTGCGATTCTCGATCTGGCGGCGCAGGCGATCGGTCTCGCGCTTCAGCTTCCAGTACCGTTCGGCCCACCGCGCGTGCTGCTCGCGATCCGGGCAGCGGTGGCAGGCGTGGCGCTGCATGCTGCGGCGCAGCCCGTCGATCTTGTGCACGCGCTTGTCGCGCACCGCTCGCGGCGCGTTCTGGTCCGCCCGGTTCTTCTTCTCCAGATCGCTGAGCTCGCGGCGGATCCCGGAGTACTCGGTGAAATCGCCGCGGTCGCAGGTCATCGAGGAGAGGTACCCCTCCAGCGACGCCTCCGCCTCGCGGACGTTGCGCGCGAGTCCGACGACAGCGCGATCCGCCTGGAACTGTGCGAACGAGGACTCCAGGATCTCGCGGGAGCGGGTGCGCCCGAACCGGTCCAGCAGGTTCACGGCCATGTTGTAGGTGGGCCGGAAGCTCGAGTTCAGCGGGTAGGTGCGGCGGGACGCGAGTGCGGCGACCGCCTGCGGATCCATGCCCTCGGTCCACTGCACGACGGCGTGGCCTTCGACGTCGATCCCCCGGCGTCCGGCACGCCCGGTGAGCTGGGTGTACTCCCCCGATGTGATCGCGACCCGCGCCTCGCCGTTGAACTTCTCCATGCGCTCCAGCACCACCGTGCGCGCGGGCATGTTGATGCCGAGGGCGAGCGTCTCGGTCGCGAAGACGACCTTGAGCAGGCGCAGCCGGAAGAGCTCCTCCACGACCTCCTTGAACGCGGGCAGGAGTCCCGCGTGATGGGCGGCGACCCCGCGCTCCAGGTTGTCGAGCCATTCCCAGTAGCCGAGCACGGCGAGGTCCTCATCGCGCAGCGTGCGGACGCGGTCCTCCACGATCGCCCGGATCTCCTTGCGCTCCTCGGCCGTGGTCAGCCGCAGACCGGAGCGCCGCACCTGCTGCACCGCGGCATCGCAGCCGACCCGGCTGAAGATGAAGAAGATCGCGGGCAGCAGGTTCGCGCGGTCCAGCAGATCGACCACCTGCGGACGGTCCAGACGTTCGATCCGGCGCACGTTCGCCGTGCGCACCGGCTTTCCGCCACGGTGAGGCGGTTTGCCCTTCCCGCCCGCGTGCCGGGTGCTGCGGTACTGCTGGGCGCTGCGGTTGCGCTCGTAGTTCGCGCCGCCGAACGAGCGGATCCGCAGCAGCTCCTGATTGACCTGTGCGGTCGCGATCCCGGCGCGGTCGTCGAAAAGCGGCAGCAGATCGTCGCGCACGAGCACGTGCTGCTCGAGCGGCACGGGCCGGATCTCCGAGACGATCACCTCGGTGCCCCCGCGGACGGTGTCGAGCCAGTCGCCGAACTCCTCCGCGTTGGACACCGTGGCGCTGAGCGAGACCAGACGCACGCTCTGCGGCAGGTGGATGATGACTTCCTCCCACACCGCGCCACGGAAGCGGTCGGCGAGGTAGTGCACCTCGTCCATGATCACGTAGCGCAGCCCGTCGAGCGCGCGCGATCCGGCGTAGATCATGTTCCGCAGCACCTCGGTGGTCATCACCACGATGCGCGCAGAACCGTTGATGTTCACGTCACCGGTGAGCAGTCCGACCTGATCGGCGCCGTACACCTCGACCAGTTCGCGGAACTTCTGGTTCGACAGCGCCTTCATGGGCGTCGTGTAGAAGGCCTTGTCGCCGGGCGTCTGCATCGCCAGGTGGATCGCGAACTCCCCCACGATCGTCTTTCCCGCGCCGGTCGGGGCTGCCACGAGCACGCTGTTGCCCCGCTCGAGCGCGTGACATCCCTCGATCTGGAACGGATCCAGCTGGAAGCGCTGCCCCGCCGCGAAGGCGGCTGTGGCGGGGTACTCCTGGACGGCGCGGGCGGCGGCGTAGCGGTCCGCCGGCGACGTCATACCCCGGGCTCCTCGAGGAAGGCCTGCTGGCGCTTGTGCTTGCGCCGGTCGAAGAGGAGCGAGAGCAGCGCCGCCGCGAAGTACAGCACGATCAGGATCCCGGCGAGCATCAGCATGCTAACGACATCGGCCGCCGGGGTCGCGAGCGCCGCGAACAGACACGCGATCAGGATCGCGATGCGCCACGCCTTCAGGATCGCCCGGCCCGACATGATCCCCGCGAAGTTCAGCGCGACCAGGAACACCGGGATGACGAACGAGACACCGATCACGATCATCAGCTTGAAGACGAAGTCGTAGTAGTCGTTCGCGTTGTACAGGTTGTTCGCGCCCTCGGGCGTGAAGCCGGCCATCAGCTCGATGATATGCGGCATCACCAGCACGCCGACGTAGCAGCCTGCGAAGAACAGCGGAACCGCGGACGCCACGAATCCGACGGTGTACCGGATCTCCTTCTTCGTGAGACCCGGCATGATGAACGCCCAGATCTGCCACAGCCACACCGGCGCGGATAGGAAGATGCCGATCGAGAAGGCCAGACGCATGCGCAGATCGAAGGGCGCCGTCACCGAGGAGAACGTGAAACCGACAAGGGCGTGCGGACGGGTCTTGGCAACCTCGTAGATCGGCGCCGTAACGAACGCCAGGATCGGGTCGGTGATGAAGAACGCGATCACCATGCCGAGCACCAGCGCTCCGGCGGCGACGACGAGCCGCTTGCGCAACTCGATCAGATGAGCCGCGAGGGGCATGGTGCGATCGCGACCCGACTTTCCGCGGTCGTCGGTCACGGGTGGTGCGTCGGTCACGCCCGTCAGCGCGGGGTGCCGGCGTCGTGCGGCGGGGTGACGGGAGTGGTGGTGTCGGCGGCCGTGTTCTGCACCGGCGCCGGGGGGGTTGCCGAAGGCGCGGAGTCGCGTGCCGCGTCCTCTTCCTTCATGGCCTTCATCTCACCCTTGAAGACGCGGGCCGACTGTCCCATGCTCTTGGCGAGTGCCGGGAGCTTCGCAGCGCCGAACAGCAGAAGGATGACGGCGAGGATGATGACCAGATGCCATCCGTTGAGGCCTCCGAGCATGATGATCTCCCTTGATTGTTCGGGTGGTGCCCAAAGTCTACCGTGCCGAAGGCGCGCTGTCCGCGTTGTACAGCGCAAGACCGGCCCTGGCCCATTCCCGGGCCGCGACGCGGGCCGCGGCCGGCTCCAGGATCGCCACCGCGCCGCCGAACCGCGCGGCCAGCCGCTTCAGGCTGAGCGGGTCCCCCACGCGGAGCGTGGCCGTCACGACGCCGTCCTGCACGTGCGCCTCCGCGCGACTCAGATAATCGCGCAGCAGCGGGGCGAGGCGCTCCGGGAAGCGGATCACCGCCTCACCGCTCTCGGAACCGCCCGCGAACAGCTCGGGCACGGCTTCGTCGCCGTGCTCGATCGGGATGTCGGTGAGTCGTGGTTCGCTGACCCGGTCGAGGTGGAAGGTGCGCATCGCCCGGCGCAGGTGGCACCAGCCCTGCAGGTACCACTGCCCGTTGGTGATCAGCACGGTGACCGGGTCGACGGTGCGCGTGGTCGGCTTGGCGTCCGGGGCGCGATAGGTGAAGGACACCGCGACATGCTCCTGCAGTGCGGTGGAGACCACCGTGCGCACCTCGTCCACCGGTTCGGGCGCGACGATGACGTCGGCGGGCAGGCCGGCGGCACCTCGGGAGAGTTTGGCGATCAGGCCCTGCACGACCCCGGACTCGGCGACGCCGGGCACGGCGGACGCGAGCTGGAGCCCGGCGACGAGCGCCGCGGCCTCGCGCGCCGTGAGCCTGGGCACCCGGCGCAGTCCCACGTCGTTGGTGATCTCGATAATCCCCTGCTCGTCGAGCAGATCCCAGTTGATGTCGAAGAGCTCCTGCGGCGCCTGCCAGTACCCCTCGTCGCCGGGCAGGCCGATGACGGTGAGCTTCTCCACCATGGCACGCATCTGCGGGACGGTCATGTCGAACTCGGCAGCGGCTTCCTCCAGCGTGACCTCCCCGCGTTCGAGCAGATACGGCACGAGCGTCAGGTAGGCGCGGACGCGATCGGAGGTCAGCAGCGGCTTGCGCACGGCCATCAGGCACCGCTCCTCTCGGCGGTCGCGGCGTGCACGTCCGCGGCGGAGCGGAGCCGCTCGATCACGGCCGACCGCAGCTCATCCGGCTCGACCACGCGGACCTCGGGGCCGTACGACGCGAGTTCGTCGGCCAGGATGTGCAGGTCGACATAGGGCAGCCGGATCCCCTGCACCGCCGGCTGGGCGCGCCGGCCGAGACGCAGCGCCGCCTCGGTGCCCGGCGTCACCTCCAGGAGCGCGGAATGCGCCGAGGCGACCGCCTCCAGGCTGGCGAGCGCGCGCTCCCCCGCTCCTTCGCGCAGTTCGGCGGGGAACGCCTCCGAGGTCACCGCCACGTCGCCGACGATGCGGGTGAGCAGGAACATCCGATCGCCGTCCGCGTCCACATCCTTCCCGAACACGTGCCAGCGGGCTTCGTACTCGACCAGGGCGAACGGCTGCACCCGGCGCCGGCGGGGTGCCTCCTCCCCCGGCTTCAGATAGTCGAAGGCCACCGCGACGCTGCGCTCGATCGCACCCTGCAGCGGGGCGAATGCCGCGTCACGCGCGGTGATCCGGGGCGCGAACCCGATGATCGGCTCGTCCACGTCGATTCCGAGGGCGCGGATCTTGCGCACCCCGGCCTGCGCATCACCGGAGAGCGACTCCTCGCTCCACACGCTGCCGGCCAGACGCAGCACCGCCAGTTCCGCGGACGTGAACTCGATGTCGACGGGCAGGTCGTATTCCGCTTTCGGAATGCGATAGCGCGCCTCGCGCAGATCGTTGGGGTCGGCATGATCGCCGAGCGTCTCGATCGGGATCCCCAAGGCGCGCAACTCGTCCTTGTCGCGCTCGAACATCTTCTCCAGCGCGTCCTGCCTGCCGTCCGATCGCTGCCGGTAGCCGGAGACCGAGGCGAGGATCTGCTGCTTCGTCAGGCCGATCTCCGTGGCCATGAGCGCCACGACGAGGTTCGTCAGACGTTCTTCCGCAGGGATCCGCGCCGCCATCTACTGCCCCGAGGTCGCCGCGGGCGGATCGATGCCGAGGATGTCCACGACGAAAACGAGGGTCGAGTTGGGCTTCACGGCCCCGCCGCCCTGCGCGCCGTACCCGTCCTTCGGCGGGACCACCAGGAGCACCTGCGATCCGACCGTCTGCCCGGTCAGGCCCTTCCCGAACCCGGGGATGACCTGGTCGAGGGTGAGGCTCGCGGCCTGCTTGTCCCAGGAGCTGTCGAAGACGGTCTTGGAGTCCCAGTCCACGCCGGTGTACTGGACGCGCACGGTGTCCGTGGCCTTGACCTTCGTCCCGTCGCCCTTGATCAGGGTCTGGACGACCAGATCCGAGGGCTTCTTGGCGTCCGGGATGATGACGCCGGGGCGGCCGTCGGGAGCGCGGACCACGGTCGGCAGGCCGAGCGCGTCGTTGTACTGCAGCGCGCCCTCAGCATGCGGCAGGTACACCTTGTGCACGTCGACCACGGCGACCGTCGCATCCTTGGCCGCCGCGCCCGCCGGCAGGCCGATCAGCAGGCGTGAGCCGGCGGTCGCGCACTGCAGCGCGGCGCTGAAGTCCTTGGACTGGGACGCGAGGCTGGCCAGATCGAGGACCTGAGCGCCCTGGCCGTTGAAGCCGGTGCTGCCGATCTGCGTGCCGGTCGTGCCGTCGTAGAGCGTGAAGTCGATGCTGAGCGGCTGGTTCTTCTCGGTGACCGCGAGGCCGGTGCCCTGGATCAGGGCGTCGACGGTGGTCTTCTGCACCTTCATCGGCGTCGAGACCTTGACGGTCGGCTCCGTGCCGAAGTCCCCCTTCACCGACACGGAGTCGCTCAGAGTCGCCGGACCCGGCGCGGGGCACGCCTGCCCGTCGAACGAGGGGGCGCTCGAACAGCCCGCCAGAGCGAGGGCGGCGAGGCCGAGGGTGATCAGGGCAGCGGCAGTCTTACGCACGCGCTCCAGTCTATGCGGAGGGATCCGCAGCGCCGACCGCTCCCGTCGCCGCGTCGCCGGATGCGGCCAGCCGGGCGCCGCCTGCAGCGCGCTGCGCCTCGCGCACCCGCTTGCGGAGGTTCTTGTCGGTGATCTCCCGATCCCCCACCGCGCCCGGCGTCCACGTCTCCACGTCCTCGTCGCCGTAGGACGGCTTCTTGGCGGCTCGGCGCTTGACGTCCGGCGGGATCGCACCCGGTGCCAGCCGGCGCGCCGTGATCAGGAATCCGGTGTGCGCGACCATGCGGTGGTCCGGACGGACGGCGAGTCCCTCGACGTGCCAGCCGCGAACCATGGTCTCCGATGCCTCCGGCTCGGTGAACAGGCCGGTTCCGCGCACGTACTCCGCAACACGGGACAGCTGGGTGGCCGTGGCGACGTAGCAGAGCACGACCCCGCCGGGCGCGAGAGCATCGGCGACCGCATCGATGCACTCCCACGGCGCGAGCATGTCCAGCACCACGCGGTCGACCGTGCCCGCCGTGAACTCGCCCGGCAGCGCCTCCTGCAGATCGCCGACGACGACCCGCCAGGAGTCCGGCACCGCACCGAGGAACGTCTCCACGTTCGCGGTGGCGACCTCGGCGAAGTCCTCGCGGCGCTCGAACGACACCAGCCGGCCGGCCGGCCCGATCGCGCGCAGGAGAGAGAGCGACAGGGCGCCGGAGCCGACCCCGGCCTCGACCACCGTCGCGCCGGGGAACACGTCGGCCTGGGTCACGATCTGCGCCGCGTCCTTCGGATAGACGATCGCGGCCCCGCGCGGCATCGACATCACGAAGTCGCGCAGCAGCGGGCGCAGGGCGAGGTACTCGCTGCCCGAACTGTTCGCGACGACGGATCCGTCCGGCAAGCCGATCAGATCGCGATGCCGGAGCACGCCATGATGCGTGTGCAGTTCGCCGTCCGCGCGCAGGGTGGTCGTGTGCATCCGCCCCTTGGGGCCGGTGAGCTGGACCCGGTCGCCTTCCCGGAACGGACCGCTGGGCCGCTGCGCGCCGGTCATCGTGCCACCGCTGCTCGGGCCGCGCGGACCCGGGCGAACTCGGCGGCGACGTCGTCCGCCCCGCGGCCGGCGAGCGTGTCCCAGATCGCATCGGCGCCCAGGCCGTCCAGCGGCACGATGTGCGGCACTCCGATCGCGACTGCGCGCGATGCGATCGCGGCCTGCAGCCCGGTGCGCGAGTCCTCCAGCGCGACGGTGTCGGTGATGTCGACGCCGAGCGCGTCGGCGGCCTGGAGATACGGGTCCGGGAACGGCTTGGGACGCTCCACGTCGTCCCCGCCCACGATGACGTCGAAGGAGTCGAATCCGATCAGGGCGACGATGTCCTCGGCCATCCGTCGCAGCGACATCGTGACGAGCGCGGTGCGCACGCCCGATGCACGCAGACTGCGCAGCATCTCGATGGCGCCGGGACGGAACGGCACGCCGTCCTGCCGAAGCCGCACGCGCACGCGTTCGGTGAGGTCGTCCACGATCTCCACCGCACCCATCCGCACACCCGCCTGCTGGAGCAGCACAGCGCTGTCGATGAGGCCGCTGCCCACGAGCTGCAGCGCCTGCTCGTGGGACCACGTCCCGCCGTAGGAGCCGATGAGGTCGGTCTCCGCGTCCATCCAGTACTGCTCGGTGTCGACGAGGGTGCCGTCCATGTCCCAGAGGACCGCATGCGGGTGCTGTGTCACTGCTCCATGCTATCGGGGCGGGCCCGAGCGCTCGCGGCACCGGCTCCGCCGTCGGGGACTAGCCTGGACGGAACCCGCGGCGACCGCCGCAGGCTGAGAGGAAAGTCGTGCAGGTACTCGGATCCCGGATCGTCGTCGCCGCCTTCGACGGCTGGAACGACGCCGGAGAAGCCGCGTCCGCGGCCGCCGGGCACATCGGCGAGAGCGGTCCCTACGACCTCGTGCACTCGGTCGACCCCGAGCTGTACTTCGACTACCAGTGGGCCAGGCCCACGCTCGAACGCGCCGCGGACGGCACCCGCAGCCTGCGCTGGCCCCGTGCCCGGATGCTGCGCCCGGTCGGCCAGGCGGAGGAGCCACGGCTGTGGCTGCTCACCGGCACCGAGCCCGCGCGCGCCTGGCAGGCGTTCAGCGCCGAGTTCATCGACGCCGCGCTGCGCGAGGACGTGACCGGGTTCGTGACCCTCGGCGCCATGCTCTCCGACGTGCCGCACACGCGGCCGATCTCGATCTTCGCCTCGAGCGAGAACGCCGACGTCCGCGACGCGCTCGGCATCGAGCGGTCGGCCTACGAAGGACCCATCGGGATCCTCTCCGCGCTCGAGCATGCCGCCGAGGAGGCGGGGATCCCCGCCCTGTCGCTCTGGGCGAATGTGCCGCATTACGTGCAGACCGGCGGATCCTCCCCGAAGGCGACCCTGGCACTGCTCGACCGCCTGCACGAGGTGACCGGGGTCGACGTGCCGCGCAGCGAGCTGGCCACCGAGGCCGCGGTCTGGGAGGCCACGATCGACGCCGCCGCCGCGGAGGACGAGGAGATGGCCGCCTACATCGAGCAGCTCGAGGCCAAGCGGGATACCTGGGAGTCGCCGGACGCCTCCGGCGAGGCGATCGCCCAGGCCTTCGAGCGCTTCTTCCGCCGCAACGGCGAGGGCCCCGGCGAGCACAAGCGCTGAGCCGCCGGCGCCGGGTCAGCCCGCGATCACGCCCGTCGCGAGCAGGACGATCAGCGCGATGCCGAGCAGGATCCGGTACACGACGAACGGAAGGAAGCTGCGCTGGGAGATCCAGCGCATGAAGAACGCGATCACCGCGAGCCCGACCACGAAGGCGATCCCGGTCGCGGCGAGCGTCTCGCCCGGTGAGAACACACTGGGTTTGCCGATCCCCTTCGCCATCTCGTAGAAGCCCGATCCGAACACCGCCGGAATCGCTAACAGGAAGGCGTAGCGTGCGGCCGCGGCGCGCTCGTAGCCGAGCAGCAGGCCCGCCGTGATCGTGCCCCCCGAGCGCGAGACGCCGGGAATCAGCGCGAGCGACTGCGCTAGCCCGAAGACGATGCCCTGGCCGAGCGTCAGGTCCTTCAGCGAACGTCGGCGCGTGCCGATCGCGTCTGCGACGCCGAGCAGCACGCCGAAGACGATGAGCATGATCGCCACGAGCCACAGCGACCGGAACACGGTCTCGATCTGGTCCTTGAAGACCAGGCCCAGCACGACGATCGGGATGCTGCCGATGATGATCAGCCAGCCCATCCGGGCGTCGGGGTCGTTGCGCGGGATCCGCCCGCGCAGCGCGAGCCACCACTGCCGCACGATGCGCACGATGTCGCGCCAGAAGAACACAACGACTGCGGCCTCCGTGCCGATCTGGGTGATCGCGGTGAACTCCGCCCCGGGATCCTGCACCTCCGGCAGGAACGCGCCGACGATGCGCAGGTGCGCGCTCGAGGAGACCGGCAGGAACTCGGTGAGTCCCTGCACGATGCCGAGGAGGACGGCTTGGAGAAGGTGCATGGATCGCTTTCGCGTCGTGCGCGGGTCTCGCGCGGATCGGAGGGTGGCGGTCAGTAGGTGCGCAGCAGGTCGGTCAGCACGCGCTGCCCGAACACCAGCGATTCCACCGGGACGCGCTCGTCCACGCCATGGAACATGCCGGTGAAGTCGAGATCCGCCGGGAGCTTCAGCGGGGCGAAGCCGTACCCGGTGATGCCGAGGGACGCGAGCGCCTTGTTGTCCGTGCCGGCGCCGAGCAGGTACGGGATCACGGGGACGCCGGGGTCGTGGCGGCCGAGGGCGGCGACCATCGCGTCCACCAGGGTTCCGGCGAACGGCGCCTCCATGCCGATGTCCTGCACGACCATCTCGAGGTCGATGTCATCGCCGACGAGGGTGCGCAACTGCGCGAGCACCTCTTCCTCGTGCCCGGGGATCACGCGCACGTCGATGAGCGCCTCGGCGCGTTCGGGGATCACGTTGTGCTTGTAGCCGGCCTGCAGCACGGTCGGGTTGCTCGTGGTGCGCAGGGTCGAGCGCAGGAACGCCTCGGCCGGACCCGCGGTGGCGACGAGCGCATCGGGGTCGTCCACCGGAAGGCCGGTGATCCCGCTCATCCGCTCCAGGAAGTCGCGCGTGGTGTCGGTGAGCTGGATCGGCCACCGGGTGCGGCCGATGGTCGCGACGACCTCGGCGAGCCGGGTGACCGCGTTGTCGGGGTGGAACCGGCTGCCGTGCCCTGCCCGGCCACGGGCGACGAGGCGGATCCACATCAGCGCCTTCTCGCCCACCTGCAGCAGATAGGCGCGCTGGTCGCCGACCGGGATCGAATAGCCGCCCACCTCGCTGATCGCCTCCGTGGCGCCCGCGAACCAGTCCGGGCGGTTCTGCACCACGAGACTGGAACCCTCCACTCCGCCGTTCTCCTCGTCGGCGAAGAAGGCGAGGATCAGGTCGCGCTCCGGCCGCTCCCCCGCGCGCAGGATCTCGGCGACCGAGGTGAGGATCATGGCGTTCATGTTCTTCATGTCCACGGCCCCGCGGCCCCAGAGCATGCCGTCGCGCACGATGCCCGCGAACGGGTCCACGGTCCAGTCGCCGGCCATCGCGGGCACGACGTCGAGGTGCCCGTGCACCACGAGCGCGGGCTTGTCCCGGTCGCGACCGGGCACCCGGGCCATCACGTTGGTGCGGCGCGGGATCGGCTCGTAGTACTCCGGTTCGAGTCCGATCGAGGTCAGATAGGCGCCGACGTACTCCGCCGCCTCGCGCTCGCCCTTCGCGTCACCGCCGCCGAAGTTGGACGTGTCGAAACGGATGAGCTCGGCGGCGATCCGCGCGACCTCGGGAAGTGCGGCATCGGGCTCGGGCATGACACCAGGCTATCGAACGCGCACGACGCGCCCGACGCGTGCCCGGGTTCGAGGGGCCCTGCGGAACGTGATAGTGTCATTCCTCGGTTGGCAACAACCGAAACCACCAGCGCGGGTGGCGGAATAGGTAGACGCGCTAGCTTGAGGTGCTAGTGCCCGAATAGGGCGTGGGGGTTCAAGTCCCCCCTCGCGCACGGTACGGAAAGAGCGGTCGGATCCGAACGGATCCGGCCGCTCTTCGTTTCGGCAGTGCCGGTGGGACACTGCGTCGCTACGAGACGAGCCGACGGATCGCCTCGAGCGGGATGGTGATCCAGTCCGGGCGGTTGCGGACCTCGTAGATCGCCTCGTATACGGCCTTGTCGAGCTCCAGCGCATCGAGCAACGGCCGCTGGGCATCGAGGTCGATACCCGACGCGGCCATGTAGCCGTCGATGAACGACAGCCGAGCCGCGCGCGCCCAGTCGTCCACCGGTTCCGCAGAGTGCGCGGGTCGCTCCAGACGGATGGATCCGGCGATGTAGTCGAAGGAACGCAGCATTCCGGCGACGTCCCGGGTCGCCAGATCCGGCCGGACGCGCTCCGGCATCGGCCGGATCGGCTCCCCTTCGAAGTCGAGCAGCACCCAGCCGCGATCCGGCACCAGGATCACCTGTCCCAGGTGGTAGTCGCCGTGGATGCGCTGCAGGTCGGGCCAGGCCACCTGCGAGGCGCGCGCATAGACCGCCTCGATCGCCTCCCGTGACTCGGCGAGCTCCGGCACCTCGGCGATCGCGATCGAGAGGCGCCGACGCCAGGTCGCGCCGATGGCCTCGCGTTCCTGCGCGGTCGTGCTCACCGTGTCGAACAGCTCCGCCAGCGAGACATGCACCGCGGCGGTGGCCTCACCCAGGTCGCGGGCGCGCTCCCGGAAGTCTTCTCCGGAGGTGGCGGCACGCATCGCGACGCGACGCGCGTCCTCGACCCCGGGGAGGAACTCCTGTGCGAACGCGAGCGAGCCGGCGAGGGTGCCTCCTCCCCCGTCGGGCCAGGCCCCGGCGACGGAGCCGATCGCCCGCGGGACGTACGGCGACCCGGCTTCGGCGAGGGCCGTCTGCAGCTCGATGTCGGGATTCATCCCGGGGTGCAGCTGCCGGAACACCTTGCAGATGATCGGTGTCGCGGCGTCGTCGCCGCGATAGATGATCGACGTGTTCGACTGCTCGCCGCTGAGCACGCTCGACCGGTATGCGCTCGTCACGGGAGCGGACCCGGACGGGATCCCGCGGGCGATCGCCGCGTCGCCTACGGCGTCATCGATGCGGATGCTCCCACCGCCGTGCGTCACGAGCTGCAGCAGGGCCTGCGAGTACGCCGGATCGAACGGTCCGTCCACGAGTGTGGTGCCCGGCTCCGAGGTGCCGATGACGTGTTCCGCGGCGACGCCGGCGGGGGCGGTCGCCCGCACCACGACCGGGACCTGGTACAGCGTCGCGGGCTGAGCGCTCTCATCGGCCACGAGGAGGGTCCGGACCCGCACAGCGGTTTCGCCGTCGGCGGCGTACGGGTCGGGAAGATCCCAGCCGGCCACGAGCCGGAGCGCCGGCGTACGGCCCTTCGCGGCGTACCACCGCTGCTGCGGCATCCACGTCTCGAGCCACGCCATCGTGCTGTCCATGCCTGCGAGAGTATGGCTCGGAGGACGTCAGTGTCGAGTCGCCCCCGCGACGGTTCAGCTCGGGCCCACCCCGAACAGCAGACCGAGCCCGTACGTGATGGCGGCCGCGCCGAAGCCGATCGCGAGCTGGCGCAGCCCGCGCCGCAGCGGCGGGCCCCCGGAGAGCACGCCGACCATCGCCCCTGTGCTCAGCAGCGCCAGGCCGACGAGCGCCAGCGCCGTGAGGATGGCGGGCAGGCCCTGCATGCCGAAGATCCACGGCAGCACCGGCACGATGGCGCCCGAGGCGAACAGCAGGAAGCTCGAGATCGCCGCCGTCCAGGCGCTGCCGACGATCTCGTGCGCGCCGTCGTCGTCCCCGGGGACCCGGAGCGGACCGGTCTGCATGGCCATGCCCGCCTTGGCCGCGCCGACCACGCGCCGGGCGCGCTCGAGCGACTCGGCCGGATCGACCCCGCGGGCGCGATAGACCAGCGCCAGTTCGTTCTCATCGAGGTCGAGGTCGCTCGCGCTGGCATCGCCGTGCCCGTTCTCCTCCGTCGCCTCGAGCAGCTCGCGCTGCGACCGCACCGAGACGAACTCGCCCGCGCCCATCGAGAGCGCCCCGGCGAGGAGCCCGGCGAATCCGCTGAACAGCACGAAGCCGCTGCTCGCCCCGGTAGCGCCGATGCCCAGCACCAGAGCGAGGTTGCTGACGAGTCCGTCGTTCGCGCCGAACACCGCAGCCCGGAAGGATCCGGAGAGCCGTCGACGCCCTCGTGCGGCGAGCCCGCGCACGACCTCGAAGTGGACCTTCTCGTCGGCGCGCATCGCCGGGGTGGCGTACACCTCGGAGTCGTACGGGGAGCGCGCCTCCGCGCTCTGTGCGAGCGCCAGCACGAAGATGGATCCGAATCGGCCAGCCATCCAGCCGAGCAGCCGGGTGCGCAGCCCCGGGCGTGGCAGGCGTGCGGGCTCCCCGCCGAGCAGCGCGAGCCAGTGCGCCTCGTGCCGCCCTTCCGCGGCGGCGAGCTCGCGCAGGATCTCCCGCTCCTCGCCGTTCCTGCGCTGGGCGAGCTGCTGATACACGTGGGCTTCCGCCCGTTCCTCCACGAGGTAGCGGGTCCAGCGGCGGCGGTCCGCCGCGGTGGGTTCGGCGGGCGGGTGGTCCAGGGCGTGCATCGGCGTCCTTCACTGTCGGGCAACCGTTCCACGCTAGCGATCGCTGCGCCCTGGACTCGTGCTCGGAACGGGATTGACAGCATTTCGGGGATCCGAACCCTTCGAC
>CAWBTB010000013.1:0-178837 GCA_963791605.1 uncultured Actinomycetota bacterium | reverse complement strand
TTCGACCGCACTATGCTGAAATGACTCGCGCGCCCGTCAATGTGCACGCTCTTCCGTGAAGTCGCGGAACGCGAGCAGACGCATGGGCGCCATACCGTCTCGGGAAGGGCTCTGGAGTGTCGGAACTGCTGTGGGATGAGATCGATCGGCGCGCGGTGGACACCGCACGGATCCTGGCGGCCGATGCCGTGGAGAAGGTCGGCAACGGCCATCCCGGTACGGCGATGAGCCTGGCGCCGGCGGCCTATCTGCTCTACCAGCGCGTGCTGCGCCACGATCCGTCGGATCCGCACTGGATCGGGCGGGATCGCTTCATCCTCTCCGCCGGGCACTCCTCGCTGACGCAGTACGTGCAGCTGTACCTCGGCGGCTTCGGCCTGGAGCTCAGCGACCTCGAGGCGCTGCGCACCTGGGGTTCGCTCACCCCGGGGCACCCGGAGTACGGGCACACGAAGGGCGTCGAGATCACGACGGGACCGCTCGGCCAGGGCCTGTCCTCCTCCGTCGGCTTCGCCTACGCCTCCCGCTACGAACGCGGGCTGTTCGACCCGGACGCGGCGCCCGGCACGAGCCCGTTCGACCACTTCGTGTACGTGATCGCCGGTGACGGCGACCTGCAGGAGGGCGTGACCAGCGAGGCCTCCTCGCTGGCCGGCCACCAGCAGCTCGGCAACCTCATCGCGATCTACGACTCGAACCAGATCTCGATCGAGGACGACACCAACGTCGCCTTCACGGAGGACGTGGCGCAGCGCTACGAGTCCTACGGCTGGCAGGTGCAGGTCGTCGACTGGAAGAAGACCGGCGAATACGTCGAGGATGTCGCCGAGCTCTACGCCGCGATCGAGGCGGCCAAGGGCGAGACCTCGAAGCCCTCGCTGATCATCCTGAGGACGATCATCGGCTGGCCGTCGCCCGGCAAGCAGAACAGCGGCAAGATCCACGGCTCGGCGCTGGGCGCCGACGAACTCGCCGCCACCAAGCGCGTGCTCGGATTCGACCCGGAGCAGCACTTCGCGGTCGCCGAGGACGTGCTCGCGCACACCCGCGAGCTCGGCGCGCGGGAAGCCGAGGTCCGCGCCGCATGGCAGGTGTCCTTCGACGCCTGGGCCGCCGCGAACCCGGAGCGCAAGGCGCTGCTGGACCGCCTCGAGGCGCACGAGCTGCCTGCGGGGATCGCGGACGCGCTGCCGGTGTTCGAGGCCGGCAAGGACGTTTCCACGCGGGCCGCGTCGGGGCAGGTCATCAACGCCCTCGCCGCCGAGCTCCCCGAGCTGTGGGGCGGATCCGCCGACCTCGCCGAGTCGAACCTGACCACGATCAAGGGCGCCGCCTCGTTCATCCCCGAGCAGTGGTCCACGCACGAGTGGTCGGGTAACCCGTACGGCCGCGTGCTGCACTTCGGCATCCGCGAGCACGCGATGGGCGCGATCATCAACGGCATCGTGCTGCACGGGCCGACCCGCCCGTTCGGGGGCACGTTCCTCATCTTCAGCGACTACATGCGCCCGCCGGTGCGCCTGTCCGCGCTGATGAACATCCCGAGCATCTTCGTGTGGACGCACGATTCCGTCGCGCTCGGCGAGGACGGCCCCACGCACCAGCCCATCGAGCAGCTCGCCACGCTCCGTGCGATCCCGAACTTCACGGTGGTCCGCCCGGCGGACGGCAACGAGACCTCGATCGCGTGGCTGGAGATGCTGCGCCGCCATGCGGGCCCCGCCGGAATCGCGCTGACCCGCCAGAACGTCCCGGTGTTCGCCCGCGGCACCGGTGCGGCATCCGGCGAGACCCTGGCTTCGGCCGAGAACACGGTCAAGGGCGCGTACATCCTGGCCGAGGCTCCGAACGGCACGCCCGACGTGATCATCATCGCCACCGGCTCCGAGGTGCAGCTCGCGATCGCCGCCCGCGAGACCCTGGCCGCGGAGGGCGTCAACGCCCGCGTCGTGTCGGCGCCGTCCCTGGAGTGGTTCGACGAGCAGGACGAGGCGTACCGCGAGTCGGTCCTGCCCGCCGCGATCACGGCCCGCGTCTCCGTCGAGGCCGGCTCCACCCTGACCTGGCACGGCATCGTCGGCACGCTGGGACGCTCGGTGGGAATCGACCACTTCGGCGCCTCCGCGGACTACAAGACGCTGTTCCAGAAGTTCGGCATCACCACCGAGGCCGTCGTCACGGCCGCCCACGAAACCCTGGCCGCGAACGCGGCCGTCTAAGCCCCCGCACCGAGGAGAACGCATGACCACCCCCACCGCAGCCCTCGCCGCCGCCGGAGTCAGCATCTGGCTGGACGACCTGTCCCGCTCCCGGATCGCCTCCGGCAATCTCGCCGACCTGATCGCGACGCGCAACGTCGTCGGCGTGACCACGAATCCGACGATCTTCGCCAACGCGATCACGAATGCCGACGACACGTCGTACGACGCGCAGACCGCCGAACTCGCCGCCCGTGGCGCGTCCGCGGAAGAGGCGATCTTCGAGGCGACCACGCAGGACGTCCGCGATGCGCTCGACGTGTTCCGCCCCGTGTGGGAGGAGTCCGGCCACGTCGACGGACGCGTCTCGATCGAGGTCTCCCCCGATCTCGCGCACGACACCGACGGCACGGTCGCCCAGGCGGCGGAGCTGTGGGCGAAGGTCGACCGGCCCAACCTGCTGGTCAAGATCCCCGCGACCAAGGCGGGCCTGCCGGCCATCACCGCGTCGATCGCAGCGGGCATCAGCGTCAACGTCACGCTGATCTTCAGCCTGGAGCGCTACGCCGAGGTCATCGACGCCTACCTGACCGGCCTCGAGCAGGCCAGGGACGCGGGAATCGACCTGTCCACGATCCGCTCGGTCGCCTCGTTCTTCGTGTCGCGCGTCGACACCGAGACGGACAAGCGCCTCACCGCGATCGGCACCGATGAGGCGGCCGCGCTCAAGAGCAAGGCGGGGCTCGCGAACGCCCGTCTCGCATACGAGCTGTACCAGCAGGCCTTCGCGAGCGACCGCGCCGTGGCGCTCCTCGCCGTCGGCGCGAACCCGCAGCGGCCGCTCTGGGCCTCCACGGGCGTGAAGGACCCGGCTCTGCCGGACACCCTGTACGTCACCGAGCTCGTCGCCCCGGACGTCGTCAACACCATGCCGGAGAAGACCCTCGAGGCGACGTTCGATCACGGCGTCGTCACCGGAGACACCGTCACAGGCGAGTACGACGCCTCGCGCGCCGTGTTCGCCGGGCTCGAGGCCGTGGGCGTCGATTTCGCCGATGTCACCCGGGTCCTCGAGGACGAGGGCGTCGCCAAGTTCATCGACTCCTGGCACGATCTGCTCACCCAGGTCCGCGAAGGACTGGACGCCCAGCGGTGAGCTTCGCCATCCACACGTCCGGAGCGCCGAAGGCGGCCATCGATGAAGTCGTCCCGCGTCTCGTGGGCGATCTCATCGCGTCGCGGATCACGTCCGGCGACCCGACCGTGTGGGGCGAGGCCGCCCAGGCCGATGCGACCGTGCGGCTCGGCTGGGTCGACGCGGTCTCGGTCTCGCGACCGCTCGTGCCGGAGATCCTCGCGCTGCGCGACGTGCTGAACGCGCAGGGCATCACGCGAGTGGTGCTGGCGGGCATGGGCGGATCCTCGCTCGCCCCCGAGGTGATCTCGCAGACGGCCGGGATCGACATCACGATCCTCGATTCGACCTCCCCGGGACAGGTCCTGGCCGCGATCGACGCCGGCCTGGACGACATCGTGCTCGTCGTCTCCTCGAAGTCCGGCTCGACGGTCGAGACCGACTCGCAGCGCCGCACCTTCGAGGCCGCCTTCCGCGACGTCGGAATCGACCCCGCCGGCCGCATCGTCGTCGTCACGGATCCGGGGTCGCCCCTGGATCAGTCCGCGCGCGCGGCCGGCTACCGGGTCTTCAACGCCGATCCGACCGTGGGCGGCCGGTACTCCGCGCTCACGGCCTTCGGGCTGGTCCCCGCGGGCCTCGCCGGTGTCGACATCGCCGAACTGCTGGACGAGGCGGAGGCCTCCCTGCTGGAGGTCGCGATCGACTCGGCCGAGAACCCGGCGCTGCGGCTGGCCGCGGCGATCGCGGCGACCAGGCAGGACGGCGACGGCCCGCGCAAGGACAAGCTCGGCCTCATCACCGACGGCACGCACATCGTCGGCCTGCCGGACTGGATCGAGCAGCTCGTCGCGGAATCCACCGGCAAGGAGGGAACCGGGATCCTGCCGGTGGTGCTGCTCCCGGTGTCCCCGGAGGTCGACACCGTGCCGGCCGATCTGCAGCTGGTGCGGTTGGTCGACGATGCCGACGAGTTCCACCTGCGCGAACGTCACCCCGGCGAGATCCTGATCAGCGGCACGCTCGGCGCGCAGTTCCTCGTCTGGGAGTACGCGACGGCGATCGCGGGGCATCTCCTCGGAATCAACCCGTTCGACCAGCCCGACGTCGAGTCCGCGAAGGTCGCGGCACGCGGCCTGCTGGACACCCGCCCCCAGGCCGCCCCTGCGGCGTTCGTGCAGGACGGCGTCGAGGTGCGGGCGACGGATCCCGAGCTCGTCGCCTCCGGCACCATCGCCCGGGTGCTCGATGCGCTCTGGGCACGGCTCGCCGAGGACGGGTACGTATCCGTCCAGGCGTACGTGGACCGTCTCGAGATGCCTCAGCTGCAGGGTCTGCGCGAGCTCATCGCCGCCGACTCGGCTCGGCCCACGACGTTCGGCTGGGGCCCGCGCTTCCTGCATTCGACCGGCCAGTACCACAAGGGCGGACCGGCGCAGGGCGTGTTCCTGCAGATCATCGAGCGCACCGACGTCGACCTGGAGATCCCGGACCGGCCGTTCACGTTCGGGCAGCTCATCGAGGCGCAGGCCGCCGGCGACGCCGGTGTGCTCGCCGCGCACGGGCGCCCCGTCGTGACGCTCACGATCACCGAACCGCAGGACGACGTGCTCGATCTGTTCGAGGCCGCCCAGTAGGCGCCTGCTCCCCCGCACCCAGGAGGATCTTCCACTGATGACTGTTCCCGTCTCCCGCAGCAACAACCCGCTGCGCGATCCCGACGATCGGCGGCTGAACCGGATCGCCGGTCCCAGCGCCCTGGTGATCTTCGGGGTCACCGGCGACCTGTCGCGCAAGAAGCTCATGCCCGCCGTCTACGACCTCGCCAACCGGGGGCTGCTGCCCCCCGGGTTCGCCCTGGTGGGGTTCGCGCGCCGCGACTGGGAGGACCAGGACTTCGCGCAGGTCGTCTACGACGCCGTCAAGCAATACGCGCGCACGCCGTTCCGCGAGGAGACCTGGGCGCAGCTGCTGCAGGGCATCCGGTTCGTGTCCGGCGAGTTCGGCGATCCCGACGCGTTCCGGCGCCTGCGGGACACGGTCGAGAAGCTCGACGTGGAGCGCGGCACGATGGGCAACCACGCGTACTACCTCTCGATCCCGCCGAATCAGTTCCCGCTCGTGGCGCAGCAGTTGCGCGACTCGGGGCTCGTCGATGGGCACGCCGACGCGGATCACTGGCGCAGAGTCGTCATCGAGAAGCCGTTCGGACACGATCTCGCGTCCGCGCGGGCGCTGAACGACGCCCTGGAGGGCACCTTCCCCGCCGACTCGATCTTCCGGATCGACCACTACCTCGGCAAGGAGACGGTGCAGAACATCCTGGCGCTGCGGTTCGCGAACGAGCTGTACGAGCCGATCTGGAACCGCAACTACGTCGACCACGTGCAGATCACGATGGCCGAGGACATCGGCGTGGGCGGTCGGGCCGGCTACTACGACGGCATCGGCGCGGCCAGGGACGTGATCCAGAACCATCTGCTGCAGCTGCTCGCCCTGACCGCGATGGAGGAGCCGATCAGCCTCTCTGCGGCGCATCTGCGCGCGGAGAAGGAGAAGGTGCTCGCCGCGGTGGCGCTGCCCGCCGACCTCTCCCAGGCCACCGCACGCGGGCAGTACGCCGGCGGCTGGCAGGGCGGCGAGCAGGTCACCGGCTTCCTCGACGAGGACGGCATGGATCCCGAATCCACCACCGAGACCTACGCCGCCGTCAAGCTCGAGATCAACACGCGGCGCTGGGCGGACGTGCCCTTCTACCTGCGCACCGGCAAGCGCCTGGGACGCCGGGTCACCGAGATCGCCGTGGTGTTCAAGCGCGCCCCGGAACACCTGTTCGGCAGCGGACAGACCGCGGAGCTCGGCCAGAACGCGCTCGTGATTCGGGTCCAGCCCGACGAGGGCGTCACGATCCGCTTCGGGTCGAAGGTGCCCGGCAGCGGCACCAACGTGCGCGACGTGACCATGGACTTCGGCTACGGCCATGCCTTCACCGAGGCCAGCCCCGAAGCTTACGAGCGGCTCATCCTGGACGTGCTGCTCGGCGACCCGCCGCTGTTCCCGCGCCACGAGGAGGTCGAGCTCTCCTGGAAGATCCTCGACCCTGTGGAGGAGTACTGGGCCGCCGAGGGCGGCCCCGTGGAGCAGTACGCTCCCGGTTCCTGGGGTCCGGCATCGGCCGACGCCCTGCTCGCCCGCGACGGACGTGTCTGGAGGCGCCCGTGATCATCGATCTGCCCGACACCACGACCAGTCAGGTCGCGAAGAACCTCGTCAAGGCGCGTGAGGAGGGCGGTGTCGTCGCCCTCGGCCGCGTGCTGACCCTCGTCATCGCCGCTGCCGACGACGTGGTGGAGGCGGCGATCGACGCCGCCAACGACGCCTCCCGCGAACATCCGATGCGCGTGATCGTGCTCACCACGAGCGCCGGCGAACCCCGCCTCGATGCGCAGATCCGCGTCGGCGGTGACGCCGGGGCCAGCGAGGTCGTCGTGCTGCACGCCTACGGCGCCGCCGCGAGCAACGAGGAGAGCCTGATCACCGGGCTGCTCCTGCCGGACGCGCCGGTCGTGGTGTGGTGGCCGACCGGGGCGCCGGAGGCCCCCGCCGAGTCGCCTCTGGGCAGGATCGCCCAGCGCCGCATCACGGACGCCGCGACCGCGCCCGACGTGCGGGCGCAGCTCGACGTGCTGGGCCGCACGCACGTGCCCGGCGACACCGACCTCGCCTGGACGCGGCTCACGCACTGGCGCGAGCAGCTCGCCGCCGTGCTCGACCAGCCGCCGTTCGACGTGGTCACCGCGGCCGAGGTGCGCGGATCGGCGACCTCGCCGTCCACGGCCCTGCTCGCGAGCTGGCTCGGCCTCGCACTCGACGTGCCGGTGCGCTGGGCGTACGAGGCCCCCGAGCACTGGCAGCACGGGATCAAGTCGGTGCGGCTCACGCGCGCCAACGGCGACATCCTGCTGGAACGTCCCGTGCCCGACTCCGCCGTGCTCACCCAGCCCGGACAGCCCGATCACGAGCTGCACCTGCCACGGCGCACCTTGCGCGAGTGCCTCGCCGAGGAGCTGCGCCGCCTCGATCCGGACGTGCTCTACGGACGGGTGATCACCGAGGGCTTCCACCAGCTCTCTGCTCCCGAGCCGGCGGCCTGACATGGCGGCCGATCCCGCCAAGCGCGTCGTCATCGGAACGGATCCGTCCGCTCTCGCACGTCTGGTCGCAGACCGCTTCCTGGTGCGGGTGCACGCCCGCATCCGCGATGGCCGGCTCGCGCACATCGCCCTCACCGGCGGGAGCATGGGCTCGGCGGTGCTGCGCGCCGTCGCCGACGATCCCCGCACCGGGGACGTCGACTGGTCCCGGGTGCACTTCTGGTGGGGAGACGAGCGCTTCGTGCCCGCCGAGCATCCCGATCGCAACGCCGGACAGGCCAGGGCGGCGCTGCTGGACCGGATCCCGGTGCCGGCCGAGAACGTCCACGAGATGGCCGCGAGCGATGCGGGGCTGAACCTGGACGATGCCGCCATCGCCTACGCGGCGGAGCTGGCGCGCTACGGCGACGACGAGCGCGCCTGGCCGTCGTTCGCGATCTGCTTCCTGGGCGTGGGTCCGGACGGGCACATCGCATCGCTGTTCCCCGATCGTCCGGAGATCACGGTGGCCGACGCGGCGGTGCTCGCCGTGCGCGACTCCCCCAAACCGCCTCCGGAGCGCATCACGCTGACCCGGCCGGTCATCAACACGTCCAAGCGCGTCTGGCTGGTGCTCACCGGAGCGGAGAAGGCGTCCGCGCTCGGCCTCGCCCTCGCCGGGGCGAACTACGAGAACGTGCCGGCCGCCGGCGCGAAGGGGCGCAAGCGCACCGTGTTCTTCGTGGACGAGGCCGCGGCCTCCGAGGTCGCTTCCGACCTCATCGACGTCGACTACTGAGGCCGCCCCGCGGATCCGTTCCCGCGATCGTCCGCGTCGTCTCGCGCAGACGGTCCGGCCGGGTCGTCGCGGCGGAACGGGGCGACGTTCAACGGCCAGTCCGGTGCGGCCTGGCCGTCGGCGGCGTGGGCCGAACCGCCCCGGACGATCGGGAGTTCCTGGCTCTCGCTCATGACCTGGGGATGGTAGCGCGCGAGCGAGACCACGCCCCATCCGGCGATGACACCGGAGACCCCGAATGCGAAGAAGACCCAGGTCGGCGCGGCGGAGCCCTCCTCGAGCACCAGCAGACCGATCAGCACGGCCACCATGGGATCGACGACCGTGAGCCCCGCGATGACGAGATCGGGCGGGCCCGAGCCGTATGCGGTCTGCACGAAGTATGCTCCCGCCGCGGCCGCCGCGATCAGGGCGATCACGCAGACGAGCGTCAGCCAGTCGAACTGGCTGTACTGGATCCGGGTGATGACGACTTTCGCCAGGGTCGCAACGAAGCCGTACAGGATCCCCGCGCCGGTCACGTAGAAGAGCGCGCGCATGCGGTGCCGCAGGATCAGCCAGCAGGTGCCGAGCAGGATGATCACGAGCAGCAGGATGGTCAGGATCGTGAACAGCTGGATCTCGGTGATCTCGTGCTCGGCCGCGAACAGCGCCGCGAACAGGACGAAGATGAAGATGCCGCCGACGCAGGCGATGATCGAGACCAGGGAGCGCTTCGTCGGCGACACGCCGCTGACGCGGGCGTTGAGCAGTGTGGTGATCACCAGGGCGATCGCGCCGAGCGGCTGAACCACGATCAGCGGCGCCTTGGTGAGCGCCGCGAGCTGGCAGATCACCGCGAGTGCCAGCATCAGGGTGCCGATGATCCAGGACGGCCGCGTGAGCAGGCCTTTGACCTGCGCCCAGCTCAGCCCGGTGGCCGCATCCGAGCCGCTCAGCCGCTCCACCTTCTCCACGCCGCGGTGCTGGTACTGCGCGCCGAGCGACATGAACACCGCGCCTGCGAGGGCCAGCGGGATGCCGAACAGCAGACCGGGATTGTGGAACACGCCGGCGAGGTGATCGCCGACGTTCCCCGCCATGATCCGTGTCAGGTCCCCGTGCACCCTTCGACCTTACCCGGCTGCGCTCGCGGACTAGGGTTGACGCGTGGCTGTGCTTCCGATTCGCATCATGGGCGACCCCGTCCTGCATTCCATCGCCGACCCGGTCGAAGAGATCACCGACGAGATCCGCACTCTCGTGGCCGACATGCACGAGACGATGGACGTCGCACCCGGCGTCGGACTCGCCGCTCCTCAGGTCGGTGTCGGCCTGCGGCTCTACGTGTACTCCTACGTCGACGACGACGAGAACCCGTGGCGCGGCGAGATCATCAACCCGGTGCTGTGGATGGCGCCGCTGGAGCCGGGCTCCCCCGACCCCGACCTCGAGTCGGAGGGGTGCCTGTCGTTCCCGGGCGAACGGTTCCCGCTGCGCCGTTCCGAACGCGTCCTCGTCACCGGCACCGATCTCGGCGGGCACGACGTGCGCATCGAGGTGGACGGCTGGCGTGCGCGCATCATGCAGCACGAATTCGATCACCTCGACGGGATCCTGTACGTGGACCGGCTCGACGACGCCGACTGGAAGACCGTGCAGAAGATCGCGCGCAAGCGCGGGTGGGGACGCCCCGGAGTCAGCTGGCTGCCCGGAGTCGACCACCTCGAGGGCTGATCCGAAACTTCGACCGGGCGCAGAAATATCCCCGGACCGCCCGCGATTCCTGCGGGTTTGAGAATCCTCCTCCCGCACCGGTACGGTCGTAAGCGATCACGCCGTTCTGCGTGAATTCATAGTGTTCAGAGGGGGAATTCTCATGAAGGATCGGACATTGCTACGCCGGATCGCGATCGCGGGCTCGGCCGCGGTCCTGGTCGTCGGCCTCAGCGGCTGCAGCATGCTCAGCGGCCTTCTCGGCGGCGGCGGGGCACCGCGCGACGACAAGAACGGCCAGGTCACCCAGAGTGCGAACGTCGACATCTTCAACCTGAAGGTCGGCGACTGCAAGCTCAAGGACTCGGGCACGCAGATCAGCGACACCGACGTCGTGCCGTGCAGCCAGCCGCACGACGAGGAGGTCTACTACGAGTTCAAGCTGGCCGACGGCCAGTACGACAGCAGTGTGATCGACACCGAGGTCGAGAAGTGCGCCGCCGACGCGTTCACGAGCTTCATCGGCATCGCCTACGACAGTTCCTCGCTCGACGTCTCGTACATGACGCCGACGAAGGAGACCTGGGACAAGATGAACGACCGTCTCGTGCAGTGCATCGTGAGCGACCCGGCCGGGCAGACCACGGGCTCCCTCAAGGGCGCCGCGCGCTGATCCGCGCATCCCCCGGAGGGGCTCGCTGCGGCGGGCCCCTTCGTCGTCCCGGGCGAGTCGGCACGACGCGCCCGGGCGTCGGTGCGAGGCGGAGCGGGCCCGCAACATTTGCTATAGTTGTCGAGTTGCCCGCGCAGCGGGAAGCATTCCTCGGTAGCTCAATTGGCAGAGCAGCCGGCTGTTAACCGGCAGGTTCTTGGTTCGAGTCCAAGCCGGGGAGCCAATCGAAGGCGTCACGTCCCGTGTTTCAGGGACGGGGCGCCTTCGCCCATGTCCGGCATGTTCGAGCTACGGCCCCACTCGTGGTGCTACCGCGTCCAGTTCGGCACGAGATCGCAGAACGACAGGCCCGCGACCGCGCTGGCATCGATGCTGGGGGCCGCGAGCAACTGCTGCGTCAGAGTGGCGAACAACCAGGCCTTGTACGCGGGGACGGACCAGCCGGCCTGTCGGACCAGACCGGTGTACGTGTCGTGTCCGACGAGCACGACCACCAGGTCTGTGGCTCGCTCCACGTCGAGGCCGGGACGGAGCCCGCCGAGTTCGGCCAATCGCACGACCAAGGCGCGCTGGCCCGCGCGTCGATCGGCCGTGACTCTCGCCCAGTAGGCGCCGATGCTGGGGTCGTTTGCGGCGGCAGCGTTCATCGCGGGCCAGAGCGGGGCTGCACGCTCGAAGATGCCAGTGCCGTGCTCGATCGCCACGGCGAGGGCTCTCTGCGGTGACGGGTCGGTCATCGCCTCGTGCATCCACGCACGTCGGCCGACCGGCGGAGCCGTCTCCGTTCCGGCCGCGGTCACGTCCATCACCTCGCAGAGCAGCGCTCCCTTGGTCCGGAACGTGTAATAGACCGTCTGCACCGCCACGCCGGCCGCAGACGCGATCTCGCCCATTGTGGTGCTGGCATACCCCTGCGTGATGAACAGCTCGCGTGCGCTGTCCCGCATCCGCCTCCGGGTTTCCCGTGCCCGTTCGGCGCGGGAGTGAGTCTTGACGTCGGTCATGCGTCGGATCATACTAGAGCGGTCACTAGTTGACACTTCAGTGAGGTGGTGTTCCATGGTTGTCATCACAAATTCCGTGGTGATCGGCTGCACGCCCGAGGACGCTTTCGACTACCTGTCCGACCACCGCTCCGAGTTGGAGTGGAACCCGGCCTGCCAGGAGATGGAAAAGCTCACTGCAGGTCCGATCGGCCTCGGCACCAGGTACGGCGCGAAGTGGAGCAACAGCCCGCACGTCGAAATGGAAACCCTGGCGTATGACCGACCGCATAGCTGGACCATGCACAACGGCGGACCGATCGAGGTGACGTTCACCTGCACCCTCGAACCATTGGCCGAGGGCACGCGATTGACGAGCGACTTCGCGCCGACCCCGCACGGCTGGTTTCGACTTCTCTTCCCCGTATTCCTGGTGCTCTTGCGGCGGCATGAGAAGCAGAACATGGGCTTGATCAAAAGCGCTCTCGAGCGCCGATCCGCTGCACGCCCGACCTGATGATCCGGCTCGCGGGTGTGTCGGCATTGTCGGCCGGTCTGATGTTCGGGATCCCCGGGATATTCGGCATTCGGCACTTCGCTGAGACGGGCAAAGTCCTGCAGTTCATGGGCTTCCCGGCGTACGGCGACGGGCCTTTCCTGAGTGCCGGAATCAAGACGACGATCGTGTTGCTGGCGGGCTTCGTCGTCGTCTGCGCCATCGAGACCGCGGTGGGCGTGAGCCTCCTCGCGCGGTGGACTCCTGCGCTCTGGATCCAATTCGCGCTGATCCCCTTTGAGCTGGCCTATTGGTGGGGCTTCGCCCTCCCGTTCGGATTCGTGTTCGACGCGGCCAGGGTGATCTTCGCAATTCTGGCGTTGACGCCTCGCTCTCTGTCCTGAAGCGCCACGCGCCGAGTCCCGGTGTGCTCCGAGCACGGCACGCGGTTCCCGGCATCACCCGACGAACGCCGTGCCGTCCCAGACGGCGTCAACGTGCGCGGCGTACGCGCTCGCGGCGATCTGGTCGGCCGTCCACAGCAGCGCGAGTTCGTCGCCGAGCCGGCTCGCTCCGGGCACGAGTCCCGCCCGGGCGACGAGCCGTGCCCAGGCATAGTCCCCGCGCCCTGCGGGCGTTGCCGGGATCCCGTGGGCGACGAACGGGGTGCCGTCGAGCGCGGCGTCGATCGGGAGCAGGCTCACCTGCGCGATCGCCGATTCCACGTAGGCGTTGCCGATCGCGTCCCATTTCAGGCCCACCCAGTCCAGCTTCGGCGCGCCCAGGGTGCCATCCGCGACGCGGATGCCGAGGCGATACCCGGGCGTGGCGTCGGTCGCCACACGACCCAGCACGATCGGATCGGTGGCAGGGTCGAGAGTGGCTGCGGTCGGCGCGATCCACACCTCCCGGCCGAGGAGCGGCAGCGGGTCGGGTGCGGGCCCGGTGGCGCCGGACGGTGTCGGCAGCGCGGCCGGAGGGCTCCACAGCAGGAGATGGCCGCCCCAGGAGCGGACGTTCGCGACGGCCGCCTGCAGGGTGCCGGCCAGGTCCTGGCGGACTCCGACCGACAGCGGCACGCCGTCGCCGGTGGGCGAGGGCATCCGGTCGTTCGCGATCTGCGTGAGGCGCATCGGCGGAACGGTTCCCCCGCCGAGCACGCCGTCGATGCGGTCGGCGCCGGCGAGCCCGAGGGCGGCGCCCAGCATGTCCTTGCGCATCGCGACCTCCTGGAGGTCGGTGAGCAGGTTGTAGTAACCGCCGATCTCCGTGATGTTGCGCGGGGCGGGGATGCGGGACGGGATCACATCGCCCTGCACGGCGAGCCGTCGCAGGAGCAGGGCCTGAGCCTGCTGGATCTCGGGAGTGCTGGCCCCCTTGATGACGTCGGTGAGGGCGAGGACGAGTGCGTCGCCCGCCGCGTCGGAGACTGCTGGAGTGGTCATCGGTCTGCCTTTCGCTCGGATCCGGATGCTCAGTACTGGAAGGCGATGTCGGCGCGGCGCAGTTGCGGGTAGTCCCCGGGCGCCCCGGGGAGCACTCCACCCTCCGCGCGGGTCGCCGGGACGCCCTTGCCGTTCAGATAGCCGATCGCCGCGTCGGCGCGCTGATGGCCGAGATCGACGTTGTGCGCGGGCGCTCCTTCGGGCGACGCGTATCCCCGGACCACGGCCGCGCTGACTCCCGCCGCCGTGGCCTTCGCGATGATCGCGTCGAGGGCTGCCATCTGACCGGCCTTGGCGTTGTCGTCCAGCACGGTCTTGTCGAACTCGAAATAGGCCGAGAAGGACGACGGCGGCACGGGTGCGGGCGGCGGAGGCGGAGGCTGCTCGCCGCCGCCGTTCCCCCCGTTGCCGCCACCGTTCCCGCCGCCATTGCCCCCGTTGCCGCCGGTGCCCGCTCCCGCGCCGTTTCCGCCGGCCGCGTCGGATCCGCCCGTCTTCGACGCGTCCTTCTTGTCCGCGCCGTAGATCGACGCCGAGGTCTCCATCGCCTTGACGGCGAGGTCCTTCGCCGCAGACAGCGCGTCCTTGCGGGCGGACTCGGCGGTGTCGAGCGTCTTGCCGGTCAACGTCGCGAGATTGCCGGCGTTGGTGAGGGCTCCGATGTCGAAGCCCTTCTCGGCCTCGGCTGCCTTGACGAGAGCGCCCGCGAGGGAGGTGTCGGCGCTGACCGGCGACATCGAGAAGTTCTGGATCATCGGGTTCATGCCGGTCAGCGCGCTCGGACCGGTGAGTCCCGCCGTCAGCGAGTTCTGCGGCATGCCGATCGGGCTGATGGCCGTGGCCTCGTCTCCCGGCGAGTCCTGCCAGTTCCAGAAGCGCGTGAGATCCACCCGCTCCGCCGACGGGCAGTGCCCGAGCACCGCTTCGCCCAGGACGCCCTTGGTGGGCAGCGCGATCGTCGAACGCGGACCAGAGAATCCGTCGGTGTGGAAACGCGTGAGCGCGTCCTGGATCTGCCCGGTGGTCAGCCCGGGCTTGATGACGTGCTTCGTGCCGTTGTCGTCCGGCGGGCCCCACACGGTGGTCGCCTCGGTGATCTCCGCGGGGATCATGAACGGGAGCACCATGGAGTTCCCGAAGTATCCGAGCACGTTGTTCGTGATGCAGCTCAGCAGCGGAACGGCCGGCCGCGGCTGGCCCTTGTCGTCCGGCGGCAGCGTGATCTCGTAGCGTTCCAGCATGACCGCGCGCTCTTCGGGGGTCAGCGACGCGAACACCGCGACGCTGCACGTCATGGTGTTGCGCATGACCCACTGCAGGGTCTTCTCGATCTCGAGCACGGAGGCGAACGAGAGCACGGGCGGGATGGTCCGCGCCGACACCGGGTAGGTCGTCGCGGGGAGAGCGGTCGAGCCGCCGAACGAGCTGAACGCCACCGCGATCTGCGGCGTCGCACCGGATGCCGGGATCGTCACGCTGAACGAGTTCACCCGCGGCCCTCCCAGCTCCCGTTCGAGACGGTCCGCGTCGTACGATCCCGTCTTCGACGGCGCCGCGACGGCCCCGCCGAGCACGCTCTCCAAGGCTCCGAGCGGACCGAGGATGAGCTGCGCGGCGCCGAGGTCGGCGACCATGGGAGGCGCGAAGTGGTAGTCGAGACGGCGCGCGCGCCGGGTGATCTCGAACCCCACGATGTCCTGCCGGGCGAGCGAGGGAGGAAGCGCGACCTGGGCGCTGCGGATCTTCGCGTTCGCGAGGGTCGTGCGCGCGGCGCGCAGCCTCCCGAACAGGTCGTCCTCGGTGGCGAGCGCGTCCTTGCCGGTGGGCAGCGTGTAGCTCGAGTCCGGACCCGAGAGCGGGAACGGGCCCACCCGCATCCCGCGCTGGCCGAGGACCGTGACGAACAGGTCGTCGAAGTCCAGGAAGGTGCCCTGCAGCGTGATATTCAGGATGTCTTCCGCGGGAGCGGTCGAGTCCGCGACCGAGGTGGTGGGGTTGGCAGCGAAGTCGGTGATCAGCGACAGTCCGCGTCGGTAGCGGGCGGGGACGACGAGGGCCAGGATGTCCGTGTGTCCGAGCAGCCGCTCGTACCGGTTCAGGACGTCGTCCCGGGTGGCGGGGGCGTCGGTCAGCCGTGGCGGCTGGAACGGCGGCAGGAAGCGGATCACGTCGAGCGGCACCAGGCAGGTCAGCGTGACGCCCTCGCAGGCCGTGGCGACGTCGAACAGCCGCTGCACCTCCCAGTACTGCATGGTCAGCGCGCGGGTCTTGTTGTGATTCGTGATCACCTTGGTCACGATCTCGGTCGACTCGGTCGCGGTCGCGAGCCGCATCGAGGTCCGGGAGGAGGATCGGCGTGCAGCCGCCTGACGATGCACCGCCGAGTGCGTCGCCTGCGCCGCGCTCGAGGTGTTGTCGCGCGCGCCGCTCATCCAGGTGCTGGTGTCGCCGCTCGTGTTCGAGCTGCCGAAGCTCGTGGCGATGCCGCCGGCAGCGCATCCGAACGGGAACACTCCCCCGCCTCCCGCCGCGGCCGCGATCGAGAACGAATCCGCGTGCGTGTCGTAATGGGATCCGCCCGACGCCGCCTCGCGGAACGCGCTCGCGAACGTGGCGGTCGCGGAGGTGTCGTCCTGCTCGGAGAAGCTCATCGACTCGCTCGACTCGAGGCGCTCGCTCTCGATGACGGAGGTGGATGCGGTCCGCTCCATGATCGCGATGCGCTGCTGCTCGCCCGGAGCCAGCGGCAGCGAGTAGACCAGGTCGCCGAGCGCGAGCCCGAGCGGCGTCCAACGCTGCGCCAGGGTGACGACGTAGCCGATCGACAGCGATCCGGCCAGCGGGACCGACCCGAACACGGTCTCGGTGGCCAGGCCGCTGCGGAAGGCGTCGATGCTGATGGGCCGGTCGACCGGCACCCGCTCGGCGAGATGGAACTGCAGGTTCTCGATCCCTCCTGCGAGGTGCGCGGCGGCCGAAGCGCCTCCGTAGAAGGTCAGGCGGGAGGCATCCGGCCGCTGTGCGAACCACATGCGCAGGCTCGGCTGACTCAGCATGGGGTCGGTGAGGCGGAAGAAGACGCCGAACGGGAAGCGGTCGCTCGACGAGTCGCGTCGGAACACCACCTGGCACTCGTCCTCGCCGATCGCGAGCGACGGCGCGGCATGGCTCTGCGGGTCGGAGGCGGAGAGATCCCCGATGCCGTCGGCGATCTTCTGCAGCGCGGCGATGGTCGCCAGCGACAGCGGCGTGGCGGGCTGAGGCAGGGTCACGATCGGGAGGATCCCGCTCGGCTGCAGATGCGTCAGCGCACCGGAGATCCGCTGCACGCCGAGGGCGGAGGTGATCACCAGATCGGCGGTGGGCGCCGTCGCCCGCGCATCCGCGGGGATCGGCAGCACGAAGCTTCCGTCGTCGGCGGTGATCGTGCTGCCGAGCACCGACTGCGCCGTGGAGGCACCGGTGAGCTGCAGGCTGATCTGCACGCGTGCGGCGGGCGTCGCATCGGGCTGATGCAGGCTTCCGACGATCTGCGGCGGGGCCTGGTTGTCGGTCGGCACGAGCGTCGCCATCGTCGTGACGAGCGCATCGAGGGCGTCGAACAGCTTCAGATCGCTCTGGGTCTGCCGGTCCACGTACTCCTGGGCCAGCGCGTCGACGATGGGGCTCTTGCTCTGCCACATCGGCGAGTCCGGCGCGATGGAGACGGGGATCTCCTGACTCGTGTCCCCGCCGCTGCGAGCGGCGTAGTCCGCTTGGGGCTCGAAGAACTGCATGGCTGCCTCCCGGTCGCTGGCGCGGAACGGGGTCCGCGATCAACGGTGAAGAGCGCCGGATGCGGCCGGTGATACATGCCGGCGCAGGGACCGGCGGATCGCCTGACATTCAGGATCGCCCGTCCGTACCGGCTTCAGCCCGAGATCGCGGACACGACGAGATTGATGGTCGTCGCCAGGATGACCGTCCCGAACAGGTACGACAGGAGCGTGTGCCGCAGCACGACCGCGCGGATCGCCCTGCTCGACACCGTGGTGTCCGACACCTGGTAGGTCATCCCCAGGTTGTAGCTGAAGTAGAAGAACTCCTGGAACGCCGGTGCCTGGCTGTTGTTGAAGTCGATCCCGCCGGACTCGGCGAAGTAGACGCGCGCATAGCGCGCCGCGTACATGAGGTGCAGGCTCGCCCACGCGAGGAAGGCGCCGAGGAACGCCAGCAGCGAGTTCGCACCCCGGCCGTGACCGGTGCCGAACACGAGCAGCACGATGATGCTGACCAGCCCGGCGACCGCGAACCCGACGACGGCGAGTTCATCGACGCGCGCATGCCTCCCGTCGCCGCTCGACGTGCGGGCGGCGACGGCGGAGTCCATCGGCCACAGCAGCAGCCAGCCGATCACCACGAAGAGTCCCTCGGCGACGACCAGACCCACGAGGATTCCGCGATCCAGGCCCAGCAGGACGCCGACGACCACCCCGGCGATCACGCCGACGCCTGCGGACACCGCCAGGCGGTTGGCATCCCGCGCGAAGAACGCGGTTGTCGTCATGCCCGGGCCGAGTCGGCCAGAGCGCCGAGCGCTGCGGCCGAGGGGGCGAAGAACGCCGTGCCGGTCTTCGCCTCGGAGACGTCGAGGATCCGGTCGTGCAGTCCGGGAGGATCGCCGATGAACATCCGGCTCATCATGCGCTCGATGACCCAGTGCCGCCGGGAGTACCCGATGAAGTAGGTGCCGAACTCGTCCGCCCCGGGACTGCCGAACGGCATGTTGTCGCGGAGGATGTCGTGCTCGCCCTCGGCGTCGACGATCGTCGCGAGCGTCTTGTGCGACTTCTGGCCGGCCGTCGCGTCGGGCAGCTCGACGTTGTCGGCCTTGCGCCGCCCGATCACCGCTTCCTGGGCCTCGGTGCTGAGGCGGTTCCAGGCGGTCAGGTTGTGCAGGTACTTCTGCACGACCACGTAGCTGCCGCCCGTGCCGTTCGGATCCTCGTCGCCGACCAGCGTCATCTCCGGCAGATCCTGTCCGACCGGGTTCGCGGTGCCGTCCACGAAGCCGAGCAGGTCACGCGAGTCCATGTACCGGAAACCGTGCACCTCGTCGACGACGGTGACCGCCGAGCCGAGCGCGTCGAGCAGGATCCGCTCCAACTCGAAGCACAAGTCCTGACGATCCGCGCGGATGTGGAACAGCAGGTCGCCGGGGGTGCTGACCGCCGTGTGCGCAGCGCCCGTGACCGTCCGGAACGGGTGCAGCTCCGCCGGCGGCGGGGTGCGCATGACGCGCGCCCAGGCATCGCTGCCGATGCCGACGATGCAGGAGAGGGCCGCTCTGGCGTTGCGGAATCCGACCGTCTTCAGCAGATCGTCGATGCCGGACACGACATCGCGTGCCGTGTCCGCGGCCTCCGCGGACGGGCCGATCGTGCACACCAGGAAGGTGGTGTGCCGGGTCAGGGGCGCATCGATGTTCTGCGGCCGGTACGACGCGCTCATCGTGTGATCCTGTCTGCGTCCGAGAACGCCGCTTCATGCTTCACGCGCTCCATGCTATGCCGACCCCGGAGAGCCCGCCGACCGGACGCGGCCGACAGGCTCTCCTGCACCCGTTCCGACCGCGCCGGAACCGTGCCGAGGCTGTCAGCGGCGGCGTTCGCCGTCCTTGCGCCGTTCGTCCTGCGAACCCAGGTCGTCGGCGCCGCCGTCGGTCTCATCGAAGACGTCGTCGCGCACCTCCTGGCGGTGCTCCTCCTGCCCTTCGCGGGCCTCGCGGAGCTCATCGTTCTTGTCGTGTCCCATGAAACGTCCCTTCTCGTCGTCGTGCACGTCACTCCAGTCTCCTCCACGATCGCGTTCCGCCGCAGGCCGTGTTGCGGCGGACAACACGCTCAGTGGCCGGGCTGCGCCCCCGGGGTCCAGAGCAGGTCGTTGCCGGCGCCTCGGGCGACGACGGTCCCCTCCCGGATCATCAGCGTCTCGGCGGCCAGCTCGCGGGCGAACGCGGCGTCATTGCTCACCAGGAGCGCGGCCATGCCGCTCTCCTTCCGACGCCGGGTGATCGCGTCGAACACCACGGGACGCACCTCGAGGTCGAGATTCGCGAGGGGCTCGTCGGCGATCAGCACTTTCGGATCGAGCACGAAGGCGCGCGCGATCGCGACGCGCTGACGCATGCCGGCGCTCAGCTCATACGGGAACGAGGACGCGAGTCCCAGCGGCAGGTGCAGCTCGTCCAGCAGGGTCGCGACGCGGATCGCCAGCGCCTTCACGTTCACGCGCCGCTCGCGCTGCAGAATCGGCTCGGCGATGATCTCCTGCACCGTGAGCTGCGGTGTGAGCCCGGCCCCCGCATTCTGCGGCAGGTAGCCGGCGCGATAGGTGAGCTCGCGCAGGCGTCGCCCCGGATGGCGCACCGAGACGCCGCAGACGGTCGCGGCCCCGCCGACGACCCGGATCGACGGATCCGCTGCTCCGGCCAGCGCACCCACCAGAGTCGACTTCCCGGATCCGGTCGCACCGGCGATGCACATCAGCTCACCGGCCGGGAGCGTGAAGGTCACCCCGTCGATCGCCCGCGTCGGCCCGGAATGCCCGATCCTGTCGATCACGATGTCCTCGCAGGAGATCGCGACCGATCCGTCGTCCGTTGCGCGCGCCATGGTTTCCATCCTGCCCTGAACCGGCGGGCACCGCGTCAGGACTCGAGGAACTTCTGCCGTTCGACGTCGATCTCGACGAGCCGTCGCGCGATCGCGCGCGCGCCGTCGGAGTCCGCGGGCAGGCGCTGCAGCGCGCCGAGCAGCTCGTTCTTCTCCCGGTCGAGCCCGCGCAGGATGAGACGCTTGCACAACCCCGTCGCGGAGGCCTTCGCCCCCTCCTCGTCCCGAGCGGGGAACGCCGCCATGAGCAGCTCGCCCGCCAGGGCGCGGTAGGGCTCGCGCACCGCGTCGACGGACTGCAGCGCCCAGCCGGGCCGCAGCCGATCCGGGATCCTTGCGATGGACTCGCGGACGGCGTCGAGCGCCGGCACGGTGAACGGGGCATCCACCGCCCGCTGCAGCAGCTCCTGGTCGAGCTGGTGCCCGTACTGCAGGGCACCCATCAGCGCATCGCGTTCGAGCGGTCCGTCGCCGCCGGTGGGCAGCGTGCGCAGGCTGACGCCGGCGGCCGGGGACACGTCCGGCGCGGCCTCCTCGGGCCGGTGCGCGCGCGCAGGCGCCTCGCCGTGCCGGTGCAGGCGCTCGTTGCGGCGGACCTCGGCATGCACATCCGTCGGATCCATCCCGAGCCGGCGGGCGAGGATCCGCTCGTATTCGGGGCGCAGCAGCGCATCCCGGATCTCCGCGATGATGGGCGCGGCCGCGCGCAGCGCCCCGACCCGCCCCTCGGCCGTGCCGAGGTCGAAGGATCCGATCTTCCGATCGATCACGAACTCGAACATCGGCACCTTGGCCGACATGAGACTGCGCACGGCCTGATCGCCGCGCTGCAGGCGCAGATCGCACGGGTCCAGCCCGTCCGGCGCGACGGCGACGAAGGTCTGCGCATTGAAGCGGTCGTCTTCGGTGAACGCGCGCAGCGCGGCCTTCTGCCCCGCCTCGTCGCCGTCGAACGTGAACACGACCTCGCCGGCGGCGGAGTCGTCGCCCATCACCCGGCGCAGCAGCTTGATGTGCTCGGCGCCGAACGCGGTGCCGCAGGTGGCGATCGCGGTCGTGACGCCGGCCAGATGGCACGCCATCACGTCGGTGTAGCCCTCGACCACGACGACCCGCTTGGGATCGGACCGCGAGATGTCGCGCTTGGCGAGGTCGAGGCCGTAGAGCACCTGCGCCTTCTTGTAGATCGGCGTCTCCGGGGTGTTCAGGTACTTCGGCCCCTGATCGTCGTCGTACAGCTTGCGCGCGCCGAAGCCGATCGTCTGGCCGGTGACGTCGCGGATCGGCCACACCACGCGTCCCCGGAACCGGTCGTACACGCCGCGCTGGCCGGCGGAGACGAGCCCGGCGGCGGTGAGCTCGTCCCGGGTGAAGCCCTGCGCGGTCAGCGCTTTGAGCATGCCGTCCCAGCCCCGCGGGGCGTAGCCGACGCCGAAGTGCGCGGCGGCTCCCGCGTCGAAGCCGCGCTGGCCGAGGAAGGACCTGGCCGACTCGGCCTCGAGGCTGAGCAGCTGGCCGCGGAAGAACTCCGCCGCCGCGGTGTTCGCGGCGTACAGCCGGGCGCGGCCGCTCGTCTCAGGCGCCGGGCCGCCGTCCTCGTAGTGCAGCGGGTAGCCGACGCGACCCGCAAGCCGCTCCACGGCCTCGGTGAAGCTGACGTGGTCCATCTCGCGCAGGAACGAGTAGACGTCCCCGGAGGCCCCGCAGCCGAAGCAGTGGTAGTAGCCGACCTGCGGGCGCACGTGGAAGCTGGGGCTCTTCTCGTCGTGGAACGGGCACAGCCCCTTCATCGACCCCACGCCCGCGGACTTGAGCGAGACCCGCTCCCCCACGATGTCGGCGATGTTGGTGCGCGACTTGACCTCGTCGACGTCGGCCTGCCGGATCCGCGGCATCAGTGTACGCGGCTCTCTGCACCGGACGCATCGATCCGCGAACCGTGTCCGGCGCGCGGACGCGCGTGCCGGGGCGACCAGATCCCGACTTCGGCGGGGTCGATGTCTCCGACCAGCCGGTTGTGCCAGTCCACCGCGGTCTGATCGGTGAGACTCGCGACCTGATCCACGACGACCCTGGCGCGTTCGGGATCCGACGTCGCCGCGAGGAAGTCCGCGGCGAACGCGGGCTCGAGCACGTCGGCGCCCGCGGTCCACAACGCGTCGGTGGACCAGAGCGCGTCGGCGAGCCGCTTCAGCACGCGACGCTGCTCCTTGTAGACGCCGCGGCGCGCGTCGATCGTGACGATCGCCTGGCCCATGATGCCCTTGAGCACGGCGATCTCGGCCTCGATGACCTTCGGGACGACCACGTGCGCGCTGTAGCGGGCCAGATGCTCCCCGGGGTACGCCTCCCGGGTGGCCGAGACCGCGGCCCGGGCGAAGCGGCCGATCATGTCGCTGGTCAGGTTTTTCAGCTTCGCGAGGTCGCGCCGGGAGCGGTCGAACGAGCTCAACCACATCGGCTGGCGCGTGAGCCGGTACAGCGCATCGGCGAGATCCTCGCGCGTGAAGTCGTAGCCGACCCACTGCTGGATCCGCCCGACCAGCGCGTGATGCTCGGCCGGGTCCGCCAGGCGCGCGACGTCGAGGTAGCCGTTCACGATCGCGTCCTCGAAGTCGTGCACCGAATACGCGATGTCGTCGGAGAGGTCCATGATCTCCGCTTCGATGCAGCGCAGCCGGCCTGGAGCGCCCTCGCGCATCCAGCGGAACACGTCCTCGTCGTCGGGATACACGCCGAACTTCAACCGCCCGCCCGGGTCGGGCAGCGGGCTGTCCGCGGTCCACGGATACTTGCAGGTCGCGTCGAGCGTGGCGCGCGTGAGGTTGAGGCCGACCGAGCGATCGCGGTCGTCGAGCACCTTCGCCTCGAGCCGGGTCAGGATCCGCAACGACTGCGCGTTGCCCTCGAAACCGCCGATGTCCTCGGCCCAGTCGTTCAGCGCGCGCTCGCCGTTGTGGCCGAACGGAGGGTGGCCGAGGTCGTGGCTGAGGCAGGCGGTGTCGACGACGTCCGCGGAGACGCCGAGGGCGACCGCCAGTTCGCGCCCGACCTGGGCCACCTCGAGCGAGTGCGTGAGCCGGTTGCGCGCGAAGTCGGCGGTGCTCGCCGGGCTCAGCACCTGGGTCTTCGCGGCGAGGCGGCGCAGCCCGGCCGAGTGCAGCACGCGCGCGCGGTCGCGGGCGAAGTCGTCGCGCTCGGAGCGATGGGTCTCGGCGAAGAAGCGGGCGGCGTCGTGCGCGTCGTAGCCGTCGACGAACGCGGCGCCGTCCGCGGCGACCAGGACAGCGGGGCCGGTCCCTGTGCCCGTCGACGGATCAGCCGCCACTGTTCTCGACCTCGGCGCCGCGCATCATGTCGCCGGTCTCCGCGGCGACCTCGCGGGAGTCCAGCCAGCCGTCGGGAAGCGCAGTGCGCTTGGGCGTTCCCGCCCGGCCGCGCTGCCCCTCGGCGGGGGCGCCGGGATACGGAGCGTCGCCGAGCGTGCCGAGCAGGTCGTCGATCTCCTGCAGGGTCGAGACCCGGGCGAGCGCCGCCCGCGTCTCCCCGCCGACCGGATAGCCCTTGAAGTACCACGCGACGTGCTTGCGGATGTCCTTGCAGCCGCGATCCTCGTCCTCGAAGAACTCGACGAGCAGTTCGGCGTGCCGGCGGAACGCGGCGGACACGAAACCGAGCGTGGCATCGACGCTCCCTGAGCCTGTGGAAGGGACTGAGCCCGTCGTAGGGACTGAGCCCGTCGAAGAGCCGAAGGCGGCGGCGAGTTCGCCGAACAGCCACGGCCGGCCCAGGCAGCCCCGCCCGACCACGACGCCGTCGCAGCCGGTCTCCGCCATCATCCGCACGGCGTCGTCGGCCGACCAGATGTCGCCGTTGCCGAGCACGGGGATCGAGGTGACCGCCTGCTTGAGCTCGCCGATCGCGGACCAGTCCGCGTGACCGGAGTAGTACTCCGCCGAGGTGCGCGCGTGCAGCGCCACCGCGGCCGCACCCGCATCCTCGGCGGCACGCCCCGCGTCGAGGAAGGTGAGGTGGTCCTTGCTGATGCCCTTGCGCATCTTGACGGTGAGCGGCACGTCGCCCGCCGCCTGGACCGCGCGCTCGACGATCTCGGAGAACAGCCCGATCTTCCAGGGCAGCGCCGCCCCGCCGCCCTTGCGGGTGACCTTGGGCACCGGGCAGCCGAAGTTCAGGTCGATGTGGTCGGCGTGATCCTCGGCGACGATGATGCGCACGGCCTCGGCGATCGTGGCGGGATCCACGCCGTAGAGCTGGATCGAGCGCGGAGTCTCGCTCTCGTGATGCCGGATCAGGCGCATCGTGACCGCGTTGCGCTCCACGAGGGCGCGCGACGTGATCATCTCGCTGACGTACAGCCCGGCGCCGTACTCCCGGCAGAGCCGGCGGAACGCGGTGTTGGTGATCCCCGCCATCGGCGCGAGCACGACGGGGACGTCGATGCGGAGCGCGCCGATCTGCAGCGGGCGGACGGAGGCGGGGGCGAGAGTCATCGCATCCATTGTCCCAGATCCCGAGCCGGCGACGCCCGCCCCGCCTAGGCTTGTGGACATGTCCGACACCCCCCTGCGCCAGATCCCGTTCACCGACGCCGAAGGGGGCACGCGCACGCTGGACGATTACGGGACCGGACCGGTCCTCGTCGTCAACGTCGCGTCGAAGTGCGGGCTCACGCCGCAGTACGCCCAGCTCGAGGAGCTGCAGCGCCGGTTCGGGGAGCGCGGCCTCACCGTGGTCGGCTTCCCGTGCAACCAGTTCTTCGGCCAGGAGCCGGGATCCCTGGACGAGATCCTCGAGTTCTGCTCCACCACGTACGGGATCTCGTTCCCGATCAACGACAAGGTCAAGGTCAACGGGCGGGGCGCGTCCGACCTCTACAAGGCGCTCAAGGAGACCCCGGACGGGCACGGCAAGGCCGGCCGCGTGGAGTGGAATTTCGAGAAGTTCCTCGTCGCGCCGGACGGATCCGTGCGCCGGTTCCGCCCGAAGCAGGTCCCCGACGCGCCCGAGGTCGTCTCGGCGATCGAGAACCTCCTCGACTGAGCCGGCACGCGTATGCCCGATCTCCCCCGCGCCACCCTGACCGTGGAACAGGCGGGAGCGGGCGGGAGCGATCAGCCCTCGGCGACCTCGGCAACCTCGGCGGCCTCGGCGCTCTCGGCGCTCTCGGCGCTCTCGGCGCGCTTCGCCCACAGTTCGCGGAGCACGTTCGCGAACGCCTCCGGGGGCTGAGCGCCGCTCACGCCGTATTGCCCGTCGATGACGAAGAACGGCACGCCCTGGATGCCGTAGGCCTGCGCCTGGGCCTGATCCTGCCGCACGTCGTCCAGATGACGTCCGCTGGTCAGCGCCTCGTGCGCGGCCGCGCGATCCAGACCGGCCTCCTCGGCGAGATCCGCGAGGTCGTCGATCCGCCCGACGTGGCGGCCCTCGGTGAAGTACGCGGACATGAGCCGCTCCTCCATGTCGTGCTGACGCCCCTGGGCCTTCGCGTGGTGCAGCAGCTCGTGCGCCTTGACCGTGTTGGTGTGCTGCAGCAGGTCGAAGCGGTAATCGAGCCCCGCCGCCTTGGCGATCCCCGTCACCCGGTCCAGCATCTGCTCCACCTGCGCGCGCGGCATGCCCTTGTGCCCCATCAGGAAATCCGCCTCGTCGCCCTCGAAGTCGACCGGCGTGTCCGGGGAGAGCTCGAACGAGTGGAACGTGATCGCTACCTGCGGCGCGTCCTCGTCCTCGGCGGTGGCCGCCAGCCCCGCCTCGAGATTGCGCTTGCCGATGTAGCACCACGGGCACGCGACGTCGGACCAGATGTCGATCGAGATGGGTTCGCTCACACCACCATTGAACCGCATGTCCCGAAGTGCTATTCCGGTGCCGGCCGCATCCGATGCTCATCCGGCTCCGTCACCCGCGGGAGACCGAGCGCTGGATCAGGAACCTGCCCGGCTCCTGAGGACCCTCAGAACAGCAGCGTCGCGAGACGCTTGCGCGCGGACAGCACGCGGGCGTCCGCATCGCCGACGAGCCCGAACAGCTCCACCAGACGCTCCCTCACCCGGCCCTGCTGATCGGGGTCGACCGCGGAGAACAGCTCGAGGAGACGGTCGAAGGCGTCGCCGACGTGACCGCCGGCGACGTCCAGGTCGGCCACCGCGAACTGCGCGTCCACGTCGGCGGGCGCCGCCGCGGCCGTGGCGCGGACCGCGTTCAGGTCGAGACCCTGAGTGCGATGCAGCAGGCGCACCTGACCGAGCCCGGCCAGTGCCTCCGCATCGCGCGGGTTCTCGGCGAGCGCCTGCTCATACGCGGTGATGGCGGCGGCGTAGTCGCCCGCCTCGATCGCGTCGAACGCGGCCTGGTGCAGCGGCGGCAGCGGCTGCTCGACGGGCTCTTGGGGGATCTCGTCCTGATCGCCGACGGGAACGCTGCCGGTCACGCCCTGCTGCGCGGCGAGCTCCAGAAGCTGCGCGAAGACCTCGCGCACCTGCACCTCGGGGACGGCCCCGGTGAACAGCGGCACCGGCTGGCCGGCGACCAGCGCCACGACCATCGGGATCGACTGCGCCCGGAAGCCCTGCGCGAGCTGAGGATTCGCGTCGACATCGACCTTCGCCAGCACGATCCGTCCGGCGAGTTCGGTCACGACCTTCTCGAGCACCGGGCTGAGCTGCTTGCACGGCCCACACCACTCCGCCCACAGGTCCACCACGACCGGGACGCTCTGGGACAGCTCGAGGATCTGCCCGAACGTGGCATCGGTGACGTCCACGACGAGCGGGGTCGCCGGACCGTCCGGGACGGGCGCATCCGCGGCCGGGGCGGCCGGGCGGTTGCGCAGGGAGGACAGGTCGACGGCGCCGCGGAGGGCGGCGGCGGACATCTCGGTCACTTGATCTCCGTAACGCTCTGAAGCTGCTGGGACGCGGCGAGCAGCGTCACCTTCCCGTTCGAGCCCTGCACGGGCACCGAGAAGAAGAGCTGCACGCCGTACATCGACACGAATCCGGTGGCCGACTGGTCGACGCCGGTGAGCGCCTTCGCCGAGGGGTTCTTGTCGAGCTTGATGACCGCATCCGCGGACGTCGGCTTGATGGTCTGCGAGTCGTCCACGGTCACCGACACGATCGCCCCGCTGTCGATCGTCGACATCGACACCGGCGCGGCGGTGCCAGCGCCGGCGGAGAAGGCCAGGCTCGACGTCGTGTCGGCGTTCGCGTCCTTGAGCGCCTGCTGCACGGCGGCACGGCTGTCCTGCACCGACTTGACGAAGTCGAGGGCCGTCTTGTCGAACTCGTCGTAGAACTGGCTCTTGTCGCCCTTGTCGATCACGTCGGCGAAGTGCGCGGCGAGCTGCTTCGGCTCGATCGCGAGGAACGGCGAATCCGGCGGGGTGAGCTTCGCGCCGAGCCAGGCGGGTGCCATGTCGGGGAGCTTCGCGGCCGCCTGCATCTCGGCGACGTAGGAGATCTTGTAGTTGGTCCACGGGTCCGACTGCGTCATCGTCATGATCAGCGGCGCGACCTTCTGGTCGGAACCGTGCTCGACGAGCATCAGGACGGTGCGCGGCCACGAGTCATAGGCCTGCGGCACGAGGATCTTGATCTTGTCGGCCGGGATCGTCGCCGGCAGTGCGAAGTCGGCCACACTCCCGCGCACCGCGTACGCGGTCTTGCGCACGTCGAGGGCGGGCCCCTCCAGGCGCGTGGCCGCGAGGGTGGCATCGAGCTTCTTGTCGGCATCGGCGAGCGTTCCGGAGATGCTCTCCAGGATCCGCGAAGCCTGCGCCTCCGTCACCGCCGGCGCCTGCTGGCCCTGCTCCGCCGCCTGCGTGGTCGTCGGAGTCGGGCTCGCGGTCATGGCAGGGTGCGGCCAGGCATCGGGGGTGCAGCCGGTCAGCAGCGCGGCGGTCACCCCGACGACCGGGAGCAACAGGGCCGCGCGGCGGCGGCGCAGAGCGACGGCCCGGCGCTCGCTCCTCGTATCGTCCTGCGCGGCGGGTTGCTCCGATCCGGCGGGCTGGGCGTCCGCCGGCTCTTGCGGAGCCTCGGCGGGAGCGCCCTCGATCTCCGCCCGGTCGGCCACCGTGATCGGCTCGGTCATGGGCAGGGGCGGCGGAGCCTTCCGGCGCGGTCCGCGGCCGCGGCGGGAGTGCCGGATCGCGAGCACGTACAGGATCAGGCCGAGCAGCAGGAAGGCGCCGCCGGACACGATGAGCGGCCCCGCCCAGGGTGTCGCGGTGTCGAGCGGCCACTTGACCGCCACGTCGCGCGGCGCGTCGGACTTGCCGTCGGAGGCGACCAGCACGCTGACGCCCTCGGGGACCTGCATCCGGTCGATGAGTGCGTTCTTGTCGGTGAAGCTGTCCAGCCACAGGTCGGAGCCGGCGGGATTGCGGTTCTGCGCCTTGGCGCCGTCCTTCGCGGTCTTCGGTTCGACGACCTTCGCCTGGGTGGTGCCGTCCTTGGCGAGCGTGATGCGGTTGTAGCTGACGTCGGACAGCCATGCGTCGAGGTCGGCGGTGCGCGCCTGCGCCACGAAGATCGTGCCGGCGCCGTGCGCCACGAGCGTCTGCTCTCCCGGGTGGGAGCGGAGCACCGCGGAGTCGATCACGGTGTAGTGCTGCGGCGCCTTCACGGTCAGCTCCGCCGAGACGTCCTTGGGACCGAGGAAGATGGTTCGCTGGGCGATCCCGGTCCCGATCAGGCCGGCCGCCAGCACGAAGGCCAGGACGGCCCATACAAAACGCACGAAAAGTCTCCTCCGCGATCCGCGGGCAGGGCGCCCGGGAACTCCGCTCGACGTTTCAGACTAGCGAAACGACCTGTAAGGATGCCACGAGGGGGCGCTGGCCCGCCTCCGCATCCTCGGCACGGCGATGCACTCCGGCGCCGCGCGCTCCTCCGGTTACGCTGGGGGCCGAGTACGAAGGATCCGCGTCATGAAGCTGCACAACCCGTTCCGCACCGCCCTGGTGGCGACGCTCGGCGTGGGTCTCGGGATCCTGCTGCTGCAGAGTCTGCAGTCGCTGTCCACGATCCTGCTCTACGTCGGCACGGCACTGTTCCTGAGTCTCGGCCTGGACCCGATGGTGAGCTGGCTCACCCGCCGCAGGCTCCCCCGCTGGGCCGCCGTCCTGATCACGATCGTCGTCGTGCTCGGGCTGTTCGTCGGCATCGTCCTGATGATCATCCCCATCCTGGTGAGCCAGATCTCACTGCTGGTGCAGCAGATCACCTCGATCGTGAACAGCGGCACCGCCATGTCCGACTTCAAGCACTGGCTGGAGGACCTGCTCCCCAACCTCGACGTCGACACCGTGTTCAGCTACGTGAACGACTGGGTGAACAAGAACCTCGGCGACATCAGCAACTCGATCGGCCAGGGCGTCATCGTCGTGGGCGGGGCGCTGTTCGCGGGGATCAGCGGAGCCTTCATCATCCTGATCCTGACGATCTACTTCACGGCGGCGATCCCGTCCCTCAAGGGGGCTGTCTACCAGGTGGTCCCCGCCTCCAAGCGCGACCGCTTCATCGACCTCGCCGAGCAGATCACCGCCTCGGTCGGCTACTACGTCATGGGGCAGGTCACCATGGGCGTGATCAACGGCCTGCTCAGCATGATCTTCCTGTCGATCATCCAGGCACCGTTCGCGATCGTGCTCGCCGTCATCGCGTTCTTCTTCTCGCTGATTCCGCTGGTCGGAACTCTCACCGGCTCCACGATCATCGTGCTGGTCTGCCTGGGGCTCGGCTCTCCGCTCACGGCCCTGATCGCCGCGATCTACTACCTCGTGTACATGCAGATCGAGGCGTACCTCATCTCGCCGAGGGTGATGAACCGCGCGGTGTCCGTCCCCGGTGCCGTGGTCGTGATCGCGGCTCTCTCCGGCGGCGCGCTCCTGGGCCTGCTGGGCGCGCTCATCGCGATCCCGGTCGCCGCGAGCATCCTGATCATCTACCGTCAGGTGCTGATCCCCCGGATGAACGAGCGCTAGCCGCGGACCGGACGTCGGTCCGCGGGCCATTCCCGCGGCAGCGGAAGGGCCGCGGGGTTGACCGCGGCGACGATCTCATCGAGCACGCGGCGGGTCTGGCTCTCCCCCACCCAGAGGTGCCTGCCGCCGTCCACGGCGATGAGCTGCGCGTGCGGAATCGCGGCGAAGCGCGCGACCGCCTCGACGGGGCGCAGATAGTCGTCGAGCTCGGGCACCAGGACGACGACGCGGCGGTCGTCCTGCGCCCACGCGGCGACCTCCTCCGGCGTCGCACGGTGCAGCGGCGGGGAGAGCAGGATCACGCCATCGACGTCGTGCTCGCGCCCGTACTTGAGGGCGAGTTCGGTCCCGAACGACCATCCCACGAGCCACGGACGGGGCAGCCCGCGCTCGCGGACGAAATCCATGGCCGCGGCCACATCGAACTGCTCGGCCATGCCGCCGTCGAACGCTCCTTCGCTGGTTCCGCGCGGCGAGGTCGTGCCTCGCGTGTTGAACCGCAGCACCGCGAGATCCGCAAGCGCGGGAAGGCGGGCCGCCGCCTTGCGCAGGATGTGCGAGTCCATGAAGCCGCCCGCGGTGGGCAGCGGGTGCAGCGTCACCAGCGTCGCGACCGGATCCGTCTTCGCGGGCAGCGCGAGTTCGCCGACCAGTCGCAATCCGTCGCCGGTGCGGAGCTCGATCTCCTCGCGCCGGGCGGGAAGTTCACGGGGTCCGCGGATCTCCACGTCAGTTCCTCCTCCAGCACCCGTTGTGCCAGTGCCGTCGAGCGGCGAGGTCGGCCGCATCGCCCAGCACGCCGTCGGCGCGCCACACGACCAGGTGCGACGTGCCGGCCGGGATCATCCCGGAGCACCCCGGGCACAGGTATTCCTTCTGCGCCTGCGCGGCCGTCAGGGGTTGCACGTACCACTCCGTGCCGCCGCGCACCTCGGTGCGCTTCCATCCCGCTAGGAGGCGATCCAGGCCGTCCTCCGGCGGGCGCTCCGGACGTCGTCGATGCGAGCGTGGCATGGGTGAGCGCTGCTCACCACCAGTTGTTGGCGGACCAGAACGCCTGGGCCGCGGCCCAGCTCCCGTACCGGCCCACGGCGTAGCCGTTGCCCCAGCGCAGGTTGTCGACCGGGTCGTACCCGTTGCCGGGCACCTTGCTGCACGGCAGCGCCTGCACCAGGCCGCACGCACCGGATCCGCTGTTGGTGGCATTCGGGTTCCAGCCGCTCTCGCGGCTGACGATGTAGTCGACGTAGCCCCAGTCGCTCGCCGCGATGCCCGCCGCCGCCATCCATTCGGCCGGGGCGCCGCCGCCGCTGTAGAACAGCGGGGCGTTGCCCGAGTCGCCGCTCGACGACGAGTCGGAGGACGCGGGTTCCGGAGCGGGCGGAGCAGGGGCCGGTTGGGGCTTGACGTAGACCTCGAAGACGTCACGCGTCTGCGGCGTCGGTGTGACCCCGTGCACGGAGACCGTGATGTTCTGCGCATCGCGGGTGGCGAGCGAGTACGTGGTCGTCGCCGCGGCTGCGGAGGGCACCGCGCCGGACATGGCGGCGCCGACGGGCGCGACGATCGCGGCGGAGAAGCCGACGACTGCGAGCCCCGCCAGGACGGCCGCCAGCGCCCGGCGTCGCGGGTGCAGCACCGTGCCGAGACGGAAGCTCGAACCGGAATCCTTCTGAGCGGCGCTTCGGGTGCGCGCCGAAACCAAATCGTTATCGGGAGTCACAATGGCTCCGAGTTTAGCCAGGCGAACCTGAATTCACCATGAGAATCGCTCAACGGATCGCAAGGAGCACGTCGATGGTCGCGTCCAGCAGCGCGTCGACCTGCTCCTCCCGGTACCCGCGACGCTGCATCCGGAACGCGGTCTGGCGCACCTGCTCGGCGCTGAGCGCATCCCCGTCGCGGAGGAACCGCACGATCCGCTTCGCGACGTGATCGACCTCGTCGACCCGATAGCCGAACGTCAGCAGGCCCGTCCGCGCGAACCGGTGCCCCTGCGGCCGGCTGAGGTGCTCGAGGATCACCTGAGCATCCGTGCGGGCCTGGCCGACCCAGACCGAGGCGCCGCGTGCGGCGACGGCATTCGCCCGCTCACGCAGTGCGAAGGCCTCCTCGACGCGGGCGAGGGCCGCGTCGACCGCGGCGATCTGGTACCCACCGCGCACCAGGGGGAACGATGCCGCCCGGATGTCCGCAGCATCGATCCCTTCGGCCTCGTCCTCGAACGCGCGCCGTGCACGGCCCAGGAAGGCGTCGACGGCCGCGCGCTGGTAGCCCTTCTCGCGACGGCCGAGCACCGGGAAGCTGGCGGAGGGAACTGTCTCGTCGTGCGCGGGGTTCGTCATGCTGCTGCCGCCAGGGGTGTGAGGAGGTGGAACAGGGCGAGGGCGACCACGGCCGAGGGCAGGATGCTGTCCAGCCTGTCCAGCAGTCCGCCGTGGCCGGGGAGCCAGGAACTCATGTCCTTGATGCCGAGGTCGCGCTTCAGGATCGACTCCCCCAGATCGCCGAGCGTCGCGGAGCCGACCAGCGCCGCCCCGAAGATGAGGCCGGCCCACCACGGGATGCCCAGCATGAAGTAGCCGATCAGGGCTCCGGCCGCGAGCGACGCCACCACGGCGCCGGCGAAGCCCTCCCACGTCTTCTTCGGGCTGATCCGCGGCGCCATGGGATGACGTCCGCCACGACCGAAGAGCAACCCGGACGCGTATGCGGCGGTGTCCGCCACGACGACCACCACGATGAATCCCAGGACCCACCACTCCCCGCGCGGCTGGTGCAGCAGCATCAGGGTGATCGCACCGAGGAACGGCACGTAGACCTGGATGAACCCTCCGGCGAGGACGTCGGTGAGGACGTCGCCGTAGGTGCGCCCGTCGCGTGCGAGCATCTGGCCGATCAGCCGCCAGACGACGACGGCGAAGACCGCGACGAACAGCATCACCCAGCTCAGCCAGGGGTCGGCGAAGTAGCCTCCCGCCGCCAGCGCGGCACCGACCACGAGCTGCGGCCACAGGTCGACCTTCCGACCGCCCGCGCGCAGCGCGAGGACGAGCTCCCAGATCGCCAGCAGCACGATGGCCAGACCGATGATCACGAACGACCACTTCACCAGCAGCAGCGAGGAGACGATCACCGCGCCGATCAGCACGCCGACGAGGGTCGCGAGCACCAGGTCCCGCCCGGTGCGCTCCTTGATCCGCTCGTTCGCCTGGTCGATCTGATCACGGGCATGCGAGACGTGCGTCTCGATCTCCGCCTTCTTCGCCTGCCACTGCGCCTGTAAGTTTTCGCCGCTGCGCTGGGGTAGGTTTTCGCCGCTGCGCTGGGGTAGGTTTTCGCCGCTGCGCGGGGGCAGGTTTTCGCCGCTGCGCGGCGGCAGGGGCGGACGCGGGGGGATCTGCGCGTCGTCGTCCCCGGATGGGCTGGTCATACGGCGCCTCAGACCTCGAGGAGCTCGGCCTCTTTGCGCTTCACAGCCTCGTCGATCAGGTCGACGTGCTGGCGCGTGAGGGCATCGAGTTCCTTCTCGCCGCGGGCGATCTCGTCTTCGCCGAGCTCGCTCTTGAGCGCGTCCAGCTCGTCCTTCGCCTTGCGACGGATGCCGCGGACGTGGACCTTGGCGTCCTCGCCCTTCGACTTCACGAGCTTGACGTACTCCTTGCGGCGGTCCGCGGTGAGCTCCGGCATCGTGACGCGGATGAGGTTGCCGTCGTTGGACGGGTTCGCCCCGAGGTTCGGCATGTCGCGGATCGCCTGCTCGATGGCCTTCAGCGCGGACTTGTCGTAGGGCGTGACGAGCATGCTGCGCGCCTCGGGGTTCGCCAGCGAGGCGAGCTGCGCGAGCGGCGTGGGAGTGCCGTAGTAGTCGACCAGGACCTTCTGGAACATCTGCGGGTTCGCACGGCCGGTGCGCACCGTGCTGAAGTCCTCCTTGGCGGCCTCGACGGCGCGCTGCATGCGGGAGGTGGTGTCGGCGAGGACATCCGCGATCACGGTGACTCCTATCGTCAGGGTTTCATCTCAAGTCTATCGGGGGCGCCGCACGAATCCCCGGCCGGCGCCCTGCGGCGCAGACCGGGGATCCGAGCGGGTCAGGCGATGACGCGCGTGCCGATCGCCTCGCCGAGCAGCGCCCGGGTGATGTTGCCCGCGGGCTCCATCCCGAACACGCGCATGTCCATGCCGTTGTCCATGCAGAGGCTGAACGCGGTCGAGTCGACGACCTTGAGTCCGCGCACCAGGGCGTCCTGGAACGTGATCTCCTCGATGCGCTCCGCCGACGCGTCCTTCTTGGGGTCCGCGGTGTAGATCGCGTCGACGCCGTTCTTGGCGACGAGCACCTCGTCGGCGCCGATCTCCAGCGCCCGCTGCGCGGCGACGGTGTCGGTCGAGAAGTAGGGCAGGCCGGCACCGGCACCGAAGATCACGACCCGGCTCTTCTCCATGTGCCGCTCCGCGCGCAGCGGCAGGTACGGCTCGGCGACCTGGGTCATCGCGATCGCGGACTGCACGCGCGGCGACGCTCCCGCCTGCTCGAGGAAGTCCTGCAGCGCGAGCGCGTTCATGACGGTGCCGAGCATGCCCATGTAGTCGGCGCGGGACCGGTCCATGCCGCGCTGGCTGAGCTCCGCGCCGCGGAAGAAGTTGCCGCCGCCGACCACGACGGCGATCTCCACCCGGTCTGTGGCTGCGGCGATCTCGCGGGCGATCTGGCTGACGATGTCGGGGTTGACCCCGAGCTGGCCGCCGCCGAAGGCCTCTCCGGAGAGCTTGAGGACGACGCGACGTCGACCCTGTCGTTCGGTCATGGAGTGCTTCCTCTCATCCGTGAACAAGTTACCGTGCGGAGCACGGAAAGAACTCAGGCAACGTACCGTGCTCGGCACGGCAGAAGACTGGGGGCATGACGAAGGGGCCCGGATCCTGGCGGATCCGAACCCCTTCGATGCTGTTACGCGCCGACCTTGAAGCGCGCGAAGCCGGTCACGGTGAGACCGGCGTCCTTCGCGACCTGGCCCACGGACAGCTTGTTGTCCTTGGCGTAGTCCTGCTCGAGCAGGGCGACCTGCTTGAAGAACGCGGTCACGCGACCCTCGACGATCTTCGGCAGGGCGGCCTCCGGCTTGCCCTCGTTGCGAGAGATCTCGGTGACGAGCTCGCGCTCCTTCTCCACGTCCGCGGTCGGGACGTCCTCACGGGAGAGGTAGGAGGGGTTCGCGAACGAGATGTGCTGCGCGATGCTGCGCGCGGTCTCCGCGTCGTCACCGGTGTAGGCGACGACGACGCCGATCTGCGGCGGCAGGTCCTTGCTGGTGCGGTGCAGGTACACCTCGGTGTTGTCGCCCGAGATGGTCACGACGCGACGCAGCTCGACCTTCTCGCCGATGATCGCGGCCTCGTCGGAGATCAGCTGCTCGACGGTCTGACCGTCCACATCGGCCTTCAGGCCCTCCTCGACGGAGTTCGCCTTGACCGCGGCGACCGCGTCGGCGACCTTCTCGGCCAGAGCGATGAAACGCTCGTTCTTGGCGACGAAGTCGGTCTCGCAGGCGAGCTCGACGAGCGTCACGGCGCCGTCGGCCTCGCGGGCGACGACCAGGCCCTCGCTGGTGGAACGGTCAGCGCGCTTGGCGTTGCCCTTCGCACCCTTCAGGCGCAGGATCTCGACGGCCTTCTCGACGTCGCCGTCGGCCTCCTCGAGCGCCTTCTTGGTGTCGACCATTCCCGTGCCGAGCTGCTCACGCAGCGCCTTGATGTCGGCGATGGTGAAGTTGGCCATGTGTGGTGGCTCCTTGGTTCGTATCTGAAGGGGGTGTGCTTACTTCGAGTCGGCTGCCTCGGCGGCGGCGACCTCGGCGGTCTCCTCGCCGGCGGCGGCGGCGATCGCCTCGTCGTGCGCGGCCTCGCCGGCCTCGTCGGCGGCCGACTCGGTCGCAGCGATGGTCTCCTCCGCCGGAGCCTCGACCTCGACGACCTCAGCGGCCGGCGTCTCGAGCAGCTCCTGCTCCCACTCGGCGAGCGGCTCGGCCTCGCCCGACTCCGGGTTGTGCTTCTGCTGCAGGCCCTCGGCGGCGGCGTCGGCGATGATGCGGGTCAGCAGGGAGACGGAACGGATCGCGTCGTCGTTGCCGGGGATCGGGTACTGGAAGTCATCCGGGTCCGCGTTGGTGTCGAGGATGCCGATCACCGGGATGCCGAGCTTCTTGGCCTCGTCGATGGCGAGGTGCTCGCGCTTGGCGTCGACGACCCAGAGAGCGGACGGCGTCTTGGTCAGGTTGCGGATGCCGCCGAGCGACTTGTGCAGCTTGTCCAGCTCGCGCTTCTTGAGCAGAGCTCCTTCTTGGTGAAGCCCGAGGCGGCCGGGTTCTCGTAGTCGAGCTCCTCGAGCTCCTTCATGCGGGCCAGTCGCTTCGCGATGGTGGTGAAGTTGGTGAGGAGGCCACCGAGCCAGCGCTGGTTCACGTAGGGCTGGCCGACACGGGTCGCCTGCTCGGCGAGGATCTCCTGCGCCTGCTTCTTGGTGCCGACGAACAGGATGGTGCCGCCGTGCGCGACGGTCTCCTTGACGAAGTCGTACGCCTTGTCGATGTAGCCCAGCGACTGCTGCAGGTCGATGATGTGGATACCGCTGCGCTCGGTGAGGATGAAGCGCTTCACCTTCGGGTTCCACCGGCGGGTCTGGTGTCCGAAGTGAACGCCGCTGTCGAGCAGCTGGCGGATGGTGACGACGGCCATGGTCGTACTCCTTGGGGTTGAGGTTGAGCTGCCGATCGGGCGATCGGCGATCCTGGTGCCCGGCGCGCACTCCGCCCTCTTCCGAAGGACCTGTGGAGTGTTCGCCACGTTGAACGCTGTGGGCACGCGTAGTCACCCCGTCACACGGGATGCCCTGCAAGCATATCAGGCCGAAAGTGCCGGATCCGCCTCCGCTCCGCACAGTCCGGCGCGGCCGCGGATCCCGCACCGATTGCGTCGACGCCCCGCACACGAGCCGACCCGGCGCCCAGGATCGGGACATGGGCTCCATCCACTCTCCGCGCGCAGCACGTCGCACCCCGATCGCGACCGCCGTGCTGGCGGTCATCTGGCTGGTCGTGCTCTCGGTCGCCGGGGCGGGCAGCGCCGGGGCCGCCACGGCGCCGCCCGGGCTGCCCGACGGCGGGTGGGCCTGGCCGTCCGACGGCCCGCGCACGGTGGTCGTGCCGTGGCGCGCTCCCGCGCACGCGTACGGGCCGGGGCATCGCGGCATCGACATCGCCGCCTCCGCGGAGGTGCGCTCCCCTGCCGATGGCGTCATCGCGTTCGCGGGCACGGTCGTGGATCGCCCGCTGCTCACCATCGATCACGGCAACGGGCTGGTCACGACCTTGGAGCCCGTGAACACGGAGCTCGCACCGGGAACCGCAGTCCATCGCGGCCAGACCGTGGGATCGCCCGCGAGCGGCGGGCATGCACCGCCCGGCGCCGTGCACGTGGGGGTGCGCTGGAACGGCGCGTACATCAACCCGATGCTGCTCTTCGGCGGAGTGGAACGCGCGGTGCTGCTCCCGTGCGGATCCGGCGGGTGCTGATCCGGGCAGGAGCCGGTGTGCAGGGCCGGGCTCGTCGCGGGGGTCGGGCTCAGGCTCGGGGGTGCGCCAGACGGTAGGTCGCCGTGAGCCGCTCGGCCGAGACGTGCGTGTAGATCTGAGTGGTGCCGAGGCTCGCGTGGCCGAGGATCTCCTGCACGGCCCGCAGGTCCGCCCCGCCGTCGAGGAGGTGGGTGGCTGCGGAGTGCCGCAGCGCGTGCGGACCGACGGTCTCGGCGCCGATCACCGGGGCGAGAACGCGAGCCACGAGCTCGTACACCGCGCGCGTCCCCAGCTGTCCGCCACGCGAACCGCGGAAGAGCGCCGGACCCGGGCGTTCGGCCCGCGCCACCAGAACGGGGCGGGCGCGGCGCAGGTAGGCGGCGATCGCGTCCCTGGCGGGGGCGCCGAACGGGACGACGCGCTCCTTGCCGCCCTTGCCGAGCACGCGCGCCGTGCCGCGTTCCAGATCGACGTCGTCGACGGCGAGCCCGCACAGCTCGGAGACGCGCATTCCGGATCCGTACAGCAGTTCCAGGACGGCACTGTCGCGGAGCCGGACCGGATCGCCGTCCAGCGCCGCATCGCGGGCTTCGTCCAGCAGCACCCGCATGGCATCGGCCGAGGCGACCGCGGGCAGCGTGCGGCCGCGCTTCGGCGCGATCAGGCGCAGGCTCGGGTCGCTCGGCACGAGGGCGGTCTCGGTGGCCCAGGCGAAGAACGATCGCACCGCGGCCGTCCTGCGGGCCAGAGTCGACCGCGCGTCCCCGCGCTGCGTCGCCCGCCACAACCAGTCCCGGAGCACTTCCAGATCGACCTCGGTGACCTCGGGGTCCGCGCTCGACCGGGCGAGATCGGCGAGATCGGAACGATAGGCGCGCACGGTGGCCGGCGACAGCCGGCGCACCCGGGAGAGGTGCACCGTGAACGCCGCGGCGGCCTCGGATACGCGCATGGCTCCAGCATGCGCCTGCGGTCCGGTCTGCGCCGGGAGCACGCGCGGATCGCGCCGTGAACGCCGCTGCGGACGCTGCCGCCGATCGCCGGTCTCCGCCTGCGCGCCCCTCCCCACCGCTCCCTCGCAGCCTCCTCGCCGCCTCCTCACCGCTCCACGCTGCGCCAGCCCGCCGCCGTCCGGACAGCGCTGCCGTCGAGTTCGAGGATCCCGAGGAGCGCCTCCACCCGATCGAGGCCCAGCCCGCTGCGCCGCGCGAGGTCGTCGCCCGTGCGCGCGACCCGGTTGCTGAGGGCATCGGCGAGGCGGATCATGTCCGGATCCTCGCCCGGCCCGGATCCCTGGTCGGATGCCGGCGCGGCCGCGCCTCCGAGCAGCTCGCGGACGTCCGCGGCGGAGGTCACGCAGCGCGCGTCGTACTCCCGCAGCAGCCGGTGGCACCCGGCGGAGGCCGCGGAGGTGACCGGCCCCGGCACCGCTCCGAGCGGCCGCCCGAGCGCCGCAGCATGGCCGGCGGTGTTCAGGGATCCGCTGCGCCACCCCGCCTCGACCACGACCGTCGCGCCGGCCAGCGCGCCGATGATCCTGTTCCGCTCCAGGAAACGCCACCGCGTGGGCGCCCCGCCGCAGGCGACCTCGCTCACGAGCGCCCCGGAGGCGGCGATCCGGTCGAACAGTTGCGCATGCCCGGCGGGATACGCACGATCGATGCCGCCGGCGAGCACGGCGATCGTGATGCCGCCGGCACGCAGGGCCGCGCGGTGCGCGGTCCCGTCGATCCCGTAGGCGCCCCCGGAAACGATGGTCCAGCCTTCACCCGCGAGCTCGGAGGCGAGCTCGGTGGCGACGTGCTCGCCGTAGCTGGACGATGCCCTGGCTCCGACGATCGCGACGCCGGCGCCGGAGAGCGCCGCCGCCTCGCCGCGGAACCACAGCGCGAGCGGTGCGTGGTCGCCGAGATCGCCGAGCATCGGCGGCCAAGCCGGGTCCGCCGGGAGCAGCAGTCCGGTCTCCGAGCGCACAGCCGCCTGCAGCGAGGACAGCAGGAACTCCGGCTCGAGTCTCGTTGCCCACCGGTTGCGCCCCTCGCGGAGCGCCCTGCTCGCCGGGAGCTCCTCCGCGGGATCGGCACCGGATCCCGTCCTCGTCCCGGATTCGAACGCGCAGGCGAGCGCCCCCTCGGCTCCGAGCGCCGTCACGAGCGCCCCTGCAACCCCGTCTCCGGGTTCGGTGACGAGGTTCCAGAGCAGCGCGGCGAAGACCTCGGGCCGGGCGGCGTCGGCGCGGATCCGCTCGGCCTCCGCGTGGATCCGGGCGTCGTCGAGCACCTGGTCCAGGCGCCGGCGCAGTTCGGCGGCGCTGGCCGCACGGCCGCCTCGGTTCGTCGTGCTCATACCGCCATCCCCTTCTTCAGATACAGCGCCCGCCCGACGTGCTCGAGCGAAGGCGCGGGTGCCCCGGCGAGGTCGGCGACCGACCAGGCCATCCGGAGCACCCGGTCGTACCCGCGCAGAGTCAGCGTGCCGCGCTGCAGGGCGCGATCGAGCGGCGCCCTGGCAGCCGCCGGCAGCCGGTGCTCGCCCTGCCGCAGCCAGGTCCCCGGCACGTGGGCGTTGAGCCGCCAGGGCATGCCCTGCCAGCGGTGCGCGGCGCGTTCGCGGGCCTCTTCGACGCGCGACCGGGCCTGCGCGGTGCTCACATCGCCGCGCCCCTGCTCTGTCGCGCGCACCGCCGACACCCGGGCGACCCGCACCTCTATGTCGAGCCGGTCGCGGATCGGTCCGGACAGGCGGGCGGCGTAGCGGCGGATCGCCGAGGGCGGACAGACGCACTCCTCCCCGACGACGCCGAACGCTCCGCACGGGCACGGGTTGGTCGCGAGCACCAGCTGGAACCGCGCGGGGTAGCGCACGGTGAATCCGGAACGGTGGATCTCGATCTCTCCGGACTCCAGCGGCTGCCGCAGCGAATCGAGCACGGCGCGTGGAGCCTCCGCAGCCTCGTCCAGGAACAGCAGCCCTCCGTGCGCCCGTGCGATGGCGCCGGGGCGCGCCGTCCGCGATCCCCCGCCGATCAGAGCCGCGATCGACGCGCTGTGATGCGGTGCGACGAACGGCGGGCGCCGATCCAGCCGGGTCAGCGCCTCCCCCATCAGCGACCGGATCGACGCCGCCTCCAGCGCCGCCTCCTCGTCGAGGTCGGGCAGAATCCCGGCGAGCCGGCGCGCGAGCATGGTCTTGCCCGCACCCGGCGGCCCGGTCAGCAGCAGGTGATGCCCGCCCGCCGCGGCGACCACCAGCGCCGCGACCGCGTCCTCCTGGCCGATGACGTCCGACAGGTTGTCATCGCCCTCGAGCCGTTCCGGGACGACCGGCATCAGGATCGGCACGAGGTCTGCCGGATCCGCGATCTCGGCTCCGTGCAGTTGAGCGACCTGGGCGAGGCTCGCGGCGGGGTGCACGTCGACACCCCGCACGAGCCGCGCCTCCGCCTCGTTCGCCGCCGGCACCACAGCATGCTCGAACCCGGCCGCCCTGGCCGCGTGCAGCGCGGGCAGCACTCCGGCGATCGGACGCAGCCGGCCGTCGAGGCCGAGCTCGCCGAGATGCACCGTGCGCGCGAGCGAGGCGGCGTCGAGCGTTCCCGCCGTGCCGAGCGCGGCGATCGCGATGGCCACGTCGAACGCGGAGCCGTGCTTGGGCAGACTGGCCGGGGAGAGGTTCACGGTGAGCTTGCGGCGCGGCAGGTCGAGGCCGCTGTTCTTGCAGGCGTTGTGCACACGGCGCACCGCCTCCCCCAGTGCACGGTCGGCCAGCCCGATGAGGTCGAAGCCCGGGGTCTGCTGGGAGAGATCCGCTTCGACGTCGACCATGTGCCCGTTCAGGCCGGTGAGCGCCACCGCCCAGGTGCGCGCGGTCATCGCAGATCCCGCAGGTGCTCGAGCGACCCGAACGCCGGATCCGCGCCGACGATGCCGATCGCCTCCAGCCGCAGGGCGCATTCCCTGCTGGTCATCGGGTGCTCGCGCACCCACGCGTGCACGAGCCGCCACAGGCGCTGACGTTTGCGCTCGTCGATCGCCTCGAACGGATGCCCGTAGTCCAGCGTGCGGCGCGTCTTGACCTCGACGAACACCAGCGTCCTGTCGCGCTTCGCGACGATGTCGAGCTCGCCCTGGTCGCATCGCCAGTTGCGGTCGAGGATCCGGTATCCGAGCCCGGTCAGGTGCGCGGCGGCGCGATCCTCCCCCGCGCGTCCGAGATCGTCTTTGGCTGCCATGTTCGACAGCCTGACCGTCCCCGCGGTCGCAGGGAGGGCCGATCGCGCAATCGGTGCACAACCCCGCCGTTGCCCCCTCTGGGGAGGACGAACGACCCCGTCTTCACTGGTCGCGAATTGCCGCTTTGACGGACGCAAAGTCGCAATTCGCGACCAGTGAGCGGAAGTGGGGCCGCGCGAGCAGGGGGATCAGCGAGAGCGAGAGGGGCGACGGGCAGATGCGCCCCGCGATCACTCGCCGTCGAGCGACAGCTCCTGCGGCAGTTCGAACTCGCGGCGGGACAGCTCCTCGACGTTGACGTCCTTGAACGTCAGCACGCGCACCGCCTTCACGAAGCGATCGGCGCGGTAGATGTCCCACACCCAGACGTCGTTCATCGAGACTTCGAAGTAGAAGTCGTGCTCGGTGTCCCGGCGCACCACGTTGACCTCGTTGGCGAGGTAGAAGCGCCGCTCCGTTTCGACCACGAACTGGAACTGGGAGACCACGTCGCGGTACTCGCGGTACAGGGCGAGCTCGAGTTCGCGGTCGTAATCGTCGAAGGCATCGTCATCCATGGTCCTCCCATCCTACGAGGCCGGGATCCGTGCCGTCGCACGCGCGGCATCCGAACGCCGGTGCACTCAGAAGAGCGTGGGTGCGTCCGCGATCGCCCAGGAGGAGCGGTGGTACCGGGTGAGTCCGCGGGCGCGGATCGCGTCGCGGTGCTCCGTGCTGGCGTATCCCTTGTTGCGCTCCCACTGGTATTCGGGGAACGACGGCGCGAGGTCGACCATGAGCGCGTCGCGCGCGACCTTCGCGAGCACCGACGCCGCCGCCACCGAGGCGCAGTCCCGATCGGCCTTGACGATCGAGCGCACCGACAGCCGTGTCGGGTGCACTGCGGACACGTAGTCGTAGTTGCCGTCCAGGATCACGAGGGCAGCGCTCGCGTCGTACGCGTCGCCGCAGGCCGCGAGGATCGCGCGCGACGCCGCGAGACCGAGGGCGCGCATGATCCCGACCTCGTCGACCTCGGTGCTGTCCGCCCAGCCGACCGCACTGGCCGGCGCCCAGGCCCGCGCACGCTCCGCGACGTCGGGACGGCGCTGCTGCGGCACCAGCTTGGAATCGCGCAGCCCCTGGGGGACCCGGCGACGCGCGGCTGCCGCGTCGACCACGGTCGCGCCCACGGCGACGGGTCCCGCCAGCGCCCCGCGGCCGACCTCGTCGAGGCAGACCAGGATCGGATGCTGGCGCAGCAGCCGCCGTTCGAGTGTGAGGCTAGGCTCGACGACCGGCACGGCGGCGTCCTCGGGGCTTCGGATCGGTCACGCCGTTGAACACGGCGTAGTGCCCGTCGATCATCCCGAACCGATCGAAGGGCCAGGTGATCAGGAACGAGCGGCCGACGATGTTGTCCATCGGCACGAAGCCCTGGCCGGGCTGGTTCTGGTGGTAGCGGGAGTCCTCGGACCGGGTGCGATTGTCGCCGAGCACCCACACCGTCCCCTTCGGCACCGTCACGTCGAACGGGATGCTGGAGGCCCTGTCGTCTCCTACGTTCGGCTTCAGGTACGACGACTCGTCGATCGGAGCCCCGTTGACGGTGATCTGACCCAGGGAATTGCAGCACACCACCTGGTCGCCGGGCAGCCCGATCAGGCGCTTCACCAGATGATCGTCCGAGTCGGGCGCCGCGATCCCGATCAGGGTCAGGAACCACTCGCCGGCGTCCAGCAGCGGCGACCGCGGCGGCTGCGGGGGCGCGGCGGGCAGCCAGCCTCCCGGATCCTTGAACACGATCACATCACCGCGGTGATAGCCGTTCCAGTGCGGCGTCAGCTCGTCGACCAGGATCCGGTCCTTGATCAGGAGCGTGTTCTCCATCGACCCCGAGGGGATGAAGAAGCTGCGCACCACGAAGGTCTTGACGAGGAACGAGACCAGCACGGCGATGAGCAGGATCACGAGGATGTCGCGGAGGAAGACCAGCCAGCCGCGACGCTTCGGCTCGTCGTGCCGACCCCGGCCCGCGCCGATCTGCTCGGCCGCGATCTCGTCCGTCATGCGCCATCCTTCACAGCCGATCGCCGTCGGAAGACGGCACCCTCTAGGTTCTCACGCCGGGAGCGCGAACGAAGCGCCCCGAGACGACGTGTCTCGGGGCGCTTCGGGAAAAGCCGGGGTTCAGCGCGCTTCGCGCTTCTCCTTGATCTTCGCCTTCTTGCCGCGCAGGTTGCGGAGGTAGTAGAGCTTCGCACGGCGCACGTCACCGCGGGTGACGACCTCGATGTGGTCGATCACCGGGGAGTGCACCGGGAAGGTGCGCTCGACGCCCACCTGGAAGCTGATCTTGCGGACCGTGAAGGTCTCGCGCACGCCGTCGCCCGAGCGGCCGATGACGGCGCCCTGGAAGACCTGGATACGGGAGCGGTTGCCCTCGATGATGTTGACGTGCACCTTGACGGTGTCGCCGGGGAAGAAGTCGGGGATGTCGGAGCGGAGCGAAGCCGCGTCGACAGCGTCGAGGATCTGCATGATCGTCTCTCTCTGCACTCGCCTCAGGTCGCATGCATGTCAGAAGGAAAAGGAGTTGGGGTGTGCCGAACGGAACGCAACGCGTCCGCGGGTTCCCCTGAGGCAGAACCGGGTCACGGCACAAGGAACCATTTTGCCATGGATCCGGGGCTGCACCAAAACGTGCGGGTCAGCGCGGCGCGGTGTCTCCGGGACCGGGGGTCTCCGCGATCACGATGACCTGACCGCGCATGGGAGCGGTCGATCCGGAAGACGAGGGCGACGACGCGGAAGCGGCACCTGTCGAGGCATCCCCGGAGAGCAGATCCGGATCCATCGCCCGGCGCAGCGCCGCGGCCGACTCCCGCCCGAGCTGCCACAGCGTCGACCAGAACACCACGAGGAAGCCGACGACGGCGCCGGCCAGGACCCACCCGAACGCGTTCGGGAAGAACCCGACGGCGATCGTCAGGCCGTGCCAGAGCACGATTCCCGCCGCGTCCTGCCAGGACACCGCCCTGGCCTGCCGCACGCTCGCGCGCGCCCGCACCAGGAACGCGATCAGCAGCTCGCCGATCAGCACCGACGGCATCGCGATGAACAGCACCCAGAGGATCGCCCAGCCGCCGCTGCGGAAGACGCCCCAGCCGACGAGCAGCCACAGCGGCAGCACGAGAGCCGCCGGGAACAGCCAGGCGAAGAGTACGCGCCGGATCCACATACCGCGATGCTACGTGCGCCCGGCCGCAGGGGGCCTCGCGTTCGCTGTGAGCGTCGGCGGCCATCGCCGTACGGGAGAATGGATCCGACGAGAGGACTTCCGATGATCGAACTGCGCACCCCCGCCGAGATCGACGAGATGCGCGCGGCCGGCCGATTCGTGGCCGAGACCCTGGCGACGCTGCGTGACGAGACCAAGGTCGGCACGAATCTGCTCGCGATCGATCGGCGCGCGCACGACATGATCCGCAAAGCCGGCGCGGAGTCCTGCTACATCGACTACCACCCCTCGTTCGGGGCGAGCCCGTTCGGCAAGGTCATCTGCACCTCGGTCAACGACGCCGTGCTGCACGGCCTGCCGCACGACTACGCGCTGCGCGACGGCGACCTGGTGTCGCTCGACTTCGCCGTGTCGGTGGACGGCTGGGTCGCCGACTCCGCCGTCTCGTTCGTCGTCGGCACCCCGCGCGACGAGGACCTCCGCCTCATCGACACGACCGAGCGCGCCCTGGACGCCGCGATCGCGGCGGCCGTGGTCGGCAACCGGATCGGCGACATCTCGGCCTCGATCGCCGCGGTCGCCCACGGCGAGGGTTATTCGATCAACACCGACTTCGGCGGCCACGGCGTGGGCCGGATCATGCACGGCGACCCGCACGTGCCCAATGACGGCCGTGCAGGGCGCGGCTTCCCGCTGCGTGCCGGCCTCGTGATGGCGCTGGAGCCGTGGTTCCTCGCCACGACCGACGAGCTCGTCACGGATCCGGACGGCTGGACCCTGCGCAGCGCCGACGGATCCCGCGGCTCGCATTCCGAGCACACGGTCGCGATCACCGAGGACGGACCCATCGTCCTCACCGATCGCTCGTTCCTCGGCGTGCGCTGAGCGGAGTCGCTCCCCGCGGACCGCGGCACCCGCCGCGGCCTGCAGCGCCCGGTGCTCATGTGCCATCCTGTGGGCATGTCCCGACACGACTCGCGGATGCCGGACCGCCTCTTCCTCGCCCGGCACGGCCAGACCGTGTGGAATCGCGAGCGCCGCTTGCAGGGACAGCTCGACTCCCCGCTCACCGACGCGGGGGTCGAGCACGCGCGCGCGGTCGCGCGGCGTCTCGAGGGCGCCGGTGTCGGGCTGATCTGCACCAGTCCCCTGGGCCGCGCACGCCGGACGGCCGAGATCATCGCGGAGGCTCTCGGCGTCGAGGTGGTGCAGGTCGACGAACTGGCGGAGATCCATCACGGCTCTTTCGCGGGACGGACCTGGGACGAGCTCGAGGAGTTGTCGCCCGGAATCCGCGAGCTGCGCTCCGAGAACCGTTACGGGTGGGCGTTCCCGGGCGGCGAGAGCTACGCGTCGGCGCGTCCGCGCGCCATCAGGGCGCTGGACGAGTGCTTCTGGGCCGGTGATGGCCCGCCGCTGATCGTCTCGCACGAGATGATCGGGCGGCTGCTCCGCGCGGCGATGCTCGGGTACGGCCATGCGGATGCACTCGCTCTGCGGCATCCGCACGGCGTGGTGTTCGAACTCACCCGCCACGCCGAACGGCTGCTCTGACCGGCGGGATCAGGCCCCGTCGTCCGCGAGCAGATCCGGGCGGCGCCGGCGGGTGCGCTCGAGCTGCTGCTCCCGGCGCCACGCCGCGATGGCGCCGTGGTTGCCGCTGAGCAGGATCGGCGGAACCTCGCGGTCGCGCCAGACGGACGGCTTCGTGTACGACGGATACTCGAGCAGGCCGTCCTCGTGAGACTCCTCGACCAGGCTCTCCGGGTTGCCGACGACGCCGGGGATGAGCCGGCCGATCGCCTCGACCATCGCCATGACGGCGACCTCTCCCCCGTTCAGCACGTAGTCGCCGAGGCTGATCAGGCGCACCTCGCCGAGCTCCGCCGCCTCCTCGAAGACGCGTTCGTCGATGCCCTCGTACCTGCCGCAGCCGAAGATGAGGTGCTCGCGGGTCGACAGCTCGCGGGCTGTCGACTGGCGGAAGACCTCGCCTGCGGGCGAGGGGAAGACGATGGTCGGCCGCACGCCGTCGCGCGCGGTCGCGAGCGCGCCGAGGGCGAGTCCCCACGGCTCCGGCTTCATCACCATGCCGGCGCCGCCGCCGTACGGGGTGTCGTCGACCGTTCGGTGCCGGTCGCTGGTCCAGTCGCGCAGGTCGTGCACGGCGAGATCCAGGATCCCGGTGCTCTGCGCCTTGCCGAGCAGAGAGAGCGTCAGACCGTCGAAGTACGACGGGAAGATCGAGACGACATCAATCCGCACCGGGCGCGTCCAGATCCCGGTCCGCGCCGGCGGTGTCGACGGGAGCCTCGTCCTCGATGTCCTCGAAGAGCCCGGGCGGCGGAGTCACCACGATGCGGCCGGCGGCGATGTCCACGGTCGGGACGATCGCGGACACGAACGGCACCATGACCTCGGCATCCTCCGTGGCCCCTGAGCCCGCCGAAGGGCGCACGATCAGCAGGTCCTGCGCCGGGAGGTGCTCGACGCGGATCACGCGGCCGATCACGACGTCGTCGCGGACGACGTCCAGCCCGGTGAGCTGGTGGTCGTACCAGGCGTCGTCCTCGGGCTCCTCGGCGTCGTCCTGGTCCATCCACAGGATCGCCTTGACGAGTCCTTCGGCCGCGGTGCGATCCTCGACGCCCTCGAAGAACACGACGGAGCTGCCGTTCATCACCCGGTACTCGCGGACGGTGAGGGTCTTGCCGTGCCAGGGCGACGCCTCGGGCACCTGCAAGGTGAACGCGGCCCCGGGGACGAACCGCCCGCCGGGATCGTCGGTGTACAGCTCCAGCTTCAGCGCGCCCTTGAGTCCGTGGGCCTTGACGAGGCGCCCCACGCGCAGCTGGTTCCGCCCCGCCGCGCGCTCGGTGACGGCCACGCTCAGTCGTCCGCGACGTCGACGCGCACGCGACGTCCGTCCGCGAGCGCAGCTGATCAGCGTGCGCAGAGCCTTGGCGGTGCGGCCGCCGCGCCCGATCACGCGCCCCCTGTCATCGGGGTGCACACGCACCTCGAGGACGTCGCCGCGCGGCGACGAGGTGGCGGTGACGGTGACATCCTCCGGGTGATCGACGATCCCCGAGACGATGTGCTCGAGCGCGGCAGCCAGCACGACGGATTACTCCGCGTCGGTCGCAGCCTCGGCTGCGTCCTCGACGACGGGGGCCTCGGCAGGGGCCTCCGCCTTCTTCTCGACCTTGGGCTTGACGACCGACTTCTTGGCGGCGTCGATCTCGAACGGAGCCTTGGGCTCGGCGACCTTGAGGGTGCTCTTCGCGTTCTTGTCGCCCTTGAAGACGCCCCAGTCACCGGTGATCTTGAGGATCGCGGTGACCTGCTCGGTCGGCTGCGCGCCGACGGACAGCCAGTACTGCGCCCGCTCGGAGTCGACCTCGATGAACGAGGGCTCCTCGGTGGGGTGGTACTTGCCGATCTCCTCGATCACGCGACCGTCGCGCTTGGTGCGCGAGTCGGCGACGACGATGCGGTAGTAGGGGGCCCGGATCTTGCCCAGGCGCTTGAGACGAATCTTGACAGCCACGATTCTCCTGAATTGTGTGGAAGGAAGACGAACTGATCACCTGGAGAGTGGGGTGCACAACCCGGTGGAAGCTCAAAGGGTGGATCACGGCCGGATAGAGGGTCGAGCGGTGATCCAGCTGTCCATTCTGCCAGATCCTCGCTCAGGTAGCGAAACGACGGGAGTCTCGGCGTGGTCCCGTCGTCGCAATGCGTCATCTGGCACAGGGCGGCGGTGCGCATGCCATCATTGGCCATCCGGTTCACGTCCCGAAACGAGCCTCCATGCCGATCGAGTTCGCGTCGTCCCCCCGCTCCACCGTGGGGCTCGAATGGGAGCTCATGCTCGCCGACCCGCGCAGCGGCGATCTCGTCGGGCGGGCCCCCGAACTGCTGCACGATCTGGAGCACGCGAGCGCCCCGGAACGGCACACGGTCACCGGGGAACTGCTCACCAACACGATCGAGGTCACCAGCGGGATCGGGTCGACCGTCGCCGCCGCCGTCGCCGACATCGCAGCGGCGATCGCCTCCGTGCGCCGCGCGACCGACCCCGCCGGGATCGAGCTGCTCTCGGCAGGGAGCCATCCGTTCGCGCAGTGGTACGACCAGCAGGTCACCGACAAGACGCGCTACCACTCGCTCATCGAGAAGACGCAGTGGTGGGGCCGGAACATGATGATCTGGGGGATCCACGTGCACATCGGCGTGGAGGACAGGGACAAGGTGCTGCCGATCATCGGCGCGCTGACCTCGTACCTCCCCCACCTGCAGGCCCTCGCCGCGTCCAGCCCCTACTGGGCCGGGGAGCGCACCGGCTACGCCTCCAACCGCGCGCTCGTGTTCCAGCAGCTTCCGACCGCCGGCCTCCCGTGGGCGCTGCCGGACTGGGCCGCGTTCGAGGGCTACCTCGACGACATGGTGCGCACCGGCGTGATGGCCGATGCCACCGAGGTGCGCTGGGACATCCGCCCCGCACCGCGCTGGGGCACGATCGAGGTGCGCGCCTGCGACGGCATGTCGACGCTCTCCGAGCTCGCCGCCGTCGCCGCGCTCGCCCAGGTGCTCGTCGAGTCCTTCTCCCGCGATCTCGACGAGGGCCGCCCGCTCGTGGTGCTCCCGCCCTGGTTCCACCGGGAGAACAAGTGGCGCGCAGCGCGGTACGGGCTCGACGCCGAGGTGATCGTGTCCGCGGACGGCGTGCAGCGCTCGGTGCGCGACCATCTGACCGAGACCCTCGAGCGGCTGGCTCCGGTCGCGCGCGAGCTGGGTTGCGGCTCGGAGTTCGCGGGGGTGGGCGCGATCCTGCACGACGGCGCCAGCTACGAGCGACAGCTCGCTGCGGCCGACGCGCACGACGGCGATCTCCGCGAGGTCGTCGAGCACCTCATCCGCGAGTTCCGCTCCGGGCCGGAGACCCTCGCTCACTGACGCACCCTGAGGCCTGGTCCCTGAGGCTCTCGAAGGGCGCCGGAGCGTCACCCCTCGACGAGCTGACGGGCGAGCCCCTCGTCGAGCACGACGTCGGTGACCAGGCGTGCGGCGATGGCCGCGCGCAGCGGGGGCAGCTTCCGCGCCCCCGCCACGACGCAGAAGCGTCGCGCGACCCGGCGCAGCCGATCCAGCCCCGGCCCGGTCGCCCGCGCGTTCACGGCGATGTCCTTCCACGACCCGTCCGCTCGGAAGAAGACCGTCGCGACGTCCCCGATCGCCCTGTCGTCGCGGAGGCTGCGGTAGTCGTCCCGGCCGAGATAGCCGCCGACGTACACGCGGCTGGGCACCTCCGCGCTCGGCGATCCCACGCTGAACACGGCCAGGTCCATCTTCGCCTGCAGGTCCAGCACGCGCAGAGTGCTGCGTTCGCGCCACATCGCCTCCCGGGTGCGCGGGTCGTCGAAGAACGCCGGCACCGGGAACTGCTGCACCTGGGCGCCGAACGCGGTTCCGAACCGCTGCAGGATGTCGCTGGAGTACTCCACGCCGCTGGTGAGCGTGTTGCCCGCGCCGTTCAGCTGCACGATCGTCGTGCCGTGGGTCTCCTTCTGCCCCAGTTCGCGGCTGACCGCGCTGATGGTCGACCCCCAGGCGAGTCCGACCACCATGTTCGAGTCGATGGTCTGGGTGAGCAGCCGGCCCGCCGTCAGCGCGACCCGCTCGAGCCGTTCCACCTCGGTGACGCTCTCCGGCATCGGCACGACGTGCGCTGCCACGTGCAGCCGATCGTGCAGCTCCTGCTCCAGCTCCCCGGCATGCTCGATCGGCGAATTGATCCGGATGTCGACCAGGCCGACCTCGCGCGCGTAGCCGAGCAGGCGCGACACGGACGACCGCGAGGTGGCGAGCTCCTCCGCGATGACGTCCATCGTCTTGTCCTGCAGGTAGTACAGCCGCGCCGCCGTCAGGGCCGCGATGACCTTGGCCTGGCGCTTCCGTTCATCCATTTTCCGCCTCCCCGGAATCGATCCGCCCGATTCTTGCACATTCGTGCAGGTTGCTTGCGCATAAGGGCGGCTGAGGGAATGCTGTGAGAAATCCGGGAAGGAGCCGACGATGACAGAGCACACCCACAACGCTGCAGAACGCCCCGAGGTGGCCGAGGTCCGCGAAGCCGGCCGCACCACCGTCCTCGTGATCGGCGGCGGGATCAACGGCATCTCCACCTTCCGCGATCTGGCGCTGCAAGGCGTCGACGTCGTCCTCGTCGAGCGCGGGGACTTCGCGTCCGGCGCCTCGTCCGCCTCCAGCCACATGATCCACGGCGGCATCCGCTATCTGGAGAACGGCGAGTTCCGTCTCGTGAAGGAGTCGGTCACCGAGCGCAACGGCCTCATCAAGATCGCGCCGCACTACGTCAAGCCGCTCCAGACCACGATCCCGATCTACTCCACGTTCTCCGGCATCCTGTCCGCTCCGCTGCGCTTCCTGACGCACAAGTCGGGCAAGCCGCAGGAGCGCGGCGCGTTCCTGATCAAGATGGGCCTGACCATCTACGACACCTTCTCCCGTGACGGCGGAAGCGTGCCCCGTCACAAGTTCCTCGGCCGCAAGAAGTCGCTCGCCGAGCTGCCGTCCATGGATCCGAAGATCAAGTACACGGCCACCTACTACGACGCGTCCATGCACGACCCGGAGCGTCTCGCCCTCGACGTGCTGCAGGACGGCCGCGCCGCGCACCCCGGCGCGCGGGCGCTGAACTACGTCGAGGCCATCGGCCACGTCGGCGACGCGGTGCTGGTGCGCGATCGCGAGAGCGGCACCGAGTTCCCGATCGCCGCCGACGTCGTGGTGAACACGTCCGGCCCGTGGACCGACCTCACGAACGAGGCGATGGGCGAGCTGACCCGCTTCATGGGCGGCACCAAGGGCTCGCACATCGTGCTGGACAACCCCGAGCTGCTGGCTGCGACCAAGGGGCGCGAGATCTTCTTCGAGCACTCCGACGGCCGGATCGTGCTGATCTACCCGCTCAAGGGCAAGGTCATGGTCGGCACGACGGACATCGACGCGGACCCGCGCGAGGTGCCGCTGTGCACCGAGGCGGAGATCGACTACTTCTTCGATCTCGTGCACCACGTGTTCCCGGCCATCGACGTGAACCGCGACCAGATCGTGTACCGCTTCAGCGGGATCCGTCCGCTGCCGCGCCACGAGGACACCGCGCCGGGCTTCGTCTCGCGCGACTACCGCGTCGAGGTCGACGACAGCCGCGCAGTCCCGCACCTGAGCCTCGTCGGAGGCAAATGGACCACGTTCCGCGCGCTCGGCGAGTCGGTGTCGGACAAGATCCTGGGGATCCTCGGCCGCACGCGCGTCGTGTCGACCGCTCGGCCGCGCGATCGGCGGCGGCAAGGACTATCCGCAGGGCCAGGCCGCCCGTGCGACCTGGATCTCGCAGAACCTGCCGGGTGCCGGCGACCGTGCCGAGGCGCTGCTCACCCGCTACGGCACCCGCGCCGCCGAGGTCTGGCAGTTCGTGGAGGAGGGCCCGGACGCGCCGCTCGCCGGCGGCGCGCTCTCCACGCGCGAACTGGAGTGGATGGTCGCGCACGAGATGATCGTCCGCCTCGAGGACGTCGTGCTGCGCCGCACCAGCCTGGCGTTCACCGGCGATGTCACCGAGGCGACCCTCGAGGAGCTCGCCGACGCCCTCGCGCCTCTGCTCGGCTGGGATCGCGCGCGCGTCGCGCGCGAGATCGAGCTCACGCGCGAGCTGCTCAACACCCGCCACGGTCTTTCCCTCGTCACCCGCACCCGCGGGTAACGAGGATTCCGCCGCCGCCCTCATCGGCGTCAACTCGAACATCGCATCGGCAGAGGGGCCGATGCTCGAAAGGTCAACGGAGACATGCCTGAAGTGAATATGGGGCTCTACTTCCTGTCCGAACTCGTCGGCACCGCCATGCTGATCCTGCTCGGCTGCGGCGTCGTCGCCAACGTCGCCCTGGCGAAGAACAAGGGCAACGGCGGCGGCTTCCTGATGGTGAACTGGGGATGGGGTCTGGCGGTCTTCGCCGGTGTCCTCGTCTCGTCCTACTCCGGCGCGATCCTGAACCCCGCGGTCGGCATCGGTCTGCTCGTCGCTCACAAGATCAGCTTCGCCCAGTTCCTCGTCGCTGCAGGCGCAGAGCTGCTCGGTGCGATCATCGGCGCCGTGCTGTGCTGGCTCGCCTACAAGCAGCACTTCGACGAGGAGCCCGACCCCGCCAACAAGCTGGGTGTCTTCTCGACCGGCCCGGCGATCCGCTCGTACGGCTGGAACCTGGTGACCGAGATCATCGGCACCTTCGTCCTGGTGTTCGTGATCTTCGCGTTCGCGGACTACGGCGACATCAAGATCGGCACCCCCGGCGGCCTCGGCGCACTCACCGCGCTCCCCGTCGCCCTGCTCGTGGTGTCGATCGGCGCCTCGCTCGGCGGCCCGACCGGCTACGCCATCAACCCCGCCCGTGACCTCGGTCCGCGCATCGCGCACGCGATCCTGCCCATCAAGGGCAAGGGTTCCAGCGACTGGTCCTACTCGTGGGTCCCGGTCGTCGGCCCGCTCATCGGCGGCGTCCTCGCCGCACTGCTCGCCCCCGTGCTGCTGCACCTCGCCAAGTAACCCGTACCGCTATTCAAAGGAGAACTGCACATGGCTGACTACGTCATCGCCATCGACCAGGGCACGACATCGAGCCGTGCCATCATCTTCGACCGGAAGGGCAGCATCATCGCCACCGGTCAGAAGGAGCACGAGCAGATCCTGCCGCAGGCCGGCTGGGTCGAGCACGACCCCGCCGAGATCTGGCGCAACGTCCAGGAGGTCATCGGCCTCGCGCTGAGCCGCGCCGACCTCACCCGTCACGACATCGCCGCGATCGGGATCACCAACCAGCGCGAGACCGCGGTGGTCTGGGACAAGACGACGGGCGAGCCGGTCTACAACGCGATCGTCTGGCAGGACACCCGCACGCAGCCGATCGTCGACCGCCTCGCCGCCGACGGCGGGGTCGAGCGCTTCAAGCAGGTCGTCGGCCTGCCGCTGGCGACCTACTTCTCGGGCACCAAGATCGCCTGGATCCTGGAGAACGTCGAAGGCGCCAGGGAGAAGGCCGAGGCCGGGGACCTGCTGTTCGGCACGACCGACTGCTGGGTGCTCTGGAACCTCACCGGCGGTGTCGAGGGCGGCGTGCACGCGACCGACGTCACCAACGCCTCGCGGACCATGTTCATGGACCTCGAGACGCTCGAGTGGCGCGACGACATCCTCGAGGCGTTCGGCGTGCCGCGCTCGATGATGCCGGAGATCCGCTCCTCCTCCGAGGTCTACGGCGCCGCAGAGGACTCCTCGCTGCTGCGGGAGACCCCGATCGCGGGCATCCTCGGCGACCAGCAGGCCGCCACGTTCGGCCAGGCGGCGTTCAACGCCGGCGAGAGCAAGAACACCTACGGCACGGGCTGCTTCCTGATCTTCAACACGGGCGAGGAGATCGTCCACTCGAAGAACGGGCTGCTCACCACCGTCGGCTACAAGCTCGGCGACGCGCCGACGCACTACGCGCTGGAGGGGTCGATCGCCGTCACCGGTTCGCTGATCCAGTGGCTGCGCGACCAGCTCGGGATCATCGACTCGGCCCCGCAGGTCGAGGAGCTGGCCCGCCAGGTCGAGGACAACGGCGGCGTGTACATCGTCCCGGCCTTCTCCGGCCTGTTCGCGCCGTACTGGCGTTCGGACGCGCGCGGCGCGATCGTGGGCCTCACCCGCTACGCGAACAAGAACCACATCGCCCGCGCCGCCCTGGAGGCCGTGGCCTACCAGACCCGCGACGTGCTCGACGCGGTCAACGCCGACGCCGGTGTCGACCTCACCGAGCTCAAGGTCGACGGGGGCATGGTCGCCAACGACGCGCTCATGCAGTTCCAGGCCGACGTGCTGGGCGTGCCCGTGGTGCGTCCGGTCGTCGCCGAGACGACCGCCCTCGGCGCCGCCTACGCGGCCGGCCTCGCGGTCGGCTTCTGGAACGGCCTGGACGACCTCTCCGCAAACTGGCAGGAGGACAAGCGCTGGGAGCCGAGCATGGAGGACGCCGAGCGCGACCGCCAGCTGCGGCTGTGGCGCAAGGCCGTCACGAAGTCGATGGACTGGGTCGACGACGACGTGAAGTAGTCGCTCAGCTCCGCGAAACCCCACGTTCCCGACTCCGGGACGTGGGGTTTCGCGCTGTGTGAGCGTCAGGTCACGCGCTCAGCGTGGCCTTGATCGGGGCGCTGCGGTGCAGGTCGGCACCGAACGCGACGAGCTGGAACTGACGGCCCGCGGCGAGATCCACGGCCTCCGCGAAGAAGACGTCCCGGTGCACCCGGCCCAGCCAGGTGGTGCCGGAGCCGCCGATCTGCAGCACGTCGTAGCCCACGGCGTCCGACTGCAGGTCCCAGGTGAAGGTGAGATGACGTCGCCCGCCGCCGGCGTCTCCGGCATCCGCCACCTGGAATCCGGTGGGGCGCGCCGGCTTCAGTGGCTTGCCTGCCGCCCGCACCGAGACCCGGCCGACGTTCCCGTCGCCGCTGGTGCGCAGCGAGATCCGCGCGATGCGCCGGCCGCGGACGTCGACCTCACCGGTCCACTCGTCCCATGCCGCGATCCGCCCGCCTTCGTCAGCGCATGCCAGTCGATGCTCGGAGGGCGCATCCTGCCACGTGATCCCGAGCTCGATCGTCTGCAACCCCCGCGCGCGCACTTCGACGGCCGCCGCCTTCTGGGTCGTGAGGTCGGTCTTGAACAGGTGGATCACTCCCCCGCCGCGCAGCGCCAGACTGTGGCCGCTGCCGTAGCTGGTGGACTCGTCGAGCGTGACGACGACGTCGCCCTCGGTCCAGAACTGCCAGGTGAGCGCCCGGTCGGCGCAGCCCATGTTGTCCCAGCCCGTCGCCCGCACCTGAGCGCCCTCCAGGAAGAACGACGATCCCACGCCGACGTTGAAGTCCGTCGCGATCGGAAGCTCCCCGTACGAGGAACGCTCGGTGATCCAGTGCGCGATCCCGTCCCACTGCCGGTAGTTCAGCGTGTCGGCGCGGTATGGAGGCGTGCGGGGCTCGAGCCGTCCCGACGTCTGCGGGTTCCCGGTCGGCCCGGACCAGAATCGCTGCTCGAGATCGCGGTACGTGCTCCGGCCGACTGCCGTGGAGGTCTCCCCGTTCCAGGACGCGTCCATCCAGATCTGCGAGTCCACGAAGAGGGCGACCGAGGTCGGCGCCGGCCGGCCGGGACCTGCGACGCTGCCGAAGTCCTCTTCGGGGCGGAAGCCGCCCTTCTGGTGCTCGACGCCCGCGAACCCGACCTTGCGCGGGTCCCGGCCGGCCGCGACGGCCGACGCGGCGCTCAGGGTGAGGTCGCGATCCGCGCCGCCTGTCGTGGCCTGCCACCAGTAGTTCATGAAGATCGAGTCGTAGATCGGCGCGTCGGGCGTGCCGAGCCAGCGCAGGTTGTTCGCGCTCAGCCGGTTCTCGTACGAGACCTCACCCGAGTCGAAGTCGGCGGAGTCGTAGCCCTGCAGGTAGAAGTCCGGATCCGTGCGCTTGATATAGCGAAGGAACTCTTGGAAGGTCGCGATCTGCGTCGCGCTGACGCTGCCCTCCTGGTTGATGAACAATCCGTCGAATCCGAAGTACTTCCGGATCTCGATCATCTTGTCCGCCACCGGGAAGGATCCGTCGGCGTCCTGCACCAGGAACGCATCGAAGTCGATCGGGCGGGGCCAGAACCATCCGCCGATCGACAGCGCCCCGTTCTTGTGCGCGGCCTCGGTCCACCCCGGGTTGGGGATGTCGATGACGCCATAAGGACGCCCCGGGGCACGCTGCCCGTCGACCATCTCGATCGGCGCGGGGCCCTTGACCTGGCCGTGCCACGTGCCCCAGATGTCGATGTACGGCCAGAAGCGCTGGGTGTACACCTGCGGTTCCAGGCCGATCGCCTGGTTCTGCCCCTCGTAGATACTCCCCGCATCGTCGATCGTGAGCGTGGAGAGCTGTACCGCGGGATCGAGGTCGGGGTGCGCCTGTGTCGCGGCGAAAGGTGCGATCCGCGTGGCGCGCGGGATCAGGCAACGCAGATGCCGTGCCCACGGGGTCGTGGCGGGGTCGAAGGCGAGCAGGTCGTCGGCGGCCCAGCCGAACGTGTACGGTCCCGGCGGTGTCCCTCCGGACGCGGGTACCGGCGCAGCGGCGCCCGCGGCGGGGCCCACCGCCGCGGGCCGCGGTGTCGTGGCCGCGAAGGCGGCGCCGGGGCTGCCCGCGAGCAGCGCCGTCAGCCCGACGCCTCCGACGGTGAGGAATGTTCTGCGATTCATGTCGGCCATGTGCACCCTCCAGGTTGCGCTTCATTGCGATATCCCGGCAGACTATAACGCTTTAGTGAGGGATGTGAACACTATTTCGGCGCGTCTGCGCACAACTGCGAAACCCCACGTTCCCGACTGGGAACGTGGGGTCTCGCGCTCGCTGAGCGTCTCAGTTCTTGCCGAAGAGCTTCTGGATCTCGGCCATGTCGGCAGCGCTGGGAGCCGGCGCACCACCGCCGAGTCCGAAGCCGGACCCGGTCGCCGGGCCGGTCGGAACGCCGGCGTTCTCTGCGGCCCGCTTGGCCGGGTTGCCCGGGACGTCAAGTAGGCACGCTCTCCGACGAGAGGCCCCAGGCTCCGCTCCGGCGGGATCTGGGGCCTCTCCCCTTTGCTCCGCCGATTCAGCCCCCGAGCGCGGCCGTCGCCGCAGGTGCGCAGCGAGGTCCGCGCGATGCCGCGACCGCGCACGTCCAGCTCCGCACTCCACTGCGTCCACCCGGATCCGCCGAGCGTCAGGCTGTGCCCGCTGCCGTGGGACGCGGTCTCGTCGAGCGCGACGGCGAGACCGCCTTCCGTCCAGTACTTCCGGGTCAGGGCGCGGTCCGCGCACCCATGGGATCCCATCCGGAGCTGCGCACCTGAGCGCCCTCGATCCAGAATCCGAGCCGACCCCGATGTTGAAATCGGTGGCGATCGGAAGATCTCGCGAGAGACTATAGCGTTCTAGTCATCGAGAGCAATCGCCCCGTCGTCCCGGCGCGGGGGGCGATAGAGTGGCGACCCACGATCTCGCTGCGCCGGCGGCGGACGACGTCAGGGGGTACACCGTGAGCAAGCCGAGCTCCGACCAGGTGCGCGCACTCGACAGCCGCGACCGCGAACGTCTTCGACGTCTCCGCGCGGCTGTTCGTCGCGACGTTCGGGCCCGGCACGGATTCGAAGCCCGGCCGCGAGATGAGAGAGGTGCACAAGGCACTCGCCCAGCTGGCGGGCCTGCAGCGCATAGGCGTCTTCGTCCCGCAGGACGATCGTGCGCTCGTGGTCGCTCTGGAGTGCGTGCTGCTCTGGGAGCGCTCGCTGCTGGCCGCGCGCGGCTGGTCGGGCGACAGCGCGACGCCGACCGTCCGACTGCTTCGTCGCGGTGAGAGCGTGCGCGCGAGCGCCGACCCGCTCAACGGGGTGACGGCCGCGCTCCGCAACCTGGTGCTGCCCGGGAACCCAGGCTGACCCGCGGCGACAACACGGCGCTCAGCCGCTCATCGGAGCAGGGCTCGACCGACGTCAGTTCTTGCCGAAGAGCTTCTGGATCTCGGCGAGGTCGCCCTCGCTCGGCGCCTTCTGCCCGCCGAGGCCGAAGCCGGAGCCGGTGGGCGCCTGGCTCGTCGCGATGCCCGCGTTCTCCGCCGCGCGCTTCGCCGGGTTGCCCGAGCGCGACCGCCGCTCTTCCTTCTTGCCGCGCTTCGCCGAGGCGCCGGGGCGGCCCATGCCGGGCACCGGGCCCATGCCGGGGACGTTCGGGATCGCCGCCGCGGGCGACCGTCTTCATCATCTTCGCCGCCTGCTCGAAGCGCTGCACGAGCTGGTTCACGTCGGTCACCGTCATGCCGGAGCCGCGCGCGATGCGCAGGCGGCGCGAGCCGTTCAGCACCTTCGGGTTGCGCCGCTCGCCCGGCGTCATCGAGCTGGATGATCGCCTCGGTGCGGTCGATCTCGCGCTCGTCGAAGTTGTCGAGCTGCTGCTTCATCTGGCCCGTGCCCGGGAGCATCCCGATCATCTTCTTCATCGAGCCCATCTTCTTGAGCTGCTGCATCTGCTTCGAGGAAGTCCTCGAGCGTGAAGGTCTCGGTCGCGAACTTCTCGGCGATCTTCAGCGCCTCCTCCTCGTCGAAGGCCTGCTGGGCCTGCTCGATGAGGGTGAGGATGTCGCCGAGGTCGAGGATGCGGCTCGCCATGCGGTCCGGGTGGAACGGCTCGAAGTCGTCCAGCCCCTCGCCGGTGGAGGCGAACATGATCGGGCGGCCGGTGATGGAGGCGACCGAGAGCGCCGCACCACCGCGGGCGTCGCCGTCGAGCTTGGAGAGCACGACGCCGGTGAAGTCGACGCCCTCCTGGAACGCCTTGGCGGTGGCCACCGCGTCCTGGCCGATCATCGCGTCGATGACGAACAGGACCTCGTCCGGGTCGACGGCCTTGCGGATGTCGGCGGCCTGCTTCATCAGCTCGGCGTCGACGCCGAGGCGGCCGGCGGTGTCGATGATGACCACGTCGTGCTGCTTGCCTGCGGGCGTACTCGACGCCGTCCTTCGCGACCCGCACCGGGTCGCCGACGCCGTTGCCGGGCTCGGGCGCGAACACCGTGGCGCCCGCCTGCTCGCCGACGACCTGCAGCTGCTGCACGGCGTTCGGGCGCTGGAGGTCGGCGGCGACGAGCAGCGGCGTGTGGCCGTCGCCCTCCAGCCACTTGGCGAGCTTGCCGGCGAGGGTCGTCTTGCCGGCACCCTGCAGGCCGGCGAGCATGATCACGGTCGGCGGGTTCTTCGCGAACTCGAGCCGGCGCTGCTGGCCGCCGAGGATGGCGACGAGCTCCTCGTTGACGATCTGCACGACCTGCTGCGCCGGGTTCAGCGCCTTGTTGACCTCGTCGCCGAGCGCGCGCTCGCGCACCTTGCGCGGTGAACTCCTTGACGACGTCGAGCGCGACGTCGGCGTCGAGCAGTGCGCGCCGGATCTCCCGGACGGTGCCGTCGACGTCGGACGCGGTCAGCTTGCCCTTGGTGCGCAGGTTGCGGAAGGTCTCGGTGAGCCGATCGGAGAGCGTGCCGAAGGTAGCCATGGTGCTGCAATTCTACGCGAGCGGTGCCCGCGCGATGGCTCAGCCCCAGCGCAGGTCGGTGATCCTCGGCAGCGCGTGCTGCAGCTGCGCGAGCGGCGAGCCGTGGCCCGCTCCCCCCTCGGCCCAGACCCGCAGCGACGACAGCACGACGACGGCGTAGGCGGCGCCCGAGCACGTCGGCGCGGATCCGCTCCACCCCCGCCTCCCTCGCGGCCTCCGAGAGCGCCGCGGCGAGCCGTCCCTGCCGGAGCGCGGATTCGCGCTGCAGCTCCTCGTGCAGCCCCATGGCGGTCGCGTTGCCGAATGCGAGGGCGAGCGGATCCGGCTCCAGGCCCTGCAGGATCGCCGCCAGCACGGCCTCGATCCGCGCGGGGTCCGCGCCCGTTCCCGGCTCGGCGAGCGTCTGCACGGCCACGTCGATCCGTTCGTCCAGGCCCGACCAGAGCACGTCGCTCTTGGAGGAGAAGTAGTTGAAGAAGCTGGAGCGGCTCACCCCGGCGCGCTGCGCGATGTCGGCGATCGAGGTGCGTTCGTAGCCCTGCTCGAGGAACAGCTCGCACGCCGCCTCGGCGATGGTCTCGCGGGAGGAGACCCGGGGACGGCCGACTCCGCGGGCTGGTCTGGTCACCACGCCACCGTATCGCGCCGCGCCGCCGGCCTGTTCACGGCGTATTGTTGAACCGCATTCAACAACTCGATCAGAAGGATCGGACATGCTCGACATCCAGACCGTGGGACTCGCCCCCGACTTCGTCCCCTACCTCGACGGGTGGGATCTGCAGCGCCGCATCCACGCCGACGTCGTCGCGGGGACCCGCCCCGACACCCTGCTGCTGCTCGAGCACAGGCGGTGTACACGGCCGGCAAGCGCACCGAGCCGCAGGAGCGCCCGCAGGACGGCACGCCCGTGGTCGACGTCGACCGCGGCGGCAAGATCACCTGGCACGGTCCCGGTCAGCTCGTCGGGCTATCCGATCGTGCGCCTGCCCGAGCCGATGGACGTGGTCGCCCACGTGCGGCGGCTGGAGCGGCTGCTGATCGACGTGCTCCGCCCGCTCGGCGTCGACGGCTACCAGGTCGAGGGCCGCAGCGGCGTCTGGGTGCGCCGCCCGCTGAGCGAGGACAAGGTCGCCGCGATCGGCGTCCGGGTGCAGCAGGGCGTCACGATGCACGGCTTCGCCATCAACTGCGACAACACCCTCGCCGGCTTCCGCGGCATCATCCCGTGCGGGATCACCGACGCCGGCGTGACCACGGTGAGCGAGGTGGTCGGGCGGGACGTCTCCCCCGCCGACATCGTCGGACGCGTCGCCGCCGCGTTCGCCGCGGAGTATGCGGAGGTGGCCGCGTGAGCGCCGCTCCCGAGGGACGCAAGCTCCTGCGCCTGGAGATCCGCAACGCCGAGACCCCGATCGAGCGCAAGCCCGAGTGGATCAAGACCAAGGCGAAGATGGGCCCGGAGTACAAGGCCCTGCACTCGCTCGTGAAGGACGAGGGCCTGCACACGGTCTGCCAGGAGGCCGGCTGCCCGAACATCTTCGAGTGCTGGGAGGACAAGGAGGCCACCTTCCTCATCGGCGGCTCGCAGTGCACGCGCCGCTGCGACTTCTGCCAGATCGACACCGGCAAGCCCGCCGACTACGACACGCGACGAGCCGCGTCGCGTCGCCGAGTGCGTGCAGCAGATGGGCCTGCGCTACGCGACCGTCACGAGCGTCGCGCGCGACGACCTGCCCGACACCGGCGCCTGGCTCAACGCGGAGACCGTGCGGAAGATCCACGAGCTCAACCCGAACACCGGCGTCGAGCTGCTCGCGAACGAGCACAACGCGGACCCGGCCTTCCTCGGCCAGATCTTCGACGCCCGGCCGGAGGTGTTCGCGCACAACGTCGAGACGGTGCCGCGGATCTTCAAGCGGATCCGCCCGGCGTTCCAGTACGAGCGGTCGCTGAACGTGATCACGCAGGGCCACGAGGCCGGGCTCATCACGAAGTCGAACCTGATCCTCGGCATGGGCGAGGAGCCGGAGGAGGTCGTGCAGGCGCTGCAGGATCTGCACGACGCGGGCTGCGACATCATCACGATCACGCAGTACCTGCGGCCGACCCCGCGGCACCTCCCGGTGTCGCGCTGGGTGAAGCCGGACGAGTTCGTCGGCTTCAAGGAGGAGGCGGAGCGGATCGGGTTCCTCGGCGTGCTCGCCGGGCCGCTGGTGCGCTCCTCCTACCGGGCGGGGCGCCTCTGGGCGCAGTCCATGCTGTCCAAGGGCCGCCCGATCCCGGCGCACCTCGCGCACATCGCGGCCAGGCGGACCTCGGCTTCGCCCAGGCCGTCTGAGACCCGGATCGCCGGGCGGGAGCCGGGGCGTCTCTCGCCCGGCGGTTCGTCTGTGCGCAGCCGGAGTCAGTCCGCGCTCATGACCGACAGCACCGAGCCGTCGGATCCGAAGTTCACCAGCAGCACGTCCTCGTTGCCCTCGACGTCGAGCGCGTACTCGAGCACTGCGAACGGGTCGCTGCCGCCGTGCTCGTCGACGAGCAGGGTCATGCTCATCAGGCGCATCGAGCGGATGATGTCGACGGCGGCGTCGCCGCTCACGTCGACCAGATACTCCTCCAGCTCGTCGCCGTATAGCTCCTGCTGCTGCAGGATGTACTCGGTCACCTCGCTGGTGCGGTCGTCGACCTCGGCGAGCATCGCGCGCCGGGCCTTCGCATCGATCGCCTCGACGCCCGAGACGAATGCTGCGGCGATGTCCAGCGAGTCGGAGGACACGTCCTCCTGGTCGGGGGCGGTCAGATCCACGGTCAGGGCTGGTCGCCGAACTCCACGGTCTCGGACCAGAAGATCGATCCGTCGGGCCCCGAGGAGAGCAATCCGAAGAAGTCGTGTTCGATCGCCATAGGCCTATAAAACCAGTCTTGCGCGCAGGGCGGTAGTCCGCGGCGTGTACCGGGGAACGGTTCCGCAACGGGTTCGGATCAGCGCCGACGAGCCCCTGCGCGAAGACGTGCGGGGTGAAGCCGGTGAGGTCGTCGATGCGCTCGCCCTGGCCGATCAGCTTGATCGGGATGCCGGTCTCCTCCTGCACGGCGAGCACGAACCCGCCCTTCGCCGAGCCGTCGAGCTTCGTGAGCACGAGCCCGGTGACGCCGGCGTGCTCGATGAACGCCTCGCGCCTGCAGCGACGCCGTTCTGCCCGGTCGTCGCGTCGAGCACGAGCAGCACCTCCGCGATCGGCGCCTGCTTCTCGACCACCCGGCGTGACCTTGCACGAGCTCGTCCATCAGGCCGCCCTTGGTGTGCAGCCGGCCGGCCGTGTCGATGAGCACGATCTCGGTGCCGTCTGTCTTCGCGTACTCGACGGTCTGGAAGGCGACGGATGCGGGATCCTGCCCCTGATGCTGCGGCCGGACGATCGCCGCGCCCGCGCGCTCGCCCAGGTCGCCACCTGCTCGACCGCGGCCGCGCGGAACGTGTCGGCCGCGCCGACGACCACCGAGCGCCCGTAGTTCGCGAGGAACTTCGCGAACTTGCCGATCGTCGTCGTCTTGCCGACGCCGTTGACGCCGACGACGAGCACGACCGCGGGGCGCTCGGTGAGCTTGAGCGTCGGGTCGAACTTCGCGAGGCGCTCCTCGACGTCTCGCGCAGCATCCGCTGCAGGTCCTTCGGGTCGGTCGTGTGGTACCGGTCGACCTTCTCGCGCAGCTCGTCGATCATCGGCTCGGTGATGTCCGGCCCGAAGTCGGCCGTGAGCAGCGCCGTCTCGAGGTCGTCCCAGGTGTCCTCGTCGATCGTGGGCTTGACGAACATGCCGCGCAGTGCGCGACCGAGGGACCAGGACTTCTCCGCCATGCTCCCAGCCTACGGTGATCCCCCTGCGCACCCCGCGTGTTCGCCGAGGGCGCGCTGTCGGGCCGACCGTGGCCGCGGCACGGTCGCCGACGCGCTGGCCGACCACCGCGGACACGCCGTCCTGACGCATCGAGACGCCGTAGAGCGCGTCCGCGATCTCCATCGTGCGCTTCTGGTGCGTGATCACGAGAGCTGGAGCTCGCGCGGAGCTGCTCGAACATGGTCAGCAGCCGCCCGAGGTTGGCGTCGTCGAGCGCGGCCTCGACCTCGTCCAGGATGTAGAACGGGCTCGGCCGGGCCTTGAAGATCGCGATCAGCAGCGCGACGGCCGCCAGCGACCGCTCCCCGCCGGACAGCAGCGAGAGCCGTTCGATCTTCTTGCCGGCCGGCCGCACCGCGACCTCGATGCCGGTGTTCAGCAGGTCGTCCGGATCGGTGAGCGAGATGCTGCCGGCTCCGCCGGGGAACAGCAGCGGGAACACCTCGCCGAACGCCTGCCGCGTGTCCTCGAATGCGGAGGCGAAGATGGTCTGCATCCGCTCGTCGAGCTCAGCGATGATCGTGAGCAGATCCTGCCGCGTCTTGGTGAGGTCGGCGAGCTGCTCGGTGAGGAACGCGTGCCGCTGTTCGAGCGCGGCGAACTCCTCCAGGGCGAGCGGATTCACGCGGCCGAGCTGCGCGAGCTTGCGCTCCGCCTCCTGCAGGCGACGCTGCTGGATCCGCCGATCGAACGGGATCCCCACGGGCTCATCGTCCGCTGCCTCGTCCCGCCTCGCCGGGATCGTGCGGGACGAGCTGATCGGGTCCGTACTCGGCGACGAGGATGTCCTCGTCCAGCGCCAGCTCCGACTGCACGCGCGCTCGAGCAGGCTGGACAGGTGCAGCTTCTTCTCGTGGATCTGCAGCTCCAGGCCGTGCACGCTCTCGGTGAGCGCCGGCCAGCCGCTCCCTGATCGACGAGTCCTGCCGGCGCAGCGCGGTGAGCTCCTCGTTCTGTGCGGCGCGGGCCGCCTCGGCGGCGGCCAGTGCGAGCCGCGCCTCGGCGACGGAGCGGTCCAGCGAGTCCAGGATGCGTGGCAGCTCCTCGGCCACGCTCGACGCCGTCTCGCGCTGTGCACGGCGGATCACGGCACGCCGGGCGGCCTCGGCTGCCGCCTCGCGCTCGCGCTCGCGCTGGCGCTCCAGGGAGGCCACGCGCGCCTGCGCCGCGCGGACGCGTTCGCGGAGCGTCTCGATCCCCAGCCGGGCCTCGAGCTCGGCCTCGCGCGCCGCCTCGAGCGCCTCGAGCAGCCCGTCGCGCGCCGACGCGTCGAGGACCGGACGGGGAGCGGCCTCCGCCGCCGCCAGGGCCTCCTTCGCCGCGTCCGCCTTGGCCTCCGCGTCCGCGACGGCCGACTGCGCCTGAGCGAGCCCGGTCTCGAGGCGCTCGCACTCGGCGGTCGCCGACTCGTGCTGAACGGTGACGCGGTTGACCTGCTCGGTGTGCGCGGCCAGTGCCGCGTCGTGCTCGCGCAGGGTGCGCAGCGCCTCGCGCGACTCGCGCTTGGCGATCTCGAGAGTCTGGGATCCGTCCTCCCTGGCCTCGCGCAGGGAATCGACCACGACGCGCACCTCGTTCAGCCGCTCGAGGGCGGCGTCGCGCTCGGCGACGAGCTCGAGACGCGACCGCTCGCCGCCGGAACCGGTGTGCAGGGTGTGCGCAGTGAGCACCTCTCCCCCGCGCGTGACGATCGTGAGAGGCATGGAGGAGACCGCGGCGGTCGCCGCATGGGCCGACCGCGCCGCGGCGAGATCGTCGACGATGAGCACGTGTGCGAGCACGCCGAGCACGCCCGCGGGGGCGGTCACGACGCTCGGAGCGGGGGTGGTCCCGGCGATCCCCGCGTCGGCGATCGCCGCGGCGGGCCCACCGGCGATCAGGATGTCGTAAGCACCCGCCGTCGTCTCATCGGAGGCCAGGGCGAAGGCGGCGTCTGCGTCATCCACGAGCACGCCCTCCGCGAGGGGGCCGAGCACGGCCGCGATCGCCGCCTCGAAGCCGGGCTTCACCTGGACCGCATCGCCGACGAGACCGCGCACCCCGGGACGGCCAGAGGCGACGATCTCGGCCGCGCCCCCCGTCACCGCGATCGCACTGCCGAGTGCGGCGGACTTCGCCATCAGCGCCTCGGCCTCGCGCTCGGCGGCGTGCAGCCGCTCGCGCAGCCCTTCGAGATCGGCCTCCGCCGCGACCATCCGCGCCTGCGCCCGCTCGTACGCCTCCGCGTGCTCCGCGGCGGTGCCCTCGGGGGCCTCGCCATCCTCGATGCGTTCCCGGGCCTCGGCGGCCTGCCGCCGGCGCTCGTTCGCCGCCTCCAGCGCGTTCTCCTGGCGCAGCACCGCGCCGCGCACGGCAGCCAGGGCGGATGCCGCCGCCTCGGCCTGGCCGCGCAGCGTGCTCAGCCGCATGTCATGCTCGGACACCAGAGCGCTCTGCTCGGCGATGTCGACGTCGAGCGCGTCCAGCTCGGCGCGCGCGTGGCCGACCTCGCGGGTCGCCGCCTGGGCTGCGTCCTGCGCCCGCCCGATGCCGGACGAGATCTCCTCGACCTCGTCCTTCGCCTCATCGATCGTCGCCTGCGTCACGGTCACTGCGGCGACCGCCGCGTCGTCCTCGTCCGTGCCGAGCAGCGCCAGCCGCTGGTTGGCGAGGGTATACAGGCCGCGCATGCGCTCCTGCACCTGCTCCAGTCCGAACGCAACGCGGCGCGCCTCGTCGACGGCCGCCGAGTTCTGTGCGCTCTCGAGCCGGGTGATCTCGGAGCGGATCCGGTCCGCCTGCTCGCTCAGCACGACCCGCTCGGCGTGCCGCTCGTGCTCGTTGCGGTTGTGGTCGGCGAGGGCCGTGCGCAACGCCACCACGTCGTCGGCGAAGATGCGGGCCTTCGCGTCTCGGACGACCGAGGCGATCGTCTGGCGCCTCGCGGGCGACCTCGGCCTGGCGTCCGAGCAGCTTCAGCTGTCGGCGGATCTCCCCGGCCAGATCGCTGAGACGCGTCAGGTTGGTCTCCATCGCGTCGAGCTTGCGGAGGGTCTTCTCCTTGCGCCGGCGGTGCTTGAGGATCCCGGCCGCCTCCTCGATGAAGCCGCGGCGGTCCTCCGGCGAAGCCTGCAGCACGGTGTCCAGGCGGCCCTGCCCGACGATGACGTGCATCTCGCGGCCGAGGCCGGAGTCGCTGAGCAGCTCCTGCACGTCGAGCAGCCGGCAGCCCTCGCCGTTGATCGCGTACTCGCTGGAGCCGTTGCGGAACAGGGTGCGGCTGATCGTCACCTCGGCGTACTCGATCGGCAGCGCGCCGTCGCTGTTGTCGATCGTGAGCTGCACCTCGGCGCGGCCGAGCGGTCCGCGCGTCGACGTCCCGGCGAAGATGACGTCCTCCATCTTGCCGCCGCGCAGGGTCTTCGCCCCCTGCTCCCCCATCACCCAGGCGAGCGCGTCGACGACGTTGGACTTGCCGGATCCGTTCGGACCGACGATGCACGTCACGCCCGGCTCGAAGGCGAAGGTGGTCGGCTGCGCGAAGGACTTGAACCCCTTGAGGGTCAGGCTCTTCAGATGCATGGGCGCGCGAGACGTTCGACGGAGATCACGGCCTCTACGCTATCGCGGCCCCCTGCGCTCTGCGCGCGAGAAACGCCCGGGGTTCAGGGATTTCTGGGTGTTGGCTTGACGTCTCCTGTGAAGCTCCGCTAGCGTGATGACCCGAGCCGAGAGAGGAGGTTGCCGACATGATGAACAATCGCATTGCATTCACCCCATTCCGTGGGATCGATGCGTCTTCGGCGACTTCCGCCGGCTCCTGCGCGCGTCACGCCGCATAGCGATCGTTCGACGGCCGCCCTCGGCGGACGAACCCTCCCGCGCCCCGGTCTGAGACCGGCCTGACGCTTCGAGCGTCCGCGATCCGATCCGCGCCAGACCGCGCCGATCACCGATCGCCTGCACGATCCGGGCACCGTGTCCCGGATCCGCTCTCCCACCCGTGACACGCCGAGGCGTCCTACCGGGCGTCCTGTCGTGGAGCGAAACCGCCTTCCCGGGCACGACCAACGAAAGCGAACCACCGTGAACACCGCATTGCACGCTTCGCCTCCCACCGAGTCGACGCACAGCGCTCATCCCGAGCGCGAACTGTCCATCCGTCTCCCCCGCGAGGAGGAGCTGCGTCGCCTGTCGCTCGCCGAGCGGCTGGCCCTGCGGATCGCCCTGCGCCTCATCGTGCGGGCCGGCGAACGCCGGAGCGCCGAACGCGCCCTGCGCGCCATCGCCCGCGACGAGCACCGCGCCCGCGCGCTCGCCGAGCACGAGGCGCGGCGGATCCGGCATTACATGCCCCGTCAGATGCTCTGAAAGCGAGAAGATCGATGGACGACATGACGATCCCGCTCACCGCCGGCGCAACCCTGCATCCGCTCGTGCTCCCCGCACGGGCGGGTGCGGGGTCGTCCCCGCGCTTCCGGGACTTCGCCGAGGTCCGCAACGACTGCTTCCGTGACTGGACAGGCCGCGATGACGACGCACTGTCGGCCACTGAGCTGCTCCCGACCCTGCGCTCCGACCGATACAGCCGACGGCTGCAGTGGAGCGTGCTCCTCGATGGGCGCACGGTCGGGATCGCGCGGCTGGACATCGCCCTGGACGGCGACGGCGACACCGCGTTCTGGTACGTCGCGCTGATCCGCGAGGTGCAGGGGCGCGGGATCGGCACGGCAGCCGCGGGTCGGGTCGAGGAGTTCGCACGCCGTGAGGGCGTCCGCGAGCTCCAGCTCTGGACCGAGCACCCGCGACGCGCGGATCTGCCCACCGGCAGCCCGCTCCTGACCCCGCCGACCGGATTCGGAGGCGTCCCGCGCGATCGCGCTGCTCGCCTTCTGCTGCGACTCGGACACACGCTGGAGCAGGTCGATCGCGTCAGCGAGTACCGCTGGCAGCCGAGCTCGGAGGAGCGCTTGCACGCGCTGCGCGCCGAGGCCGGCCGGTATGCGTCCGGATACCGGGTCGTCTCGTGGATGCTCCCGACACCGGTGGAACGGGTCCCCGGATACGCCTGGATGAAGTCGCGCATGTCGACCGATGCGCCGAGTGCGGGACTCGCCATTCCCGAGGAGGTCTGGGACGCCGAGCGGATCGCCGAGCACGACCGGCGCTGGGCCGATCAGGGCACGACGGTGCAGGTCACGGCCGCCGAGCACGTGGCCACCGGCGAGCTGTGCGCCTTCACCGAGCTGTCGATCGCGGATTCCGCCGACAGCGTCACCCACCAGGAGGACACGCTGGTCCTCGACGCGCACCGGGGCCACCGTCTGGGTCTGCTCGTGAAGACGGCGAGCATGCTCTCCTGGCGCGAGAGATTTCCCGATTCATCACGGATCGTCACGTACAACGCCGAGGAAAACCGCCCGATGCTGTCGATCAACGAAACGATCGGCTTCGCGCCGATCGCCTACGAGGGGGCGTGGAAGAAGGTGCTCACCTGACCTCTCGCGACACGCGCGCCTCACCCGTCCGCTGCCGCTGCGGGCGTTCCCGGCCTGAGCGGCAGCGGGCCGTCCCCGCCTACGATGAGAACAGCCGCCGCCGTCACCCTGGAGGATCCCGCATGAGCGTCACCGTCGACTTCGTCACCGTCTCCACCGAGGGGCTGGAATCCTCGCCCGTCGCCGAGGCGCTCGCCGGCCTGCGCGCCAACGAGGCGCGCTACTTCAAGAACAAGTACGACCACGTCTTCACCGTGAGCACGCCGGACGAGGATCCGGCGACCCTGCAGTGGGTCACCGACATCCTGCGCGAGGAGCGCGGCATCGTGATCGCGAGCCCTGCGCTCGAGGTGAGCGGGTTCGAGGTCGAGGGCATCCGCATGGCGTACGTCTTCTACCAGTCAGGACTGTCGATCAACGCGATGTACACGATCGCCGACGGCGGCAAGCGCGCGGTCGGCTTCAAGCTCTCCCAGGGCATGGAGGTGCCCGATGAGCTCTCCGACTTCAAGTTCGCGCGGCAGCGGTCGAAGCTGGCAGGCGAGATCCGCGGCTCCTACTTCGTGATCAAGGGCGAGCACTGACCCTCGACGCGACATCGGTCAGCGTTTCCGCTGGCACCTCGGACAGAAGTGGCTGGAGCGGTTCATGAACGCGTCCCGCCGGATCGGCGTTCCGCAACGCGGGCACGGCATGCCGGTGCGCCCATAGGCGTTCAGGGAGTGCGCGAAGTAACCCGACTACCGCAGTAACTAACGTTTACCCTCCTTAATTGGTACACCTCAGCGGCGGATGCCTGGATTGAGAAGCACAGCGAGGCCGGCCTTCTGCTCCTCGGTGAACGGAGGAGCCGCCGCCCTGATCGCAGCGACATGGCGGTCCTGCGCTTCGGTAGAGAATGCAGCGTCCAGGTCTTCGCTCTTGATCCGGTGTTTCCTTAAGCGGCGGCCGTCGCGCCCGGCCACGACGATCAGCTCGGACGGCAGCGTTCCCTTCTTGATGAGGTTGTAGGTGGTGTTGTGGCTGCGGGCGTGCCTTTCAGCAGTTGCCGCGCACCCGAAGACGCCACCGGAGATTCTCAGATCCTTGACAGCGCGGGACGACGCGGACACGCTCCTGTCGATAGCGTTCAACCCAGGCGCGCCGATCGACGTGCTCGCCGACCTCAGCCGGCCGAGGTGCCGAACTAGTTTGCTGGTGGCGCTGAACCCAAACGTCGCTTGAGGTGCTCGATGCGCTGGCCGACGACTCGGACTTGTTCGTAAACTTCGTTGCAAAGGCGCAGATCAAGGAGCGACTGCTCGACATTCCGTACGGAGACACCGAGCTTCGCCTCGATACAACGCATCCAGATCAGGAGCAATCGAGTGAGCAACGGCCAAACACTCACTGACCGTTTCGATTGTCTGCATCACTCGACAGGTAAATCGCGTCGACGACGCAGATCCAAGCGAGGATCGTCGATGTGATGAGGGCCCATCACATCATCAAGGCTCACGTGGCTCCGATACGGTGCTCGTATGAACAGGCCTGTCGATGACCGACAGCTGGAAGTCCTGCGGTGGATCGCTGACCGGTGCCCAGCGGGCAAGTGGCCCGAGGACGACGACGTGCACAAGATCAGTGCCGCTGCACTTCAAGTCCCGCGGCCTCGCGACCGTCACCGGCCACGGAAAGACCTGGACCGCCTCGATCACCGACGCCGGCAAGCACTACCTCAAACACGGGAGCTACCCGCCAAGCGACGAACCGCCCGTCGCAGTACCCGCTGCCAGGCGCTCACTCCGCAAGACATCACCGAAGCTCGATCTGGGCGATGGCGCGTCGGACACGCTCGCCGAGGCGGCGGCCTTGGTCAAGCAGCTCCAGGAACAAGGGCCACTCACCGTCACCGACCCAGAGGAGTCGGTCCGGGCCCGCTATCGACGAGTGCTGCACGCCTGCAGGGTCCACCATCTGGTGCCAGATGGACAGGAACTGCGCTTCACCGGACGCAGCTCCGGCGAGACATCGTCATCATGCTCAGCACGGGCTCCCCTGCAGACGGTTCGAACTGGGACCGCATCCGGACGACGGCGCGAACCGTCACGACGAACCTCGAAGCGCTCCGCAGCGCGCTGGAGACCACGACGGTCCTGACCCCGGTCAGCGAAGGACTTCGTCCCCGCGCAATCGAGGTGGTGCTCGGCCTCGCCGAGGAACTGCGCGCGCACGAGCTGCGGCTCGGAGTGAACATCAAACTCAAGACGCCGAAGCTGTTCATCCAGATCGACACCCGTCGGCGGAGCCTTGAGCTGACGGAGCTCTCGGAGGAGGTACCCCACGTCCCGACAGACGCTGAGCAGCGAGAACTCCGGCGCTCGCCATGGAAGCAGATCCCGAAGTTCGACAGCGTGCCGTCCGGGCGGCTGCATCTCAAGATCGAACGCGACGGCTCGCACAAAGTCGATCTCGGACGCCAGAGCTACACGTATGAACGCAACAGCGACAACTGGTCCGATGAGAAGAAGAAGCCGCTCGAGACCAGAGTCCGCGAGATCGCGCGCGCGATCAAGAAGGGCGTGGTCGACGACGTTGATGCGGCCGCGCGCGAGAAGCAAAGACGTGCCGAGGTCGACATCGAAGCATATGAGCGTGAAAAGGCCGCCGAGCGACGAGCGTGGGAAGAGGTGCGCGAACGCGCCCGCACGAAGGCCCTGCTGGTTCAGCGGGAGGTCGTCTTCGCGCGAGCGTTCGAGAGTTGGCAAGGCGCACAGGAGCTGAGGGACTTCGCAAGGCAACTCGAGGCCGAAGCCAACACCAAGGGGCTGCTTGCAGGTGACCCAGGCTGAGGGAATGGCTGGAATGGGCGCGCAGCCGCGCGGACGAGTTCGACCCGATTGTGAACCTCGAGCACCTCGACGACGGGGTCTTCGACGCGGAGCCGTCGGCGAAGGACCTGCGACCGCACATGGAGGGCTGGGACCCCTCAGCGCCGCACAAGGACTACAGCATCGGTCGCGACTCGCATGAGGCTCAGGCCAAGCATGCACCTGAGCCTCGCGCGTGGCATCCGGGCATGCGCGACCGACCCAGTTGGTGGCGTCGCTAACTCCGATGACTGCGAGCGAGCAGGATCGGTGCCTACCGAGGTCGTTTGACCCTCCAGGCCCGATACCCTTGGCCCCGCTGAATGCCCAGGTAGCGATCCGGATACACGCCAAGATTGACCCGCTCGAGCGTCGCGCCCAGCTCGCCTGCGAATCGAGCATTCATCGCGTGTGCGGCCAGGTTGCTCTCCTGCGTCGCGAACACGATGTCGCGCTCAGGTTCCGTGGAGGCAGCGGCGGCCAGCAGTTCGCGACCGATGCCCCGCCGCTGCGCAGCAGGCACCACAGCGACCACCTGAACGAACATCGGATCCGAGGTCTTCACCCCAGGAGACGCGACGCAGAAGCCGACATGCACGCTCTCGATCTCGGCGAAGAGCACCAGCCGATCCTTGATCGTCTGGGCATTCGTACTGAGGGAAAGCACGGTGATGGGTTCGCACACTGTCTGCATGTCCGCATGAGTCGGGCATCCTGTGGCGTGGGCGCTGCTTGAGCGGATCGATACCTGCGTTGAGATCAGCGAGCTGAGTTCGTCTTGCCACCGAAGGAACCGCTGGTCGCGGGAAGCGGGCTGCGTCGGCTCGAAGGCGGCAAAGTCGCGCTGCTCCACCTTTTCCCCTGACATCGAGCGTTTGAAGGCGCGCATCCGCCGACGGTTGCCTCTAGACAAGGACTTCGACGGTCCGTCCATGCCCGACGAGCTTCTTCGTGATCCTGATGCGGCCGGCCGCTTGAGGTGTCTGAAGACGGTTTCGAGGGAGGGAACCCCGCTGGGCTGGTCGAACTTCGCACCGGGCCCGTCGGCGAGCTTGGTGTACGGCGCGCCAAGCAGGCTGAGCACCTCGACGACCTCGCCCGAGCCGAGTTCCTTGATTGACAGAACGAGTTGTCGCATGACCGCACCGGCAGTCTTGGCGACGCGGGCGATCCGCCGCACTTCTCCCAAGGGCAGCTTGAGCGAGTCCGTACGGGCGAACTCGCCGGCAACTCGAAGCGCTCGCGCGTCGTCGTCGGGGACGTACTGCTGCAGGCGGGTGACCACGATCCGCTTCAAGGATCTCGAGATGTTCGGGCTAGCGATGAACCCGGCGACGAAGCCCTGCACGATCGCTGGCGACAAGAAGCTCGCCACCTTTCGAGATACCTTGAACGCCTCGGACATGGCTGCCCATCCGCCCGGCGCGAAGTGGGAGAATGCGGGGAGATCGTCTTCGAACAGGCCGGCTTTCAGACCACGAGCGAGGAGCTGATCACTGCCGGTGGTCACGGAGCTCAGGTCGAAGCCGTCGGACGGGCTCACCAGCGGCAAGCGTCACGCGGTCCTTTGCCGTCAAGTGGTCCGAAGCGTTCAAGAGCTCTATCGCGAGTTCGGCACGCGCGGCGTCCTCGACCTCGTCGACGTCCAGTAGTTCGACGGGCGCAGCGCCCTCAGGTGACAAGAAATCAGCGAGCTCCTCATCGATGCCGCGCCCCTTCGAGTACTCGACGACGTTGGCGGCCGACGCGAAGGCATGGTGCGACCGGACGAGCGCCGGCCAGATCGACTCAGGGACCTTGTGGAGATCTACGACCTTCACGGAGTCGGAGCTGCCCTCGATCACCGCACCGAGCTGGTCCGTGGTCCAGGACTCCTGCTGCTCGCCTAGGACGTCCACAAGCACGGGCTCCGACTGGACGAAATTCTCGATCGACTCGTCGCCTCGGACGGCTTTGAAGAGATCCTGTCAATGTGCGAGCGGCAGTGGTCCCAGACGTGCTCGTCTTTCTTGACCTCGTCCAAAGTAGGCGCGGTCTCGATTTCGAGTGCCTGCTTCAGGTTGGCGACGCTGATCTCGTACAAATGCTTGGCCACGACGCGCTCGCGAAGCGGCTTACTCAGGTGGCTCAAGTCGGCGACGACTATCTCCGCAGACTCGAGGATCTCGAGCACTCGCGCGGTCCTGATTGGAGTCTGGTCTGCTGCGATGGCCATCATCTGCAGGTGGTGCGCGTCAAGGAGCTCCACCGTTGCTTCGCCAATCTCATACGAATCCACCGCCTGAGCGTGCAGCAGCGCCGAGTTCAACAGTCGCAGCCGAATCTTGTTGTTTGGAATCGCGTGATCCCCTGCCACGTATTCGAGGACGGAGTGCCATGGGTGTTCAGCAAGCAGCCGGACAAATGCCTCGTGCTGTGCATCAGGCGTATTGAAGTAGGACCCCAGGAAGGTCAGTACATCCTTGTTTGCATCGTGAGAGGCGATGTACGCGACGACCTCCTTCGCCAGATCAGGCTGATGCACCAGCAGGTGATCGACCACATCGATGTTCAGCGCGCTCACGGTGCTCGTGAATTCAGACGGTACCTGCTCGAGAAGGTTGCCCACGGCGTTCTCCGACGTGAACTTGTAATCGAGGTACATCTCGTTCGGTTGGACGCTGTGGTTGTAGAAGTATGCGACGTCGACGCCCACGAAACTGCCGTAGAAGATCGCCGAGTACTCGGCAAAGTTGCGCGTGATGAAGGCCCTTGCGGACGAGATCCCGAGCGAGCTCAGATTCGAGATCGTCGTGAATCCACTGCGCGAACGGCTTCCGACCCGCTGGCACCCTCCCGTACCCCGCGAGTTCCACGAAGTCTGCACCCCGCAATGTCGCAATGTCTTCATCGCATTGCTTACTCAGGAGCGCGAGTTTGTCAGCGTCAGGAGCGCGCCAGTGCGCTGCGGTGTTGAGCTCGGGGAAGAGGCGATCGATCTGATCGCTGCCGATCGATGCTGATCCTGCGTGCGTGTGATTCACCGTTATCGCTCGGCTTGACGCGACCTGCGCCCAGAAATCAACACCTTGTATCGCGTCGAAGGCGAAAGTCGCTCCTCCCGCCACGAACGAAATCGGATAGCCGCTGTAAGGATTAGGGAACGCAGCCTTCATGTCATGCAGCCGCCGCCCGAGAGCTGCAGCAACCGCCGTTCTTCTTCTCCCCGCACGGTGTGCCTCGAAGTCGAGACGCCGTGCGGCGCTGCGTTTGAAGTCCGTCGATCAAGGCACGGACCTCTTTGCGATGATGCTGTTCAAGGTCATCGAGGGTGCTCGTTCTTTGAGCAATGTTCTCGAAGTCGGCCATGTGGAAGTTCTTGTACACCACGAGCGCGAAAAGGTGATCGGCGGTCATGCCAGGAGCGGGGGTCGGCTCCAGAGGAGACGTTCGACGAACACGGCGAACTCGTTGCAGATGTTGATCATCAGGCGCATGTCGGTCGTGTGCCGCGCGACCAGATCGAGCAGTGGCCGCGAGACATAGTCCCTGGGGAATCCGAGCTCTTGGAGGGCATCGGCGAGGTGGTCACGTGCATTCCTATGTGAGAGGAAGGGCACCATCGGGATGACCATCTCGAAGAACTTGGTGCGGTTGGCCCGGCGGACGGCTTCGGCCGCGAGATCTGGCTTGGGCACCGCCACAGCGGGCCTATCGACCGAGGCTTCGGACGACTGCTGGTCGCGAGCTTCGTCCTTCAGTGCGGCCTCCGATCCGAGCTGTTCGAACAGGCTGTCCTTGATGGCATAGATGAATCTGAGCGGCTGTTCCTTGCTCTTCCAGTGGGCGGAGGCATTCACCAGTGTGTTCAACTCCCGCAGGGAGTCGAAGATCTGCGGGTCGTCGAAGCGATCAAGGTCCTCGAAGATCACGTACTGGGGCTCGACGGCGTCGAAGAACGCGACGATCTCGTCGAGGAAGCTGTCGAAGTAGGTGGTGGGTCCATCGCTGAGCGCGATCTTCGTGCCGGCGGGCGCGCGACTTCGGAGACGAGCTTGTCCCCGATAAGCCAGCGGACCGCCCAGACGACGAGCACGACCAGGGCGAAGAACAACAGCCCCAATCCGACCTGCACGAAGATGTTCGCCTGAGCACCGGGCCAGTCCGCGGACGGTCGGACACCGAGCAGCCACAGGAGACCGAGCGCGACCGCTGAGACCATGAGCGCCTGCCACAGCGCCATCAATTTCGTGATCGGCTTCGGACGCGCGAATCTCGAACGGCGCACCTGACCGGGCTTGAGTCGGTAGACGAGCTGCTTGACCAATTCCTTCTGGATCCGGTTGGTGAGGTCCTCATCGTCCTCGTCCGGGCCGAGCGATGTTGATGCCGACGCGGATGGTCTCCGCCTCGTGCTTCTTCTCGAACGCGTCGAGCACGCTGGACTTCCCAGCCCCATAGCGGCCAGTCAGCGCGATGTTGCGGTTCTTCTTGTCCTCGATGGCCTGCTCGAGATGTCGGACGTAGAGACTGTGGTAGTCCCCGTTGTACTCGGGCGCGAGAGTCCGGAGCTTGATCTTCTTCTCCGCAACCTCCTCACGTGAGGTTGCGTCCTCTGCGGCAGCTTCGAGGCGGACATCCCTCACGAGCCGTCGTCCTCCGCACCAGTATCCTCATCTGTCATTCGCATGCGGCGCGACTGGTAAAGGTACTCGCCGATGAGTCGGATGAACTCGTCTGCACTGTCGCTCTCCCCCGTCAGCGCCTCGGTGAGCTTGCCGAACGCACCCTCGTTCAGCACGGCCGCGTCGGTCAGCGTCTCGCGGAGGTCGGGTGATGCGAGGAACTGGTCGACCGCGTTATGGTCGATCTGCTCGCGATGCGGAGGTTCTCGCTCGCCATCCCGGCCGCGGCGATCACGAATCCTTCGATCTGCGGATCGGCGAACTCGGAACCGAACAGGGAGTTGATTCGGGCGACGACTTCGGACAGGAGCTCCTGCTGAGGGTCCTGCCGCGACACGTGCAGCCGATCCCGGTGATTCCCGTTAGCGCGGGCGTGGTCTGATTGCCACTGACCCGATATCGGCCTTGCCCTGGTCGATCTGCCGTACCCGGCGGAGTTCGAGCCCGGACACGTCGACGTCCGTAGCCCCGCTCCGTCGGATGGTAGACTCGCGTCAGCTGGCGCAGGTACTCGGCCAGCTTCTCCAGATCGCTGTCCCGTAGTCGATGACCTGGGACATGAAGTCGTACAGGCGCACGTAGAGCCGCAGTCCTTGCGGAAGTCCGCAGCTCGTCGAGCGTCTGGCTGTCCTGCTGCTCTTCGGCGTCCGCCCAGCGGCCGACGAACTCGTCGCGGGCCGGAGTCACCGCCGCCGCCAGGCTGCGTGGGACTGGTTCGGGGCCCACCATGCCTCGCGTACTCCTCCACATCGTTGGCGGTGTAGATCCTGGCCTGGGCGAGCTTGGTGGCGAGTCGGTGGACCAGGTTCGGGTCGGTCGCCGTCTCGACATGGCCTCGAGGTAGTAGGTCAGGAACGCCTCGCGGATCTCCTCGGGTTCGTTGACGAAGTCGAGCACGATAGGTGGTGTCCTTCACCTCGCCTGAGGGCGCGCGGTAGGTGCGGTTTAGCCGGGACAGGGTCTGGACCGCGTGCACGTCCGGGGAGCCTCTTGTCGACGTACATCGCGCACAGCAGCGGCTGGTCGAACCCGGTCTGGAACTTGTCGGCGACGATCATCACCCGGTAATCCGGTCGCCGGAACTCGCGGCGCAGGTCGGAGCCCAGCCCGGGGTTCATCGACGCCTCGGTGGCGTCCGCGAGCCCGTACTCGGTGTCGCTGATCTTGTCGGAGAATGCGACGATCGTCTTGTAACCGTAGTCGCTTGCCGTCGAGATACTTGTCGGATCTCGACCTTGTAGCGCACCGCGGCCTGCCGCGAGTCGGTCACGACCATTGCCTTCGCGTGCCCGTCGAGCAGGTGAGCGACGTTCGCGCGGAAGTGCTCGACGATGATCTCGACCTTCTGCCCGATGTTGTCCGGGTGCAGGTTCGCGAACCGCATGATCTTGCGGGTCGCGACCTCAGGATCGACCAGCGGTCTTCCGGCGGCCCGCGTCGTCTGTCGAGATTCTGGTGACGATGCCACTCTCGCCGTGCTGCTCGATCTCGAACGCGGTCTTGTAGGTCTGGTAGCCGCGCAGCACGTCGAGGATGAAGCCCTCCTCGATCGCCTGCCGCATTGGATAGACGTCGAACGACACAGGCTTGCCGTCGTCGTCCTTAGCGGCCGAAGAGCATCTTCGTCTTGGTCTTGGCGTCGCCGTGAACGCGAGCAGCGACACGTTCGCGCGCCGGCCCGCGCAGCCGTCTCGGCGGCGATCTGCTTCTCCCGTGCGACGTCTGCGTCCACCAGCTCATTGACGACGTCCTGGTTGTCGAGCTCCTCGTCGTCAGCGACCTGGCCGCCGTCGGTGAGGACCTTCTTCAGATCCCAGCGGTCTTGCCCGACTGCGAGGTGTGCGCCTCGTCGATGATCACCGCGAAATTCTTGTCGCCGAGCGTCGTCTCGAGGAGACCCTTCACGTACGGGAAAGTCTGGATGGTGACGACGACGATGAGCGCCGACCCGGTGAGCGCATCCAGCAGCGCCCGGGACTTCGAGCCGCCGGAGCGGCGGACAGCGGTGGAGTCGATGACGGCGACGGTGCCGACGGTGTCGTCGACCTGCTCGACCGCCTGCTGCAGCTGCGCGTCCAGGACCCGGCGGTCGGAGACGATCAGGACCTTGTCGAACACTTTTTTGTTCGACGTGTCGTGTAGCCGGGCCAATCGGTGCGCGGTCCACGCGATCGTGTTTGTCTTCCCCGACCCGGCGGAGTGCTCGATCAGGTAGCGCCGACCGGGCCCTTCGTCGGTGATCGCTTCGACGAGCTTCGTCACCGCGCGCCACTGGTGGTAGCGCGGGAACATTAACGTCGTGGACCGCTTGATCTTCCCGGAGGCGGGATCCTCGTCGGTCTCGGTCTTCACGAACATCTGCGAACCGAGGATCGCCAGCCAGTTGTCCCGCTGCAGACCTGCTCCCACAGATATGACGTTGCGTCACCGTTCGGATTCGCCGGATTCCCGGCCGCACCGGTGTCTTCGTGCCCGCGGTTGAACGGGAGGAAGTAGGTCTTCTCCCCGGCAAGCTTCGTGGTCATGTGGACTTGGTCGTCATCGACGGCGAAGTGGACGAGAGCCCGCGTACCGAAACCGAGCAGCGGCTGGCCGGCCGGGTTACGGTCGTTGCGGTACTGACTGATCGCGGTGCGCCACTCCTGCTTGAAGAACGACTTCAGTTCGCAGGTGGCCACTGGCAGGCCGTTGACGAAGAAGACGAGGTCGATGGACCGGCTGTCACCACGCTTCGGAGAGAAGTGGACCTGGCGCACGACCCGCAGGCGGACCTTCCGGTAGTGCTCCGTGACCTCGGTGTTCAGCGTGGTCGCCGGCTTGAACTGGCACATCCGCAGGTGCGCCGTCGCGCCGCGGGTGTGGGAGAACTTCCGGCGCAGCACGTTCAACGTGCCGCCGCCCGAGCTCATCGGGGTGTCCAATCGGGACACGAGCGAAGCGAGCAGCGCCTCTCGATCCGCAGCTTCGGCTCCTGTGCCGATCCGGACGATCTTGGCGTACTCATCCGGCTGGGTCTCGCTGAGCCACCAGTGCACGTCCTCGGGCCAGATCGCCCGTTCGACGTCGTAGCCGTCGTCGGTCGCGCTGTACTCCCAGCCGTGGGCGGCCAAGTACTCGGCGATCTCGGCTTCGAACGCTTCTTCGCGCGTGCCGTCTGCCGTCGTCATCGTCCTCAGGTTCCTTTCCTGGACGTGCGCACATCGACCTGTCCAGTGACTGCCGCAGTAATCAGCGCGGAGCGACGCTCATTGGCAAGCGAGATGTGCTCCTCGGCCTTCGCGATCAGGGAATCGATGTGGCTGGTCTTTTCGTTGATATGCGCGACGATCGCGTGCTGTTCTTCGACTGAAGGAACAGGGATGCGCATCGCCGCCGCAGTCGGCTGATAGATTGTCTTGTGCGTCGACCCAGTCATCATGAGATTAAACTCCGCACGCATCGCCCGGAATACATTCAGCAGGTACTCCGGGAGCAGATCAGGTTCGCAGACCCAATTCCAGAAATCCTGGCTGGTTGCCATGGGAATCGGCATTATTCCCGAGAACCCTACTTATGCGGTTCTCGACAACACGACAGTCCCCGCCGGAAGTAGTTCTGCAGCCGACTTTTCATGTCCGAGAGGGCTGATCAGCCCCTTTGTCTTCCCAAGAAACGTTCGAGTTCCGTCACGGAGCTGCCAGACGTCCGCCAAAGTAAACCACGGGATCGTTGTGTTTTCCCAGTATTCGGGGATGGCTCGGCTAGGAGTATGGCCTGTTTTCATGAGCAACTCGACGAATGTTTACAACCCGCCACGACTACTGGCACTTCTGCTACCCATGACAGCGTCGCTTGGTTTCAGCTGAACCCCATCATCCAGCCCCCGCGTAACAGCTTGGAAGAGCACTCCCGAGCGCCGTTCCCGCAGCAGGCTAATGAACTCCTCCTGCTTGGATACGAGCTTGTCGATCTGGGCCGTCTCGCGGTCCAGGTAGCCTGCGATGGCGCGCTGCTCGTCGAGCGGCGGGAGTGGGATGGTCACCTTGTTGAGGTCCGTCTGCGGATCCCAACACGGTGTGACACCTGCGGCCGTGACCCCCCACTGACGCGCGATGGGTTCGGAGCCGAGTGCCGCAGTAGTAGAATACCTGGGATCGACTCTTTCCGATTGAGGACGCACGATTGCGAGGTGGTACCCGCAGATCAGGTCATCGGCTTCGTACTCGACGAAAGCATGGAACACCGATATCGCTGGCACGTCTCTGAGTCCTTGGTGATGAGCGTGTCTCCGACCCGAATTCGGAACTTCCTGATCTGCTCCTGGGTTGCGGTCGCCGCCATGAAATCGAGCGAGTCGACGATCGATTGATTCTTGTAGACATCCACATAGTTGCAGAGTCTGATCCGAGGGCTGCCCCTCGATCGTGTGTTTGTCGACGTTACTTGTCCACGCGTCCGCAACCTCGAACAGACGCGCGCCGACCATGCTGCCGGAAGGTCTCCTAGCCACTTTGAGACACGTTCAGCGACAGGGTCGTAGGTGACGGACCTCACGCCTTCACCTCGCGGAGCAGCTCCATGATCTCGCCGACGACCCGTTCAAGGTCGGCGTCGATCTCAGTCAATAGACGGGGTGGTTCGTAGGTGTAGAAGTGCCGCGTGAAGGGGATCTCGTAGCCGGTTTTGATTTTCTCCCAGTCGATCCAGGCGTCGTTGACATGGGGCTTAACCTCAGCGTCAAAGTATGCCTGCACGGTGCCGCGCAGGGCTTCGTGCGTCTTCGGGTGGCCGCCCCAGCCGAGGGGCACATTCTCGGTGTCGCGCAGTGCGGGGTCAGGCTCGATTTCGCCCTTGTCCTTACCTCTGGTGACGCGGCAGTAGTCGGCCGCCTGGTCGTGCACGCCGATCGTCTGCCAGAGCGTCTTGCGCTGCGCCGTGGTCAGACTGAGGCCGTGATCACTGAGGTGCTTGCCGATCGCCCTGTTGAACTTCTCCCGGTTGAGGTACACCTTGTCGCCGAATGTTCCAAGTACCTCGACGAGACCTTTGATTTGTCCCAGCTTCTTGTGCTCGGCCACGGCGCTGATCGTCTCCGGTGTGCACTGGAAGCGCAACTGCAGGGACGTTCGACGGTGACGCTCCAGTAGGCGAAGTCCCTGTTCGAGAAGACCTTCACCGGTACCGAGGAGTCCCCTTCGCCGTTCTGTGCTCCGTCGAAAGCTCCCACGATCCGCTCGCGGTCATCGTCCGAGATCTCTACCCGCTTCGACCCGATCGACTTTCGCAGCTTCGATCCGAGACCAGTGGCGTCGATGAGGCGGATCTCACCCGCGCGCCCTTCGGGCTTCGAGTTCGAGAGGATCCACAGGTAGGTGGCGATGCCCGTGTTGTAGAACATGTCGTTCGGCAATGCGACGATGGCTTCAATCAGGTCATTTTCGAGCAAGTACCCGCGGATCTCGGATGGGCCTGAGCCAGCCCCGCCATTGAACAACGGAGACCCGTTCAGAACGATGCCGGCCTTTCCGCCGCGGCCGCTCTCGTCGACGTCGCGCATCTTCGACGCCGCATGCAACAGGAAGAGCATGCCGCGTCACCGACGGCCGGCAAGCCCGGCGCGAAGCGCCCTTGACCACCTCGCGCGTGCTCGCTCTTCACATCGGCCTCGACGGCCTTCCAGTCGGTCCCGAACGGCGGATTGGACAGCACGTAGTCGAAGCGGCGGTCTTTGAACCTGTCGACGACAAGCGTGTCGCCCTGGCGGACGTTCGTCGGGTCCTGTCCCTTGATGAGGAGGTCGGCCTTGCAGATGGCGTAGGTGCGAGGGTTAATCTCCTGGCCATAGAGCGCAGTCGAGGCACGCGGGTTCAGGTGGCGCAAGTGCTCGTCAGCGACGGTGAGCATGCCGCCAGTGCCCACAGTCGGGTCATAGATAGAGCGTACCGCGCCCGACTCCTGCAGCGCCTCTTTGTCCTCCGCGTACACGAGGCCGACCAGCAGGCGGACCACATCGCGGGGGGTGTAGAACTGGCCGGCCCCGTCGTTGGCTGATTCCGCGAACCGGTAGATGAGGTTCTCGAACAGGTCGCCCATGTCAGCATTGGAGACGGCCTCCGGCGACAAGTCGATCTTCTCGAAGTGGCGGACGACCTGGGCCAGCCGCTCACGAGCGTCGAGAGTGCGAATCACGTTCTCAAAATCAAAGGATTTGAAGACGTCGAGGTTCGAGGAGAATCCGCCGATGTAATTGATGAGATTGGCGGCGAGATTTTCCGGATCCTGCAGCGCCTTTTCCAGTGTGTACGCGCTCGTCGTCCAGAAGGAAAGACCGGCGCTGTCGGGGGTGCGCGTTCTCAACTTCAGATGGGTGCGGCGCTGCTGCTCGCCGGAGTACTTCTTGACGACCTCCGCCATCGCCTCGCGGTGCGGATCCATCACGCATTCAAGGCGACGGAGCACCGTGAACGGGAGGATCACGGACCCGTATTCGGATTCTGAATAGGGTCCGCGCAGGGTGTCGGCGACACTCCACACAAGGTTCGAAAGCATTGACACTTTTGGGATTGCTCCGGTTCTAAGGGATGGAACACGGGCTCGGAGAAGCCCGAAATCTAGCTTGTGTTCACTCTATCGGGGACGTCCGACAACGCTCAGGGCGGCGGACGGACGGAGCTCTCGAGCCACCGGGGCGCGGTCTCAGCCTGCTAACGGGAACTGTGGCGGGTTCTCGTCGATGATGTCTTGCTCCTCGCGTTCGAACGCGTCCCAGAGCAGGTTCGCCACGATGACCAGCGACAGGGCGACGTAAGCAAAGCTGGCCGCGCTGATGCCGCTCAGCGCCCAGGCGATGATATGCACGTAGAGCGGCGCGCAGTCGAGAGTCAAGTTGGCGAGCACGAAGACCGCCACCGTGACCACGACCGACATGACCAACGAGACCAGGACATGCGCACCGGCCTCGTTGAGCGCGCGCACCTTGACCCGCTCGACCTCGCGATTTCTCCGCAGGATGCGCTCGCGCCAGGTGACGATCTGGGCGAACGCACCGATCAGAGCAGCCGACAGCAGCGCAGCACCGGCCAGCAGCTGGTCGGCCTTGGTGAGCTCGACGCGGAAGGCGATCATCAGGACGAGTACCGCTACCGGAACGCCGAAGAGGATGATCCGTGTCCAGCGATCGGGCTTCTCGTCCTGCGCACGAGCGCGACGAAACTTGAGCCCGTCGCGAAGGCCTCGGACTAGTGGCCGAAGATCGAAGCGCTCAGACATTCCTCCACCTCATACGGATCGAGCCTGCTGAGATGCAGGCCGTCCTGCAAGGCGATCGTGTGGAGCCGGCCTGCGACCTTCTCGTAGTAGTAGAGGATGCTGGGCTCGCCGTCGGACACCGGGTAGGTGAAGACGTCGCGCAAGGTGTCCACGGCGATGGTAGTCGTCTCGTTGGCCTCGCTCTTGATGCTGAGTGACACCTTGTCATAGCGGTCCCCCTCATCTTCGTCGAGCAGGTGCTCCTGCTCCAGCAAAGCAGAGACCTCCGACACTCCTTCATGGGCGCTGACGGAGTGGCCTTCGCGCATGCGCCCCCACCACGACCGGCCGACAGCCGGGGCGATCTGGCGCTGGTTCTCGTCGACCAGGCTGATTTTCAGCGTCCGCTCGACGCGATCAGCCGCCCCTCCCCGGTTCGACGCGACACGACTGGTGAACGTCGCCGAGGCCGACTTGGCTCCGCTGAGGATCTCCTCGAGGAACGCGTTGTCAGCTGCCTGCTTGTAGTCGAAGAGCAGCCGGGGAACCCGTGCAACAGAAGGGGGCCGCTCCCCGCGGCGCGCGCGATCTCCCGCTGGCGTTCCTGGTCTGCCTGGATCTCCTGCTTCTTCCTCAGGCCCTCGTCTGTGAGCAGCTGGAAGAACCGTTGCACCGCGTCACGCTTGTGGATGGTCTGGCACACGACGACGAACCGCGTAGCGCTCTCGGGAGAGAACACCAGCGTGATGCGGTGCGGCTGCTCGGCGGAACGGTCCTTGATGTTCATGGGCGGCTCGACCGCATGCGTCGCGTAGCCGTGGCTGCCTGTCTCGCCGACGGCGAGCTCGAGGTGGATCACTTCGGAGCTGATCTCGACCGGCCCGGTGAGCGTCGCCGTGCGCGTCGGCTTGGCCGGCTCCCCGTCCACGGGCTCCCTCGGCGGGAACCGGAGCGTCCCTCTTTCGGCGAGCCGGTCGAGGAGCTCGACGATCTCACCGCGGACGTTCGAGGACGATGAGCAGTCCAGAGCCTGCTGATCCTTCTTGCGGTTCATGAACGCTTCGACGATGAAGACGCGGAATCCGTAGGCACGGGGCATGGCATCACCTTATCGGTGAGCACCGATCGACACCGGCCAGTGGGGCTTTGCAGATCTCAGTTACCTGGCCCTGATGGCTCTCCTGTCTGCGCTGGTCCTGGTGCATGCCTCGCTCGGAGAAGACGCGCTTAGGCCCCGGACGATGACCGCGCTGTCCAGCATCATCGGAGGCATCGGAACACTGCTGGCTCTGACCAAAGGCTGGCTCATGGTGATCGGCATGTTGTACTCGGAGGAGACCTGGAAAGAGTCCGCCGTGTTCGCTCTTGTCGCGCTGAGCATCGTTCCGTTCGCCCTGCCCTTCGTCAGCGGCATCATCCTCCTTAGAAACGACTTCGAACCGGTTCGCTGGCGCGTTCGAGCCGTATCGATCGCGGTGGTATACGCAACGCTGGTCGTCGTGGTGCTGTGCTGATCCCCCGGTGGGCACGATTGGCCGAGACCGGCATCTGGTGATGCGTCGCCTGAGTCTGGCTCCTTCGCGTGGGCGACAGCTGAGAAGGGAGCTTCCGGGCACCCGACACGCCCGGGTTGCATCAGCCCGCCCGTACTCTCCGAACCGATCTTTATGCGTATTGAGCGACCATAGCGAGTATTAGGCGATACGCGGACGAACTTGCTCGTGATCAGGGAAAACTGCCTCCGATGATCGCATAGGCTTGTGACTACGAAGAGCGCTTGCGCTGACACCTAGGACAGAAAAACGAGGACCGGTTCATGAACTTCACCCGGCGGATGGGTGATCCACATCGTGCACATGCCTGGTCGGTACGACCATAGGCGTTCAAGGAGTGTGCGAAGTACCCGGCCTCGCCGTTCACGTTCACGTACTGGGCGTCGAAGCTCGTGCCGCCCTCGGCCAGCGCCTTCGCCAGCACGGCGCGCACCTCGGCGAGCAGCCGGTTCACCGCGACGGTCGACAGCGCCGAGGCGGGGGTCTCGGGATGGATCCGCGCGGCCCAGAGCGACTCGTCGGCGTAGATGTTGCCGACGCCGCTGATGAGGTTCTGATCCAGCAGCACGCGCTTGATCGCGCTCGACCGCGCGCGCAGCGCGTCGCGGAAGGCGCGGTCCTGGAACGCCTCGTCCATCGGATCCCGGGCGATGTGCGCGACCTGCGAGGGGATGAGCGGCTCGCCGCTCCCCCAGCCGGCGGCACGCCGTCGCGCGGTCGGCACCAGGACGTCGACGGCGAGGGAGCCGAAGGTGCGCTGATCGGCGAACACGACCGCCAGCTCGCCGTGCTGCGGATGCTCGATGAACAGCCGGATCCGCTCGTGCCGCTCGGCAGCGGCGTCCGGGCGCCGCAGCAGCAGCTGACCGGACATGCCGAGGTGGCCGACGATCGCCGAGCGCTCTTCGGCGGCGCCGCCCGCGAGCGGCATCCAGAGGAACTTGCCACGGCGCGCGACGGTCACGACCTCGGCGCCCTCCAGCCGCGCGACGAAATCGGCCGCGCCGGCGGGATGCCGGGTGAGCGCCCGCTCGTCGTGCACGGCCACCGAGACGATCCTCGCCCCGGTCATCGCGGGCGCGAGGCCCGCGCGGACGACCTCGACCTCGGGCAGTTCAGGCATGGCGCGCGTTCAGCGCCCGGGCGCTCAGCGCCTGCCAGGCGGCCAGCGCGGCGGCCATCTCGGCCGTCTTCTTGCTGGTGCCGGTTCCCGTCGTGACCAGGTCGCCCGCGGTGACGGTCGCGGTGAAGCGGCGGTCGTGATCGGGCCCGGTCGACACGACCTCGTACAGCGGCGCGCAGAGGCCCTGACGGGCAGCGAGCTCCTGCAGCGCGGTCTTCGGATCCATCGCGGCACCGTACCGCTCCGGGTTCTCGAGCAGCGGCTCGATGAGCCGCAGCACCAGCTCGGTCGCGGCCGCGGGCCCTGCGGACAGGTACGTGGCGCCGAAGACGGCCTCCATGGTGTCCGCGAGGATCGAGTCCTTGTCGCGGCCGCCGGTGCGCTCCTCGCCCCGGCCGAGCAGGATGTGCCGGCCGAGTCCGATGCCCCTGGCGACCTCCGCGAGGGCCACGGTGGAGACGACGCTCGCGCGCCGCTTCGCCAGGGCGCCCTCGTCGAGGTCGGGCAGGGTCGTGTAGAGCATGACCGTCACGGCCTGACCGAGCACGGAGTCGCCGAGGAACTCGAGGCGCTCGTTGTGCGGGATGCCGCCGTTCTCGTACGCGTACGACCGATGCGTCAGCGCAAGCTGAAGCAGCTCGGGGTCGATGTCGACTCCGAGCTGCTCAGAAAGAGGGCGCGTCCCGTGCGGGGACTTCTGCCATGATCGACGGATCGATCAGACGTCGGCGACCTTGCGGCCCTTGTACTCGAGGAACAGCTCGGTGCCCTGCGAGTCGGTGACGACCTTCGCCTGGTGCGGGCGGCTGTAGACGACCTTGCCGTTCTCGATGGTCTTGACGAGAGCAGGAGCCTCCGCCTTCCACTGCGCGCGACGCGAGCGGGTGTTGGAACGGGAGACCTTGCGCTTCGGGGGGTTACCGGCCATGGTTGCTTACCTTCTGTGTTCTGGGCGCGCAGCTATTCCGCTGCGTTTCCTTGGTCTGTGATCTGCTGGAGCGCGGCCCATCGAGGATCGACGGGAGCGTCCTGCTCTTTCCCGGCGCTTTCGGTCAGCCGCTCACCGGTCTCGGGGTCGAGTCCAGGGCAATCCGGCTGACACACCGGCTGAAACGGGAGCGCCAGTACGACCGCGTCCCTGACCAGAGTTTCAAGATCCACGTGGTCGTCTTGAACCTCGAAGTCGTTCGCTTCCTCTCCAGGATAGGCGAAAAGCTCCTGAAACTCGACTTCGACAGGCTCTTCGATCGGATTCAGGCATCGGCCGCACTCTCCGCGGTAGACGGAATCCGCCTCGCCGGTGACGAGGATGCCCTCGTGCACCGACTCCAGACGGACGTCGAGATCGAGCTCCTCGCCCTTCTCGACGGACACGAGACCCTCGCCCCATTGCTCGGACAGAGGGATCGTCATCCGGAACTCCCGCATCTCACCGGGTCGGCGAACGATGTCGTGCGCGGACAGCACGAATGGTCCATTGCGTCGGGTCTTCACCGGTTCAGTCTACCGGGCACGCCTGGACGGGGCCGGGCCCTTGCCGGGCTCAGGGACCGGACAGCGGTCAGCGGCCGGAGGGCGGTCAGGGGCCGGAGTGCGGTCAGAGCCCGCGGGCGCCGGTGTCCAGGAAACGCGCGACCGGCGGCCGGCACGAACGGCGTCACGTCGCCGCCGAGCGCCGCGACCTGGCGCACGAGCGAACTGGAGACCATGGCGTGCGCAGGATCGGGCAGCAGGAACACGGTCTCGATGTCGGCGAGGTGGCGGTTCACGATCGCCATCGGCGACTCGTAGGCGACGTCCATCTGCGAGCGGATCCCCTTCACCAGCACGCCCGCGTTCACGTCCTTCGCGTAGTCGACGAGAAGGCCCATGCTCCAGGACGCCACGATCACGTTGCCCGAGACGCCGGCCTCGGCGATCGATTCCTCCAGCAGCGCGAGACGCTGCGCGACCGGCAGCATCGCCTGCTTGTCCGGGTTGTGCACCACGAGCACGTGCAGCTCGTCGTACAGCGCCGCAGCACGCCGGATCACATCCAGATGGCCGAGGGTCGGCGGGTCGAAGGAACCGGGGACGACGGCGATCCGAGCGCTCATGCGATCAGCCTATCGGCGCGGATCCATGCGCGGGCTGAGACGGCCCTGCGACGAGTTCGGGGACCGGCAAGGCTCAGTTCTTGACCAGGGCGGCGCGGTCCTCCATGGTGAGCCGGTGCGCGATCGACTCGCGCAGGCCCCCGTGCTCCTCGAGGGCGGGGTCGGCGGCGATGATCTCCTCCGCAATCTCCCTGGCGCGGCCGATGAGGTCGGCGTCCTTGATGACGCGCAGCAGCTTGAGCGACGACTTCACTCCTGATTGCCGGGCGCCGAGCACGTCGCCCTCGCCGCGCAGCTCGAGGTCGACCTCGGCGAGCGCGAACCCGTCCAGCGTGGCCGCGACCGCATCCACCCTGTCCCTGGCCGGGGTGCCCTGCTCCGCCTCCGTCACGAGCAGGCAGAGTCCCGGCACCCCGCCGCGGCCGATTCGTCCGCGGAGCTGGTGCAGCTGCGAGACGCCGAACCGGTCGGCTTCGAGCACGATCATCGTGGAGGCGTTCGGCACGTCGACACCGACCTCGATCACCGTCGTCGCGACGAGCAGGTCGATCTCGCCGCGGCGAGAACGCCTGCATGATCGCGTCCTTCTCGTCGGCCGGCCATCCGCCCGTGCAGGCCCGCGATACGCAGCGATCCGAGCGCGCGGATGGGTGGCCAGCGCGGCGAGCAGCTGCACGACGCCCCAGCGCGGCCCCTTGGCGCCCTCGCCCTCGCCCTCGTCGTCCGTCGAGCAGCTCCTGATCCGGCCTCCAGCGCGTCCTTCTCGGTGTCGATCGCCGCGCACACGGCGAAGACCTGCCGGCCCTGCGCGATCTCCTCCGCCGCGCGCTCCCACACCCGCGCGAACCAGCCGGGGTGATCCGCGAGCGGCGCGACGAAGGTCTGGATCCCGGCGCGTCCGCTCGGCATGCTGCGGATCACGGAGGTGTCGAGGTCGCCGAACACGGTCATCGCGACGGTGCGCGGGATCGGCGTCGCGGTGAGCACGAGCGCGTGCGGGCTGGTGCCCTTGGCGCGCAGCGCCTCGCGCTGCTCCACGCCGAAGCGGTGCTGCTCGTCGACGACCACGAGGCCGAGGTCGGCGAAGGTCGTCTTCTCCCCCAGCAGCGCGTGCGTGCCGACGACGATGCAGCGCCTGCCCCGCTGCGACGCGCAGAGCGGCCTTGCGCCGTTCGGGCGCCGACAGCTGCCCGGTCAGCAGGGTCGGCATCACGAGCGGCGCCAGCTCGGGGTCCGAGCATCTTCGTGATCGAGCGGCAGGTGCTGGGCGGCGAGCACCTCGGTCGGGGCGATCAGCGCGGCCTGCCCCCCGGACTCGGCGACCTGCAGCATCGCGCGAAGGGCCACCAGCGTCTTGCCGGATCCCACCTCGCCCTGCACCAGCCGGTTCATCGGCGCGCCGGCCGACGAGGTCGGCGGCGATCGTCTCGCCGACCGCGACCTGGTCGGGCGTCAGCGTGAACGGCAGGGCCGCGTCGAACCGCTCCAGCAGTCCCTCGGGCTTGGCGGGGCGGGCGGTCGCGTCGAGCATGCGCAGGAAGTACCGCTGCTGCACGAGCGCGGTCTGCAGGGTGAGCGCCTCGTGCATGCGGAGCGTGCGGATCGCCGGGCCGATCTCGTCCTTGGTGCGGGGGCGGTGCACCTGCTCGAGTGCGGCGCGCGCGCCCAGCAGCCGCTCCTCGCGGCGCACATCATCCGGCAGCGGCTCCGGCACCGGGCCGAGATCGTCGAGCACCGTGCCGATCATCTTCTCGATCTGCCAGGTCGTCAGCGACGCGGTCGCCGGATAGATCGGCAGCGGCGTGGTGACCAGCGTGTCGGCCTGGGTGCGCGCCTGCAGCTCGTCGTCGAACATCTCGTACTGCGGATGGGCGAACTGGGTGACGCCGCGATAATCCCCGACCTTGCCGGTGAACACGCCGCGCCGGCCGACCCGCAGCTCCTTCTCTCGCCATTCCAGCTGCGCGCGGTACTTCGCGAAGAAGGTGAGCACCATCCTTCCGATGCCGTCCCCGATGTCGACCGCCATCATCGCGCCGCGACGGTTCTTCATGTCCCGCGCGCCGCACCGACATCACCTCGGCGACGATCGTGACCGTCTCGCCCTTCGGCAGATCGAGGATCGGGGTCAGCTCGCCGCGGTTGGCGTAGCGGCGCGGGATAGTGCGAGAGCAGGTCGGTGACGGTCGTCATCCCGAACGCCTTCTGCAGCGCCTTCGCGTTGCCCTCGCCGACCGCGACGCTCGAGCGGCGATTCGAGGCGGAGCGGCATGCTCCGAGTCTAGGACGGGCCGTCGACACGCGGAGCCGGGCTGCGGAGGGTCGGAGGTCCCGGGCCGCGCCGCGAGGACGGCCCTGCACCGCGTCAGCCGCGGAGGAACTCCAGCCCTGCCTCCGCGGAACGCCTTCGACCCAGGCGCGTTGAAGTGGTGCCGGCCGGGGATCTCGAAGAACTGCCCCTGCGGTGCCGCCTCGGCGAGGCGCTGCGAGCCGGGGATCGACCGCGTCCTCGGATCCGGTCGCGAACAGGATCGGCTGCGCCGGGCGCCTTCGCCGGATCGGGATCGATCGAGCGGGACTCGCGCATGCCCTCGGCGAGCGCAGGAGCGCCGTGAGGTCGTTGCCGGGCACCCGCTCGGTGAGCGTGACGTAGTTCTGCGTGACCGGATCGGTCACGGGCGTACCGTCGGCGATCAGGCGCCGCACCTGGTCCAGGTCCAGGCGTTCCAGGGGGATCCCGTCCGGCACGCCGCCGAGCACGGCGCGCGGGATCCGGTCGCCGAGGTCGCGGAGCACCTGCCAGCCGACGCGCGCTCCGAGCGAATAGCCGACGTACAGTGCCTCGTCGATGAGGTAGGTGTCGAGCACCTGTGCGACGTCGGCGGCGAGGGTGCGCACGTTGTAGCCCGCGGCGTCGTGGGGTTTCTCGCTGGCGCCATGCCCGCGCTGATCGATCGCGAGGACCCGGTATCCGGCGTGCTCGAGCATGCGGATCCACCCGGTGAGCACCCAGTTGTCGCGGGTGCTCGAGGCGAAACCGTGCACGAGCACCACCACCGGGGCATCCGGGTCACCCCACGTATAGGTGGCCAGCGCCCACGCCCTCCCCCACTTCGATGAGCTGCGGGCGCGGCATGCGGGTCAGGTCGGCAAGAGGAATCTGGCACCCCTCCATCATGCCCCTGTCCGATCGTGCGCCGTGCCCGTGTCCTGCTCCCCCGCGGTGCGGCGCATAGGGTGAACGGGTGACGAGAATTATCGCGGGCGCGGCGGGCGGAACCCGCCTCGACGTCCCGGGCCCGGGCACCCGGCCCACGAGCGACCGGGCGCGCGATCGTTGTTCGCCGCCCTCGAATCCATGGATGCGATCGCGGGCACGCGGGTTGGATCTGTATGCCGGTCTGGTGCGCTCGGTCTCGAGTCGCTCAGCCGCGGCGCAGACTCCGCGGTGCTTGTTGAACGCGGGCGCCCGGCCGCTGCCGTGATCCGTCGCAACATCGCCGCTGTGACCAATCGCTCGGAGAAACAGCGGACTGCGACCGTCCACGAGTCCGCCGTCGAGACTACCTGGCGCGCGCCACGGGGCCGTTCGACCTGGTGTTCACGGATCCGCCGTACGACCTGTCTGACGCGGATATGACGGCGGATCTGCCGCCCTGTCCCCGCTGCTCTCGCCCCACGCGGTCGTCGTGGTCGAGCGGGCGCGACGGTCCACTCCCCCAGATCTCGCTGCCGCGCGGCCTCGACGCTCGTTCGCGAGCGCGCCTACGGCGACACCGTGCTGTGGTGGGCGGAGTCGCCAGTGAGGTGGCGTCGGCGCCGCCGTCGCGGTAGGGGTCCCAGCCCATCGGGCCAACCGGCTCGCCATCGCACAGGACGGGCGCGTCCGGGACCGGGGCGACGACGGATCCGATCGCGCGGAATCCCGGCGGGAGCGCACCGGCGGGGAACGTCGCGAGCAGCGCGTGATCTTCGCCGCCCGCGAGCGCGCGATCCGGATGTGCGCCGAGCGCGGCGCGCGAGAGCGAGCGTCACGCCGGAGGCCGTGGCGATCCGGCTGGCGTCGAGAGCGAGACCGTCGGAGACATCCATCATCGCGGTCGCACCCGCGCGCGCCGCTACCGGCCCTAGCCCGATTGGAGGTACCGGCCGCAGCTGGGCGGCGATCCCCTCGGACTCGCCGTCCTCCAGGCGCACCGGATCGACGGCAACGGCGATCCCGTCCGGATGGAACCGTCGAAACAGCACCGACAGGCCCTGCCCCGCCAGGCCCATCTCCCCCGCGATCGCCACCACGTCGCCGATTCGCGCTCCCGAGCGTGTCACCGGGGCGCGACCTTCCAGGTCGCCCAGCGCCGTCACCGCCACCATCAGTGTCGCCGAAACGGTCAAGTCCCCGCCGACCACGGCGCACCCGGGGGCGAGCGCCGCGCAGGCATCGCGGAAGCCGTCGGCCAGCGCCGCGACGAACGACAACCGTCGGTCCTTGGGCATCGCCAGGGCCACCAGAAGCGCCGTCGGCCTCGCCCCCATCGCCGCGACATCCGCGAGGTTCACGGCGGCGGCCTTCCAGCCGAGGTCGTAGCCGCCGGACCACGCCGAACGGAAGTCGGGCCCTTCGACGAGGGTGTCGGTGGTGGCCACCACGGAACCCGACGGCGCGGCCACCACGGCCGCATCGTCGCCCGGCCCGAGCAGGGAAACTCGCCCGTCGGGCGTGCGCGCGAGGATCGTTCGCAGTACCGCCCCTCGCTCACCTCGCCGATCAGCGGATCCAGAGCGTCGGAAGCTGAGAGGTCGGCCATGATCACAACGGTAGCCTGGACGGATGCCCCGTCTCGTGCTCGTGGCCGCCGCCGCGCTCGCCCTCGCGGCGAGCATACTGGTCGGCTGCAGCTCGACCGTGCACCTGAATCCTGCGGACGACGCGAACAACCCGCGCTGCGCTGACGTCAGCGTGCGCCTGCAGAACGTGCCGAATATCGACGGACACGACCGGCGCTGGACCGATGCGCAGGCGACCGCCGCCTGGGGCGATCCGGCCGTCGTCCTGCTCACCTGCGGCCTGCCCGAGGCCGCAGCCCACGAGCACCCTGCAGTGCATCTCCCTGCAGGGCATCGACTGGCTCGTCGACGACTCGAAGCAACCCTACCTGACGCTGACCACCTACGGGCGCAAGCCGGCCGTGCAGCTGTTCATCGACAACAGCCCCGAAGACCGGCGTGAGCGCGAACGACGTGATCGGCAACAAGAGCCTGGCCGCGGCGATCGCGACGATCCCGGCGACGCACGCCTGCACGGCGCGGCCGGGGTCGACCCGACGACGCCCGCTCCCACCCCGCGGGTTAGCGGCGCAGACCCGCCTCGATCAGCTCGGTGATCAGCTCGCCGTAGCTCAGCCCCGACGCGATCCAGCACTTCGGGAACATCGAGATCGGCGTGAAACCGGGCATCGTGTTCAGCTCGTTCACGACGAGGGCGCCGTCGGGCGTCAGGAACATGTCCACGCGCGCGAGTCCGCGGCCGTCCGACCGCCTCGAACGCACGGATCCCGGTGTCCTGGATCGCGGCGATCTCGGCGTCGGTCAGCTCGGCCGGGCAGACCACGTCCACGCCGTCGCCGCCGAGGTACTTGCCCTCGAAGTCGTAGAAGCCGCGCGAGGTCAGCACGATCTCGCCGGGCACCGAGGCGCGCGGCGCCGTCGCGCCCTCCAGGATCGCGACCTCGATCTCGCGGCCGGCCACACCGGTCTCGACGAGCACCTTGTCGTCCTCGGCGAACGCGATCCGCATCGCCTCGTCGAGCTCGCCCAGCTCGGTCGACCTTCGAGACGCCGACGCTGGATCCGGCGCGAGCCGGCTTCACGAACAGCGGGCAGGCCCAGCCCGGCCACCGCCGCGCGCACGCCCTCGGCGTCCGTCGCCCACTGCCGCGCGCGCACCGTGATCCACGGCGCGACGGCGATGCCGGCCGCCTGCAGCGCGATCTTCATGAAGTGCTTGTCCATGCACAGCGCGGAGTCGAGCACGCCGCCGCCGGCGTACGGCACCTCGAGCGTGTCGAAGTAGCCCTGCAGTGTGCCGTCCTCGCCGTGCGGGCCGTGCAGCAGCGGCAGCACCACGTCGACGCCTGCCGAGGTCGTCGACCGTGCCGTCGGCGCGCGTCACGCGCAGCGTGCGGACCCCGCCCGGCTCCGGCCACTGCACCCGGGTGCCGTTGTCGACGACCTCGGGCAGGTGCGCCGCGTCCAGCGGGAACTTGTCGGGATCGTCGTCCTCGAGCACGAAGGCGCCCTCGCGCGTGATCCCGACCGGGATCACGTCGTAGCGCTCGCGGTCAAGCGCCCGGAGCACCCCGCCCGCCGTAGCGGAGCTGATCGAATGCTCGCTGGAGCGCCCTCCGAAGAGCACCACCACCGTCTGCTTGGCCATTGCCCGTCCCTTCCCCCTGCGGGGTGTCGTCGTCGGTGGTCAGATGCGGGGCGATGTCGCGCGGATCCATGGTGCCGTCCAGCACCATCTTCACCTGCTCGACGATCGGCATCTCCACGCCGGCGGCGCGGGCCAGCTGCAGCACCGGCGCGACGGACGCGAGTCCCTCGGCCGTCTGATGCATCTGCTTGACCACGTCGTGGAAGCTGTATCCCTGGCCGAGCAGGCGCCCGGCCGTGTTGTTGCGACTGAGCGGCGACTGGCACGTCGCGATCAGGTCGCCGAGCCCGGCGAGCCCCTGCAGCGTACCCGGCTGCGCGCCGTTCGCGACCGCGAAGTCCGTCATCTCGACGAGCCCGCGCGTGATGATCGACGCCTTGGTGTTCTCGCCGTAGCCGACGCCGTCGACGATGCCGATCGCGACCGCGATGAGATTCTTCAGCACGCCGCCGAACTCGGTGCCGATCACGTCGGTGTTCACGAAGCTGCGGAAGTAGCGGTTGCGGGCCGTGCGGGCCACCGCGTCGGCCGTCTCCAGGCTGGTCGACGCGACGACGGCCGCGGTCGGCTGCTCCTTCGCGATCTCCAGCGCCAGGTTCGGGCCGCTGGCGACGGCGATGCGCTCGGGATCGCAGCGCAGCTCCTGCTCGATCACCTCGCTCATCCGCAGGCCGGTGCCCTTCTCCACGCCCTTCATCAGGCTGACGACCGGCACGTCGGAGTCCTCCAGCAGCGGGCGCAGCGCCTTGAGGTTCTCGCGCAGGGTCTGGCTGGGCACCGAGAGGTACACCTGCTCCGCGCCGCGCACGGCGTCAGCGAGGAGGTGCGTCGCGGTCATGGATGCGCGGCAGGTTGATGCCGCGAGGTACTGCGAGTTGCGCTTGGCCTCGTCGATCTCGTGCGCCAGCTCCTGGCGGCGCGCCCACATCGTGACCTGCGGATCCGCCGTCGGCCAGGATCTTGCCGAACGTGGTGCCCCAGCTGCCCGCGCCGATCACGGCGACGCGGGGGCCGAGCGGGATCGAGGCGGTGCGCGGCGCGTTCCTAGGAGTCAAGGCGTCCCGTCTCCTTCTGGCCGTGATCGGCCGGATTCCAGCGCTCGGCGGGCGCCTTCTCCCCGCGGAGCTCCTCGAGCAGTGCGGTGATCGCGGCCATCAGCCGGTCGTTCGCCTCGGCCAGCGCGGCGCGCTCCCCGGAGCGCCCGTACAGGTCGGAGAGATCGACCGGGTCGCCGATCAGCACGTCGACCTTCTTCCGGGGCGGCCACAGGCTGAGGCCCTTCTGGTAGCGGGCCATGATGTTCTGGGTGCCCCAGTGCGCCATCGGGATCAGCGGGATCTCCCGGCGAGCGCGAGCCGGACCGCGCCGGACTTCCCGCGCATCGGCCACAGGTCGGGATCGCGCGTGAGCGTGCCCTCGGGGTAGACGATGACGCCGCGGCCGTGCTCCACGAGCTCCTTGGACTGTGCCAGCGTCTGCTTCGCCGCCGCGGCGGACGATGCGCGCGCGACCGGGATCATGCCGGTGCCGCGCAGCGCCCAGCCCAGCACCGGAACGCGGAACAGGCTCTCCTTCGCCATGAAACGCGGCGCCCGCCCCAGCCGCCACACCGCGCCGGCGACGATGAGCGGGTCGAACTCCGAGTAGTGGTTCGGCGCGAGCACGAAGGCGCCGGGCGCGGCAGCTTCTCGGCGTGGCGGATCCGGATCCGCGCGACCAGGCCGATGAACGGGACCACGAGCACCGCCAGGAACCAGAACAGGCTGGGACGGGTCTTCTCGGAGCTCGCGCGCATCTCAGCCGATCACGTCGAAGTCGGCCCCGAGCGCCGTGAGCTTGTCGAGGAACTTCTCGTAGCCGCGGCTGAGGATGTCGACGCCGCGACACCTTCGACTCGCCCGTCGGCGGTCAGCGCCGCGATCACGTGGCTGTACCCGCCGCGCAGGTCGGGCACCACGATGTCGGCGCCGTGCAGCGGGGTCGGACCGGTGATGACCGCGGCCTGCTCGAGCTCGCGGCGGGGCACGCGACGGGGACCGTCCTGCAGCCCGTGCGGGTGCACGACGATGTTGGCGCCCATCTTGACCAGCGCGTCGGTGAAGCCCATCCGATTCTCGTACACGGTCTCGTGCACGACGGAACGCCCCGGCGCCTGCGTCAGCGCGACCACGAGCGGCTGCTGCCAGTCGGTCATGAAGCCGGGGTGCACGTCGGTCTCGACGATGACGGGCTTGAGCTCGCCGTCGCGGCGGAACAGGATCCCGTCCTCGCGCACGTCGAACCAGCCGCCGGCCTTGCGGAACACGTTGAGGAAGGTCAGCATCTCCTGCTGCTTGGCGCCGCCGACGAAGATCTCGCCGTCGGTCGCGAGCGCCGCGCACGCCCAGGAGGCGGCCTCGTTGCGGTCGAAGATCGAGCGGTGGTCGTAGCCGCGGAGCGTCTCGACGCCCTCGATCAGGATCACCCGGTTCGGCTCGTAGGAGATGATCGCGCCCATCTTCTGCAGCACCGCGATGAGGTCCATGATCTCGGGCTCGATGGCCGCGTTGCGCAGCTCGGTCTGGCCCTGCGCACGCACGGCGGTGAGCAGCACCTGCTCGGTCGCGCCGACGCTCGGGTACGGCAGGTGGATGCTCGCGCCCTTCAGCCCGTTCGGGGCGGACAGGCGGATGCCGCTGGGCAGCTTCTCGACGACCGCGCCGAACTTGCGCAGCGCGTCGAGGTGGAAGTCGATCGGGCGGTCGCCGATGCGGCAGCCGCCGAGGTCGGGGATGAACGCCTGGCCGAGGCGGTGCAGCAGCGGGCCGCAGAACAGGATCGGGATGCGGGAGGCGCCCGCGTGCGCGTCGATCTCCTCGAAGTGCGCCGACTCCACGTCGCTCGGGTCGAACACCAGCGCGCCGGGCTCGTCGCCCTCGGTCACGCGCACGCCGTGCACCTCGAGCAGGGAGCGCACCACGGCGACGTCGCTCAGGTCGGGGACGTCGCGCAGGGTGCTCGCCGTCTCGCCGAGGAGGGTCGCGACCATCGCCTTGGTGGCGAGGTTCTTCGCCCCCTTCACGTCCACCCGGCCGTGCAGTGGCCGTCCGCCGCGGATCGCCAGGACGTCGCCGGTGAGTGTGGAGGCGATCGTCGTGTCGTGCAGCGGTGTCGTCATTCAGGGCCTCTTCTTGTGGAACGGGCGCGGCCGGAGCCGCCGGGCGGAAGCCCTAGGCTCACGGCCGCCCCGTTCAGCGAACAGGAAGCGTACGTGGCCGCCACGACTCGCGACGGGCCTCGAACTGCGCGATCTTGTCTTCGTTGCGCAGCGTGAGCCCGATGTCATCGAGCCCTTCGAGGAGCCGCCACCTAGTGTAATCGTCGATCCCGATGGAGGTCTGGAAGTCGGCTCCCCTCGCGCCTGCCCCCCCTCCCCCCGATCGTGGCGGTGCGCGCCTCGAGGTCGACCGTGATCTCGCCGGCCCGGCTCCTCGTCGATCAGGGCCCAGATCCGCTCGATGTCGGCCTCGTCGACGGTCGCCGCGAGCAGCCCCTGCTTGCCCGAGTTGCCGCGGAAGATGTCCGCGAACCGCGGGCTCAGCACGACCTGGAAGCCGTAGTCGCGCAGCGCCCAGACGGCGTGCTCGCGGCTGGATCCGGTGCCGAAATCGGGGCCCGCGACGAGCACGGACGCGCCCTGGAACGGCTCCTGGTTGAGCACGAACTCCGGATCCTTGCGCCACTCGTGGAAGAGCGCGTCCTCGAAGCCGGTCTTGGTGACCCGCTTCAGGAACACCGCGGGGATGATCTGGTCGGTGTCGACGTTCGAGCGCTTCAGCGGAGCGGCGATGCCGGTGTGGGTGGTGAACTTCTCCATGATCAGTTGGTCCCTTCTTCTGCACCGGTCGCCTCGGTCGTTGAGCCTGTCGAAGCGGAGCGACGACGACCCTTCACAGCTCGGACCTCCAGATCGCTCGGGCTGGACAGGGTGCCGCGGACGGCGGTGGCCGCCGCGACGAGGGGCGAGACGAGGTGCGTGCGCCCGCCCTTGCCCTGCCGGCCCTCGAAGTTGCGGTTCGAGGTCGACGCGCACCGCTCCCCCGGCGCCAGCTGGTCCGGGTTCATGCCCAGGCACATCGAGCAGCCGGCGAAGCGCCACTCGGCGCCGAAGTCGGTGAAGACCTTGTCCAGGCCCTCGGCCTCGGCCTCCAGCCGCACGCGGGCGGATCCGGGCACGACCATGACGCGCACGCCGTCGGCCTTCTGTCTTGCCCTTGATCACCGAGGCGAAGGCGCGCAGGTCCTCGATCCGGCTGTTCGTGCAGGATCCCATGAACACGGCGTCGACCTTCACGTCCTTGAGCGGCGTGCCGGGCGTCAGGTCCATGTACTCCAGGGCCCGTTCGGCGGCGCTGCGCTCGTTCGGGTCGGCGATCTGCGCCGGATCGGGCACGGAGGCGGACAGCGAGCTGCCCTGGCCCGGGTTGGTGCCCCAGGTCACGAACGGCTCGAGCTCGTCGGCGTCGAGGAACACCTCGGCGTCGAAGGTGGCACCCTCGTCGGTCGGCAGGGTCTTCCAGTAGGCGACCGCGTCGTCCCAGTCCTGCCCCTGCGGCGCGTGCGGCTTGCCCTGCACGTACGCGAACGTGGTCTCGTCGGGGGCGACCATGCCCGCGCGGGCGCCGGCCTCGATCGACATGTTGCAGATCGTCATGCGGCCCTCCATCGAGAGGGCGCGGATCGCGCTGCCGCGGAACTCGAGCACGTAGCCCTGCCCGCCGCCGGTGCCGATCTTCGCGATCACGGCGAGGATGATGTCCTTCGCCGTGACGCCCGGCTTGAGCGTGCCTTCGACGGTGATCGCCATGGTCTTGAACGGCTTCAGCGGCAGCGTCTGCGTGGCCATGACGTGCTCGACCTCGCTCGTGCCGATGCCGAACGCCATCGCGCCGAACGCGCCGTGCGTGGAGGTGTGCGAGTCGCCGCAGACCACGGTGATGCCCGGCATGGTCAGGCCCAGCTGCGGGCCGACCACGTGCACGATGCCCTGCTCGGCGTCGCCCAGCGAGTGCAGCCGCACGCCGAACTCCTCGGCGTTGCGGCGCAGCGTCTCGATCTGGGTGCGGCTGGTCAGGTCGGCGATCGGCTTGTCGATCGCGAGCGTCGGGGTGTTGTGGTCCTCGGTCGCGATGGTCAGGTCGAGGCGGCGCAGCGGCCGCCCCTCGGCGCGCAGGCCGTCGAACGCCTGCGGGCTGGTGACCTCGTGCACGAGGTGCAGGTCGATGTAGATGAGGTCGGGCTCGCCGTTCTCGCCCTTGACGACGAGGTGGTCGTCCCACACCTTCTCGGCCAGCGTGCGGGGGCGGGGCGATGCGTCGATTCATGCGTTGCTTCTCCTGAGGGTCAAGGTGCGGCCACACGCGAGACTCCGCGGCGAGAAAGGCCTAGAGTCGAGGTCTCGCCGCGGCTGCTAAGGAGAAGCTGCACCGCCTGCATGCGCACGAGTTTACCCCGTGCAGGGTAGGTGTCTCCCACCCACCCACGGCGGTGTCGGCGCGCTGTGCGGGACGTGTCGCGGCGATGACGCCGGTGCATCGCCTCGTCGACGCTGACGCCCCGCCCGCCGAGGTCAGTGTTGCGAACAACTCTTCGCAACATTACGGTGGGCTGCATGGTCGCCGAAGAACTCACCACCGCCCAGTTGCGCGTGCTGTCTCATCCCGTGCGCCTGGCATTCCTGCGCCGGCTCAGGGAGCTCGGGCCGGCGACCTCGCGGGTCCTCGGACGCGAGTTCGAGCTCGACTCCGGAGCCGCCAGCTATCACCTGCGCCGACTCGAGGCCGGGCACCTCATCCGAGAGGATCCGGCACTCGGCACTCGGCGGGAACGGTGGTGGCGCGCCGTCGACGACATGTCCCAGTTCGATCCCGCGGTGCACGACGACGACGCCGCGGTGCATCGGTACGTGCAGTCGGTCGTGCTGATGGCGGCCGACGAACTGCGGCGGCTCGCCGGTGCCGTTCCCGACGCCGACCGCGCCTGGCTGTCCGAAGCAGCCTTCATCGATCTGCGTCTCCCCCTCGACGGCGAGGGGCGCCGAACGCTGCGGGACGAGCTCATGGCGGTCGTCGGCCGCTACCGGGACGACGCGCGCGACGACACGGCAGCAGCCTCCACGCAGGTGCGGCTGCAGATCTACGAGCAGCGCTGATGGGCTCCGCGGCGCGACGAGACGCCGTGCGATGGGTGCTGGCCTACACCCTCGCCGTGCTCGGAGACGTCACCTATTACCTGATCCTCACCTGGGCGGCGGCAGAGGCCGGTGGCGCGCGCTGGTCGGGCATCATCCTCGCCGCAGGATCCCTGCCGCGCCTGCTGCTGCTCCTGGCCGGCGGCGTACTGGCCGATCGTCTGGACCCGCGCCGCATCGCGATCTGGACCGACTCCGCACGTGCGGCGACGCTGGCCGTCGCGGTGCTCCTCACGGCCGTGCTCGGCCTGCTCCCCTGGTGGCTGACGATCGTCGCGGTGATCTTCGGGGTCGTCGACGCCTGCTTCCTCCCCGCGGTCGGCGCCATGCCCGCCCGACTCGTCCCGCCTGAAGAGCTGACGCGGCTTCAGGCATGGCGGATCACGGGCCTGCGGGTCGCGAACGCCGCCGGACCCGTGCTCGGCGCCCTGCTGCTCGTCGGCGGCAGCGCGGTCGCGTTCGGTGCCGTGTCGCTGCTGTTCGTCGCCTCCGTGATCCTGCTGCGCACGATCCGGCCCCTTGCCGCCGGCGCTCGAGGTGCGAGGGTCGCTTCGGCGGAATCCGGATCCGGCTGGCGTGAAGTGAGGCGGCTGAGGATCACGACGCTGGTGATCGGCACTGCGCTGTCCGAACTGCCGTTCTCGGGCCCGATCGCCGCCGCGATCATCCTGCTGGCGCAGGGACGCGGCTGGCCCGTGAGCATCGCCGGCGGCGTGCTCACCGCATTCAGCATCGGCGGGCTGGTGACGAGCGTGCTCCTGTCCATGACGACGCGCGCCGGGGGCCGCACCATGATGCTCGCCTCGGTCGGAGCGACCGCACTCCTACTGATCGCGTTCGGCTCATCGGCCGATCCAGGGGCTGCCTTCCTCTGGGGCGCGATGCTCGGAATCACCAGCGGAGTGACCATGGTGCTGTGCCAGGGGCAGGTGCAGCGGGCCACGCCACCGGCCCTGCTCGGACGGGTGACGGCGGTGCTGACCCTGCTCACTCTCGGGCTGAGCCCGCCCGCCTACGCGGGCGTCGGGCTGGTCGCGGACTTCGCAGGCGTCCCCACCCTCTTCGCCGCAGCGGCCGTGGTGGTCGTGGCGTCGGGCGTCGTCCTCGCCACGGCGCGCTTCGGGACTCCCGTGCCGCCCGCCCCTGCGGAGGGGTGAAGCGCAGGGACGGCGTGCCGCTACCGTGCGACCCGCGGCGAGGCTCACTCTGCGAGAGCGCGCGCCCGGTCGTCACTCTGCGAGGGCGCGCTCCCGGCGCTTCTCGCGCCCCGCGATCAGGCTCGCACCGGTCGCGCCGAGCATCGCGACCACGATCACGGCGAGCGACAGCGAGATCGGAGGATCACGGCGATGCCATAGTGCCGGTGGCGCAGCAGACGGCCACCCAACCTGGGCGGTCTCAGCCCAGACTGGTGGCGGTCGCGATGACGTCGCTGAGCGTGCTCGTCACGGCGACCACCGGGATCACGACCAGGATCTGGAGTTCCCGCGCACGGTCCAGCAGCGCGTTTCGTCCCCGTCCGCCGAGCTTCTTGCCGATTCCCGTGATGTGGTTCTTGACGGTCCGCAACGAGAGGTGCAGCTCGTCGGCGATCTGCTGTCGTGGCACTCCCTCCAGCAGCATCTGGAAGATCGCGGCCTCGCGTGCCGTCATGTGATCCCGCAGGACGGCAGGATCCAGTTGCTCACGATGCTCGCAGTGACGCTCCGCCGCTGATCGCATCGCGTCGAATGCCTCCGAGTCGTCGCTCATGATCCGCGTCATCACCGCAGCTCCTACGTCGATCGGGTCGGCCCGCAGTGCGGCAGAAAGCTCGGAAGTCAGCACACGGTGCAGGATCCCCGCGGCACGCATGGATTCGCGCGAGTCGGCCGTTGACGCCATCACGGCGAGATATGGCCGGTCGGCCGGTGCGGGCGTTGAAGCGGAGACAACGCGGAACTGCGCGACGACGTCGGTGACGAGCAACGCGACGCGGCGGCTCCGGGCGGAGATCAGGGCGGCCTCGGCGCCCAGCGCGTTACCCGACCTGGTCAGCTCGTCGGCGTACGCGGCGCAGACCCGAGTTGCGTGTCGACACAGTCCCGGTGCGGGCGAAGAAGAATGGCGTCTGGTCCGATCTGGACGAGGCCCGGTACTCTGCTCCTCCAGATCGACCCAGGTCAAGGCGCCGCCCTCTTCCTCGGCGACACCGTGCTGCACCAGACCGGTACCGGCCCTGTCGCGGGAGTTCGCACCTACTCCGGCCCCACCGGGCCGCTCGTCGAGCGCACCGCGACCGCGGGAGTCACCGGATCCACCCTCACCTGGCTGTTCACCGACATCGACGGCACTGTCGACGTGCACACCGACGCGCTCACCGGCACGACGACCAACACCTACCGCGACCCATTCGGCACCCCGATCACCGGAACCGGCATCTGGAGCGACGGCAACGCCTACCTGAACCACCCCGCGACGAACGACACCGGCCTCACCACCCTCGGCGCCCGCCTCTACAACCCCATCACCGGGAGATTCCTCACCGCGGACCCTCTCCTCGCGACCGGTGACCCCCAGCAGACCAACGGCTACGCCTACGCCAACAACAACCCGATCACACTCAACGACCCCACCGGGCTCGACCCCGCGATGCCCGCATGCGTCGGCTCCAACATGGCATCGTGCTCGAACTACTACAACGGCGGCGAGTTCAACGGCAAGCGTTACAACCCGAACACAAGCGACCCCGTCGGCGCCTACCTCGCCAGCGCAGTCGTACCCGGCGACCTCAACATCACAGCCGCCGAAGCCTGCGGCTGGACCAGCAGCTGCGTCAACGGCCAGCCCAACCGATACTCTGCGGGTCCTGGCTACAACCCTGCCCCCGGATCCCTCACCCGCTGCGAAGAACAATGCCAAGCAGTCGTCACCTTCGCCATCCTCGCCCTCACCACCCTCGCCCTCCCCACCCTCGCCCTCCCCGAAGTCGGCGTCCCCGCCGACATCGCCGAGGCAAGTATCGCGGGCGAAGCAGCCGCGTCCGGCGCCAAAGAAGCCGCAGCAGGAGACGGTGAGGTTCCGACGATCAAACCCGGATCGGAGAGCGGCGAGACAGCCGGTAAAGCCTTCCCGAAGTCTGTGAAGAACAGAGCACTGACCGAGAATCCGAACACTTGCGTATACTGCCGGATGGGTATGAACAAACCACAGATCGATCATGTCATCCCCAAGTCACGCGGAGGAAACGCGACACCTGAAAATGCTCAAACAACATGCCCATGGTGCAATGGATCTAAAGGAGCCCGCGATTTCCCCATCAACCCTCCGCCCGGATATAGAGGCGCATGGCCGCCGGAATGGTGGGGCCTTCCATGAATAGTCGTGAAGCCGTTCATCGCGAGCCGACTTGGCGCGATCGTTCCAACCTCATTATTGCGACCCGGATTGATGCGTCAGACACAGACGTGACGACTGAGCAATTATGGGCGAGGAAGCACACCGATGGAAAGATAGAGATTTGTTGCATTCCATTCTTCGCCTATAATATTGCCCTCGGTGATTTTGTCGATATCGATTCCGACTACCTGGTTAACGGTGTTACGCAACGATCGGGTCGATACGTCTTTCGCGTATTCTTTGAACCAACCAGATACAACTTCCGAGAGTCGACTACTGACACGCTCATCAACATGGGCACATTAATTGAGTGGTCGTCTCCCGCCATGTTTGCGGTAGACGCGTCCAGCGAGGCACATGCGATGAGTGTCGCCGCGTATCTGCAGGCCGAAGAGGACGCTGGGCGCCTGATTTACGAGACAGGTCGTACGGACTAAGTCGCGCGACGGGTCAGTGAGCGGCCAGAGATCGCCATTATCCCCACCCTTCAGCCGTCCGAGGTTCTCGCGGCTGCTACGCGCGGAGCGGTCCACGGGTGGGAGCCGCATGGTGTTCGGTTCGTACATGCGCTGAGCGACAGGGCAACGACGACAACGCCTGCGATGAAGCGTCCGCGCCAAGCCCCTCCCAGTCGTGCTGTGAGGCGCACGCGCCAGCTCACTCGACGCGGACGGTGAACGCGGCGTCGTTGCGACTCCTACATGGCCAGGCGCGTCAGAAGCGCGCTGAACCGATCACGTCGGCAAGCGATACTCGAGCGCCCTTGTCACGACCTTCGAGCCAGGTTCGCCTCAGCCGGGTCGATCACCGGCCGCGGCGCAGGCTCGAGTGGCCCTGCCTTGCGCGCGAACGTCAAAGCGAGCACTCCGTATGCAACCCAGATGAGGGCCGTCGCCACGCGGGCGATCGTCGTTCGCGTCGTGAGATCGAGCGTCTGCGTCCCCGAGGCGGATCCCTGCGCCAGCAAGTTGGTGACCTCGACGACGGCGATCGCGCACAGCGGGACAAGACGCCACTGCCCTGGCACCGCGCGCTGCCTGATGATGCTCGCCACCGCGACGATGGCACACGCCCCGGCGGCGACATTCAGGACCGGGATGGCCATCAGGCCCGCACGGTCCAATCCGTTCAGTCCGCTGAGCACCACCACAGCCTCGGCCGCGATCGGGATTGCGCCTGCACCGATGAGTCCGACGCGACCCCAGATACTGTGACCGACGACGCTGCCCCCACCCCGCATTCCGATCGCGAAGAGAATGCACGCGGCGCAGAACAGCGCCGAGGCGACGAACGATGCCGTGAACGCTCGGGTGACAGCGTGTCGTTCTCTGCATCCATGGCCAGAGGATACTGGCACTGAAGGTCGCGCGACCATAGGACCCAGGGTCCCTATTCCCGCGAGTCGGCCAGCCCCGGCGCTACTCCGCCAGCGCACGCTCCCGGCGCTTCTCGCGCCCCGAGGCGATGAGGCTCGCGCCGGTCGCGCCGAGCATCGCGACCACGATCACGGTCGAGCGACAGCCAGATCGGAACGTCCGGCGCCCACTCGATCGGCTTGCCACCGTTGATGAACGGCACGGAGTTCTCGTGCATCGCGTGCAGCACCAGCTTCACGCCGATGAAGGCGAGGATCACGGCGATGCCGTAGTGCAGGTAGCGCAGCCGGTCGAGCAGGTTGCCGAGCAGGAAGTAGAGCTGGCGCAGGCCCATCAGCGCGAAGATGTTCGCCGTGAACACCAAGAAGCTGTTCTGCGTGATGCTGAAGATCGCCGGAATCGAGTCGATCGCGAACATCAGATCGGTCACGCCGATCGTGACGAACACGATGATCATCGGCGTCCAGACCTTCTTGCCGTCCACGACCGTGCGGATCCTGGCGTCGTCGAACTCGTCGCTGACGGGGACGAGCCGGCGCACCAGGCGCACCGCGAAGCTCTCCTTCGCCGCGGTCTCGTCGTCCTGCTCCTTCTCCGGCATCGCCTGGCGGATCGCCGTCCAGATCAGGAACGCGCCGAACAGGTAGAACACCGGGGCGAAGTTCTCGATGATCGTGACGCCCAGCAGGATGAAGACACCGCGCAGCACGAGCGCGATGATGATGCCCACCATCAGCACCTCCTGCTGCAGCTTCCGCGGCACGGCGAACTGGGCCATGATCAGCACGAACACGAACAGGTTGTCGATCGAGAGGCTGTACTCGAGTGCCCAGCCCGTGAGGAACTCCCCCGCGTGCTGCCCGCCCGCCACCGCGAGCAGGAGGCCGGCGAAGCCCAGCGCGAGCGCCACGTAGAACACCACCCAAAGAGTGGACTCCTTGGTGGAGGGGATGTGCGGGCGCCAGCGCACGATCAGCAGGTCGCCGATCAGGATCAGCAGCAGGACGGCGAGCGAGACGATTTCGAACCAGACGGGAACGTCCACGTGGGCCTTTCGGAAGGGTCGGTCGATGACCGAAAGTCTCTTCCCCGCTGCAACAGCGGCACGCGCCCGGAGGCCCGGCGGCGGGCCTCGTGATGACGATCGCGTGAAGTCGGAATACTCCCCTTCGCAGGATCCAGTCTACGGCATGCGGATCCGAGGTCCCTTCGACAGGCTCAGGGACCGGGTGCGGGCAATGCGCCGAGGCGACTGATTCGTCCTCCACAGGCTGGTAGGTGAACGAATTCTCCACAGATTGGAAGATGGCGCTGATCTGGGCTTCGAATGTCGGTGGCCCCCTCAAGAATGGAGGTATGACGACGTTGGATGCGATCGCGGCACTGATCCCGACCCTGGCGGGGCGGATCGGCGCCGGCGCGAGCGCATCCGAGGTCCAGGCCGTCATCGAGGAGCTCGGGGATGCGGAGACGGTCGCCGTGTGCCGGGAGGCCGCCGAGGTCGGGCGGCTGGTGGAGCAGATCCAGGTGATCAGCGCCGGAGTGATCGCACGCCGTTCGACCCGCGACGCGGGGCATTCCGGGCTCGCGCAGTCGCACGGGCACCGGTCCGCGGCGTCGCTGATCCAGGAGATCTGCGGGATGACGAAGGGTGAGGCGGCTCGGCAGGTGCGGGTCGGGGAAGCGCTGCTCGACGACGGTCCTGACGATCACGATGCTCCAGGGCCCGGCGACAATGGCGATCCGTTCGGTGGAGGCCTTGACGGAGATGGCGTTCCCGGCTCGGGCGACGCGAGTGACGGCGATGCAGGGCGGGGCCATGGCAGTGATGGCGGCGAGCCCGATTCGCCCGAAGGTCCGTGGTCGGAGGAGCCCGTTGCCCGGGATTGGCGGCGGGTGCTGCGGGACGCGCTGCGCGAGGGCGTGCTCACGTCTGCGCAGTTCGACGCGATCCGCCGCGGCCTCGGCGACCCGGTCGACGACGGCGAGGATGCATGGGCGCACGCGGCCGCACAGCTCGTCGACGAAGCGTCCCGGCGGACGGTGGAAGAACTGACCGCCTCCGCTCGCGCGATCCGGGACATGCTCGACCCCGACGGCGCCGAAGCCCGCTTCCTGGCACGGTATGAGAGGCGCGCATTCCGCACGTGGCTCGACCAGGACGGGACCCGGCGCGCGTCAGTCGCGTTCGACGACGAAGGCGGCGCGTTCCTCGACGCGATTTTTGCCGCCGCGCTGCGCCCCCGGAGGGGTGGACCCCGCTTCGTCGACCCGGACGAGAAGGCCCAGGCCTCGGCGCTGACCGCAGACCCCCGCAGCAACGAGCAACTCGCCTACGATCTGCTCCTTGATCTCGTCCGCGCCGGCGCCCTTGCGGATCCTGCCGCGGTGTTCGGCACCCGACAGGCCGGGCTGCGACTCGTGCAGACCCTCCACCCGGACGGCGCTCCCGCCCCGGTCACGTTCACCGAAGACGGACTCACCACCCTGCCCGCGAGTGTTGCGGAGCGACGGGTCTGCGAGGCGGGGACCGTACAGGTCACGGTGGATTCGTGCGGGAACCCGCTCGACGTCGGCCGGGAATCGCGCCTGTTCACCCCGAGGCAACGGATCGGGCTCGCGATCAGAGACGGCGGATGCCGGTGGACCGGCTGCGACCGCCCCGCCTCGTACTGCGAAGCACACCACATCGACGAATGGCATCGTGATCAGGGGCGCACTGACATCGGCCGGGGGATCCTGCTCTGCAGGTTCCACCATATGGAACTCCATCACGGCGGATGGTCGATCACGCGTGACGGCGACGGCGCCTTCGTGCTGTGTCACCGTGATGGGAACCAGTTCGTCCTGCATCAGCGGCTGCCGCTTCGGTATGCGTGGGGTGACATCGACCCGCCACCCCGACGATTCCGCCCCGCAGCGTGACCGGTGCCCCGACTGGGTACGGTCGGGCAGGGCGACGCGCGCGCACCCGGTCGGCGGAGGGGCCCTTCGACAAGCTCAGGGACCGGAGTGGGGCTCAGGGACCGGGGGGACCATGGGCCCTTCGACAAGCTCAGGGACCGGGTGGGCCATGGGCCCTTCGACAAGCTCAGGGACCGGGGTAGGGGCTCAGGAGCGGAGGGCTCGTCCGGGGTGTCCACCGCCCCGCCGAAGCGACGATCGCGGGAGAGGTAGATTCCGATCGCGCGCCAGAGCTCCTCGCGGGAGAAGTCCGGCCACAGCGTGTCCAGGAACACCATCTCCGCGTACGCGGACTGCCAGAGCAGGAAGTTGGACGTGCGCTGCTCCCCCGAACTGCGCAGGAACAGGTCGACGTCCGGCATGTCCGGGACGTACAGGTGCCGGCGGATCGCCTTCTCCGTGATCGCGCTCGGACGCATCCGTCCCGCCTTCACGTCCTCCGCGATCGTGCGCATGGCGTCGACGAGCTCGACCCGCCCGCCGTAGTTGACGCACATCGTGAGGGTCAGCACGTCGTTGCCGCGGGTGAGCTCGGCCGCGTACTCCAGCTCCTTGATGACGGATCCCCACAGCCGCGGCTTGCGGCCCGCCCAGCGGATCCGCACGCCCCACTCGTTGAGCTGGTCGCGGCGGCGGTGCAGCACGTCGCGGTTGTAGCCCATCAGGAAGCGCACCTCCTCGGGCGAGCGCGCCCAGTTCTCCGTGGAGAACGCGTACACGCTGAGATGCTTCACGCCGGCCTGGATCGCTCCGGCCACGACGTCGAGCAGCACCTCCTCCCCGGCCTTGTGCCCCTCGATCCTGCTGAGTCCTCGACGGTTCGCCCAGCGGCCGTTGCCGTCCATGACGATCGCGACGTGGTTCGGCACGGCGGGGAACGCCGGTGGTTGCACTCCGGTCCAGTCCAGCGGACGATACGGGACGGCGTCCTTGTGCGTGTACGGCTTGGGGGTCACCGGGGTCCTTCCACGAGGGAGAGCGAGCGGATCCCCCGCTCGAGATGCCACTGGGCGTACGCGGCGATGACGCCGGAGGCCGCCGCCGTGTCGCGCACGGGCGCCGCGTCGACCGTGACCCAGTCCCCCGCGATCAGCGCACGCAGCACGCCGAGGGCCGAGGCGGGGATCCGCGGGCTGCCGGCCGGCGCGCACTCGTCGCAGACGATGCCGCCCATCTGCGCGACGAACACGGTGTGCGGCCCCGCCTTGGCACAGCGCGCGCAGTCGTCGAACGACGGCGCCCATCCCGACAGCGCCATCACCCGCAGCAGGTAGGAGTCGAGGATGCTGCGGGCGGCGTGCTCGCCGCGGGACAGCGCGCGCAGCGCCGCCGACGAGCAGCAGGTACTGATCCGGCGTGGCCTCGGCGTCGTTCAGCCGGTCCGCCGTCTCCACCATCGCGTTGGCCGCCGTGTAGCGGTCGTAGTGCAGCGCGATGTCCGCGCCGTAGGATCCGAGCGACTCCGCCTGCTGCACGATGTCGAGCGAGCGGCCCTGGTACAGCTGCACGTCGGCGACCATGAACGGCTCGAGCCGAGAGCCGAACTTCGACGACGTGCGGCGCACTCCTTTCGCGACCGCCCTGACCTTGCCGTGCGCACGCGACAGCATCGTGATGATCCGGTCCGCCTCACCGAGCTTGTGGGTGCGCAGGATCACCGCTTCGTCTCGGTAGGTGGGCACGGTTCGATTATCCTCCGTGCGGGACAATGGACGGGTGACCGAACCGCTCTTCACCATTCCGCTCTGGGCGGATCTGCTCGGCGTCGGCCTCGGCGGAGTGCAGGGCGCCATGTTCGCCTCCGGCTTCCAAGGGCAGCGCCGCCTGGACTGGCTCGGCGTCGCGATCATCGGCATCATGATCGGGATGGGCGGCGGTCTCATCCGCGACATCCTGCTGGGCCTGCCGCCCGCGTCGCTGCAGAGCAACTGGTACCTGGTCACGGCGACCGGCGCCTCCCTGTTCGGGATGCTGCTCGCGGGCCTGTTCAACCGCCTGAACAAGGTCATCGTCGTGCTCGACGCGGTCGTCATCGGGATGTTCGGCGCGTTCGGCACGAGCAAGGCGATCGGCTTCGGCATCCCGCCCGTGCCCGCCGTGTTCATCGGCGTCTGCGCCGCGGTCGGCGGCGGCGTGCTGCGCGACATGCTGATGGGCCTGCCGACCGCGATCATGCACGTCGGTTCGCTCTATGCGGTGGCGGCCGGCGCCGGCTGCACGTTCATCGTGATCGCGAACTCGTTCGGCATGTCGATCACGCTCGCGGCGATCCTCGGGATCATCGTCACCACGATCATCCGCGTGCTCGCCGTGACGTTCGACCTGTCTCTGCCGGAGCAGCGGCGTCTCTACCGCCGCAGGGTCGCGGCGGAGACGGGCATGATCCCGATCATCAAGCCCTGACCCTGCTTCCCGCTCTCCTCGGGGTCGTTGAGCGCCCTTCGACAGGCTCAGGGACCCCGACGAAGGAGCAGCGAGACGAAACGCGGTCTCGCGCAGGAAACCGCGTTTCGTCTCGGTCGGCTCCGCCGTCCTCGCTCAACGACCCCGGGACAGGCGGTCGGCTCCGCCGTCCTCGCTCAACGACCCCAGGACAGGCGGTCGGCTCCGCCGTCCTCGCTCAACGACCCCGAGACGAAACGCGGCCTCCAGAAGGAAACCGCGTTTCGCTCGGTGGCTCCGCCGTCCTCGCTCAACGGCCCCGGGGCAGGATCAGGCAGTGACCAGCTGCGCCTCCGCGGCCTGGCGGGCGCGGATGGAGCGGTTGACGCAGGAGACGATCGCCTTCAGCGACGCGGTCGAGATGTCGCCGTCGATGCCGACGCCCCAGAGGCGCTGGTCGCCCACCTGCAGCTCGACGTAGGCCGCGGCCTGGGCGTCGCCACCGGTGCGAGAGCGTGTGCTCCACGTAGTCGTACAGCGCGATCTCGAAGCCGCGCGCGCGCAGCACCTCGATGAACGCTGCGACCGGCCCGTTGCCCGTGCCCGACGTCTCCACCCGCTCCTCGTCGTCGCGCAGGACGACGTCGAGCGCGACCTCGCCCGACATGTCGCTGTTCGTGCGGGTGCCGAGCAGCTCGAACCGGCCCCACTTCGCGTCGCGCCGCCGAGGCGGGCAGGTACTCGTCCGTGAAGATGTCCCAGATCTGCTCGCTGGTGACCTCGCCGCCCTCGGCGTCGGTCTTCGCCTGCACGACCCCGGAGAACTCGATCTGCAGCTTGCGCGGCAGGTCGAGGGCGTGATCCGTCTTCAGCAGGTAGGCGACACCGCCCTTGCCGGACTGCGAGTTGACCCGGATGACGGCCTCGTAGGAGCGACCCAGATCCTTCGGGTCGATCGGCAGGTAGGGCACGCCCCACTCGATGTCGTCGACCGTGACGCCCTGCGCCTCGGCCTTCGCGGCCATCGCCTCGAAGCCCTTCTTGATCGCGTCCTGGTGCGAGCCGCTGAACGCGGTGAAGACCAGATCGCCGCCCCACGGGCTGCGCTCCGGCACCGGCAGCTGGTTGCAGTACTCGACCGTGCGCTTGACCTGATCGATGTCGCTGAAGTCGATCTGCGGGTCGATGCCCTGCGTGAACAGGTTGACGCCCAGCGTGACCAGGTCGACGTTGCCGGTGCGCTCGCCGTTGCCGAACAGGCAGCCCTCGATGCGGTCGGCGCCGGCCATGTAGCCGAGCTCCGCCGCGGCGACGGCGGTGCCGCGGTCGTTGTGCGGGTGCAGCGACAGGATCACGTTCTCGCGGTGCGCCAGGTGACGGCTCATCCACTCGATCGAGTCGGCGTAGACGTTCGGCGTCGCCATCTCGACGGTCGCGGGCAGGTTGATGATGACCTTGCGGGCCGGGGTCGGCTGCAGCACCTCGATCACGGCGTTGCAGACCTCGACGGCGTACTCCAGCTCGGTGCCGGTGTAGCTCTCCGGGGAGTACTCGTAGTAGACCTCGGTGTCGGGGATCCGCTTCTCGAACTCGCGGCAGAGCCGGGCGCCCTCCAGCGCGATCTGCTTGACGCCCTCGCGATCGGAGCGGAACACGACCTCGCGCTGCAGCACGCTGGTGGAGTTGTAGAAGTGCACGATCGCCTGCTTCGCACCCGTGATCGCCTCGTAGGTGCGCTCGATCAGGTGCTCACGGCACTGGGTCAGGACCTGGATCGTGACGTCGTCGGGGATCAGGTCCTCTTCGATGAGCTGGCGCACGAAGTCGAAGTCGGTCTGGCTCGCGGAGGGGAAGCCGACCTCGATCTCCTTGTAGCCCATGCTGACGAGCAGCTCGAACATCACCCGCTTGCGCTCGGGCGACATCGGATCGATCAGGGCCTGGTTGCCGTCGCGGAGGTCGACCGCGCACCAGCGCGGTGCGGCTCGTGATCCGGGCGTCGGGCCAGGTGCGGTCGGGCAGATCGACGCGGATCTGCTCGTGGTACGGCCGGTACTTGTGGACCGGCATCGCGGTGGGGCGCTGATTGTTCTTCATGAGGGGTGTGCTCTTCTCGTCGCTTCAAGTGTGGGGCGGGCCAACACGAACACCGCGACGAGTGGGGCCCTCAGATACGGGACTCGTCGCGGCGACTAAGAAGGAGCAGACCGCCTGCGCGCATGCGGCCAGAATAGCACGGCGTCATCCGGGCGGCGGGGCTGTGACGGACCTGCGAGAATCGGAGGAGGCGGATCCGCAGGATCCGGACGCCCGAGACTTCCGAGGAGCACCTCTTGCAGTACATCTCCACCCGCGGTGGCGGGGAGCCGAAGACCTACAGCGAGGCCCTGCTGGAGGGTCTGGCCGCGGACGGCGGCCTGCTCGTGCCCGAGCGGCTGCCCGAGGTCGACGCGGCCACGCTGGAGAGCTGGCGCGGTCTGACCTACGCGGAGCTCGCGACCGAGGTGCTCGGTCTGTTCGCGACCGACATCCCGCGTGACGACCTGGCTGCGCTCTGCGCGGCCGCCTACTCCCCCGCCGTGTTCGCCGAGCCGGTGCCGCTGCGGTCGATCGGCGACGGGATCACGCTCGTCGGCCTGTCCGAGGGACCGACTCTGGCGTTCAAGGACATGGCGATGCAGTTCCTCGGCCAGGCGCTGGAATACGCGCTGGAGCGCACCGGCGGCGTGCTGAACATCGTCGGCGCGACGTCGGGCGACACCGGATCCGCCGCCGAGCACGCCCTGCGCGGCAAGGACCGGATCAGCGTGTTCATGCTCTCCCCGCAGGGACGGATGAGCCCGTTCCAGCGCGCGCAGATGTACTCGCTGCAGGACGCGAACGTGCACAACATCGCCGTCGACGGGGTCTTCGACGACTGCCAGAACCTGGTCAAGGATCTCGCCGGCGACCTCGACTTCAAGCGCGCTCAGCACCTGGGCGCGGTGAACTCGATCAACCTCGCCCGCATCACGGCCCAGGTCGTCTACTACTTCTGGGCGTGGCTGCGCGCCACCGACGCGCTCGCACCGGAGCGAGCGCGACGGCTTCGAGGTGTCGTTCGCCGTGCCGTCCGGCAACTTCGGCAACATCCTGTCCGGGTTCTTCGCGCGCGGCATGGGCCTGCCGATCCGCCGGCTCGTGCTCGCCGCGAACGAGAACAACGTGCTGGACGAGTTCTTCCGCACCGGCGTCTACCGCCCGCGCAACGCGGCGCAGACGCTCGCGACCTCCAGTCCGTCGATGGACATCTCCAAGGCGTCGAACCTGGAGCGCTTCATCTTCGACCTCGTCGGTCGCGACCCGCAGCGCGTCGCCGCCGCCTGGGACGATCTCGCCACCACCGGGGCGTTCGACTTCACCGCGGATCAGCCCCGCTTCGCCGAGGACTTCGGGATCGTGAGCGGCACGAGCACGCACGCCGATCGCCTCGCGACGATCCGTGCGGTGCACGAGGCGTCCGGCGCGATCATCGATCCGCACACCGCGGACGGCGTGCACGTCGCTGCCTCCTTCCTCGAGGACGGCGTGCCCATGCTGGTGCTCGAGACGGCCAAGCCGGAGAAGTTCGGCGAGACCATCACCGAGGCGCTCGGGATCGAACTGCCGCTGTCGGAAGAGCTGCAGGAGCTGCTCGCGGCCCCCCAGCGCGTGGTCGAGATCGCGAACGACGAGGATCTGCTGCGCGACATCATCACGAGCGACGCGCTGCACTGATTCCGGATGAGGACCGCTCCACGGGCCGGTCCGGCACGATCAGCCCGGCAGCGTCCCCGACACCAGCTGCCCGCGCGCCACGACGGCGACGATGTTCTCCTGGCGCAGCTGATCGATGTCGTCCCACGGCCGCCCGCGCACGACGACGAAATCGGCGGAGAGTCCCGGCGCGAGCCGCCCGGCCGTGCCCGAGAGCCCGATCGCGTCGGCGGCGTCGGAGGTGCCCGAGACCAGCGTCCGCTCCGACGTCCAGCCAAACGCACGCCGCATCAGCTGCAGCTCTTCCAGTTGATCCCCGAAGCGGACGAAGACGCCGTTGGCGTCGGTGCCGAGGACGAAGCGGACGCCGGCATCCGCCGCTGCCGCGAAGCCCGCGTCGCGCTCGACGACGACCGCGCGCGCCTTCTCGGCCGCCTCGTCGCTGACCGGCACCCGCCGCTCGGCGATCGCGTCGTTGATGAGCAGGGTCGGCGCGACGGGGATGTTCCGCTCCCGGAGCGTGTTCCAGTGCTGCTCCCCGATGCCGGTGCCGTGCTCGATCGAATCCACGCCGAACTCGAGCGCGATGTCGATTCCCTCCGCCGTGTGCGTGTGGGCCGCCACCAGCATCCCGAGCGCGTGCGCCTCATCGACCGTGGTCGCGATCTCCTGGGGCGTCTGGTTGCGCCAGCCGACCTTGTCGCCCATGGAGAGGACCCCGCCGCTCGTGTAGATCTTGATCCCGTCGGCGCCGGCGCGCGCCCACTGCCGCACGAGCTTGCGACACTCGTCCGGGGAGTCGGCGACGGGCGGGCGGTGCGGGTAGTGCGGCGGGATGAACAGGTCGCCGTGACCGGCGGTCATGCCCACCGGGCCGTTCACCAGCACCCGCGGCCCGGGGATCAGCCCTGCGGCGAGCCCGCGCGCCGCCGCCAGCTGCACCTCGGAGCCGGAGAGATCGCGCAGCGTGGTGACGCCGGATGCCGCCGCGCGGCGCGCCTGGGCGACCACGTGCAGCGCCCGTTCGGCGACGGGCGTCACGAGCGGCCACGTCATCCAGTCGACGGAGCCGGATCCCGCATAGCCGTCCAGATGCACGTGGGTGTCGACGAGCCCGGGGATGATGCTCAACTCCGCGGCATCGGGGAGGCCGCGTTCCGCCGTCTCCCCCGCGTCCACCGCGGTGATCCGGTCGCCCTGCCAGGCAAGCGAGCCGACTCCGCGGAACGCCTCCCCGTCCCACACCGCCACATGCTCCACGGTCTGCGCCTGCTCGGTCATCCGGCCTCCTCAACGAGTGTGCGCACCGCAGTGCGCGTTCCAAAAGTACCGTCGGCGAGGACCTCGGGCGCAAGTGCGACAATGGCGTGATGACCGCCGAGGATCCGCAGCCCAGCATCCTGCTCGTGTCGCACTGCATCCTCAACCAGAATGCCGTCGTGCAGCCTCTGGCGCGCAGCTCCGGAGTGCTGTTCGACGCCGCCGGCTGGGCGCTCGAGCAGGGGTGGGGCATCTACCAGCTTCCGTGCCCCGAGTTCCGCGAGCGCGGCCCGCTGCGCGACCGCGAGACGTTCGACGGCTACAACACCGAGGCGTTCCACCGCAGCAACCGCGAGCTTCTCGAACCCGTCATCCGGCAGCTCGAGCGCTACCAGGCGGCGGGGTATCGCATCGTGGGCGGAATGCACGTGCAGGGAAGCCCTTCGTGCGATCCGGACACCGGCAACTGGATCACCGACATCCTCGCCGCCGCCGAGGAGGCCGGCATCGTGATCGAGACGCAGTGGCAGGTGCCGCAGACGGCGGATGCGGCGTTCGATCCCGCCGACCCGGCGACCCGCTTCGGCGATCCGCGTGCGCGGCGCGTCTACCCCGATCACGCCTCGACACCGACCGCCGAGGAGCGCGACGCGGCCCGGCGGCGCCGCACTGTGCTGCTCGCCGGGGACCGCATCCCCGTGCGGGCGGGTGCGTGATGGCGGACACCGATCTCCGGGGCTACTCGATCGTGCTGGTCGGGCACGGTCTGCTCAACCCCCTGCCCGGTGCGCCCGCCGAGACGCTCCAGAACGCCCGGGAGCTCGTGCGATGGGCGGCACGAGGCGGCCACGGTCTCTATCAGCTGCCCGTGGCGGGCCACCGCCTCGCCCCCGGATCCGATGCGGCGACCCGGCGACGGATGGCGCGCGAGGATGCGACCGCCCTGCGTTTCGTCTGCTCGCAGCTGCGCGAGTACGTCGATGCCGGCTACCGCGTGTCCGCGGTGCTGCTGGAGGACGCGGACACCCGCGGGCCCTCCGGCCGTGCATGGCTGCGCCGGCTGACCGCCGCCGCCGAGTCCTGCGGGATCGTGCTGCCGGATCCGCTGCGCGTCGCGGATCCCGCCGACCTGGACCACCTCGTCCCTGCGGCCTGACCACGCTCAGAGAACACATCGTCCGCCACGGGAGGCAGGGAATGGACACCAGCACGTACGGCGACTATCTCGACCGGATGCCGAAGGTCGAACTGCACTGCCACCTGATCGGAACGGTCCGGGCAACCACCTTCGCCGACCTGTCCCGGCGCGCGGGTCTCGCGCTGCCCGACGATCCGCTCGAGATCTACCGGCGCGTCAACTCGCGGCCGGTCGATCCGGCGCTGTACGCGCACACCCGCATCCCGGTCGCGACGGGCCCGGCCACGGACGAACCGGATCCGTCGTACTCGCTGTTCCAGCTCTGCGACTGGGTCAAGCAGAGCTTGCGGACGCCGGCGGACTTCGCCCGGATCGCCTACGAGGCGCTCCAGGACGCGCACGAGAAGAGCGCCACCCGGTATGCCGAACTGTTCATCGATCCCGTCGACACCCGGGTCTGGCCGCTGGGTTACGCCGCGATCCTCGACGCGTACATCGAAGGGATGCGCGAGGCCGAGGCGGACTTCGGGATCCGGTCCCGGCTGATCGCGGCGATCGATCGCAGCCGCTCGGGCGCCGAGGCGGTGGCCGTCGTGGAAGAGGTCATCGCGAACCGTCGCGATGAGGTCGTCGGAATCGGCCTCGACAACCTAGAGACCGCGGGTCCGCCCGAGCGCTTCGTCGAGGCGTACCAGTTGGCCCGGCGCGCGGGTCTGCGCCGCACCGCGCATTCCTCCGAGCACGCGCCGACGGCGGCGAATACGCTCGCCTGCCTCGACCTGCTGGCCTGCGACCGGATCGATCACGGTTATTTCGTCCTCGAAGACGACGCGGTCGTGGAGCGGTGCCGGGACGAGGGCGTTCCGTTCACCTGCATCTTCACGACCTCGCGGCGTTCCTGGCGGCCGTGGCGGCGTGCGAGCATCGCCGAGATGCTGCGCCGCGGTCTCACCGTTACCCTGTCCTCCGATGATCCGGGGATGTTCCCGACCACGCTGGCCCGCGAGTACCGCATCGCCGGGCTCGAGCTCGGCGTCGGTCTCGAGCGCATGCGACGGCTGAGTCTCGACGGCGTCGACGCGACCTGGCTGGACGACGCCGAGCGCGCATCGCTGCGCGCGGAGTTCGTCGCGCAGCTCGACGCCCTCGAGCACGAGCTCGCGCTCCGCTGACGGCACCGCAATCACGCTTCCATAACGGACTGTTGACACGAGTCCGGCCAGGCGCTTTTCTTGACTGTTAACGTTATGAAACCCGCGTAACACGATGGAGTGTGTGATGGTCGGACGTGCCGATGTCGCCCGGCTGGCAGGAGTCAGCCCCGCGGTCGTGTCGTACGTCACCAACGGCTCGCACCCCGTCAGCACCAGGACACGCGCGCGAGTCCTGGCGGCCATCGACCAGCTCGGCTACCGGCCCAACGCACTCGCGCGGAGCCTCGCGACCTCTCGGACGCATACCCTGGGACTGCTTCTGCCCGACTCGTCCAACCCGTACTTCGCCGAACTGTCCTCGGCGATCGAGGACGCCGCGTTCGCGGCGGGGTTCACCGTGCTGCTGGGCAACGGCGACGACGAGGTCCACCGCGAGCTGACCTATGTCCGCGCGTTCCTCGACCGCCAGGTCGATGGCGTCATCGTGTGCCCCGGCAACGACTTCTCGCACGGGTTCGATGAACTCGTGGCGGCGCAGGTGCCGGTCGTCTCGACCGACCGCGTCAGCCGCGAGTCGCCTCTGCCCTCGATCGTCGTCGACAACGAGGGCGGGGCCCGGCTGGCGACGACGCACCTCATCGACCACGGGCGCGAGGTCTTCGCCTGCGTCTCCGGCCCCCGTGACGTCTCCCCCGCGCAGGCCAGGGCGACCGGATGGATCAGGACCCTCGAGGAGTCCGGTCGCGACGTCGACCACGGGCTGCTCTCCTTCACCGACTTCACCGCCCGAGGCGGGTGGGAGGCCACCCGCGAGCTGCTGCGCCACCGGCCCGCGATCGACGCGCTCTTCGTCGGATCCGACCTTCAGGCCTTCGGCGCGCTCCGCGCGCTCGCCGACTCCGGCCGGCGTGCCGGCGAGGACGTCGCCGTGATCGGCTTCGACGGCGTCCGGCTCGGCGAATACATCAGCCCGCGGCTGACCACCGTCGCCCAGCCATTCGACGAGATCGCCACCGCGGTGGTCGCGCGGATGGTCGAACTCATCGGCGATCCCCGGCCCACCGCGCACGACGTGCGACTCCTGCCCACCCGGCTCGAGATCCGGGAGTCCTGCGGATGCGCTCCCGGTCCCGGATCCGGTCGCGCCCCTTCACCACCGGACGACGACGATGTCCCGCCCACCACCCACCAATCGCACGAGGGAATGAAATGAAGAAACGTCACTATGGAATGCTCGCCATCGCGGCGGCAATCGCGCTCACCGTCACGGCCTGCAGCGGCACCGCCGGCTCCCCGGCAACGAGCGGGGCGGCGGGCGGAAAGCCCTCCGTCGCCCTCGCCGTCAACGGAGCGCTCGGCGACCAGGGCTTCTTCGACGACGCCGAGAGCGGCATGAAGAAGATCAAGGCCGAGGGCAACAAGACCACGACGCTGCAGGCCGATGCGAGCAACCCGGCGCAGTGGAAGGCCAACCTCGAATCGCTCTCCACCGGCAGCTGGGACATCGCCGTCGCCGGCACGTCGCAGATGACCGACATCCTGACCCAGACGGCCAAGAAGTTCCCGAACCAGCACTACGTCATCTTCGACGCGGTCGTGAACGCGCCCAACGTCGCCTCGATCACCTACAAGCAGAACGAGGGGTCGTTCCTGGCCGGAGTCCTCGCGGCGCTCGCCACGACCGACACCAGCAGCTTCCCGCTGTCGAAGGGCACCAAGACGGTCGGCCTCGTCGGCGGCATGGACATCCCGGTCATCAACGACTTCGTGGTCGGGTTCAAGGCGGGCGTCACCGCCGTCGACCCGAGCATCAAGGTCGTCGTCAGCTACGTGGGATCGTTCTCGGACTCCGCCAAGGGGTACGACCAGGCCAAGGGCATGTACAGCGACGGCGCTGACGTCGTGTTCCAGGTCGCCGGCGGCTCGGGAATCGGCGTGCTCCAGGCCGCGAAGGACGCGAACAAGTACGCGATCGGCGTGGACAGCAACCAGAACGCGCTCCAGCCGGGGCACGTGCTCGCGTCGATGCTCAAGCACGTCGGGAACTCTCTCGTCCTCGCCGTGAAGGACGCCGAGGCGGGCAAGCTGGCGTACGGCAAGGACACGTCGTACGGCCTCGCGAACGACGGCGTCGGTCTCGACTTCGACAACAACTCGAACCTGGTCCCGTCGTCGGTGTCCCAGAAGATCGACGACTACAAGAAGAAGGTCGTCGACGGAAGCATCAAGGTCCCGACCGCAACATCCTGAGCGGGCTCCCGCTCGCTGCTGTGGGGGCCGCACCGGCCCCCACAGCGCCCACACCTCCAATCCGTCTCCAGCCGGAAGGCAGCGCATGGACAACCCGATCCTCGAGCTTCGGCACATCACCAAGTCGTTCGGTCCCAAGGTCGCCAACAACGACATCTCGCTCGTGATCCATCCGGGACGGGTGCACGCGATCGTCGGTGAGAACGGCGCGGGCAAGACGACCCTCATGAACATGATCTCGGGCAATCTGCAGCCCACCGAAGGCGAGATCGTGTTCGACGGGAAGACCGTCGTGCTCTCCGACCCCACCAAGGCCGATGCCATCGGCATCGGCATGGTGCATCAGCACTTCAAGCTCGTGCCGTCCCTCACGGTGGCCGCCAACATCTTCCTCGGCAAGGAGACGTCGAACCGCTTCGGCAAGCTCGACCAGCGCGCGATGGAGAAGCGCGTGGAGGAGCTGTCGGCCACGTTCGGCCTCAAGATCAACCCCCGCGACAAGGTGCAGGACCTCTCCGTCGGCGAGCGCCAGCGCGTGGAGATCATCAAGGCCCTCTCGCACGACACGCGCCTGCTGATCCTCGACGAGCCGACCGCCGTGCTCACCCCCGCCGAGACCGACGAGATGTTCGTCGTGGTGCGCCAGCTCGCCGAGCGCGGCTGCGCGGTGCTGTTCATCTCCCACAAGCTCGGCGAAGTGCTCTCCATCGCCGACGTCGTGACCGTCATCCGCGATGGAGAGGTGGTCGACACCCGGCCGGCCCAGGGCCTCGCGCAGGCCGACATCGCCTCGATGATGGTCGGTCGCGAGGTGCTGCTGCGCATCAAGCACACGCCGCCGAGCCCGAAGGACGAGGTGCTCACCGTCGAGGACCTGTACGCGGTCGACGTGCGCGGCGCGATCGCCGTCGACAACCTCTCGCTCTCGGTGCGCAGCGGCGAGATCGTCGGCATCGCCGGGGTCGAGGGCAACGGCCAGTCCGAACTCGCCGCCGCGATCGCCGGAATGTACGTCCCCCCGCGCGGTCGTGTCACCCTCGACGGCGAAGACGTCACGACGGCCACGGTCGCCCACCGCCGCGATCACGGCCTCGCCTACATCCCCGAGGACCGTCACGACGAAGGGGCCGCCCCGGTCTGTCCATCGCGGAGAACATCGCGGCGACCCACCTGCATCCGCCGATCGCCCGCGGCGGGTGGCTGTCGCTGACCGCGATGCGCGCCTACGCGCGCACACTCATCGCCAAGTTCGATGTCCGCGGCGCACACCCCGAGACCGCGATCGGCACGCTCTCCGGCGGCAACATGCAGAAGGTCATCATCGCCCGCGAGTTCGAGACGGATCCGAAGCTGCTCATGGTCTCGCAGCCGACCCGCGGCGTCGACGTGGGTGCGATGGAGTTCGTGCACAACTCGATCGTGCAGGCGCGCGACGCCGGCGCCGCCGTGCTGCTGTTCTCGGCCGACCTGAACGAGGTCATGAGCCTGTCCGACCGGCTCCTGGTCATGTACCGCGGGCAGGTCGTGGCCGAGTTCACGCAGCAGAACATGACCGAGATCGCCGTCGGCCTCGCGATGGCGGGCGTCAAGCCCACGCCCGAGGCGCTCGCCGAGGCCGAGGCGGAGCGCGCGCGCGTCGCCGCAGAACTCGAGGCCACCGGCACGACGCTCGTGGAGGACTCGGCCGAGGTCGCCCTCGTCGAGGAGGTCGAGACCACGTCCGTCGTCACGCCCCTCGGCACCACCGCCGTCGCCCGGGTCATGCGCGCCGACGAGTCACGGCCCTCCTTCTTCGCGGACTTCGCGTCCAACGCGTTCCGCGGCGCCGCGCAACCGATCGTCGCCGTGCTGGTCGCGCTCGTGATCGGAGCCGTCGTCATCCTGATGATCGGCCAGAATCCGCTCACCGCGTACGCGCAGCTGTTCGGATCCGGGTGGAGCACGCCGTTCGGCATTGGCACGATCGTGGCGATGTTCATCCCGCTCGCGATCATGTCGGCGGGAACGATCATCTCGTTCCGCGCCGGGTTCTTCAGCATGGCCGGTGAGGGATCGCTCTTCTTCGGATCCTTCTTCGGCGCGTGGGTCGGCTTCTCCTTCCACGGTCTGCCGCCCGTGATCGCGATCGTCCTGATCCTGGTCGTCGGTGCGGCGGCCGGGGCCCTGTGGAGCCTGATCCCCGGCGCCCTCTACGCCTTCTGGCGGGTCGACATCGTCGTGACGACGCTGCTCCTGTCGACGGTCGCGACGCTCATCACGAACTTCTTCGTCACCGGTCCGTTCCAGGACAAGGCCGCGGGCGCGGCGGCGTCTCCGAAGCTGGACGACTCCTACATCCTGACGATGTTCGACCCCGCCTACGGGATCGGGCCGGACCTGATCCTCGCCCTCATCGTCGCCGTCGCGCTCGGACTGCTGCTGCAGCGCACCCGCTGGGGCCTGAAGGTCAAGCAGCTCGGCGAGCTGAACCGCTTCGCCGAGTACACCGGCGTGTCGGTCAAAGCCATGTCGATGCAGGTGCTCATGGTGTCGGGCGCGGCCGCAGGCTTCGCGGGGGCGCTGTACGTGATCGGCCCGAACGGCGGCCGCTTCCTGCAGGCGTTCTCGCCGGGCTTCGGCTTCCTCGCGATCACCGTCGCGCTGCTGGCCCGGCTGAACCCGTGGGCGTCTCTCATCGCGGCGCTGTTCTACGCGACCATGATGGGCGGCACCACCGGACTGCAGACCGCCGGCGTCCCCTTCCCGATCGTCAACGTGCTGCAGGGCCTCATCATCATCACCATCACGGCGACGTTCCTCGTGAACCGGAGCCGTCGGAGGAAGCGGACGCTGCCGCCCCCCGAACCGGTCCGGCTGGAGCGTGCCGAGATGAGCAGCGCTGAAATCAACAAGGGAGTCGCGCCGTGAACACGATCATCGCCCAGGTCTTCACCGTGGCCACGCTCGCGGTCATCCTGACCAAGACCGCACCCCTGCTGCTCGCCGCGCTCGGCGGCGCATTCACCCAGAAGGGCAACATCCTCAACATCGGGCTCGAGGGCATGATGCTCGTCGGCGCCTTCGGCGCGATCTCGATCGGGGCGATCACCAGCCCGTTCGTCGGCATCGTCGGAGCGATCGCCGCGGCGCTCGTGCTGGCGCTGATCTTCGCGCTGGCCACCCTCACCTTCAAAGCCGATTTCATCGTGGTCGGCATCGGCATCAACCTGCTCGCCGTCGGGTTGACGGTGCTGCTGCTCACGGTCCTCTACGGCAACGCCGGGGTCACGCCCGGCAACGTCAAGGCGATCCTGCCGAAGATCGACCTCGGCGTGCTCGGCGGTATCCCCATCATCGGGCCGATGCTCAACGAGCAGACCGTGCTGGTCTGGCTCGCGTTCCTCCTCGTGCCCGTGTACGCCTACGTGCTCTACCGGACCCCGTTCGGCGTGCATCTGCGCGCCGTCGGCGAGGACGAGTCGGCCGCCCGCGCCGCCGGCATCGACGTCACCCGGGTGAAGTTCATCGCGATCCTGCTCTCCGGCATCTTCTGCGGGATCGCCGGCGCCCAGCTGGCGATGTCCACAGTCGGCTCGTTCACGGCGGGCATGACGGCGTCCCGCGGCTTCATCGCGGTCGCCGCGCTCACGTTCGGGCTCGGCAGACCCTACTTCACCATGCTCGCCTGCCTGATCTTCGGCGCCGCCGACACGCTCGCGGACCGCCTCGCCCTGGCGGGAGTGAACTCGTCGCTCGCGCTCACCACGCCCTACATCATCACGATCATCGCCATCATCCTGGCCGCCCTCCGGGTGCGCTCCGCATTCCGCGCCCGGTCGAAGAAGGCGCTCGCCGTGGCGGGGGTGTGACGATGCCGGAGAAGATCATCCTCGACTGCGATCCCGGCCACGACGATGCGATCGCCATCCTGCTGGCGGCGGGGAACCCGAACATCGACCTGCTCGGAATCACCACCGTGGCGGGCAACCAGACCATCGACAAGGTCACGCGCAACGCGCTCGCGGTGTGCACGGTCGCCGGGATCCGCGTGCCGGTCGCGCGCGGTGCGTCGGTGCCGCTCGTGACGCCGCAGATGGTCGCGGAGGACATCCACGGCGACAGCGGGCTCGACGGTCCGGTGCTCCCCGAGCCGGCGTTCGGCTCGACTCGCGGCACGCGGTCGACTTCATCATCGACACGGTGATGGCGCACGAACCGAAGACGGTGCACCTCGTGCCCGTGGGGCCGCTCACCAACATCGCGCTCGCCATGCGCACGGAACCGCGCATCATCGAACGGGTGAAGTCCGTCGTCCTCATGGGCGGCGCGTACACCCGCGGCAACGTCACCCCGGGTGCGGAGTTCAACATCTACGTCGACCCGGAGGCGGCCGAGGCCGTGTTCCGCGCCGACTGGGACGTCACGATGGTGGGCCTGGATCTCACCCACCAGGCGCTCGCGAGCGCCGGGCTGCAGGATCGGGTGCGCGCGATCGGCGGCCCGATCGGCACGTTCGTGCTGGACGTCTGGGACTTCGTCGGCAGCACCTACCGGCGCCAGTACGAGTTCGACCACCCGCCCGTGCATGACGCCTGCTGCGTCTCGGCGCTCATCGACCCGGCGGTGTTCACGACCGCGTCGGCGGACGTGCACGTCGAACTGCGCGGCGAATGGACCAGGGGAACCACCGTGGTGAACTTCCGGGATGCCCCCGGCATGAACCACACGAACGGCAGCGCGGTGCACCAGACCGACTTCCGCACGCACGTGGCGATGCAGCTGGACTGGCCGCTCTTCGCAGATCAGATCGTGGATGCGCTGTCCCGGCTCACGACCTCTCTCGAACGCGCGTAGCCGCGCGACCCGATCCCGGCGATTTCACGCCCGACGAATTCCCCGCCCGACGAAGGAGCACCATGCCCAGACCCATCATCATCGACACCGACCCGGGGATCGACGACGCCCTCGCGATCATGCTGGCGGCGGCGAGCCCCGAGGTGACCATCCTCGGCATCGTCGCCGTGGCAGGGAACGTGGGGATCGAGCACACCGCCCCGAATGCGGCCGCGCTCGCCGACCTGTTGCGGCTGGACTGCCCGGTAGGACGCGGGGCGTCCGGGCCGCTGTGGCGACGCGACACGTCGTCCGCCGAGGAGGTCCACGGCGCCAACGGCTTCGGCGGATACCAGCTGCCCGCCTCGGCGCGCACGCTCGAGGCCGGCGTGCCGCTGCTCGCGCGGCTGATCGAGGAGAGCCCCGAGCCGGTCACGGTGATCGCGATCGGCCCGCTCACCAACATCGCGCTGCTCGTGAACGAGTACCCGGAGACCGCCCGCAAGGTCGAGCGCTTCGTCATCATGGGCGGCGGGACCCTGGACGTCCTCGGCAACGCCACGCCCACGGCGGAGTTCAACATCTACTTCGACCCGGACGCCGCGGCCCGCGTGTTCGACTTCGGGGTGCCGATCACCATGGTCGGTCTCAACGCGACGCACCAGGCGCTCGTGGGCTCCGCGCATCTCCCCCGTCTGCTCGGGTCCGGCGGCCCCACCGCCACGATGGTCGCGCACCTGATCAGCGGCTACCACGACAGCCACGTCGGCGACGACGCGATGGCGCAGCACGACTCGCTCGCGGTCGCCGCGGTGATCGACCCGGAGATCCTCACCACGCGTCACGTGCGCGTCGACGTCGAGAACGTCGGTCGCCTCACCTCCGGGATGACCGTGGTCGACGACGAATGCCGCACCGGGCCGGCGAACTGCGACGTCGCCTACGGCGTCGACGTCGAGAGGTTCCGCACCCTGCTGGACAGCCGGATCTCGGCGCTGGACGAATCCCTGAAGGGGGACCGATGACGATCAAGATGATCCTCGACTGCGACACGGGCGTCGACGACACGATGGCGATCATGTACGCCGCGCTGCATCCCGACATCGACCTGCTCGCCGTCGGGTCGGTCTGGGGGAACGTCGACGTTCCCACCGCGACGCGCAACACGATCCACACCCTGGAGATGGTCGGACGCGGCGACGTCCCCGTCGCCCAGGGCGCCGCCGGGCCGCTGCTGCGCAAGGACACCTACTTCGCCTACTTCGTGCACGGCGAGGACGGCCAGGGCAACGCCTTCGACGGTGCACCGGTCGGCCCCGCCGCCGACACGACGGCCGCGCAGCAGATCATCGACCTCGTGCACGCCCACCCGGGCGAGGTATGGCTGGTGCCCGTCGGTCCCCTGACCAACATCGCCACGGCTCTCGCTCTCGATCCCGAGCTGCCGAGCCTCGTGGCGGGTGTGTCGATCATGGGCGGCAACGCGCTCGCGCCGGGCAACGCCTCCCCGGTCGCGGAGGCCAACATCGCGCACGATGCCGAAGCCGCGGCCGCGGTGTTCCGCGCCCCGTGGCCGATCATCATGGCCGGTCTCGACGTGACCATGAAAGTGCTGATCACCGCCGAGCGGCGTGCGGCGCTCGACGCGGGCGGGAAGGCCGCCGCCTACATGTCGCGCATCATGCAGTTCTACGGCGATTACATCGGGCAGAGCTTCGGGGAGTGGACGGCGACCATGCACGACTCGATCGCCGTCGCGGCCGCCGCGGGCACGCTGATCGTCCGGTCGGCCCCGGTGGTCAACGTCGAGGTCGACTGCTCCGGGGGCCCGTCGCACGGCGCGACCGTGTGCGACATGCGCGGGATCTACTCCGGCTATCCGGCGCAGGAGGGCGCGCACTGCACCGTCCTGATGGACATCGACGACGGTATCGCGGATGACGTGATCGCTCTGATCGCCGGCTACCGCGGACCCGACGAACAGTGATCGACTTCACCGGCAAGGTCGCCCTCGTGACCGGTGCCGGGCGGGGCATCGGCCGGGCGAGCGCGCGGGCACTCGCCGAGGCCGGCGCCCGCGTGGTCGTCACGGACGTACGGTCGCAGATCGAGGGGCTCACCTACGCGACCGCCGAGGCGTCCGACCTCGACGAGACCGTCCGTCTCATCATCGAGGCCGGCGGCGAGGCGATCGGCGTGCACGCCGACGTGCGTCGCGTCGAGGAGCTGCGCGCGGCGGTCGACCGTGCGATGCAGGCCTGGGGGCGGCTGGACACGGTCGTCGCCAACGCCGGGATCGCGTCGTGGCCGCCCTCAACGTGGGAGGCGGACGACGCGCAGTGGCAGACGATGATGGATGTCGTGCTGACCGGAACGTGGAACACCGTGCGCGCCGCGGTCCCCGCGCTCCGCGACGGCGGCCGGGGCGGCGCGATCGTCCTGATCGGGTCGACGGCGGCGGTGCGTCCGCTCGCCACGATCGGCCACTACGCCGCGGCCAAGAGCGGACTCGTGGGCCTCGCGAAGTCGCTCGCGCTGGAGCTCGCCCCGGAGTTCATCCGCGTCGTGGTGGTCGAGCCCGGCGGCACGTCGACCTTCATGACCGAGAATCCACGCGCCGAGGAGTGGCAGGCCGGCTTCGGCGGCGCCGATACGCTGTCCCTGCCGATGCCGATCGCCCGGATGGAACCGATCGACGTCGCCCACGCGGTGCGTTGGCTGGCTTCGGACGAGGCCCGGTATGTGACCGGCACGACGCTCGTCGTGGATGCCGGGGCGACTCTGTGAACGGAGAGGAACGAAGAGTGGTCAGCAACGTCGTGGTCCTGGGCAGCGCGAACGCGGATCTCGTGGTCGAGGTTCCGAGGCGGCCCGGTGGCGGCGAGACGCTGCTCGGCTCGGATCTGCAGCTGTTCGCGGGAGGCAAGGGAGCCAACCAGGCGGCAGCTGCGGCGCGCGGCGGGGCGACCACCCGCTTCCTCGGCTGCGTCGGCGCGGATGCGCACGGCGAGTTCCTGCGTCGCCATCTCACCGACGCAGGCGTCGACGTCAGCGGCGTGCGCACCGGCTCCCGCCCGACCGGCACCGCCCTGATCCTGCTCACGCCGGACGGCGAGAACTCGATCGTCGTCTCCCCCGGCGCGAACGCCGCGGTGGACGTGGCCATGGTGGAGGAGATGTCACCGGTCTGGATGTCGGCGGACGTCCTCATCCTCAACCTCGAGGTGCCGCTCGAGACGGTGACGCACCTCGTCGCCCGCGCGGCCGCCGGCGGGGTGCGCCTGCTCCTCAATGCGGCGCCCGCCGTGCATTTCGATCGCGCGGTTCTCGAGGCGTGCCATCCGCTCGTCGTGAACGAGTACGAGGCGCAGATCGTGCTCGGCAGCGCGCCGGACGCGAGCTTCGACGAGCTCGCCGCGGGCCTCCTCGCTGCCGGTGCCCGATCCGTGGTCATCACGCTCGGCGCCGCGGGAGCGCTCGTGGGCGACGCGACCGGGATCACTCTCGTCCCCGCGTACCGGGTCGAGGCGGTCGACACGACGGGTGCCGGTGACGCCTTCGTCGGCGCGACGGCCTGCGAGCTCGCCCGCGGCGCGGATCTACGGGAAGCCGTGCGTTTCGCCACGGCGATGTCGGCGATCGCCGTGCAGTCTAAGGGCGCGCAGTCCTCGTATCCGGATCGGGACCGGGTGGAGGAGTTTCTCCGTGCCGAGTCCGAGTCCGCGGCGGGCTAGCCTTGCAGGCATGACGGCTCGACTGCGTGCCCGCGTCCTCGCCCTCCTCGGCGTCCTCGCGCTCGCGCTCATCCCGCTGCTGGCCGCTCCCGCCGCGCACGCCGACACGAACAGCTTCTCGTACGCCTCCTGGGATGCCCGGTATCAGCTCGGCCGCGGCGACGACGGGCGCGCGACCCTGCAGGTCACGGAGACGCTCGTCGCGGACTTCCCGGACTACGACCAGAATCACGGCATCATCCGGGGCCTGCCCACCTGGTACGAGGGCGCCCCGCTCGACCTGCACGTCGTCTCGGTCACCGACGGCGCGGGGCACGCCGTGCCGTATGACGACAGCACGACCGACAACGGCGAGCTCCAGCTGAAGATCGGGAACGCCGACGTCTTCGCGCACGGGCTCACCACCTACCGCATCCAGTACACGATGCGCGACGTCGTGCACCGTCCGACCGATCGGGCGATCGACGAGTGGTACTGGAACCTGCTGCCGCTGAACTCGCAGCAGCCGATCACGCACTTCTCGGCCGAGCTGACGTTCGATCCGGTGGTCCGCTCTGCGATGATCGGCGCGCCGTCGTGCTACTCCGGGCCGGCCGGATCGACCACGCCGTGTTCGCTCACCCCGGCGCCGGACACGGACACGGCGTGGACCGCGACGCAGGACGACATCCCCGCGGGATCGGGCGTCACGGTGGCGTTCCCGATGAAGTCGGGCACCTTCGCGCAGGCGCCGGCACGCATCCCGGATCCGATGACCGATGTCGTGCCGTACCCAGTCGCGGGCGCCGGGGCGCTGCTGGCCGTCGTCGGCCCGATCCTCGGGATCGCCCTGCTGCGCCGGCGCGGACGCCGTAGCGGCCGCGGCATCGTGGTCGCGCAGTACGACGTGCCGGCTTCCCTTCCGCCGCTGCTCGCCGCGCAGATCGAGGGCCGCAGGCCCGTCGCGAATTCGGCCGAGATCGTGCACCTCGCGATCCGGAAGGCGATCCGCATCGAGGACGGCGCGAGCAAGCCGGTCCTGGAGCTGCTCGACTCGACGATCGGTCCGGACCCCCTGGACGCCGTGGCCCTGCACGCACTGTTCCCCGCAGAGCCCGCGGGCACGAAGCTGTACCTGGAGGTGCCGAACGATCCGCTCGTGACCCGGCTCAAGGCCTTGTCGGGCTCGGCCCGCGCGGCGGCGGAGGAACGCGGGCTGCTGGTGCGCCTCCGCTCCGGGTTCGCGATCGTGCTCAGCGGGCTGGGACTCGCGCTGGGTCTCGGGGCCGTCGCGCTGGCGACGCCCGGCATGACGGTAGGGCGCCCCGCCTCGATCGTGTCGTTCGTGATCTCGATCGTGCTGTCGGTCGTCGCTCTCGTCGCGCTGCTGGTCTCCCTGCCGCGCCGGGCCGTGCTCACTCCGCAGGGGGCGGAGACCCGTGAGTACCTTCTCGGGGTGCAGGAGTACATCCGGCTGGCGGAAGCGGATCGGATCCGCATGCTGCAGTCGTATCGGGGCGCCGAGCGCCGCCAGGACGGCAGTGTCGACGTGGTGGTGCTGTACGAGCGGCTGCTGCCGTACGCGATGCTGTTCGGCATGGAGCGCGAGTGGGGGCAGGTGCTCGCCGTGCAGTACGAGAACGATCACGTCGTTCCCGGCTGGTACCTCGGCTACACCGGCGGGAACTTCGCCGGAACCCTCTCCGGCATGAACAGCTCGCTGAGCGCGACCCCGACGCCGAGCTCGTCCTCGTCGTCCAGCGGCTCGTTCGGCGGCGGATCCTCCGGAGGCGGCGGGGGCGGCGGGTCGTCCGGCGGCTGGTGACCGCGCGGTTCTTCCCTTCGACAGGCTCAGGGACCGGGCAGCAGCTCAGGAACCGGGCGGGATCAACGCCAGCTTTCCGCCCGGGTGGCCCTCGGCGAGGAAGCGCGTGGCCTCGACGGCCTCCGCGAGCGGGTACGTGCGCGCCACGGGCACCGCCAGGAGGCCCTCGTCCGCCAGTCGTACGAGCTCACCGCGGACACCGTCGCGGAACGCGGCGCTCGCGGGCTGTCCCCCGGCGATGGCCGGGAAGCCGTGCTCGGCTGCGCGAGCGGGGGCGGCGATCGTGACGATGCGCGAGCGGTCGGACACGAGCGCCAGCGAGACGTTGACCGCCTCGTCCGTGCCCACCGCGTCGAGCGCGGCATCGACGGGCCCACCCAGCGCACGGACCCGATCCGCCAGTCCTGCACCGTACGCGACCGGGATGCCCCCGAAACTGCGCACCCGCTCGGCGCCGGCCTCGCTCGTCGTGCCGATCACGCGGATGCCGCGCAGCGTGGCCAGCTGCAGCACCATGACGCCGACCGCGCCCGAGGCGCCGTGCAGCAGGATCGTCTCCCCCGCCGAGGCGTGCACGCGCTCCAGCATCTCCGCGGCCGTGGTGCCGGCGAGCAAAAGGTTCGCCGCCGCGGCGTGCGACAGCGGAGCAGGCTTGCGGAACGCCTTCTCCGCGGGCAAGGTCAGCGCTGTCGCGTACCCGCCGCTCACCCGGAACGCGATCACCTCGTCTCCGACCTGCGCGTCGCCGGATCCGATCCGGGTGCCGGATCCGATCGCGAGGATCTCGCCGGACACCTCGTAACCGATCGCCACCGGAAGCGCGACGCCGGTCCCTGAGCTCGTCGAGGGGCGCGGCGCCGCGACATGCTTGCGGTCGGCGGGATTCATGCCTGCGGCCCGCACTCGAATCGTGATCTCGCCCGGGCCGGGATCCGGCGCGATCGTGTCGACGAAGCGCCAGCGGTCAGGGCCGCCCCACTCCGGTGCGATCCAGTGCCGTGCCGCCACGCCCATGTCAGAACCCGAGCCGGCCGAGCTGCTTCGGATCGCGCTGCCACTCCTTCGCGACCTTCACGTGCAGGCCGAGGAACACCCGGGTGCCGAGGAGCTCCTCGATCCCGACGCGCGCCGTGGCGCCGACCTCGCGGAGCCGCGCGCCCTTGCGCCCGATGATGATGGCCTTCTGGCTGTCCCGCTCCACGACGATCGAGGCATGCACGTCGGTGAGGTCGGATCCCTCGCGCGGAGCGATGTCGTCGATGACGACGGCGATCGAGTGCGGCAGCTCGTCGCGCACGCCCTCCAGCGCCGCTTCGCGGATCATCTCGGCGATCCGGTCCTCGGTGGACTCGTCGGTGACGACGTCGTCGCCGTACAGCGACGGTCCCTCGGGCAGGAGCGCCAGCACCTCGTCGGCGAGCACGTCCAGCTGCACGCGCGTGAGGGCGGAGAGCGGGATGACCGCGGCCCAGTCCTCGCGCAGGGAGTCGACCTCCATGAGCCGCTCGGTGATCTGGTCCCGATCGGCCACGTCGACCTTGGTCACGATCGCGACCTTCTTGGCGCGCGGGTAGCCGTCCAGCGACGCGGCGATGCGGCGGTCGCCCGGGCCGACCTTCTCGGTCGCCGGCACGCAGAAGCCGATCACGTCGACGTCGCCGAGGACCTGCTCGACGAGATCGTTCAGCCGCTCGCCGAGCAGGGTGCGCGGACGGTGGATCCCCGGCGTGTCCACGATCACGAGCTGCCCGTCCGGACGGTTCACGATGCCGCGGATCGCGCGCCGCGTGGTCTGCGGCTTCTCGCTCGTGATCGCGATCTTCTCGCCGACCAGCGCGTTCGTGAGCGTGGACTTGCCGACGTTCGGCCGGCCCACGAACGTCACGAAGCCGCTGCGGTGCCCGCCCTCGGTCTTGTCCTGCTCGCGCTCATCGCTCATCGTGGTTCTCCTTGTCGTGATCCTCCGCGGGCGGCTCCTCGGCCCGCTCCACGAAGACGTATTCGATGCCGCGCCCGCGGCCGCGCGAGGCGCCGCCGGTGAGGAGCAGCCCGCGCACGACGGCGGTCGCGCCGGGAGTCGGGATCCGGCCGAGCTCCTTGCCGAGGAGTCCGCCGATCGAGTCGACGTCGTCGTCGTCGAGCTCGACGCCGAACAGCTCGCCGACGTCCTCCAGGCCGAGCCGCCCGCTGACCCGGTACCGTCCCGGTTCGAGCTCGACGACCTCGGAGCTGCGGCGGTCGTACTCGTCGGCGATCTCGCCGACGAGCTCCTCGATGAGGTCCTCCAGCGTCACGAGCCCCGCGATGCCGCCGTGCTCGTCGATCACCATGCACACGTGCACGGCCTCGCGCTTCATCTGCTGCAGCAGCGTCTCCGCACGCATCGACTCGGGCACGAACACGGCAGGCCGCGCGATCTGCCGCACCGACGCGGCGCGCCAGCTGCGGTCGTCGCGGTACGCGAACTGCACGAGATCCTTCAGGTACAGCACGCCGAGGACGTCGTCCGCCTCGTCGTCGACCACGGGGATCCGCGAGATCCCGCGGCTCAGGAACAGGTCCATCGCCTCCGAGGTGGTCGCCGTGGCGTCGACCGTGACCATGTCGGTGCGCGGCACCATGACCGCGCGCACGAACTGGTCGGTGAACTCGAACACGGAGTGGATGAGCTCGCGGTCGTCCGCCTCGATGAGGTCGTGCGACGCGGCCTCGTCGACCATGCTCAGCAGCTGCTCCTCCGAGGCGAAGGTGCTCCGGCCCGGCGCCGGGCGTGACCCGGCTGCCGAACACCGCGAGCGCCTGCGCGAGCGGGCCGAGGATCACCCGCACCGCGCGCACCGTCGGGCGCGCAGACGCGCAGCAGCGCAGCGGCGTGCAGCCGGCCGAACGAGCGCGGGCTCGCCCCGACCAGCACGAACGTGGTGCCGGTCATGATCACCACGGCGGTGAGCATCGCCCACCAGATCTGCCCGTTCAGCAGCAGGACGAAGGCGACCGTGACGAGCACGGCCGCCGCCGTCTCCACGAACACGCGCATGAAGGCGACGGCGTTCGCGTGCGGCTCCGGATCCGCGGCGATCCGCGCGAGCGACGCGGCGTTGCGCCCGGCGGATCCCATCTCCTCCAGGTCGGCGCGCGAGGTCACCGAGAGCGCGGCGTCGATCGCGGCCATCAGGCCGCCGAAAGCGACGAGCAGCACCGCAGCCGGCGAGCAGGAGGAAAGGAGTCATCGACCGTGGCGCGCGCTCATCGACGGCGAAGCCCGCGATGAGCTCGCGCTGCAGACCGAACATCTCCCGCTCGTCCTCGGGCTCGGCGTGGTCGAAGCCGAGCAGGTGCAGCAGCCCGTGCGTGGTGAGCAGGATCAGCTCGTCCATGCAGGGTGTGCTTCGCCGTGGCGGCCTGGGCCTCCGCGACCTGCGGGCACAGCACGATGTCGCCGAGCAGACCGGCAGGGGTGGGCCGGTCGAGCGTGCCGGGACGCAGCTCGTCCATCGGGAAGCTCAGCACGTCGGTCGGGCCGGGCTCGTCCATCCACTGCACGTGCAGCGCCTCCATGGCGCCCTCGTCGACGAGCACGATCGCGACGTCCGCGTCCGCGCTGACGTTCAGTTCGGCAAGGTTGCGCTCGGTGAGGCGCAGCAGCACGGTCTCGTCGATCGAGATGGCCGATTCGTTGTTGATCTCGATCATTTCAGTCCTCGTTTCGGCATGCGGTCGCGCGGCCCCGGACGCTGCGCCTGGCCTGAGCGGCGCTCGGCGCGGTTGGCCGGTTCGTGAGCCTGTCGGAACGGCCGCGGCATGCTCCCGCTCGTGCGCGCTGGCCGTGCGCTGCTCGTCGTACTCGGTGTAGGCGTCGACGATCCGGCCGACCAGCGAGTGCCGCACCACGTCGTCGCTGGTCAGGCGGGAGAAGTGGATGTCGTCGATGTCCTTCAGCACCCGGGTGACCACGCGCAGGCCGGAGGCGCCCCGCGGCAGGTCGACCTGGGTGATGTCGCCGGTGACGACCATCCGGGTGCCGAACCCGAGCCGGGTCAGGAACATCTTCATCTGCTCGGGTGTGGTGTTCTGCGCCTCGTCCAGCACGACGAACGAGTCGTTCAGCGTCCGGCCCCGCATGTACGCCAGGGGGGCGACCTCGATCGTGCCGCTCGCCATCAGGCGCGGCACGATCTCCGGATCCATCATCTCGTTCAGCGCGTCGTACAGCGGGCGCAGGTACGGATCGATCTTGTCGGTGAGCGTGCCGGGCAGGAAGCCGAGCCGCTCCCCCGCCTCGACGGCCGGACGGGTCAGGATGATCCGCTCGACCTCCTTGCGCTGCAGCGCCTGCACGGCCTTCGCCATCGCGAGGTAGGTCTTGCCGGTGCCGGCCGGGCCGATGCCGAACACGATCGTGTTCTCGTCGATCGCGTCGACGTACTCCTTCTGCCCCGCGCGTCTTCGGCCGGATCACGCGGCCGCGCGTGGAGAGGATCGCCTCGCCGAGCACCTCGCTCGGTCGCGGGCCCTCGCTGCGCTCGAGCATGCGCGCCGACTGCGCCACATCGCTGGGGTGCGAGGGAATGACCGGACCGGGTCAGCTCGATGAGCTCGTCGACCAGCTCCCGCGCCGACGCGACAGCCGCGGGTTCGCCGGTGAGTGTGACCTCGTTGCCGCGCACCAGCACATCGACCGCGGGATGCTCCTTCTCGAGCATGCGCAGCAGCCGGTCCTGCGGGCCGAGCAGCTGCACCATCGCGATGCCGTCCACCTCGATGCGGGCGGTCACCGCATCCTCTGCCTGATCGTCAGAAGCCAACGAGCTTGTTCTCCTCGATATTGCCGAGCACGTGGGCGTGCACGTGGAAGACGGACTGCGCCGCGCTGGCGCCGTTGTTGAAGATGAGGCGGTACTCGCCGTTCGCGTGCTCGTCGGCGAGCTGCTTGGCCGCGGCGACGAGATCGGCGAGCAGTCCCGGATCGCCCGCGGCCAGCTCGGTGACGTCGCGGTACTGCTCGCTCTTCGGGACGACAAGAGCGTGCAGCGGCGCCTGCGGGTTGATGTCGCGGATCGCGAACACGCGGTCGGTCTCCAGCAGGATCTCGCCGGGGATCTCCCCGTTCAGGATGCGCGTGAAGATCGAGGGTTCGCTCATGCGATCAAGTCTATCGGGGCCACTGTTCGGGCCGGGCGCCGGGTCACCCGACGGGTCTGAGTCCAGGCAGGAACGCGACGACGACATAGCTCGCGATCGGGGCAACGGCCAACACCGCTACCCCTGCTCGCACGAGCGGCCGCTGGCCCATCAGCGCGACGACAAGCGTGAGAGCGTACGCGACGACTGCGCACAGCGACACGACGACGGCGTTCCCGGCCCGATAGTCCTCGATGCAGTTCGATGGCGGCGGCAGCACCGCCGGGCAGACGAGCGGACCGACCGGAACCGCCAGGAGCCAGATCCCACACAACGTTGCGGCGAACAATGCACTGGCGATGATCAGCAGCCGAATCGGTACGGCTCTGTCCGTCCGCCCGAATTCCACTCTGCGTCGCCGTGCCTGCACGCTCACAGGTTAGCGGGCCACCGGTCGAGGAGAGCCGCGGATCCTCGCCAGAGTCTGGGCAGGCTCAGGCGAGGTTTTTCAGGCGAGGTGTTCGGTGCGGGCTCTGCCGCCGGGGCGGGGGGTGCGGTGCGGGTCGATGTGCGGGGGTGGCAGGAACCAGACCTTCCCGTGGATCCCGTCCCGGTCGATGCGGATGTCCCAGCCGACGTCGTGGATGAGGTGGTGGCAGGTCTCGCAGAGCAGCACCCCGTTGGACAGGTCGGTCGGGCCCGCGTCCCGGGACCACCACCGGATGTGGTGGGCCTTCGTCATCCCGGGCGGGAGCCCGCAGAACGCGCACCCGCCGTCGCGTTCCCGCAGTGCGAGTTTCTGCGCCGGGGTGAACAGGCGCCGTGCCCGCCCCCAGTCCAGGATCTCGCTGTCCGTCCCGCATACCCACGGGATGACCCCGCCGCCGGCGGCCATCCGCCGCACCGTGCCGATGCTGACGGGCTGGTCGATCCCGTCGATCAGCCCGTACCCGGTGTTGTTCTCCAGGTCCTGCAGGCTGACCCGGACGATCACGGTGGCGCCGTTGAGGCTCTCCGTGCTCTCGCAGGACAGGGCATGCTCGGCGAGGTGCACGAGCGCGTCCGCCTGGATCGCGGACAGGTCACGGCGGTCCGCGTCCGGTGCGTCCGGGGTTTGCCCGTCCCGTTTCGCGGCGAACTCGGCGGACACGTACCCGTGGATCGCGGCCTGCACCGCCGCCGCCCCGCTCCGGGTCCAGCACCGCGGTGATGTGCAGCATCCCGGCCCGCTGGAACATCCGCAGCGACGCCTTACCGCGCAGGTCCTCCTCCCGCGGTGCGACCCCGTCCGGGTCCAGATGCGCCTCCAGCCGGGCGATCATCCTCCGCACCTCATCCAACGACAACCCCGGAGCCCTGCCCACGAGGAACTCCTCGGCGTCGGCGGCCCGCTCCCGCCCGGCCTTCGGGATCATCCGGTCCAGGAAGGCGACGATCAGACTCCGCCGCGGGTGCCCCGATCCGTCCCGCCCGCAACGCCTCCCGCACGACCGGGAACTTCGCCGGCAGCACCTCGCCGAGCAGATTCGTGCGCGCCGCGGTCGCCTGCCCGACCTTCACCAGACGCCCCGCATCCCCCGCCGCCATCCCCGTCACCGTCGCGATCAACGCCGCCGGAGTCCGGAAACCCGTGCTGCTTCGCCAGGCCCTCCGGCCCCAGCTCCCGCCGGGACTCGACCGCGATCCCCGCAGCAACCTCCGCATGCACCGCATCCGCCGTGCGCTTCAGCTGCCCGATCGCCTCGTTCACCGCGACCAGCTGCGCCCGGGACAGGTCGGTCCCCGCGTCCGCACCCGCCCACGCCTGCTCGAGAAGCCGGGTGGCTTCGAGCAGCGGATCAAGGGTGCTGGACATGCCCCCATTCTACCAACAATCGAACATAACTTCTAGACTTATCCACAACCATTTTCGCCTCGGGATCAGCCATTTCCCGAGACACGACCGCCACTTCCGGTGCGCGGAGAAGCCACGTTTCGTCTCGCTCCGACTCCGTCGGTGCTCGCTCAACGACCCCGAGAAAGAACGGACTCGCTCACCGACCCCGCGCGGGAAACCGCTCGCTCAACGACCCCGAGAAAGAACGACTCGCTCACAGACCCCGCGCGGGAAACTGCTCGCTCAACGACCCCAAGAAAGACGGACTCGCCACAGACCCCGCGCGGGAAGACGGCTCGCCGGTCACCAGCGGCCGCGCGCGACGTTCAGCACCGCGATCGCCGCCGGTCCGGCTGTGGAGGTGCGCAGCACCGTGTCGCCCAGCAGCACCCGCTCCGCGCCGGCGGCGACCAGGCGGTCGAGCTCCTCGGGCGCGATCCCGCCCTCGGGGCCGACGACGAGCACGATGTCGCGCTCGTCCGGCACGATCGCGGACAACGGCGCCCGCGCGGTCGGATCCAGAATCAGCACGCGCTGCGTTCCGGCGCGCCGCGCGAGCTCCGCCGTGGTCTCGATCGCCGCCACCTCGGGCACCCAGGAGCGGTGCGCCTGCTTGGCGGCCTCGCGCACGATCGTCGCCCAGCGCTCCCGGCCCTTGGCGGCCTTCGCACCCTCCCAGCGCGAGACGCTGCGGGCAGCCTGCCAGGGCACGATCTCGTCCACCCCGAGCTCGCACGCCGCCTGCACGGCCAGTTCGTCGCGATCGCCCTTGGCGAGCGCCTGCACCAGCACGATCGCCGGATCCGGCCGCGGATCCACCCGTCGGGTCAGGATCCGCACGTCCACCCGCCCCGGCTCGGCCGCCGCGACCTCGCCCTGCAGCCAGACGCCCGCGCCGTCGCCGAGGGTGACCGGCTCGCCGATTCGCACCCGGCGCACGACGGCGGCGTGCTTGGCCTCGGCGCCGGTCAGCGTCACCGTGCCGCCGGGCTCTGCCGCGGTCGCGTCGGGCGTCACGAAGTGCAGGGCCATCGCCGCTCAGCCCCGGAAGCGGTCGCGCAGCTTGGAGAACAGCCCCTGGTGGAATTCGGAGAGCCTCGGGCCCGGCGCCTTGGTGCGCTGGGCGAAGTCCTCGATCAGCGCGCGCTCCTTGTGGTCGAGCTTGGTCGGAGTGAGCACCTGCACGCCGACGCGCAGGTCGCCGCGCTGGGATCCGCGCAGCGGCGTGATCCCTCGGCCCTTGATCGTCAGCACGTCGCCGGACTGCAGCCCCTGGCGGATCTCGAGATCGACCGGGCCGTCGAGCGAGTCGATGCTCGTCGTGGTGCCGAGGATCGCGTCGCTCATCGCCACCTCGAGGGTCGCGAGCAGATCGTCCCCGTCGCGGCTGAATCGGGGGTGCGGCGCGACGCGTGACCTCGACGTACAGGTCGCCGTTCGGGCCGCCCGCGCGTCCCACCTCGCCGGATCCGGGCAGCTGCAGGCGCAGACCGGTCTCCACGCCCGCCGGGATGTCCAGCCCGACCGTGCGGCGCGAGCGCACGCGCCCCTGGCCGTTGCAGGTCTGGCACGGGAACGGGATCGTGGTGCCGAAGCCCTCGCAGGAGCCGCAGGGCGCGGTGGTCACGACGTTGCCGAGCAGGCTGCGCACCTGCTGCTGCACGTGCCCGGATCCGCCGCAGATGTCGCAGGTGACGGGCGAGGTGCCCGCCTGGCAGCACGAGCCCTGGCAGGTCTCGCAGAGCACCGCGGTGTCGACCTCGATGTCGCGGTGCACGCCGAACACGACGTCGCCGAGTTCGAGCGAGACGCGCACCAGGGCGTCCTGCCCGCGCTCGCGACGCGACCGCGGGCGAGCGGCGCGGGCTCCCCCGCCGCCGAAGAACGTCTCGAAGATGTCGCCGAAGCCTCCGAACCCGCCGAAACCGCGCGTTGCCGTTCTGGTCGCCGCCCATGTCGTAGCGGCGGCGCGAGTCGGCGTCGCTGAGCACGTCGTACGCGTGCGTGACCAGCTTGAAGCGCTCCGCGGCGTCCTCGCTGGGGTTCACGTCCGGGTGCAGCTGCCGTGCGAGCCGCCGGTACGCCTTCTTGATCTCGTCCTCGCTCGCGTCGCGCGAGACGCCGAGAACCTCGTAGTGGTCCGTCACCATCGCCTTTCCGGGCCGCCCTCCGGCGGCACGTGTGTTCATGCGGCCGCTCAGCGGCCGGTCTCGTCCTCTTCGAGCAGACGCGACAGGTAGCGGGCCACGGCCCGCGCCGCCGCGAGATTGCTCGGGTAGTCCATCCGGGTCGGTCCCATCACGCCCACGCGCGCGGTCCCGCCAGTGCGTCACGTAGTCGCTCGCCACGATCGACGCCTCGCCGAGGCCGAATGCCGAGTTCTCGCGTGCCGATGCTGGCGGCGAGCCCGTGCTCGTCGACCTGCATCTCGCTCATCAGCCGCAGCAGGGTCACCTGCTCCTCGATGGCCTCGAGGAGCGGGTGGATGCTGCCGCGGAAGTCGTGTTCGCGCCGGGCCAGCGTCGCCGCCCCGGCCATCACCAGGCGCTCCTGGCGGAATTCGGCGAGCTCCTCCGCCACCGCCCGCAGCAGGGCGGCCTGTGCCGCGCCGATCCGGGGACCGTGCTGACCCTCGTCCGCGGCACCGACGCGCTCGGCGCCGCGACGCACGGATCGTCCCGTGATCAGGGCGGTGAGCTCGGCCCTGAGCGCCGCGACGTCGCTCTCGTCGAGCTCGACGGGCAGCGGAACGATCCGCTGCGACACGCTCCCGGCGTCGGTGACGAGCACCACGAGGAGCCGGCTCGGCGCGAGCGCCACGAGCTCGACGTGCGTGACGTGCGCGCGGGCGAAGGACGGATACTGCGCCAGCGCGACCTGGCCGGTGAGCCGGGTGAGCACGCGGACCGTGCGCACCATGAGGTCGTCGAGGTCGGCGGGGTCCGCGAGGAACGCGGAGATCGCGGTGCGCTGCGCGGCCGACAGCGGCCGCACCTGCGCGAGGTGGTCGACGAAGACGCGGTAGCCCTTGTCGGTGGGGACGCGCCCCGAGGAGGTGTGCGGCGCCGCGATCAGCTCCTCGTCCTCGAGCTGCGCCATGTCGTTGCGGATCGTGGCCGCGGACACGCCGAACGCGTGCCGGTCCACGATCGAGCGGCTGCCGACCGGCTCATTCGTCTCGACGTAGTCCTCGACGATGGCGCGGAGCACCTGGAGCCCGCGTTCTGAGACCATCGCTCCTCCTCACGGCTGGCACTCGTACGTCCTGAGTGCCAATCCTATCCTGCCGAGCTGAACATGGACCGAGGCGCGCAGCCTCGCTCACTGGTCGCACATTGCGGGATCCGGGCCGCCATGACCGCAATCCGCGACCAGCGAGCAGGACCGCCCCACACGCCCAGCCCGCTCACTGGTCGCATAATGCGGGATCCGGGCCGCCATGACCGCAATCCGCGACCAGCGAGCAGGACATCCCCATGGCCCCCCACGGCCTCAGTCCGTCAGAGCGCGCACGACGGCGTCCGCGAGCAGGCGCCCGCGCAGGGTCAGCACGAGCGTGCCGTGCAGCGCCGCGGCAGGATCCACGAGTCCGTCCGCGATGAGCCCCGCGACCCGCAGGCGCGCGTCGGCGGCCAGACCGTCCAACGGCAGTCCCTCCGCCATCCGGGAGCGCAGCAGGATCCGCTCCAGCTCCGCCGAGACCGGATCCGGGCGCTCGGTGCCCGCCGCCGGCGACTCCCCCGCGGCCAGTCGCTGCGCGTAGGCGGCCGGGTGCTTCACGTTCCACCAGCGCAGGCCCGCGACGTGGCTGTGCGCCCCGGGTCCGAAACCCCACCAGTCGGTGCCCCGCCAGTACGCCATGTTGTGCCGGGAGCGCTGATCCACGACGGTCGCCGAGCCCGTCGAGGAGCGCGCCCAGTTGCTCACCTCGTACCAGTCGAAACCGGCGTCGCGCAGCATGCCGTCGGCGAGTTCGTACATGTCCGCCTGCAGATCGTCGTCGGGCGCCGGCACCTCGCCGCGGCGGATCTGCCGCGCGAGCTTGGTGCCGTCCTCGATGATCAGCGCGTACGCCGAGATGTGGTCGGGATCCAGCGCCGTCGCCGCACGCAGCGACTCCCGCCAGTCGTCGAGCGACTCCCCCGGCGCGCCGTAGATGAGGTCGACGCTGACCGCGAGCCCGGCGGCGCGGGCCGCCTGCACCGCCGTGCGCACGTTCTCCGGGCGATGCGTGCGATCGAGCGCCGCGAGCACGTGCGGCACCGCGGACTGCATGCCGATCGAGAGCCGGGTGACCCCGGCCGCGGCGAGCTCCTCGGCGACGGCCGGGGTCACCGTGTCGGGGTTCGCCTCGACCGTGACCTCGGCCCCGTCCGCGATCCCGAAGGCGTCGACGGCGGCGCCGAGCATGCGCGCGAGGTCGCCGGCGGGCAGCAGCGTCGGCGTGCCGCCGCCGAAGAACACCGTGTCCATCGGGCGCAGCGCGCCCGCCTCGCCGAGCACGTCCCGCGCCAGCGCGATCTCGCCGATCAGGGTGTCGGCGTAGGCGTCCTGGCGTGCGCCGCGCAGTTCCGACGCGGTGTAGGTGTTGAAGTCGCAGTAGCCGCAGCGCACCCGGCAGAACGGCACGTGCAGGTACGCGGAGAATGCGGCAGCCGGATCGATTCGCAGGTCGGAGGGCAGTCGCCCGTCGGCCGGCGCCGGATCCCCCAGCGGCAGGGGCCCCGCCATCAGAGGGACGCCGTCACAGCGGCGTCGCGTACAGCGGCGAGATCGCGCGCAGGTAGCGGGCGAACAGCTCGCGGCGACGGCGCTTCACCAGGAACGGGAAGCTGCGGTACAGGAAGCTGTTCGGCCGGTCGAAGGCCCGCACCGTGAACCACACCTCGTCGGCGTCGTTCCACTCGATGTCGAACGACTCCTCGCCGCTCACGACGGATCCGGCGACCGTGCCCAGCACGAAGCCGATCCGGCGGGACTGCTCGGTCACCGAGATGACCCGCAGTTCGGCATCGGCACGCATCCCGGCGACGCGGCCGTGCAGCTTCAAGCGTCATGCCCGGCCCCGCCCACGGCGTGCCGTCCTCGTCGTAGCGCGGCTCCACCTCGGTCCGGCTGGGAGCGATCGGCGCACCCTCCGCGTCGAAGCTCACGCCGGCGTAGCCGGGGCTCGACGCAGGGCGGCACCTCGGCGAGCTGCAGCCCGGCCGCGCGCTGCGCGGTCCAGGACAGCAGGGCGTCTCCGGCGGTGCGGAACCGCTCCTCGCCGCTGCCCAGCCGCCACGACTCCTCGGCGGGGAGGCTCTGCTCCGGCGGATACTGCATCAGGTCGGGCGCATGGGTGGCGCCCACGGCGGCATAGTCCACCGTTCCTTCTCGGAATGTCCCGCGACGCATGACAACCACCCTACTTGCCGACCCGCGAAGACTCACCCAGGTTCTCCCAAGGGAGGGGTGATCTCGCGGCGGTCGCTACTTCTTGTCCTTGCCCTCGACGTCGCCCGAGCAGCGCGGCGATGAACGCCTCCTGGGGGACCTCGACGCGGCCGACCATCTTCATGCGCTTCTTGCCCTCCTTCTGCTTCTCGAGCAGCTTGCGCTTGCGGGTGATGTCGCCGCCGTAGCACTTGGCGAGCACGTCCTTGCGGATCGCGCGGATGGTCTCGCGGGCGATGATGCGGGCGCCGATCGCGGCCTGGATCGGCACCTCGAACTGCTGGCGCGGGATGAGCTTGCGCAGCCGCTCCGCCATCATCGTGCCGTACGCGTACGCCTTGTCGCGGTGCACGATCGAGCTGAACGCGTCGACCTTCTCGCCCTGCAGCAGGATGTCGACCTTGACCAGGTCGGACTCCTGGTCGCCGACTGGGCTCGTAGTCGAGCGACGCGTAGCCCTGCGTCTTCGACTTCAGCTGGTCGAAGAAGTCGAACACGATCTCGCCGAGCGGCATGTTGTAGCGCAGCTCGACCCGCTCCTCGGAGAAGTACTCCATGCCGAGCAGCGTGCCGCGGCGGGACTGGCAGAGCTCCATCACGGTGCCGACGTAGTCCTTCGGCAGCAGGATCGCGGTCTTCACCATCGGCTCGCGAGACGGATCCGATCCGCGCCGTCCGGGTACTCGCTCGGGTTGGTGACCGTGACCGTCTCGCCGGTGTCGGTCGTGAGCACCTCGTAGATCACGCTGGGTGCGGTCGTGATGAGGTCGAGGCCGAACTCGCGGTCGAGAGCCGCTCGGTGATGATCTCCAGGTGCAGCAGGCCGAGGAACCCGCAGCGGAAGCCGAAGCCGAGCGCGACCGAGGTCTCCGGCTCGTACTGCAGCGACGCGTCGGACAGCTTCAGCTTGTCGAGCGCCTCGCGCAGCTCCGGCGTAGTCGCTGCCGTCGATCGGGTAGATGCCGCTGAACACCATCGGCTTCGGGTCGGTGTATCCCGGCAGCGCCTCGGTCGCGGGCTTGCGCGGCGGTCGTGACGGTGTCGCCGACCTTGGACTGGCGCACGTCCTTCACGCCCGTGATCAGGTAGCCGACCTCGCCGACGCCGAGCCCCTTGGTGGGCACCGGCTCGGGGCTGGACACGCCGATCTCGAGGAGTTCGTGCGTCGCCTTGGTCGACATCATCTGGATCCGCTCGCGCGGGCTCCAGCGATGCCGTCGATCATGCGGACGTAGGTGACGACGCCGCGGTAGGCGTCGTAGACCGAGTCGAAGATCATCGCGCGGGCGGGGGCGTCCGGGTCGCCCATCGGCGCGGGGATCGCTCTGCACCAGGCGGTCGAGCAGCTCTTCGACGCCGGCGCCGGTCTTGCCGGAGACGCGCAGCACGTCCTCCGGGCGACCGCCGATGAGCGAGGCGAGCTCCTTCGCGTACTTCTCCGGCTCCGCCGCGGGCAGGTCGATCTTGTTCAGCACCGGGATGATCGTGAGGTCGTTCTCGAGCGCCAGGTACAGGTTCGCGAGTGTCTGCGCCTCGATGCCCTGCGCGGCGTCCACGAGCAGGATCGCGCCCTCGCAGGCGGCGAGCGATCGGGACACCTCGTAGGTGAAGTCGACGTGCCCCGGGGTGTCGATCATGTTCAGCGCGAACACGGTCCCTGAGCCTGTCGCAGGTCGCCGTCGAGCTGCCACGGCATCCGCACCGCCTGGCTCTTGATCGTGATGCCGCGCTCGCGCTCGATGTCCATCCGGTCCAGGTACTGCGCGCGCATGTCGCGATCGGACACCACCCCGGTGATCTGGAGCATCCGGTCGGCCAGCGTCGACTTGCCGTGGTCGATGTGGGCGATGATGCAGAAGTTGCGGATCTGCGCGGGCGGCGTGGAGGCCGGCTGCAGCGGAGTCTGGGCGCGAGGTGACATGTGGTCCTGAGTGTGCGGATCGGGCGGTCCCCGGGCGAGGCCCCAAGGATCTGCTCGATTCTACGGGAGTGCCCGGCACGCGACGCCGCCGTGGTGCGGCGCGAGGCACGCCTCATCGAGCGTCGCGCAGGGCCGGTGATAGTCTCGCGAAGTTGCTCCGGCTCGGAACCGAGTCCCAGGTGCAGCTCCACTCCGTCTCACCCCCGGGTACGGCCGGGGTGCCGCGTCACAGGTGACAGGGTGGTGTTGAATGGCACAGACCCAGCGCCGCGTCGGAGATCCCGTGCGGCGTCTGTGACAAGAGAAAGAACACCGTCTTGATCAAGTATCTGCTGCGCCGCGTGCTCGGCTGGCTCCTCATGATCGTGGTGGCGACCAACGTCACGTACTTCCTCGCCTGGTCCTTCCTGGATCCGCGCAGCAACTACGTCGGCCGGCGCCCTCCGCTCTCTCCGGACCAGATCAACCGCCTGCTCGAGCCCCGCAACCTCAGCGACACCGTCCCTTTGCTGCAGCGCTGGTGGACCTGGTTCACCGACATCCTCCTGCACTGGAACTGGGGCCTGAGCCCGGTCGGCCAGTCCGTGAACGCACAGATCGCGTACCGCATGTGGGTGTCCGGCGAGCTGGTGCTCGGCGCGACGATCATCTCCGCGGTCCTGGGCATCGCGGTCGGCGTCTACACCGCATCCCGGCAGTACCGGCTCGCGGACCGCGTCTGGCAGGGCCTCTCGATCATCACGATGAACATCCCGATCATCGTCGCCTCGCTCGGCATCGTCCTGATCGCGATCTCGATCAACGACGCCCTCGGCTTCCGGCTGTTCTACGTGACCGGCGCCAGCAGCGACGGCGTCACAGGCTTCTTCCCGGTCCTCCTGGACTCCCTGCAGCACCTGATCCTGCCGACGATCGCGCTGGTGTTCATCGGCTACTCCGGGTATCACTTCCTGCAGCGCTCGCTCCTGCTCGACAACATCAAGGCCGACTACGTGCGCACCGCCCGCGCCAAGGGCCTGACCAAGCAGCAGGCGATCCGCAAGCACGCGCTGCGCACTTCGCTGATCCCGGTCGCGACGCAGCTGGCCTTCAACATCCCGACGGTGTTCACCGGCGCGGTGCTGACCGAGACGATCTTCGCGTGGAACGGCATGGGCCGGTACTTCGTGCAGACCATCAGTACGAACGACGTGCACGGAGTGGTGGCCATCGCCGCCTTCACCGCCGTGCTCACGGCGATCGGCGCGATCCTCGCCGACATCGCCGTGGTGGTCCTCGATCCGCGAGTGAGGGTGAACTGAGATGACGTCCGCAACGATCCAGCCTCCGGTCGGCCCCGATACGACGAATGCGCGCATCCCGCGCAAGCGCATCGGCACCTTCCGGCTGTACTACCGCCGCTTCGTGCGCAACCGCCCCGCCGTCGCTGGCGTCTTCATCTTCGGGATCCTGGTGCTGTTCGCCGTCTTCGGTCCCCTGGTCGCGCAGTTCAGCTTCAGCTACCTCGACTTCCTGGCCCTCGGCACCCCGCCGGACGGAACGCACTGGTTCGGCACGGCAGCCGACGGCGGCGATCTGTTCGCCCAGACCGCGGTCGGCCTGCAGCGCTCGCTGATGATCGCCCTCACGGTCTCGATCGGCACCACGGTGATCTCGGCGATCGTCGGCACCGCGGCCGCGTACTTCGGCGGCACCCCGGAGCGCATCATCCTGCTGATCATCCATTTCCTGATGGTCGTGCCCACGTTTCTGATCCTCGCGCTGGTGTCCTCCAATGCCGGCGGGGACTGGCGCGTGATCTCACTGGCGATGATCTTCATCAGTTGGTTCTTCCCCGCCCGTGTCATCTGGACGATGGCGCTGTCTCTGCGCGAGCGCGAGTACGTGTCCGCCGCGCGCTACATGGGGGTCCCCGGCATGAGGATCGTGCTGCGGCACCTGCTGCCGAACATCGGCTCGCTTCTGGTCATCAACTTCACGCTCGGCGTCGTCGGCGCCGTGATCACCGAGACCGGCCTGTCGTTCATCGGCTTCGGCGTGAAGATCCCGGACGTCTCGCTCGGATCCCTGATCGGCATCGGCGCGAACTCGATCTCGAGCGCGCCGTGGACGTTCTACTTCCCCGCCGCGGCGCTGACGCTGCTGACCGTCTCGATGGCGCTCGTCGCCGACGGCCTGCGCGACGCCCTCGATCCCACCTCGGCGGCGGGAGGCCGCGCATGACCGCTCCTCTGCTCTCCGTCCGCGACCTGCATGTCGGCTTCGCCTCCGAGGCCGGCCGCGTCGACGCCGTCCGCGGCGTCTCCTTCGACCTCGAACCCGGTCGCACGCTCAGCATCGTGGGCGAATCCGGATCCGGGAAGTCGGTGACCTCGCTCGCGATCATGGGCCTGCTGGACGACAACGCCAAGGTCACCGGCTCGATCATGTTCGACGGCACGGAGCTCGTCGGCAAGAGCGACAAGGAGCTCTCGACGCTGCGCGGCAACGGGATCGCGATGATCTTCCAGGATCCGCTGACCTCGCTCACGCCGGTGTACACGATCGGCGACCAGCTGATCGAGGCGCTCACCGTGCACCGCAGCATGTCCCAGGCGGACGCGACCGCGCGGGCCGTCGAGCTGCTCCGCATGGTCGGGATCCCCAGCCCGGAGCGCCGGCTGAAGTCGTTCCCGCACGAGTTCTCCGGCGGCATGCGGCAGCGCGTGGTCATCGCGATCGCGATGGCGAACAACCCGAAGCTGATCATCGCGGACGAACCCACCACCGCGCTCGACGTGACGATCCAGGCGCAGATCCTCGACCTCATCGGCACCGCGCAGCGCGAGACCGGTGCCGCCGTCATCATGATCACGCACGACATGGGCGTGGTCGCGAAGACCGCGGACGACGTGCTGGTCATGTACGCGGGCAAGCCGGTGGAGCAGGCCCCCGTGCGCGAGCTGTTCCACGAGACCCGGATGCCGTACTCGATCGGGCTGCTCGGTGCGATCCCCCGGGTCGACAAGGCCGGGAAGACGCCGCTGGTGCCGATCAAGGGCACGCCACCGCTGCTCGTGAACCTCCCGGACGAGTGCCCGTTCGTCGCGCGCTGCCCGATCGCGATCGAGGCGTGCCGGGTCAGGGAGCCCGAGCTGCGTCCGATCGCGACCGCCGAGGGCGGCGCGCACCTGGTCGCCTGCGTGCGCGCCGATGAGATCTCCGACGGCCTGATCGGCGGGTCCCCGGTGTACCCCCTGCCGGAACTGCCCAGCAGCCCGCTGGAGCGGATCCCGCGCGCCGAACGGCCGATCACGCTGGACGTCCGCAACATGCAGAAGACGTTCCCGCTGACCAAGGGAGCGTTCCTGAAGCGCAAGGTCGGCGAGGTGCATGCGGTCAAGGGCCTCACGTTCGACATCCGCGAGGGCGAGACCCTGGCCATCGTCGGCGAGTCCGGCTGCGGCAAGACCACGACGCTGCTGCAGATCATGGATCTGGTGAAGCAGACGGACGGCGAGATCACGATCGCCGGGACGAAGGTCTCGGAGCTGCACGGCGGCAAGGCCGAGCGCCGGGTGCGCCGCGATCTGCAGATCGTGTTCCAGGATCCGATGGGCGCACTCGACCCCCGGCTGACCGTCGCGGACGTGATCGCGGAGCCGCTGCGCGCGATCGGGGTGCCGCGCGCGGAGGCGGACGCCCGCGTGGACGAGCTGATGGATCTCGTCGGCCTCGACCCGGCGCACGCGAGCCGCTTCCCCGGCGCGTTCTCCGGGGGCCAGCGCCAGCGCATCGGAATCGCGCGCGCGCTTGCGACGAACCCGAAGATCGTGGTCCTCGACGAGCCCGTGTCGGCGCTGGACGTGTCGATCCAGGCCGGCGTGATCAACCTGCTCGACGAGCTCAAGGTGAAGCTGGGACTGTCCTACCTGTTCGTCGCGCACGACCTGTCCGTCGTCCGGCACATCGCCGACCGCGTCGGGGTGATGTACCTCGGCGAGTTCGTCGAGCACGGCGACGTGGACGACATCTTCGACGACCCGCAGCACCCGTACACGCAGGCGCTGCTGTCGGCGATCCCGGTACCGGATCCGGACATCGAGCGCACCCGTGAGCGCATCGTGCTGCAGGGCGATCTGCCGAGCCCGACCGACCGCCGCGAGGGCTGCTCGTTCACCTCGCGGTGCCCGCTCTACAAGTTGCTCCCGGAGGGTCAGCGCACCCGCTGCGAGACCGAGGCTCCGGTGCTCATCGGGTCGGACGCGCACGCGAATGCGTGCCACTGGCGTTGAGATCGAATATGTAACGGTTCCGTGCCGAATCCGGAGAATCGGGTTCATGCCGGTTAACTTTCCCTGTCCCCAAAAGAGCCGACAAGGCAATAGAAGGAGAACCATGAAGAAGCAGCACAAGCTGTGGGGCGTCGTCGCCCTCGGCGGCGCGCTGGCAATCGCCATCAGCGGTTGCTCGTCGAACGGCAACGCGGGTAACAGCACCGAGAAGCCCACCACGACCAAGACCGCGGACTACAACCCGCAGCCTCGAGAGAATCTCAAGCAGGGCGGTGAGGCGCACTTCTGGATCAGCGAGGTCCCCTCGCAGATGAACCCGTTCAACGGCGACGGCACCGCCGACACCTCGCGTCTGTCCGCCTGGTACATGCCGCAGGTCTTCCTCCTGGACCCGGACGGCACGGTCAAGCCGAACCCGGCGTATCTGGACAAGTACGACGTCAGCACCAAGGACGGCAAGACTGTCGTCACCATGAAGGTGAACGACAAGGCCGTCTGGAACGACGGCACGCCGATCGACTACACCGCCTTCGAGACCACCTGGAAGGACAACAACGGGACGAACCCCGACTTCAAGGCCAGCGCGACCGACGGCTACAAGGACATCGAGTCCGTCACCCAGGGCGCCACCGCCAAGGACGTCATCGTCACGTTCAACCGCGAATTCGCCTGGCCGCAGATGCCGTTCCTCACGGGCATCCTGCACCCGAAGGTGAACACGCCGGAACTGTACAACGACGCCTACAACGGCAACGCGCACCCGGAGTGGGGCGCCGGCCCGTACAAGATCACGAGCTACGACGTGAACGGCCAGAAGATCTCCCTCGAGCCGAACGAGAAGTGGTGGGGCGACAAGCCCATGCTCGACAAGGTGACCTTCACGGGCATGGACCGTGCGGCCTCGCTGAACGCCTTCAAGAACGGTGAGGTCGACCAGGTCGAGACGACCTCCGCCGACGCGATCAACCAGGTCAAGGGCGTCAAGGACGCGGTCGTCTACCGCGCCCAGCAGACCGCCAAGACGGTCATCATGCTCGACAGCACCAAGCCGCAGCTGAAGGACATCAAGGTCCGCCAGGCCTTCTTCCAGGCCATCAACATCGAGCAGCAGAAGAAGATCGCGTGGAACGGGCTGAACTACACCGAGCCGGTCGCCGGTTCGCTGACCCTCTACCCGTTCCAGAAGGGCTATGAGGACTCCTTCAAGGCCGCGGGCCTGACCTTCGATGTCAATGCCGCCAAGAAGCTGCTCGACGACGCCGGCTGGAAGGCGGGCTCGGACGGTGTCCGTGAGAAGGACGGTGTCAAGCTGACCGTCACGTACCCGGTGTTCAGCGACAGCCCGGTGCAGGCCGCGCTCGCGAAGGCGCTGCAGCAGCAGGAGAAGGCGGTCGGCATCGACCTGAAGATCGACACGCGTTCGCCGGCGAACTTCTCCAACGACGTCTCCACGAAGAACTGGGACGCCCTCGGCCTCCGGTTCACCGACTCCGACCCGTTCGGACCGGCCTGGTTCTGCCAGATGTACTGCTCGGACAGCAACCTGAACCTGTCCAGCACCAGCACCCCGGCGATCGACGAGAAGATCAAGAAGGACGTCGAGTCGAAGACCACGGCGGAGGACTGGACCACGGCCGCGATGAAGCTCGAGCCCGAGATCATCAAGGAGACCTGGGGCGTCATCCCGCTCTACAACGGCCCGGAGATCATCACCGCCAAGAAGGGTCTCGCCAACCTGACCCCCGAGACCTACGTCGGTCTCGACCTCTACCGGGTCGCCCCGGTGGAGAACGTGGGCTGGCAGAAGTAGGCAGTCGCGTCACGGAGCGGGGCCGGTGGTTCGCCACCGGCCCCGCTTGGCGTCTCCGGGACCGTCGATCCGATTAGCCTGGTCGCATGTCCGTTTGCGTCGTCTTCGTGCACGGGATCCGCACCTCGGCCACGATGTGGCGCGCGCAGGTCGACTACCTCACGCGGCGGGGCAACCCGGTCCTCGCAGTCGACCTGCCCGGGCACGGCACCCGCATGGACGAGGAGTTCACACTGGACGCGGCGCTGCGCACGATCGACGACGCGGTGCGCTCGTTCTCCGGCCCCGTGCTGCTCGTCGGGCATTCGATGGGCGGGCTGCTCTCGACCGCGTACACGGGGGCGGATCCGGCCCCGCCGGTCGCCGGGTTCATCGGGGCGTCCTGCACCGCGCTCCCTCGTGGTGCGGGGCTCGCCGCCTACCGCGTGCTCGCCGGGGCGCTGAACGCCATGCCGGACCGAGGCCTGTGGCTGAGCCGGCAGGTGCTCGCCGCGACGCTGCCCCCGGAGACCCGGGACGACTACGGCGCAGGCGGCTACGCGATGGCCGCGCAGGACACGGCGCTGCGTGCGCTGGCCGCGCTGGAGCTGGAGGCCGCGGTGCACCGGATCGCGGTGCCCACCTGGTTCGTGAACGGCCAGTTCGACCAGCTGCGCACGCACGAGGCGCTGTACCGCCGGCTCGCCCCGCACGCCGAGTTCATCGTGGTGCCGCGCACCACCCACCTCGTCACGGCCATGCGGCCGCAGGTGTTCAACGCGGTGCTGGAGCTGGCTCTGGCGACACTGGAGACGGGGCTCTGATCGCGAAGGTCATCGCCGCCCCGATCAGGGACAGCACGGCCGCGGCCGCGAACAGCAGCCAGAACCCGCCGACGAGCGCGACGAGTCCGGCTCCCAGGAGCGGTCCGAGCAGCTGCCCGAGCTGCGCCGAGACGTTCACCAGCCCGAGGTCACGGGCGTGGTCGTCCGGATCGGTGAGCAGGTCGGTCGCGAAGGCGAGGCTCACCGCCATATACGCGCCGTAGCCCGCGCCCATGATCCCGGCCGCGATCATCGTCATGGTCAGGTCGGGGCTCACCAGGATCACGACGCCGGAGATGGCCTGCACGATCGCGGAGACCGCGGTGAGCATGCGGCGTCGGCCGGTGCGATCCGAGATCATGCCCGCGACGATCGACGCGATCACGACGAACACCGTGTAGATCACGATGAGCAGGAGGAGGTCGTCCTGCGACTCGACCGCCGGCACGCGCACGCCGTAGAGCAGGAAGAACAGCAGCAGCGAGGTGCCGAAGGCGTTGCCGATGTTCACCGCGAGCCGGCTGATCAGCAACCACAGGAAGTCGCGGTCCCGCCAGGAGGCGACCGCCCCCGCGGCGCGCTGCACCGGCGCCGGGAGCTCGTGGGCGGGGGCGTCCGGCAGCCAGAGCGCGGTTCCGACGCCGATCACGGCGATGATCGCGGCGAGCAGGAAGTACGACTGCGGCACGTTCAGGCCGATCAGCACCACGGCGCCGACGCCGACCACGATGCCGACGGCCTGCGCCGAGCTCGCGGCCGCCGAGGCCGCACCGCGCTGCTGGGTGAGCTGGTCGGCGATCATGGCGGTCAGCGCCGCCGAGGCGACCGACACGCCCACCGAGACCACGATCCATGCGGCGCCGACCGCGAGCGGCCCCGTCACCTGGCCGGTGAGGACCAGCCCGATCGCGGAGACGAGGGATCCGCCGACCGCCCACGGCCGGCGCCGGCCCCAGCGCGAGCGGGTGCGATCCGACCACCGTCCGGACAGCGGCGCCGCGATGATCCCCACCAGCCCCCCGACCGACAGCACGACGCCCGCCCAGACGACACCCGCGATCCAGTCCTCGCCCTGGCTGCTGGTGTCCAGCTGCAGCGGCAGCAGCAGCTGGACGGGAGTGAGCTGCACGGTCCAGATCGCCAGCCAGGCGAGCGTGAACAGCGTCATCCAGAGCGGGCCGACCCGCTTCGCCGCATCGGTCATGCCCGCGCCTCCTCGATGAGCCCGAACCGCCGGGTGAAGCCGGGCATGGACCACTCCTTCGGATCCTCCCACAGCTTGCCCCCTCGACCGGCGCCGTCCGGTTCGGAGTTCCCCCGGATCACCTGATAAGATCGGTGACTGGCTTGCGTGTGGGTTCTTCCCTCACGACCGCCGTACGGCGCCCCTCTCCCGCCCGCGGCATAACCATCCATCACACGAACGAAGGTTTCCACCCGTGGCGAACATCAAGTCGCAGATCAAGCGCAACAAGACCAACGAGAAGGCGCACGAGCGCAACAAGGCCGTCAAGAGCGAGCTGAAGACGGCGATCCGCAACACCCGCAAGGCTGTCACGGCCGGCGACAAGGCCGCTGCCGAGACCGCGCTGAAGACGGCGACCAAGAAGCTCGACAAGGCCGTCAGCAAGGGCGTCATCCACTCGAACCAGGCCGCGAACCGCAAGTCGGCGATCGCGAAGCAGGTCTCCGCGCTCTGATCGCGCGCTGTTCGAAGGCCCGTCCCCCGGTGGGACGGGCCTTCGTCGTTTCCGGCGCGGCCGCGCCCGTGAGATGGATCGCGCTCGCACGCCCGCAGGACGTCCATCGCGCGCCGGACTGAGGCCGCCTGAGCTGCGGATCGGTCCGGCGACGCGTGCGGATCCGCTCAGCCGCCGTACGGCGCGCGGGTCGCGATCACGGTGATCATGCGCTCGAGCGCGAAGATCGGGTCGCGCGCGGCGCCCTTGACGTCGGCATCGGCACGGGCCGTGGCCTGGATCGCCATGCCCAGGGTGCGCTCGTTCCATCCGGACAGATCGCGGCGGGCGCGATCCACCTGCCAGTCCTTCATGCCGAGGCGGGAGGCGAGGGCCGCGTTCGATTCGCGCGAGCCGGCCACCCGGGCCATGGAGCGCAGCTTCATCGCGAACGCCGCCACCATCGGAACCGGATCCGCTCCGGAGGCCAGCGCGTGCCGCAGCGCCAGGAGGGCATCGCCCAGACGCCCCGCGATCGCCATGTCGGCGACGACGAACGCGGACACCTCGACGCGGCCGCCGTAGTAGCGCTCGACGACCTCGGGGGTGACGTCGCCCTCCACATCGCCGATCAGCTGCTGGCAGGCTGCGGCCAGCTCGGTGATGTCGTCGGAGAACGCCGACACCAGCGCTCGCAGCGCCTGCGGGGCGATCCGCCTGCCCGCGGCGCGGAACTCGCCGGACGCGAAGTCGGCCTTCTCGTCGTCGCGCTTGATCGCGGGGCAGGCGATCTCGATCCCGCCGCCGGTGCCCGCCCGGATCGCGTCGAGCAGCTTCTTGCCGCGCACGCTCGCACCCGTGTGCCGGAACACGACCGTCGCGCCCTCCTGCGGATGCTCGAGGTACGAGACGGCCTCGGCGAGGAACGCGTCGGAGCAGCGCTCCACGCCCGCGATGCGCAGCAGTCGCGGCTCGCCGAACAGCGACGGCGAGGCGAGCGCCAGCAGGCTGCCGGACTCGTAGTCGTCCGCGCGCAGATCGCTGATCTCGAGCGCCGGATCCTCGGCGCGCAGGTAGGTGCGCAGGCCGGCGGTCGCACGCTCGGCGCAGATCTCCTCGGGTCCTGATACGAGGACGACAGGCGCCGGGCGCGGCTCCCGCCACGACACCTGCGGGATGTTCGACGCCTTGCCGCCGCGGCGTGCAGGGGCGGACGAACGCGGTGCGGGCATGCCACCAGCGTACCGGCGGGCGCGGACCTTCACGGCGCTCGCGCGGTCGCCGAGGGGCGGGCGGACGCGCTCGGCGCCGGAGTCTCGGCAGGCACCGCGCGTTCGGCCCACACCCGCAGGCCGTCCTCGCCCTGCGACACCAGGATCATGCCGCGCTGATCGGTGCGCAGGATCGGCGCGCCGAGCGCGCGAAGCATGTCGAGCGTGGTCGCCCTGGGGTGCCCGTAGTCGTTGTCCTCCCCGACCGAGATGAGCGCGAGGGCGGGATTCAGCGCCGCATACAGCTGCGGATCCTGATCGGCGCTGCCGTGGTGGGCGACCTTCACGATCGTCTCGTCGTGCGGGTGCGCGATCCGCCGCAGCATCCCCTGCGAGGCGGCCGAGAGGTCGGCGAGGAACAGCGATCGCGGAACGCCGCCGCCGGACACCTCGACGATCACCCCCGCATCGTTGCCCGGCGGGAACACCTTCTCGTCGCGCCGCGGCCACAGCACGCGCCAGTCCGCGTCGCCGAGCCGCCCCGTCATTCCCGCCGTCGCGGGCACGAGCCGCGCCCCGCCCTGCTCGCAGCGACTGCAGCAGCCGTTCGTGCTGAGGCTTGCCGCAGGGACCGTGCAGCACCACGTCCGCGCGGCCGGCGAGCTGATCCGCCGCCCCGGCGTGGTCGTGATCGAAGTGCGTGAGCAGGAGCACGTCCAGACGGTCGATGCCGAGGCTGCTCAGGCAGTGCTGCAGCGGTTTCGGGTCCGGTCCGGTGTCGATGAGCATCGCGTGGCCAGCGCTGCGCACCAGGACGGCGTCGCCCTGACCCACATCGCACATCGCGATCGCCCAGTCCGCGGGTCTCCGCGCGAGCGCGACAGGGCCGTCCAGGATCGCCCATCCACCGGTCGCCCCGAGGATCGCGGCGAGCAGCCCGGCGATCAGCATCCGCACGCGCGGCCGGAGCGTGCGCTGCTGCACGATCAGCAGGTACGCGGCCGCGCTGAGCGCGGCCATGATCAGGGCGGTGCCGATCCCCGCCGGAGCCGCGATCGTCGCCAGGGGCAGCCCCGCGGTCACGACGGCGGTCTGTGCGATCCAGGCGGACGGCAGCCAGGCCGCGGCCGCGAACAGGTCCGCCAGCGGCGGCACCGGCATCGCGAGGCACGCGAGCAGCCCGAGCACGGTGGCGATGGGCGACGCAGGCTGGGCGAGCAGGTTCGCCAGCACGGCCACCACCGACTGCTGCGCCGCGAACAGCGCGATGATCGGCCCGCAGGCCAGCTGCGCCGACAGCGGCACGGCGATCGCCAGCGCGATCGGCCGGGGCAGCCACCGTGCCAGCCCTCGCGCGAGCGGCGGCGCCAGCACGATGAGCCCGGCCGTGGCTGCGGCCGAGAGCGCGAACCCCGGGGCTGCGGACAACCGCGGATCGGCGAGCAGCAGCACGGTCACCGCGAGCAGCAGCACGCTCAGCCCTGCGCGCGGCCGGCCGAGCAGCAGCGCGAGCATCGCGACGCCCGCCATCGCCGCGGCCCGGATCACGCTCGGCTGCGGCGTGACCAGGACCACGAAGCCGGCGAGCGCCAGCGCCGCCACCGTGATGCGCAGGATCCGTCCGCCGCCCAGCAGCGTCACGATCCCGAAGCCCGCGGCGGCCACGAGCGCGAGATTGCTGCCGGACACCGCCGTCAGGTGACTCAGTCCGCTGGCCTTCATCGCCGCGTCGAGCTCCGCGCTCACGGCGCGCACGTCGCCGACCGCCAGCCCCGGAAGCAGCTCGGATCCGGGCTCCGGCAGTCGCTGGGTGCGGGCGATGAAGGCGGCGCGCACGTCGCCGGCGAGCGCCTCGACCGGTCCGCCGCGGGACAGGTGCGCGACCTCGCCGGCGGCGAACAGCACGAGCGCGGCGCGCTCACCCGCATCCGTGCCCTTGGTCTGCGCGGTGATCCGCAGCACGGTGCCCGGCCCGAGAGTCGCCGAGTGCGCGTCGACGGGGATCCCGATCCGCACCGGGACGCGCAGGTCGCGCAGCCGGTCCCCCGGACCGATCCGGATCGTGTCCGCGTCCGCCCACAGCCGGCCGTCCGCACCGACGGACGGCAGCGAGCGGACGGCGACCTCGGCCGTGACCGCGTGCCCCTGCAGCGTGGCCGCCTCGTCGCGCGCGGCGACCGTCAGCCCGATCGAGCCGCCGACGCGGCGGCGACCCCGGCACACACCACGATGAGCGGCACCGCGCCGGCGACGGCGCGCAGCAGGCGCAGCGAGCCCGCCGCCATCCGCCTCCGCAGGACCACACGACGACGCCCGAGCACCACGGCGGCCGCCGACACCGCCCAGGACAGCGCCGGCAGGAACGACACCAGGAGCGCCACGGCCCACGCCGTGACCGCGACCGGCACCATCCGCACGTCGCGCAGCCGCTGGCGCGGGCCGGGTGCGTGCGGCGCGCCAGGGCGCTGCACACGCGCGCCGGGTGCGGGGCATCCGCCGTCATACCCGCACCAGATCCCGGATCCAGGCGAGCATCTTGTCGCCGATCCCCGGCACGCCCAGCAGTCGTCCACGCTCGTGAACCGGCCGTTCGCGGTGCGCCAGTCGATGATCCGCTGCGCCAGCGCAGGCCCGATCCGCGGCAGGGTCTCGAGCGCGGCGGCATCCGCGGTGTTCAGATCGATCAGGCCGCCCGGAGCCCCGGCCGCGCCCGCACCGGCGCCGGCCGACCCGGGAGCCGCGCCGGCCGGAGCCGCCCCGATCGCCGGCACGAGGATCTGCTCGCCGTCGACGAGCGGACGGGCGAGGTTCACCGCGCCCAGGTCGGCATCCGGCAGCGTTCCGCCCGCGGCCGCGAGCGCCTCGGCCACCCGGGCGCCGTCATCGAGCACGTACAGCCCGGGATGCGCCACCTGGCCCAGCACGTGCACGTAGACGGATCCGGCGGAGATCCCGGATCCGCCCGCGCTCGGCCGCGGACTGGCCGGCATCGTCTCCGACGCCACGCGGCGACCGCGCCAGCAGCCCGATGCCCACCGTCACCGATACCGCGACCAGCGCGACGACGACCGCAGCGCCGAGACCGAGCCGGATCCGCCGCGGTGCCGGAACGACCACCGGCGCCGGGGCCTCGGGGTCCGCATCCTCACTCACACGCCGACGCTAAGCGGCCGGCCGCCCGCGTGGGGCCCGTGACGCATCCGGTGCGCAACCCGCGGGGACGGGCTCCTGTGGAGGACGACCGGCTGTGCAGGAGGACAGAGCTCAGCGCCCGAGGGCGGCCTTCAGCGCGTCGCGTAGTGCGGGCCGATCCTGGCGTGCCCCGGGGCGTGAGATGCACGTTGTCGAGCTGCGGCGCGGAGTAGTCGCTGACCCACCCGGCGACGGAGATCGCCAAGCACCCCAGCCGCTCCGCCTCCGCGACGATCACCGCGTCCATCGCGCGACGCCCGGCGTGCGCCGCATCGCGCCGGCTCATGACTCCGTCGATCACGATCGGCGCATCCGGGTAGGCCTGGCGCAACACCGCGACGAGCTGATCCATCGCCGCCGTCACCGCCGCGGCCGGCTCGCTGCGTGCGGCGTCGTTCCCGCCGAGCGTCACGATGATCACGCCAGGAGCACCGTCGGGCAGCAGGATCGCGTTGCGGACCACGCCATCCGCCACTCCCGTCCCAGCCGCGCTGGAAGGGGCCAGGTAGCCGGCCCCCGGGAAGCCCCGCTTGACGATCTGATCGAAGCCCGCGCCGCGCGCGCCCTGATCGATCCACGAATCCCCCGTGCACTGCGAATCGCAGATCAGCAGCGCCGTGGTGGGCCGTGATCGGAGTGGGTTCCACGCTGTACAGCCGGCCGTCCCGCAGCACGGTCTCGCCCGTCTCCCAGGCCTGGTGCGCGCCCCGTTCATCGGTCCAGCCGTCCTTCGTGGGCCAGCCGAACCGGGTCGGATCCGCGATCCAGACGTCGAGGGTGCGCTGGTCCATGCGGAAGACTCCCGTGCTCTCGCCACAGCAGCACACCGCCCGCGAACGGCTGATACCGCCCGCCGGCGACGTCGACCTTCTCGCCGACCGGCAGCCCGAGCTCACCGTCGGCTCCCCCGAGCTCTTCGTAGCGGGTCTGCAGCTCGCCCGCGATCGTCGCCCGGATCTCCGCCGTCGGCCGACCGGTACAGCACACCGCCCTGGAACGTCTGCATCGCGCCGCGCCGCGACGTCCGCGCCTCGTCGGGCGGCAGGCCCAGCTCGCCGCCCGCGCCGCCGCGGTCTCGGTAGGCCTGCAGGAACGGCTCTGTCACCGCGGCGCCGCCGGTGCCCGCGGACCACCAGATCTCGCCCCCGGCGAACTCCTGCACCAGGCGATCGCCCTGCGCCCGTTGCGTGCGGAGCGGATACCCGAGCGGACCGAACGCCGCCCCAGCGCGGCGATGCGCCGTCCGCGATGTCCGCGATCGTGGGGATCGGCCGTGCCGTCGCGCACGTAGATCACGCCGTTCGCGAACTCCTGCACGTGGCGTGCCACGACGGTCCTTGTGCTGCGTCCGCGCGCGGGAAGCCCAGGCCGCCGCGCTCGTCCGCGTAGCGCAGCCAGGAGCGCCAGAAGTCGCCGCGCACCAGCGTCGGCGCATCGTTCGCCGTCGGCGAAGACGCCGCCGCGCTCGAACGCCTGCCAGGGCCTGTCTCGCCGGTCCGCGCTCCGCCGCGATCGGGGTGCCGAGCACTACGACGCCCGCCGAGCTCGCGGTACGCCTCGCCCACGGCGTCGTTGCGCACGATGTACGCGCGCCCGGAGGCCGTCGAGTAGATCCACCCCGCACGGAACTCCTGCGCGCAGACTCCGCCCGCGCAGCTCCACGCTTCCAGGCGGGCCCGAGCTCCTCCTGATGCTGATGCCAGAGCACGCCGATCGCGGTGTCGCTGATCGACCGGCCGCGGCAGCTGCCAGTACAGCAGCAGAGCCACACCGGCGAGCAGGGCGACCACGACCGCGCTGCCCAGCAGCCGTCGCATCACCCGAACCGCGCGTGCTCCGCCTCCCCCCAAAGCGAGCTCACCTCTCCGCCCTGATCTCGGCCCCTCGGAACTCAGCCCTTGACGGCGAAGTTGACGATCTTCGGCGCGCGCACGATCGACCCGCACGATCTCCTTGCCGTCGAGCGCCCGCTGCACCCGCTCGTCGGCGCCGGGCGAGCGCCTCCAGGTCCTCCTCGCCGATCTTCGGCGACACCTCGAGCGTCGCGCGCACCTTGCCGTCGACCTGCACGACGCACGTGACCGAGTCCTCGACGAGCAGCGTCGGGTCGGCCTGGCGCCAGCCCACCAGGCCGACGGACGGCTCGTAGCCGAGGCTCTCCCAGATCTCCTCCGCCGTGTACGGCGCGAACAGGTCGAGCATCACCGCGATCGTCTCGGCGGCCTCGCGCACGGCGGCGTCGGCGCCGCCCGGCGCCGGTGTCGATCGTCTTGCGGATCGCGTTGACGAGCTCCATCAGGCGCGCGACCAGCACGTTGAACTTGATCTGCTCCACCAGCCCGGGCGCGTCGGCGAGCAGGCGGTGCGTGGCGCGGCGCAGCGCCTGCGTCGCCGCCGTCGAAGACCACGTCGATCGGGCTCGTCGACGTCGTTCGCCGACGCGCAGCGCGCGGGCCAGGAACTTCTGCGCCGCCGGTGGTCGAGACGTCCTCCCAGTCGATGTCGTCCTCCGGCGGGCCCGGCGAACGCCATCGTCAGGCGCATCGCGTCGACGCCGTAGCGCGTCCAGCTCCTCCTGGAACAGCACCAGGTTGCCCTTGCTCTTCGACATCTTCGCGCCGTCCAGGATCACCATGCCCTGGTTCAGCAGGCGGAGAACGGCTCGGTGAAGTCGATCATGCCCCAGGTCGAACAGCACCTTGGTGATGAACCGCGCGTACAGCAGGTGCAGGATCGCGTGCTCGACGCCGCCGACGTACTGGTCGACGGGCGCCCACTGTCGCGCCTCGTCGCGGTCGAACGCGACGCGTGTCGTCGTTCGGCGACAGGAAGCGCAGGAAGTACCAGGAGCTGTCGACGAAGGTGTCCATCGTGTCCGCGTCGCGCAGCGCCGGGCTCGCCGTCGACGGGTCGACCGTGTCGCACCCATCGGCTCGGCCGCGCCGAGCGGGCGAGGTGCCCTTCGGCTTCAGGTCCAGGCCCTCGACGCGGGGCAGGACGCACCGGCAGCTGCTCCTCCGGCACCGGCACGATCTCGCCATCCGTCGCGGCGTGCATGATCGGGATCGGCGTGCCCCAGAAGCGCTGGCGCGAGATCAGCCAGTCGCGCAGCCGGTAGTTCTTCGCGGCGCGGCCGGTGCCGGCCGCCTCCAGCTCCTTCGATCACGCGCGCGATCGCGTTGCGCTTGGACAGCCCGTTGAGCTGCCGGAGTTGACCATGCGGCCCTCGCCGGTCAGCGCGACGCCGGTCTCCGCCGGGTCGATCGTCGAGCAGTCGGCCGGCATGATCGGCACGCCGTCCTCGTCCAGCTCGATGATCGGGCATGGCGCCGGTGATCGGCGCGGTCGTGTCGACGACGACCCGCACCGGCAGGTCGAACGCGCGGGCGAAGTCGAGGTCGCGCTGGTCGTGCGCGGGCACGGCCATGATCGCGCCGTGGCCGTAGTCGGCCAGCACGTAGTCGGCGGCCCAGATCGGCAGCCGCTCGCCGTTGACCGGGTTGATCGCGAAGCGGTCCAGGAAGACGCCGGTCTTCGCGCGATCGGTGCGACTGGCGCTCGACCTCGGTCGTCTTCTGCACCTGCGCCAGGTAGGCCGCGAAGCGCTCCGCACCTCGGTCGGAGGATCCGGCGCGCGAGCTCGGCCGCCAGGTCGGAGTCGGGTGCGACGACCATGAAGGTCGCGCCGTACAGCGTGTCGGGGCGGGTCGTGAACACCGTGACGCGGCTCCTCGCGGCCCTCGATCGCGAAGTCGACGTCGGCGCCGATCGAGCGGCCGATCCAGTTGCGCTGCATCGCATCACCTTGGGCGGCCAGGTGCCCTCGAGCTGGTTCAGGTCGTCCAGCAGCCGGTCCGCGTAGTCGGTGATCCGGAAGTACCACTGCGTCAGCTTCTTCTTCACGACCTCGGCGCCGCAGCGCTCGCAGTGCCCGTCCGACAGACCTGCTCGTTCGCGAGCACCGTCTGGTCGATCGGGCCCCAGTTGACCCAGCTGTCCTTGCGGTACGCCAGCCCCTTCTCGTACAGCTTCAGGAACAGCCACTGGTTCCACTGGTAGTACTCGGGATCGGAGGTGTGCAGCTCCCGGCTCCAGTCGAAGCTCGACGCCGTAGCCTCGAACGCCGGCCTTCTGCTGCGCGATGTTGTCGTAGGTCCACTCGCGCGGGTCCGCGCCGCGCTTGATGGCGGCGTTCTCGGCGGGCAGGCCGAAGGAGTCCCAGCCGATCGGGTGCAGCACGTTGAACCCGCGCTGCCGCCAGTAGCGGGCCACGATGTCGCCGTAGGCGAACGCCTCCGCGTGCCCCATGTGCAGGTCGCCGGAGGGGTACGGGAACATGTCGAGGATGTACTTGCGCGGCCGCTTGTCGGCGGGGTCGTCGGCACGGAAGAGTCTCGCTCTCGCCCAGTTCGGCTGCCACTTCTCCTCGAGCCGGTGCACCTGCTGGGCTGAAGCTCGTGCACCGACAGCGACTCGTCGACGGACGGCGACGGGGATGCGGTGTAGGACGGGTTCTCAGACAACAGGGCGACCACTCTCTTGCAGCAAAGGAACATCCCCGAGCAGGGGAACTTCCAGATTATCCCAGCACGCGGGCGGACCGGGCTCCGTGCGCTGCGTCCGGTTCCGACGGGTGTATCCGGCGGCGGGCATGGGAGACTAGAGGCGCCATGCCCTCGTCCGCACAGACCTTCGTCCGTTCGCCGTCCGGCACGGATCCACTGGTTCGCCCGCCTGGAGCACCGCTTCCACGCGTGGCGCGAGAAGCGCGCCCGCAAGCGCGGCCGGAGCGCCACGGTGCTGCCGTTCCCGGGCTACGGCGGCCCCGGCTGGATGCGCGTGGTCGGGCGCGTCCTGATCGCTGCCGAAGACCGCGCCGCACCGGCCGCGACGCGAGCGTGCGCGGCTGGCGCAGCTTCGTCGGCATCCCGGTGAGCTTCTCGCACCGTCGACGATCACGGTCGACGAGCACGACGACGTCACCGCCGACCGCGGCGGCGTGATCGATGCCGCGATCCAGGCGGAGCTGCCCGCCGGCTGGCAGCAGGTGACGATGTCGGTCGAGGATCAGGAGCCGATCCCGGCGCGCGATCTTCGTGGTCGCGGACGACGTGCGCTTCGGCGTCGTCTCGGACGTGGACGACACCGTCATGGTGACCGCGCTCCCCCGCCCGCTCATCGCCGCCTGGAACTCCTTCGTCGTCGACGAGCACGCGCGCGCCCCGGTCCCCGGCATGGCGGTGCTGCTCGAGCGGCTGATGCGGGAGCACCCCGGCTCGCCCGATGATCTACCTCTCCACCGGCGCGTGGAACGTCGCGCCGACGCTGACCCGGTTTCTGTCCCGGAACCTGTTCCCGGCCGGGTCCATGCTGCTCACCGACTGGGGACCGACGCACGACCGGTGGTTCCGCAGCGGCCGCGAGCACAAGCTCACCAACCTGGACCGGCTCGCCGCGGAGTTCCCGCACGTGCGCTGGCTGCTGATCGGCGACGACGGGCAGCACGACGAGGCCATCTACCGGCAGTTCCTCGGCGAGCACCCGGAGTCGGTCGCCGCCGTCGCGATCCGCCGCCTGCTGCCCGCCGAGGCCGTGCTCGCCGGTCGCCGCGCGGCCTCTCGCGCCGACAGCGAGGCCGACGGTCGACGGTGCGACGTCGGGAGAGCGCCGAGACGACGGATCCGGTTGCGTCGATCCCGCCGCCACGCCGTGGGTGAGCGCCGAGGACGGCGCCGGGATCCTGGACGCGCTGATCGCCGCGGGCATCGTGCGCTGAGTCATGGCCGCCGTTGCTGAGCGCACGCAGCTCGACCGCGCCACCTGGACCGAGCGTGCCGCCGCGCACGAGGAGCGCGCGGACGCGCTGACCGCCGAGCACCGCGCGCGGCAGGCGCGGCGCGAGAAGCACCCCGTGCACGACTTCCTGTTCACCTACTACGGGTACAAGCCGGGACAGCTGCGCCGCTGGCATCCGGGCGCCGGCGTGGTGCTGGAGGACGCCCCGGAGCGCGCCGGCTGGCGCTGGTACTCCCCGGATGCCGACGCGGGAACCGCGGGACGCCGTCGTTGCCGGACGCCGCCGCGTTCGCGCGCGGAGAAGCCCGAGCTCGCCGCGCTCGTGCACGCCATGCTCGCAGCGCACCGCGGCGCGCCCGGGCCAGTTCGGCTGCTTCGGGCTGCACGAGTGGGCGATGGTCTACCGCACGCCCGAGCACCGGCATGCGGTGCCGCTGCGGCTCGGCCAGGCCGGCACCGACGCGGTCGTCGAGCAGGGCGAGCTGCGCTGCACGCACATCGACGCGTTCCGGTTCTTCACGCCCGGAGGCCGTGCCGCGCAACCGCCTCACGCCCACCCGCCAGACCCAGCCGCTGCTGGAGCAGCCCGGCTGCCTGCACGCCGGCATGGACGTCTACAAGTGGGCGATGAAGCTCGGCCCGCTCGTGCCCGGCGAGATCCTGCTGGACGCGTTCGAGCTGGCCCGCGACATCCGGATCCTCGACATGCAGGCGGCGCCCTACGACCTGTCCGACTGGGGCGTCGTGCCGGTGCGGATCGAGACGGCGGAGGGCAAGGCCGAGTACGTGCGCCGGCAGCGCGGGTTCGCCGAGCGCGGCAACGCGCTGCGCGCCCGGATCCTGCAGGCCTGGCTCGGCACGCCCGCTCGGAGTCGTTGACCCCCTTCCGTGGTCGCGCTCAACCGGCCCGCGCGGCGAGCTTGCAGCCGCAGCGCCACCACCCTCGACACGGCGTCTCGGACAGCCGGTCGGCGGGAAGATCCCCGCGCTGCACGGCGGCGACCAGCCCGTCGGCGATCTTCTGCGCCGTGTCGGGGCCCGCGCCGCCGATCGCGAGCACCAGATCGCTGCCCGCCGCGACCGAGCGCACCGCATCGGCCACCACATCCTCATAGGCGGGCACGCCGGAGTCGGTGAGCATGTTCAGGTCGTCGGTGACGATCACGCCGCGGAAGCCGAGGTCATGGCGCAGGATCCCGTGCCAGCGCGGCGACAGCGACGCCGGCTCCGCATCCACCGAGGTGTAGGCGAGATGCCCCATCATCACCAGGGGCGCACCGGCCCTGATGCCGGTCTGGAACGGCGGCGCGACCTGCGCCCGCCAGGTGGCGAGGTCCATGTCCGTGCTCGGGATCGAGTCGTGCGAATCCCCCTCCGCCGCCCCGTGCCCGGGGAAGTGCTTCAGCGCGCTGCGCACGAAGGGCTCCTCGCCGCGCACCGCCGCGGCGACGCGGTCCGCCGCAGCGGCGGGGTCCGTGCCGAAGGAGCGGTCGTAGATGAACGAGTCCGGACCCTGCGCGACGTCCGCGACGACGCCGAAGTTGACGGTGATCCCCGCGCTCTGCAGCATCCGGCCGCGCGCGGCGAACGCGGTCTGGGTGTCGGCGGCCGGTTGCGCCTTCAGCACGTCGGCGCCGGGCTGATCATCCCAGGGCAGCCGGATCACGTCGCCGCCCTCCTCATCGGTCGCGATGAGCGGCGGCAGTGCGGGATCGGCCGTGAGCGCCGAGGTGACAGCGCGCAGCCCGTCCGGCGTGCCGGGGATGTTCGATCCCATCAGGATGAAGCCGCCGAAGCTCCGCGCTCATCGACGCGGCCAGCTGCGCGGGATCCGTGCCCGGCGTGTTCGCCCATCACCACGGCGGCGGCCCGCTGGTTCACACTCATCCGGTCGACGATCGTTCGCACCCGCTCCGCCGCGGAGGACCGGTGCCGCTCCGCAGCGGGAGCGGACGGACTCGACGGGTGCGGACCCGGCGCGGCAGGCGCGCACGCGGGGGCCGTGACGAGCCCGGCGAGCAGGGCGGCGGCGATCGCCGCGCGCCGCCGTCCGAGCGCGCGCGGCCGGTGTGATCCCGCCCGTGTCCGCATGTCCCCAGCGTACGTTCGCGACCTGAGCACCGCCCCGGTACAGGAGAGGGCGCCGCAGGTCCTACGATTTCAGGTGATGTCCCCCTTCGAACCCGTCAGCACCGATGTCGTGCTCGGCGACCTCGGCGCGCTCCTGCTCGACGCCGGAGTATCGGTGACCGATGTGCGCGGCACGCTGGAACGCGTCCGCGATGCCACCGCCCCCGCCGAGGAGCTCGCCTTCGCCGTGCTCCCCGCGCACATCCTGGTGATCGTCCCGGGATCCCCGGAGCGACGACGATCGCGAGCGGAGACGGATCCGATCTCACCTTCCGGCAGACCGCCCACGCCTCTCGGCTCGCCCGGCGCCTGGAGGCGGGCCGGTCGCCCTCGACCAGATCCCCGGGCACATCGCGCACATCCGCGGCATCCGGCGCCGGCACCCGGCCCTGCAGCGCATCCTCGGCGGCGCGCTGCTCGCGTCCGGTCTCGCCGTGCTGTTCCGCTGCCCGTGGTGGGCGGTCGTGCTCGCTCTGCTCGTCGGCGGACTCGTCGCGGCGATCGTGCTCATCACGGACCGGATCCGCGCCGCCGCCGCCGTGATCCCGTTCGTCGCCGTCGTTCATCTCCACCCTCATCGTCGGCGTCGTCGCGGACCGTCTCGACTTCGGCGCCGTGCCGCTGTTCGCGGTGTGCGCGCCGGTGGCGCTGCTCGTGCCGGGCGCCCTCATCACGAACGCGCTGCTCGAGCTCACCGCGGCGGACATCGTCAGCGGAGCGTCCCGGCTGATCTACGGCCTGATCATGCTGGGGTTCATGGCCGCCGGGCATCTTCGCCGGGGCCACCGTGACCGGGCTGCGCGTGGATCCGCACTCCGCCGCGCTCGTCGGCGAGACCTCGCTGGTCACGGGCCATGTCGGCTGGGAGGCCGTTCCGCCGTTGTGGCTCTCCGTGGTCGGGGTCGTGGTGCTCGCGATCGGGATCGGGCTGAGCTTCGGATCCGGCTTCCGCCTCGGCATCGCGACCGTGATCGTGATGATCTGCACCTACACCTCGCTGCAGCTGCTCACCCCGTTCACGGGCAGCACCGTCGCGACGGGCGTCACCGCCGGGCTGCTCTTCCTCGCTGCCCGCGTCCTCGAACGTGTCACTCTCGCCGTGCCGGCGACCGTGTCGTTCCAGCCCGCCTTCCTGCTGCTCGTGCCGGGCACGGTCGGACTCGTCGCCCTCGCGTCGTTCGATGCGCAGGCGCTCGCGGCCGCTCCGCTCGTGTTCGTCAGTCTGTGCATCGGCACCAAGGTGGGCGCCCTGTGCGCCGACGCGCTGCGGATCACCCGGCCGGTCTCCCCGTCGACGTCGACCGGGGCGATCCGGGTCGTGCGCTGACCGCGGGTCAGAGAGCGGCGAACGCGGCGTCCTGGTGCGCCTGGAGCCACCGCTGCACGCCACGAGCGGCGGTCCGGCCCGCCCGGTTCGCGCCGATCGTGCTCGCGGAAGGTCCGTAGCCGACGAGCTGGATCCGCGGATCCCGCACCGCCGTCGTGCCGCGCCCGCGTCGGTCCAGCTGGATCCCGCCGTGCTCGCTGCGCAGGTGGAGAGGCGCCAGGTGCCCGATCGCGGGGCGGAAGCCGGTCGCCCAGAGGATGGCGTCGACGCGTTCGAACGATCCGTCCGCCCAGCGCACCCCGTCGGGCTCGATGCGCTGGAACATCGGCCGCCGCGCGTCGTAGACGCCGAGCCTCGCGGCCTCCTGCTCCTGCGGACGCAGCATGAGCCCGGTCACGCTGACGACGCTCTGCGGCGCGAGTCCCTGCGCGACGCGCTGCTCGACGAGCGCCACGGCCGCCGCTCCCGCCTCGGGCGTGAAGTCGCCGGTCCGCCACACCGGAGGGGTTCGCGTCGTCCACAGCACGTCGGTGATCGGCGCGAGCGCGCCCAGGAACTGCACGGCGGAGGCACCGCCGCCGACCACGAGCACGCGCTTGCCGCGGAAGTGCTCCGGCCCCGGGTAGTCGACCGTGTGCAGCTGCTCCCCCAGGAACGTCTCCATGCCCGGGTAGTGCGGCAGGAACGGGTGCGTCCAGGTGCCGGTCGCGTTGATCAGCGTGCGCGAGCGCCAGGTTCCCTCATCGGCGTGCACGACCAGGATCCCGCCCTCCTCGGTCACGCGATCCACGCGCACCGGGCGGATCACCGGAAGGTCGTGTGCGCGCTCGTAGCCGGCGAAATAGCTGGGCACGATCCGGTTCGCCCGTGCGATGTTGCGCGGCGGCGGGACGGATCCGGGCAGCTCGGCGACGCCGTGCACGTCCTGCATGGTGAGCGCATCCCAGCGATGCTGCCAGGCGCCGCCCGGCGCCTCATCCGCGTCCAGCACCACGTGCGCAACGCCGAGCCGGCTCAGGTGATACGAACTCGAAAGACCCGCCTGACCGGCGCCGATCACGATGCTGTCGAGGATCTCCACGATGCGTGGAACACGCGGCGCGCGTGCGATGTTCCCGCATGGTTCCCACGTCGGTTCACCGGCACGGGTGCCCGCTCCGTCGGGACCGGTCAGTCGTCGACGCCGAACTCATCCGTCTGCTCGTCGCAGAGCTCCTCCGGGCAGCCGTTCCACGCGTCGGAGAACGCCTTGACGATCGCGAGTCCGGTCTCGAACGGATACTCCTCCGCGACCGCACCGTGCACGGCGCCTGCCGCCGCCTGGACCGCCAGGTGGAAGAAGCGGCAGACCGTCGCATAGTTCCAGACCTCCATCGCGGTGCGGACGACCTGAGGGTGGGTGATCACGGACGCATGTGCGTCCGTGAGGCAGAATTCGAGCACCCGGTCACGAGTCAGCGGATGATCTGATCCGCAATCACACCACTGTGTGCCTCGTGCGGGCGCCGCCCAGATCTCTGTCAGCGGCGCGGTCGGTGCTGTGATGGTTGTCCGCATGATGTTCCCCCGAGCTCGGATGTCCTCCCGACGGTAGAGCGGGGGGCCGACATTCGGTCGGCATCGTCCCCGTCGCTAGCTCGCAGCGAGGACCGGCTCCGCGTCGCCGCGCGCGTAGGACCGGCGATAGGCGCTCGGCGCGATCCCGACTTCGCGGGTGAAGTGGTGGCGGAACAGCGTCGCACTGCCGAAGCCGCAGGTCACCGCGATCTCGTCGATGGATGCGTCCGTCGTCTCCAGGGCGAGACGCGCCTGCAGCACCCGCTGGGCCGTCAGCCACTGCATCGGGGTCACGCCGGTTTCGGCGACGAATCGCCGCGCGAACGTGCGCGTCGACATGTGCGCGAGCTGCGCGAGCGAGGCAACCGAGTGCTGTTCGGCAAGCCGGGCGTTCATGTGCGCGAGCACGTCCACGAGTGCGTCGCATTCCGCCTCCGGCACCGGCCTGCTGATGTACTGGCGCTGGCCGCCGTCGCGCTGCGGGGGCACGACCATGTTGCGGGCGATCACGTTCGCGACCCCGCTGCCGAGCTCACGGCGCACCAGGTGCAGGCTGGCATCGATGCCCGCCGCGGTACCGGCGCTCGTGATGAGGTCGCCGTCGTCCACGAAGAGCACGTCGGGGTCGATCCGGGCGCTGGGATAGCGGCGCTGCAGCTCTTGGGCATACCGCCAGTGCGTGGTGCACGGCCGCCCGTCGAGCAATCCGGCCGCGCCGAGCAGGAACGCGCCGGAGCAGGCGCTCAGCAGGATCGCGCCGCGGTCGGACGCCCGACGCAACGCGTCCAGCAGCGCCGCCGGGTACTCGTCGGCAGGTCGCACCTTCACCGCGGGGACGGCGATCACGTCGGCGTGCTCCATCGCCTCGAGCCCGTACGCGGGCGTCACCAGGGCGCCGATCTGCGTGGTCACGGGCCGGCCGGCCTCGAGTCCGCAGACACGGAAGTCGAACGCCGGCACGTCGGAATACACACTGCGATCGAGCCCGAAAACCTCGCTCAGCAGGCCGAACTCGAAGACGGCGAGCCCGTCGATGACCGGGAGCGTGATGCTGTGCAACATCTGCTCATCGTACTGGCTGAATCTTTGCGTAGATAGTCTCTACGCCATCTCGTGGCAGGATCTGTCTGGCCATAACTTTATAGCCATGACCGAGACAGCCGTATCCTCAGCCCCGTTCCATTCCCACCCGCACACCCGCACCATCCGGAAGATCGCCGATCGCGACCGTGCCGCGACACCCGCCCGCGCGCAGGCCTTTCCCCTGTGGGCATGGTTCCCGCGCGAGATCCTGCACCGCGGCGGATCCGTCACCCGCGACGACGAGCGCGCGTACCGCGATCTGCAGGCCGCCCGCGACCGCAGCGAGTGGTGAGCGGGACCGGGCCCGCCCGCGGGATCCAGCAACGCACCCGCGCGCGATACGCGACGAACTCCTCGCCGAAGCGCTGTTCCAGGTCGTCCTCCTCCAGCGGGCGGATCAGGGAGTTCCAGGCGAGCGAGCCGCACAAGGCGTACGCGACAACCAGCCACGACCCGAGCAGCAGCCCGACGGCGACCCCCTGGACGATCCCCGCCACGGCCATCGGATTGCGGACGAGACGATAGGGCCCGGCGACGACGAGGCACCGTGGCATCGACGACGGAAGCGGTGTGCCCTGGCCGCGAGCCGACATCGACAGCGCCGACCAGACGCCGAGCGACGTGGCGATCAGCAGCAGCGCGACGCCGACGACCGCGCGCGCACGGCTGCCGTCCACGGGAACTGGTACCCGCAACCGCCAGCGGCTCTCGACGGCGGCGATCAGGAGCGGAAACGCCCCGAGAAACAGCGCCCAGAACGCACCGGCTTGCAGCGCCGTCACGAGCATCAGGCGTCCGCGCGGGGAGGGTGCGGCGGGGCGAAAACGGAACGGGCCGACGAGGAGCCACTCCGCGGGAACGCGGTCGCGTTCGACGAGCACGAGCGCCCCGAAGGATCCGCAGGCGGCCCCGAGCATGAGGAGCGCGCCCCAGCCCGCCGCTGTGGTGACGGTGGCGAACGCCGCCATCGCGGCGGCGATGAGGCAGGTCCACCCTGTGGCGACCCACGCGGCGGATCGAACCCCTGCGGCGGCGAGCGCGGATCCGAAGACGAACAGCGGAATGTCGAAGGCGGCGACCAGGACAGGATCCAGACTGCCGAGCGTCGCGTCGCGGATCGGAGCCGCGAGGAAGACGCCGACCCACACGCCAGGCCGGCGAGCGCCTGCAGTGCGAAGTACGCGCGCCCCCACCGCCTGTCGGCAACGGCGACGCCCCCGCGTCGGGCCTCCCCCGTCATGAGCGCAAACCTAGCGCAAGCGACGGACGCCCGATTGGTGTCGCATGCCCGAACGGGCTCGCGGCGGGAACGAACGAAGCCCCGGGCGGATGCCCGGGGCTTCGTCTTTGGGGTGGACCTGGCTGGACCCAAACAGAACGCCCAACACCGTCTGGAACAGCTGGCTTCCCTATGGGACGACGCGAAACGGGCCATCGTGACCGAGTCGGACGGGCGGCGGTGCCCGGGCCTGGGGCGGTGTCGAACCCAACGAGACGTACCCGAACACCGCTGACGGACAAGGAAGTGGACGCTATCCGAACCGCACGTGCGGACGGCGAGAGCGTCATATCGATCGCCAAACGGTTCGGCGTACACCGCATGACGGTCTGGGAGAAGTCCAAGGAGGACACAGGGCGTCGATAGCAATCTCGTGGTGTAGGGCCGCCGGCTCATCGCGGCCACCTCTCGACGAGCCCGCACTGCCCTTGTCCTTCACCCGCCCTTGAAGATTGGTCCGGAACCTAATCTCTGCGCGGACGGGCCCGCTCGCAAACCCACCCTTCGCCCTTAGGCGTCAGCACTGCCTTGGGACTGGCTTTCATGGTCCGAGTGTTCGTTCGCTGACAAGCAGAAGTCGTCGTTCATTTTGATGATCAGAGCAATCATCAGCTTCAGAGCAGTGATGTAGGTCTGGAAGTGGGCGTCCTCGCCGTCGACGTTCGCCTGCGACCCATGGAGATATTTGTTGCGCAGTTCGGGCCCATTACTGAACTAGACTTTATTGAGAAGGAAGTTGAAGTAGACCCCTTCGGCTTTGGTTAGAAGGGACGAGCGGCGCGTCACCCAGCCCCGCTTTTCCATCGCGTCCACTTCCGCCCGACCTGCATCCGAGAGGTGGAAGTAGCTCACCGCCTCGGTGGTGAATAGTGACTTGAGGATGAGGAGCTGTTGACGAGTTCGCGATGCACACCCGCGCTCCCGTGTTCTCAAGGATGCCAAGGTTGATGAGGTGGTCGACCGTCCCTCGTTGGTACTCGTGGAAGTCGTCGTATGCGACCTCGTTGTTGAGGAGAAGTCTGGCGACGTTATCTCCCTCCAGGTCCTTACTGATGTACTTCAAGCTCGACTGGTCGGAGAAGAGCACGTGTAGGATGCCAGCTATCTCGTCTTGGTCCGTCGGATATACGTATTTTCCGTCGACGCGGCTCGGCACCTGCCTGTACCGAACAGGCTCTGACGTTATGGCCAGCAGCTCCGGGTCGAGTTCACCGTTCTCGACGAACAGGCGGAACTGATTGACGACGCTCTCCATCTCGATGAATAGGTGTCTGGCCTTCTCCAGGTAGGACGTTCCGCGGGTCGAGCGCGTGAACGAGAAGTTCGGGGCATCAAATTCGTCGCTGAGATACTCGCTGAAGAACCAAGCAATGACGTCTTCCAGGTCGATGTCCTTTGTTTCCAGGTAGTGCTGGTAGAGCCGCGTCTGCAGAAAGGAACTCATCTCGACAGCCTTAAAAGCTACGCCCGTCCGGTAGTCGGTCTTGCCGGTCGTGATCAGAAAGCGTTCAAAGACCCCGAGGAGTGCCGCATACGACGGCAGGTTGAGAAATACCTGACGATTGGTGAACTCGAAGAGGTGCTGGAAGTTGTTGAGGATGCTGGGGAAGTCGAGCGTCTCCGCCAACCAGCGACTGCTGTACGTGAACCGGGTCAATATCCCGTCGGAGTGGTCCATCTCGCACTCCACCGGTTCGTCCTGGGTGTCGGAGAGCCTTACCTCGACGCCCGTCCTGAAACCTGTGTTGTCCTCGAAAATCTTCTGGGTCATTTCCGTGTTGCGGCGCTTCGCTCTCAGCTTCAACTTGGGGTCGATCCCGGTCGACGCTGTGGCCAAGTGGGATGATGCCGTCTCGATCAGTCCAACGTAGTTGGGGTTCGCCTCCGGGCTGTCGAGGTATCGCTCCAGCAGATCGCTGCGTCGCTTGGCGTGAGGCTCGCGGGCAGGTGCACCTCGCCGCGCGTGTCTCTCTCCAGGTACTTGCGGATTAGGTGCTCCGCGTTGCGCGGGGACGCCAGCAATTCGTCACGCATCTCGGCTTCGTAGGCGATCACGAGCTTCCTGCAAGCCAGCATCTCGCCGATGTGGACCCCTGCGGCATCAAGAGCGGCCAGCATAGTGCTTGGGTTGCACCGCTCATACGCCTTATTCCGGCCGAGCAGCTCGAGCAGGTCCGGGCGATAGTTGTAGTTGACGTCGGCAACGATGACTGAGCAGTTGGAGTCGTCGACCGCAGAAAAGAATCGCGCCACCACACCGCGGATCTTCGGAACAAGACAGTTGCGTGGTCCCGCTGCTCGGCTGTGTAGGAGGGAGGCAAGAAACTGTTCTCGATGTACTGCTGAACGTTGTGCAGCTCGATGGCGTCTGCGGTCGTGGTCGGAACATCAGCAACGTCGAAATTCTCGATGATCTCGACCACGCGTTCTATGTACATCCCGGTCACCATGTCATTAGCCCCGTAGAACCGCACCCGTCGGAATGCGTCGTCATCATCGCTCATCAATTGACCTCAATCACTTATCCAGGCCGTTCATCCGCGCCCCCAGCCAGCCGATGCTGGGCCAAATGCTCAGACTCAACATATCGGCGACCACGGACACTGCTCGGCCAAGCAAGTCCAGCGTCACGGCACAAGTGCTCGCCGCGCACTTCGCCGACGCGATCGACCTGCCCACTCTGAAACGCGCACCAGGACCGCATCCGCGCGCGGGACTCGCGGACAGCGACCGCCGCCTCTCCGAAAATGACCAGCACCACACCGGAGCACGCGCCTTCCTCCACGACTCACTGCGGCTACTCACCGACGCGCACCGCATGTATGCCCACTCCGGAGACAGCAACCGGCGGCTCGCCAACCAGGCCTTCTACACCAGGCTTGAAATCACCGAAGACGAGCAACTGCGACACCGTCCTCGCGGAGCCCTTCGCCGCCCTCACCGCTGCGACAGATGCCGGGAACGCGAAACGGGAACACCCAACATCAACCGATCTCGCGTGTTCCCGTAACGAAACCTGGGTGGACCTGAGGGGACTCGAACCCCTGACCCCCTGCATGCCATGCAGGTGCGCTACCAGCTGCGCCACAGGCCCAGACGCTGTCTGCGGCTTCCCGCGACAACCCGATCAGCTTACAACATCGTTCTGACCGGACGCGAATCGGGGTCCGGTATCCGGGTACGTCCGGGCGTGTCCTGGTTGCTGGACGCGCCCTCGGTCGCGCCACCCGTCTCGAGGCGGTGACGCCGCTGCACGAGATACTGCCGCTCGGCGGCATTGAGGGTGGTCGCCGCCGCCTCCCGGTACGCGGCCACAGCCTCCTCGACGCGCCCCGCGCGCTCGAGCAGATGCGCGCGGACGGAGCGCACCCGGGGCAGATCCGGATGCGCGCGAGCGAGGTCGGCCAGCGCGGCGAGCGCCCGCTCCTCCCCCTCCGTCATCGCCTGCGCGACGATCCGGTTCAGGGCGATCGTCGGATTCCGCCGGCCGGTGGCCTGGTCGAGGAGCACATACAGCGCGTGGATCTCGGCCAGTCCGTGGACGCGGTGTCCGGGGCTGCGGCGTGGAGCCCCGCGATGCACGCCTGGAGCAGGTACGGGCCGGGCACCGCTCCCGTGACCACCTGGTCCAGAAGCGCGAGCCCCTCGTCGAGCAGAGGACGCCGCCACCGGCCCCGGTCCTGCTCGTCGAGCGGTACGAGCTCGCCGTGCGGCCCGACTCGCGCCGGATGCCGCGCCTCGGTCAGCAGCATCAGCGCCAGGAGCCCCGCCACCTCCGTCGACTCCGGCACGGCATCGCGCACGAGTCGCGCCAGGTGGATGGACTCGGCCGCGAGGTCCGCATCCTGCGCCGGGGCGCCGGTCGTCGTGTGATGGGCCTCCGTGAACATCACGTACAGCACGTCGAGCACCGCCGTGAGCCGCTCCTCGGGACGGTCCGGGCGCGGGAAGGCGCGGCCGAGCCGGTCCAGGCGCTGCTTCGCGCGCGTGATCCGCTGGGCGATCGTCGCCTCCGGCAGCTGATAGGCGTTCGCGATCTGCGACGTCGTGAGCCCGGACACGGCGCGCAGCGTCAGTGCGACCTGTCCGGACCGCGGCAGCTCCGGGTGGCAGCACAGCTGCAGCAGGAGCAGCGTGTCGTCGGCCGACGCCCTGCCGTCGGCGAGCGGCGCCTCGAGCAGGGCGGTGCGCTCCTCTCTCGCCCGCCGCCGCGCCTCGACGCGGATCCGGTCGATGTACCGGCGCCGCGCGACCGTCGTGATCCACGCCTCGGGATCCCGCGGGGCGCCGTCGGCCCATTGCCGGTGCGCGTCCAGCAGCGCCTCCTGGACAGCGTCCTCGCACAGCTCGAACTGGGCCGCCCCGTACGTGCGGACGAGGCGGGAGAGGGCGTGCGGCGCGAGTTCGCGCCACACGCCCTCGGGTACGGACCCGGTCAATCCAGCCCCAGATCGGCGAACACGACGGGCCGGATCTCGAGGGCGAGCCCGGGGATCCGCGCATCGGGGATCTGCTTCGCGAGCTCGACCGCGCGGGCCTCATCCTCCACGTCCACCAGGTAGAAGCCGCCCAGGAACTCCTTGGCCTCCGCGAACGGTCCGTCGGTGACCTCGGGCTCGCCCGTCGTGCCGCGGATCACCTTCGACGCGCTCGGCGCCCCCAGCGCCTGCGTGGAGATGAACTCGCCGCGCTCCTTGGTCGCGGCCATGAACGCGCCGTGCCCCTCACCGATGGCCTGCTGCTGTTCGGGCGTGAGCGCGTCCAGCACATCGGGGTCCACCTGCATCATGATCAGGTACTTCATGTCGTCCTCCTCTGTCGATGACCGCGCCGCGATGGGCGCTCCCCCTGTGGTCGTCACCGACGCCGCGCGCACGACACGATCCTGACACCGATTCCGCACACGATCCCGAGTCACGACGAGGTCAGTCCCCGTCGGGATGAGCGCCGAGAGCGCTGAACCCGTCCCGGATCGCCGCGACGAGCTGACGCACGGCCGTCGAGGGCCCGCGCGGGGACCCCTCGGCGGAGGTGGCGACGAGGATCGAGCGCACGAACGACGGGTCGTCGATGGGGCGCAGCACGACGCCAGGATGCGCACCGCCGGTCGCGAAGCCGGGGACGAGACCCACCACCATGCGCGCCGCGATCATGCCGAGCATGACCTGGAAGTCATCCGTCCGGATCGCGACCTCGAGGATGTGCCCCTCGGCCGCGAACGCGTCGATCACGATCGTGTCCATCGGGTCGTCCGCCGCGGCGGCGAAGAGCCAGCGCTCGTTGCGCAGCGAGAGCAGGGCCGGCACGTCGACGGACGGCCGCGCCGCGAGCGGGTGCCCGGTGGGCAGCGCGAGCATGAGCGGATCCCGGTGCACCTCCACGGTCGACACGTGCGGCCGGAAGGGCAGCTCGTACCCGGGGACCGTGTACACGAGCGCCGCATCGAGGGCCCCGCGGTTGATCTGCTCGACGAGCGATGGGCCCTCCTCGAGGACGGCGTCCACCTCGATCCCCAGGTCGTTGACGCGAGCGACCACCGACGGCAGGATCTTCGCCGCGGCCGTCGGGAACGTTCCGAACCGCAGCCGCACCCGCCCCATCTGGGTCAGCTCGCGGGCGTCTCGGAGCGCGCGCTCGCTCAGGGTCAGGATCTCCTGCGCCCGCTCCAGCAGCAGCATGCCGACCGGGGTGAGACGGCTCCCCCGCGGCGAACGCAGCAGCACCGGCGATCCGACCAGCCGCTCGAGGTTCTTGAGGTGATAGTCGACCGTGGGCTGGCCCCAGCCGAGCCGGCGCGCCGCCGCGGTGACCGAACCCTCCGCATGCACCGCCCTGAGCGCCTCGAGCTGTCGCAGATCGACCATGGGGCACCTATCTCCTATGTCGTAACGTGCCCCATCCGGGCACTCAGTCACATACAGGATATGTGAGGAGCGAGAACTTCGAGGGATTCCGCCAGCGGAACGCGAGCCTCACCATGGAGGGATGCTGTCGTCCGAATCCACTGCCATCGCCCCGTCACCGATCCTGCCGTCCGCAGGCGTGCTCCGGAGCCTCCGTCACGGCGAGACGCCGTACGCCGACGCGCTCGAGCGCCACGCGAGCCGCGCGCCGATCCAGCTCATGGTGCCCGGCCACGGCGGCGACGGTCTCGGTCTCAGCGCGCGCCTGGCGGGGTTCATCGGAGAGCGCCCGCTCCGGCTCGACGTGCCGATGCTGCTCGACGACATCGACCTCGGCGAGGACTCGCCGCTCGCCCAGGCCCTCGACCTCGCGGCAGACGCGTGGGGCGCGCGCCGCACCTGGTTCCTCACCGGCGGCGCCTCGCAGGCCAACCGCATCGCCGCGCTGGCGGTGCGCGGACTCGGCACGGGCA
>CAWBTB010000012.1:0-29055 GCA_963791605.1 uncultured Actinomycetota bacterium | reverse complement strand
GCCGCCCTCTCAGGCGGCCTCATAAGTGCCGATCTGCACTCTTGATAAGAGCAACTCGGTGGACCCAGGGGGATTCGAACCCCCGACCTCTTCATTGCGAACGAAGCGCGCTACCAACTGCGCCATGGGCCCGTGAACGCATGCAAGCCTATCACGCAGAAAACGACCGCTTGTGCACGCGCGACGGCTCGTCCGCGCAGATCGGCACGTCCGGGTCTCCCCGTAAAGTGGGGGGAGCTGCGGCGCGACCGTCGAGATCCCTCGGTCCCGCACAGACACACCCCCTTGCTGCCGACTGCCGAAAGGACTGCCGCGCGTCGCCCCGGCCGTGCGGCGCACCCGCTGATGCCCGTCGCCCCGTCCGCGCCCGAATCGACCGATTTCCGACTGCCGAACGGCCAGGTCCCCGTGCGGGCGGTGCTGCGGCGGCCCCGGCTGCTGACCACCGAGATGCTCGCCGGGATCGTGACCACCCTGGCGCTCATCCCCGAGGTGATCTCCTTCTCGCTGATCTCCGGCGTCGGTCCCGATGTCGCGCTGATCTCCTCCGTCGTGCTCGCCGTCGTGATGTCGTTCCTCGGCGGCCGTCCCGCGATGGTGTCGGCGGCAGCAGGATCGGTCGCGCTCGTCCTCGCGCCGATGGTGCAGGCGCACGGAACCGGGTACGTGCTGCCCGCAGTGCTGCTGACCGGCATCATCCAGATCGCGTTCGGTGCCGCCGGACTCGCCCGGCTGGTGCGGTACATCCCCCGCTCGGTGATGATCGGCTTCGTGAACGCGCTCGGCGTGCTGATCTTCGTGGCGCAGGTGCCGCACATCATCGCCGTGCCGTGGCAGGTCTATCCGCTGTTCGCCGTGACCATCCTGATCGTCGTGCTGCTGCCCCGGTTCACCCGCGCCGTGCCCGCCCCGCTCATCGCGATCGTGGTCGTCACGGCCGCGGCGATGCTGCTCGGGCTGCAGGTGCCGACCGTCGGCGATGAGGGATCCGTGAGCGGGATCCTCCCCGGGCTCACCCCCTGGACGGTGCCCTTCGACCTGCACACCCTGCAGATCATCGCGCCCCCGGCGCTGGCCGCGGCCCTCGTCGGACTGCTCGAGAGCCTGCTGACCGCCAAGCTCGTGGACGAGCTCACCGACAGCCGCTCGGCGAAGGGCCGGGAGTCGTGGGCGCTCGGCGTCGCGAACATCCTGGCCGGGCTGTGGGGCGGGGTCGCGGGCTGCGCGATGATCGGCCAGACGGTCGTGAACGTGCAGATCGGCCGCGCCCGCACCCGGATCTCGACTCTCGTCGCCGGGCTGTTCCTGCTGCTGCTCGTCGCGGTGCTCTCGCCCGTCATGGCCGCGATCCCGATGGCCGCGCTCGCGGCGGTGATGATGATCGTCGCGCTGCGCACGGTCGACTGGCACAGCGTCCGGCCCGCCACACTGCGCCGGCTGCCCTTGCCCGAGACGCTCGTGATGCTCGTGACGGTCGCAGTGGTCGTCGCCACCGGCAACCTGGCGATCGGGGTGGGGGTCGGGGTGCTCCTCGCGCTGGTGTTCTTCGCCCGCCGGATCGCGCACGTCGTGCAGGTCTCGCGCGTGCTCTCCGCAGACGGCGCCGTGGCGACCTATCGCGTGCTCGGTCCGCTGTTCTTCGCGTCGAGCAACGACGTGGTCGAGCAGTTCTCCTATGCCGACGACCCCGCACGCGTGGTGATCGACCTCAGCGCATCGCACATCTGGGATGCGTCCAGTGTCGCCTCGCTGGATGCGATCGAGTCGAAGTACGCCGCCCATGGGGCCACCGTGAGCTGATCGGACTGAACCCGCACAGCCATCGCTTCCACAGCCGGCTGACCGGCGAGCTCGGCGGAGCGTCCTAGGAACGAGTCCCGGGGCGCGGCGGCTCAGCCCGCCGCGCGCTGCGCGAGCAGCTGCCGCACGTGGGCCTCGATCTCGGCGTCGTCGACGTACCCCATCCGGGCGTACGGCGACTCCTGCGCGACCGCGGCGGGCGTTTCGGCCGCGACGGGAAGCTCGACCGGAGCCGGCGGGGCGATCTGCTCGGCCCTGCGCTGCAGCTCGGCGGCGCGGGCGGCCTCGCGGGCGAGGGCCTGCGCATCGATCGTGGCCCTGGCGGCGTGCGCGCGGGATCCGGTGACCGAGACGAGCGGCTCCGGCAAGGTGCGCGGAGACCACGTGCGCGGGCCTTGATCGTGCAGTTCGGGCGTCTGCGCGGGCGCGGACGCGGAAACCGGTGCGGCGACGGGCGTCGCGGATCGACGCGCGACGCGAGCGGCGACGGCGGCCATGCGCTGCAGCGTGAGCACGGCCAGCACGAGCACCGATCCGCCGACCCAGAGCAGAACGGGGTTGCCGACGGTGAGCTGCTGCCACACGCCGACGCCGAGCGCGGCGAGAGCGAGCACGAGCAGGGCGAACGCGACCAGCCGGGTGCGCCGTCGTGCCCGGGCGCGACGGAAGGCGGGGTCCGCGTGCGTCGCGGCGAGCTGCTCGCGCAGCCGCTGCAGGTCGGCCTGTTCGCGGTCGGACTGCAGCTTCCTGGCCAGCTTCTGCTGTGCGAGGGCGGTGCGGGCGGTGAGTTCGAGCTGCACCTCGCGCGGCGTCTCGCTGGTCTCGGCGAGCACGCGCAATGCGCGATTCAGGCGCAGGGCATTGCGCTCGGCGGCGTCGTACTGGTTCTGACCCCGCCAGGACGGCAGGAAGTACAGCAGCCACAGCAGAGCCGCGACCAGGACGATCACGCCCCCGCTCAGCACCGGCCCGTTCATGCCCTCCACGGTATGCGACACTCCGCCCGGCGGACCGCAGACACGCGCACGCGAGTAGGGTCGCCTCGTGGCCTCGTTCCCTCCCCTGCAGCGCCTCGTCATCGCCATCGCGGTGCTCGCCTCGTTCGTGACGTTCCTCGACGGCACCGTCGTCACGGTCGCCCTGCCCGCGATGAGCCGCGAACTCGGCGGCGGCATCACCACCCAGCAGTGGGCCGTCGACGCGTATCTGATCACGCTGAGCGCGCTGATCCTGCTCGCCGGATCCGTCTCCGACGCCTACGGGCGTGTGCTCGTGATGCGGATCGGGCTGATCGCGTTCGGGATCGCCTCGGTCGCGGTGGCCGCCGCGCCCACTCCCCTCGTGCTCATCGTCGCGCGCGCCGTCCAGGGCGCAGCCGGTGCCCTGCTGGTGCCGAGCTCGCTGGCGCTGATCACCGCGGTCATGCGCGGTGAGGTGCAGTCCAGGGCGATCGGGGTGTGGACCGCGTTCACGACCGCGGCGCAGCTGGTCGGCCCCCTTCTCGGCGGCCTGTTCGTCGACTTCCTGTCCTGGCGCTTCGTGTTCCTGATCAACGTGCTGCCGATCGGGGTCACGCTGTTCCTGCTCGCCCGGCTGCACCTGCCGGAATCCGCGCGCACGACGGGCGTGGACTGGCTCAGCGGGATCCTCTGCGCGGTGGGCCTCGGCGGCGTGGTGTACGCCCTCATCGAGCAGCCGCATCAGGGCTGGTCCTCCCCCGCGATCCTCATCACGGCGCTCGGTGGCGCGGCGCTGCTGATCGTGTTCCTGCTGCGTCAGCGCCGGCCGCAGCCGCTGCTGCCGCTGTCCCTGTTCCGGGTGCGCAACTTCGCCTGGGGCAACCTGGCCACGCTGTTCGTCTACGCCGCGCTCTCCCTGAACGGCTTCGTCGTCGGCGTCTACCTGCAGCAGGGAGCCGGGCTCAAGGCGACGGAGGCTGGCCTGGCGAGCCTGCCGGTCACGATCCTGATGATCCTGCTCAGCTCGCGGGCCGGACGCTGGTCCGGCCGTTACGGCCCGCGGGTCTTCATGGCGGCAGGGCCTCTGATCATGGCCGCGGGCGCCCTGCTGCTGCTTCTCGTGTCCGCGCACTTCGACTACTGGTGGCAGGTGCTTCCGGCGATGATCGTGCTCGGGATCGGGCTGTCGCTGACGGTCGCGCCGCTCACGTCCGCGATCCTGGGCTCCATCGACGAGTCCCGATCCGGTATCGCGTCCGCCGTGAACAACGCGGTGGCCCGCGTGGCCGGGCTGCTGGTCGTCGCGATGATCTCCACGATCGTCGGCGGCTCCCTGAACCTGGACGGCTTCCACGACGCCGCCCGGGTGACGGCCGCGCTCATGGCGATCGGCGGGATCGTCTCCTGGATCGGGATCCGCCGGCCCGTCGAGCGCGAGGCCGGGCAGCTCGCACCGGCGGAGGGCTGAGGCGCGCTCAGTTCGGCAGGCCCGCCGAGGGCAGGTCGGTCGGCGGCACCGCCGCCCAGTCCGCGGGGACGCGCCCCTGCACCCAGCGCGCGAGCACGCCCTCCGGCACGTCCTCCTTGACGAGCGAGAAGGCCAGATGGTCGCGCCAGTCGCCGTCGATGTGGATGAAGCGGCGGCGCACGCCCTCGTACCGGAACCCGAGCTTCTGCACGACGCGCAGGCTCGGACGGTTCTCCGGGCGCAGGCAGATCTCGATGCGATGCAGACCGAGGTCGGCGAACGCGTGGTCGGTCGCCATCGCGACGGCCGCCGGCGTGATGCCGTGACCGGCGAACCGCTCGCTTACCCAGTAGCCGATGGTCGCGGACGACAGCGATCCGCGCATGACCCCCCAGATGTTCAGCTGACCGGCGATCTCGCCGGCGTAGTCCATCACGAACGGGTAGCCGCTGCCGTCGCGGTGCTGCTGCAGCAGCCTCCGGATGCTCGCCCGCATGTCGATGCCGGTCTGCATGCCCGGCAGCGTCGCCTCCCAGGGCTGCAGCCAGCGCCGGTTGGTGAGCAGCTCGTGCTGCAGGGCCCGCGCGTCCCTGGGCCGGATGAGCCGCAACTCCACAGGTCCGTGCCGCATCGTCACCGAAGCGTCCATCATGCCGCTCCGCGGGCTCACAGCCCGCCTGCGAACTCCTTCAGCCATCCGCGCAGATCCGGTCCCAGGTCGTCGCGGTCGACGGCGAGCTGCACGATCGCCTTGATGTACTCCACCCGGTCGCCGGTGTCGTAGCGGCGGCCGCGGAAGATCACGCCGTGCACGCCGGGGCCGTCCGGGTCCGCCGCCAGTTCCTGCAGCGCGTCGGTCAGCTGGATCTCTCCGCCCTTGCCGGGCGGGGTGCGCTCCAGAACATCGAACACGGCAGGGGGCAGCACGTAGCGCCCGATCACGGCGAGGTTGGACGGGGCGTCCTGCTTCGCCGGCTTCTCCACCAGGCCGGTCACGCGCACGACGTCGCCGTCGGCAGGACCGTCCACGGCGGCGGTGCCGTACAGGTGGATCTGATCGGGATCCACCTCCATCAGCGCGATCACCGCGGCACCGGTGCGCTGGTGCTCCTCGATCATCGTGGTCAGCAGCGGATCGCGCTCGTCCATGAGGTCGTCGCCGAGCAGCACGGCGAACGAGCTGTCGCCGACGTGCGTGCGCGCCCGCAGCACCGCATGTCCGAGCCCCTTCGGCTCGCCCTGGCGCAGATAGTGAATGTCGGCCATGTCGCTCGAGGCGACGACCCGGGCGAGCCGCCCGTGGTCGCCCTTCGCCGTCAGCTTCTGTTCGAGCTCGGGCATCGCGTCGAAGTGGTTGGAGATCGCGTTCTTATTGCGTCCGATGATGACGAGGATGTCGTCGATCCCGGCGGACACGGCCTCCTCGACCACGTACTGGATCGCGGGCTTGTCGACGACCGGCAGCATCTCCTTCGGCATCGCCTTGGTGGCGGGCAGGAAGCGCGTGCCGAGTCCGGCCGCGGGGATGACCGCCTTGATGCGTGGCTTCGACATGCGCTCAGCTTAGTCACGCGGCCCGGTCCCTGAGCCCGCCGAAGGGCCGGAGCCCGCCAGTCACGCGGCCCGGTCCCTGAGCCTGTCGAAGGGCCCGAGTCCGCTCTCCACGTCCGCACTGGCGCGCAACGGTAGAATCGGGCCCATGCCGGGCGAGATCGACCACGCGAAACGCGCGCTGCGGGCCGACCTCCGCGAGCGCCGGGGCCTGCTCTCCGATCAGCAGCGCGCCGCGGCGGAGGCCGCCCTGACCGGTCGGCTCGACGCACTGGTCGCCGCGACCGGTGCCCGATCGATCTCGTGCTTCCTGTCCACCACGAGCGAGCCCGGAACCCGCACGTTCATCCGCGACGCGGTCGCCCGCGGAATCAGGGTGCTGCTGCCGGTCACCCGCGAGGACGGCCTGCTCGACTGGGCCGTCGCGAACTCCGAAGACGAGGTCGCCATCGGCCTGCACGGTCTGCCGGAGCCGACCGGCGAGATCCTGAACCCGATGGCTCTGGACGAGGTCGATCTCCTGCTCGTCCCGGCCGCTGCCGTCGACCGCACCGGCATGCGCCTGGGCTGGGGGCGCGGCTACTTCGACCGCACGCTCGGTTCGATGCAGAAGTGCCCGCCGGTCTACGCGGTGGTGTTCGACTCCGAGATCCTCGACGAGCTGCCGCGCGATGTGCACGACCAGGCCGTCACCGGGGCGGTCACGCCGCTGCGCACCGTCGTCTTCCCGCTTTCCTGATCCCTCCGACACGAGACCTGCGAGGCCCCATGCCCACCTATTCCTACGCCTGCACGGAGTGCGGGCATCGTTTCGACGCCGTGCAGGCGTTCTCCGACTCGACGCTGACCGAGTGCCCGGAATGCCACGGCAGACTCCGCAAGGAGTACGGGTCGATCGGCGTCACCTTCAACGGATCGGGCTTCTATCGGACCGACTCGCGGGCGGGATCAGGAGTTTCCTCGTCCGCTGCGGCATCATCGAAGTCGGAATCCTCGGCGAGCGCAAAACCTGCGCCCGCCACCACCACGGCCTCGGGATCCTGAGGCCCCAGTCTCCAGGGGGAGCAAAGAAATGATCAAGGGGTTCAAGGAGTTCATCCTCCGCGGCAACGTCATCGACCTGGCGGTCGCGGTCGTCATCGGCGCGGCGTTCTCCGCCATCGTCACGGTGGTCGTCAAGTCCATCGTCGACCCGCTCATCAGCCTGTTCTTCAAGGCGGACAGCCTGGACAAGGCGCTCATCGTGCACGTTCCCGGATTCTTCGGCGGCGGTGCCGACTTCGCCTTCGGCGCGGTCATCGGCGCGATCATCAACTTCCTGGCCGTCGCGCTGGTCGTGTACCTCGCGTTCGTCATGCCGATGAACCACTTCAACGAGCGTCGCGCGGCCAAGGCCGGCGTCACCGAGGAGCCCGAGGCGCTGCCCAGCGAGCAGGAGCTGCTGATCCAGATCCGCGACCTGCTGGAGAAGCAGAAGTCGGCCTGACCCACGGGTCCCGAAGCCCCGGCACCGCGCACACGGCGGCGACCGGGGCTTCGTCGTCCTCCGACGCCGTTTCGTCTCGGTCGTCGCTGCGCTCCGTCCTCGCTCAACGACCCCAGAGCGGTCGGCATCCCCCACCGCAGCTCGGGCTCAGTAGTGCGGCGGGACGTCCTGACGCAGGCGCTCGTCGTTCGGGCCGGATCCGCCCTGCGGAGCGGGAGCCCCGGTGTCGAGCGCGCTCGGCTCCGCGGGCTCCGTGGTGGTCCCCGGGGCCGGGGTCAACCGTGCACGCCGCGACCCGCGCACCCGCACGACACGCTGGCGCACCTCGTCGCCGTCCGCGGGCAGGTCAGGCATCCGGCCCGTCAAGCGGCTGGGTGTCGCCGTCCACGCGCGGCGCATCGCCGGTGATCTCGAGCACCTCGCCGATGCGGCGCGCGACGCCGGCCGGATCGCTGTACAGGTCGAAGGCGTGCACGCGGATGTAGTGCCAGCCCAGGCGCCGGAGCACCTGCGGGCGCAGCCGCAGGGTCTCGCGCAGCGACTCGGGGCGCGATTCCGGATCCGGTTCGATGACGACCGCCTTGCCGCGGTGCTGCGCCACGAGGGGCAGCAGGCCACGGTAGTCGACATCGACGGAGGCGCCGATGCGGCGCAGTTCCCGGGCGAGGGCGAGGGTGAGCGGATCCGCCTGGTCCTCGGCGCGTTCCTCGCGGGAGTGCCCGGCGAGGTCGCTGAGGATCGACATGAGCGTCGCCGCCCCGTGGTCGAGGCGGCCCTCGTCGAACGAGGAGGGGCGGATCGAGGAGACGATCACCATCGAACGCCGGGCGCGGGTCATGCCGATCGTGAGAAGGCGGTCGCCGTCCGGGGTGGACAGGTCGCCGAAATCGCTCAGCACCCTGCCGTGCTTGGTCACGCCGTATCCGAGCGAGAAGATCACCCGGTCGCGGCTCTCCGCCGCCGCCTCCTCCAGCGTGAGCACCACGAACGGCTCCTGCGTGTCGCGGCCCACGAACTCGGCGACGTCGCTCCTGCCCGCGAATGCGGCGGACACGGCGGCGAACACACGCTCGGCGTGCTTGCGACTGGCGGTGACCACCATGAGCGACTCGGACGGGCGGTGCACGGCGTGCTCGACGACGAGCGTGACGACGCGCGCCACCTCGGCCTCCGGGCTCTCCATCGCCCCGGTCACCGGGTGCGGGATCCCCACGCCTCCGGTGACGTAGTCGACGGCGAGCGACCCCCGTCCGAGGTAGGAGCCCGCCCACGGCAGCGACACGATCTCACCGCCGTAGAACGCGTCGTTGATGAGCTCGGCGAGATCCTCACCGCCGGCCCGGTAGCTGCGGGTCAGGGTGACGACCGGCAGCAGCTCCGAGAGTCGCTCGAACACCGACACCTCGTCGAACACGGACTCCTCGTCACGGTCCTCCGCCGGCACGGTCGCGACGTCGAACGGCGTCGGCTTCTGCGCCACCGGGTCCCCGAACGCGACGATCTGACGCGCGCGCCGGATCGCTGGGGCCGCCTCGGCGAGGTTGATCGCGGCGGCGTCGACGAGGATCACGGTGTCGAAGCCGACCGAGTCAGGAATGTCCGGCACCTGGTACGGCGAGGCGATCCAGACCGGCGCGAGCACGCGCATCAGGGTCGGCGCCGCGGTCACCAGTTCGGCGACGGTCGTCCGGTTGCGGGTCAGGCCGTGCCGCAGGTTCTGCGCCTCGGTGACCTCGTCCACGATCGCGATCCGCCACTGACCCGCCAGCTGCCAGGCCAGCAGCGGACCGGAGGCGGCGGCGTGCGCCTCGTCGACCAGACGGAAGTCGCGCTCGAGGCGGTCCACCACGGAGGTGTTCGCGCCGAGCAGGGAACGGTTGTTCTGCAGCGCCTGCTCGAGCAGGGACTGCCACCACGCGAACTCGAGCTCGGCGCCCACCCGGTCCTCCGCGAGGTGCCGGGTGGACAGGTCGATCAGCAGCGGCTCCAGGCCGAGGGAGGCGAGCTCGTCGCGGATCTTCGCGCGTTCGATGAGGTTCTCGAAGACGTCCGACTTGGCCGCGAGCCCGGCGAGCGTGCGGACCAGGCGGGCGACGGGCAGGGAGGCGAGCGGCTCGCGGCGGCCCAGCGCGACGTCGAGCTCGGCCAGCTCGGCGTCTACCCGCTGCCACGCGGCAGAGACGTCCGCGAGCCCCAGCGGGACCTCGGGCGCGACGCCCGCGTCCACGTAGCGCTGCCACTGGGTTCGCTGCGCCTGGATCCGGCTGAGCGCCTCGTGCATGTCGCCCACGTGCGCGCCGGGGCGCACGTACTCCTTCGCGAGCTTGCGCAGCTGGCGCCGGGTAGGACCGGACATCGCGGCCGTGTCGCGACGCGATCCGTGCGCCTTGATCAGCTCGCCCAGAGGCCGCTCGAACACCCCCGGCGCGAACCGGTCGAGGGAGTCGCGGATGCCCTGCAGCAGACGCAGGTACTCGCCGAGTTCGGAGATCGTCGAGAACGGGCGCATCCGGGTCTGAGCGACGAGCTCGTAGCCGTGCTCGAGGAGCGAGGGGACCGTGCTGCCGTGCAGACGTTCGGCGAGCGCGTGCGTCCTGCGCGCGTCCTCGGTCGAGGCGAACGTGACGCCGTACCAGGGCGAGTCGTCGGGGCCGAAGCGGAACTCCCCCAGCCGCGCGGCCTGGCGCAGCGTCTCCGCCGCGTGCGCGCGGTCCCCGGCGAGGCGCTGCAGCGCCTGCCGCCCGAGGCGTGCGGAGGTCGACGGCGGAACCGGCAGCAGGGCCAGCCGGGTGAGCATGCGCGTCGCGTCGAGCACGCTTGCACCGAGGGCAGGATCCTTCTCCGTCAGCGCGCGGCGGTAGTCGCGCAGCACCGTGCGCAGCCGCAGCAGCGCATCGTCGATCTCGGCGAGCTTGGGGGCTGCGGCCTTCTCGTTGCGGCCGATCGCGCGCACGAGATCCCGCCGCACCGAAGCGGGCGAGACCGCGAATCCGTCCAGACCGATGCCGCTGAGGCGGTGCCGCACCCCGTCCAGGGTGGACCGGCGCGGCGAGACGACCAGCACGCGCTTGCCCGCACGGATCAGCTCGCCGATCGCGTTGATGACGGTCTGCGTGCCGCCGGTGCCCGGCAGCGTGGAGATCGTGAGGGAGTGCCCGGCCGCGATCCGGGCGAGCACCTGCTCCTGCTCCGCATCGGCGTCGAGGAGCAGGTTGTCGGAGGCGGGCGCACGGTCGTCCGGCCCGGCGACGGCGGGCGCCGGGCCCGGGGCGGACACGCGCTCGCGGTCGGCGACGTGCCCGGCGAGCGCGTTCAGCATCGGGTGGTCGAGGTCGTGCGCATCGCGGGCCATCGCGGTGCCGACGTCCGCGAACGTGGACACCACCATGCGCGGCTGCACGGAGAAGGTGTCGATCGTGGCGGTCGCGGCGCGCAGCATGTCGATCGCGGCCTGCGGGGCGAAGACGCCGTTCTGATACGCGAGGGCGGAGAGGCGGGCGTCGTCGATCGTGATGCCGAAGTGGTCGCGCGCGATCCGCACCAGCTCGGGGTTGACGAAGAACTGGCCGTGCAGCTTCAGCTCGTAGTCGGAGTAGTGCCGGCGGATCGCGAGAGGCCGCAGCAGCATCGGGGCGGCGTACTCGACGCCCCCGATCTTCCACGTGGCCAGGCCGACGGCGAGGTGCACGGCATCGATCCCGCGCACGGTGCGCAGCTCGGTGTTCTTCGCCGTGATCCGGTCGGCGGCGAGCCGCGCGGTGCGCAGCCCCACTTCGTCGCGGAACAGATTGGAGAGCAGAGTCGAACGCCCCGTGATGAACTGCGGCAGGCTGCCCGGGTGCGCCCGGGAGATGTCGATCCCGGCGGCGGAGACGTCACGGTAGGCGGTGAGCGGGGACGGACCGCCGAGTTCCGCTGCCTCGGCCCTGAGCCGCGCCCGCTCGGTCGTCGCCGCGTGCGCGACATCGACGCCCGGCTCGGCCACGCTGACGTCGCTGGGCGTCACGGACTTCTCCTCCGCCGTCTTGCCGTCACGTCGCCACACACGACAAAGACTAGGCGCGTCGCCCCTGTGCAACCGTCAGATCCGCCGAGTTTCGGCCATTTCGCCCACTTTCCCCCTCCACAGCGGGCCTTTTCCGCGATCATTCCCCCGATTCGGCAAACGGTCGCCCCCGGGCGGATGCGGTGGATCAGGATGGGTGCATGAGCTTCCGCTACGACTTCGCCGACACCCCGTTCGGAGACGCCCTGGTCGTGTTCTCGGACGACGGCGTCATCGCCTTCGATCTGCCCGAGGGTCTGCATCGCGACGCGCCCTGGGCGCTCGAGGCCGCGGCCCGGCGCCTGCACGCCCTTCCGGAACCGGATCCGGGTGCCGCCGCCGAGCTGGACGAACGGCTGCAGGCCTATTTCGCCGGTGAGCCGGTGCGCTTCGACGAAGAGGTCCGCCTGGACTGGCGGATGGTCGACGGCTTCACCCGCGCAGCCCTGCAGGCCGTCTGCGAGATCCCGTGGGGCGAGAGCGCGAGCTACGGCGAGGTGGCTGCACTCGCCGGCAGCCCGGGAGCCGCCCGCGCGGTGGGCACCGCGTGCCGTAACACCCCGTTCTCGATCATCGTGCCGGTGCACCGGGTCGTGCGCGCCGACGGCTCCGCGGGGCACTACGGAGCGCATCCGGAGCGGAAGCGCTATCTGCTCGATCTGGAGGCGGATGCGGTCGCGCGCCGACGCGGCGGCTCCTGAGATCGTCGTCCGCCTCGGCGTGTAGGCCGCCGGGGCGGACGCGCATCCGTGCGGGTCCGCCCAGGGATGCCGCGGCATTTCCGCACACACCCGGAAATGCCGCAACCCTGCGCTTTCCGCGTCGTGTTCCTGACCGCGATGCTAATGTCGACGCTACGAAAGGCGGGGACGCTCGGGTCGCCCCGGAAACGGTGGACGGTGAACACGTTCGAGCCGATCGGATCCGATGCGGATCTGGTCGCCCAGGCGGTGCGCGAACTGGTGCGGCGCACCAGGTTCCCGGTCGCCTTCGGCGGGCTGCTGTCCCGCGGCGAGGTCGCGGTCACGACCATCGTGGGCAATCGCACGAAGAGCCTGGAGGGCTTGCGGGTGCAGCCGCGGCGCGGTCTCGGCGGCCGGGCGATGACGGAGCTGCGCCCGCGGATGACCCACGACTACGGATCCTCGCAGCAGATCACCCACGACTACGACGTCTTCGTGCTCGGCGAGGGACTGCGCACGTTGCTCGCGATCCCGGTGGTCGTCGCCGGCCGGCCGCGCGGCGTCCTCTACGCCGGTGGGTGGGAGGCGGCGCCGGCCCGCGGCGTGACCGCCACGCCCGCGCTCGAGATCGCGGACGCCCTGGCGGTGGAGCTGCGCGTCCGTGAAGAGGTGGAACGTCGTGTGCGCGCCACCGAGGAGCCGCGTCCGGGTGCCGGTCTGAGCGCCTCGCATCGGGAGGAGCTCAGGGAGAGCTTCGCCGAACTGCGCAGCATCGCGGCACTCGTGCGGGATCCGGCGATCCGCGATCGGATCGCGGACGTCGAACGGCGACTGCTGGGGCTGTCCGATCCCTCGGCCGCGACCGAGGCTCCTGCGGTGCATCTGTCGCCCCGCGAGCGGGACGTGCTGGCGTGCGCCGCGCTGGGGCAGACCAACGCCGGCATCGCGGAGGGTCTGGGACTGCGGGAGTCCACGGTGAAGGCCTACCTCGGCACGGCGATGTCGAAGCTCGACGCGCCCACCCGGCACGCGGCGGTCGCCCGCGCGCGCCGCGACCGGCTGATCCCCTGAACGCGATCGGCATTTCAGGAATGCGCGATTCGGCCCGAGCAGCGGCCCGCACGCATTGTCGGCCTGAAGCGCCTGCATCCGGACGCGAATGACATTCGCGCATTCCGGGGATTGCATCTCACAATTGAGCTATATATGTTTGTCGTCATGGCACGCAAAATCGTTCATCAGCTCGTCGACGACATCGATGGTTCGGTCCTCGAGGTCGGAGAGGGCGAGACCGTTCATTTCTCGCTCGACGGATCCGCATTCGAGATCGACCTGACCGGAGCGCACGCCGCGGAACTGCGCGCGGCCTTCGCCCCCTACATCTCCGCGGGCCGGCGCACTCAGCGCACCGGTGCGGGGCGTCCCGCCACCGCGGCGAAGCGCCCGAGCCGCAACCCCGAGACCGCGTCGATCCGCGCCTGGGCGGGAGCGAACGGCTACAAGCTGTCGGAACGCGGCCGCATCCCCGCGGACGTGGTCGAGGCCTACCGCGCCGCGCACTGATCTCACCGCGCACGAAGAAAGGGGCCACCCATGCGGCGGCCCCTTTTCTTCGTGTGCCCCCGACAGGATTCGAACCTGCGACCTGCCCTTTAGGAGAGGGCTGCTCTATCCGACTGAGCTACGAAGGCGCGATCCCAGTCTAACGACCGCTGCTGCCGACTATGCCGCCATCGCCAGGTAGGGCTCCCAGCTGGGGTCGCTGCGCTCCACCCCGCGCACGGTCCAGCTCGTGCCGCGGGGCGGCGCGGGGGTCAGCCTCAGCTCCCAGCCCATCTCCTGAGGCGTGCGGTCGCTCTTCACGTTGTTGCAGCGCAGGCAGCAGGCGACGAGGTTCTCCCAGGAGTTCCTGCCTCCGCGGGATCGGGGCAGCACGTGGTCGATGGTGGATGCGCTCTTCCCGCAGTATCCGCAGCGGTGGCCGTCGCGGCGCAGCACCCCGCGCCGCGTGACGGGCGCGTGCCGGGTCCGCGGCATCCGCACGTACCGGCTCAGCACGATCACCGCGGGTCTGTCGTAGCTTCCGCTCGCCGCCCAGACGGGGTCGTCGTCGACGCACTCGACGACCGACGCCTTCTTGTTCATGACCAGCACGAGCGCGCGTCGGAACGACACGATCGCCAGCGGTTCGTACCCTGCATTGAGCACCAGTGTGCGCATCCTGCATCCCTTCGATGCGACCGGGACGGCTTCCCGGTCTCTCGACCGTGCGCAGGCGGAAGGTCCGCAGGAATGACGAAAGGCGCCGTCTACGAGAGACGGCGCCTTTCGCGCACGACAGCCCCGAGCAGAGGGACACCGTGCGGATCCTGCGGGCAATGCCGAAGAACGAGGCGACCGAGTGCATCCGTGGTTCGGATGGCCGGTATTCGTTCCATCGAGTTCCTCCGCCCTTGCGACGACGGATTCAGGCTAACCCATCCCCCGCTGACTGTCCGGGGAACTTCCGGTGAACGACGGCCGTGTCGGTTCAGCGGACGTTCACCTGGAGCCAGGAGAGCGGATCGATCGGAGTGCCGTTGACCTGCACCTCGAAGTGCAGGCAGGATCCGGAGACCCAGCCGGTGTTGCCGACATCTCCGAGGTACTGTCCCGCGGTCACGCACTGGCCGGCCTGGACCGCACGGGCGCCGTAGTTCATGTGCCCGTACAGCGTGGAGATCGCGTTCGCGCCGCTGAGCGCGGGGTGGGCGATCACGATCGTCTCTCCGTAGCCGCCGTAATTGCTCTGCGAGATCGTGACGCAGCCGTCGGCGGCGGCGTAGATCGGCGTGCCGATCGGAGCGGCGAAGTCCTGTCCCGTGTGGATGCGACCGCCATCGCGGGGCGCACCATAGCCGTCTGTGAGCGTGTACGACCCGTTCGCCATGGGGTAGATGACCTGGCCGGGTTGTGCAATGGCCGCCATGCTGGTCCGGACGGACGTCGTCGCGGGCCGCGCCCCGGCGGCTTCGTCCGCGGCCTTCGCCGCCGCGGCCGCAGCGGCGGCCTCGTCGGCCTTCTTCTGCGCGATCTCCTGCGGGGTCGTGGCGGTGAAGGCGCTGCGCGTTCCGGTCGCGGTCGTGGCCTCGGAGGCGACCACGATCGACTGCGCATGTCCCGCCGCGAGCTGCTGCTGCGTGGTCGCTCCGGGATGCGCTGCGGGAGCGCCGGACGCGAACGCCGGCAGGGCGATCGCCGTGACCAGCGCGCCCACCGCACTGAGGATCGCGACGGTGCGCATGGAGCGCACGATCCCGCCTCGGGGGCGGGGCTTGCGCGCGGCGCGCGCCGGGCGCACCGCGACGGTCTTCTCGGACGTTTCGAGCTCTGCAGCCAAAGAATTCTCCAGGCCCCGGCGCCGCGCGCCCGCTCGTCCTCGCTCATTCGGTGCACGATCGTGTTCGGGACACGACGTGCACGGGTCGGCCGATGACGGCGACGAGCCCACAGGCAACCGCCACGGCGATCGCCGACGGGCTTCTCGTCGGCGATGTTCCGACGTTACCCGACCGTGACGTTCGTGTCATCCCTCCGAACCTGGCAATCCGCCCCCGAAGGAGATCCGACCGCAGGCCGCGGGAGGTCAGCCGGCGTTGGCGGCGAGCCAGCTCTCCGGGTCGACGATGCCGCCGCCGATGTGCACCTCGAAGTGCAGATGCGAGCCGTAGGAGTTGCCGGTGTTGCCCACCATGCCGATGAGCTGCCCTGCCACCACCTGCTCGCCCTCCTGGACGAGGCGGCTGCCGTAGACCATGTGCCCGTACCGCGTCTCCACGCCGGTGCCGTTGATGTCGCTCTGGATGATGATGCAGACGCCGTACCCGCCGATGCTCTCGGCCGACCCGGTCACGGTTCCCGCCGCGGCCGCGTAGATCGGCGTGCCCTGCGGTGCCAGCATGTCCCAGCCCTGGTGCCCGCGGCCGGATCCGGGCCCCTCGCCGCTCGTGTAGCTGCCGGCGAGCAGCGGGTAGCGGATCAGGCCAGATCCCGGTGCGACCATCGCATATCCGGCGTAGGACGGACTCGACGCGGGCTTCGCCGACCGCGAGGAGGCCGCCGCGGCCTCTGCGGCACGGGCGGCAGCAGCCGCCTCGGCCTTCTTCGTCTCGATCTCGTCGGGGGTCGTCGCGGTGAACGTGCTGCGCTGGCTCGGAGCGTGCGTCGCCTCGGAGGCGACGACGATCGACTGCGCGTTGTCGGCGGCGATCTGCTCGGTCGTCACCGGAGCCGCGCCGGCCGGTCCGCTCGTCGAGGCGAACGCGGGAAGGGCGATGGCGGCGACCAGCGCCCCCACTGCTCCGACGATGGCGACCGTGCGGAGGGGGCGCACCGCGCTGCGGGCCCGGGATCCGGCGGACGGACGGGTGAGCGCGTCCACGGCGCTCACGTCGGCGCTCTTCTTCTCGATCGGGTGCTGTGCTGGCAAGACGGGTCCTCCGGCCTCTGCGCTGGACGCGCCGGTCCGTCGTCGATCGGGTAGGCCCGCACGGGATGCGGGCACAGATCTCCCCACGATGGCGACGAACCGATGAGGCGAGAGCCGTGGGGGCCGGCGGCGGGCTTCGCGCCGACGACTCTCCCGACGGTACCGGAAGATCACGGTTTTGTCACATTGACCAAGGGATCAGCTGATCCCCGCTCATGGATCCGCCGAATCGGCGGTCCTGCTGCGACCGCTTTCAGGCGACGAGGAAGATGTGCGACGCCAGCTCGACCGGCAGTTCGAGACCCTCGCCCTGGCCCTCGACCTCGATGAGCACGTACCCCTCGTTGAACCGGAACCGGCCGCGCGCACCCGGGACCACGCCCGCGCCCCGGAGCTGCTCCAGCAGCTCGGGGTCCACCTGCGCGGGCTCGGCGAGCCGGCGCACGGTGCCCTCGGTGGGTGTTCCCGCGGTGTTCATGTGCTCGACCAGGCCGATCACGCCCTCGTCGAACGTGCGCGACGGCGCTCCGCCGAGCTGATCCAGCCCGGGGATCGGGTTGCCGTAGGGCGACTCGGTGGGGTGCCCGAGCAGTTCGACCAGCCGGCGCTCGACCTGCTCGCTCATCACGTGCTCCCAGCGGCAGGCCTCCTCGTGCACGTAGGCCCAGTCCAGCCCGATGACGTCGGAGAGCAGACGTTCGGCGAGCCGGTGCTTGCGCATGACGTTCACGGCCTTGCTGCGGCCGGCGTCGGTGAGTTCGAGACGACGATCCTCGGAGACGACGACCAGGCCGTCGCGCTCCATCCGCCCGACCGTCTGCGACACCGTCGGACCGGAGTGACCGAGGCGCTCGGAGATGCGCGCGCGCAGCGGCACGATGTTCTCCTCCTCGAGTTCGAGGATGGTGCGGAGGTACATCTCCGTGGTGTCGATCAGATCGGTCATCGATCCCCCTGTCCTGCACACACGTGGTCGCGCGCTGTTAGGCAAGCCTACCTTCTGCGATGCGCCTGGGATCCCGGCCGGAACGCGCCGTGGCCCGCGCCGTCACGGGATGTCACGGGGACGGGCCGGGTACCCGCCGAACTCTAGACTCGGTGCATGGCGATCGAGATCCCCCGCGAACTTCTGCCCGTCGACGGACGCTTCGGATGCGGACCGTCCAAGATCCGCCCCGAGCAGATCGCCGCACTCGCCGCCGTGGGTTCGAGCCTGCTGGGCACCTCGCACCGCCAGGCGCCCGTGAAGAACCTGGTGCGCAGCGTCCGCGAGCAGCTCGCCGCGCTGTTCCGGCTGCCCGAAGGCTACGAGATCATCCTCGGCAACGGCGGCTCGACCGCGTTCTGGGATGCCGCGGCGTTCGGCCTGATCGAGAACCGCAGCCAGAACCTCGTCTCCGGCGAGTTCGGCGGCAAGTTCGCCGCAGCGGCGAAGACCCCGTGGCTGCAGGATCCGGACGTCCGCAAGGCCGAGCCCGGCACCCGCGCGGCCTGGGAGGTCGTCGACGGCGTCGACGTGTACGCCTGGCCGCACAACGAGACCTCGACCGGCGTCGCGTCGCCGATCCGGCGTGTGCGCCGCGGACGGTGCGCTCACCGTGATCGACGCGACCAGCGCCGCGGGAGGCATCGACTTCGACGTGACCGAGACCGACGTCTACTACTTCGCGCCGCAGAAGAACCTCGGCTCGGACGGCGGGCTGTGGTTCGCCGCGGTCTCCCCCGCCGCGATCGAGCGGATCGAGCGGATCGCGGCCTCGGGCCGCTACATCCCCGAGTTCCTCAGCCTGAAGAACGCCCTCGACAACTCTCGCCTCGAGCAGACGCTGAACACCCCGGCGCTGGCCACGCTGCACCTGCTCGACTCGCAGCTGCAGTGGATCAACGGCAACGGCGGGCTCGCCTGGGCCGCCGCCCGCACGGCCGAGTCGTCGCAGGAGCTGTACCGCTGGGCCGAGGCGAGCGACGTCGCGACCCCGTTCGTGGCGGATCCCGCCGACCGCTCCCCTGTCGTCGCGACGATCGACTTCGACGACTCCGTCGACGCCGCCGCGGTCGCGAAGACGCTGCGCGCCAACGGGATCGTCGACACCGAGCCGTACCGCAAGCTCGGCCGCAACCAGCTGCGCATCGCGACCTTCGTCTCGATCGAGCCGGACGACGTCCGCCGGCTGATCCGCTCGATCGACTACGTCCTGGAACACCAGGGGGCCTGAGCCCCGGCCGCTCCTCCGGCCGGCCCGGTCGGCCGGAGCCTCAGGGCACGCTCGCGCGGTCGATTCCTGACAACGCTGCGAAGTTATCTGCCGCGCCTTCAGGAAAGGACAGCGCGAGCGGAGGGAGCAGTCGTCGTCGGACTCGGGGTCACTCCGCGTCGGACTCGTGATCGTCGTCGTCGGGATCGTCGGCGGATCCGTCGGGCTCGTCGTCGGCGGATCCGTCCAGCTCGGCGTCGGCGGAGTCGTCGAGCTCGTCGATGTCGACGCCGTCCAGATCGCCCGCATGCAACCGCGGAGCCAGGTCGTCCGCGTCGTCGTCCGCGAGGTCGTCGTCATCCACCTCGTCGGCGTCGACGGCGTCCCGGTCCTCCGGCTCGGACCCGGCCTCGAGCGCGAGTTCGATCTGGTGCGCCCGGTACTCCGCGAGACGCTCGGCCCAGGGCACCCAGTCGGGCGCCAGCAGCGCGCCGGCGCCGGGCAGCAGCTCGGCCTCGAGCACGGTGGGCTCCTCGTCGCCGACCTGGGCGACGGTCACGGTCCAGTACCAGCCCGGGTAGCCCGCGAGTCGGTTCTCGAAACGCAGCGAGATCACGCCATCGGCCTCGGGCAGGTAGCCGGCGGCCGGTCCGATCGTCGACGCCGGCGTGATCTCCGCCAGCGCGGAGAGCGCCAGATCGCGCGCGTCGAGCAGACGCTCGCTGATGACCGGCGCGGGCGCCGCAGCTTCGGCGTCCGCTTCGGGCATTCCGGACTCAGGCATCGAAGTCCTCGGCCACGTTGCGCAGCACCGCTGCGATCTTGCGGCCGTGGCTGGACGAGGGGTAGCGACCGCGACGGAGGTCGCCGCCGATGCCGTCGAGGAGCTTGACGAGATCCTCGACGATCACCGCCATGTCGTCGGCGGGCTTGCGCTTCGCCTTCGCCAGGCTCACCGGCGCATCGAGCACGCGCACGGAGAGCGCCTGGAGCCCGCGCTTGCCGTCCGCCACGCCGAATTCGACGCGCGAACCGGCCTTGACGGTGGCGTCGGCGGGGAGGGACGTGGCGTGCAGGAAGACGTCCTGGCCGTCATCGGTGGTGATGAAGCCGAACCCCTTCTCGTCGTCGTAGAACCTGACCTTGCCGGTGGGCATGGGGAAACCTCGCTGCATGACTCGGGACGCCGGACCCGGAGGATCCGATCGGGACGCGTGCGGAAGCCCGCACCCCACCAGCCTACCCGGCGCGGAGCGGGTAGGCTGGGACGGATGAGCACTCCGCCGCACGCAGACGAGCCAGAGATCCGCGCGATCGACCGGTTCCTCGCCTTCGGCTCTCTCGGGCTCGCGGCGCTCTCGGTGATCTGCTTCTTCATGATCATCATCGGCACCGCCGTCGGGATGAAGCAGGCCGACTTCGCGCACGGCGCCTGGCCGATCGTGGGCGTCTTCCCGTTCTGGGGCCTGCCGATCGCGTTCCTGATGATCGTCGCGCTGCTCATCATGAGCTTCGTGCGGAGAGGACGCACGGCCCGGCGTTCTTGACGCCGCCGCTGCTCGTGCCATGAGCACCCACGCACGACTTCTCGCCGAGGCGCTGTCGGCGCGCGCGGACGAGGACCTGGCCACGCTGTTCGCACGCCGCGACGTGCGTGCGGAACCGGGCTGGAACGACTTCTTCGACGCCGCGGAGGGGCTGCTCGACGCGGCCTCGCTGGCCCGGATCCTGCCGCGCCTGACCCGCGCGGAGGCGGTCGCGCTGACCCGCGCCGCGAACGGAGAGGATGCGGGCGACGCCGCTGCTACCCTGCGCGAGCTCGCACTGCTGTCCCCGTCCGGCGGATCCGTCGCCCCGGCGGTCGCGACCGCCGTGGCCGGCCGGGAGGTCCCGCTGCCCGTCCCCGCGACCTCGCCCACGTCCGAGCCCGCCATCGCCGATGAGCCGGCCTCCGCCCGCGCGGCGGAGCGCGCCTTCACCACCGTCGCGACGCTGGCGGACGCACTGCTGCTGTCCGAGGAGGCTCCGCTCGCACTCCTCGCCGGCGGGACGGTCGGTCTGTCCGAGAAGCGCAGGCTGGTCGAGCGCGGGCTTCCCGACGAGACGCCGCTGCTCGACGACCTCCTCGCGCTCGGGACCGATGCCGGGCTGCTGCGTCCCGTGGAGCGCACGCTGCGCCTTGCGGATGAGGGCGCCGCCTGGCTGCGGCTGCCAGGGCCCACCCGCTGGGCGCGGCTGGTCACCGGCTTCCGGGCGGCGCTGCCGGCCGCGCTGCGCACCGCGGAGGGCGGCTGGATCCCGCTCGGAGACTGGCCCGGCGAGCACCCGTGGGACCCGGCCTGGCCCGCGAAGGCCGAGACGCTGACCCGGCAGGCGCGTCTGCTCGGGCTCATCGCGCAGAGCGACGCCGGCGACGGCCTCGCGGAGGCGCCCTGGGCCGCGGCCGCGCGGCGCGGGGAGGATCCGGATCCCGCCGGCCTCGCCCCGTTCGTGCCGGCCGAGGTCGACCGGATCTTCCTGCAGAACGACCTCACCGCGATCGCGCCCGGACCGCTCCTGCCCGCGCTCGACCTGCGTCTGCGGGACATGGCGGCGCGCGAGTCCGCCAGTCAGGCCTCGTCGTACCGGTTCACCGCGGACTCGATCGCGCGGGCGCTGTCGGCGGGCGAGACCGCGGACGGGATCGTCGCGTTCCTCGAGGAGATCTCGCTCACGGGCGTGCCGCAGCCGCTGCGCTATCTGCTCACGCAGAGCGCCAGCCGGCACGGGCAGGTGCAGGTCGGGACGGATCCCGAGACCGGGAGGACCCGGATCCGCAGCGACGACCCTCACCTGCTGCAGGCGATCGGCGTGGATCAGGCGCTGCGCCCGCTCGGCCTCGTCCCCGAGGACGATGCGCTGACGACCCGGGTCAACCGCGACACCGTGTTCTGGGCGCTCACCGACGAGCACTACCCCGCAGCACTCGTCGACGGCGTCGGCCGCGTCGAGCGCCCCTCGCGCACGCGGGCCAGCGCTCCCCCGGCTCAGGAGCGCGCCGAGGTCAGCTACGCGGCGCTCATCGCCCGGCTGCGCGAGGCGCGCGGAACCGACGCGGACGCGGCCTGGCTGCAACGCGAACTCGAGCACGCGGCGAAGCAGCGCGCCGTGATCGCCGTCGCCGTCGCGATGCCGGACGGCACCACGCGCGAGCTGATCCTGGAGGTGACCGGGTTCGGCGGCGGCCGGCTGCGCGGCAGGGACCGCGCCTCCGACGTCGAACGCACCCTGCCGATCCGCTCGATCCTGTCCACTCGCGCGATCGACGAGCCCGGATCCTGAGCGGCGCAGACCGGCCCCTGCGCACGACCGGTAGACTGATCCGCTATGTCTGATGGCCCGCTGATCGTCCAGAGCGACCGCACCGTGCTCCTCGAGGTCGCGCACGCCGACGCCGAGAGCGCACGGCACGAGCTGGCGATCTTCGCCGAGCTGGAACGCGCCCCCGAGCACATCCACACGTACCGGATCACCCGGCTCGGACTGTGGAACGCGAGAGCCGCCGGACACACCGCAGAGGACATGCTCGAGACGCTGGAGCGCTGGTCCCGTTTCCCCGTGCCGCCCTCGGTCTCGGTCGACATCCGGGAGACCGTCACCCGGTACGGGCGGCTCGTGATCGAACGCGATCCCGAGGGCGCGCTGATCCTGCGCTCCACCGACCCCGCGGTGCTCACCCAGGTCGCCGGGAACAAGCGGATCCAGCCGCTGCTCGTGGGCCACCCCGCTCCCGACACGTATGTCGTGGACGCCTGGGCGCGCGGCCAGATCAAGCAGGAGCTGCTGAAGATCGGCTGGCCCGCCGAGGACCTCGCGGGCTACACGCCCGGCACGCCGCACGAGATCGCACTCGTGCAGGACGGCTGGGAGATGCGCCCCTACCAGGAGCAGGCCGTGCAGGCCTATGCGAAGGACGGCTCGGGCGTCGTGGTGCTCCCCTGCGGCGCCGGCAAGACGATCGTCGGCGCGGCGGCGATGGCGGCGACCAAGACCACCACGCTCATCCTCGTCACGAACGCCGTCTCCGCCCGGCAGTGGCGCGACGAGCTGATCAAGCGCACCACGCTCACCGCCGAGGAGATCGGCGAGTACTCCGGGCAGGTGAAGGAGGTCAAGCCGGTCACGATCGCGACCTACCAGATCCTCACCGCGAAGCGGAAGGGCCAGTACGCGCACCTGTCGCTGCTCGACGAGATGGACTGGGGCCTGGTGGTCTACGACGAGGTGCACCTGCTGCCGGCCCCGGTGTTCAAGCTCACCGCCGATCTGCAGGCGCGCCGCCGGATCGGCCTCACCGCCACCCTGGTGCGCGAGGACGGCCGCGAGGGCGACGTGTTCAGCCTGATCGGCCCCAAGCGCTTCGACGCGCCGTGGAAGCAGATCGAGGCGCAAGGGTTCATCTCCCCCGCCGCCTGCTACGAGGTGCGCGTCGATCTCCCGCCGGACGACCGCCTGGAGTACGCCGCCGCGACCGACGACGAGCGGTACCGGCTCGCCGCCTCGGCGCCGGCGAAGATCTCCGCCGTGCGCGAGCTCATCGCGAAGCATCCCGGCGAGCGGATCCTCGTGATCGGCCAGTACCTGGACCAGCTGGAGACGCTGTCCGAGGCGCTGCACGCCCCGCAGATCACGGGCGCGACGCCTGTGGACGAGCGCGAGGAGCTGTACCGGCAGTTCCGCGAGGGCGAGATCGAGCTGCTCGTGGTCTCGAAGGTGGCGAACTTCTCGATCGATCTGCCGGAGGCGTCGGTGGCGATCCAGGTCTCCGGATCCTTCGGGTCGCGTCAGGAGGAGGCGCAGCGCCTCGGCCGGCTGCTGCGGCCGAAGCAGTCCGGCCACACCGCCAGCTTCTACACCCTGATCGCCCGCGACACGGTCGACCAGGACTACGCGCAGAACCGCCAGCGCTTCCTCGCCGAACAGGGCTACAGCTACACGATCCTGGACGCGGACGAGCTCGAGGCTGCCTGACCGGCCGGCCATCGACCCGGCGCGCGACCCCGCAGGATTCGGACGGTCCGAATCGGCCGGTCAGGCCGCGCGGGCGAACCAGTCCAGAGCGAGGCCGATGACGTCATCCGGCGCATCGTCGGTGAGGAAGTGCGCGGCGTCGTCGATGAACGCCAGCTCGAACCGGTCGGCGTGCTTCGCGTGGTTGCGGCAGATGTGCCGCGCGGTCGGCTCGGCGAAGGGTCCGTCCTGCCGTCCGAACGCGCACAGCATCGGAGGCTGCAGCCGCATCCGCTTGAACACGCCGCCCGCGAGCCGCAGCGACACGGGGATGACCATGCCGCGGTACAGCGCGGTCACGGCCCGCTCGACTTCGGGTCGCTCGTGCACGCCGAGATACGCGTCGATCGTCTCGTCGGTCATGGGCCGCGCGACGTAGCGCGGGCCGAACAGGTAGCGCAGCGAGCGCCCCCGGCGATGCGCGAGCAGTGCCGGCATGTGCGCGAACGCGGGTACGACCCGGGGCGTGAACTCCATGAATCCCGGCGGCACAGCCAGCTGCACGATCGCACGCACCCGCTCAGGGCTGCGATACGCGAGCTGCATCCCCGAGATCGCCCCCATGTCATGGCACAGGAACCGGGCGCGCCGGATGCCGAGCGCATCGAGCAGGGCGACGACGTCGTCGAGCTGCGACTCCGGTCCGAACCGCGGATCATCGGCCTCGGTCCACCCCGACCCGCGCAGGTCGGGGCAGATGACCCGGTATCCCTGCGCGGCGATCGCAGGCGCGATGACGCGCCACTGCCACCAGTGCATCGGGAAGCCGTGCAGCAGCACGACCGGCTCGCCTGCTCCGACGGAGGCGACATGGGTGCGCAGGCCCGGGGTCGCGATCATCGAATGCTCGAATCCGTCCGCCTCGGGAAGAGGCGGAGACCACTCGCGTCGAGCGGCTCTCTGTGAGGATGCGGGCGTGTCCATGGCGAGACCTCTCGTCGCTTTGTGCGGGCTGCTTCAGCCCTGGCCACATCTTACTACGTTCGTAGTAAGAATGCACTACGAAAATAGTGCTTTACGCTCGTCACATGAGCAGCACCCGACGCCGCGCACAGGATGCCGCCGTGACCCTCATCGGCACGGAGGGCCTGCGCTCCCTCACCCACGGACGGGTCGACGCCGCCGCCGGCCTCGCTCCGGGATCCACGTCCAATCACTTCCGCACTCGCGCGGCGCTTCTGCAGGGCGTCATCACCTGGATCGCGGAGCAGGAACGCGGCGACATCCAGGTTCCCGAGATCCGCTCCGAAGAGGACTTCATCGCGGCATTCACCCGCATGATCGAGGTGCAGTCCGGTCCGCTCGCGGTGCGCACCCGCGCCCGCTACGCGCTCTTCCTCGACGCGGATCCGGACGCCGCCGCGCCCCTGCTCGCACAACGCGCCGTGTTCGAGGACTGGACCCGGTCGATCCTGCGGAGTCTCGGCGGCGCGGAGTCCGCGCAACGCACGCCGTTCCTGATGGCCGCATGCGACGGGATCCTGCTGCACCGGATCACGGTCGATCCGCACGCCCCGATCGCCGAGAGCGTGCGCCTCGCCGTATCCGCCGCCCTGCACGGCTGAGCTCCCGAGCGCGACTCGGAGCGCAGCACGACCGGTTCAGGCAGACGGCGCCTCACCGGGCTTCAGGCCGCAGCGCCAGCACGGCTGGGAGATGTCGTCGAGCAGCGCACCGCATTCCGGGCACACCTTTGCGAGCCAGCAGGCGGAGTCGCCGCCGAGATCGTCGTCGTCCATGGTCCGGGCGCTCCCCTCTCCGACGGCGCCGCCGCCGGTCACCGCTGCGGGATGACCGTGAGCACCCGCGCCGTGTACTCGGCGAACGCGGTCATGAACTGGCGCAGGAAATCCTCCGTCGCGGGCACGGTGACCCGTCCCTCATCGTCGACGAGGCCGGGGGTGTAGTGGATGTAGGCCTCCGGCGAGGTCATCTGCCGCGCGTTGAGGAACCCGAGGGTGCCGCGCAGCGACTGCTGGCCGACGGCCGTGCCGATCGCCCCCATCGACGCGCCGATCACGCCGGTCGGCTTGTGCGCCCACACGTTCTGACCCCACGGCCTGCTGCCCCAGTCGATCGCGTTCTTCAGCGGACCAGGCAGCGAGCGGTTGTACTCCGGGGTGACGAACAGCAGCGAGTCCGCGCTCGCGACCGCGGCCTTGAAATCCAGCGCGACCTGCGGATAATCGCTGTCGAAGTCACGGTTGTACAGCGGCAGATCCGCGTACGGGATCTCGAAGAACTCGAACCCGTCGGGTGCCAGATGCGTCAATGCGTTCGCGAGACGGCGGTTGATGGATTCGTGCGACAGGCTGCCGACGATCACGCCGACCTGGTACGGACCCTCGTGCTCGATGATCTCGATCTTCATGCGAATACTCTGCTCCTGCGACCCGCGCATCGCCAGGGGAATCGCCCGCAATGAGCACGAACACCGATCGGGTCACCATAATGGGGGCATGACTGAAGCGCGCATCCTGGTCGTCGATGACGAACCCAACATCCGCGATGTCCTCTCCACGGGCCTGAGCTTCGCGGGATTCTCAGTGAAGACGGTCGCCAACGGCGCCGCCACCATCTCGGCGGTGCTGGAGGAGGAGCCCGACCTCATCATCCTCGACGTGATGCTCCCGGACATGAACGGGTTCAGCGTCACCAAGCGCCTGCGCGGCGCGGGCTTCACGGCGCCGATCCTGTTCCTCACCGCGAAGGACGACACCGAGGACAAGATCGAGGGCCTGAACGCGGGCGGCGACGACTACGTCACCAAGCCGTTCGCGCTCGACGAGATCGTCGCGCGCGCGCAGGCCATCCTGCGCCGCACCATGCAGGCCGACGAGGAGTCCGTGATCCGGGCCGGCGAGCTGTCGATGGATCAGGACACGCACGACGTCTTCGTCGGCTCCTCCCCCATCGAGCTCAGCCCCACCGAGTTCAAGCTGCTCCGCTACCTCATGCTGAACCCGAACCGGGTGCTGTCCAAGGCGCAGATCCTCGACCACGTGTGGGAGTACGACTTCAACGGCGATGCCGGCATCGTGGAGAGCTACATCTCCTACCTCCGCCGCAAGATCGATCCGCACACCGAGGAGCCCGTCATCCAGACCAAGCGCGGCTTCGGCTACATGCTCAAGGTGGGGAAGCCCGCGTAGCGGATGGTGAGCAAGCCCGATGCGATCACGCGGTGGTGGCGCCGGATCAGCCTGCGGGCCAAGGTCACCGGCGTCACCGTCGGCGTGCTCGCGCTGGGCCTCGTCGTCACCGGGATCGGCACCATGCCGATCCTGCGCAACCTGCTGATCAGCAACGTCGAGTCGCAGCTGCCGACGCTCGTCACGAGCGACCTCGCCACCATTTCCACGGATGGATCCGGCACGTTCTCGGTGGCGCTGAAGGACGAGACCCTGCGCCTGTCCGACTACTTCGTCGCGATCTACAACGCCGAGGGCAAGATGGTGTACTCGGGCGGCGGATCCGCGAAGGCGGCCACACCCGACTTCCCCGTGGCCTATCCGCTGGCCGAGGCGACCCAGGACGCCGAGCGCACCGATCCTCAGGTGCTGCGCGGCCGGGACGGATCCGAGTTCCGCGCCGCCGTCGCGGTGCGCGAGGATCCGAGCACCAACATCACCTACACCCAGGTCGTCGCGCTCTCCCTGGACGAGGTGGACCGCATCATCGCGACCTTCTTCGGGGTGTTCACCACGGTCGCGCTCGTCACCATCATCATCGCGGCCCTGCTCACCCGTGGCCTGGTCACCCTGACCTTCCGCCGGCTCGGACGCGTGGAGTCCACCGCCATGGCGATCGCCGCGGGCGACTTCAGCCAGCGCCTCACCGACCTGGAGCCGACCACCGAGGTGGGCCGGCTGAACAGCGCCATCAACACGATGCTCGACCGGGTGGACGCCTCGCTCGCGCAACGCGACCGCACGGTGCAGCAGATGCGCCGTTTCATCGGCGACGCCAGCCATGAGCTGCGCACCCCGCTGGTCAGCGTGCGCGGCTACGCCGAGCTCTACCGCATGGGCGCGATCAAGGGCGATGAGGACACCGCGCGGGCGATGGACCGGATCGAGAAGGAGGCGCTGCGGATGGGCGTGCTGGTCGAGGATCTGCTCGCCCTCGCCCGACTGGACGAGCAGCGTCGGCTGACCATCGAGCCGCTCGATCTCCGTCCCCTCGCCCAGGATGCCGCGCTCGACGTGCGCGCGGCCGCACCGCAGCGGCCGGTCACGGTCGTCGACATGACCGCGGAGGCGCCGCCGATCGCACCGGCCGAGCCCTCGGCCACCGCCACCACGCAGTCCATCTCGACGAGGACGATACCGGCGCGCGGCCGGATCCCCGCGATCCTGCGCCGCCGCCCCCGCGAGGATCCGGCGCTGCCGGAGATCGACTTCTCCGAGGCCGTGGTCGTGCCCGTCTCCACCCCGCCGATCGTGCTCGGCGAGGAGAACAAGGTGCGCCAGGTGATCGCGAATCTCCTCGGCAACGCCCGGCGCTTCTCCCCCGACGACTCTCCGATCGAGGTCGTCGTGGGCGCGGACCGGCATCGCGGCGTCGGCTGGTTCGCGATCGTCGACCACGGCGAGGGCGTGCCGGAGCAGATCAGGGATCAGATCTTCCAGCGGTTCTGGCGCGCCGACTCCTCGCGCACGCGGGACACCGGCGGGGCAGGGCTCGGGCTCGCGATCGTGGCCTCGATCGTGCGCGCCTTCAACGGCTCGGTGCAGGTCACCGAGACGCCCGGCGGCGGGGCCACGTTCACGGTGTCGCTGCCGCTGGCGCCGTCGCGCTCCACCCCGGCGCACCTGCTGCAGGACACGCAGCCGATCGAGCCGCTCGATCTGCAGCTCTGATCCGGTTCTTCCACGCCGCACCGGGCAGACTCGCCTTCACCCGCGTCTTCCTGCACAGCCGGCCCCGGCGCCGGACTCTGCACAGATCACGTGGGCGCATCGCCGGCGTTGCGCCGTGCCGCCTAGCGTCGATCGCACACACGCACTCGACGAAGGGGATCACAATGTCCGTCTACACCGTTGACACCGACGCAGTACTCAACACGACGAATGCCGTGCGCGGCACCGCGGATCGGCTCCAGGCCGAGGCGGCCACCATGATGGCCCAGCTCACGGGGCTGCAGTCGTCGTGGACCGGCTCCGCCGCCATCGCATGCCAGAACGCGGCCGAGCAGTGGCGCGGCGCGTACGCGCACGTCGAACAGGCCCTCGCGGCGATCGCTCAGGCGATGAGCGCGGCGGGGCAGCAGTACGCGCAGGCGGAGGACTACTCCGCCTCGCTATTCCGCTGACCGCGCGTCGCGCGAATACGCCGGAAGGCCCCCGGGA
>CAWBTB010000011.1:0-25135 GCA_963791605.1 uncultured Actinomycetota bacterium | reverse complement strand
CGTCCACCTCCTCGCCCTGGACGACGCGGACTGGATCGACCGGATCGCCGCGCAGATCCTCGCGCTCGAGGATGCGGCTCCCGAGGGCGCGTCGCCCGAACACCCGGCTCCCGAACACTCCGGTCCGGAACCCCGCGTGGCCCTCACCGCGCGGCACTCCCGCGCCGGCTATCTGCGGCTGATCGCCCAGGCGCAGGAGCAGATCGCCGCGGGGGAGACCTACGAGGCGTGCCTCACGAACATGCTGCACGGCGAAGGAGAACGGGATCCGCTCGCCGCGTACCTCGCGCTGCGGGCGCAGAACCCCGCACCGTTCGGCGCGTTCCTGCGCATTGCCGGGGTGAGCGTGCTGAGCACCTCGCCGGAGCGTTTCCTGCGCATCACGGCCGACGGCGCCGTGGAGTCGAGCCCGATCAAGGGCACCCGTCCGCGCGGCGTCACCCCGGAGGAGGATGCGCGGATCCGGGCGGAGCTCGCCGGGGCCGAGAAGGACCGCGCCGAGAACCTGATGATCGTGGACCTCGTGCGCCACGACCTCGGCCGGACCGCGGAGATCGGATCCGTGCAGGTGGACGGGCTGTTCCGGGTCGAGAGCTACGCGACCGTGCATCAGCTGGTCAGCACCGTGCGCTCCCGGCTCGCCGCGAGCCCGGTGTCGTGCGTGCGCGCGGCCTTCCCGCCCGGGTCCATGACGGGGGCGCCGAAGCTGCGCACCATGTCGATCCTGGACGGGCTGGAGGGCGGGCCGCGCGGACTGTACAGCGGTGCGCTCGGGTGCTTCTCGTTCGACGGCGCGGTCGATCTCAGCGTCGTCATCCGCACGCTCGTCTCCGGCCCTGGGGGAATCGACTACGGCGTCGGCGGCGCGATCGTCTCGCTCTCGGACGCGGACGAGGAGTACGCCGAGACCGTCGTGAAGGCGCGGCCGCTGCTGCGCCTGGCCGGGGCGCAGTTCCCGGAGCTCTAGCGGGGCGCGACCGCGCTCCACGGCACCGTGAGCTCGCCGAGGCGCCAGCGGGCGCGCGTGCCGAGCACGGGCCGGCCGGCGGCGCGGAGCGCGCCGACGGCGGCGAGGAAGCGCTGCGTCGCGCCGAACGTGGACAGCGGCGCCGCGCGCTCCCACTCGCGATCGAGGTCGGCCAGCAGCGTGTGGATGCGCTCGCCCGGGACGTTGCGGTGGATGAGCGCCTTCGGCAGCCGCTCCGCCACGATCGACGGGCGGTCCAGATCCGCCAGCCGGAGCGAGATCGTGAGCCGTTGCGGGACGCCGCCGGGATCCACGTCGACGAAGCTCGCGATCCGGCCGATCTCGTCGCAGGTGCCCTCGACGAGCAGGCCGCCGGGCGCCAGGCGCGACGCCATGCGCGCCCAGGCGTCCGGCACATCGGCCTCGTCGTACTGGCGCAGCACGTTCATCGCGCGGATCACTGCGGGGCGCCGGCCGGCCGGCAGCGGCACCTCGAACCCGCCGCGGGCGAACGACACGTTCAGATCGGCGGGGAAGTGCCCGGCACCGGCCCGCAGCTCGGCGAGCTGCGCCCGCGCGGTGGCGACGCGGTCCGGATCGAGTTCGAGCCCGAGCACTTCGGCGTCGGCGCGGACGCGCACGAGCCGGGCCGCGAGCTCGAAGGCGGTCACCCCGCTGGCGCCGAATCCGAGATCGACGACCAGCGGATCCGGGGCGTTCCGGAACGCGGGGGAGGCGGCGATCCAGCGGTCGTTGCGGCGCAGCCGGTTGGTGCCGGTGGTGCCGCGGGTGGGCCGGCCGAGCGGAGAGGACGCCATGGATCCATCCTGCCCGCTCCGGCCGGCGCGGCACGGCCGTCATGCGACGTCGCCCGGCTTCTGACCGGCGTCCTGCACGCCGTAGGCTGAGAGCATGACCCGCACTCTCATCCTGCTCCGCCACGGCCAGAGCGAGTGGAACGAACTGAACCTGTTCACCGGATGGGTGGACGTCCGCCTGTCCGAGCAGGGCGAGAACGAGGCCCGGCGCGGCGGCGCGCTGCTGGCCGAGTCCGGGATCCTCCCCGACGTGCTGCACACCTCGCTGCTCAGCCGGGCGATCCAGACCGCGGACATCGCGCTCGACGCCGCCGACCGGCTGTGGATCCCGGTGACCCGCTCCTGGCGTCTCAACGAGCGCCACTACGGCGCGCTGCAGGGCAAGGACAAGGCGCAGACGCTCGAGGAGTTCGGTCCCGAGCAGTTCCAGCTGTGGCGCCGCTCCTTCGACGTGCCGCCGCCGCCCCTCGCCGACGACAGCGAGTTCAGCCAGGTGAACGACCCGCGCTACGCCGAGATCGACGGCGAGGTGCCCCGCACCGAGTCGCTCAAACTCGTGATCGACCGCCTGCTGCCGTACTGGGAGTCGACGATCGTCCCCGACCTGGAGGCCGGCAAGACCGTGCTCGTGACCGCGCACGGCAACTCGCTGCGCGGCCTCGTGAAGCATCTCGAGGGCATCAGCGACGACGACATCGCCGAACTGAACATCCCCACCGGCATCCCGCTCGTCTACGAGCTCGACGAGAACAACGTCCCGACCGGTCCCGGACGCTACCTCGACCCCGAGGCCGCTGCCGCCGGCGCCGCCGCAGTCGCGAACCAGGGCAAGAAGTAGCCTTCCTCGCCGTCTGAGCGCGGTCAGGCGAGGCCGGATCCGGTCTCCGCCTCGGCCTGCGCCTCGACGGCGAGGGCGATGTCCTCCTCGGCGATGGCCCAATCGCCCGTGGCGAGGTAGACGACCTTCTTCGCGACGGCGACCGCGTGGTCCGCGAAGCGCTCGTGGTAGCGGCTCGCCAGGGTGGCGTCGACGGTCGCGCCGGCCTCGCCCTTCCAGTTGTCGCTGAGGACCTTGTCGAAGACGTTGGCGTGCAGCTCGTCCACGTCGTCGTCGGCGTTGCGGATCGCGTCGGCGAAGCGCAGGTCCTGGGTGCGCAGCAGCTCGGACAGGGTGCGTGCGATCTCCACGTCCAGCTCGCCCATCCGGGTGAACGTGCCCTTCAGGCCCTTCGGGATGGCGCGCTCCGGGAACCTCAGCCGCGCCAGCTGGGCGATGTGCTCGGACATGTCGCCCATGCGCTCCAGCGAAGCGCTCACGCGCAGCGCGGTCACCACGATCCGCAGGTCGCGGGCGACGGGCTGCTGGCGGGCCAGGATCTCGATCGCCTGCTCATCGAGGGCGACCGCGAGCTCGTCGATCTTGGCGTCGTCGGCGATGACCTCCTCGGCCAGGGCGACGTTGCTGGTCGCGAACGAGCGGGTGGCCTTCTCGATGGACACGGCCACGAGGTCGGCGATCTCGACGAGCTGGGACTGCAGGTGCTCGAGGGACTGGTGGAAGACTTCGCGCATGGCTGCGCACCTTTCGTTCTGGCGGCCCCGCGCGGGTGCGCGGCGCCCGCCTGGAGAGCACGGGATGATGCTTGCGCACCCCTTCGGACACGCACGAGGTGATTGTCTTCGCCGAAGGTTAACGGTTGGTGCCCTGCTCGTGAATAGTAGTGCGCCGTGTGCCCCGGCAGCCCGGAACCCGCCGGATCCGGGGGTGAACGACCTCTACGCTGGTGGGCATGGACAGCACTCTGCTCGCCCTGCTCGCCCTGGGTCTGGGCGTGGCGATCGGCGCGGGCGCTGCGGCGATGCTCGTCGCCGCCTGGCGGGCCAGGACGTCGGCCAGAGAGCAGGCTTCCGCCGAGCTTCCGGACGGACTGACGGATGTGCTCGCAGCCATGGACGACGCCGCGTGCGCGGTGGACTCGTCCGGCCTGGTCACGGCGGCCTCGACGGCCGCGTCACGGTTCGGCATCGAGATCGGGTCGGCCCTGGAGAACCCGGAACTGCGTCAGCTGATGCGCTCGGTGCGCGAGGGCGGAACCCAGACCCGCACGCTGCGACTGGCGCGCGGGGGCCGGAACCTGGATCCCCGTCTGGTCGCGGCCAGGGCCAGCTGGATCGGTCCGCGGCTGGGCCTGCTCATCATCCGCGATGTGACCGAGCAGGAGCGCCTGGATCAGATGCGCACGGACTTCGTGGCGAACACCAGTCACGAGCTGAAGACGCCGGTCGGTGCGGTGAGCCTGCTCGCCGAGGCGATCGAGTCGGCCGCCGACGATCCCGCGCAGGTGCGCGCGTTCGCCACACGGATCCAGGCCGAGGCCGCCCGTCTCGGCCAGCTGACCGGCCGGATCATGAGCCTGTCCCGGCTGCAGTCCGCGGACGGACTGGGCGAGTTCGATGCCGTGCCGATCGACGAGGTGGTCGCCGCGAGCGTCGAGGCGCACGCGGTGCAGGCCGCCTCCGCCGGAGTCGAGCTGACCCGAGGCGGCGATCGCGGCGCGTGGGTGCGCGGCGACGCGCAGATCCTCATCGAGGCCGTCGGCAACCTCATCGCGAACGCGATCGTGTACTCGCCGCGCGGAGCCCGGGTGGGCGTCGGCGTGCGCGCCGAGGACGGCGTCGTGGAGATCTCGGTGGCGGACCAGGGCATCGGCATCGACGAATCCGACCGCGAGCGCGTCTTCGAGCGCTTCTACCGCGCCGACGAGGCCCGCTCCCGCCGCACCGGCGGCACCGGTCTCGGCCTGTCCATCGTGAAGCACGCGACGCAGCGCCACGGCGGCGAGGTGCGGCTTTGGTCGCGTCCGGGCCGCGGATCCACCTTCACCGTGCGTCTGCCGCAGATCCCCGCCCCCGACGGACACGAGCACCTGGGCGCGCGCAAGAAGAAGGCCAAGAAGAACAAGCAGAACAAGCAGAACAAGCAGGACAAGAAGAAGCAGGCGACTGCGGACGCCTTCCGCACCGATACCGGAGAACTCGTATGACCCGCATCCTCCTCGTCGAAGACGAACCCGATCTCGCCGACCCGCTCGCGTATCTGCTGCGCCGCGAGGGCTACGAAGTCGAGATCGCCGAGGACGGCCCGACCGCGCTTGCGCTGTTCCGCGAGGGCGGCGCCGACATCGTGCTGCTCGACCTGATGCTGCCCGGCATGCCCGGCACCGAGGTGTGCCGGCAGATCCGCACCACCTCGGCCGTGCCGATCATCATGCTCACCGCGAAGGATTCCGAGGTCGACATCGTGGTCGGGCTCGAGCTCGGCGCCGACGACTACGTCACCAAGCCGTACTCGTCCCGCGAACTGCTCGCCCGCATGCGCGCGGTGCTGCGCCGTGTGGTGCAGGCGGAGGAGGACCTCGACGAGCGGATCCTCACCGGCGGCAGGGTCACGGTCGACATCGACCGGCACACGGTCGCGGTCGACGGCGCCGTGATCAATATGCCGCTCAAGGAATTCGAGCTGCTCGAGGTGCTCATGCGCAACTCGGGCCGGGTGCTCACCCGCGGCCAGCTGATCGACCGGGTGTGGGGCAGCGACTACTTCGGAGACACCAAGACGCTCGACGTGCACATCAAGCGCATTCGCTCCCGGATCGAGCGGAACCCGTCGGAGCCCGTGATGCTCGTCACCGTCCGCGGCCTCGGCTACCGCTTCGAGGGCTGACGCGAACGGGAAACGCCCCCGGATCCGGTCGGATCCGGGGGCGTTCCCGATCATCCTGCGCTCAGGAGACGGGCGTCTCGCTCGCCGTCGGCGTCGGCTCGACGGCCGGAGCGACCGCAGTCTTCGAGGGACTGGGCTGGGGCGTCGGCACCAGCTGCGAGTAGTAGGGGAGGGTGCCGTCGAGCACGGGGATCTCGTAGCTGATCCCTTCGGCGTCGCCGGACTGGAAGTAGACCTTGACGGTCGTGCCGGCCTTGGCGTCGATGTCCTCGAAGCGCAGCGGCTTCTCCGCGTCGCCGCCCAGGCTCACGGACTTCTGCGCGGGGACGCGGACGCTCTGGCCCGCGCTGTCGCCGACGGTGATGTGGATCGTCGCCGCGGACGAGGTGGTGTTCACGAGGCCGGCCACGAGGTTCCCGAGGGTGCCCTGCTTGTCGACCACGATGAACGCGTTGCGGACCTCGATCGGGCCGCTCTTCGGAACGTTCGCACCGTCCGAAGCCGCATATTCGATGGTGGTCGCCTGCGGAGTGATCCCGGCGCACCCGGTGGCGCCGACGATGACGAGGGCGCTGAGGGCGATGGACGCAGCAAGGCGCGATTTCACGGGTCCTCCTGGAAGCTTCACGTGACGATCCACGTCCATACTAGGGGCTCGCGCCGTCGGCGAACGGATCCTCGCCGCCTGTGGTCGTGCGCTTCCCGCGCGCGGGTCGCACGCGGGAAGCAGGAGAGGCGCGGCGCCCGGGGCGCGAACCTTAGCGCATGCCCGCTGTGGTATCCTGGAGGTTGCCGAAAGGACACGACTTTATGCTTTTTGAGGTTGGTGAGACCGTGGTTTATCCGCACCACGGCGCCGCAACGATCATCGAGGTCAAGGACCGCGTGATCAAGGGTGAGACCAAGAGATACCTGAAGCTGAACGTCACGCAGGGAGACCTCATCATCGAGGTGCCTGCGGAGAACGTCGACCTGGTCGGCGTGCGCGACGTGATCGGCCAGGAGGGCCTGGACAAGGTCTTCGAGGTGCTCCGCGCCCCGTTCACAGAGGAGCCGACCAACTGGTCGCGCCGTTACAAGGCGAACCTCGAGAAGCTCGCCTCGGGCGATGTCATCAAGGTCAGCGAGGTCGTCCGCGACCTGTGGCGCCGAGACCAGGACCGCGGCCTGTCCGCGGGCGAGAAGCGCATGCTGGCCAAGGCCCGTCAGATCCTCACCTCCGAGCTCGCGCTCGCGGAGAAGACCGACGAGGAGAAGGCCGGAGCGATGCTCGACGAGGTCCTCGCCTCCTGAGTTCCGCGAAGAAGGGGTGACTGTCATCGGGCAGTCACCCCTTCTTCGCGCCTGCGGGGCGTTCAGATCGAGCGCTGGTAGCTGCGGATCGCCCGCAGTGCCCACGCGAACGCCAGCACGGCCAGCAATGCCAGGCCTCCCGCCTGCCACCAGCCCTGACCCGGGTATGCGCCGGCGAGTCCGCCGCGCCCGAGCTCCACGGCCCAGGTCATCGGGTTCCATTGCGACACGTTCTGCACCCAGTCCGGCATCGCGGTCGCGGGCATCATCGTGGTGGACAGGAATGTCGCGGGCAGCACGATCAGCTGGGACAGGCTGATCAGCGCGATCTGGCTGCGCGCCGTCAGCGCTACGGCCGTCGACGCGCAGCAGAAGATCGTGGCGAGCAGCGTCGCCACGCCGAGCGCGACGAGCATGCCGCCGACGCCGCCAGGGTACCGGGCCCCGCCGAGCCAGCCGATCCCGAGCACCACGAGCGACTGCAGCACGTTGATGATCAGCTGCTGCAGCAGCTGTCCGGCGATGATCGCCGACCGGTGCAGAGGCGACGTCAGGTACTGATCCATCACGCCGGAATCGATGTCGTCGATGTAGCCGGTGCCGGCCCATGCGCCGGAATACAGCACCGTCATCATCAGGATCCCCGGTACCAGGTAGTCGACGTAGCCGTGCCCGCCGAACTGCGGCAGCGCGCCCAGGGTGCGGAACACCTGGCCGAACAGCAGGATCCAGATGATCGGCTGGATGAGGCTCATCACCGGTCCCCACGCCTGGCGGATCGAGACGATCGACCAGCGCCGCAGCACCTGCCCGGTCTGCGTGAACCAGCCGGGGCGGGCGGAGCCGCGTGCGGGAACGGACGGGGAGAGGGTGAGCGCGCTCATGCTGCGACTTCTTCCGTAAGGGCGGGCGCCGGGGCGTCGCCGAACGAGTGGCCGACGAAGTGCAGGTACACGTCGTCGAGGGTGGGGTGGGAAGCGGCGACCTGGCCGTAGCGGATCCCGGCGCCGTCGAGGGCGGCGATCACCGCGCCGACCGCGGAGGCGGCGTCGTCGGCACGGGCGACCAGCAGTCCGTCGACGCCGGCGGTTTCGACGAGCACGTCGCGGAGGCCGGGGACCGCGCGGACCGCTGCGCGCACCGCGATCGGATCCGGCTCCACGAGCGTGACGCGCACCGCGTCTCCGTGCAGGGCGGCCTTGAGCTCATCCGGTGTGCCCTGGGCGACCTCCTGTCCGCGGTTGACCAGAAGCAGCTCGTCGGCGAGCCGGTCGGCCTCCTCCATGTAATGGGTGGTGAGCACGACGGTGAGCGCCTCCTCGCCGGACAGCCGGCGGATCTCGGCCCACATGGCCGCACGGGCCTCGGGGTCGAGTCCTGTCGTGGGCTCGTCGAGGAAGAGCACGCGCGGGCGGTGCACCAGGGCTGCGGCGACGTCGAGGCGCCGGCGCATGCCTCCCGAGAAGGTGCGTACCGGGCGCCGGGTCGCCTCGGCGAGCCCGAACTCGCCGAGCAGCGTCGCGGTGCGGGCCCTGGCCTGCGGGCCGCTGAGGCCGCGCATGCGGCCGGCGATCTCGAGGTTCTCGGTCGCCGTGAGGTTCGGATCCGTCCCCGTGCCCTGCGAGACGTAGCCGATCGCGGCGCGCACTGCGCCGGGCGCGGTCGACACGTCGTACCCGGCCACGCGGGCGTGTCCGGACGTGGGACGGGACAGGGTGGTGAGGATCTTGGCCGTGGTGGACTTGCCGGCGCCGTTCGGGCCGAGCAGCCCGAACACGCGTCCGGCCGGGACGGCGAAGCTCAGGCCGTCCAGGGCCCGGACGGCGGGCCTGCGGCCGCGACCGCGGTACTCCTTGACGAGGTGTTCGGCGACGATGGCACTGTCGTGGTTTCCGTGTTCTGCGGGCATGACGAGCATCCCTTCCGTTCTGAGGGTCTTCTGCGTGTGGGGAGGGCGGATCAGACCCGTCGCGGGGACCGATCCGCCGGACCGGTCAGCGGCGGTCGCCGCTGCGCGGTGCGTAGAGCATGCGGGCCAGGAGCAGCATCATCGCGGCGAGGCCGCCGACGAACGCCACCGGCGCCCACCACCAGCCCACCGTGAAGACGAGCACGACGATCACGGCGAGCGTCGCCAGCCACACTCCGGCCGTGTAGATGCCGAAGCGTGCTGCCGTCTCCGGTTCGGTCTCGAAGCGGTTCGGCGGCATCTGCCGGGCGGCGCCGCGCAGCCAGGCCTTGTGCCGGTTGGTCTGCGTCGCGCCGAGGTAGGAGAACAGTGCGATCGACGCGACCAGCAGCACGGCCGCGAGGATCACCAGCCACAGCTGATCCGCCGCCAGGGCGAACGCCCCGCCGAGGCCGAGTGCCAGCAGCGTGCCGCCCGTGGCGAGACCGAACCCGGTCGCCCTGCGTGCAGGCAGCGGATGGTTGGTCGTGGTCTCCTGCAGCAGCGCATCGGCCGTGACGATCCCGAGTGCCAGGGCGGCCACCGCGGCGAGCCCGGCGACCGCCGCGGGGGAGGCGGGATGTCCGAGCAGGATCACGAGCAGGATCCCGGCCAGAGCGGCCGCGGCGAGCAGACTCAGCAGCACCGCCCGCACCACGAATCCCGGTTTCGGCCGCACCCTGTGGCGATCGCTCAGCGACGGGAAGCCGAGCTCGTGCGCGGGAGCCTCGTCGTCCAGCAGCGCGCGGACGTCGCCGAGCTCGGCGACGGCCCGGCGTGCGGCCTCCTCAGGGGAGACGCCGGCGGCGGCCAGCTCGCCGATCCGGGCGGCGAGATTCGCCCGGATCTCCTCCTTCAGGTCCTGCGCGGCCGGGGTCATCTCGATCCCGGCGAAGGCCTCGTCCAGGAGGCGGTGGATGTCGGTGTTCATGAGTTCAGTCCTTCGCTTCCAGAAGCGTGTCGATCACGCGGCGGGTGGCGATCCAGGCCGCCACATTGCTCCGGTACACCGCGCGACCCGCGTCGGTGATCCGGTAGTACTTGCGACGGCCGCCCTGCGTCTCGTCGCCCCAGTACGACTCGACCAGTCCGTCCTTCTCCAGACGGCGGTACGTCGCGTACAGGGTGGCCTCTTTGATCTCGTGATCGCCTCCGGCCGCATCCCGGATGCTCTTGTAGATCTCGAAGCCGTAGCGATCCCCGGAGCGGAGCATCCCGAGCACGATCGTGTCGGTGTGCCCGCGCAGGAGGTCCGCGGAGAAGGCGTCATCGTTCATGTCAAGTACTGTATCAGATCAAGTACTCAATGGGGAAGGGGTTATCGAGATCGCTCGGGAGTCGGGGAGCGCGATGCTCGAGCGCTAACGTGAGAAAGTGACCGTCCCGCTCCCGCCCCAGACCCTGGCACGCACCGCCGTGATCGTCGTGGCCGCCGGATCCGGCACCCGTCTCGCCGCAGGCGCCCCCAAGGCGTTCGTCGACGTCGACGGCCGCGCGATCCTGCAGCATGCGTTGGACGGCGCATACGCCGCCGGGCCCGCGAGGGTGGTCATCGTGGTGCCGCGCGGATTCGCGGACGAGGCAGCGCGGATGGCCGGCGCCCGCGGCGCGCAGGTCGTGCACGGCGGCGACACGCGCCAGCGCTCGGTGGCGGCCGGGCTCGCCGCGCTCCCGGACGACATCGACATCGTCCTCGTGCACGACGCGGCCCGTGCGCTCACCCCCGCCGCCCAGTTCGCCGCGGTGGCCGCGCAGGTCGAGCCCGGCATCGGCGTGATCCCCGCACTGGCCGTGGTGGACACGCTCAAGCGCGTCGAGGGCGGAGCGGTCGTCGCCCCGGTCGACCGCTCCGGACTCGTCGCCGCGCAGACCCCCCAGGGCTTCGTGCGCACGGAGCTCCTGGCCGCGTACGCGCGGGCCGCGGCGGAGGACATCGACTACACCGACGATGCCGCGCTGTTCGCCGCGGCCGGGGGAGCGGTGCGCTTCGTCGCCGGATCCGACGAGGCCCTCAAGATCACCACCCCGCACGACCTGGAGCGCGCCCGCATGATCCTCTCCGCCCCAGCATCCCGGACCGTCGTCCCCCGCATCGGGATCGGCACCGACGTGCACGCCTTCGCCGCGGACGGCACCCTCCGCCTCGCTGGCGTGGACTGGCCCGGGGAGCCGGCGCTGGAGGGGCACTCCGACGGCGACGCGGTCGCGCACGCGATCGTGGACGCGCTGCTGGGAGCTGCGGGACTCGGTGACATCGGTCAGCACTTCGGCACCGCGCACCCGGAGTACGCGGGCGCGCGCGGCGACGTGTTCCTCGCCCGCACCGCTGAGATCCTCGCCGAGGCGGGGTTCGCGATCGGGAACGTCTCGGTGCAGTTCCAGGGCAACCGTCCGCGGTTCAGCGCGCGCCGGGGCGAGGCCGAGCAGGCGCTGTCCGCCGCTCTCGGCGGGGCCCCCGTCGCCGTCTCGGCGACCACCACCGACGGGCTGGGGTTCCCGGGTCGTGGCGAGGGGATCGCGGTGACCGCGGTCGCGCTCGTGCACGCGGTGCGCTGAGCAGCGCCTCGCCGATCTCGCGGATCCGGTCCGTCACCGCTTCGCGGTGCCTACGCTGGGAGTCGCGGTGATCCGCCGCGATCCGCAGACGCCGAGAGGATCCTCCATGCGCGCACTCGTCCACTCCTCCTTCGGGGATCCCGCCGAAGTCCTGTCGGTGCAGGAGGTGCCGCTGCCCGAGCCCGGCCCGGGACAGGTGCGCCTGCGGGTGCTGCTCGCCAGCGTGCACAACCACGACCTGCTCACCGTGCGCGGATTGTACGGGTACAAGCCCGAGCTGCCCGCCGGATCCGGCACCGAGGCGGTCGGCGTGGTGGACGCGGTCGGAGCGGGCGTGGACGCCGCGCTCCTCGGGCGCCGTGTCACCGCGGCCGGTTCCTTCGGCGCCTGGGCGGAGTACGTGCTGGCCTCGGCCGCCGGGCTCATCCCGGTGCCGGACGACATCCCGGACGAGCAGGCGGCGCAGCTCGGATCCATGCCGTTCAGCGCGATCAGTGTGCTCGACTCGCTCGGGCTGGCGCCCGGGGACTGGATGATCCAGAACGCCGCGAACGGCGCGGTCGGCCGCATGGTCGCCCAGCTCGCCGCCGCACGCGGGGTGCACGTGGTCAGTCTGGTCCGCCGTGCAGAAGGCGTCGCCGAGCTCGCCGCGCAGGGCGTCGGGAACGTCGTCGCGACGGACGCCGACGACTGGCAGGACCAGGTCCGTTCCCTCGCCGCGGGCGCCTCGATCCGCGCGGGCATCGACTCCGTCGGAGGCGAGGGCAGCGGGCAGATCGCGGCGATGCTGGGCGAGGGCGGACTGCTCGTGGTGTTCGGGGCCATGCAGTCGCCGACCATGCGGATCTCCTCCGGCGACGTGATCTTCAAGCAGCTCACGGTGCGCGGCTTCTGGGGATCCAAGGTCTCCGCCGCGATGCCGGCCGAGCAGCGCGGCGCGCTGTTCGGCGAGCTGCTGCGGCGGATCCGCGAGGGGGTGCTCACGCTGCCGGTGTCGGCGATCCTGCCGTTCGAGCGGATCGCGGAGGCGTCGGAGGGGAACCTCCGCGCCGGACGCGAGGGCAAGATCCTGCTGCGGCCCTGAGCCCCGTGCCGCACGGCGGCTCCCCCTCCGTCTGTTTCTGCGAAACGGTCGCTTCACCGGCCTCCAGGCGACCGTTTCGCAGAAACAGACGCACCCAGGAGGGGGCGGGGGAGCCCCGCTAGGCTTGAGCGGTGACGATCCGCCTCCACGACACGCGCACGCAGCAACTGCGCGATTTCGTCCCGCTCGATCCCTCGAACGTGACGATCTACGTGTGCGGACCCACCGTGCAGTCCGGCCCGCACATCGGGCACGTGCGGGCGGCGCTGAGCTTCGACCTGCTGCGGCGCTGGCTGGAGCACCGCTACGGACGTGTCACGTTCGTGCGCAACGTCACCGACATCGACGACAAGGTGCTCTCGAACGCCACGGCCGCCGAGCCGTGGTGGGCGCTCGCGTACCGCATGGAGCAGGAGTTCTCGGCCGCGTATGCCGCGGTCGGGATCCGGCCGCCGACCTACGAGCCGCGCGCGACCGCCTCGATCCCGCAGATGCAGGAGCTCATCGCGCGGCTCATCGACCGCGGCCACGCGTACCCGGCGGACGACGGATCCGGCGACGTGTACTTCGACGTGCGCTCCTGGGCGTCCTACGGTGAGCTCACCCACCAATCGGTCGACGCGATGGAGGCCGCAGAGGACGCCGACCCGCGAGGCAAGCGCAGCCCGCAGGACTTCGCGCTCTGGAAGGGCGCGAAGCCGGAGGAGCCCGCAGACGCTATCTGGGATGCGCCGTGGGGCCGGGGCCGACCGGGCTGGCACATCGAGTGCTCGGCGATGGCGCGCCGCTACCTCGGTCCCGAATTCGACATCCACGGCGGCGGCCTCGACCTGCGCTTCCCGCATCACGAGAACGAGCTGGCGCAGTCCACCGCGGCAGGCGACGCGTTCGCGCGGTACTGGGTGCACAACGGCCTGGTGACGGTCGACGGGCAGAAGATGTCGAAGTCGCTCGGCAACTTCACCCTGGCCGCCGACGTGCTCGCCCAGCACGACCCGCTCGTGGTGCGCTACGCCCTCGCGGCGGCGCACTACCGCTCGGCCCTCGACCTCTCGGACTCGTCGTGGACGGAGGCGGAGGCGGCGCTGGGGCGGATCCGCACGTTCCTGGAACGCGGCGCCCGCGTGGCTCCGGCCGGTTGGTCGGAGCACAAGGAAGGCCTCCCGCCCGCGTTCGCCGAGGCGATGGACGACGACCTCAACGTGCCCCGTGCGCTCGCCGTGATCCACGAGACCGTGCGCTCGGGCAACGCGCATATGGACTCGGGTCGCATCGCCGAGGCGGGTCAGGATGTGTCCGACGTGCAGGACATGACCCTGATCCTCGGCATCAACCCGCTCGCCCCCGAGTGGCAGGCTTCCGGATCCGACACGAAGACCACCACCGCACTGGACGCCCTCGTGCAGGCGATGATCGCGCAGCGCGCCCAGGCGCGCGCAGACAAGGACTGGCCCGCCGCCGACCGCATCCGAGATGCGATCGGTGCGGCGGGCATCACCCTGGAGGACACTCCAGACGGAACTCATTGGAGTATCGATGGCTAAGCCGCAAAGGCCCGGAGCGGGCAACAGCAAGAAGAAGGGCGCCACCAAGGGCACCGGAGGCCTCGGCCGCAAGGCGCTCGAGGGCCGCGGGAACACCCCGAAGGCCGAGGATCGTGCGTGGCACGTCGCCGGCAAGCGCAAGGCCGCCCAGGAACGCTATGCCGCGGCGGGCGGCAAGGGCCGCCCTTCTGCGGGCTCAGGGTCCAGGCAGAAGCCGCAGAACTCGAACCCGAACCGCCGGGTGTCCTCGTCGGCGACCTCGAACGACACCGAGACCGTCACCGGGCGCAACTCCGTGCTCGAGGCGCTGCGTACGAAGATCCCCGCCACCACGATGTACATCGCGCAGCGCGTGGAGATGGACGACCGGGTGAAGGAGATGCTCGCGATCGCCCGGCACCGGGACATCCCGGTGCTCGAGGTGACCCGGCAGGAGCTGGACCGCATGGCCGGGTTCGACGGCGTGCACCAGGGGGTCGCTCTCAAGGTTCCGCCGTACGAGTACGCGCACCCGCAGGACCTGCTGGAGCAGGTGATCGACCGCGGCCAGACGCCGTTGTTCGTCGCGCTGGACGGGATCACGGATCCGCGCAACCTCGGCGCGATCATCCGCTCGACGGCCGCATTCGGCGGGCACGGCGTGATCCTGCCGCAGCGCCGCTCCGCGAGCGTGAACTCCGCGGCCTGGAAGACCAGCGCGGGAGCCGCGGCGCGGATCCCGGTCGCGCTCGCGTCGAACCTGACGAACATGCTCAAGGAGTTCAAGAAGCAGGGCGTGTTCGTGCTCGGCCTGGACGGCGACGGCGACGTCTCGCTGCCCGCGCTCGAGCTCGCCGACCGTCCCGTCGTGATCGTCGTCGGATCCGAGGGCAAGGGCCTGTCGCGTCTGGTCACCGAGACCTGCGACCAGATCGTCTCGATCCCGATCTCCGCGGCCACGGAGTCGCTGAACGCGGGCATCGCGGCCTCGGTCGCGCTCTACCAGGTCGCCACCACCCGCGCGGCGAAGGCCTGATCCCGAGCGCACCGGGCTTGTCCCCGTGTGCAGGATGACGCAGGATCGCGTCCGCGCGGAATAGTCGCGTGGACGCGATCCTTGCACCTCTCGTACCCAGTCCAGGAACGGAAGGAACGCACATGGCCCGCATCGTCGTCATCGGAGGAACCGGCTACGTCGGTCGCCACATCGTCCAGGAGGCTGTGAGCCGCGGGCACGAGGTGGTCTCCGTCTCGCGCTCGGTCCCGTCCGACCCGGTCGAGGGCGCGGTGAACGTGCAGGCGTCCGTGCGCGATCTGGACTCGCTCGGCGACGTGCTCGACGGGGCGGACGCAGTCGTCTCTGCGCTCAGCCCGCGCGGCGACATGGAGAACGCCGTGCTCGATGTGCTCGCCTCGCTCATCGCGAAGCTGTCCGGGACCACGACCCGCCTGGGCGTCGTCGGCGGCGCCGGCGGCAGCCTGTCCGCCCCCGGCGGTCCGCGACTGATCGACCTCGACTTCCCTGAGGAGTACAAGCACGAGGCGCAGGTCGGCGTCGATTCGCTCGCCCTGCTGCGGGCCTCCGGCCCGGGGCTGGACTGGTTCCTCGTGCACCCCGCCGAGGTGTTCGGACCGTGGGCCGCGGGCGAGCGCACCGGCACCTACCGCGACGGCGGCGACGTGGTGGTGCGCGACGCCGAGGGCAACTCGTTCATCTCCGGCGCCGACTTCGCGATCGCCGTGGTCGACGAGATCGAGACCGGCGCCCACCGCCGCGACCGCTTCACCGTCGGCTACTGACCGTCCCCACCCCTCCGGGTCAAAGGGGTCAGACCAGGTCGCGCCAGTCGACGTCGGAGTCGTCGTCGTCGAGCGGCACGGATCCCGTGATCACGGGCAGCGACATCGTCTCGGTGGGCGGGCCCATGATGGTCGCCTCGTCGCGGCGGTGCCGCAGCACGTCGTTGATGTACGAGGTGAGCACCTCGGCGAGCGACACCGAGCGGCCCTCGGCCTGGGACATGTACCAGCGGTGCTCGAGCACCTGGTGGAACACCTCCGCAGGTTCGAGCTTGGCGCGCAGGTCGTAGGGGATCGCCCGCACGACCGGCTCGAAGACGCGGGTGAGCCACTCGTGGGCGTACATCTCCTCGTCCGCCCACTGTTTGGTGGACCGGGCGCGGAACTCGTCCAGGTCGTTCAGCAGACGCCGGGCCTGGTTCTCCTCGACGTCGAGTCCGGTCAGCCGGATCAGCCGGCGCTGGTGGTGCCCGGCGTCGACGACCTTCGGCTCGATCTCGACCCGGGTGCCGTCGGCGGTCGCCTGGATCGACATCTCGCCGATGTCGAAGCCGAGCGCGTTCAGCCTCTCGACCCGCTCCGTGATCCGCCACGCCTCGCCGGCCGCGAACGACTCGTGCTCCGTCAGCGCGTCCCAGAGCGCCCGGTACGACGACACGATGCCGTCCGCGATCGCCACGGCGTCGACGCCGCGCTCCAGCCGTCCGCCGGCGGCCAGGTCCATGATCTCGCCGGCGATGTTGGTGCGAGCGAGATCCAGGTCGTAGGCGCGCTGCCCGTCGGTCAGGCCGGTCTCGTGCAGTTCACCTGTCTCGGCGTCCACGAGATAGGCGGCGAACGCCCCCGCGTCGCGGCGGAACAGCGCGTTCGAGAGCGACACGTCGCCCCAGTAGAAGCCGACGTTGTGCAGCCGCACCAGCAGCAGCGCGAGGGCGTCGACGAGCCGGGTGGCCGTGTCCGGGCGCAGCACCCGGGTGAACAGCGCACGGTACGGCATGGAGAAGCGCAGGTGCGAGGTGACCAGCGCGGCGGGCAGCTGCTCCCCCTTGTCGTCCACGCGGCCGGCGATCACCGCGACCCTCGACACGCACGGCACGTCGAGGCGGGCCAGGTTGCCGAGCATCTCGTACTCGCGGCGCGCCATCTGTTCCGTCGTCTCCTTGACGGCGATGACGGATCCGGACAGGTCGGCGAAGCGCACCAGGTGCCGGGAGAGGCCCTTCGGCAGCGACACGATGACGTGGGACGGCCATTTCGCGAGCGGCAGCGACCAGGGCAGCGACAGCAGGCCGGGATCCACCGCGCTCGCGGTGATGGTCAGCGCGTCCTTCATGGGAGCCTCTCCGCCATCGCTCGGTCCGGGAAACACGACGCGGCGCGGAGGACCGGAGTCCGCCGCGCCGCGTGCAGGGTGTCAGGAGGCGACAACCGGCTTGTCGTTGAGGCGCTCGCCCGACTCGTTGTCGAAGGCGTGCACGTGGCCCGGGTTCGCCGCGAGCGTGACCGTCTCGCCGGCGTTCGGGTGGTTGCGGCCGTCGACGCGCGCGACGAGGTCGGAGCGCTTGCCGTTGATCTCGGTGTGCCCGTAGAGGTAGCCGTCCGCGCCGAGCTCCTCGACGAGGTCGACGACGACCGAGAGGCCCTTGCCGTCGGCGGGGCCGACGGTGATGTCCTCGGGTCGCACGCCCACGGTGACCTGCGAGCCGTTCGCGCGGCCCACCGTGTCGCGGTCGAGCGGGACGACCTCGGTGCCGAAGCGGACGCCGCCCTCGGCCAGGTCGGCGGCGAACAGGTTCATCGCCGGCGAGCCGATGAAGCCGGCCACGAACACGTTGTTCGGCTTCTCGTACAGGTCACGGGGGGTTCCGACCTGCTGGAGCAGACCGTCCTTGAGGACCGCGATGCGGTCGCCCATGGTCAGCGCCTCGGTCTGGTCGTGGGTGACGTAGACCGTGGTGACGCCCAGGCGGCGCTGCAGCGACGCGATCTGGGTGCGGGTCTGCACGCGGAGCTTGGCGTCGAGGTTCGACAGCGGCTCGTCCATCAGGAACACCTGCGGCTGACGGACGATGGCGCGGCCCATGGCGACGCGCTGACGCTGACCGCCGGAGAGCGCCTTCGGCTTGCGGGTGAGGTACGGCTCGAGGTCGAGCAGCTTCGCGGCCTCGAGGACGCGCTGGGCGCGCTCCTCCTTGCCGACGCCGGCGATCTTCAGGGCGAAGCCCATGTTCTCGGCGACGGTCATGTGCGGGTACAGCGCGTAGTTCTGGAACACCATCGCGATGTCGCGGTCCTTCGGCGGGACGTCCGTGACGTCGCGGTCGCCGATCAGGATGCGGCCCGCGTTGACCTCTTCGAGGCCGGCGAGCATGCGCAGGGACGTCGACTTTCCGCAACCGGAGGGGCCGACCAGAACCAGGAACTCGCCATCGGCGATCTCGATGTTCAGCTTGTCGACCGCGGGGCGCGTGCCTCCCGGGTAGAGCCGGGTGGCTTCGTCGAAGGTCACAGTTGCCATTGTCTTCTCCTTCACCGGCAGGTACGTGCCGGACGATCCGTAGTGAGGAAGCGACGGTGTGAACCGCCGTGGCCCGCCATCGGGCCGGGTTCAGTATGACATGCGGGGTCGGGCAGGTCCACCGTCACGACGCCTCCGCGGCGCTCGCAGGTTCCGGCCAGCGCCCGTCTGGGCATTTCTCAGCCTGCCTGGCTAGCATCGGAACCGTGCCGCGCCGCGCGTATCCGCAGAGGCGCTCAGGGGATGCCCGTCCCCCAGGAATCAAGAGGAACGATGTCGAGCGACGAAACGCCGAACGTCCCCACGCCCCCGCATTCGCGTGCGGCTGTGAGGGAGAAAGCCCAGCAGGTCAACGCCCAGCAGTCCCGCGCGCGCCTCGTGCGCCGCGTGATCATCGCACTGGCCGCGATCGTCGTGGTGGGTGCCGCTGGCGGCGCGGTGGCCTGGGCCGTCGGCTCCGCGGTGTCGAAGCCGGCGATGACACCCTCCCACCTGCACGACGACGGCGTCGTCGTGACCAAGTCCGACCTGGCGGCCGCGAAGAGCGGATCCGCCCCGACGTCGTCACCGACCCCGAGCACCGCGGGAACCGCGGATCCCGCGCTGCCGGCCTCGCCCACGCCGTCCCCGACGGCGACCGCCGGGACGGTCGACATCCACATCTACGTCGACTACCTGTCCCCGGGCGCCGGCGACTTCGAGCGCGCGAACGCGAAGCAGCTCGCGACGTGGATCGACCAGGATGCGGCGACCGTCACCTACCACCCGGTCGCGCTGCTGACGGCGAACTCGAACGGCACCAAGTATTCGCTGCGCGCCGCCTCGGCCGCGGCGTGCGTCGCCTCGACGCAGCCCGACGCGTTCTACGCGTACAACCACGCGCTGCTCACCGCCCAGCCGAAGCTGGACAGCGATGGCAAGACCGACGCGGAGCTCGCGGACCTCGCCGCCTCGAGCGGCGTGAAGGACGCGAAGAGCGTGAAGGACTGCATCGGCGAGTCGACGTACGCGTCCTGGGTCAAGGACGCGACGACGCGCGCCGCGGAGGGACCGCTGCCCGGATCCAAGAAGCTGGTGCTCACCGGGACCCCCACGATCGTCGTGAACGGACAGGCCTACGCCGGCTCGCTCACCGATGCCGCCGAGTTCAGCCAGTTCGTGCTCTCGGTCGCGAGCGATGCCTACTACGGCACGCCGGCGCCCACCTCCGTCCCGACCCCCACGCCGACGCCCACGGCCACGAAGTAGGCGTCTTCGGCGCCGGCGCCCGGCCGCGCGTCGGATTGCTACGCTGAGAGCGGCTCTCGGGCCATTCCTCGCCTCCTTAGCTCATCTGGTAGAGCAGCGGCCTTGTAAACCGCAGGTGGCCGGTTCGAGTCCGGCAGGAGGCTCCGATTCCGCACCTCCGGGTGCTTCTTGTCCGAGCGTGCAGACCTGTTGCCCGCTGGTCCGCAGTGTGCGCGCGGTGATTGTCTCCGCCCGGCGAGCCGGGCGAGAGTGAGTGCGGCGAGGCGATGATGCCCGCACGAGGCATGCCGGAAGCGAGGGTCATGATGCAGACGAAGCCAGCCGCGGGTCGTCTTCTGGTGCACGGCGGAACGATACTCACGATGCAGGACGGGCCCGCCCCCGCGGAAGCCGTGCTGATCGAGGAGGGCCGCGTCGTCGCGGTCGGCGCAGCAGAGCTCGCCGTCCGGAACCCGGACGTCCCGCGGCTCGATCTGCGCGGCCGCGTCGCCATGCCGGGGCTGGTCGACACCCATCCGCACATGATGCACCTCGCGACGCGCTCCGCGGGCAAGGTGGACCTCTCCGACGCCAGGAACTTCTCCGACATCGTCTCCCGGTTCGCGGCGGCCGCGGCCTCGACCCCCGAGGGCGAGTGGCTGATCGGCACGCCCGTCGGCGTGCCCTACTACTTCCTCGACGGCTGGTACACGGACCTCGAGGAACGGACCATGCCGACCAGGGACGTCCTCGACCGCGCGTCGACCCGGCACCCGATCGCGATCGTCGCGTGGGCTCCGCGCACGCCGAACGTCGTCGCGTTCAACACCCCGGGGCTGCGCCAGCTCTCGCTCACCGACGACATCCCCGATCGGGTGTGCGACGTGTGGCTGGACAAGGACGGCGAGGGCAGCCTGACCGGTGTGCTGCGGGGGTCGGTGAACAACTACTACACGTTCGACCCGTTCTGGACGCAGCTGGCGAGCAAACTGCCGCCGATGTACCCGGGAGACCTGCTCGCCCCGACGAAGGAGGCGGCGCGCCGGTGTCTCGCGACCGGCGTCACCACGATCTACGAGGCGCACAACATGACCGCGGCGCATGTCGAGGCGTATCAGGCGCTCAGCGAGGATCCCGCCTTCCGCCTGCGGGTGAAGGCTGCGCTCGAGGTCGAGTCGTACGCGGTTCCGCCCTACCAGCCGAAGAGCATGGCCGAATTCGAGGGCAGCCTCGAGCTCGCGCTGCGGCTCGCGCGCGACGCGGAGACCGCGCCGCGCGACCGCTACCGGGTGGACGGGGCGACGCTGTCCGAGGGCGGTCCGTGCTGGGCCGGGCTGTTCCACACCTTGGAGCCGTACCGGGATCCGTACGGGCGCCCCACGCGCGGACGGCAGTTCATCAGCGGTGCGAAGAAGGAGCGCTTCGCCCGCTTCTGCGCCGAGCACGGCCTCCGCGCGAACTGGGTCAACGGCGGCCCGGGCGACCACAAGGTCACCCTCGATGTGCTCGAACGGCTCGCCGACGAACTCGACATCCCGTCGCGCGGATGGCTGATGCAGCACGGATACGTGATCACGCCGGCGCAGATCGCGCAGTACCGCCGTCTGAACATGCTCGTCACGACGTCCCTGAGCTTCGTCTGGGGCAAGGGGGACATCCTGCTCGAGCGGATCGGGGACACGGTTCTTCCGGATCTCGTCCCGCTCGCCTCCTGGCTCGCCGCGGGCAGCACCGTCGGGCTGGGCTCGGACTGGGGGCCGAAGGATGTCCCGTTCGAGCACATGCGGCTGGCGCAGGATCACCGTTTCGCGAGCGGACGGACCAACAACGGCGCCGCGCAGGTCGTCCGGCGTGAGCAGGCGCTCGAGATGTGGACGCGCAGCGCCGGACGCGCCATCGGCTGGGAGGACGCCGGGCATCTGTCGCCGGGGAGCTTCGGCGACCTCATCGTCCTCGACACCGACCCGCTGCGCTGCAGTCTCGATGAACTCGCGGCGACGCGGGTCGAGACGACGGTCGTCGGAGGCGAGATCGTGCACCAGGCGTGAGGCCGGGCGCAGCCGCTCAGGGCGCCGATGTCAGGGCCGCGCTGCGCACCCGTCGTGACGCGTCGGACGAGGCCAGCAGCGCTTCGTCCATGAGCTCGGTGGTGGGTGCTCCCGCCAGCCAGTCCGCCGCGAAGTCCGCGGGCAGCAGCACCGGCGAGCGGTCGTGGATCCCGGCCAGGTGCTCCGGCGCGGGCTGCATCACGATCGAGTAGCAGGTGAACCAGGATCCGTCCTCGGTGCGACCGCGCTGCGTCACCGCCGCCATCCCGAACAGGGCGCCGTCCAGGCCGAACGCGTGCCAGACGCGGGCCGGCTTCTGCATCTCGAACCATCGCGTGGCGGGGACGATCGCCCGGCCGCGCAGGCCCGCCGGTCGATCCTGCAGCCGCTCCGAGCGGGTGTTGATCGAGGGGAAGCGGGAAGGCTTGCCGTCGATCAGGAAACCCCACCAGCCGAGCTCGAGCGCCGGAGCGGATTCCCCCGGAACGACGATCGGGTTGAGATTGCGCAGGATCCGGCCGGTCGGCCGCAACGCCTCGTCGGCGTTGCGCCGCGCCCAGGCGCGGATGCCCTCCATCACCTCGTCGTCGGCCTCTTCGATGAGCTGCTGATCGCTGAAACGCGGATCCAGTCCGTAGCTCGCGCACATGCGTGGAGCGTACCGCCGACCACCGACGTCGGGGCGGGAAAGCCGGGATCCGGACCGCAGGTAGGCTCGTACGGTGACGGATCCGGAGCGGTCGGGACGGCGCCGCGGGACGCTGCCGGCCCTCGCCGGGGCCGTCGCGATCGGTGCGATGACGGCGATCCAGGCGCGGGTCAACGGCCAGCTCGGAGTGCGGATCCACAACGGGATCCTCGCGGGCCTCGTGTCATTCGCGGTCGGCCTCATGCTGCTCTGCCTGCCGGTGCTCCTCACGCGTTCCGGGCGGGCCGGTCTCGGACGCCTCTGGAGCGGGATCCGCACCGGCCGCGCGCCCTGGTGGATGCTGCTCGGCGGGGCCTGCGGTGCGCTCACGGTCTCGACCCAGGGCCTGGTCGCCGGCATTCTCGGTGTGTCGCTGTTCACGGTCGGCGTCGTCGCGGGGCAGACGTTGCACGGACTGCTGCTGGACCGGATCGGGTTCGGACCGGCCGGGGTCGTCGCGATCACGGCGGGCCGCTTACTCGGCGGGTTCTTCGCGCTCCTGGCCGTCGGCGTCTCGCTCGGCGGGGACGTGCTGGCCCGTGCGCCGCTGTGGATGCTCGTGCTGCCGCTCCTGACCGGCGCGGGGATCGCGTTCCAGTCGGCCGTGAACGGACGGCTCGGACAGCGCATCGCGTCGCCGCTCGGTGCGACGTTCATGAGCTTCCTGGGCGGGGTCCTCGTGCTCGCCGTCGCGGCGGGCGTCAGCATGCTCGGCACCGGCGCGCGCGCACCGTTCCCAGTGGCGTTCCCCGGCGATCTCTGGCTCTACCTCGGCGGATTGCTCGGCGCCGCGTACATCCTGCTCGGCGTGATCATCGTGGCGCGGACGGGCGTGCTGCTGATGGGCCTGGGCGCGGTCCTCGGTCAGCTCGTCGTCTCCGTGCTCATCGATGTGGTCTGGCCGCCGGAATCGGGGCCGGCGCCGTGGCAGGTCGTGCTGATGGTGCTGGCGGCGGTGCTGTCCGTGCTGGTCGCATTGCCGTGGCGGCGGCGGGTCCTTCGCACGCCCGCGTAGCCGGATCCGTTTCGCGGAGCCCGGAGGCACCGGTCACTGCGGCAGGGCGGTGAGCAGCTGCTCGGCGTCGACGGGCCGGCGGGTGCCGGGGGAGCGGCTCGGCTTGCCGCCCACGTAGAGCCAGCCGAGCAGCGCCTCGTCCGGGCCGAGCCCGTGCAGGGCGGCGACCTCGGGACTGCGGGTGTAGTCCCCGGTGCGCCAGATCACCCCCCAGCCGGCCTCGTCGAGGAGCAGGCTGAGCGTGTGCGCGACCCCGGAGGCCACGGCCTCCTGCTCCCAGCGCGGCACCTTGTCGCTGGGCTTGCAGCTGACCACGACGGCGATCAGCAGGGAGGCCCGCAGCGGCTTCGTCGACGGATCGCGCTCCTGCCGGACCACCGAGATCGCCCGGCCCAGCCGCACGCGATCCTCGCCGCGCAGCTCGATGAGCCGCCACGGCTGCAGGGCGGAATGGTCCGCCACCCGGCCCGCGGCGGCGATGAGCGGCAGCAGCTCCTCGCGGCTCGGAGCCTCGGGCGTGACCTTCGACCAGGACTGACGGGCGCGGACGGCCTCGAGGGCGCTCATGCGCCGCCGTCGCCGGATGGACCCGCGTCGGGCTGGAACGAGAGCGCGATCGAGTTCATGCAGTAGCGATCTCCGGTCGGAGTGCCGAAGCCGTCCGGGAACACGTGCCCGAGGTGCGATCCGCAGTTCGCGCAGCGGACCTCGGTGCGCACCATCCCGAGGGTGGTGTCCTCGATCAGCTCGACCGCTTCGGGCCGGACCGATTCGTAGAAGCTCGGCCAGCCGCAGCCGGAGTCGAACTTGGTGCCGCTGCGGAACAGTTCCGCTCCGCACGCGCCGCAGGTGTACAGCCCCGCGCGGTTCTCGTCGAGCAGCTCGCCGGTCCACGGGCGTTCCGTCGCGGCCTCGCGCAGCACGGCGAACTGCTGCGGGGCGAGCTCTGCCCGCCATTCGGCGTCGGTCTTGGTCACGGGGTGCGACATGGATCCTCCCGGGGTTCGCATCCATTCTCCCGCGAACCCGGGCCGGCGGCGTCCTCGGGTCCGCGCGTCGCCGCGGCCGGATCCGGTCGCGGACGTACGCTGATCGGGTGACCGACCTCCTCAGCGACCGCGACCGGGTGATCCTGGCCTTCGAGTCGCGCCGGCCGGGGCACTCCAGCGCCAAGGAGCAGGCGATCCGCGCCGAGCTGCAGCTGACTCCGGCGCGCTACTACCAGCTGCTGGACCGGATGATCGACGGGGAGCAGGCACTGGCCCAGGATCCCCTCCTGGTGCGCCGGCTGCGCCGCATCCGGGACGAGGCGGCGCAGCGCCGCGCGGATCGCACTGCCGCGTCCGCGGGCTGACCGGCGTCCGCCGTGCGGAGGCGCGCCCTCGCCTGCGCGAGCGCGCCCGCGCGTGGAGCGATCCTCAGGGCCGCGCCGGATAACATCGTGGAATGCCTGAATCCGCACGCGACCGATTCGACGTGATCCCGCATTCGCAGGGACGCGTCGGCGCCCACCGTGCCGAGAACCCCGGAATGCACGCGTGGTTCGTCCTGCTCTGGGCCGCCGTCGCGACGGTGGTGCTCATCGGCGTCGGCATCTTCGGGGCGATGGTGGCCATGGACAAGATCAGCTTCGGCTCGGCGCCGGTCCCGACGGCCTCGCCGACGCCGACGGCCACCAAGCCGGCACTGGACACCTCCTACGCCGTGTTCGTGCTGAACGGGACCACGGCGACCGGCTTCGCGACGGCGACCCGCGACACACTGGTGAACGCCGGATTCCCGGGCGCTGCGGTGGCCGCGGCCGATGCGGACAAGCAGGACTTCACGACCACGACCGTGTACTACCAGACGCCCGCGGACAAGCCGGGCGCGGAGGCGCTCGCGGCGCTGATCGGGGCGACCAAGGTCGCGCAGAGCGACGTGTAT